>CAYMEN010000014.1:0-133414 GCA_964389325.1 uncultured bacterium | reverse complement strand
AACGATATCAATTTGAGGAAAAAGTACAAGCATTATTTTCGGGACAGTAGAAATACAGAATACGGATGCCGCATGGCGGCGATGTGAGGGGCGATGAAAACGATCGGGTTCGATCTCGGTTCGGCATACACGAAGGCCGTGCTCCTGGATGACGAGGGGCGTCTCGTTCTGTCGTATGAGGGACGGCGGAGCTCCGATGACCGGCGCGCGGTGGCGGAATTTCTCGAACGGGCCGATGCGCGCTTCCCGCACGATGTGCTTGCATGCGGCGTGAGCGGCGGCAGAGATGAGGGCGACGCCGCCGACGATCTGGTTGAAACCAACGGCATCATCGCCGTCGTCGCCGGTATCGGGTGGATGGGGCTGAAGCCGCGTCGGATCATCGAGATCGGCGGCCATTCGGCGAAATCGATCCTGCTGAACCCCGACGCTCCGGATGCGATCAGGGAATTCACGATTCATGATGCCTGCGCCGCCGGCAGCGGCTCTTTTTTCGAGTCGCAGGCCGAGCGGCTCGGAATGAGTGTCGAGGAACTTGCGGCGCGGAGCGCAACTGCGAAGCGCGAAGCCGTGATCGCGGGCCGGTGCGCCGTGTTCGCGAAGTCGGACATGATCCATCTCCAGCAGAAGGGAACCCCCGTCGACGAAATCGCGCTCGGCGTCTGCATGGCCATCTGCCGCAACGCCCTCGCCACGCTTCTCAAAAGCCGCGATCCCGAGCCGCCGATCGTCATCGCCGGCGGCTGCGCGAAGAACGGCGGGATCATCCGGGCGTTCCGGACGATCTTTCACATGCCGGAAACCGACCGGCTCATGCCGTCTCCGTATCCCGGCCTCGAGTGCGCGATCGGGGCCGCCGTGAAAGCGGTATCGTCAGGGGCAACGCTTCATTCGGTTCGTGAACTGAAGGAACTGGTCGGGCGGCGCGTTACGGCGGGCGGGTGTTCCCGTGACGCCCTGCCGCCGTTGCGCAGGCCTTCCCGGCTCGAGCGCAGGCCTGAACCCGAAGAGCCCGTTCCCAGCCACGCGGAAGGGTTTCTGGGCGTGGACCTCGGCTCGGTGAGCACCGACTTCGTCGTCACGGATACAAACGGGGAACTGCTGACCTCGCTGTATCTGCCGACCAGGGGCGCCCCGCTGGACGTGCTGCGCGAGGGGCTGGCCCTGCTGAAGACGCGCTTCCCGGGCGGGCTTCGCGTTCTCGGCTGCGGAACCACCGGAAGCGGCCGCCATCTCGCCGCGAAGCTCCTGGGCGCCGACATCGTGACGAACGAGATCACCTGCCAGCTGCTCGGCGCCTGCAGATACATGCCGAACGTCGATTCCATCATCGAAATCGGCGGCCAGGATTCCAAGTTCATCTCGGTTCGCGGCGGCCGGATCGGTGATTTCGCGATGAACAAGGTCTGCGCCGCCGGCACGGGCTCGTTCCTCGAAGAGCAGGCCGTGCGGATGGGCATCTCGATCGTCGGCGAGTTCGCCGACCATGCCTTCGCGGCCGCATCACCGAAAGATCTCGGCTCGCGCTGCACCGTTTTCATGGAGACGGAAGTCGTGGGCGCGATGAGCGGCGGCGCGACGATCGACGACATCTGCGCCGGCCTGGCCTGCTCGATCGCCCGCAACTACCTCGCGAAGGTCGTGGGAAACCGTCCTCTTGGCGAGCGCATCCTGCTGCAGGGCGGAACGGCCTCGAACGATGCCGTGGTCGCCGCCTTCGAGCATGTCCTGGGCCGACCGGTCGTCGTGCATCCCTTCAACCGCATTTCGGGTGCCATCGGTGCCGCCGATGCCGCCCGAAGCTTCATCGGCAGCGGCGCGCGGACGGGGTTCCGGGGCCTCGAGCCCGGCACCCGGCCGACGCTGAAAACCTTCAGGTGCGGCGGATGCCCCAACAACTGCGAAGTGAATCTCCTGGAGCGCGATGGCGAGCAGATTTACTTCGGCGATACCTGCGAGCGGTATACGAGCCGCAGCGGTTCCGGTGTGCAGGCCGCCCTGCTTCCGAATCTGGCGGCCGAGTATGTTGCCGCCTGCGAGACGTTTTTCGAGCCGGCTGGGCGGAAGGGGGCGGCCGGGCCGGTCGTCGGCATTCCGCGGGCGTCGGTCATGATGGCGAGCCTGCCGTTCTGGGGGACCTTCTTCCGAGAGATCGGCTGCGTTCCTGTGCTGTCGTTCAGCTCGAACGCGGATACGCTGGCCGGGGGGCTCAAGCGACTTCCCGTCGGGGTCTGCCTGCCGATCAAGCTCGCCGCCGGCCACGTCGATGCCCTTCTCGCGCAGGATGTCGACGTCGTCTTCCTGCCTTCCATCATCCGACTCCCTGGGGAGCGACAGGAACAGTCACATACCTGCCCATATTCAATGGCCGTTCCCTTCATGATCTCCGCCGCGAAGACCGGTAAACTCCTGTCGCCCGCTCTCGCCCTGACCGACGAAGCCTCGTTCGTCGAGGGGATGACCTCGTGCTGCGACGCTCTGCACGCGACCGCAGGGCGCATGCGCGACGCCTTCCGCGCCGCCTCGGCGGCTCAGCGCACCTTCGATGCCGACCTCGTGGAGCGCGGGCGCCGGCTCATCGCCGACGGCGGCTTCCGCCATCTGTTCGCCGTCCTGGGCAAGCCATACAACACGTTCGACGCCTTCCTGAACCTGAGCCTGTTCGAACGCCTGCGAAGAATGGGCGTGCTGGCCATGCCGCCCCAGTATCTCGATCTCGATATCGCCGGCATCGAAACCGATCTCCCCTGGAAATTCTCGGCGGATATTCTCCGCTATGCTTCGGCCGCGGTCTCGGTTCCTTCCGTCCACCCGGTCATCATCTCCAACTTCGGCTGCGGCCCCGACGCGTTCACCTTCAAGCAGCTCGAGGCGAGATTGGCCGAAAAGCCCCACCTGAGCCTCGAGTTCGATGAACATCGCGGCGAAGCGGGGCTGATCACGCGCCTGGAAGCCTTCCTGGACCAGGTGAACCAGGAGAAACCGCAGGCGCATCCGAAGGTTTGCCCCGTCGCCTCCGGCCGCATGGGGCAGAAAAAGGGGATCATTCCCGAGCCGGGCGCGGAAGTGAGGATCCCGAATTTCGGCGACATCGTCTACGCGTTCAGCGGCATGTGGAAACGCAGGGGATACAACGTCGAGATTCTTCCCGACCCCGATCAGGAGACGCTTGCGCTCGGGGAACGCCACTCCCTGGGCAAGGAGTGCCTGCCGTATTCGATCATCGCGGGGGAGCTTTTGCGTCTGCATCAGGTCAGCAACGGCAGGAAGCTCGCCTTCTATGTTCCCGGTCTCTCGTTCCCTTGCCTGCTCCAGCAGTATGGACCGGGATTGCGGCAGTTGATGGCCGACCGCGGCATCGACAACATCACGCTCACCTCGCCGAACGCCACGGAGCTGACCGCCCTGTTCGGCGTCGATGCCGGTGAGGCTTTTTACATGGGCCTCCTGGCCATCGAACTTCTCGTGAAGGCGACGTGCGAGATCCGGCCATACGAGCTCGAACAGGGGATGACGCAGGCGCTTCACCGGGAGAATCTCCGGCGCATCGAGGCGGCGGTCGCGGGCGGGAACGTCGCCGACGCGCTCGACGAGTCCCTCCGGAAACTCGCCGTGATACGCGTCGACAGGTCGAAACGCCGGCCGCTGATAGGTATATCAGGAGATATATATGCAAAATCGAGCAGGCAGATGGGCGGCAATCTCTTCCTCTGGCTCGAACGGCAGGGGCTGGAGGTCTGGCCGTCGCCCTTCAACATCGACTTTTTGGACTTCTCGATCACCCGGTGGTTCCTGCGGAGCCTTTCGCGGCTCGAACTCTCGGAAATGATTGCCGCCGGCTCGATCGCCCTGAAGCGGACGATCGACGTCTGGCGCATGAAATATACTGTTGGAAATAGAATACGCCGGCTCGACGAGCCGGGATATCTCGAACTGAAACGTCTGGCAAGCCCGTACATCGCGAATGACGAGGACGAACTGCTGTTCGTGAACATCGCGAAGATCATCGACTTCCATCATCGGGGCGCCGACGGGATCATCAACACAGCGTGCTTCAACTGCATGGTCGGCAACGCCTCGGCGGCGATCATCGAAAAGATCCGGCGTGATTACCCCGACATGCCGATCATGACCGCGATCCAGTCGGGCGTCTCGGACCCCTCGCGCCGGATGGCTCTCGAAGCCTTCGTCGGGCAGGTGAAGGAAAACAGCGGCAGACGTGCCCGCGCGGGCCGGTAAACAAAACCGCCCGGCCTGGACGGCCGGGCGGTTTTGGGAAAAACGGCTCAGTAGCGGTAGTGGTTGGACTTGTAGGGTCCCTCGACCGGGACGCCGATGTAGTCGGCCTGGTCTTTCGTCAGCACGGTGAGCTTCGCGCCGAGTTTCTCGAGATGCAGGCGGGCGACTTCCTCGTCGAGCTTCTTCGAAAGGGTGTAGACGCCGATCTTGTGATCGCTGGTCCAGAGGTCGATCTGGGCGAGCGTCTGGTTCGTGAACGAGCTGCTCATCACGAAGCTGGGGTGGCCGCGGGCGCAGCCGAGGTTGACCAGGCGGCCTTCGGCCAGGACGTAGATGCTGTGGCCGTCGGCGTAGGTGTAGCGGTCGACCTGGGGCTTGATGTTCGTGCGCTTCACGCCCTTCCAGGCCTCGAGCTTGCTCATCTGGATCTCGTTGTCGAAATGGCCGATGTTGCAGACGATCGCCTGGTCCTTCATCTTCGCCATGTGGTCGGCGGTGATGATGTCGCGGTTGCCGGTCGTGGTGACGTAGATGTCGGCCTTGCCGAGGGAGTTCTCGACGGTGTCGACGACGTAGCCGGCCATCATGGCCTGCAGGGCGCAGATCGGGTCGATCTCGGTGACGAGCACATGCGCGCCGTACGAGCGCAGCGCCTGGGCGCAGCCCTTGCCGACGTCACCGTAGCCGCACACGACCGCGACCTTGCCGGCGATCATGACGTCGGTCGCGCGCTTGATGCCGTCGACGAGGCTCTCGCGGCAGCCGTACAGGTTGTCGAACTTCGACTTGGTGACCGAGTCGTTCACGTTGATGGCGGGGAAGAGAAGTTTCTTCTCCTCCATCATCCTGTACAGGCGATGCACGCCGGTCGTCGTTTCCTCGCTGACGCCCTTGATGTGCGGCAGCATGGTGGTCCACTTCTTCGGTTCGGCCTTCAGCGTCTTCCGGAGGATCGCGAGCAGCTCCTGCTCGTCTTCACCCTGGGGCTGACGGTCGAGGACCTTCGGGGTGCGCTCGGCCTCGCAGCCGACATGGATCATCATCGTGGCGTCGCCGCCGTCGTCGACGATCAGGGTCGGGCCCTGGCCGTCCGGCCAGGTCAGCGCTTCCTGCGTGCACCACCAATACTCCTCGAGCGTCTCGCCCTTCCAGGCGAACACCGGGATGCCGCGCTTGGCGATGGCCGCCGCAGCGGTGTCCTGGGTCGAAAAAATGTTGCAGCTGCACCACCGCACGTCGGCGCCGAGCTCGGCGAGCGTCTCGATCAGAACGGCGGTCTGGACGGTCATATGCAGGGACCCGGCGATGCGAGCGCCGCGGAGGGGCTTCTTCGCGCCGTATTTCTCGCGCAGGGCCATGAGGCCGGGCATCTCGTGCTCGGCGATCTCGATCTCCTTGCGGCCGAGCTGCCACAGGTCGATATCTTTCACCTTGTAGGGAAGGCGGTTCGTCGTGGTCGTGGGCATCGTTTCGCGCTCCGTTCCGTTCTGGTTCGTCTTTTTCATGAATGCTCCTTCGAAAAATCAGGCTTCGGTACCGTGCCGAAAGCCCGGAATAACGTCCAAGTCTCGCACGGAAGCCCGAAAAAGTCAAACTCCGTGCGGATTTCACAGGGCAATCGCATTATAAATCGCTGTACTTTGCTCGAGGTCATCACTGCTTGAATTTATCGATCACTGCGATACAAAAGCCAATCCTCTGTTCCCGTTCATGCTGAGCCTGTCGAAGCACGAGAGGCATCGCCCTTCGACAGGCTCAGGACTCGATAATGCAATTGCCCTGGAGATGAGTCGGTCGTCTACCACGGAAGAACGGGATACGGTACAATGTCCCGGATGACGTCAGACGGCACGAAGAACCCTCGCGACAGCCATGCGGAAACGGTGATACGCCCGCGGGATATCGCCCCCGAAGCACGCCTGCTGTTCTGGTTCCTCGTGATCCTCCTGCCGCTTTTTGCCCTGCGGTTCGCGTTCAGAGAGATTGTCCGGCGCGAAGAGGCGACGAACATCAAGCTGGTGAAGCGTGAGCTGATGAACGAGGCCGAGGATGCCGCGAACCGGCTGAAGCTGGAACGGGGACTGGCGGAAGCTCTCCAGCAGGTCGAGCGTCGCGCGGGCTTTCCGCCCTTCGGTGAGGAGGATCGATTCCGCTTCAGCCGGAATGTCCCTCTTCCGTTCGAGCCAGCCGCTCTCGCGGAAAACCTCTGGCAGGGGATCGGGCACGCGCTGGGCACCGCGCCGTTGTTCCTGCTCACCTTCGGCCCGGATGGACGGGAGAGCGAGATCCGCATCAACCATGCCTCCATTTCGCCGCGGGAGCAGTTTTCCCGGCGGAGTGTGAAAAACTGGCTTCACGCGCTGGCGCGAACCCCCGGCCGGAACCTCTGGAAGCCTGAAAAGGGCGTTCCCGACGATCGACGAAGGTGGGAAGGGAGCGCCGGAATCGAGCGCCTTCGCACCGAGGTGACACGGTTCGTCACGTATTATTTTGGTATGTATGCATTGCCTTTCGGCGTTTCGGGGCGACCCCGCAGCTTTTTCACCCACCGGTTCGGCGGGGGGAAACTCGTCCTGTATCACAGGTTCATCACCGCTTCCGACAGACCTGATGCGCCGTTGCTGGGGGGATACCTCGTTGGGGTTCTCGACCGGGCCGTTTCCGCCGGGCGCCTCGCTGGCCAGGCAGCCCGCCTCGGGGTGCCGGAGCGGTTCGGATATCTCTTCGGCCGCGGCAAGGCCGTCCGTGGCCCCGTGTTCACGAAAAGCCGTCGCGGCATCACGCTCTGGAACCCCCTGGCTCGGGATCCCGGCCTGCCGGTGAAGGGCATGGGCCCGGGGTTCGATTCGCCGTATCTCGGCGTGCGGATGGGGTGGCGGGAAATTCGTCACCCGGCGCGGCGGTTCTTTTCTCTCGTCGACGCCCTGCTCGCGGCCGGCGGGCTTGTCGCCTTGTGGCTGATCCTGTTCGGCGATCGCTGGATGTTCGTCCGGAACATGGATGTCCGGGGAAAACTCCTCTTCGCTCTCGGACTGGCCATGGCATTTCCGCTGCTGGCCTTCTGGACCGGCGCCTCCGCGTATTTCAGTTTTCATCAACGTCTGGACATCAAGCGGGAACTGATCTCGATGTCCGAGCAGCTCGCCCGGCTCGAGAACGGCCTGAAAAACTACTCGCTTTCGCATCGGACTCGCTTTCTGAAATGGCGGAAGCTGTTCGGGAAAAGCGACTCCTGGTCCATTTCAAAGGTGGCGGATCTCCTCGACGAACTGCTGCGGGAAAGCGAACTCGATACGGTCCAGTATGTCCGGCGGGACGGACAGAACCTGATCCGCACAGTAACCCAGGGGCGTGGCCCATGGGAAGAAACACGGATCGAGCGGATCATCGCGGACCCCTTCAATGCGATGGCATGGGCACTTCTGCGGTTCACCTGCAGCATTTCCCCTGAAACGGAAGAAGCCGTGAAAAAAAGCGGTGGCATGATTTCCGCGATGGCTTTTGCCGAAGCGTTCCAGCACCGCGAGCTCACCGGCATCCTTCTGCAGGACTTCAGACCGCTGGAGATCAGCCTTTTCGGCGACCGGGCGGCGCAGTACAGCCTCGAGATCGTCACCGAGGCGGACGCGGCTCTTCCCACGCCCATCGCGGTTCTGTTTGCGCGCGAAACCTACATCAGCCTGGCCGAAAGTTACATGAAGGGGCTTGCCAACCCCCTTGGGAACCTGGACGACGGGCAATCCGCCTTTCGGGTGCGTGCCGGGTTGTTTTCGATCCCGCACCTGCAGGGGGCGGGAGACGCGACGTCCGGTGTCTGGCCCGAAGGCGCGCGCCGGGATGCCCTGCTGCGCTCGGTCGCTCGGAGATCGATCGATTCCGGCCTCGAAGGAACCTGGGATACGCGGGAAAACGGCCTTCCGATGCTCTTCGCCGTGCGAAGATTCTCACCGCTCCCCTTCATCGCCGTCGCCGGCGGCCACTGGCGGAGCGACATCGCCTGGTGGCAGACCGAGACGGGATGGGCGCTGCTTCTCGCGGTATACTCGGTCGGCATCCTTTTCCTTCAGGGAATGGTGCTCGCGGGCGCTTTCGTGCGGCCGCTCCGAAAGCTGACCGAGGCCGCCGCCAGGGTGGGGAAGGGCGACCTCGACATCGACGTCGCCCTCGAGACGAAAGACGAGTTTGCGATGCTGGGCCACGAGTTCAACCTCATGACCCGCGGTCTCCGGGAGCGGCAGCGGTTGACCCGCTTCGTGTCGGATGAGGCCCTTCGCTCGGTCCGCCGGGACCAGACCTCGATGCGCGAGGCGGGCGGGCTGCGTGTCCGCCGGACCGTCCTGTTCGCCCATATCCGGGGATTCGCCTCCCTGGCCGAGGCACAGCCGCCTGAGGCGGTCGTCGCCCTGCTGAACCGGTATTTCGACGCCATGGAGGGCGTCATCGACGCTCGAAACGGGACGATCGATAAATATATATCAGATGCTATAATGGCTGTGTTCGCCCCCCGGGAGGATGCCGCTCCTCCCGAGGTCCGGGCCGCCGGAACGGCCCTCGAGATGAGGCGCGAGCTTGAGGTGCTCAACCGGGAGCGGGCTGCGGCAGGACAGTTTCAGATCGAGATCGGCATCGGCATCGCCACGGGCGAGATGATCTCCGGCTATATCGGGTCGGAGGACGGGCGGCAGTCGCTCACCGTCATCGGCGACACGGTGAACCTCGCCGCCCGGCTCGAGTCCCGGTCCGGGCTGGCGGCCCGGACCGGCATCGCCATCTGCGCCGCGACGGCCGAGGCATGCCGGGGCGCCTGCGTCGTCCAGCCGCTCGGAACCATTCCGATCAAGGGAAAGGATCAGCCGGTGAGCCTGTTCGAACTGGTGTCGGAGGCCGAATCGTGACCGGGGCGCATCGAGAGACGTCCCCCGCCGGCCGCCGCGAACCGGGCGTTCGCGAGACGATCGGCCTGTGGCTGTTTCTCGTCATCATTCCGCTGGCCGTGTTCCGCTCCGTCTTCCTCGACGAGATCGACCGGGAGACCGACGAACGCCTGAAGCAGGCCCGCCAGGAGTGCGTGGCCCAGATGCAGAGCTTCCAGACGGATCTTGGATCGATCAACATCATGAACAGGCTGCTCGAGCGGAAAGCCATCGACCAGTCGGCTCCCAGTCGGAACTGGCCCTGGCTGGCATCGTTCGACCCGAAGACGCTGACGAGAGACGATTCGGTCCTGCGCCTGCGACGGAAGTTCTTCGAGTTGACGGGGATTCCGCCCGCCTATGTCCTGGTCATGGGGGCCGAAAGGCAGAACGCCTACCTGACCCCGCCGCTTCGGGGAAGGGTTAACGCCGGCGTCCTGAAAACAGCGATGCGCGAATATTACCAGTTCTATGCTCGCCGGTTTGGCATGGAATTTCTGAACCAACGCCTTGTCGGCGAACCTCCCTCATGCCGCATGTCGGATCGGGTCATTCGAAGGCTCCTGGACATCCCGGGTCGCCTGGAGGAATGGTACTCTACCACCTTTCCTGCGTATTCCCTTCTGTACCAGAGTTCCTGCATCATCGCCAATATTCCCGTGTTTTCCTCCGAGACCGGCCAGATGGAAGCGCTGATCCAGGTGAATTTTCTCGACAAGGACATGCACCCCGGCGTGCTCCTGCGGAAGATCGCGCAACGCACGACGGCGGCGAAGGGCGAGCAGTCGTTCGCCATGCTTTCCGCCCGCGGCCTTCCCAGATTTGAGCGCGAGAACGGCGACCTTGTCTATCTCGACCTGGCCCCGGGCCGGATTCTCAACCTGACACGGTGGAATCCGCGCCTCGTGGATCTGATCGAGAAAGGACGGCTTCCCGTTCTTGGAATCCGGATCCGTTCGGATGCGCTGACGGTCCTTTCCCGTGACGGGCGCTCGCTTCTGAATATCGTTCTTGGAATTGCCGGACTTTTGGGACTATTCGTGCTGTCCCGGCTGATGAGCCGTGAACTGCCCCTCTCCACCGGGATCGGCACCAAGGTGACGCTGGTGTTCCTCTTCGGCGCAGTTGTTCCACTCGCCGGCATCGGCTGGATGGGACGCTCGTTTCTTCGTTCGGAACACGACCTGAAGGCAGAGGAAACGCTCGACGACATGACGCTCGAGCTCGAGCGTCTCGACCGGTTCATGCGGGCATCCGCCCTACGGTCCGAAAAGCGGCTGAGGTCCGTTCAGCGCGCGCTGGCGCAAAACATCCGCGATGCAACGCAGGATGAAATCTGGATGCAGCGGCTGAAGAATGTCCATGTGATGGTGGGTATGCAGTGGTTCCGTAACGATGGAACGGAGCGATTTGTGTGGGGCGGCAACAGGGCCGGCTTCATGAAACGAGTCGGAGACTTTCTCCGTGGGCCGCTGGCCGAAACGATGCATGCCCGGGGCGCCTTTGCCCGTCTCGGTCGCAAGGAACAGGAGAAAATCCTGAACGGGATCGCGATTTCCTTCTCGGTTCTCGAAAAGAACTTCGACATGAAATACTTCGGCGAATTGTTTGCGAACCCCGGCTGCCTGTTCGAGAACCCGGTTTCGGGAGCATTCCAGAAACTGGTCATGCTCAGCGCCGGCCCGGCCGGGCTGCCCCCGGAGATTGCCGCCATCGTGATTCTCGAGCCCCACATGCCCTTCGTTCCCTTTTTCCGGATTCTGGAGAAGCACCCCCGGCTTCTTTTCCGTGAAATGAACGGATTCAGGATATATTATCATATCTATCGTATTTCCACGAAGACCAGCGAAATGGTGAATCTCGATTGGCCGACCAGCACCCTCCCGCATGCGGAGTTGGCGGAAAGCCGCAGATGGCTCGCAAGCGCACTTCTTTCCTCGCAGACCAACGGACGGATGAACAACATGAGAGGGGCCACCCCGTATCTGGCTGCCGGCCGGAGAATGGGAATGGGCGCCTATCTGGCCCTGGCCTACGCCGTCCCCCTCGACGATACTTCCAGCGGCATCACACACACCTGGGGGCTGGCGCTCGCGATGTGTGCCCTGTTTCTCGCCGTTCTCATCGCCCGCGCCACGACGTGGTTCCTGACACGGCCGATGACGTCCTTCATCGAAGCGCTCCAGGCGACGTCACGGGGAAATCTGGCGTGGCGCGTTCGGACCGAGACCCTCGACGAGTTCGGCGAGCTCGGGGATTCGCTCAATAGGATGGTGGAAGGCCTGCAGGAAAAGGAACGGATGAGCCGGCTCGTGTCCGAAGACGTTCTCCAGGTCGTCGCCCGCGATGACGGCAGCGGCATCGAACCCGGCGGCCAGCGTGTCGAGGCGACGATCCTGTTTTCCGATATCAGAAGCTTTACAACCATCTCCGAAACGCATCCTCCCGAACGGGTCGTCCTGATGCTCAACGGCTATTTCACCCGGATGGCCCGCTGTATCAAGGAACACCACGGCGTTCTCGACAAGTTCATCGGCGACGCCATCCAGGCGGTCTTCTACCCGCGCGACGGCGAAGAACCCCCGGCCGTTCGCGCCTGCCTGGCC
The DNA here is from genome assembly GCA_964389325.1 of uncultured bacterium. Taxonomy (GTDB): domain Bacteria; phylum Muiribacteriota; class Ozemobacteria; order Ozemobacterales; family Ozemobacteraceae; genus MWAR01. The sequence goes on along the minus strand of CAYMEN010000014.1, from coordinate 121,656 downwards.
TCCTTCGCCATGCGCGAAGCCCTCGACTGGTTCAATCGCGACCGCGAAAAACAGGGCCTGTTCACCATCCAGACGGGAATCGGCCTCGCCGGTGGCCAGGTCGTCGCCGGCTGTATCGGCTCGTCCCGCGGCCGTCTCGACTACACCGTGATCGGCCGCGCCCTCCAGGTCGCCGTGAAGCTCGAGGCGGAAAGCAAGAAGGCCGGCACGACCGGCATCATGATCGAACCCGTCACGATCCGCGCCGCGGCGGGAAAAATCCGGTTCGGGTATCTCGAACGGATGGAGCTGGAAAGTGGCACTCGCTCGATTCCGGTCTATGAACTGCTGGGCATGAGAGATGAAAAACCTGCGCCATCCGATGCCGGATGAGGCAGGTTCTCGGCGGAAACGGCGTTACTCTCCCTTGCTGGGGTCCGCGCTTTCGACCTTGGTCAGCAGGTCTTCGACCTTCTTCTTGTTGTCGGCCAGGTTGATCTTCTGCGTCATGGCGTCTTTTTTCGCATCGAAGATGCTCTTGAACGTGTCCTTGAGCTCGAACGAGCCGGCGGCCTTTTCCAGTTTCTTGTAATCCATCTGCTCGATGGTCTTCATGCCGGCGAAGGAGTTCTTCACCCGGTTGAGGGCCTTCTCCTTGCTCGCGAACCAGGTGCCCGCCTTCGACAGTTTCCGCTCGAAGATTTCTTCGGGAAGATCGCTCATGTTCGTTTCGCAGTCCTTGATGGCCGAGGTCAGATCGATGTCGGCGTTGGCGATGTCCTTCAGGGCATTCTTGAGTTCCCGTTTCGTCGCCTCGAGGTTCGCCTTGGGCTTGTTCAGGGCCTCCTCGACGTTCGCTTCGAGCCGGTCGAGGTCGCTCTGGAGTGTTTTGCCGATATCCTCGACAAGCAGTTTGGCATCGTCACCGATGCTGTTGAGCAGGTTCCCGTAGGTGCTGAACACGCCCTTCATGTTCCCGACGTCGCGCCAGTGCGGGTCGTTTTTGGCCGACGAAACCTCGCGCATCGTGGCCATGACGTGCTGGTCGTGGACCAGGTCCTGCTTGAGGCCGGGAATGTTCGCCCGAAGGCTCAGCTTGATCGACACCTGTTCGGGGGTGTCGGGAATATCGTCTTCAGAAATGGACGGCCGGGGCTTCGTCTCGACGGAAAACTTGTCCATCGCCGTGCTCAGCACACGAATCGAGGTGCTGCCTTTGAACACGGCCTTCCGGATCAGCCGCGGCTTTTCCCATTTGTAGCTGATCAGCGCGAGATCATCGCCGCTCCGGTGCTGCTGCAGGGTGACTTCGCCCTTCGCCTCGTCGAACGTCAGGCTCGCCGAGGCGGCCATCCGGAAATCGTCCTGCATCGCTTTCAGCACCGTCGTGGCCTGGTTCACCATCCCCTGGCGCGTGTAGGCCCGGGTGCTCTCGAGATTGCCGTGGCGGAGAAACGCGTAGATGCCGCCGGCGGCAAGGGCGAACACGGCGGTTGCCACCATGACCTCGACCAGCGTGAATCCGCGGCTTCTGTTGTCCTGTTTCATGACACGTCCTCCCGTCTGAATCGGCTCATGATTTCGGCTCCACGAGGATCATGCTCGTGGAACGCTCCTGCTTGCCGGCGTTCGGCTGGGTCCAGGTCACCCAGACCTTGAAAAAGAGCACGCTCCGGTCGCCCTGGTCGCGGCCCTGCCGTTTGACGAACTTGAAGGTGCCCCTCGCGGCGAAATCCCGATACTTTTTCTGGTAGCTGACGACCTCGTCGCGGGAATGGGGCCAGAACATATCGTCAAGTTTATAATCGCCGCTGCTGTCGGGCGTGTTCGAATCGGCATACGACCAGAAATCCCGAAACCGCACCGACGAGACCTCCTCCTTGATCGACTGGAGAATCTTAGCCGCCATCTGGAGCTTTTCGGTGTCTTCCCCGACCTGGGTCTGCCCCCCGAGACCGCGAAGAAACGGGCCCAGAACGAGCACGAGAATGAACAGCGACAGGATGACCTCGATGAGCGTGTAGCCCCTCTGTGAGCTCATGATGCGGAATCCTTCACTTCTTCTGGAATTCGTAGGCGCGCCACTTCTTGCTGAACGTGGTGTGGTACCGCGTCGGATCGTATTTCGCGACATCCTTGAAATACGACATGAGGGAACTGTGCGTCCGGTTCGACTCGTAATGCACGTCGATCTTGCCCTGGCAGTCCTTGCGGTTGAACTGGTTCACGACCAGGTTCCCGTGGATCTTCAGCGAGCCGTAGAAGGGGTTCATCAGCCCCCGGTCGCCATACAGGCAGGCGTCGACGACATTCTTCCCGCTGTTGATGATCGCGCCATTCCGCGCGATGATCGAGAGCATCGTTGGCGGGCCGTTCGGCGGGTCCACGCGCCGGATGCTTTTCAGATGGATATTGCCGGCGGCGACGATGATGCCCCGGCCGCACACATACAATTCGTTCCGGAAGAACAGCCCTTGGCCGTCGGTGCACTCCACGAATGTCACGCCATCACAGTTGAAGACCATCGTCGTTCCGACGCCCGGAACGTCCATCTCGGAACTCCGGTTCGCGACGTCCTTCGAAAATTCGCTCGTCGTCGCATAGTAGTAGCTCGCCTTCTTCAGATACTGCATTGGTGAATATATATTCGACGGAAGATTTTTGGCTTCACCCGGGTTCCACTCCTTGCTCATCCTGCTGGCATCGACCTCGCCGCTGTCCTTCTCGAGCGGAGGATACGCGCAGAACCCGTACGGCTCGACGATATTGTCCTGGAAGGGAAGCGGCGGAAGGGTGACGTCGACGTTCGGGCATCCGAACAGCCAGTTCAGCGGGATGAACAGCCGGATCATCGGCATCTTCACCCGCGAGAACTTCTTCCAGAGATTGCCCTCGACCCGGAACGAAAGGGGAAACTCGCAGTGAAAGTCGCCGAATAAATATGTTTTATTATAGAACTTTGGCACGGGGATCCACATGGTGCTGTCCGTCAGCCAGGGCCAGTCGAAATGCGGCACCTTCAGCGCATCGAGGGGGACGCTCATGAAGTCGCCTGCGGTGATCGTGCCGGCGCCCGTCTTCTCGAGCAGACCCTCCAGGATGTTGAACAGGGCGACCCACCCGCCGAGCGGCGGGGGGCTTTCGGCGCTTATCCCGTAGAAACTTTCGCCCATGGTCGGCATGAATGCGTGCTTGGCCGGGTTGGGCTTGTCGAGAGAGGAGCCTTTCTTTTCCCGGTGCTTGTTCTTGTCGGCATTGTTGATCAGCAGGGCCGCGATCTCACATCCCTTCAGCGCTTCGGTGAAGGTGTAGCCGCTGCCGAGAAAGTCGAGCAGCCCGAAATTGAGCCGGATCTCCATCGGCTTCGTGCCGTTCACCCGCACGCGGCCAGGCAGGAAAAAACCGTTTGCGAGCTTCTCGACGTCCATGCTCCCGATTGCCCCGAAAAAGGTTTTCAGCTTCGCGAACAGCTCGTCGTCGAAAAAGGTGATGTTGTGAATGACCAGCGAACCCATGCCGTCGGCCCAGGTGATCTCCTTGTCGCCCTCGAATCCATCAGTGTTTTCGAGCCCCTCGTCCTCGAACAGCAGCTTCGAGTTCGCGACGAAGAAACTGTAATCGGGAGCAATGGGCTGGACATCGGCAACGCGAAAATCACGCTGCGTGTGAAGCGTCTTGCGGATGGTCGTGCCGCGCGCCCCCTGCGGCTGATACTCGACCGTCGTTTCCACCTCGAAGATGCCGATCTTCTCGACGGTCACACCCCAGCCGACCTTGCCGACGAGCGTGCTGATCTCGTCGGGAAGAAAGCCCAGAATGCGGTTCCGGATCGAATTCTTGAAATCCGTCAGGTCGATTTCGAGCTTCAGGTCTTTCAACAGGGTGTTCTTGAGAAACCCCTTCAGCGTCGCCCCCTCGCCCAGTTTGTCGCACATGCCCTTCAGAAGCGCTCCGATCAGTCTGCCGATCGGAATCGGGACGGCGACCGGATACAGGGCAAGGTTGAACTGGATGTTCTTGATGACCTCGCGCACGACATCCCCGAAATTGATGTCGGGCATGTACCCGACCAGTTGGTCGGTGAGATTGATCTTGAACTCCTTGTCGTCCATGATCGAGTTGAGGAAATTGCCGACGTTCAGGTCCGTCAGGCTGTTGGTTTCGGTCAGATCGAACGTCAGGCCGGGAATCTCGTAGGTCTTGCTCTTCGGCAGGATGCCGAAGACGCGCTTGATCGACGCCTCGCTCTTGATCGAGACCTCGCCGCCCATGTCACGGTACAGGTCCTCGAGATCGGAGAAGTCCTTGTTCGTATACGTTTTCTTGAGCTTCGCGATCATCTCTGGCCCGAGACTTATCTCCAGGCCGAGACCATTGCCTTCCGTGTCGGCCTTCTCGATGTTGGTGTTCTTGAACTGCAGGGGGTCGACATTGCCTCCCCCCATGACCTGCGGAAGCCTGAACTTCCAGAACCAGCTGTCGAAATCCAGTTTCTTGAAGCTGATGGCATCGTAGATCATCTTCGGATCGTTCATCTCTTCGGCGATAAGACGATAGGTGAGATTGGTCGCGGCTTCCGCGCAGTCCATGGCCTTCTGGTCGTTCACCGACCTGACGGTCAGCCGCCGGGTGGAAAGACCGGTTTCGGTGAGCGTCTGCGCGATGATGATGAGAATCGCCGCCACGCCAAGCACGATGAGGTAGGCAGAGCCCTTCCTTCGAAGGGGTCCGGGCGTTTCCGTCATGTCACTTCTCCTCCTGCCGTTCGTAAGACCGGTACATATCAGACGAGAGGTCACTTGAACCGGTTCTGCATTTGCTTGAATCCCTCGAGCATCTTTTCCTGCATCTCCGGGGGAACCTTGCCGGGGTGTTCCCGGGCAAGCTTCTGCATGATCTCGGAAAACTGCTGCGGGGTGATTTCATGCATGCGCTTCAACCCGTCGAACGCTTCCTTCATCGACTGGCGGTTATATTCCTTCGGGAGATCCTTTTCGGGGATCATTGCAAGAAGCCGGTCCATCGCCTTTTCGAGGACGTCCTTGTCGCCGACCTCGTAGCCGATGCCCAGCAGGCTTTGGCACACCAGAACCCTCGCTTCCTCCGAGATCGAGGTGTCCTCGAGGGCTTTCATCAGGTAATCGCGGGCCTCCTTGAACTCCCCCTTCTCGATGCACTCGAGGCCCATCTTGCAGTTCTCGTTCAGGTAAAACTCGGCGTAGCCCTTGTAATTCGGGTCGTCCGCCATCTTCATCAACGTTTCCTGGAGCGCCTGCTCGCTTTTCCGGGCGAACTCGGCAGAGATCGAAAGGCGTTCGTCATGCATCGCCTTCATCGAACTCGCATACCCGCTTCCCGAAAGAAACTGGCCCGGACTGCCGCGGCTGCCGGCAACCATAGACGGGGCCTTGCTGCCGCCTTCCTCCATCCTGGCGGCCTGCGTCTCGTGGACGACCTTGGAACCGCCATCGGAGCGGCCGGGAAGACTCAGCCGGTCGCCGGCGAACCACCACAGGCCGGCGGCGGCGAGAACGACGGCCGCCGCCGCGAGGATGGCACGGTGCTGCCCGGCGAAGCCCGCCGCGCGGTCGATCGCCTCGCGGGCCTGGGCTTCCGTGAACTGCGGGGAAATGGCCGTTCCCGGCATCTGGTCCTTTTCGCCGTAGAGGTTTTTCGTGCTCGAGGCCGTGACCTTCTTGAACGTGTAGGCCGGTGGGGCTTCGGGGGCGGTCGCCGCGGTCGGAGCCGGCTTTCTGGCGACGGCGGCCATCAGGGTGGCGATGTCCGGGGCGAGAAGCGGGATCGCGCCGGCGATCACGGCGTCCCACAGGTCCTGGGAGCCGGGGAGGATGACGCCGTTCACGTCGTGGGTGCAGCTGTAGAGAACGGCAAACCCCTCGCGGGTCGGGTTGGTCGCGAGAATGAATGCCGTCTGGGTCCGCAACTCCGCGTTCTTTTCCGTCGGAAGATATTCCAGCAGCAGATTCTGGACCGAGGCGAAATCGACCGTCGCGAGCAGGGAGAGGCTGTTCTTGCGGACCTTCATCTGGGGCGACTTCAGCATGCCCATCAGATACTGGAGTGCGCTGGCCCTGTCCGAGACGATATACAGCTCGAGCGCGGCGGTCTTGATGCGGACGTCGTCCTGGCGCAGGTAGTTTGGTATTTCGTATGCGATACAATCGAGATCGAACCGGCCGATCGTCCGCAGGGCCGCGGCGACGACGCCGGGATCCTCGTGCTTGAGGTGCGCGAACATCGGCTTGGGATCCCACCGCACGCCATGGGTGGAAACCCGGTCGAACAGGTGGAGGAGGACCGATCGGTCGAGTTTCGCGAGCAGGAGCACGCCGATTGTTTCGCGGAGTTCGACGAACGAATCCTGGTCGCGTATTGCCGAAAGATGCCGCCGCTGGCTCTTCGGATCGAGGTCGTAAAACGAGCCGTCCCGCACGATTCGCCGGAGAGCTTCAGCCGAATACTCGTCCTGGGTTTTCCCGAGAGCCTGTTGGAGCAGTTCCCGGATCTCTTCGACCGTTTCACGCATCTGAAGCTGTTCGAGAGCTTCGCGCACGTTCGGAACGTCGAGCCCCTGCGCGAGAATCCTGACGGCCGCGAGCCGTGCCTCCGGGTCTTCGTGGGTGAGATCGTTCAGCGCGATCCGGCATGCCGTCTGCAGTTTGCGTTTTCTGAGGGCTTCCTTCAGTTTCTCGAGATACTGATCGATCGACTCCTCGAGAATGCCCGACGCCTTGATCGCCGCGATCAGCTGCTTGATGACCAGTTGAAGGATATGCGCCCGGATGCCGCGGAGCCCGGCAAAAATATCGTACAGCTTCAGCGGAAGATCCGCCGACGGGTTCATCGCGACGGCCGATCCTGCGAGCGAGAGAAGGAGGGGCACCGGCTCGGCCGCGAGATAGGCGAGATACAGGGCTTCGCTTTCGCTGAAGGGTATCAGCAGGAGTTCCCGGAGGCCGCGCTGCCGGATCAAAGGGTCGCGCGCCGAGAGCATCGACCGCAGATACATCTGGGCCTCGGCCGGGTCGAAACTGCGAAGCTTCCGAATCGCATGAAGTCGGATTTCGATGTCCTCTGAGGTCAGGAAGCCGGCGGCCCGTTCCTTGAACCGGTCGAGATCCTGCGTGTGAAGAAGATCGATGATCGCCTTGGTGACGATGGGCGAGGGGTGGTCGGCGAACGCCGATGCCAGGCCGGCGTCCTGCGGCGTGCCGAACTTGGCGAGAAGGGTCAGACCGACGGCGAGGACCTCACCGTTGTCTTCGCTGAGAATTTGGGACCGCCAGGTGTCGAGGATTTCCGGGGTGGGCGGCTTGCGGAGCGAAAGCTGGACGGTGCGCCTGAGGGTGTCTTCGCCGACCTCGAGAAGCGCTTTCGTCCGTTCGGGCGTCAGCTCGATCTTCTCGATCTTGCGGTCGAACCGCTTTTTGTTGAGCGTGGCCAGCAGCTGTTTCGCACGGTAGCTGCACTCTTCCGATGTCTCGTCGGCGGCGATCCGCTCGATGTCGCCGGAAAATTCTGCTCCGAGCCCCTGAAAGGCGATCTCATCGAGCGCAAGGAGCCGCTCCATCGGGTGTTCCGAAGAAAGAGCGAGGGATATCCAGACGCCTGGATCGAGCGTTTCCGGAAGCGCCGGCGCTGCCTGCGGCTTTTCGTCCTGGGTCGTCATGCCTGAAGCGATCCTCTCTCTCTGGGACATCTTGATAGATATCCCATTCTACCACGGCCACACGTGGCGGAAAGAGAAGTTGTATAATCCCTCCAACGCAGAAAAAACATGTACGGGAGAAAAGACTTCCATGGAACAGATTCGTGAAGCCGTGAAAAGCGACTGGTCGAGCCGTGAGGCATCAGATGCCCTGACGACCTTCGGAACGGGCGAACGCGGTCTCTCCCGGTCCGAGGCGGAGGCACGGTTCACGGCGTTCGGGCCGAACGAGATCGCCCAGGGAAAGCCGACCCCCTGGTATGTGCTGCTCGGCCGACAGTTCACCAACCCGCTGATCTACATTCTGCTGGCCGCCGCCCTTGTGACGGGACTCGTCGGCCACCTGAGCGACGTCACCATCATCCTGTTCGTTCTCGTCGTGAACGCAGGCATCGGGTATTACCAGGAAAGCAAGGCCGAGCGCGCCATCAACAACATCAAGGGCATGTCTGCCCCTCACTGCCGGGTGCGCCGCGACGGCGACGTGATCGACGTGACGGCGGTCGAACTCGTGCCGGGCGATCTCGTGCTGCTCGAGGAAGGCGACCGCATACCCGCCGACGGCCGGCTCATCTCGACGACCCGGCTTCGTATAGAAGAAGCTATATTCACCGGCGAGACGATCGCCGCCGAGAAACAGGCCGCGAAACTCGAATCGGTCGCCGTCCTGGCGGACAAGACGAACATGATCTTCATGGGCACCCACGTGACTGCGGGCCGTGGAGAGGCGGTCGTCACCGGAACCGGCATGGCGACCGAGCTCGGAAAGATCGCCGGCCTCGTGCAGACCGCCGACGAAGTTCAGACGCCGCTCACGAGAAAACTCGAAACGTTCAGCTCCCTCGTCGCCAGGGGCGTTCTCGGCATCTGCGCCATCATCTTCGTCAGCAGCTACCTGGTCCACAAGCAGACCTTCACCGACGTCCTGCTCAACGCGATCGCCCTCGCGGTGTCCGCCATCCCGGAAGGGCTGCCGATCGTCGTCACCCTGGTGCTCGCGATCGGTGTCCGCCGCATGGCCCAGCACAACGCCCTGATCCGGAAACTGCCCACGGTCGAAACGCTCGGCTCGGCGACCGTCATCTGCACCGACAAAACCGGCACCCTGACGCGGAACCAGATGGTTGTGACCCGCGTGTTCACCTGCGACCAGGAGTATGAGGTCACCGGCGAGGGGTATGCGGCGGATGGAAAGATCACCGCCATGAAAGGCGAATATTCGGCCGAGGCGGTGGCCGCCTTCACCGAAACGGCCGTGCTGTGCAACAACGCCTCGCTGCGCCAGGAGCCCGACGGCGCCTGGACCATGGTCGGCGACGGCACCGAGGGCGCCCTGATGACGCTGGCAGGCAAGGTGGACCGTTCCCTGCTCACCCTGCGCGAGCGATATCCGCGCCAGGGCGAACTGCCCTTCGACAGCAAGATCAAATACATGGTCGCCGTACACGGCAGCCGGTCGGGACTGAAGGCCCATCTCAAAGGCTCGCTCGAGGCTGTTCTTGCCCGTTGCACCCACATCGTCGGCCGCGCCGGCGAGCGGCCGCTGTCCGACGCCGATCGCGACCTCATCCTGAAGATGAACCTCGCATACGCCGACGAGGCGCTGCGCGTGCTGGGCTTCGCCGTTCGCGGCATGCCTGCCGGAACCGATCCGACGGCATTCTGCGAGGGTGGGCAGGAAGGATACACCTTCGTCGGTCTCGTGGGAATGATGGACCTGCCGCGCCCCGAGGCGGTCGAAGCCGTCGCGAAATGCCGGAAGGCCGGCATCAAGGTCGTCATGATCACCGGCGATCACGCCGCCACCGCCAGGGCGGTCGGCCGCAAGGTCGGCTTGTTCGATGACGGCATGCGGATGATGACCGGCGAGGAGCTGTCGAAACTCGATGAAGATGGCCTGCGGGCAATCGTCGAGTCGGTCGCCATCTACGCGCGCACCAGCCCTGAAGACAAGATGCGCATCATCAAGGCGCTTCAGCACCACGGCCACGTCGTGAGCATGACCGGCGACGGCGTCAACGACGCCCCGGCCCTGACCCGCGCCGATATCGGCGTCGCGATGGGCCGCTCCGGCACCGATGTGGCCCGCGAAGCCGCGGGCATGGTGCTCGTCGACGACAACTTCGCCTCGATCGTTTCCGCCGTTGAGGAGGGCCGCATCATTTTCAACAACCTCCGCAAGGCGATCGGCTTCATGATCTCGACGAACGCCGGCGAGGTGCTGACCCTGCTCACCGCCTCGCTGATGGGCTGGGCCGCCCCCCTGCGCGCCGTGCAGATCCTGTGGGTGAACCTCGTGACCGACGGCTTCACCACGATCGCGCTGGGCGTCGATCCCGCCGAGGGCGACGAGATGCAGAAAAAGCCCCGTCGTCACAACGAACCTCTGCTGTCCGGATCGATGGCGACGCAGGTCGGCGTCGTCGCCCTCCTGATGACGGTCGGAACGCTGTGGGCCTACAACCTCGGCCTGAACTGGAACGGCGCCGCGGCGACCCCCGAACAGTCCGCCGCCGCCGTGAAACTGGCCCAGACGATGGCGTTCGGCGTGATGGTATTCTTTCAACTATTTAACATATTCAACTGCCGGAGTTACGAAAAATCCCTGTTCAGGGTCGGCATCTTCGGGAACATGAGCCTCGTCGGCGCCGTCCTCCTCGCTTCCCTCCTGCAGATGGCGGCAATGTATCTCCCGTTCCTGCAGAAGCTCATGAACACGGCTTCACTCGACACGGCCCAGATGGGCGCCGTTCTCGGCATCTCCCTCAGCGTCATCCCCGTCGTCGAACTGGCGAAACTGTGTGCGCGCCGGTGAGTTGTAAACCGTCATTGCCGGACGGTTTGATCCCGAAGCCCCTCGGTGCTCGCAGCCGAGCGCTTCGTGAACGATGTGATCGAAGGATGAAAACGATACAAAGAACATTCGTGCGTCTGCAGCCTTCAGAAGATGTTGGATGATGCAGTTCATCCGAACATATGGCAGGGCCGTTGCTTCATGCTTCATCGCCTGTTTTCTCCTTGGCGCTTTCATCCTGCTGTTGCCCCCCGATATTCACAGGCGCATCATGGCCATCAGGCGCATGCAGCCGGGGGCATACCATCCTCCCGCGGACCTGTCCGAAAAGATTCGCTCTCGCATGATCGAAAGGCTCGAGGAGCCGGTGGACCGTGGCGAGTTGTCGCCGGGCAGGTGGAAGAGCGTGGCGACACCGCTGGAGGGCATGCCGCTGGAATTCAATGTGGAAAGCTACTTCAGATATCTCGATCGACTGAAAATGGACGATGGGTATAGTCTCGAGTATGCATATTACGTCGACAGCGGGCGCGGATTTCCTCTGCTCTATGCACGACCTCGACAAAGCCCCAGGCTTCTCGACCAGTATGACTTCGAAGAGCGTTTCGGCGAAATTCGGAATCGGAAAAACGTTGCCAATGCATATCTGGAACACATTCGAACCGACGGCAGCCGCGAAGGCTTCATTCAACTGGTTGCCCTGAGGATCGTCGGCGATCAGTTCCATCTCTACTGGCATGCGCATTACAACGACACGAAGATTCTCACCCGGCTTCCCGCCTGGGTGACGTTTTCCGGTGACGAGGTCGCCGTTTCGCTGTTCACCTTCACCGCATGGGGCGGTGTGAAACTCTACACGATGCGTGTCAGGCGCGAATTTCCCCACACGCTCATCTCGGAAGACGCGCTGAGGCTCATCCCCTATAGTTGCGGCATACGGCTCTGAAGGGCCGGATCCGAGATGGAGAGACGCTGGGCTCCTGCACGCTCCATCTCGCGGAGAGCCCGTTCCCCGTCTTCGGGGCTCAGATTGACGGCACGGCAGCCCGGCTCGATCACGCTGACCTTGAAGCCGAGCCGGCAGGCGTCGAGAACCGTGAATTTCACGCAGTAATCCGTCGCGAGCCCCATGACGAACAGTTCGCTTATCCCATGCCTTCGGAGCAGATCCGCAAGCCCGGTGTCATGGCGTCCGCCGTTGTCGAAGAAGCCGCTGTAGGAATCGACGTCCCGGAGCGTTCCCTTCCGGACGATATTCCGTTGGCCGCGCGGGTCGAGATCCCGATGAAACCCAGCCCCGGGCGTGTCCTGCACGCAGTGGGGGGGCCAGAGGATCTGCTGCAGCCCGGCAAGCTCGATGACCTCTCCGGGCTTCCTGCCGGGGTGTGACCCGGCGAAGCTCCCATGGTCGGCCGGGTGCCAGTCCTGTGTCGCGACGACGAACTCGAACGCCGGTATCAGCCGGTTCGCGACCTGAACCGTCTCGTCGCCCCCGGCGACGGCCAGCGCCCCCCCCGGCATGAAATCATTCTGCAGATCCACCAGAATCAACGCTCTCATCGCCCTCTCTCCTCTCGCCATGGCGCTCGAAAGGGAACGCCGTTAGCCGCAGATCACGCTGATGACGCAGATAGAATACTATATATAATAATACATCTGTGTACTCTGCGCCGTCTGCGGATCGTTTTCCCGGTTGCTTCTATTTCGCGAAGCCGCGCGCCTTCAGGATCAGGTTCGTCTTCAGATCGTGCAGGCCCCGTTCGAGGCCGACGGGATACCGATGCGGGTTCACGAACCGTTTGATGCCGCCATGGAAACAGGCCAGCTGATCGTAGGTGCGTTTTCGCGCCGTGTCGAGCGTCTCCCGCTCGAAGACGGGTTTTCCCCGTCGGAACGCCGGCTGCAGGATGTCTTCGGCCGTCAGGTCGCTTCCGAGCTTCCGTCTTCGCGTCGGATCGAGCGGGTCTACCATGACCGGTTCGGTCGGACAGCCCGTCAGTTCATCGAAAATGAGATCGGCCGAACACTCGCCTGAACGCCTGAATCGTCGCACCTGGAGATGTCCCGGGGTGGTGATCTTGATGTGTTGCTCGGAAAGCTTGATCGGGTGCTTCCACTCCTCTCCCGGCCGTTTGACCGACGTCAGCTTGTAGACGCCGCCCAGGGCCGGCTGGTCATATGCCGTCACGAGCTTGGTCCCGACTCCCCAGACGGCGATGGCGGCTCCCTGCTCCTTGAGGCTTGCGATGATGTGCTCGTCGAGGTCGTTGCTCGCAAATATAGCGGCATCTTTGAATCCAGCCTCGTCGAGAATGCGCCGGGCCTCCCGGCTGAGATACGCGAGATCGCCCGAGTCGAGGCGGATGCCGACCAGCTTGTGTCCGCGCTCCTCGAGCCGTTTGCCGACGATCGCGGCGTTTCTGACCCCTTCGATCGTGTCGTAGGTGTCGACGAGAAACACGCAGTTGTTGGGAAGCGCATCCGCGTAGGCGTCGAAGGATTCGATCTCGGTGTCGAACGACATGACCCAGCTGTGCGCGTGCGTCCCGCGGACGGGAATGCCGTACAGCCTTCCCGCGAGCACGTTCGATGTCGCGTGACAGCCACCGACAAACGCCGCCCGGCTGGCCGCGAGGCCGCCGTCGATGCCGTGGGCCCGGCGGAGGCCGAACTCGAGCACCTCCTCGCCCCGCGTCGCGTGGCAGATCCTGGCCGCTTTCGTCGCGATGAGCGTCTGGAAATTGATGATCGTGAGCAGTGCCGTTTCGACGAGCTGGGCATGCATGATGGGGCCCTTGACCCGGATCAGCGGCTCCTGGGCGAAGACGACGGTGCCCTCACGGACAGCCTCGACGTCGCAGTCGAAGCGCAGGCCGGCCAGAACAGTCAGAAACTCCCGTTCGAACAGCGGTTTGCCGTCGTTACCCTTCAGCGACCCGAGGTACGCGATATCCTCATCATCGAAATGAAAATTCGCGAGAAACTCGAGCGCCGGCTGGATGCCGCATGCGATCGCAAATCCCCCGTGAAACGGGTTTTCCCGGAAAAACATCGTGAAAACCGCTTCCTTCTCGGCCGTTCCCGACTTCCAGTAGGAATAGGCCATCGTCAGCTCATACAGGTCGGTCAGCAGGGCAAGTGACGGTTTGTACAACCCGGTCCGCTCAGTCATCTCGATCCTCCCTTGTCATCTTCACGCATGATACCAGCCGCCGCCGCGAATGGAAACGTTCCCATGGCAGGCGTTTCGTTTTCACGACCGCCGAATCCTGGAGATGCAAAAACCGCTTCACCACAGAGTCACAGAGACACAGAGAAAAATCCACCGCCAGATTCAAAGATGTAAAACAACTTCTATATAACGTAGGGGCGGTTCGCGAACCGCCCGCTATCGCACCGGCGAGAAGCCGATAGAACATACCGGATTCGAAGCCGTTTCACCACCGAGGCGTCGCGACGCAGAGTGCATTGATCCCTGCACGACAAAAGCCAGTTTCATGTCCCGTTCGTGCTGAGCCTGTCGGAGCACGAGAGGCATCGCCCTGGTATGTGTGTTTCACTTTGAGAACCAATCCGCAGATGACGCTGATGAAGCGGATTTCGCAGATGAAATTCTGAAAACCTTCTTCCCCTGGAGTTTCCGGTCCCTCGCGGAAATAGCTCGTTTCAGACGTTCGCTCTTATCTGCTCTTCATCAGGGTTTCATCTGCCCTTCATCTGCGGATTCGGTCCTGAAAACCGAGGTTTTTTCAACAGATGCGCTCTGGGGACATTCCGAGATCACGGTTGAGCAAGCGCGGACGGCATGCTAGAATTCACCACCCTGATATGTCGCTTCAGATACGGAATCTCTCGAAATCGTTCAGCGTCCGGACCCTGTTCCGGAACGTGACGTTCGTCGTCAACCCCGGCGAGCGCGTAGCCCTCGTCGGCCACAACGGCTCGGGCAAATCGACGCTGATGCGCATCATTCGCGGCGTCGAGACGGCCGACGATGGCTCGGTGACCCGGCCGCGCGAAACCCGGGTCGGGTATCTGCCGCAGGAGATCTTTCTCGAAAACGACCCCGAATGGGGCGAGACGGGCGTCGACGCGACGCTCTGGACGCTCGCCGCACAGGCGTTTTCCGGCCTCCAGCAGATCCGCGATGAGATTGCCGTCGTCGAGGAGCGGATCTCGGCGGGTGATATATCGCCAACGGTACATGACCGGCATCACAGTCTGCTGGCCCGTTTCGACCGCGCCGGCGGATACACCTGGCAGGCCCGCACGATCAGGATTCTCAAGGGCCTCGGCTTTCCCGAAGGCCGGTTTCATGACCCGCTGAAGACGTTTTCCGGCGGCTGGCAGATGCGCGCCTACTTCGCGCGTCTGCTCCTGAGCGAGCCCGATTACCTGCTGCTCGACGAGCCGACGAACTATCTCGACATCGCGTCGATCGCCTTCCTCGAGGATTACCTGGCCTCGTATCCGGGCGGCATTTTGATGGTCTCCCACGACCGCTACTTCCTCGACAAGCTCGCCAACTCGGTCGTCGCGCTGATGCCCGAAGGCGCCCGCACCTGGCGGGGAAACTACACCGACTTCCTCGAGGCCCGCGAACAGTGGGCCCGCGAGGCCGCCGCCGCCCAGGGCCGCCAGGACCGCGAGCGGAAGCGGGTGCAGGACTTCATCGAACGGTTCCGCTACAAGGCCTCGAAAGCCTCGCAGGTGCAGAGCCGCATCAAGCAGCTCGAGAAGATCGATCGCATCGACCAGGCGCGTGCGGCCCCAAAACTCGATTTCGACTTCCCGCCGTGTCCCGAAAGCGGGGAACTCGTCGCGAAGGCCGAGAAGATCGGCCGAAGATATGGCGACCACGTGGTGCTCGAGGGGCTCGACTTCACCATCAGGCGCGGCGACCGGCTCGCGATCATCGGCGAGAACGGAGCCGGCAAGACGACGCTGATGCGCATCCTGGCAGGCCAGGACGCCGCACACCAGGGCCGCGTCGAGTGGGGCTACAAGGTCCGGTTCGGCTACTTCGCGCAGGACGAGGAGATCAGCTTCGAACCCGAAGAGACGATCTGGAACCGCATGCTCCGCGATGCCCCGTTCGACATGGTTCCGCAGCTCCGAAGCCTGCTCGGCGTATTCCTGTTTTCGGGAGACGACGTCGAGAAGCCCGTGCGGGTTCTCTCCGGCGGCGAAAAGAGCCGGCTGGGCCTTGCCCGACTGATTCTGCGACCGCATAACCTGCTGATGCTCGACGAGCCGACCAATCACCTCGACATCTCGAGCCGCGAGGCATTGCTGGAAGCGCTCGACGCCTTTCCCGGCACGCTCATCATCGTTTCGCACGACCGGTTTTTCCTCGACTGCCTCGCGACGCGCATCCTCGCGATCCGCGACGGCAAGGCCTTCGTCTACGAGGGCAACTACAGCCAGTATCTCTGGGCGATGTCGCACCGCATGGCTGAGGCGCCTGCCGCCGATGCCGCGATGGCCGAGCCCGGTGCCGGGCGCGACTCCGACCGGGACGACGCCCGCGACGCCTGGAAAGAGCGGAAACGCCAGAGCAACCAACGGCAGCGGTGGGAGCGCGAACTGCGCGAGGTCGAAGACGCGATCAACGCCCTCGAGACCCGCCAGAGGGAACTCGAGGCCCGTCTTGCCGACCCGCCCGCCGAACTCGGCCGGGAGGGGATCGTCGACCTGTCACGGCATCACACCGAGGTCGGCGATGAGATCGGGAAACGCATGGAGCGCTGGGAAGAACTGCAGAAACTGATTGAGGAGTCGTCGCAGGCCGACGGCGCCGGGGCGTAAAGGAGCGGAGAGGTATGGCGGGAACGAATGCTCGTCCCGATCAGGAACTGCTCGAAAAGACGAGGCACAAGGTCGATGAGCCTCCGATGTTCCGGGTGTTCCTGCTGAACGACGATTACACGACGATGGAGTTCGTCATCGAAGTGCTCCAGAAGGTGTTCCACAAGGCGACCATGGATGCCACGCAGATCATGCTTCACGTGCATCGTAACGGAAGAGGCCTCGCCGGGGTGTATGTGCGCGATATCGCCGAAACCAAGGTCGAGACCGTGAAAGTGATGGCCCGCGAGAGGGGATTCCCCCTCCAGTGCGCGATGGAGAAAGTCTGACATGCCGAAGATCCAGCGAGACCTCGAAATTACGCTTCATTCCGTCATCCGGGAAGCGAGCGACCGGCGCGACGAGTACCTGACTCCGGAGCATATTCTCTATGGCTGCCTGTTCGATGGCCTCGGACGGGAAATCCTGCGCGCGTGCGGCGGGAACATCGACCGCATGAAGAAATCGCTCGAGGATTTCTTCGTCGACGTCGACAAGATGCCGAAACTGCCTGACGACTCCGACCTCGATCCCCAGCCGAGCGTGGGCTTCGAGCGGGTCATCCAGCGCGCCCTCCTGCACGTCCAGGCCGCCGAGAAGGAAGAAGCCGACGCGGGCGATATTCTCGCCGCAATTCTTCAGGAGCCGGATTCCCATGCCGTGAAGATTCTGGCGGTCGAAGAGATCTCGCGTCTGGATATACTTGAATATATATCGCACGGCGTATCCAAGATCGACGAGTATGACGAGCCGGTGAACCACGGGGGAACGGAAAACGGCGAAGATGCCCTGCCCGACGGCGAGATGCCCGCGGGAGGCGAAGAAGCCGGCGAAAAACCGGTGAAGGACCCCCTGGGCCAGTTCGCCCAGTGCCTGAACGAGAAGGCCGCCGCCGGCCAGATCGACCCGCTGGTCGGCAGGCATTCCGAACTTCAGCGTGCCATCACGGTGCTCGCGCGCCGGCGGAAAAACAACGTCGTGTTCGTCGGCGAGCCCGGCGTGGGCAAGACGGCGATCGTCGAGGGCCTGGCCCGGATGATCCAGGAGGAGAAGGTCCCGCCGACGCTGGCCGGGTTCCGCGTCTTCGCCCTCGATATGGGCGCCCTGCTGGCGGGAACGCGGTATCGCGGCGATTTCGAGGCGCGCCTGAAATCCGTCATCAAGGCGCTCGAGAAGCAGGAGAAGGTCATCCTGTTCGTCGACGAGATTCACACGATCGTCGGGGCCGGTTCGGTGAGCGGCGGCTCGATGGACGCGGCGAACCTGCTCAAGCCCCTGCTGAACAGCGGCCGTGTGCGGTGCATCGGCACGAGCACCTACGAGGAGTTCAAGAACCATTTCGAAAAGGACCGCGCCTTCGCGCGCCGGTTCCAGAAAATCGACCTCGCCGAGCCGACGAAGGCCGAAGCGCTGCGCGTGCTGCACGGGCTTCGGTCTTCGTACGAGACGTTCCATGGAGTGACCTACACGAATGCGGCCCTGAAGGCCGCGGTCGATCTGGCGGCGCGGCATCTCACCGAGAAGTTCCTTCCCGACAAGGCGATCGACCTGATCGACGAGGCGGCCGCCTTGCACAAGTTGTCGCCGAAATACGAGAAACGAAAGACCGTCTGCGTGCGGGACATCGAGAAAGCCGTTTCCCGCATGGCGCGCATTCCCGCGGCTCGCGTCTCGACGTCGGATGCCGACCGGCTCAAGGCACTCGACGACGTGCTTCGGGGCGTCATCTTCGGCCAGGACGAGGCCATCAAGGCTCTCGTGACATGCATCAAGCGCTCGCGCGCCGGGCTGGGCGGCGAGCGGAGGCCGGTGGGCTGTTTCCTGTTCGCCGGGCCGACGGGCGTCGGCAAGACCGAGGTCTCGCGCCAGATGGCGCAGGCGCTCGGCGTCTCGTTCCTGCGGTTCGATATGAGTGAATATATGGAAAAACATGCCGTGTCCAGGCTGATCGGTGCGCCTCCCGGCTACGTCGGTTTCGAGCAGGGCGGCCAGCTCACCGACGCGATCCGCAAACAGCCGAACTGCGTCCTGCTCCTCGACGAGATCGAGAAGGCGCACCAGGATATATACGGTATCTTATTGCAGGTGATGGATGACGCGACGCTCACCGACAACACGGGGCGCAAGGCCGATTTCCGGCACGTCATCCTCGTGATGACCTCGAACGCGGGCGCCCGCGAGATGAGCAAGGGCGCGATCGGCTTCGGCGACCAGAGCGGCCACGTCCAGTGGCGCGGCCGCGAGGCCGTCGAGAAGGCGTTCAGCCCCGAGTTCCGGAACCGGCTCGACGCCATCATCCATTTCAACGCCCTCAACCGCGACGTCATGCGGCGCATCGTCGACAAACTGATCGGCGAGCTGAACCGCCAGCTGGCCGAGAAGAAGGTGACCCTGGTGATCTCCGACGCCCTCCGCGACCACCTCGCCGTGAAGGGCCACGACCCGCGCTTCGGCGCCCGCCCCCTCGGCCGCGTCATCCAGCGCGAGATCAAGGACGAACTGGCCGACCGCATCCTGTTCGGTGACCTGAAAAACGGCGGCACCGCCCACCTCGACATCGCCGACGGCACGATCACCTTCGCCTGCACCCCTGCTGACTCCGGAACGCCCTGAGTCTTTCATCATAGCCCTGAACAACAGATACGCCTTCCGATTCCGGACCGTTTTCCTGGAACGTGTCATTGTTCCTGCATCGCCGCCGCATTTATTGTAAGGGTGGGTTTCAAACCCGCCCAGCACGCACTCCCAGGAGGCCCTCTTCAAATTCGCAGATTGACAAATCACGAGTATTTGCGTATTTTGGAAAACATGAAAGACAAGAGCTGTTGCGATACACGGAAGCTGAGACGGCCCGTCCAGGTTCTGAAAGCCCTCGCGCACCCGGTGCGGCTGTATCTGGTCATGGAGCTGGCGAAGGGCGAGAAGTGCGTCTGTGAGCTGACCGACCAGGTCTGCTGCGATGTTTCGACGGTTTCGCGGCATCTCAGCCAGCTTCGCAACGCCGGCATCGTCGAAGATGACAAGCGCGGCCTCCAGGTGTTTTACCGGCTCCGCGCCCCCTGCATCATCGAGTTCATCTCCTGCCTCGGCAACGTGCCTCTCGAACACTCCGACCTCGCCGACGGGGCATCGGCCGAGATGCTGAACAGCATGTGCAATCTCCAGGCGTATCGCGAACCCCCCGCGCCGGCACACCCGAGCCGCCGTGCTGCGCCGAAACGATGACGTTCCAGTCATTCGCCATCGAACTTCCATCAGACACAGAGGCACAGGGATTGAAGATGTTTTCATAATAGTGAAAAGAATAGTATTTCGTCCTCTGTGTCTCCGTGACTCTGTGGTGCGCTGTGTTTTTTGACATGCCAGAACCTGTGAAAGGCCGAACATGAACTGGAAAGACAACTGGAAAACTCTCGTCGCGATGATCGCCGCCTTCCTGGGCTGTTACTATCTGCCGGTCGGCACGCCGCGCTTCGACAACGCCGTCATGGAGTCCCTGCATCTCCTGAAATGGTATGCGCGCGAGCATGTCGTGCTGTGCCTCATCCCGGCTTTTTTTATCGCTGGAGCTATAACTGTTTTCGTCAGCCAGGCCTCGGTCATGAAATACCTCGGGCCGGGCGCCAATCGCCTGCTTGCCTATACCGTCGCATCGGTCTCGGGCACGATCCTGGCGGTCTGCTCCTGCACGATCCTGCCGCTGTTCAACGGCATCTATCGCATGGGAGCCGGCCTTGGCCCGGCCGTGACGTTCCTGTACTCCGGCCCCGCCATCAATGTGCTGGCGATCATCCTCACCGCCCGCATCCTCGGCTTCAACCTCGGGGTGGCCCGCGCCGTTGCGGCCGTGATCATGAGCATCGTGATCGGTCTCATCATGGCCTGGATTTTCCGCGAGGAGGAACGCCTGAAGCTCGAGACCGCGCCGGTGATGGTCGAAGAGGACGGCGGCCGCACGCTTTTCCAGCAGATGCTCTTCTTCGCCTCGCTTGTCGGAATCCTCGTCTTCGCGAACTTCGCGAAGCCGGTCGATGAAACCGGCCTCTGGCACGCGATCTGGCAGGCGAAGTGGCCCGTCGCATCCGGATTCGCGGGACTGCTGGGCTTCGCTTTGTCGGCCTGGTTTGGCATCGAGGCCTGGAAACTGCTCGTCACCGCCGCCGGAGTCGCTGTCGCAGCCATCACCGTTCCCGGGGAGCCGATGGTGCCGTTCGTGACCGGCGTGACCCTGCTGTCGGTCTTCACGAGCACGCACAAGGGCGACGGAGCCGAGTGGTTCAACGCCTCCTGGGAAAACGCCGTCCTGATCTTCCCCCTGCTGATAGGCGGGGTGCTCGTCGCCGGCCTCCTTCTCGGCCGCCCGGGAAACGAGGGCCTCATCCCCAATGCCTGGGTGACCGCCGCCGTCGGCGGCAACTCGATCGGGGCGAACCTCTTCGCCGCAGTCTTCGGCGCCTTCATGTATTTCGCCACGCTGACCGAGGTGCCCATCCTGCAGGGCCTCATGGGAAGCGGGATGGGAAACGGCCCTGCCCTGGCCCTCCTGCTCGCCGGGCCGGCGCTGAGTCTGCCAAGCATGCTTGTCATCAATGGCGTCATGGGATTCAAAAAAACGTTCGTCTTCGTCCTGCTGGTGATCGCCTTTTCAGCGACAGCCGGCGTCATCTACGGAAAACTCGTTTGAGCCCGTGGGCTCGGGCAAACTCGCCTGCTTTAAATATACAGGAGGAAATATGAAAATCCAGATCCTCGGAACCGGATGCCCCAAATGCAAGAAACTCGCCGAAAACGCCGATGCGGCTGCCAAGGAGTTGAACCTCGCCTATGAGCTCGTCAAGGTCACGGACCTGAACGAGATCATGAAATTCGGCGTCATGATGACTCCGGCTCTGGCCGTCGATGGCAAGGTACTGCTGACCGGCAAGGTTCCCGAGTCGGCGGCGATCAAGCCTCTTCTGGAAAAGGCGAAATGAGTTGTTTCGCGATTTCTGATGGAGGGTGCGAATGCAAGTCACTTCGATAGTTAAGACGATAGTATTTTGTGCGGCGACGTTGTGTGTCGCGCATCTGTTCGACGCGGGGAACTGCACCTGCGGCAGCATGATCACACCCGTCACCGCGGAAGAGGCTTCGCTGGCAGTCGGAAAAGACACGGCGACGAATACTGCCGCGACAGTTGCCACTCCGGAGACTGTTCTGCAGGCATCGACTGCTTCCGGGCCGGCCGCAACCGGAACCATACCTGCATCGGATGGAGCGGCCTCATCGTCGCTCCAGGCGATCGGGCCCCGGCCGAAACTGGTCGATCTCGGCGCCGGCAAGTGCAACGCCTGCAAGGAGATGGCGCCGATCCTCGAAAAGGCGAAGGCCGATTACGCGGGCGTTGCCGAAGTCGAGTTCATCGACGTCTGGGAGAACCGCGATGCCGGCGCGCAGTATGGCATCCGCATGATTCCGACCCAGATCTTCTACGATGCCCAGGGCAAGGAAGTGATGCGCCACGAGGGCTTTCTGCCCCGCGAAGAGATCGATCGCCAGTTCGAGGCGCTTGGCGTGAAACTGACGGTGAAAGCCCCATGATCGATGTCGCCATGCTCGAACAGCAGTTCGCCGCAGCCATTGCGGGTGCCGGCTGGCTGGCCCCGGCTGCCGCGTTCGGCGGTGGCCTGCTGACGGCCCTCAATCCCTGCGTGCTCGCCACCGTTCCCCTGATGATCGGCGTCGTCGGCGGCTACGCGGCGGCCGAGGGAAACAGCCCCTGGAAGCGGGCCGCGCTGTTCAGCATGCTTTTCGTGATCGGCTTCTCGCTCGAACTCGCCGTGCTCTTCTCGGTGTCGGCGGCCGTCGCGCCGTATCTCTCGGGCTGGGCCTGGAAATACGTGATCGCGGCCGTCTGCTCCCTGCTCGGGGCGCACCTCCTGTTCGACATTCAGATGCCCGGCGTGACGGTGACCCCGACGCTCCGGTGGGGCGGGTACATCGGCATCCTTCTGCTCGGCTTCATGTTCGGCCTCGTCTCGATGCCCTGCTCGGGACCGGTCCTGCTGATGCTGATGAGCCTGATCCCCGAGATCGGCGTCGCGAAAGCCGGAACACTGCTGTTTCTCTACGGCATCGGCCATTCGATGCTGATTCTCGTGGCCGGCGTCTCGGTCGGCTCCGTCCAGGCTCTCGCCGATTCGCGGGGCATGAACCGGGCCATCGCCGCCTTCAAGCGGGTCGCCGGCGTGCTGATCATCGGCGTCGGCCTGTATTTCCTCCGGGGCTGATCCATCCCCGGCCGCCAATTCGGTTCATCTTCTGTAGGGGCGGGTTTCAAACCCGCCCGGGGAGGCAACATGGGAAAAATCGTGAAGATCGACGATCCTGAAATCATCCGTGAACGCGTGAGATCTGGCTACGCGAAGGTCGCCCTCGGACTTTCCGGCTCCTGCTGCGGAACGGCATCCTCCTCCTCCGGAGGCGGTTGCTGCGGTTCCGCCGCCCCCGAGAAACTGGCGCGGGATCTCGGATACGACGAGGCCGAGCTGGCGGTTCTGCCCGAAGGCGCCAACATGGGCCTCTCCTGCGGAAACCCCGCCGTGATCGCCGCGCTGAAGGCGGACGAGACGGTTCTCGACCTCGGAAGCGGCGGCGGCTTCGACGTGTTCGTCGCGGGCCGCAGGGTGGGGGAGAAAGGCCGGGCCATCGGTATCGACATGACTCCGGAGATGCTCGCGAAGGCCAGAAAAAATATCGCATCATATACGAAAAACACGGGCTTCTCGAACGTCGAGTTCCGGCTCGGTGAGATCGAGCACCTGCCCGTGGCCGATGCGTCGGTCGACGTCGTGATCTCCAATTGCGTGCTGAACCTTTCTCCCGACAAGCCGCAGGTGTGGCGTGACATCGCACGTGTCCTCCGCCGGGGGGGGCGCGCCGCGATATCCGACATCGCCCTCGTTCAGCCGCTTCCCGAAGCCCTCGCGAACTCCATCGCCGCTCTCGTCGGCTGTGTCGCCGGCGCCGTCGAGATTCGCGAAACCGAGCGGATGATACGCGAGGCCGGCCTCGAGACCGTCGAGATCGTTCGAAAGCCCGAGGCGATTTCCGCGATGACGGACGGCAACGATCCGCTGTTCCGCGACGTTCTTGCCGCCCTGCCCGCCGGTTCGGCGCTCACGGATTATGTGACAAGCGTCGCGATCATCGCACGAAAGCCGGTTTGAAGGAACGATGAACGGGTTTCCACTTCCGATTCGCGGGCTGAGGCAAGGACTCCATCCCTTCCTGTCCATTCTGCCGGGAGCGCTGGACAGCCTGGCCCTGGAATTGATCGGCACGGATCGGATTCCCGGCGCGACTGTCCTGGAACGCACGAGAGTGAACCTCGTGGCGGAAGACGGCTACTGCTGGATCGACGAGAAGGTTCCCTGCATCGTCCTCACGCTCGGGCATTACACCTCCGGAAGCGATCTCGATCTGTATCTCGACCTGCTTCATGAGGCGGTGCATATTCGGCAGGTGATGGAGGGGCGTGACGTCTGGGACGAGACCGTTCCCTATCATCGGCGGTTTACCGAGATCGAAGGCTATGCGGTCGCCGTTTCCGAGTGCCGCCGGCTGGGTCTTGACGCACGGGAAATTCGCGCGCATTGTGAAAATCCATGGATGACCCCTTCCCAGGTGACAGAGTTGCTGGCCGGCATCGATGCATTCATGTCCGAACGGGGCCGCTCGCAAGGGAGAAAACGGCAACACCCGCCGCGTGAGAAATGAATAGTATTCTGTAAAATACACTATACTTGGCGGGCTCTCGGCATGGCGCTGAAATATTCCACCGGCACCCCGCGATCAACCAAGGCGCCGCCTTCGCGGCCGTCATCGGCCCCCTCGTCGAAGTGCCTGCCCGCATCGGCCTCGTGAACGTCTCGTTCTTGCTCCGCGACCGTTTCTTTCCGGGTATTCCAAAAAAATATCCTAACCTATAGAATAGCTTTCGGTCGATGTCCATGTGCATCGAGACGACGGTGAAGGACGAGGGGGACGCCCAGCCGCCCCACGTCTCGTTGGTCTTGCGGAACCTCACGAAAACGAACGAACCGGCCGGGTGCGCCCGCGCGTCGACGGACGTCGCGCGGCTGTTGATCAGCTCGCGCATGACGATCGTGGTCGCATAGGGATTCGCTCGCTCATCATCAGACGTTCGCTTTGCGGAGAAGATGTCGTCGGAAGCGGCGACCGTTTCCCTGGTTGGTGCAACCCGGGGTTTGCTCGACACGATGGCTCCGTCGGCCGGGTTCCAGGAGTCACCTGAGGTGAGCAGGGAAACGCGGACATCGCGTGCCCGGAACGGCTCGCCGACGGGGGAAAAGGTTGCCGAAGCGGTGTCGACGATGAAGACGCCGTGTTCCCCGCGCACAGTGCCCTGGCCGCTGTGCAGGAAGAGGGCGGTGTTCTCGTCGACGCCGATCCCCCAGCGCATCCCGGTGTCGCGGAGGCCGGCGACGAGGCGGCCGAGACGCCCGCGGATGCTGAAATGCGTGTCGGTGATCATGCCTTGCGGCAGCAGGCCGAGGCCCTGCAGGTAGACGCTGTTGCCCGGGAAGCGGGAGGGGAGGGGAAATCGCTGGGCAGAGGAAGGTCAAGAAGAACGCCAGCAAACCCAGTGAGATTCGTCTGTTGCGAGCCGGACCACGGCGCATGAAACGTTCGTTCATTCGATCATCCTTGAATGCAAAGGCCAGATTGTTAATATATTGACAAATATATCAAAAGTCCATTCCGCCATTCTTCACCCTCCGACAAGCTCAGGGTGAACGGTGGATTTCATCCTGCATATATCAGGTGAAGCTCGTTTCGAACAAGTCATACCGGCTGTGGCGCATACCGAGAGCTTCATAGGCTTTCTTCGCGCGGTCGTTGTCGCGCTCGACGTAGAGTCGCAACCCGCAGGCGCCTCCCCGTTTCGCTTCCTCCTCGACGTGCGCATGAAGGGCGCGATAGACGCCCTTGCGACGAGACTCCGGAGCTACGTAAACGCTCTGGATCCACCAGAAATCCGCAGCCATCCAGTCGCTCCACTCGAAGGTGATCATGATCTGCCCGACGGGCCGATCGTTGGCCTCGGCGATCCAGAACCGGCCTCGAACAGGCTCTCGGAGCAGAGTTTCCACGCCCTTCGCCACGGTCGCCCGGTCGAGAGCCTTGTCCTCCGTTTCCCGGGCGATATGAATGTTGAAATCCACGATCGTGTCGAGGTCGGCAGGCCCGGCCTCACGAATGATCATGGATGAAGTATTTCTTGTGATATATGACGCCATGGCGGGCGACCTTTCCCTTTCCTCTCTGGAAAAGTGGCGATTTTTACGGACAATGTATCATGCGGCAGGGCGGGATGATACGATGGGAGCATGCAGGATCAAGAAGTTCTGACTCCTCTGTATTCGGTCATCGTCCCGGCCTACAACGAGGAAAAGCTGCTGCCGGCCTGTCTGGCGGCGGTGAACGCGGCCATGGCCGGGACGCCGTGGGCCGGCGAGGTCATCGTCGTCGACAACAACTCCCGCGACAGGACTTCCGATGTTGCGCGTGAGCACGGCGCACGCGTCGTCTTCGAGCCCGTCAACCAGATTTCGCGAGCGAGGAACGCCGGGGCCCGGGCTGCCCGCGGCCGGTATCTGCTCTTCATCGACGCCGACACGTTCGTGAGCGGGCCTCTGCTCGCCGCCGCCGTCGGCGCCATGCACGAGGAGGGCTGGAGCGGCGGCGGCGCCATGGTCACGTTCGACAGGCCGATGAACCTCTTCTACAGGAAACTTCTCGATCTGTGGGCGGCGATTTCCCGCAGTTTCTCGCTTGCGGCAGGCTGCTTCATCTTCTGCCGCGCCGATGCCTTCGCCGATACCGGCGGTTTTTCGGAAAAAGTGTACGCCAGCGAGGAAATCTGGTTTTCTCGACGGCTCGTTCGCTGGGGCAAACAGCATCGGAGGCCTTTCCGGATCATCTCCTCTCCGAAAATCGAAACATCCGGCCGCAAGATGGAGAGCCTTCCGAGAATGCTTCTCGTTCTGCTCACCTTCATCCTGTGCCCGTTCGCGCCCAGGTTCAGAGCGACCAGCTGGTTCTGGTACCACCGCCAGGACGCTTGAACCCTGAAGACGACAGGCCGGAGGCATGATCATGCCTCCGGAATCAATGATGCTCGCCCGCGAATATCATTCCCCGGCCTGAAAAAAAAGAGCGTTAAGAAATTCATGCATCGTGCCGATGAGGCCGAGGTGACTCAGTGTGTCCGGCGAACCGGACAGCAAGGAGCGAGGCATGAGCAGAAACACCGCGATATTGGCCCTGGCTGCAACTCTGCTGGCTCTGCCCGCGGGCGCCCAGGAATACCTGCAGCCCGAGGTCCAGAACCAGCTGAAGCAGTCGGGGTTCAGTAGTTCCTTCATCTCCAGCGTCAGGCGACAACCGGTCACCCCATACCGGCGCGTCGCCGATGCCAGCCCCGCCATGGGCCAGGCAGGCTCCCTGCCGGCGATTACGACTTCCGTTCCGTCGTCGGCTGACGCCGGCGGTGCGGCTCTGCCGCCCGTGAGCGCGTCCGCCCTCTCTTCCTCTTCCGGAGGCTTCGACACCGGGGGAAGTTCCATCACGCCGGCTCCAGCGAAGAGCAGTGTGAAGAAGAAGGCGAAAAAGACAAAGTCGAAGAAACGTTCTTCGGCTCCGATCGTTTCGAGCAGTTCCGATACGATGATCACCCCGGCCCCGTCGCCGGTCATGCCGGTTCCGGCCCCCTATGCGAATCAGCCGGCGCCGCTTCGCTCGACCGACCAGGAGATCTACTCCCAGGAGCCTCTGAAGCTGCCTCCCGTGTCCAGCCTGCCCGAGCCGTCCCGGACGACCCTGCCGCCCGTCAGTCGCGACGCGATGATGACCGCCCCTCTGGGCGAAGCCGTGACCCGCGTGCTGGCCTGCAACATGATGGGCCTGACCGGCCTGTTCACGACCACGTCGGCCGACGTCAGCAAGGAAGGCTCGTTCAAGATGGGCTTCCATTCAAGCTGGTTCACCCTCGACCGCGTCTATGACCGTGTCCTGGCGAGCGGCGAGAGCGGCGATTTGCTCGAGATTCCGCTGTTCTTCAACTATTCGGTCACGAACGACCTCGAGTTCGCGTTCTCGATGCCGATCCTCAACTACACGATCAAGTCCCGCATCCTCTGGGCGAAAGATTTCCGCGAATCCGGAAGCGGCGACTCGAAGCTCGCGTTCAAATATCGCGTGTTCGATAATCCCCAGTATCAAACGCGCGGCGCGTTCGGCCTCGCCTTCAAGTTCCCCACCGGCAGCGACGCCAAGGGGTTGGGAACCGGCAAGACCGACTTCGAGGTCTACACGGCTTTCAGCAAGAACTTCGAGCGCGTCATCGCCCACCTGAATCTCGGCTACGTGATGACCGGCGACCCGAACACCCAATTCTATCCAGACGGACTTGCTGATATCTTTTACTATAATATCGGCCTCGAATACCCGCACACCAACAACGTTACCGTCATGGCCGAAGTGAACGGCCAGGACTGGGGCGCGGAAGGCCTGAAGATCGACGTGACCCCCGGCCTGCGGTATACGCCCACCGAGAACTTCGCGTTCGAGGTCGGCGTGCCTGTCGCCGTGACGAACGACCAGCGGTATGGCTATAACTATAGAGTTGTCTTCGGAGTGACGACATTCTTCCGATGACGTAATTCACAAACAATTCAAAATCTGTCCAAGATAAACCGATAAAACACAAACACCCGCTGTTGAAGCGGGTTTTGTCTTTTTTAGCAGTCGCTGCCTCTTGCGCTTTTTTGTCCGATTTCGTATTTTATATTCATAAACATCCAGAATCTTGGGTATACTGGTGGGTATACCCATTACAAAAAAATGCGGGGGTGCGGACATGAAACGAGTAATCCCTCTTTGTGATGCCCAACTTCGAGCCGTCAAGCCAGGGCCGAAGGACATACCATTGTTCGATGGTGGCGGGCTGTATTTCTTGGTGAAAAAGAACGGCGCGAAGGGATGGCGCTTCAAGTATCGTTTCGGCGGGAAGCCACACCTGATTTCCTTCGGGGAATATCCGGCTGTGTCCTTAGAAAAGGCGCGCCAAGAAAGAACGGTGGCGAGGGGGCATCTTGCCGCCGGGGTGGACCCGGGGGTGGCAAGGCAGGCGCTAAGAGCTGCGAATATGGGCGCTAACACTTTCAAGGCCGTCGCGCTCGAATGGTTCGAGGCGAAGCGGTCCGGGTGGTCCCGAAAGCACGCAAACCGCATCATGTCGAATTTCACAAGGGTTGTTTTTCCGTCTCTTGGTGACCGTCCGGTAACGGCCATCACGCCGCCGGAACTGTTGGATGTTGGCCGGCGGGTGCAACGGCTGACAATCCCTACTGCTCATTTCGTTATGGGGATGTGCAAGGAAGTTTTCAAGTATGCGATCGGCGCTGGCAGGGCCGAACGAAACCCGGCCTTCGATATACAGGGGTTGCTCAAGCCTAAGCCGAAGGCAAGGAACAGGGCTGCCGTGCTAGACCCCGACGTTTTGGCGGAATTGCTTCGAGCGATGGATTCATCCATCAGCGGCTTTAATGTTCGCTGTGCTATGCGACTCGTGCTGTATCTCTTCCAACGGCCTGGTGAACTGGTATCGGCGGAATGGAAAGACATAAACTTCGCCCGTGCCGAGTGGTCATTTCAGGTGACGAAGAAAGATGTTCCGCACAAGGTGCCGCTTGCTCACCAGGCGGTGGATATTCTTCGAGAGCTTAAGAAGATGACCGGCGAAGGGCGCTTCGTTTTTGCTCAGGCGGCTAATCCCGAAAAGCATATCAGCACTGATACCGTTCGACTGGCTTTCCGGGCGTGCGGCGTATCGAGTGATAGTTTCACGCCCCATGGGTCCCGCGCGACGGCGGCAACGATGCTTCAAGAGATTCTGAAATTCTCAAAGGCGCCGATCGAGCGGCAGCTTTCGCACAAGGTTCCCGACGTGAACGGGACGGCCTACGACCGAACCCAGTTCATCGACGAACGCCGGGTGATGATGCAGGAATGGGCCGACTATCTCGACGGCCTGAAAAGCGGCAACATCCGGGCCGGTAATGTGGCGTGATCGGTAAGATGCTCAACTTGCTCAAGGCGCTCATGTTTTTGGGCTGAGCAAGTTATCGTTTTTGCTTGAGCGCCTTGAATAGGTTCAACCACCCGGGAAAGCAGACTGTCACTTCGGACTAACCGAGAGCGGGGGCAATAAAAACCTCGTAGAGCAGAACGCCCCGGTCGGCTATGCCTTCCGGGGCGCTTCTCGCCTGACACACTGTTATTGCTCTTCCTGACTGGTGTCCTTCGATTCTCGCAGGCTTTCCCAGAGTCTTGCGTGGTTGAGCAGGATGTCCTTCATGCCGTTCTGGATTCTCGGCGAGTTCAGGGCCTGGGTGCTCATGAGGTTGTGCGCGTCCAGGGCGGCCATGATGGCGTTCATCAGCTCGGTCTTCAGGTCGGGGGAGTTCGCGAACTGCTCCTTGGTGTTGTTCGCGGCCTGCTGGCGCAGGATCTCCGACTCCATCAGCTTGCCCTTGATGACGTTGTTCACGTAAACGAGCTTGTCCTGGTCCGTCAGCTCGCCCTCGAACAGGTCGTTCACCTTCTCGATGATCTCGGCCAGATACGCCCGCTCCTTCTCCTGGACCTTCCCGCTCCCAAGCTCGGTGACCGGATACAGCACAGGCTTTTCGCCCTTGCCGAGAATCATGTCGGGCTGGGCGATCTTCTTCAGATGATGATGGGTCATCATCACCTTCGAGAGGTCGATCCCCTCGCGCTCGCGCCCGAATTCCAACAGAGGCTTCAGGCGTCGGAAGAAGATCGAACGCTTCTCCAGTGCCGTGTTGCCGTAATCGAATATCTGCGACAGGAATGTGTAGAGTCGAATATATGACCCCATATCGTTCTTGAAAAGGCCCAGGGCGTTCATCTCGTCCTTGGCCGCCTGCTCGCCCTTGTCATCCGAGATTGCCTTCGCGATGTTCAGAGCGTTCTGCGCGGCCTTGTAACGCTTCATCAGCCGGTCTGCCACAGGCATGATCGCCGCCACGAGTTCGCTCTGCTTGGCCCCCTTCAGCTCGGCTTCCACGACCCGGTCCACCTCGAAGTCGTCGTAATGGCCGGCGGCATCCAGCTTGGACCGCAGGTCGAAAACGAGGTTCGGGTCGGTGGCGTCGGCGAGTTCGGCGGTGGTGTGATACATCTTGAAGGCGGTGAGAACATCCTCGGCTTCGTTCACGAAGTCCAGGACGTAGGTGGTGTCCTTGCCGGGGTGAGCGCGGTTCAGCCGGGAAAGCGTCTGCACGGCCTGAATCCCGGCCAGCCTCTTGTCCACATACATGCCGCAGAGCAACGGCTGATCGAAGCCCGTCTGGAACTTGTTCGCCACGAGAAGGATCCGATACTCGTCACCCTTGAACGCCTCGCGTATGTCGCGGCCTCGCAGGTTCGGGTTGAGGATGTGACTGTTCTCCGTGAACCCATCCGGGCCGGTTTCCTTGTCGTTCACCTCACCCGAGAAGGCGACCACGGTTCCGATCTGGTAACCGGCGTCCTTGATATATTTCTCGATCGCCAGCTTCCAGCGCACGGCCTCGACGCGGCTGCCGACGACCACCATTCCCTTGGCTTTCCCGTTCAGCAGAGGCGCCACGTATTCGCGGAAGTGCTCGACGACGACCTGCACCTTCTGCGCGATGTTGTAGGGATGCAGCTTCACCCAGCCCATGATGCTCTTCAGCGCCGTGCTGCGCTCGACGGTCTTCTCGTCGTAGTCCTTGCCCTCGTGCGCCAGCTTGAAAGCCAGCTTGTAGGTCGTGTAGTTCTGCAGAACATCGAGGATAAATCCCTCTTCTATAGCCTGCCGCATGGAATAGACATGGAACGGCGCCGGAAGATTCCTCGGCCCTGCCGGCTGCGTCGGATCAGGCCGGGTGCCGAACAACTCCATCGTCTTCGCCTTGGGCGTCGCCGTGAAAGCCACGAAGGTGATTCCCCGGTCGTCCGCCCGTGCCGTCATCTGCGCGGCAAGCAGGTCTTCCGTGCTCACTTCCCCGCCGTCGTCCAGTTCAGCAATCTCTTCAGGGGAAAGCACCGCCTTCAGTTTCGCCGCCGCCTCGCCGCTCTGGGAACTGTGCGCCTCGTCGGCGATGACGGCGAAGCGCTTGTTCTGGGTGGCGGCCAGCTTTCGAACGGCTTCGATGGCGAAGGGGAAGGTCTGGATCGTGCAGACCACGATCTTCTTGTCACCGGAAAGGGCTTCCGCGAGTTTGCTGCTCTTGCTGCCGTCTTTGTTCGTGATCGTCGCCACCACGCCGGTCGTGCGCTGGAAGTCGAACAGCGCCTCCTGAAGCTGGGTGTCGATCACGTTGCGGTCGGATACCACGAGCACGGTGTCAAAGACCTTCTTGTGCTCGGAATCGTGCAGTTCGGCCAGGAAGTGCGCCGACCAGGCGATCGAGTTCGTCTTGCCCGATCCCGCCGAGTGCTGGATCAGATACTTGGCACCGGCCCCGTCCTTGAGGACGGCGGCCTGGAGTTTCCTCGTCACGTCGAGCTGGTGATACCGGGGGAAGATGATCTTCTCGATCTGCTTCTTCTTGTTCCGCTGGGCGATGATGTAGCGACCGAGGATCTCCAGCCAACTCTCCCGCGCCCAGACCTGTTCCCACAAATAGGCGGTGCGATGGCCGCCGGCTGGATTCACGGGATTGCCGGCGCCGCCGTCATCGCCCTGGTTGAAGGGCAAGAAGGTTGTTGCCGGGCCTTCCAGCCTCGTCACCATGTGGACTTCGCTGTTGCTCACGGCGAAATGCACCAGTGCCCCGTTCGGGAATGACAGGAGCGGTTCCGCAGGCTGCCCTTTCGGGTGGGGATGCCGGTCGAACCGATACTGGTCGATGGCATCACCGACGCTCTGGGTGAAATCCGTCTTCAACTCCGCCGTCGCCACCGGCACGCCATTCAGGAACAGCACGAGGTCGAGGCAGTTCTCATTGTTCAGCGAATATTTCACCTGCCGCACCACCCGGAGCCTGTTCGCCTGATACCGGGTCATGATGTCGGCATTGATCGCCAAGGCAGGTTTGAACTGTGCCAACAGAAGCGGTTTCTTCAAGCCAAGCAGTTCGATGCCGTGGCGCAGCACGTCGAGGGTGCCGCGTTGGTTGATCTGAATGCGCAGACGTTCCAGAAGCGTCTCTTCAGCCTTCGCTCCGTGATTCTTGACCAGGATTTCCCAGGCCTGCGGCTGCGTCTCCTGCACCCAGGCCGTCACATCTGCCGGAAACAGCGTCCGGGCCCGGTCATACTTCGTAGCATCGCCATCGTTATACAACCAGCCGTGACCGGCAAGGTGCTGACAGATCTCTGTCTCGAAGCTGATTTCCTTGTGCAGGCTCATGATTTTTCCTCGGTGGCCAGGCGTTTCAATTCGTGCAGCGTTTTGCCGGCCTTGTTCTTCCACTCTTTCCACCCGTTGGCGGTGCGCCCCAGGAGAGCTACGGCAGCCATGCTGGGAGAATTGAAGAGGTGATCCTTCGGGAACACGACGGTGTCGCCCTTCTCCACCATCACACCCTGCTCCACGAGCTTCTTCCGGAAACGCTCGTCGCTGGAGCCGATGATCGAGGGATGGTTCGCTCGTCGGCCCACCGATCCATTCAATACGACAAAGCCCTCGGGAGTATACAGCCCACGCCCCGCGCCGCCTGTGACCTTGCAGTAGAACGTCTCCTCCGGCGTGGACGAGTCGTCAGATGTGACAACCAGGTCGAAGATCGGGTAGCCGAGGGTGGCGAGAAGAGTGCGCCCCGTTTCGAAGATCTCCAGGCAGTCAGCGGCAAGGGGCGCCGGCGTGTGGGGTTTGCTGCCGTTGTTGCCGTTCTCGTCGGCGTAACGACTGGCCTTGCGGGCGGCTTGTAGACAATGCCATTCCAGGAACAGCGCGTGGGTCTGGGTCAGGCTGTTCGTCCGGGAGATCAGCACCAGGGCTCGTTGCCAGAAGTCTTTCTTCTGGTTGTGATTCACCAGGCGGGCACGCAGATCGCCGGTCTGCCCGATGTAGACCTTCCGCTCCGAACCGTCCTCCGTTTCACCAAAAAGGAAATACACCGCGACCTGGCCACTCTCAGGCATTTTCAGGAACTCCTGGAGCAGGCTGCGCGGAACCTCGATGACCTGCACGATGCGGGTCGTGATCTCAGCCACGCGGATGCCCCGGGGATCGCCCCCTGGAAGGAAAATCTGAATGGTCTTTGGCGTGGTGCTCATCCGACGGCCTTTTCAGAGAGTTGCCGAACATCGATCTGGCCAGTAACGGCAGCGGAGATTAATGCGGTCCGACGTTCCTGTAACAGGTCGATGGCATGTTGAGCTTCGTTCATGAGCGTCTTAAACTTGTCGAGTTCTTTTTCCAGTGTATCTATGATTGAAACCTGCTCATTCCTCGGTGGAAGAGGCACATATAGATTTGCATACTTTTCCGCACTGACGTTCTGAATAGTTGCTTGAATTTGACTGCCAATAATATAACCCCAGTAACTTTTCGTTTGGCAATAATTGGAAAGCCATTGTGGCAGACATATGTTGGGATTCAGCCTTGCCCTAATTAAATAACCGGCGAAGCAAGCGGTGCCCCATTTCTTCGAGAAAATGAAGCTCTTGCCAACAGTCGCGCCACTTCGTGCAAGTAGGATATCACCTTCGTTCAGTAGATATGGCTCTGCAATTTCTTGAGGTAGTGAACAAAAAGTATCATCCCGCAGGTCACCATTTTCATTAATATCTGTGATTCGAATAAACCTTGGAAGTGTCCGGTCATCATGTTCGGCTGATTCAATTGCACCATATTTGAGAGGTGCTTCAACGATATGTTTGAGGCGCACGACCTCCCAATGCTCAGGCACTTCTCCCAGCCAGTCGATGCCGGAGGGTTTCAGGGGGGCGTTGGGGTTCAGGCCCTTGGTGACGGCGTGAGAGATGACGGCCTGGCGTTTTTCCTTCAGCAGCTCGATCAGCCGCCGCTGCTCGGCCACCAACCCATCGATCTTCGCCGTCTCCCGGTCGAGGAAACTAGCGATGGATAACTGTTCCGCGTGTGGTGGCACAGCAACAGGTATAGCAACAAGATCGCTGGCATTAATTGCCGGATAACTTACTCCTGTAGAACGTGCGATAACCTGCTCTACGAAATAACTTGCTGAAAGAAAGTTTCCCAAAAAATCAGGTGAAAGTATATTTCGTGGTCGGATTACAGCGAATCCTGTCGACACGATCAAGTTTTCTTCTGGTTCACGAATTCTGGCGATAGCTCGAAGGTATGTTCGAACAGTCGATACGATTACATCCCCATGTCGAACGCGTCGTCGAGCTCTTGATGGAGCCGCTGAAAAGGCCATAGACTCCTTCGAAGTGATGCCAATGGCCCCATCCACGCTGGATATATCAACGTATTTAATATCAGTATCGGGGGGAGTGTTTTCATCCAGTGCGTCGTCATTATGCGTGGCAATGGCTTTGAGTGGCTTTACACTCCAATGTTCCGGCACTTTTCCCAACCAGGCGACGCCGCTGTCCTTGTATTTCGGGTAACACGGGAAGCTCATTCCTGGCCGCCTTTCGATGACTCCGAGGCGGAAAGTTCCCGGGAGAGTTCCTCTTCGATCTCCTCGATGCTCGGGAGATTCGTGTCGAGCGGTGTGGGCAAAGCCCTGACAAGCTGGTATTCGGCCACGCCGATGGGCTTGTCGATGCCGGACAGGGCATACTCAGCCACGAGACGGTTCTGCGACCGGCAGAGCAGCAGCCCGATGGTGGGCTTGTCGTCAGGCGCCTTGATCTGGGCATCCACGGCGCTGAGATAGAAGTTCAGCTGGCCGGCGTGTTCAGGCTTGAACGCATGGGCTTTCAGCTCGACGACGACATAGCATTTCAGCCGGGTGTGGTAAAACAGCAGGTCGATGAAAAACTCATCCCCGGCGACTTCGAGACGGAACTGCCGTCCCACGAAGGCAAAGCCGGCTCCCAGCTCCAGCAGGAACCGGGTGATGTGGCGAACAAGGGCGCTTTCGATATCCCGCTCGTGCGCCTCATCACCGATGCCGAGAAAATCGAAATGGTAGGGATCCTTCAGGATCTGAGTCGCGAGACCCGCCTGCGGCGGCGCAAGCCGCTTGTCGAAATTGGTCACGGCGGCGCCCTTCCTGAGGTGGAGCTGGTTTCTGATCTGGACGAGAAGCGTCTCCCTGGGCCAGGACTGCTGGAGCGCCTCGCGGGCATACCAGTCTCGCAGGGCCGGGTCCGTCAGCTTCGTGATGATTGCGACAATGTGGAACCAGGGTAATTGGTCAGCAGACTGCTGACCAATCAGGCGGTCAGGGCACTCCTGGGCGAAAAACCGCATATACTTGAGATTCGAGGTCGAAAGGCCCTTCATCTCCGGAAAGGTGACTCGCAGGTCAGCAGAAAGCCTGTCGATAACCCGGGTTCCCCATCCCTGGCGCCCCTGTCGTTCCAGGATCTCGCGGCCAATGTCGTGATAAAGCCGAATCTGCTCTGCATTGGCCGATAACAGAGCCCGCTGTCGAGCTCCGCGAATCCGCTGCTGGAGGTTCGAAAGCCAGTCGGCATAATCAGGCGGAAGGGATTGAAGATTCTTACTCATTTCGACAGGTCGCCGATCATGGTCAGGATGCGGTCGGTGACGAGTTTCAGGTCGGCGTCGATCGCAGCCAGGGGGCGGGGCGGCTTGAAGACGTAGAAGTGGCGGTTGAAGGGGATTTCGTAGCCGACCTTCGTCTTGTCCTCGTCGATCCAGGCGTCGTCGGCGTGCGGCAGAACCTCGCGCTCGAAGTATTCCTGCACGTCCTCGCTCAGCGGCACGTTCTCGGTGTCGCGCAGGTCGGCGTTCGGCACGGGCTTTCCCTTCGCCTTGCCCTTCGTGCCGAGAACGATCTCGCCGTTCTCGTCGCGCTGGGGCCGCTCGACCGTGATGGTGCGGTAGCCGAACTCCTCATTTTTGAAGATGCGGCTGATGGGTGTGCCGTCGCGGGTGACTTCCCTGAACTCGCCGAAGAGGCGCGTGATCTCGTCGATGTGCTCGGAACTCAGCTCCTTGCGCTTGCTGCCCAGACTCTTTCGCATCTTCTGCCAGAAGCCGGAGGCGTCGATGAGCTGGACCTTTCCCTTGCGGGGGGCGGGCTTGCGGTTGCTGACGATCCAGATGTAGGTGCTGATGCCGGTGTTGTAGAACATATCCGTGGGCAGGCCGATGATGGCCTCGACCAGGTCGTTCTCCAGCACGTAACGCCGGATCTCGCTCTCGCCGGAGCCGGCGCCGCCGGTGAACAGGGGCGAGCCGTTGAGGACGATGCCGAACCGACTACCGCCGTCCTTCGCCGGACGCATTTTCGATATCAGGTGCAATAGAAACAGCAGCGAGCCGTCGCTGACGCGCGGTAGCCCGGGGCCGAACCGGCCATTGTAGCCCTGTTCCTCGGCTTCTTTCCGGATCTCGCGCTCGATCTTCTTCCACTCGACGCCGAACGGGGGATTCGAGAGCATGTAGTCGAAGGTTTTCCCGTGCATGCCGTCGGAGGAGAGGGTGTTCCCGAAGACGATGTTACCGATGTCCTGCCCCTTGATGAGCATGTCAGCCTTGCAGATGGCGTAGGATTCGGGATTCAGCTCCTGCCCGTGCATGACGAGCCGGGCGTCGGGGTTCAGGGATGTGAGATGTTCTTCGGCGACGCTCAGCATGCCGCCAGTGCCGGCGGTCGGATCGTAGAGGGTGCGCACGGTGCCGGGCTTCGTGAGGGCTTCGTCGTCCTCGATGAAGATCAGGTTGACCATCAGGCGGATCGCGTCGCGGGGGGTGAAGTGCTCCCCGGCGGTCTCGTTCGAGAGTTCGGAGAATTTGCGGATCAGCTCCTCGAAGACGAGGCCCATCTGAGCATTGCTGACGGCGTCCGGGTGAAGGTCGATGCCGGCGAACTTCTCGGTCACGAGATACAGCAGCCCGGCCTTTGCGAGCTTGTCGACCTGGGTGTGGAAGTCGAAGCTCTCGAAGATGTCGCGCACGGCGGGCGAGAACGCCTGAACATAGGCGCGGAGGTTCTCGCCGATGTGATCCTGGTCCCCCATGAGCTTCTTCAGATCCAGCGGCGAGGTGTTGTAAAACAACTGGCCGGATTTCTTCAGGAGGAACGGCTCGGGGTTCAGGCCAGCCTTTTCCCTGGTCGCCTTTTCCTCCAGCACGGCCACCTTGGTCGGCTCCAGCACGCAGTCCAGCCGGCGCAGCACGGTGAACGGCAGGATGACCTTGCCGTAGTCGGACTGCTTGTAGTCCCCGCGCAACAGATCGGCAACAGACCAGATGAAGGAGGAAAGATTCGGATCAGCCATTATAGTCTCCCGTGTTGAAAGAGCGCCGTCGCGCGCATGCAATGTCAGTGCATCAGCCTTTCGGCCTACGATACCACTCTTGCCAGCCTGCGACAAGAAACCCTCAGATACAAATGAATCAGTTTCCAAGCATGTCTGGAGCTTCCCTCTTCCTCAGTCTGCATACGCCTTCCTATAGTTGCAACGGCTCCGGCCCAAGGTAGGAGGGCCAATATGCCGAGACGTGATCTGAGAGCCGAGAAGAACATTGCGCGGAAATTGATATGCGAGGACGGACTGACGGTGACAGCCGTCGCAAATCGCCTCGACGTCAGTGATTCCATCGTCTGCCGGTGGGCAAAGAAAGAGGGATGGGTCCTTGCATCTCAGCGTGATCGCGAGTTCAAGAAGGCGCTTGAACCCCTGCGAACGGTTCGGAGTGACACCTCCATTCCCCTGCCTGATGGCTTCAAGATGGAAAGCATTTCCAGCGACGACATGAAGCAGGTTTCTGAAAACCTGATCCGCACCTGCTTCTCGATGCTGGTGCAGTCGAAAAGCGAACGGGCAATCATGAAGGTTCTTGAGCAAGCCTGCAAGCTATGGCTGTCCCTTGAGGTCGGCAAGACCGAGGTCGGTGAAATGTTCCAGGTTGTCATCCCACCCATCACCGAAAAATACGGCAATCGCGGCACCCCCTCATAAAAGATGCCTGGCACGGCGAGCCTGTGGTTGACATGCCCTTCACTCAAGGACATATTTGTATTTGAGCTTGACGGAAAGTCAGAAAGGCCGGCTTGCGCTTGGGGCGACTTTGCCCCTTGTATGAGGACTTGGCCGCCCTCTCGTCGGGCTCTTTTTCATTCCCGGAACGGTGTAAGGTAGTCTTACGCCGTGGTCATCGTGAATCCGTAACGTAATGTTACACCGTCGTCACCCTCTTTCATGTTCGCATTGCTTACCCCCGCCGGCGGTGCGGGAATAATGGGTATACCGATTGGTATATCGGTGTCTTTGTGAAAATGCAAAAGCGGCACTGGATGAGGGTTTGCTTATGACAATTCGGAATCACGACCTTCTTCCGCTGACGGACGAATTCCGCGTGAAACACCGGCGCGGGCGGGGCTTGAACGCTTCGCCCGCGTCGTCGCTTTCCGGACATGCATCCACGGAAACGTCAGTGGCTGGAACGAGGCAGGAAAAATTCGAGGGAGGCCGCGAGAGGTGAGGGAAGCAACGCTTGCACCCCCGGCCAGAGGCGGGCGATTTCCGCCTGCTGTGCGGCGGTCGGCGGCATCTGCGAGCGGTTTGCCTGCAGAAGCCACGAACGCAATCTGGCCGTCGGGTCGGTACCCGAGAGAGGCGGTGTGTCTGCTGCCAGGATCAGAAGGGAGATCAGACACTCCCACTTCCCAAAGATCGGTAACAGGCTGAACAGGCGTTTTCGCGAGGAGTCATGGGGTTGCCTGCGTATCATATCCCTGAGCCGGGAGCCGTCGATCCAGTGGCGATGTCGTCGCAGAACAGCCGTGGCCAATTTGTGAACGGCCCCCCGGGACTGGGCCAGGAGTTCGAGGAAACCGTCCTTCCAGCGGTCCGGTGCAAGTCGGGCAAGCGCTTTCCATGCTGCTTCCGACACACGGAGCCGGGCATGATCGATATACGGGGCGATGCTGTCTGCCTCGTCCGCGGTGCCGGTTTCACCGAGGCCTGACAGTCCGATCGCAAGATCCTGGGCCGTTCGGGCGTTCGCCACAGCCTCGCGATAGACCGTACGCGGTTCGAGGCTATGCATCCGGGCCGCCCAGAAACGCGCTTCCTCGCGCAGCGAAGCGTGCGCATCCATCAGGCCGGCTTTCAGGATGGCGACGGAATCGGGGGCGCTCTCGCGGAGGTGCCGCCAACCCATCCGCCGCACGGTGACGACGCGGTCCTTCAGTCCCCAGGCAAGAGCCGATTCGGCATCGGCGCGGGCGATCTGTGCCTGCAGGGCCATGGTTCTGACGACAGGATCGGCATCCGTTCTGCCGCAACCGATCAGGACATCTGCCAGCATCGGCCATCTGGTGGCATGGCTGGCCAGGGCGCGCTTCAGCCGGCGATCAGCCGTTTTCCATACGTCCTCGCATGCAGCCGGCGCCAGATTCTCTCCGATCAGGCGCTCGATCTGCACGCCCATTTCCTGAAAATCGACTCTTTCTGCTTTTCTCACGGTTTCGACGAGCGCCAGATGGCGTGCAGCCGTCGGGGCCTGGGCTGCGACCAGGCGTTCCCGAACGGCTGCCCACGCCTGTGTGCGCACGGCAGGAACCCAGTCCGAACACCGGATCAGGAGAAACGGGAAGGGAACGGGACCCTCGATGTTTCTGAGCTTTCCGATGGCTTTTTCCCTGACCCAGCCGCTCGGATGACACGCGAGCAGGCCGAGCACGCAGGCGAGTTCGCCATCGGACAAGCCTGCCGGGAGAGCCTCGAGGTGTTCGGGCATGATCTCCTGCCAGTGGAATACTGCGCAGCCGCCATACCCGAAACCGCGCTCTCGTAAAGATGTGTCCAGGTTCCAGAGAGCGTGGGGAACCATCCCACCAACGATCCTGGCGAGTTCCCCGGCTACCGTCGTCGCCACCTTTGAACACGGCCACCAGACCATCGGCATCAGCTCGGGTATCATGCCGGCGTTTGCATGAAGGAGTATCTCGCGGAGCAGGGCAAGCAGATCGTCGGAAGACGTTCCGAACCATCGCTGCCACGAACTTCCGCCGCTTGTCATCTCCTTCAATCGCCGAAAGAGTGCGATGGTCTGCTCGCCCGGACGCCTGACGTTCATGTCGTTCCCCGTGTAATTATAATCAATAGTATAAAATATTGTCTTCGCGTCTTGGCCCGGGAGACGGAAGCTCCTCGCCCTTGCGCGCAGGCCCCAGCACGATCGGTTGGTGGGTTGCCGGCATCATGCGCAGGAAAAAACGTTCCCAGCCGATCGGCATACCGGCCCATAGGTGAATCCGCACGAGAAGCCCGAAACAGTCCGGCTTCCGCGAACGGTCGAACACGACACTTCCGAGCGAGTGGTAGACCGGGCGCCCGGTGATACTGCCGCCCGACTTGATCCGATGCGGATGGTGTCCGAACACACCCGCCGCGCCGGCGTCGACCAGGGCCTTTGCGAAACTCCGTTCCGCCGGCGGGACATGGTCTGTGTCCTCGGTGCCGACGTGCGGGAAAACGAACGTCAGATTTTTGCGCGAGTCGCTCGCGACCTGGTTCACGAGGTCCCGATACCGCCTGCCGCCCGGCGGGGATGCGGTGAGATCAGCGGCATGAATCACGATCGATACGCCTTTGATCAGGAACGCGCGACGCCCGACGAACCCCGTGAGTCCGATCGCCGATAGCTCCGCGATCGTGCGCTCGAGGCTGCCGGGGCCTCCATCCCGGGCATGGTTGTTCGCCAGACCGAAGGCGGAAAAACCGCTCCGGGTGAGGCCGCCCAGCGCATCCGCATCGAAGGAGAGATCGTAGCGCATCGCAACGGAGGATGTTCCGACACCGGTTTTCACCGATCCTTCCAGGTTTGCGACGGCCAGGTCGGCGGTGCGCAGATGCTCCCTGAGCGACGAGAAATACCGGTCGGCTCCGATCGATTCGATGCGCTTCGGGATCTCCCGGCCGAGCGCGAGATCGCCCGCGAATTCGATCCGCACCCAGAGATGGTCGACGAGCCCGAACAACAGCCAGATCAGCCACGGGCTCATGGAACCGGGCGGGCTTCAAACCCGCCCCTACGGAAACACTGGTCAGTTGTCCCCGCCCGAAACATCCTCTTCCTCATACCAGCCATCCTTGAAATCCAGTTTCGTGGCGTCACCCGAAAGATACGAGGAGGTCCAACCGGGCGGGGGAGGGGCTTTCCCGTCGCGCATCATCTTCCGCCAGCCCTCGTCCGACAGACGGTTCGAGACCGGCTGTTCGAACTCGTAGAACGAGAAGATGCCGCCCCGGTGCAGACGCTCGCCCCGGGGGCCGTTGCACCTGACCCACAGCTCGAACACGCGGCCGAGCGCGACCTCGAGACAGGTGCCGTCGCCGTTGAAAACGTCGGCGACGAGCGACGTTTCCTCCTGTACGATATTGTAGAACTCTTTGTCGGGCCTGATCAGGGCGATCGTCAGATGCTCGCACCAGACGCCGAACCTCCACAGCTTCTCGTGTTCGGCGGGGGTGAGCGGCAGGCCGGCGGCCTGTTTCGCGGCGCAGGCTTCGAGAAGCGAGAAAAGCTCGATCATCTTCAGCGTCAACCCCTTCGAGGTCAGCGGGAAGATCTCGTCGTAGTCCTGGTCCGAGTCCGCGTCGCGTTCGTTCTTCGGCAGGTAACCCTGCGCCGACAGCCTTCCGAACAGCTCGACCGTCAGCCGGCGAAGGCCGCCGAACACTTCCGGATACGGATCGACGGCGACCGACGGAAGACGGCGGATCATCCAGTCCTCGATCTCGCCGCCCTCGCCGGCTTCGGCGCCGCCCATCTTGTTGTACAGCAGGGTGTCATGCCGGAGGGTGGCGAGGCTTCCCAGGGCGGCCGTGAGCAGACGGTCGGTCCAGGCGTCACTCCCCGTGTATGCGAGGGACGTTCGCCCGTTATCCTTCAGCAGATCCGCGAAGCTCTTCAGCAAACGTCGGTAGGCGCTCCGCTCCCACTCCCCGGCAGGGAAGGCGCCGATGAGCTTTTTCTGCGCGGCGAGCGACTCCTGGTAGTTTTCGAACCGGTTCTCCTTGAAAAACTCGATCAGAAGCTTCTCCGCCCGCTCCGAACCAAGGGCGGCCATCACGTCGAGAAGCTTCGGAAGAAGCCGTTGGTTCGCCTCCGTGCCGACGGCCCGATACACGAGCCGCTGCATGACTTCGCTGTCCAGCGTCACCCGCTGCGGGAAAAACACGACCTGCACGCCCGACAACGGATTCAGGCGGGGTTTCGGCCATGCGGCGAGCTTGTCGAACAGGATTTTTTGAAACGCCTCGTCTGACGGGGCTTTCGATGTCGGCGGAACGCAAATCCCCTGCAGGAGGCCGCGCAGGTCGGTGATGCCGATGTCCTCCGTCTCCCCGACCAGATACGACAGCGGCTGGCAGATCGATTCGACGGCTTCGATGACCGTCTTCCCCTCGACCTTCGCGTTCGCGGCGATCCCGACAAGGGCTGCGATCGCCGGGAGATCCGGGCCCGGGCTCCTGCCGTCGTCGGCGAAGACCTTCAGGGAAAGCTGGGACAACGCCATCATGACCCTGAAATAGCTTTGGAGGCGTGGGTCTTTCTCGTAATGGCCGCGGACCTTGAACTGGCTGAAGTCGACGCTTCTGCCCAGGACCTTCGATTCCGAGGGGCCGTTCGCGTCGAAGACGCTCCGAATATCCGCTGCGATGGCATCGCGGAGCGACGCGGGAAGCCGCTTCGCGTCTTTCAGGGCGCCGTCGAGCGTCTCGTTCGACAGCAGGGCCGCGATCTCGAAAACTCCCTGTATTTTCGCGATCTGAGCCCGGTTCTCGCCGGAAGAGCTCTCAACGGCTTTGCGGGCGGAAGCGGCCATCGCGCGGTTGATCGCCGTGATGCGGTCCAGGAAGACGCTTCTCTCGAGCTGCTTGAGAATGAAGTCGTAATACAGGTGGAACAGGAACCATGCTGTATCGACCGTTATATAACTGTCGAGCCAGTGATACCGGTTTCCTTCATAGATTTCGAAGAACTGCCGGTAGGTGGCAGGGCGGCCGACGAACCGCTGTGAGCGGACCAGATCGAGAGCGGGGGTGGCCAGGTCGATCCGGGGATGGCCCATGTTCCCGGTGAGCCAGAGCGGATCGGGCGGCTCGAGA
Organism: uncultured bacterium; assembly: GCA_964389325.1. Lineage (GTDB taxonomy): Bacteria > Muiribacteriota > Ozemobacteria > Ozemobacterales > Ozemobacteraceae > MWAR01. The sequence continues at coordinate 77,995 of CAYMEN010000014.1, read as the reverse complement.
CCGATACACAGGCGGTATTCCCCATTCTGTTCATCGATCCATGCCAGCCGGCGGTTCAGGTGGTCGGCGGCGATCCTCGATCTGCGTACCATCGGGCCGAAGGGCGCGGTTGTCCCGGTCCTGAGGTCATAGACGCCGGGCATTTTCGGGCCGGACACGAAAAGATGAATGAAATCCGGGGCCCAGCTGATGTCGCGCAGCCCGGCCGTTCCCTCGTATGTGGTCGTTTTGACGGGGGTGAGTTCGATTCCAACCTGTTGGCGATGCTGGTCCATGTCGCAGTAGACGGCGCTGCACAGACCGTCGGGACCGGCCACGAAAAGCGTGTCGGGCTCGCCTTTCAGAGCGATCTCGGTCCAGGCGCCCGGAATGAGCGTCAGCATCATCGAGCCGTCCGCCTGTTTGCGGATGCGCTCTTTGACCTTGTCCTTGGCATATCGATCACGCAGGTAATCGACGAGACCGGGTGTCGGTCGGCCGTCCGCACGGATCGAGCAGAGACTGCCGGCGCCGCCTTTCCCCTGAAGGAAAAAAAGTTTATCGTATACATCTTTGTCGTCGTCGCCGGCGGCGAAGGGGGCGCGGGCGCATTCGACGCGGAACTCGTCCTCAGGCGTTTTTGTGATGGCTCTCGAAGCGCCCGAAGCGATGGAGAACGCTTTCAGATCGTAGTTCCCGTCCGTGTCGGAACAGTAATACACGGTCTGCCCGTCAGGGGAAAACGTCGGGGAGACGGTGTTGCCCTTCTCGCTGACGAGCTGTTTCGCGGCCTTGTGAGCAAACTCATACAGCCAGATGGAGCGCCTGCCCTCGGCATTCAGGGTAAAGGCGATCGCGGACCCGTCGGGTGAGAAGACGGGATCGGCGATCTCGGCAGGATTACGGAAAAGCACCTCTTCGGCGGCCGAAACTCCGGTGCAGGTGACGAGACACATGCTGATGCCGAGCAGGAATGCCGGCAGGAACGATCGCTTCATGGCGTCGGGCCCTCCCTGGAAGATACAGTTCTGAAGCCGAAAGTATACCACAGATACTCGGACGTCACCCTTTTGCCATGCTGCCGTTCGACCGCCCTCAGCCCAGGCCTGCCCCGAACGGTGACAACGCTGAAGTCGTCGAGAACGAACGAGAGGCGGGAACCGAGCCAGAGCGGTGGGAAATCGGGGCGCCTGGCTTCATAGACATACACCCGTTTCCAGACCCGACCCCGGATGGTCCGTTCGACGCCGGCGATCAGATCATCCGTGCCGTTTCCGTCGATATCGGCGAGGAAGAGCTTGGACAACGGCGGCGTCAGCCGCCTGGCGAGAGGCGTTCCGCCTGGCCTTGCCCGTTCGATCAGCAGATCCTTCAGACTGTCTTTCGATATGCCGCTGTCGACGGCTTCAAACCAGCGGCCATGAGGGGAATCGCCGGTCGTGCAGGCGGTGTTCGGGAAATACCAGATGCGACGGCTCACGAAGCCGCCGTCTTCGGACGGTATGACGGACCCCCAGAACAGCAACCAGGCAAGCCACCAGTGAAGCGTGGAAATCACCATGCCTGATAGTATAGTGTAATTCGACACCCCCTGTCCCGTGAGGAGGCATTCCTCGCGTGCGATCGATGCGGCGGAGAGACGATGAAACGAAAGAGTCACGGTTGTCCCGGTTGGGTGGCGGCCCTGCTCGTGCTGACTGGATGCCTGGGTATTGGTGCTGGTTTCCCAGTTCTCGGGGTCACGGGATCGAAGTCCGGACTGAAACGAGGGATCATTCTCGAATCGGTCGCGACCGGACCGGCCCGCATCATTGGCGGCGCCTCCGAACTGGCGGCATGCCGGGCGTGCCCGGCATCCGTGTTCAAACTGGTCATCACCTGGGCCGGGCTCGAGACCGGGGTGCTGACGCCCGGCACCCGGATTCCCTGCCGGGAAGATCGTATAGCACCAGGTATATGCAAACTCGGTCTTCGGGACGCCCTGCTGCGGTCGAGCAATAGGTATTTCGAGTCCGTCGCCGGCGACATCGGGCGCGAAAAGATGACCGAATTTGCCTCCAGAAGCGGGATCGTGGACGGCCCTGTTCCCGAAGCCTGGCTGAAACGGGGAACGAACGCCGCCGTCTGGGGCGGTGACCTGCTCGTCACTCCCTCCCGGGTTCATGCGATGATGGTTCGGATCGCCAATGGAACCTTTGCCTCCCCCGGAACGAACGAAACCCTCGTGTCCGCGATCGAGTGGCCCTGTGAGAGGAAGGGCATGCGAATCTTCGGCAAGTCGGGAACGATGCGCGGAGCGGTGTGGTTCACCGGGTTTGCCCGGGAACCTGCCGGCCGGATCCGCACGGTGACGGTTTTTCTCAGGGGCGGCCTTTCCCGGAAACCCGAGGCGGCCTCGCTGTTTTTCAGCCGGTTCGGAATCGAGCCGCCGGTCCTGCCCCCGCCGGAAGGCATTGACAAACGAGTTCCGTCGGGGGGAAAGTGATCTCATGATCCTGCGAAAACGATTCGATTCGGGGCCCGCCCGCTTCAGAAGAATCCTCAAAAGATCCACACTCAGAACCCTTCTCGCCGGCGGATTCGGCATCCTTCTGGTGCTCTGCGCCGCCGAGGCGTTTGCGCGGGCCGGCGGCGGCGAAGGCTACGGCAGCGGCGGCTCCGGCAGTGGCGGCAGATACGGCGGCAGCGGCGGCGGGGGCGGCGGCGAAGCCGATCTGATCTTTTTCCTCATCAGGCTGCTCCTGCAGCTGATAATCGAGTATCCGGCGGTAGGTATTCCGCTGGCGCTGACGATTATTGCCATCGTCGTCTATTCCGCCAGGGAAGGCGGCGAGCGATACGTCGACTACACGATCCGCCGCGGGGTCGTCGCCCAGGACCACGTGCGCCGGAGCAGGGCCGAGTCTGCGCTGAAAAAACGCGATCCCGCCTGGAATTCCGCGACGATGATCTCCAGGGCGAAAACGGCGTTCGCCCTGATCCAGGAGGCATGGTCCGACCAGAAACTCGAGAAGGCCCAGGCATTTCTATCTGATGCGATATATGAAAAGTTCCGTCTCCAGATCGCCGAGCTTCAGGAGCGGGGAATCCGCGACCGGATCGACAGCATCACCCTCCACGACGCTCGTATCGCCCAGCTCGAATCCGACGATACGTTCGACACGCTCCACATCTATTTCCGGGCGCACGCCGCCAATTTCAAGATCGACGCGAAGACAGGGAAACGCCTTTCCGACGACTCGGGCGAGTTCGAGGAATACTGGTCGTTCCTGCGCAGGCCGGGGGCGAAAACCCTGGCCAAAGGCCTGATCGAAGGCTACTGCCCGAACTGCAGCGCCCCGGTCAGCATGAACCGGGCCGCGAAATGCGAGATCTGCAACTCCTTCCTCCGCTCCGGCGAGTATGACTGGGTGCTTTCCGAGATCACCCAGGCCTCCGCCTGGTCCGTCCGGGAAGCGGTTGCCGTGCCGGGCCTCGACGCCATGCGCCGGCTCGATGCCGGCTTCAGCATCCAGCAGATGGAGGAGCTTGCCTCGCTCGCGTTTTATCGCCATGAAGCGGCGGTTCGCCTCGGCACGCCCGAGACGATCGCGAAACTGGCTCTCGACTCGTTCGTGGCGGAGTTCCCGGCGAAGATCCGGAAAGAAGCTGACGGAACCCGTCTCTCCTACACCTCATGCGCCGTCGGAAGCGTCGAAACGAAGCTCATCGAGCCGGGCGAGCCGCTGGACCGCGTCTGGACAGAAATCGCCTGGAGCGGCCGGACGACTCGCCGAATGCCCGACGGCCGGGAAGTCATCGGCGGAATCTCCCCGCCACGCCGTCATTTCTATGTGTTCGTGCGGAAACACGGTGTCGAAACCGATGTCAGGCTCTCCCTGAGCAGCGCCCACTGCCCCAACTGCGGGGCCCCGGAGCAGAACGTCACCGACCATATCTGCCCGTATTGCCAGACCGTCCGCAACGACGGCTCGAAAGGCTGGGTGCTCCAATCCGTTCTCCCGGTGAACCCGGACACGTTCCGCGTCATGATGGGAAAACGGGCGAATCAGTCTGCCCGGGCTCCTGCCCCGGCCGAGCTCCCCGGCGTCATGCCGCCTCTCCCTGTACCTGCCGTCGAGAACATGGCCGACGAGGAGCCGGGCGCGGCGGAAATCGGCCTTGCATGCATGATTCACGTCATGATGGCCGACGACGTCATCGACGACCGCGAGGAAAAATGTCTCCGGGAATTCGCGGCGCGCTGCAGAATCAGGAAAGACACGGTTGATTCGATGATCCAGCAAGCCCGCATCGCCGGCAGAATGGATGACTCCTCGCTGCCCGTTCCCTCGACCCCTGGCCAGGGAAAACGCCTGCTCGGTCGTATGGCGGCGATGGCGCTCGCCGACGGGCGGCTCTCGAAGGAGGAACGTGCGGCGCTGGACGCCTTCGCCTCCCGCATCGGCATATCACCGGACGAGGTCGATGCGATCATCAGCCAGGAGCGGAGCCGGATCTACGCCGAAGCGAAGAAAGCCATCGCCGAAAGCAAGAGCATCCCCACGTGACGGAGAGCCCCGATTGCCCTGAGTCTGTCGAAGGGCGAGAAACTGATCGTGCTTCGACAGACTCAGCACGAACGGAACCGTGAAACTCATTTATATTATATATGACCAAATAAAATGAACAAGCCCCGCCGGAAAGGCGGGGCTTGGAGTGTGACGAGTATCGAATCTTACTGCATTTTCTGGCCGCATTCCGGGCAGAACTTCGCGTTCGGGGCGAGGGACGCCTTGCACTGCGGGCAGGAGCGACTCTGGGGAGCGCCGCACTCGGGGCAGAACTTCTGACCGGCGGTGATCTGTTTTCCACAGCTGACGCAGGGGACGGTCGCCGCGGCCGCCGGGGCGTTGGGCTTTCCGCAGGCGGGGCAGAACTTCGCATTCGGGGCCATCTGCGCGTTGCAGGCGGCGCAGGCGATCGTTGCCGGCGTGGCCGGGGCGTTCATGCCCTGGTTCATCATGCCGGCAGCGAGCCCCTGGCCGAGGCCCATGCCGGCGCCGAGGCCCATGCCCAGGCCCGCTCCGCCGCCCTGGTTGCCCGCCGCCGTGTTCACGGCCTTGAGCTGCTCGACGGTGGCGAAGTTCCGCATGCTGGCCTGGTCGACGCCGCCGAGGGCGTTGATGGCGTGGGCATCGGCGATCTTGTCGGAGATCTTGTCGATGCGCTTCTTGGTGTCGTCGTCGAAGTCGGTGTTCTCGATCCGGAAATCGGTCAGCTCGAAGCCCAACGGCGTCAGGACCGGCCCGACCATCTTCTGCAGCTTCTCGGACAGCTCGACGCGGTTGCGGTCGATCTCAGAGTAACTGAAGCCCGATTCCGCGAACAGATCGGTGAGCGGCGTCAGAAGCCGGTCGACGATGATGTTGCGGATCTCGGTGATCGTGTAGACCTCGCGGTTGCTGGTCACTTCCGTGAAGAACCCGCGCGGATTCACGAGACGGAACGAGAAGTTGCCGAACGCCCGCAGGCCGACGGGGAACTTGTACTTCGGGTCGTCATACTTGATCGGAGCCTTGGTGCCCCACTTCTGGTTCATGAACTCGGTCATGCGCACGAAGTAGATGTTCGCCTTGTGCTCCGAGGTGAAGCCCTGCATGATCTTGCTGATCGTCGTCCAGAACGGGATGTTCGCGGTATGCAGTTCGAACAGGCCCGGATAATCGTGGATCGCCTGGACCTGGCCCTGGTAGACGAAAATCGCCGCCTGGCCGGGGTTGATCAGCAGCTTGGACGCGTTCTTCAGTTCGTCATTCGCACCGTCCCAGCGCCATATCAGGACGTCGGGCGACGGGTCCTTCCACTCGATGACCGACCGGAGCTGATTGCCGAAAAATCCCATGTTGTTCCTCCCAAGTCTGACGTTTGATCGAAATCCTGATACCTCATGATACCGCACCCTGCGCTCATCCACAACAACACCCCCGCAAAGGCATGGTATTCTGGGAAACCATGAGTACCGATGACAATGAAAACCTGCCCCCCGTGGAACTCCCGGTCGACGGAACGCTCGATCTGCACACCTTCCGGCCTTCCGAGGTGAAGGACGTCGTCTCGGATTACATCGATGCCTGCCTCGAACGCGGCATTCTCCACCTCCGCATCATCCACGGCAAGGGCATCGGCAATCTCCGCCGCACCGTTCACGCCCTCCTCGAACGCCACCCGGCCGTCGCCGAATTCCACCTCGCCGACCTCGACGCCGGCTCCTGGGGCGCCACCCTTGTTACGCTGAAAGGATCATCGTTTTCGTGAGACCGCTGACACCAGCGGCGATGGAATTTATACGCTCGTTGCGTTATGCTGTATGTGGATCCCTTGGAGGTGCCACATGCCCCGCAAACAGATCAACGTATCCGAAAACCAGCTCGAAATGCTTCGAGCAATGGCCGCCCGTACTGGGAAAAGTGAAAATCAGCTTTTGAATGAGGCTCTGGAACAGTTCCTGGAATCCGCTGAAGAAGAGAAAAAACTGAAGAATCTCATGGCGGCTGCGGGGATCTGGAGCGATCGTGAGGATCTTCCTGATATTCGTAAAATGCGCGAGGAATGGGCGTCCCGTGCCGCCGTCTCGACTGTTTCCAAGCGGCCTGCATGAAGAACCGGTTTCTTGTCGATACAGATGTATTTATTGATTTCCTGAGAGGTCGATCTGAAGCAATCGAATTCGTGAAATCTCGGTTTCCGAATATTCATCTGTCCGTTATTTCGGTGGCTGAACTGTATTCGGGAGTTCGTGAAGGTGATGAGCGAAGAGTTCTCGAGTCGGCCCTGGATGCCTGCAACATAATGGAAGTGTCGACTGCGATTGCAAAAACGGCAGGTTCGTTCCGTCAAACGTTCGGAAAAAGTCATGGCGTGAACTTGCCGGATGCCCTCATAGCAGCCACTGCCAAAGAATTCGGGTTGTCCCTTGTGACCCTGAATGTGAAGCATTTTCCGATGTTCAAGGACATTATTGCCCCATACAGAAAAGCATAACAAGCGGCATCACGCCAACTACATCCGTTGAAAGGGTGTCTGGTTCGGGGTATACTGATTTCAATCTGGGCGCGGAAGTCGCCCGGTTGGTAGGAGTTGCCCAAAAGATGACAAGTGAGAATAATCGTATTCGGTTGATATATTTAGTAGTTGCAATAATTGTAACGGTTCTTTCTCTCTCCGGTTGCGGCGGAGGAGGGGGAGGGGGAAATACTGGAACAAATGCGGATCAACTGCTTGCAGAGCAGATTCCTGGTAAATGGAAGTTGGTTCAAAAGAATCACAATCTTAATGAACTAAAATCGGTTGAACCAAATGCTTCAGGACGCACATGTTGGATTGAATTCAAATCTAATAATACAGCGATTAGTATATCTTATGTGGTTGAGTTATCGAATACAAAGGAAGTTTGGGAAACCAAAAATTCAACTGCGGAAAGAATCGAAGGAAAATGGCACGTTTCTAACCAGCGAATCATCCTTAATTCAAATTATGGAAATTACTCATTCCCTATTTCAATAACTGATTCAAAGCTTATTATCGATTATGAAGATGGTGACAAAGATATTTATCAGCGTTTTGATGGATATACTGAACCCGAAAAACCCCCGACAGACGACTCTAATGATGATACTATCCCCGCTAATCCATTTGCTCCAGATACTTTTGAAAGAATTGCATCAACTTCCCTCAACACTGTTGGTAAAAACATCGAAAGATCTTTCGAGCAAGGCTCTCTTGGACTTCAATTGCCAACAGAGACTAGAGCAGAAAAGTATGCCGTGTTGCTTGTGAACAAGGGAACTGTTCCTAGCACTATCAAAGTGAATGGCGGTGGTGGTACCACAATCAACACAGTCCGATCTTCCCAAATTGCAATATTGCCCCCCTCTCGCCCCGTCTGCGGAACGCCGGCCCTTCGGGGGGCCAGGCAGCAGCTCCGTGCTTCTTCGATCCGCGCCAACAGGGTGCCGGGGGTGAGAGCTGCGACGAGTGACGAAAAACTCAACGATATCGTCTCGTTCAGCATTTTTTCCGGGGGAGTGAGTAATTTATATAACGCAACATATACAAATCGGAACGGCGTGCTTCGCCGAATTGGCACATACTGCAAGCTGTTCGTGGATCCCGAGGCTTCTCCGAACGGGCTTAGCGCCGTCACCGGGGCGTATGCCATCACAGACGCTCAGCTCGATACGATGGTTGCCAGCTTCGATCAGGTCATCTATCCGCTGATGACTCAACAGTATGGCCCGTCCTACGACATGGATGGTGACGGCAAGGTCGCCGTGTTCCTTTCACCCCTGGTTACTCAAAATGGGTTTGCCGGCTTCTTCGATACCGAGCATTTCACGGACTCGACGGACAGCAACCGGCGTGACATGTTCTGCATGTGGACGCCGTATTCGGGATACCCGACCGATCAGTGGCTCGCCGCGACCTGCGAGACGATCGCGCACGAGTTTCAGCACCTGATCAATTTTTCAGACCGATTGAAAAAAAGTGGATACAATCCCGACGCTGTCGTCGAAGAAGAAGTCTGGCTGGACGAGGCTCTTTCGGTGGGGGCCGAGATACGCTACCGGCTCGCCGTCGGCGCCCCGGCGACGGAAGAACGGTTCAGGTCTTACATGAACGCTCTATCAGAGACATCTCTGACCTCGTTCCGAAACGCTCTTTCAGATTACGGCTGCGTCGGCCTTTTCGCACAGTATCTTCTCGACCAGGGAGGGGCCTCGCGAGTCAAGAAGCTGGTCTCGTCCGGTTTGCAGGGCAAGGCGAACATCGCCGCAGCGTTCGGCGACCATGCGATGCCGGAACTCCGCACCTTTGATGGGTTATTCAAAAACTGGACCAAGGCGGTATTCGTGGAAATGAACCGGCAGCATCTCGACATGAGCCGCATTCCCGAGTATCAGAAATACTCCATCGACTTTGATCTCGACCGCACGTCCACCTCCATCACCTACGGCAATGCCGGGCAGGAATACCTCACGGGCCAGTCTCTGTCGATGTTCATCCTCAAGCCGCCGGTGGGCTACTCCGCCGAATCCTTCGCCCTGTATCTCCAGGCCGTCTCCGGGACCGACCAGCAGACCTCCGCCTCCATCGACTGCACCGTCATGCGCCTGAACGACACCGAGTGAACCGAAAACATTTTATCGCGAAGTCACAAACGTGTGACGATATAAAATGTTTCGTATATTATCGTGTTGTCTCTGCGTCTTCGTGTCTCGGTGGTGAGCGATTCTCTGTGTCTCTGTGTCTCCGTGGTGCGTTGTGTCCCTGATCAGCTGAAGGGGCGGTTGAAAAGTTCGACCAGGTCGATCATGAGTGCGATCACGCCCAGACCGATGACCAGGAACCACAATGAGGCCCGTCTGCCAGGGTTGTCCTGCGGTCCCGATGCGTCATCACCGCGCGGCGCCGGCTCGTCGTGGTCGGCGAACAGCTGATCCCACTGGTCCAGGCCGTAGAGAAAAAAGCCCAGAAACAGCAGAAACAGACAGAAAAAAAACAGCCCGATCCACATGGAGCGCGTTAAGCCACCTTGTCTTTGATTGGGAAATTTTCGTGGGAATAATCAGGTATGGAGACACTGAAAACCCACGAATAGAGAACAACGGGATCAACGTCCGCTCCATTTGGCCAGCAGATGGTTCCAAGATCAGGATCGACTCTTCCCGTTCTGAAAACATTCGGGTCTTTCAGTGGGGCAAAGATTCCCGTGAAGGCGATATGCTTTGCGAGATCGACCTCTCCCGATTTTCCATCGTCAAAGGTGAGACGCAAACGAAAATCGCCAATAAATTCGACGGAAGTAACGTCTTTCAGCATCTGCTTACTCCAACGGAGAAATTCTCGGAAGCGGCCGATTTTCCTGGGCGAGATTCCATGTGTTCTGAAGTTCAGAACGATGTGCCAGACCCCATTCCATTACCATCCCAAACACTCACGGTGCCAGAGAGCCTTCGAGCAGTCTCATCGTTCTGATTTCAATCAGAGCTTTTTGGTTACCGTACCGAACATGAAAATGAGGTGGGGAATGATCACTGTAATTCATCGTGATGATGATTCCAAAGAATCTGCTTATCTCAGGCATGAACATTCCAGAATGTGCATGTGAATTTCGTACAAATCCATTTTAGGCTGCAGGGCGAAGATGTGCAATCCCCTGTCAGGATAACATTTTGAGGAAATCGGTGGTAGATACGAATTCAGCCGGCGTGGTCGGTGGGGCCGAGGAGTTGGGAGACGGTGACGAAGCGGTAGCCGCACTTTTTCAGGGCGGGGATCAGCACCGGAAGCACGCGCAGGGCGCCGGGGTGGATGTCGTGGAACAGCACGATGCACTCCGGGGAAAACGAGCGCACCACGCGGGCGAGCATCCGGTCGCTGCTGCCGCCGGCCCAGTCGCGGCTGTCGGCGTCCCACATCACCTCGCGCCACCCCTGGCCTTCGATCATGCCCTTGACCCGATCGTTCGTATGGCCGTATGGCGGCCGCACGAGACGTGGCGATCTGCCGGTCAGCACCGCGATCAACTCCGACGTGCGGCGAAGATCTCCGATGCCGGCGGCGGAACCCATATTCACAAGGGATTTATGGTTCCAGGTATGGTTCGCCACCTCGTGCCCCTCCTCGGCCATCCTGGAAATCAGGTCAGGATACGCCTCCGCCCGGGAGCCGAGCACGAAGAACGTGGCCTGCACGCCCTGCGCTCTGAAATAGTCGAGCAGTTGCCGAGTGTAGGCGGCATGCGGGCCGTCGTCGAAGGTCAGCGCGACGAGCTTCGGACTGCCTCCACCGGAGATGCGGCTGATCGCAGCGGCGCAGGAATCGATCGTGTAGGGTTCGGCAGGCTCGATCCGGGCCGGCGGGGAAGGGCGCTTCACGACAGTCATTCTTTGCGAACCTGGCAGTTCCGGCAGCTCGCGCGGCGGAACCGGGGCGTCACGCATGCCGGTCCCGAACGAGTCGGCGATACCGAGATTGCCGTCCAGCACCGGAGGCTTGATCCCCGTGGCGGCCGGCGGAACGCCGGGCAGTCGGCCGAAGGCATCCGGAGATGGCGGCCGGAGGCCCATTTCCTGGAGTTTCCTGGCGGCCGGCTCGAATCCGGGATTCAACCGCAGGGCCGCGAAAAACGACGCGGCGGCCTCGTGGCTTTTCCCGGTTTCCTTGTACAGGAGTCCGAGGTTGTAGTGGAGCCAGAACGAAGATTCGACGCGCAGGCCCGCCTCGAATACCCTGAACGCCTCGTCAAACCTTTTCCGGGTTTTCAGAGCGGACCCGAGATTATTATAGAGGTGAACATATTTCGCGTCGATGGAAAGGCCGCGCTGCCAGAGGAGCATCGCGTCTTCCAGACGGCCCGCCCGCGCGTAGATGATGCCCATCGAGTTCAGGACGCCGACATCGCGGGGGTTCTGCTCGAGCTGCTGGCGAAGCATCTCGAAGTCCTTCATCAGGTCGGGGGGCGTCGACGGATCGCGCTGGGCAGCCTGTCCGGGAACCTGGCCTTCCGCCGGCCGCGCCGGAACCCCGATGGCAAGAACCAACGCGAAAAGCAGCAGCAGACAATGGCGACGCATGCGGCCCAACCTCCGTTTCGCCATCCCCATCGGCACAAGTCGAAAAATCGTTTACCTGTCCATGGGCAGCCTGTACAACGCCTGATACAGCCGCCAAATCCGGCGCTTGAGATCGCCGGCATCCGGCTGAGGAATCGTTCCGGCATCGAAGGCAAGCCCATGTTCCCGAAGAACCCCTTCGCAAAGGGCCAGCAATTCGGGATCCCGTTCCGCGGCGAAAGAGGAAACGGCTTTCATGAGAAAAGGGACGCTGTCCGTCGCGATCTCACGCTCGGGCGGCTCCCCCCCCATGGATATCGAAAAGAAACGCCAGATATCCGTGTTCACCCCGTCGCCCGGCCCGTTCAGGACACCCTCCGCCCCGGCCGACAAGGCGGCAAGCCTGGAGTCTGCGAGTGTGGGGTGTTCCATGTCAGCCGTGCGCAGCGATTCCACCGCATCGAGGAACAGGCATGCCGCGAAGGACTTTCCAATGAACAGGGGAGGGATGGAAAAATCGAACGGGGGAGCACCGTCCGTCGATGGGTGTTTGGCCAGAAATACGACGGTTTTTTCCAAGATCGGAGAGATGTCCAAGTCGTGGCAGAACTTTTTGAGATAGGTCAGGGCCCCTGCGGCCGCCAGCGTTGGCGAGACGATGCCGTATTCCGGATGCCCCGGAACGGCAAACGAGCCGTCTGCCTGCTGAAGGGTGACGAGATGCGAGGCGATGGATCCGAGAACCGCCCTGGGGGTTTCAAGGCAGCGGAATTCGGCGACCGTCGCCGCCCATGCCAGGGGCAGGGTGAGGTGGCACGAAAAGCATCGATTCGTCCGCTGGAACTCCAGGGTTGCCCGGGAAAGGTCGGCAAGCTCGACTTCGAGATCGCGGATCGTCGGGGCGAGACCGGAGATGAAGATCTGCCCCGTCGTGCCGGACCCGGTTTCCGACGGCGCCGAAACGAGAGGAATGATTTCGAGCCAGCCCGTCGAGGGCTCGTTCAGCCTGATGCGGAACGCATCGTCATACGGCTCGTTCAGGCGGCAGATCGTCGTGGAGTGAGCGCCCCGAACGATCACGGCCGTGCCCCGCCGCCCCGGCCCGAAAATTTCCGTGGCGTCAGGCGGAAGATTGACGTAGTCGATGGCGGATGACGCAGGAAAATCGATGCGGCAGCCGCCTTCCGGAAGGGAGCGGATCGTCCCCGCCAGTTCTCCGGCTCCGAGATCGGAAGGAAAGCCGAAGACGGCCAGGAAGTATACAATCAATATGAATATTATATTGCGAACGATCACGGCCTCTCGGAGTCCTTGCGCAGACCGTATTTCTTCAACTTGTAATGCAGGTTCTGACGGGTGACTCCGAGAATCTCGGCTGCCTGGGAATAGTTGTAGCCGGCGGTCTCCAGGGCTCGCCGGATCATATCCACTTCGAGCTGCTCCCGTGCCGTATCGAGCGGCAAGCCTCCCGGGGGAGCCGAACCGACCTCGCCTCGGCCGGCCGGGGTCGCCGGGAGAGGCAGGTCCTCGGGAAGAAGCTCGTCTCCGACACGTTTGAGGATCACTGCCCGTTCGATGACGTTTTCCAGCTCGCGCACATTGCCCGGCCAGGAATGCCTGGCGAGCAGCGCAAGCGCCGCCTCGACCGGAACGAGAAGGGGGCGGTGGTGGCGTTCAGCGAACCGCCTCAGGAACACATCGACGAGGTCCGGGATGTCTTCGGGGTGTTCGCGGAGCGGCGGCATACGGATCTCCACGACGCTCAGCCGATACAGCAAATCTTCGCGGAAGCGGCCCACCATCGACTCGGCGCGCAGATCGCGGTTGCTCGCCGCGACGATGCGCACGTTCACCGGAAACGCGCGCGTGTCGCCGACTTTGCGGACAACGCCGTCTTGGAGCACACGGAGAAGCTTTGCCTGGCTCGGCTGGGCCAAATCGCCGATCTCGTCGAGGAACAGCGTGCCGCCGCTCGCCTCATGGAACAAGCCGTCCTTGTCGGCGAACGCTCCCGTGAAACTGCCCTTCACGTGGCCGAACAGTTCGCTTTCGACGAGATTTTCCGGAATGGCGCTGCAGTTGACCGGAATGAATGCCCCGGAGGAGCGTCGCGACCGTGCGTGTAAGGTGCGGGCGGCCAGTTCCTTGCCGGTTCCGCTCTCTCCCTGGAGGAGGACGGTGCTTTCCGTGTCCGCGACCCGGTCGATCAGGTCGAGGACCTTGCGGATCGCCTGGGAATGGCCGGCCGGGGTCACCGGCGAGACGAACGTGGCCTCCGCGTCGGCATGTGCCGCAGCGAGGACGGAACGAACGGCGGCACGCAGATCGGCGATCTCGAACGGCTTCAGCAGGTAATCCCGCGCCCCGAGTTTGACGGCCGTCACGGCCGTTTCGATCGACGAATACGCCGTCATCAGGATACAGGGCGGCCGGGGATGCAGTTCGCCGAGCTTCGCGAGCAGGTCGAGGCCGGACATGCCCGGCATGCGGATGTCGGAGATCACGAGCGCGGGATTGCGCTCGATGATGAATTTGAGTGCCCCATCGGGCTGCGAAAAGTCGCAGACCTCGTGACCGTCGAGTTCCAGGGCTTTCTTCAAAGCCCGCAGCAGCTTCACCTCGTCGTCGATCAGTACGATTCTGTTCGGCATCCCATCGCTTCCTTCACATATTGTATCACGCATTCCCTGCGCCGGCCGTCCTGAGTGTGAACGAAAAAACCGTCCAGCCGTTTATCCGACGCTCGGCCCAGATCCTCCCGCCGTGTCCTTCGATGATGGATTGGCAGATGGCGAGACCGAGACCGGTTCCCTGCGGCTTCGTCGTCACCAGCGGCTCGAACAGATGATCGGCGGCTTCGCCGAGACCCGGGCCGTTGTCCGAGACCGTGACGAGGGCGAATCCATCGTCGGTGATTGCCGTCGAAACCTTGATCGTTGCAGACGTGCCCGAGGAGGCCTGATCGTGAAGCGCATCGACCGCGTTCCGCAGGAGATTCGACAGAACCTGCCCAATGCCGGTTCTGTCGACGAGCACGGCCGTTTCTTGCTTCTCGCCGATATCGAGCTGGATGCCGGCGCGGCCCGTTCCATCCGAAAAAATGCGGACGACCTCGGCGATGAGCTCGCCGAGAGGGACGGCGACGAGCCGTGGCGGCCGGTTATGCGCGTATTCCAGGAGCGACTCGACGATCCGGCGGCACCGCTTCGTCTCGTCGATGATCGCGACGATATCGTCGGCTTCGACCGGTTTTCCGGATTTCACGGCGTCGAGGGCGAGACCGGCGCTGGCCAGGATCGTGCCGAGGGGGTTGTTGATCTCGTGCGCCAGCCCGGCGGAAAATCGGCCCAGCATCGCCATTTTTTCCTTGCTCATCAACTCCTGCTGCACGGCGATCAGCCGGTCGCGGGCCGCGGAAAGCTCTCGCACCATGCGGTTGAAGCTTCGGGCAACCGTGCCGATCTCGTCAGCCTCGTCGGGAACTTCCGTCACGGGAATCTCCTGCCAGTGCCCCGCGCCGACACGGTCGATCGCCTGCTTGAGCCTCTCGAGTGGCGCAAACAGGCGGCGGGCGAGAAAATACCCGAGAACGAGGAGGGCCAGGATCTCCAGGATGGCGAGGCGGAGCATCAGGTCGTCGACACCCGTTCTGGTCAGGGTTGCCGAGTCGGCCTCATAGCCGATCAGAAGCGTCTGCCCCGTTTCAGGAAACGCCGTGGCTCGCAGACGATACAGCCTGCCGTGCATCAGCCGCTGGAACGTCGCTTCCCGAGCCGCATACTCGGTGCGAAGCTCCACAGGCCAGTCCGGCGCGTTGCCGCTGATGAGCCCATGGGAATCCCAGAGCGCCATCAGCGGCTTCGCCAGCACCGTTGGCCTGCGGGCGAGGATCAGTTCGGTTCCCGAGGCAGGCAGGGAAACGGCGTGGACGACGAAGCCGAATTGTGAAAGAGGCCCGGAAAGAGCGATGCGCTGCGGCAGCGCCGTGCCGGAAACGAACGGCGCCGGCCGAAGAAGGGGGTAGAGCAGGCTTTTCCCCTCTCTGCAAATATCCAGCCAGTCGATCTGCAGATGCCGCTTGAGAAGTTCGACCGTTTTCAGGAGTGTTTCCTGCGAGGCATGGCCGAGATCCGAGTCGGCGAGCACCGGCGTGATCTCGCTCGAGACGCTTGCCAGCGCGTCTTTTTCTCGACTCCATTCGAGGATGACGGAGTCGCGGAGGGAAGTGAGCTTGCCCAGGTCGGCCTCCTCGATCTGCAGCCCGAGTGTGCGCGCGCCCCAGGAAATGATCAGGCCGGTCAGGGCCACGATCATCAGGGTGAACCCGATACCGATCTTGAACCGTATGCTCACGCGGCCTCCTGGCAAAACCCTGACAGCAGCAATAACACAGACAACGAAACCACAGAGTCACAGAGTCACAGAGATTTCTGGCGGGTGCATCGACTCCTCTATCATCGCACAAAATGTCTTCTCCGTCATAGAACAACGACCCGCCGGCTTGCGCGCGGCGGGTCGTTTTCGATCGTTGCGGTCAGTAGTTGATCAGCTGGGCGAACGAGTCGGGCTCGAGGCTTGCGCCTCCGACCAGGGCCCCGTCGATGCCGGGCTGGCTCATGTAGGTCTTCATGTTGTCGGGCTTGACCGAGCCGCCGTACAGGATGCGGGTCTTGTCGGCCGCCGAACTGCCGTATCGGCTGTGCAGGAACTCGCGGATCAGCGCGATCGCATCATGCGCGTCCTTCGTCGAGGCATTCTTGCCGGTGCCGATCGCCCAGACCGGCTCGTAGGCCACAACCATGGTGCCGATCGCGTTCTCGGGGACATCCTTCAGATCGCGGTCCATCTGGTTCAGGATGACCTGCTCGGTCAGGTTCTTCTCGCGCTCGTCGAGCTTTTCGCCGACACAGAGAATCGGGATCAGCCCGTTCTTGACGGCCGCCTGCACCTTGCGGTTGATCAGCTCGTCCGTCTCGCCGAACACCCAGCGGCGCTCGGAATGGCCCAGGATCACGAATTCACAGTGGAGGTCCTTCAGCATCGCTGCCGAAACCTCGCCCGTGAACGCGCCCTTCTCCTCGAAATACATGTTCTGCGCTCCGAGAAGGATCTTGGTTTCCTTGCGGGCCAAATCGACCGGGTAGATCAGCGGGAACGGCGGGCAGATCAGCACGTCGCGCTCGCGGACGTTCGCGATCTTCGGCTGCAGGGCGGCGACGAAGCTCTTGGCCTCGCCGGTCACCTTGTGCATCTTCCAGTTGGCGGCAATCAGGGGACGACGTGACGTAGGCATCTCAGGCTCCTCCGACCATGTTCTTGATGTCGCGCGAGAAGATCTCGATGCCCGGAAGCGTCTTGCCTTCCAGATACTCGAGACACGCGCCGCCGCCCGTCGAGACGTGCGACACCTTCTCGGCGGCACCCATCTGCTCGATCGCGGCGACCGAATCACCGCCGCCGACGACCGTCACGGCCTTCAGCGACGCCATCGTGCCGGCGATCGCCCGGGTTCCGGCGTCGAACGGCTTCGTCTCGAACACGCCCATCGGGCCGTTCCAGAGCACCGTCTTCGCCTTCATCAGCTCGGCGTTGAAGGCGGCGACCGTCTTCGGACCGATGTCGAGGCCGAGCTGGTCGGCCGGGATCGCATCGGCCCCGACCGTCTGCACGGCGACGCCCTCCTTGATCTCGGCGGCCACGACCACGTCGACCGGAAGCAGGATGGTCTTGCCGAGCTTCTTCGCGGTCTCGAGGATCTTGAGGGCGACGTCGAGCTTGTCGGCCTCGCACAGCGACTTGCCGATCTGCTTTCCCTGCGCCTTCAGGAAGGTGAACGCCATGCCGCCGCCGATCAGCAGCGAGTCGACCTTGGTCAGCAGGTTCTCGATGACGAGAATCTTGTCGCTGACCTTGGCCCCGCCCATGATCGCGACCATCGGCCGTTCGGGTGAGCAGGTGACCTTGTTGAGGTAGGTGATTTCCTTCTCCATCAGGAACCCCGCGAACGCCGGCAGGATGTCGGCAACCCCGGCCGTCGACGCGTGCGCGCGGTGCGCCGTTCCGAACGCGTCGCTGACGTAGATCTCGCCGAGACTTGCAAGGGCCTTGCTGAACGCGGGGTCATTCTTCTCCTCCTTCGCGTGGAAGCGAAGGTTCTCGAGCATCAGGACTTCCCCGTCCTTCAGGCCGCGCGCGAGCCTGGCCGCTTCGTCGCCGAGGCAGTCGCTCGCGAAGGAAACCGGCTTGCCGAGAAGATCGCTCAGGTGCTTGACAAGCGGCTTGAGCGAGTATTTCGGATCCGGCCCGCCCTTGGGACGGCCGAGGTGGCTCATGATCACGAGCCGGCCACCTTGGTCGATGATGTGTTTCAGCGTCGGAACGGCGGCGCGCATGCGGGTGTCGTCGGTGATGTTCAGGGACTTGTCGAGCGGAACGTTGAAGTCGACGCGCACGAGAGCGCGCTTGCCCTTGAACTGGATGTCGCGGATCGTTCTAAACATGGAGCGGAACTCCTCCTCTCGGTGATTCAATACGCCAGGATATTATTTGTCGTGCTTCATCATGTACTGGAGCAGGTCGCACACGCGGTTGCTGTATCCCCACTCGTTGTCATACCACGACACGACCTTGAAGAACCGCTTCTCGCCCTTCAGATTGTTCTGCAGGGTGGCCAGCGAGTCGTAGATCGAAGAGCGCTGGTCGTGAATGAAATCGGTCGAAACGAGCTCTTCGCTCGTCACGCCGAGGATATTCTTCAGGTAGCTTTCCGAAGCCTTCTTCAGGAGCCCGTCAATCTCCTCGATCGAGGTGTCGCGGGTGGCGCGGAAGGTCAGGTCGACGACCGAGACGGTCGGGGTCGGCACGCGGAACGACATGCCGGTCAGCTTGCCCTTCGTGGCGGGAAGCACTTCGCCGACGGCCTTGGCGGCGCCGGTGGTGGAGGGAATGATGTTGATCGCGGCCGCGCGCCCACCGCGCCAGTCCTTCTTCGACGGGCCGTCGACGGTCTTCTGGGTCGCGGTGTAGGAGTGAATCGTGGTCATCAGGCCGGTCTCGATGCCGATGCCTTCCTTGAGCAGCACGTGAACGAGCGGGGCCAGGCAGTTCGTCGTGCAGCTGGCGTTGCTGATGATGTTGTGCTTCTCGGCGTCGTATTCCTGCTCGTTGACGCCCATGACGATCGTCTTGACGTCGCCCTTGCCGGGGGCCGAGATGATGACCTTCTTCGCGCCCGCGACGAGGTGGCCCTTGGCCTTCTCGGACTCGGTGAACAGACCGGTCGACTCGATGACATACTCGACGCCCAGAGCCTTCCAGGGCAGATCGGCCGGGGTCTTGGTGGCGGCGACACAGCGGACCTTGTGGCCGTTCACGACGAGAACGTCGTTCTCGGTCTTCGACGGATCGCTCTTCTCGGTGGTGACGGTGTGCTTGAACTTGCCCTGCACCGAGTCATATTTCATCTGATATGCAAAATAATCCGCGTCAGTCGAAACATCAACGACCGCGACGACGTCGAGCGTCTTGCCGAGCAGTCCCTGATCACAAATCGCCTGGAACACCATGCGACCGATGCGGCCAAACCCGTTGATACCGATTTTCTTCGACATTGACGTAAAACCTCCTTGGATTCAGTGTGATTCGTTCGGGAAAAAGAAACCGACAGCCCCCCGCGAGATGGAGGGGCTGCCGGTCATTTGACTTTGTCGGGTGAGATGCGCAATTCGTGCGCCTCTCAATCCTTCAACTGCTCTTTGAGCGAGGCGAGCTTGTCGCGGAGCAGGTCGCCGATCGTGTCGGAGAAGCCCTCCGAGGACTGCGCCTGGAACTTGCGGAGTTCGCGCTGGTCGCTGTCGAGGACCGCTTCCTTGATCGAGCACTTGAGCCGGCGGTTCTTGCGATCGATCTCGAGAACCTTGAAGGTGACCTTGTCGCCTTCCTTCACGGCTTCGCTCGGGTGCTGAACGCGGTTCTGCGCGATCTGGGAGACGTGGATGAAGCCGGTGACGCCGTCGCACAGCTCGATCTCGACACCGTTGTTGTCGATCGACTTCACGACACCGCTCTGGATCGAGTTGGTCGGGAACCGCTTCTCGATGCCCTTCCAGGGGTCGTCAGACAGGCGGCGCATCGAGAGACCGATCTTCTGCTTGGTCTTGTCGACTTCGTAGACGCTGACGGTGACCTGGTCGCCGACCTTGAGGAGCTGCGACGGGTCCTTCACGTCGTTGAGCCACGAGAACTCGGAAATGTGAAGCAGGCCTTCGAGGCCGTTCTCGAGCTGGACGAACGCACCGTAGGTGACGAGGTTCTTCACGACGCCGGTGACGACATCGCCGACGTTGTAGGTGTTCTCGACGGCGTCCCACGGGTCGGTCATGGTCTGCTTGAGGCCGAGCGACAGGCGGCGGGCCCGCACGTCGATGTTGAGGATCTTGACCTGGATCTCCTGCCCCTTCTCGAGCACTTCCTTCGGATGGTTGATCTTCTTGACCCAATCCATGTCGGAGATATGCAGCAGGCCTTCGATGCCGTCGGCGATCTCGACGAACGCGCCGAAGTCGGTCAGGTTGTTCACCTTGCCGGGCACGGTGTCGCCGATCTTGAAGCGGCTCTCGATACCGTCCCACGGATGGGACTGGGTGTCTTTATAAGAGAGGGAAATGCGCTTCTTGGTCTTGTCGATTTCCTTCACGACGACCGCGATCGAGTCGCCAGACTTCACGATGTCGCTGGGATGCCGCACGTTGCGCGCCCACGACAGGTCGGAAATATGCACCAGGCCTTCGACGCCCTCTTCCAGCTCGACGAACGCGCCGAAATCCATCAGGTTCTTGACCTTGCCCTGATACCGACGGCCGGACTCGTAACGCTGGTCGACGGTGACCCACGGGTCTTCCTTCTTCTGCTTGAGGCCGAGGCCGATCTTGCCCTTCTCGTTGTCGATCTTGAGGATCTTCGACTCGATCTCTTCGCCGACCTGCACCACTTCCTTCGGATCCGTGATGACGGACCAGCTCAGGTCGTTGCGGTGAATCAGGCCTTCCACGCCGTCACCGAGGTCGATGAACGCGCCGTACTCGACGATGCGGGAGACGGTTCCCTTGATCATGTCGCCGACCTGGTACTTCGAGAACAGCTCTTCGCGGCGCTTGTTGCGCGAGCTCTCGACGACGGCACGCTCGGACACGACGACGTTCTTCCGGCGGCGGTCAAACTCGGTCACGGCCATCGGGAACGACTGGCCCATGAACTCCTTGGTGTTCTTGCCGTGCGAAAGCTGGCTCTGGGGAAGGAAGGCGCGCACGCCGCCGATGTCGACGTTGTAGCCGCCCTTGATGCGCTCCTTGAGCACGCCCTCGATCGGGGTCTTGTTGTTGAACGCGGTCTGGATGTCTTCCCAGGCGTCCGCTTCGCGGGCGCGGCGGTGGCTGAGGGTCAGCTGGCCGTTGCCGTCGTCGACGCGCTTCACATACACGCGGATCTTCTCGCCGACCTTCAGGTCCTTCGTGCTGCCTTCGAACTCCTCGGAGGAAATGACGCCGTCGCTCTTGTAGCCGAGATCGACGTAGACGCCGGTCGGGGTGATCTCGATGATCGTTCCCGTCACGATCGCGCCGTTGCGGATTGTTTTGAACTCACCGCTCATCTCCCGTTCGAGTTCTTCCATGGTCATGTTGGAATCGTCCATGGGGGCTTCCTGCTTGGATGTAGCGGTAGAATTCTTGTCTGACATACGTTCCTCCGTCTGGATAAGGGCATCCTTGACTGTTGCGATTGAAATGATCCGGTCCACCACCTGTTCGATGGTAAGGTCGGTTGTATCCACGAGAACTGCACCGTCCGCCTGTTTCAGCGGGGCGACCTCACGATTGGAATCGATCTCGTCACGTTTCGCGATTTCTTCCATGAGGCTTTCGAGACTGCCGGCAAACCCCTTCGCCTGAAGTTCTTCGAGGCGTCTGCGGGCCCGCTCCCGAATGGAAGCGGTGAGGAATATCTTGGTTGCGGCTTCGGAAAACACGACTGTCCCGATATCCCGTCCGTCCACGACCCAGTGGCCCTGCGAGCCGATCTCGCGCTGCATCTTCGTCATGCAATCGCGAACCTTCGCGTCCTTGGCCACATGGGAAACGTTCCGCGAAACCTCGGGATCGCGGATCGCTTCGGTGACGTCGTGATTATCGAGAAAGACCGCCGGAAGGGCCGAACCCTTCCGCTCGACAAACCGGATGCTCGACGAATGAGCGCAGGTAAACAGGCGCTGCTGATCGGCGAAATCGATCTTGTTGCTCAAGGCCTTGAATGTGATGGCACGATACATCGCACCGGTGTCCAGGTAGGACCATCCAAGCTTTTCGGCAACCTTCTTGGCGACGGTGCTTTTTCCTGCACCGGCCGGCCCATCGATCGCGATGACGCTCGCTGCGCGGGCATCACTTCTGCGATCTGACATCACGACGACTCCTCGAAAATACGCCTTCGAAAGGGAAAGACGTAGACTTAGTGGCAGCCAATGTACACCATTTTCCACCGTAATGCAAGAGAAAAATATCAACCGGAAACGCGCATCATCTGCGGCTTGCGAACGGCCCCGCCGGGTCAGCGCGCGAGACTTCTCAGCAGTCGTTCGAATCCGGGAAACGAGATGTCGATATGCTCGGTGCCGCGAAGCCGTGTGACACCGGTGGCAAGCAGCCCGGCAACCGCCAGGCTCATCGCCAGTCGATGATCGCCGTGCGACTCGCTGACGGCCGGCGCCCGCAGCGGTGCTCCGCCGGTGATCCGGAAGCCGTCGTCCAGCTCCACGGCATCGACGCCGAACGCCCGCAGTTCCCGGATCATGCACCGGATCCGGTCGCACTCCTTGCGACGGAGCTCGACCGCGCCCCGCACCTCGGAAACCCCCTCGGCGACCGACATGGCCACGGCGAGGACGGGAAGCTCGTCGATCACCCCCGATGCCTCGTCCGGCCCGATCGTGACGCCTTGAAGCCCCGCCCCGCCGACGGTGACGTCGCCGCGCGGCTCCCAATCGTCATTTGGAGAGGGGGAAATGCCGACGTTGCCGCCCATGCGACGCAGGATCTCGAGATAGGCCGTGCGACCAGGATTCAGCGAAAGATCGCGGAACGTGACGAGGCTGCCGGGCAGGGACGCCGCTGCGATCGCGATGAACGCGGCGCTGCTGGGGTCGCCCGGAACGGTTACATCGAACGCATGTGGTATAATACCGCCTGTTACAGTATGTTCGCAGCCCTCGGTCCGGACCGGCACGTCCATCAGCCGGAGAAGACGCTCCGTGTGATCCCGTGTGAGGAACGGCTCGCGAACCGTCGTCTCGCCGTCGGCCGTCAGGCCGGCGAGCAGGATCGCCGACTTGACCTGCGCCGAGGCGACCTCCATCGTCCAGTCGATCGGATCGAGCAGTTCCCTCCCGCGGATCGACAACGGCAGGCGGGAGCCGTCGTCGCGGCCGTCGATCGTCGCTCCCATCTCGCGCAGCGGCTCGACGATGCGCCGCATCGGGCGGTTCCGGAGAGAGTCGTCGCCGGTCAGGACGGCGAAGACGGGGGCACCCGCCAGGACGCCGGCGAGAAGGCGGACGGTGGTTCCCGAATTGAGACAGGTGAGGACGCGCGACGGTTCGCGAAATCTCGCCGCGCCGCCGGGGCCATGGATCGTCGCTTCGGTTTCGCCGTAATAATCGATCTCGACGCCCAGAGACCGCAGGGCCCCGACCGTTGCAGCGATGTCCCACCCACGGCCGAGATGCCTGACGCGGCAGGGACCGTCCGCGAGCGCGCCGAGAAGGAGCGTCCGGTGCGAGATGGACTTGTCGCCCGGCAGCTTCACTTCGCCGGCGAGCTTCGAAGCACGTTGGATCTCGAACAGTTGCGTCACGATATCTCTCCCCGGCCGCCGGAATGGAATATGTCAGGAGGGCTTGCCGACCATGATCGCGAGGATCTGCTCGTCGGTTTCGAGCATCCCCGGCGCGGCGATGCGCCCGATGTTCTTCAGGCTCTCCTCGATCGTGTTGCCGATGACGCCGTTGCTGAGGGGCAGCCGCAGCCCCTCCATCGCCATGAACGCTCCCTGGAACGCGGCGTCGACGGCGCAGACGAGCTTGACCGCGCAGCCGACCTTGGCACCGTCGCATATAATGCCTGTTATACTCGCCACCATATTGTTGACCGCCGCCCCGATCGTGTCGAGACCGCCGCCAAGCAGATGTGTGGCACCCGTCGTCAGCCCGCTGCCGGCGCAGACCACGCAGCCGCACATGGCCGAAAGGGTGCCGGTGTGATACTTCAGGATCGAGGTGACCGCGTGGGCGATGGCCAGCGCCTCGGTGAGCTGGTCCTGCGTGCTCCGGAGCTGCTCGGCCAGGATCGAAAGCGGGAGCGTCACGGTGAGGCCCTGGTTCCCTGACCCGGCCGAGGTCATGACCGGCAGGCTGCAGCCGGACATGCGCGCGTCAACCGCGGCGGAGGTGAGAAGCTTTGCCCGGTTGATCAGGTCGTTCCCCATCCAGCCGTTCTCGAGCAGCTTCCGGTACGCCTGGCCGATGTTGAGACTTCCTTCGCCCTGCAGGCCGGCTTCGGCGACCTTCCGGTTCATCGCGACGCCTTCGAGCAGAAAATCGCGCGTGTCGCGGCCGAGGAACGGAAGCGAATGGTATAACTCGACGAATGGCATCTCGGCGATGGCTCGCCGCCGCTCGATGACCTCGCTCGAAGCCGAGCCCGGCTTCGGCTCCGCCTTGTGGACGACGCGGCCGTTCTTCTCCAGGAATGTCAGGTTCTCGTGGCTGTCGGCGATGATCGCACGGCCCGTACCCTGATCGCTTTCGGCCGTCGCCTCGATCCGGAGGCCGGCCTGCTTCTGGTCGATGTGAAGGTGAATCGCTCCGTCCGCAACCATCCGGCGGGCTTTGTCCAGCCACGTGACATCGATGCTCGACAACAGCCGCAGGTCCGGCGTCGCGTGAGGGGCATGGACGCCCAGCGCCGCCGCGAGCGGGATGCCGTGCGCGCCCCCCGTGCCGGGAATGCCCACTTCCATCGCATTCTTGAACAGGTTCGTGGAGACGTTCAGGCCAACCTTCCGTACCGTCCCTCCCGCCTGGCGGGCCGCATGGCACGCCGCAAGGGCAATGGCGACGGGTTCGGTACACCCGCAGGCCGCCTTGACATCACAACGCAGAGCATTCTCGAATCGCTCGATCGACATATCGCACCCCGCCCATCCGTAAGTTTTCCAACTGTACCACGCCCCCGCTTCCCTCGCAACGAAACCCCGCAGAAAAGCCCTTGCAGATATGGGGGCGGGCTTCAAACCCGCCCCGGCGTGAACATGCTGATGTGTGATATCTTCGATGGCGATCTTCTGATGGAGGTGCGGCATGCTCGAACGACGAAAACTGGGAACATCGGACATCGAGGTGACCAGGCTGGGATTCGGAACGCTCACCATGAGCCCGATGCAGCGCGGCCTCGACATCGAAACCGGCGGCGACCTCCTGCTGAAAGCCCTGGAAGCGGGCGTCCGGTTCATCGACACGGCGCAGATGTACGGTTCGTATCCGCAGGTCGCTTCGGCCCTGCGGCGCTGGCCCGGCGAACGACCTGTCATCGCGACAAAGTCGGCGGCGAAAACCGGAGAGGCGATGAACGCCGCAATCGACGAGGCGCTGAGCGCCCTCGGCCTGCCCGTCATCGACATGTTCCTCCTCCACGCCGTTCGCGATGAAGCGGATTTCCACGAGCGTGAAGGGGCACTGAACGCGCTGCTGGCAGCCCGAGGGACCGGCCGAGTCCGCGCGATCGGCGCAAGTTCGCATTTCGTCGGGGTGATGCGGCTTCTCGCCGCCGACCCGCGCCTCGACGTGCTCCACCCGATGCTGAACCGCGACGGCTTCGGCATCATCGACGAGTCGCTCGCCGCGATGCTCGACGTGCTCGACGTGGCAAAACGGCAGGGAAAAGGCGTGTATGCCATGAAACCCCTCGGCGGCGGACATCTGCGTGGCGACGCAAAAGCTGCCCTGGAATGGGTGCTCGGCCGATCCGAAGTCGACGCGATCGTCGTCGGGATGACCGGCCCGGACGAGCTGGCGATGAACGTCGCGACGGCATCTGGAACCCGCGTCGATCCCGAGCTCGAACGGCGGGCGATGCGGCAGCAGCGCCGCCTTTTCATCAACGAGGCCCTCTGCCGTCATTGCGGCCTGTGCATCAGCCTCTGCCAGCAGAAAGCCCTCTCGTTCCGGGAAGGGAAAAAAGCCCCCGCCATCGACGAACAGAAATGCATCGTCTGCGGCTACTGCGCCCCCGGCTGCCCCGCCTTTGCCATCAGGATCATCTAGCGCATTTGCGAAAAATGGGGCTCTTCGCTCCTGCTGAGTCCTGCAGAAGTAAACACCCGTTCGCCCTGAGCTTGTCGAAGGGCGAGAGTCTCTCGTGCTTCGACAGGCTCAGCACGAACGGGAATGGAAAACTGGCTTTCATGACGCAGGAATCAGTACCCCTGCGATGTCGAGGGTGCTGCCCCGAGATGTCCGGCGAGGAACCCGCTGGAGAAGGCCCACTGGAGGTTGAACCCCCCGCAGGGGCCGTCGAGGTTCAGCACCTCGCCGCAGAAGAAAAGGCCTTTCACGAGCCTGCTTTCGAGGGTCTCGGGCCGGATCTCCTTCAGGGAAACGCCCCCGCGCGTCGTCATCGCCTGTTCGAAGCCCCCGTGGCCCGTCACCGTCAGCGGTGTCCAGGCGAGCAGTTTGATCAGGCGGTCGCGAAGGGGGGGCGGGACCTGGCCCGGCGCGAGAAAGGGGTCGATGCCGGCGAGAAGGCAGAGTTCCCGGGAAAGGGGTACGGGAACGAGCGTCGCGACGAGATTTCCGATGCTCTGCTTCGTATACTCGGGCGTATGTTTGCGGAAATGAGCCCGGATTTCCTCTTCGTTTCTGCCTTTCGTGAGGTTCGCGAGAAGAGGGACGGCGCCGTGCCGTGCGAGCAGCGGCGTGATCTCGCGGGCGAGATCCAGAACGACGGGGCCCCGGATGCCGTCGTTCGTGAAGATCAGGTCGCCGACGGCGCGCACGTGCTTCGCCTTCGGGAGATCGATGCGCAACTCCGCCTTGCCGATCGTGTCGGCCCGGCAGTTCTTCACCCACGTCTCTTTCGTTTTCAGCGGCAGCATGGCGGGAAACACCTCCGTGACGGAGTGACCGGCTGACCGGGCGAGATGATACCCGTCGCCCGAAGCGCCGAGCGCCGGATATCCCATGCCGCCTGTCGCAATAATTATATAACAAGACGAATAAAAATAATCCGAAGTCTCCACTCCTGCGACGCGGCCGTTCGCGAGATGCAATCCCTTCACCCGCCGCCCCGTCGCGACCTCGACGCCGAGGCGCGCCAGTTCGGCTTCGAGAGCCGACGTGACGGTCGAGGCGTCGTGCGTGACCGGAAACACCCGGAACCCGTCCGGCGCATGCGTCTGCACGCCTATTTCCGCGAGAAAAGTGACGAGGGCGCGGTGGTCGAACGCTTCGAGGGCGGGCTTCATGAACCGGCCCTCCCGGCCGAACCGGCCGATGAACTCGACGGTGTCGAGCGTGTTGGTGACGTTGCACCGCCCGCCGCCCGAGGCCCTCAGCTTGGCGCCGGGGTGGGGAAGCCGCTCGAACACCAGCACCCGCCCTCCCCGCCGGGCCGCGGTGACGGCGGCCATCATGCCCGCCGGTCCCGCCCCCGCGACGATCAGATCCCACCGTTCCATACGCAACGATATTTCCCCATGCCATTCGTTCAATGAAATACAACGACCGCTTTATCATCCGTAGAGGCGGGTTTGAAACCCGCCCTTGTGGCGCAACGATGATTGGATTGGAACACACGAGAAAAAAACGCCCCTTCCTTTCGGAAGGGGCGTTTCGAGAACGCTTACAGGTCGCCGAATCCGCCGTCGGCCGCCGGAGAAGCGGTGGCGCCACCGGCTGCCGGGGCAGGAGCCGCGGCGGGGGCCGGAGTCGCTGCCGGTGCGGGGGTTGCGGCCGGAGCCGGTGCTGCGGGTTCAGCGGCCGGAGCCGGCTGGGCTGCCGGGGCTGGCTGAGCCGCGGGTGCCGGAGCGGCCGGCTTGGCGGGCTCGTCGAATCCGCCGAATCCGCCTTCCGTCGGGGCCGGGGTGGCCGGAGCGGGAGTCGCGGCCGGGGCCGGGGCCGGGGTCGCGGCGGGTTCCTGCACGACGGTGTCGGTCGCGAGGTCGTCGCCGAGCAGGCCTTCCTCGTCTTCGGCCAGGATCGTGTCATCGGAACCCATCAGGGGATCGTCCTCATCGAGCATTCCCATGGTGCCGGACGCGATGCCGCCGGTCTTCGGGTCGGGCAGCTTGAGCGTGCCTTCCTTGAGGGCGATGCGGGCTTCCTCGACGGAGCGGTGCTCGTTCGGGTTGAAGCCGAGCACATACTGGATCTTGGGTGAGTAGCTGACCGTGAGACCGGCCACGACGACGGCCACCATGCTCATGAGCTTGATGAGAATGTTGAGCGACGGGCCTGACGTGTCTTTGAAGGGATCGCCGACCGTGTCGCCGACGACGGTCGCCTTGTGGCAGTCGGAACCCTTGCCGCCGAACTGGCCGGACTCGACGTATTTCTTCGCGTTGTCCCAGCTTCCGCCGGCGTTCGCCATCATGACGGCGACCGCGAAACCGGTCGCGAGGCCGCCGATCAGCAGGCCCATGATGCCGGCCGGCCCGAGAAGCAGACCGATGACGACCGGGACGATGATCGCCATGAGGCTGGGGGTGATCATCTCTTTCTGGGCGCCCTGGGTCGAGATCGCGACGCAGGCCGCGTAGTCGGCCTTGGCGCCGGCATCGCCCTTCAGCAGGCCGGGGATCTCCTTGAACTGGCGGCGGACTTCCTCGACCATGCTGTGCGCGGCGCGGCCGACGGCCTTCATCGTCATCGCGCAGAACACGAAGACGAGCATCGAGCCGAGGAACACGCCGACGAGCACTTGCGGGTTCATCAGGTTCACGTCGTAGAACGACATGAAATCATGCATGCTGGCGAACTGGACCGGAACCGGTTTCTTCTCGACGAAGATGAACTTGTCGATCAGCTCGCCGGAGGAGTTCGCCATGCGTATCAGGCCGACGCGAAGTTCTTCGACGTAGGCGCCGAGCAGGGCCATGGCGGTGAGGGCGGCGGAACCGATCGCGTAGCCCTTGCCCGTCGCGGCGGTCGTGTTGCCGAGCGAGTCGAGGGCGTCGGTGCGCTTGCGCACTTCGGGGTTCATGTGGCACATCTCGGCGTTGCCGCCGGCGTTGTCGGCGATCGGGCCGTAGGCGTCGGTGGCGAGGGTGATGCCCAGCGTGGCGAGCATGCCGACCGCGCCGATGCCGATGCCGTAGAGACCCATGGCCGAGTTCTCGAAGCCGCCGGCGAATCCGTAGGCGAACAGGACCGCGACGCCGACGGTGACGACCGGGATGCCGGTCGACATCATGCCGTTGGCGAGGCCCGCGATGATGACCGTGGCCGGGCCGGTGGTCGACTGGCCCGCGACTTCCTGGGTCGGCTCGTAATCGCTGGCGGTGTAATACTCGGTCGCCCAGCCGACGATGATGCCGGAGATCAGGCCGGCGAGGATCGAACCGAACATGTTGAAGTGGCCGGGAAGCATGACGTAGGTCAGCACGCCGGCCGCGATGCCGGTCAGAACGGCGGCGACGTTGATGCCCCAGCCGAGCGCGCCCAGCAGTTCTTTCTGGGTGGCATCCTCGTGGGTCTTGACGAAGTAGACGCCGATCAGCGACGCGACGATGCCGACGCCGGAAATGGTCATCGGAAGCAGGATCGCATTGAGCTGCAGGTTCGCATACTGGCCCATGCCGAACGCCGAGGCGCCCAGGGCGGCCGTGGCGAGGATCGAGCCGCAGTAGGATTCATACAGGTCGGCGCCCATGCCGGCGACGTCGCCGACGTTGTCACCGACGTTGTCGGCGATGACGGCGGGGTTGCGGGGATCGTCTTCGGGAATGCCGGCTTCGGTCTTGCCGACCAGGTCGGCACCGACGTCCGCGGCCTTGGTGAAGATGCCGCCGCCGACGCGGGCGAACAGGGCCTGGGAGCTCGCGCCCATGCCGAAGGTCAGCATGATCGTGGTGATTTCCATGTAGTCATGCACGGCAAAGATCGACATCCAGGAGTCTTTCATGCTGTCCTTGACGGACATGACGTAGTTCAGGATCTTCCACCAGATCGAAATATCGAGGAGGCCGAGGCCGACGACCACGAAGCCCATGACGGCGCCGCTGCGGAACGCGACGGTCAGGCCCTGGTTCAGCGACTTCGCCGCGGCGGCGGTGGTTCTGCTGCTGGCGTTCGTCGCGGTCTTCATGCCGAGGTAGCCCGACAGGCCGCTGAAGAAGCCGCCGGTCAGGAACGCGATCGGCGTCCAGGCGCTCTGCACCTTCAGAACGAAGGCCAGGAACGCGAAGAACGCGAACGCAATGACGAAGAACATCGCGACGATCCGGTACTGCTGCCAAAGATAAGACATGGCGCCTTCCCGGACGTATCCGGCGATTTCCTGCGACCGCTCGGACCCTGCATCGGACGCCATCATCTGCGAATAGAAGATGTAGGCGAACGTCAGGGCCAGAACCGCTCCGACAGGAGCAAACCAGAACAACAATTGGATGTCCACAGAACCTCCTCGATATTCCCCGGAGCCGGGGAGATGCGTTTACCTTCTGAGCACAAAGCAGAGAATTATCCCAGAGCTTCCGATACTTGTCAATTTTCCCGTGTCAGAGGTAGCATCGCATCCATGCCGATATCGACAGGAATCATGCCCGCGTCGTTTCTTCGGGATGCCGTCATGGCCGGCGTCATGCTCGCGCTGGCGCTGGCTTTGCAGAACCTGCGGCTTCCGAATCTCGTGACGGGAGTCCTGGTCAATGCGATTTTCACGGTGACCCTGGCGGTCGCAGGCCTGCGGAGCGCCCTGCTGCTCGCGGGACTGTCACCCGTCGGAGCGTTTCTCACCGGCCACCTGCCGCCGCCCCTGGTCCTCCTGATGCCCGTCATCGTTCCTGGAAATATCGTATATGTTATATTATTGGGGGCGCTTCGGCAGCGCACGCTTGCGGGCGAGGCAACGGCCGCTCCCGCCGCGAAAGCCCTCGTCATCGGGGTGGGCGGGGTGCTTCTTTCCCGGTGGACGGCCATGCCGCCCGAGACCCTGGCGCTTCTCTGGGGGATCGTCGGAATCCAGTTCTTCACGGCGGTCGCCGGAGCGCTGTTGGGAGAAGCCGTCGCTTCCCGCGTGACCCGCGGGGGGAAGAATCAGCCGGCCTGACCGCTCTCGTCTTCCGTCCGCTTCTCGCCGCGCGACTCGACGGCGAGTTCCTCGATCCGCCCGGTCACCGCGTGGGACAGGCTGAAGGCGACGAACAGGGCGATGAGCAGGAACGCCAGCCCGAGGCAGAAGTTCAGGATCAGCAGCTTGCGGATGTTTTCGAACTCGCGCTGCAGAGGGAACCCGAGCCTGATCGAGCCGAACCGTTCCTCGCCGATGATGATGGGAACCGCCGCCTCGTAGATCTGCTCTCCGCGATACGAGGCGCGTCGCATCATCAGCTCCGTCGCCGACAGGCTCTCGAAACTCCATGGGTCATTCAGATACTTGCCGTTCAGCCCGCTGTCCGTTCCGGCGATGATCTTGCCCGTTTTCGACGTGATGACGCAGTAGCGCAGGAGGCCCATGCCTGCGTATTCCCTGAGGGCGAACTCGATACCCTGGAAGTTGTTCCGGGCGAGCTGTTCGGCCATGCCCACCGCGATGACCTTGCCGAGCATCTGGCCTTCCCCTTTCGCCCGCTCCAGGCCCGCGTCCCACTCGACCCAGGTGATGATGTAGATGCTCAGCAGCATCAGGAGAATGATCAGCAGGCCGAAGGCCGCCGCGAGCTTCTGACGGATTTCCCGTGCTTCGGTCTGCATCTGGACCGTGGACTGTCCGTTACTCTCCACTGTCGATCGCCTCTTCGAGCATGTCGTAGTCGGACGGGGCCGGCGTCTTCACCTGGAAAAGCCCTGCCAACGGCTCGGTTGCCATCACCGTCTCCCCGTATCTGCGGAACTCGGCCAGAAAGGCCGGCAGAATCGCCGGCTGCGACGCGGCGGCTGCGATATACACACCACCCGGGATCGGTTTTGAGGTGTGAACGATTTTCAGCTTCTGACGACGCTCTTCATCGAGTTCTTCGAAAAAGGTGTTCGACAGGACGACGACGTCGAATTCACCGCTGAGGAGTCCGAGCGTCGAGTTCGTCAGGTTGTCGTTGTAGCTGATCTGCCGGAAGAACAGGCTCGGATCCTCGATGCCGGCGGCCTTCAGTTCCTCCTGGGGAACGAAATACCCGCTCATCGAATCCTTCGCCCGGAAGCAGATGCGCATATTGCGGAGATCGGCGATGGAAGAGGCGACGCTGTCGCTGCGGACGACGAACAGCGACGTTTTCGGCTTCGGTCCGGCCCGCTCGAAGACGGCCGTGATCGGGTGCTGCTTGCGGAGTTTCGCGTAGGCCACGGCCGAGATCGATCCCATCACCGCTTTTCCCGTCAGCACCCGGTGGATGACGTCCGACGCGTCGGATCCGATATCCAGTTTCGCCTGGGACGCGAGGCGAGAGGCTATTTTCTGGAGACGGGGCCCGACGAGCACGAAGAACCGGAACAGATCGCCCTGCGGAATCGTGAAACAGACTGGAATTTCCCGCCGGCTTCCGATGGCGGCGTTCGAAAACACTTCGTTCTGGGTGTTCGAAAGGTTGGAAAAGACTTCGTCCAACCCCTGGGGAGTGGTGAAAAAGACGAAATCCTTCCAGAGAATGCCGCCCATGGCGAGAACGCCTGCCAGCAGCAGCAGGAGAATTCCGGAAAAAATCGAGTTGCGTTTCGACGTGCCCATATCCCGATGCCGCCACTATACCATGAACGACAGTCTCTCCCGCAACCGGGCAACGACTCCCGCCAAATCTCCGAAAATCCAACCTTGAACTATCAGGGCATTGCCTCGGAAAACAGCTTCATCACAGAGAACACAAAGGACACGGAGATTTCACGGAGAAAGATCGATGTTCGAAGACAAAATGCTACCGCGGGGATCCCGCATAAAACGAAGGGGGGCGGGTTTGAAACCCGCCCCTGCGTTTTATGCGATAATAATGTATCGAATACTACATGATTGAACCGGCTCAGTTTCCGTGCAGGGTGTTGAAGGAATCCTGCGCGTCGAGATTCTTCTCGATGCTCATGAACGCCCCGGCACCGGCCGAGTTCTTCCTGAAACTGTCGCGCAGTTGCGGGTTGTCGCGCAGAAGGTTCGTGATCGACGTTTCGGTGCTTTCGACGAACATCAGCAGCGAGTCGTCGGAGGCGGAGCGGAGCTTCCGGTCAGCCGCCTGGAGGTCGGTCATCATCGCGTCGAGACGCGCTGAGGGGGCCGACGCGGCGGGCGCGAGGATCCATTTCACGGAGTTGCGGGCGAGAACGTCATGCTGGAACTTCGGGTTGGTGAACCCGTTGTGAAGCTTGTCACGCGGATCGCCGGTGCCGTCGTCGTAGGGGGAACTGTCGCCCATGGCGATGACGCGGCCGCCCTTCGTGCCGACAATAGCGGTCGCTATGAATGCCCCGCCGCCGTTCTTCGCGCTGAAGAAGATGTGGCCTTCGGCGCTGCCGCTGAGACAGCGAACGGAGGTGCCGCCCCACGTGCCGACGGCCCTGACGCCCTGGGTGAGCGGGGTCTTGCGATACTCGCCGCCCGCCGGCGCTTCGGTGAAATACCGGATCTCGAGCTGGAGGCCGAGCTTGGGGAGGAACCGGTTCAGCACGCCGACCGAGTCGATGCCGTCGCCGTTGCGGTCGGAGTTGTTATGGTCGCCGATGGCGTAGAGCGCGCCGCCGTTGTTCACGAAATCGACGATCGCCTTTTCCTCGGTCGGGGTGTAGGCCGAATTCGGCTCGGGCAGCACGACGACGGAGGCACCGCGCAGGACGTCAGGAGTGAGTGACTTGACGCTCTTCAGCGTGCAGCCGGCGTCCTTGAAGGCGTCGGCGAAGTCGGAAAAGCCCCCGTTGATGGTCCAGTCGGCGTTGCCGGCGGTCTGGGCATGGCCTTCGTCGAACAGCACCAGCGGCCCCGCAAGAGCGGTGGTGGTGATGCCGGCGGCCAGCATGAGCGTCAGAAGCGTTCTCAATCTTGTCGGGATGTTCATACTCGTTCCTTTTCTCCATGTTCCCAGCAAACGCCGTGCGATCAGTGTCGAGAAAGAATGAAAACGGCAGAGAACCATCTTGCACTATATCAAAATTATACGGGGCCGCTGCCGGAACTGTCAAATTCCGGATTCCCCGGCTCCCGCTTCCTATCTGATATACTTTTGGAAGTTCAGCGACTCCATGGCGGCCGCGCGCCGCCTTGAAAATGAAGGAATGTCACCATGGCTCTCCACGACAGACGCGGAATCGTCGGCTTCATGCTCACCGTGGCTCTCGGCGTCGCGATCGGTGCCGCAACGCTCGTCGTCGGTACCGAAGTCGCCAAGGGTGTGAAGGAAAAGGTGTCGAAAGACGGCAAGACGACGAAGGGCGCGATGTCCAACCCCGTCGTCGCCGGAGCCTGGAACTCCTACCAGAAGGCCAAAAAAGCATACGACGAGGCTGTCGCGGCGAAGAAATCCGATATCCGGCAGCTGCAGGAAGAAATGGACCGCCGCCGCGAAACCTGGAAACAGGCGGTACTCGAGCACACGGGGAAAATCGGCGACCGGCTGTCGACCGGATCCCGGAAAAACCCCTTCACGGGCGGAAACGTGCAGGTCGACTCGACGGGCAATACGAGCGGGAAAGCAGAGGCCCTGCCGAAAAATCCCGTTACAAGCCAGACGTCTGGAGCCAGCTCTCAAAACACCTCCACCGGCACATCTTCCGACAAGGTGAGCCTCCAGTATTACACGGTCAAGGCCGGTGATTCGCTTTCCGCCATCTGCCAGCGATATTACGGCGACAAGGGCATGTGGGCCCACATCCTGCAATACCAGATTCCAAGCATCGCCGCGACACCGAACCTGATCTTCCCCGGCCAGATCATCGCCCTGCCGCGCAATCTCACGACATCCTCCACGAACACTTCTTCCACCATCACGACGGGAACGGCGGAAAAATACCCGACCGAGCCCGCGGGGGACGAATCGTGGGATGATACCTTCCAGAAAAACTACGTGATCTCGGACCACACCCTGACGGATACGAACACCATGACGGTGGCCCAGATTCAGGACTTCCTCGATAAGAAGGGGTCCTGCCTCGCGAAGCCCTACAACGGCTCGACACCCGCGCAGATGATCTATAACGCGGCGAAAAAATTCGGCATCAACCCGCAGGTGCTGCTGACCCGCCTCCAGTGCGAACAGGGCCTGATATCGAAAAAATCGGCCACCCAGAAGGAGCTCGACTGGGCTGTCGGAGTGGGCTGTTACGACTCGGGCAACTGGAACCAGAACTACAAGGGGTTCGACAAGCAGATCGAAGGGGCGGCGCAGACCTACCGCCGCCACTACGACAAGGCGAAGGCCGAACTCGCGAAGGGCGGGAAGGTCACCATGACCATCGACGGCGAATCCGTCACCATGAAGAACGCCGCGACCTACTCGTTCTACAAATACTGCCCGCATTTCCAGGGCAACAAGCTGTTCTTCGACGTCTGGCGCGGGTACAAGAAATACTGGCCCTGACCATTCGCGTATCCTGTTGATTCCTGCGAAATGAAAGACAACCGTTCGCCCTGAGCTTGTCGAAGGGCGCAAGGCCGTTCGTGCTTCGACAGGCCCGGCACGAACGGATGTGAGGAATTCAGGCGGACTCCGGGACCGCGGTCCGCTCCTCGTCGATGATCTGCGACAGTATTTTTCCGCCCCGGGAAAGCGCGTTCGGGTCGGCTCCGGCGAGCAGGGCCGCCGCATAGCGGCCGACGGCCGCGTAGGTTCGCACACCCATCTTTGCCGCCGCCGCGGGGAGTTCCGTGGGGAACCGCGAGGCCTTGTCGGGATTCCGGAAAAACTGAAGGCGCCCGATGATTCCCGACGGCTTGGCGGGCGCCGGCGGAGTGAAGAGATGTCGTGCCAGCGGCTGAACCCCCGCCGCTTCGCACCAGCCGGGATAATACTCGAGGCGATTGGCGCAGCCGCTGACCGAGAGCAGGACCGCCCGTTTGTCGTCCGTCAGCGCGATCGTGAAGCGGAGCAGCGTTCCTTTTCGGTTCAGGAATGGAGTGAAGGCCGTGAGGATGTTTTCCACGCCGGCTTTGTAGGCCTGTGGCAGCCTGAGGGGGAACATCCGCCAGGACCAGCGTGCCGACAGCGTTCGGTCGAGGCCGACCTGCGCCATCAGTGTCAGGCCGCTTCCGGCAACGCTCACCTCGATCAGCGCCCGGGGCTCGATCCACTCCTCGACGAGAACCGGCCCGGCCTCGAACGCCTGGATTTTTTCGTAGAATCCCGTCAGCTCCCTGAAGCCTTCCATGCGGAAAATGCCGGCGCCGTTCGAGGCGTTGCGACAGCTTTTCAGGGCCAGCGGAAACCTCTGCCGCCGGACGATCCAGGTGCTGAGCTGGTCGAACGTGGCGGCTGCCGTGCCTTCTGGCGTCGGCAGATTCTTTGATCGCGTGAAGGCGCGGAGGCGTGACCGGTCGGTCAGGCAGGCAAGCAGGTCGTCCCCCAGGGAAAGCCAGGGGGAACCGGGTTCGCTTGTTTCCCGGTCGTCGAGCATGAGCGTCTCCTCGCCGCCGTCTCCCATGGACGCCTGCATGACGGAAAGGAACGGGTCATCGCCTGTGAAGTGCACCATCAGCCCCTATATCGGGCGAAGACGAGGATGTACAAAGGGGTGTTGACGGAAAAGGCAGGTTCTGCGTACCCTGAGACGGCTTGAAAATAATCCCGAAGGGAGAGAACCGCATGACTCTGATCCGACCCGACATTCACTGGGTGGGCGCCATCGAGTGGGGCCTCGAACATTTTCACGGCCACGAGCTGTCGATCCGCAAGGGATCCAGCTACAACGCCTATCTGATCAAAGACGAAAAAAACGTCCTGATCGACACGGTGAAGTATACGCATGCAAATACCTTCATCGCCGACGTCGAGAAAATCGTCCCGATAGATAAAATCGATTATATCATCGTGAACCATGCCGAGCCCGACCATGGAAGCGCGCTTCCGATCCTGCTCGCGAAGAACCCGAACGTGACCGTCATCTGCAGCAGGGGTGGCGAGACCTCGATCAAGCGTTTTTATCCCGGCAACTGGAACCTGAAGGTCGTCAAGGCCGGTGAGACCCTGAAGATTGGGAAGCGAAGCCTGACGTTCTTCGAGGCCCAGATGCTCCACTGGCCCGACTCGATGTTCACCTACTGCCCCGAGGAGAAGATCCTGTTCCCGAACGACGCGTTCGGACAGCATTATGCCCATGCGTCGCGCTTTGCCGACGAGGCCGACCAGTGCTCGCTCTGGCAGGAGGCGGAAAAATACTTCGCCAATATCCTCACACCGTACTCCGGCCAGATCACCCGCAAGGTGAACGAGTTCCTCGCCCTGAACTGGCCGATCGAAATGATCTGCCCGAGCCATGGCCTGATCTGGCGCAAGGACCCGGTCCAGATCGTGAAGAAATACATGGAGTGGGCCTCCGGCAGCTGCGAGAAATCCGCTGTCGTATTGTATGATTCGATCTGGAAAAACACCGAGAGGATGGCCCAGGCAATCTGCGAGGGCCTCGCGCAGGAAGGCGTGGCCTACCGGCTCTTCTCGGCCGGCGTGTCCGACTTCAACGACGTCATGACCGAGATCCTGCGGTCGAAGGCTCTCATCGTCGGCTCGCCGACCCTGAACAACGGACTGATGCCGACGATCATGCCACACCTCGAGATGATCCGGGGCCTCCGGTTCCAGAAAAAACTGTGTGCCGCGTTCGGCACCTACGGCTGGAGCGGGGAGGCTGTGAAGCGGATCGAGGAGATCCTCGGCGGCGCCGGGTTCACCGTCGCCGTGCCGGCCGTTCGCGCCCAGTTCGCCCCGCACGCGGCCGAACTCGATGCCTGCCGCGCGCTCGGCCGTGAGATCGCCGCGAAGATCAAGGCCGCCGGCTGATCTCGAACGCATCCTTCGCAGGCGGCCGTCATCGACGGCCGCCTGTCCGGCGTCCGGCGATCATATATTGTTTCATATATATGGCCGTTCTCTTCGCTGCGCTTGCCTCGGCGGAGACGTGGCACGGTCCGTTTCCCTCCGTTCCTCCCCCTCCCGTGCGGGCCATCGCCGTGGCGGACAACCTGGACCTTGGCGACGGCCGTTTCCTCATCCGCGAGTATCTCGACGTCCATAACGACGATTTCCGCCTGCATCTCACCGTAAACAACGTGACGGCCGACACCTGGACCGGCCACCGGCCCGACGCGGCCGGCGAGAACTGGCTGGAAAACGGCGAGCCGATCGTGATTCCCCCCGGTCAGGCACGCAGATGCGCCGAACGACAACGACAGGTCGCCGGCAGGCACGTCCGCAACTGGCGGGTGCGCTGGATCCGGTTCCGGATCGAGACCGACCGGGGGGAGTTCCTCTCGAACTTCGTCTCCTCGCCTCAGCGCCGGCCCTGCACCGTCGAGGAGATCAAGCTCCAGCCGAAAATCGATTCCCTCTCGGCCCCGGGAGCATCCGTCCCTCGGCGGGATTTTTGAAAACGAAACCACCCGTTCGCCCTGAGCCTGTCGAAGGGCGAGAACCTCTCGTGCTTCGACAGGCTCAGCACGAACGGAAACGCCACGTTGGCTTTTGTTGTGAAGGAATCACGAACGGATTCGGTGGACGCTGAACTCGCGGTAGGGGGCCGAGACCTCGAAACCCAGCTTGCGGTAGCAGGCGATGGCGGCATGGTTGTCGGCCGCGACGTTCAGGCCGACGTAGTCGACCTTTCGCATGAGCGAGAGACACAGCTCGCGGGTGACGGCCGTGGCCAGTCCCAGCTTGCGATGGGATGGCGCGGTGGCGATGTTGCCGAGGGCGGCGACCTTGAGAATCGGCGAAAAGACGTGGATTCCCGCGATGCTGACCAGGCGCCCTTCCTCGCGAATGCCGAAATACTCGCGGGTATCAAGCATGCGCGGGTCGAACCAGTTGCCCGGATAGCTCTCGCGATACAACTGGAGGATGTCTGGAAGGTGCTCGGGCCCCAGACGTTCCGAGCGCGGGGGCGACGTGTCCAGCAGCTTCGTCGGGTAGTTCAGGCTCATCTTCAGGTGGTCTCCGTGAGGTTCGAGCTGGAATGCTCCGTCGAAAGCGGTTTCGACGCCGGGCGAGACGTGCGCGTAGAACCAGCCGGGAAGCAGGTCGGAGATGTTCCTGAGGAGCGTGACGAGCGGAGAAACGTCGCCAAGGGCGAGCAGGGTGGGTTGGGACTGGCCGAGATACAGCAGACAGATGGCTGACAGGGGGGGGGCTTTCGCGTCCGCGAACCAGATGGTGCGGGGCCAGAAGAAGTCGTCGAGATCGCCAAGTTCATACAGATGCAGCTCCGTCTTCCGGCGCAGATACCCCTCGATCACCGCCTTGTCATGAAGACTGTAAAATTCCGACACCATACCGCTTCCTCCCTTCGATGAACCGCGAATCGCGTCAATGGTATACTGAAATGCGATGATCGATCAGCATAACCATACCCGATTTTCATCGGACGGGACAGCCCATCCCGAAACCGTGCTCGAAGCCGCGGCGGCCGTCGGCATTCGCTTCCTGGCAATCACGGACCACGCCGATTTCGCGCCCTCCGACCCCTGCATCGATCCCGATGCGTATCTGCCCGCTCTCGAGCGATATCGAGACAACGCATGGGGCATACGCCTTGGCATCGGCGTCGAGCTCGGCATCCAGGTCTGCCATGCGCCGCAGGTGGCCGCGTTTCTCCGGGGGCGGAACTTCGACTTCGTGATCGCCTCGATGCACCGCGCCTGCGGGCTCGACATCGCCGACGGCTCGTTTCATCGCGGCCGGGGCGTCGAAACGGCCTGGAGCGACTTTCTCGACGACACGCTCGCCAGCATGATCGCCTGTCCCGATTTCGACACGCTCGGCCATTTCGACATCCTCTCCCGCTACGACGCCACGCGCGGCACGGCACCGTCCGCGGCCCATGGAGAAAAGCTCGATGCGGTGCTGAGATGGCTGATCGCGCACGGAAAATGCCTCGAGCTGAACACCTCGGCCAGACGATACGAGGTGGGCCACATGCATCCTTCGGAAAAAATCCTGGAACGATACATCGAGCTTGGCGGAACGCGGGTGACGATCGGCTCGGATGCGCATCGCCCCAACAGCGTCGGAACGGGTGTGTTCGAGACGCTCCGGCTTTTGCGCGACCGCGGAATCGGGGCGGTTCCGTTCTTCCTGCAACGTCGGGCAACGTTGATTCCCGTCGGGGAACTCATGAATGAAGTCGGTCGTGACGATCGGCGCGGGAAAGGAGTGGACTCATGACAGCGGGTGTACGCAGCGGAACCCATCCGCCGGAATTCCTGGCAGGACGATCGATCTGCGACCTGACCATGCCGACGCCGCCCGAAGAGCCGAAAATCGATGGATACCGATTCCCGGCGCTGATCGACCTGCATATCCACGGCGGATTCGGCTGGGACTTCTGCTTCGGCGACCCTGACCGCATCGAGGAGATGCTCGACGCGTTCATTCCCACGGGGCTGACCGGCGTCGTCGCCACGCTGATCACCTGTTCCGAAGAGCAGCGGATGAAAGCGCTCGCCGACATCGCAACCGTCGCGGCCCGGCGGAAAAAGCCGCCCGCCGTTCTGGGCATCTATCTCGAAGGTCCCTTTCTCTCACCCGCCCGACGCGGGTCGCATCCGGAATGCCTCCTGATGAAACCGGATATCGATGCCGTCATCCGATGGCAGAAGCAGGCCTGTGGGCTGATCCGGCTCGTGACGGTCGCTCCCGAGCTGCCCAACGCCGCCGAACTGCTCGGGCACCTCCCCCGGCACGGCATCCGCGCGGCGCTCGGCCACACCGACGCCGACCACCGGACGGCGCTCTGGGCTCTCGAATCGGGCGTCGACCACGTCACGCACCTGTTCAACGCGATGAAACCCTTCACCCATCGTGATCCGTCGCCCGTGTCGGCGGTGTTCACCTATCATGACGTCATGGTCGAGGTGATCGCAGACGGGATTCATGTATCTCCCGATATCGTTTCAATGACCAGCAGCATCCTCGGCCCGGAACGTCTCGTCTTCATTTCCGACGGTGTCTGCCCGCTTGGCCTGCCGAACGGGGAATACGACGCCTACGGCACGCGCCTGGAGATTCGGGACGGCCGCTGCACCTATGTCGGCGGCCACCTGTTCGGCGGCGGGAAGAGCCTCATCGACTGCATCCCCATCCTGCACGAGAAGGCGCGTCTCCCGCTCGACGAGATCGCCGACGGCGTCGGATCGAACCCCTGCCGCGTCCTTCGGACCGAACTGCCGGCCGGCGACGTCATTCTGGACAAAAACCTCCGTTGGATGGCGACCCGTTTCAACGACTCCTGGTACTGGCGATCTGGCGAGTCATAGCGAACGGCGGCCTGGAACCGCGTGAATGAGGAAAAGATGAGCGGAAGATATGTATACGTAATGATATATATGTGTCTTGTTTTTTTTCGGGCGTTTCCCGTCGCCGCCGATGTCGCCACCATGGCCGAACAAACGGAGAACGACGGAGGTCACACATCGGAAACACCGTGGTACCGAAACTGGAACGTCGCGTCTTTTACCGGCGACTGGGGAACGCAGACGGCCTCCGAATCGACGATGTCCCGCTGGGGCGAGCGGATCGCCTCGTGGGCGCTTCCCGTGAAGGACGGACTTGCCTCGGGAACCGGCGGCATCCAGGACTGGGCGAGCAGAACCTGGAACGAACTCGGCGAAAACGTCCGGGACGGACGCTGCCGGGAGTGCGGCGCGCCGACGCTGCTTGGCCGGGACCGGTGTTTTCACTGCATGCAGAAGGAAAAATCCGATCAGTTCATGACCTGGATGGACAAGAGCGGCCGGTCGGCCCGGGAGATGCTGAAGGGACTTCGCGACCCGAAACTGACCGCGCCCGTCATCGAGCGGCTGGTCCAGGCACGCGACTATTTCCGAAACCGCCAGAAACGGGATCCGGCAATGGAGCGTGAACGGCACCGCCAGATGATCGAGATGCTCGGTCGGATGCGGCTCGCGAACGATGGCCGCACGATCAACGAGATCACGAGAGATACGTTGAAGACATATGCGCCGGCCCTCGAAGGGACGGATTACATCGAAGACCCGGCTCGGGCCATCTCGTACTTTCTCATCCTCGACGCGAAAGGCTTCCTCGAAAAGGTGAAGTGCATCAGGATGAAGGACGGACGGATCCTCACCCCGATCGAAGCCTACCAGGAGTATACGCAGACCGACCCGGCGAAGGCGAAGGACATGCTCGAGATCATCGAGGACATCCGCCAACTCTCGAGCCCCCTCGAATCCGACGAGAACCGCATTCCCGCTGCTCTCGACGCGCTCGCCCGGCTTCTGCGCCTCACGACGCAATGACACGAACGGGAAGGGAAAATGTATGAATAATATACGCTATTTAATATTTTTCGCGTTTCTGCTCTGGCTTCCGGCGCTGCAAGCTCAGCAGACGGTGGGCGACAAGATCGAGCTGAGGCCCGGGAAGACCTGTCGGGGAATGACATGGGTGCTGAAAAAGAAGGATGGCGATCTGTCGTGCGTCGGCATTCACGACGCGACCAACGCCTACAGAGGCGACACGCCCTGTACGGAAGCTCTCCCCATTCTCGCCATCAAACGCAAGAAGCTGCCCAAGCCCGAGAGCTTGGTGATCGAAAGCGAGTATTACCAGTGGTCGGGTGGCGTGATCGCCCTGACGAAGCCCGTGGAGGGCACGAGGCTGACGTCCCTCGAGGAAACCATCCGGATCATCCAGGAGCAGCTCGGGCCGGGCTGGGAAATGGCCGAGTTTCACGACGGCTGGGGCTGGAACTTCTGGGCCTACGGCGACATCCCGCCCGATCAGCACTTCTGGGTCTTCATCAACGACCAGCCCGCCAACCCCTGGGACTCGGTACCTGAATAACATCTCCCCGCCCCGGCAGCCAGGTTGGGGTAGGGGCGCATCGCGATGCGCCTGCGGTAAATTCATGCGACCCGGTTTTCTTATGCTGAGGTGACCGGGGGAGGGGAGGCCTCACGGAGGAACCGGGCGCTGGTTTCGGGGATGCTCGGGTTCACGTACATGCCTGTGCCGAGTTCGAACCCGGCGGCCTTGCCGACGCGAGGGATGATCGATATATACCAGTGAAAATAAGTGGCGCCGGCGTCTTTCACAGCCAGCGACCGGACGACGAAGTTGAACGACGGGTTGTTGAGCGAGGTGTAGATCTTGCCGAGGATCGTCTGGAGAATCTGCGTGAGCGGCCGCAGGTGGGCGTCTTCGAGCGTCGCGAAACAGGCCGCATGCGTTTTCGGGAAGATCCAGATGTGGAACGGGGAGAGGGCCGCGAAGGGGATGAAGGCGGTGAATACGTCGTTCTCCTCGATCATGCGGGTGCCGGCGCGTTTCTCCTCGGCGATCATCCGGCAGACCAGGCAGTCGCCGTTCTCCATCTGGTAATGCAGGGCCGCGTCGGCCCGCTCGTGGACCTGGCCTGGAACGATCGGCAGACCCACCACCTGCGAATGCGGGTGCTGGAGCGATGCGCCTGATTCATCGCCGTGGTTCTTGAACAGGATCACATGCCGGATCCGCGGATCGGC
Source organism: uncultured bacterium (assembly GCA_964389325.1). GTDB lineage: Bacteria > Muiribacteriota > Ozemobacteria > Ozemobacterales > Ozemobacteraceae > MWAR01. Next base: position 34,491 of record CAYMEN010000014.1, on the reverse strand, counting down.
GTAAAAAGCCCGGAACCGTTCCCGATATGTCCAGATCAGCTTTTCCGCATGCCCGGGCGAAAACAGCGCCAGCGGCCGATCGTGCTGCGGCGTTTCGATGATCACCTCATGCAGGCCGACGCCGCTCACGGTCTCGCCCAGCGGCTCGTTGCGCGGCGCAACCTCGCCGACCGGCGACAGCACCGAGAACTTGTTGGGCACCGACCGGATCAGCCAGTTCCCGTCATCGGAACACAGCCTGAACCGCTCTTCCGTCGTCAGGTGCTCGTTGCCCCGGCAGAAGGGGCAGTTCTCCTGGTATGCCGGGATCTCGATCGATGCCTTCGCTTTCGCAAGATCCCCGGGCCGCTTCGCCCGCTCGGGTGCGATCACTGCCCACTCGCCCGTCAACAGATTGTGCCGAATCTCCGACATCCGCATGCTCCTCTCATGGATCGAAACTCTCTTTTCTCAAGCTCATTTCTCATTGTTGCGATGGAGGGCTGGTTTCAAACCCGCTCCTGCGACCCGGTTTCTGTAACTATACAACCTCAGGCAGGGTGGGGCAAATGAAGAACATCTGTCTTACGGGGCACTTCAGGGCTTTGGCATGGGGGAGTGATTTCGGGTATACTGTGATCAGAGATGAGCCGTCCCTCCGGACGGTCGTTGTGTGAGAAGGTTCTTTCAGACGGGTTTCCCTCATCGGTTGGCGCTGAAATCGCGCATGTGCGCCTGCGCCGGTGACTGCGGGCGTCGGGATGTTCGCCTGAAAATCCGTATCTGGTCGGGAGGATCGTATGTGGGAAAAATTGACGCAGGCCATCGAACACGTCGATGTCGAGGCTGTCCGGATGTACCTTACGCAGGACCCCGAGTGCGCCAAAAAGCGCAATTATCACGATGAGACCCTGCTCCATTTCGCCGCGGGCGTCGGCTCGTTCGAAATCGCCGTCGAACTACTCCAGCGCGGGGCCAGTGCCGATGTTCCCGACGAGTTCGGCTGGACGCCCCTGCACCAGGCCTGCGCGCGCGGGGATGTCGATATCGTGAAGCTGTTCATCGATTCCGGTGCCAATATCGAGGGAACATCCAAAAAGCACGAAACGGCCCTGCACCTGGCGGCGCACGACGGCAAAGAGGACGTCGTCAAGCTGCTCCTGGAAGCCGGAGCGAACCGGGAAGCGCGGAGCGAGCATGGCGAAACCCCCCTGCACATGGCGGCGGCGGACGGCCACACGGCGATCATGCGGATGCTTCTCGAAGCGAAGGCCGATGTGAATGCGAGAACCCTTGCCGGGGAAACCCCCCTGCACCTGGCGGCCCGCGGGGGCGATATCGACGTTGCCGACCTGTGTCTGAGACATGGAGCGAACCCGGAAATCGAAGACAACCAGGGCAACAACTTTCTCGAAATCGCTGTCCGGGCGGGAAAACGTGATTTCCTCGAGCATTTTTCCGGGCTCGAACTGCATGGCTCCGGCTCTCAGGAACCACTGCCCCAGGCCGGGAAAGACGTTCGCCGGACGACGGCCATGCCCGCGGTCGATCTCCGGGATGCACGACAGCGCCAGGGAGGCCGGTCACAGCCTGGCAAGCCCGATGCCTACAAAAAGCCCGAGGCGAACCTGGAAGACCATGTCTGGACGAAACTGGTCCAGGCGATCGAACGCAACGATCTCGAGGACGTGCAGCATCTGCTTTCCCAGGAGCCCGACGCGGCCCTGAGGCACAATTATCATCACGAGACCCTTCTGCACTTCGCGGCCGGCACCGGCTCGCTCGGGATCGTGAACGCATTCCTGGAGCATGGCGCAAAAGCCGATGCGCCCGATGATTACGGCTGGACACCCCTGCATGAGGCATCCGTCCAGGGTTGCACCGAGATCGTGGCGCGCTTCATCGCGACGCATGCCAATCTCGAAGGGGTTTCAAAAAAACATGAGACGGCGTTGTACCTGGCGGCAAAAAATGAGGTGGAACCCGTCGTGAAGCTGCTCCTGGAGGCCGGGGCGAATCTCGAGGCCCGGAACGATCACGGCGAAACCCCTCTCCACGGGGCGACCGCGATCGGCAACAGATCTATCATGCAGCTGCTCCTCGAAGCGGGCGCCGACGTGAACGCGAGAAACCTCGCCGGCGAAACCCCGCTGCACCTCGCCGCCCAGGACGGCGACCTCGACGTGGCCGAACTGTGCCTGAGCTTTGGCGCGAACCCGAAAGAAGAGGACAAGCAGGGAAAAAACTTCATCCAGGTCGCGGTCCGGGCCGGGAAACGGCCGTTCATCGAACATTTCGCGAACCTCGATCTGAAGGGCTATGAACGCCAGCCGGGGGCCCCTGCGCCGGCGGCCGGAGCGGCTGACGGCCAGCAGCACAGGGCCGGCAAATCCCAGAACATCAGGCCCAGCATCATCATGAAGGTCCAGGATGTCGTTGCCGGCATGATGGACCCGAAACGGGGGATGCTGAACGTGTTTTTTCTCGGTTCGGAAAAGCAGGGCAACTGGTTCCTGCTCGAACTGCTCGACACGCTGCTCTGGTTCTTCGCTTTCCCGCTCCTGATCTTCGTCATCTGGATGGGCTTCCATCAGAAAATCATTCCAGGCCTGGTGACGTTCTCCGGCGCAGGCCAGGCCGAATCACTGATGCTCCTGCTCCAGACGGCGCTGAACACCCTGATCGTGCTCGTCGCGACATCGCTTCTCGTCGAGACGGGCAAGGACTCGGTGCCCCTGCCGCATTACCTGCATTATCTGCGCGAGAACGTGCGCCTCCGGGTCATCCAGTTCGCCGTGATCGACGCGTTCATCATCAATCGGTTAACGGTGAACGATCTCTTCTGGCAGACGTTCTTTCCGTTCTGGGCCGGCTTCATGGCCCTCTACGGCGTTTCCTTCCTGGCCTGGTGGGTGGAAACGGGCGGAACGGCGCCCGCCCAGAAACCGCGCCACGCCGGCCTGCACAAATCCGCCTGACGCGGAAATCGGTCGTGCTCCGACGCTGCTCCGCCTACCTCGTGACGGACAGATGGGAGAATCCGATCTCGAGCAGAACGGCGTTGATGACCGCCAGGTCGTCGTCGAAGCCGAACGAGTCGTCGAGGTCGTTCGCCGCGTCCTCGTTCTCGACGAAATACCGGATCGCCCCGACGAGAAGCCCACGCTGCGTCTCCGTTAGCGAATGATACGAGGTGAGGGCCGTGTCGAGGGCCGCCGTCATGCGCCCGATCAGCGGAAGGTTCAGCGGGGCCGGGCCCAGATGGCGTTCGGCGCTCTGCAGGTGAAGCCGCATCGCCTCGCGAAGCTCCTCGAGCTTTTCCTCGGGAACCGGCTGCGCCAGCTTTTCGAACAGTTCGCGGCATCGTTTCGGCACCATCGCCGGGATTGTCGCGGGAACAGGGCTGTCGTTCGGGGTCATGATCTCGCTCCTCATCAGAATTTCGGTCGCTTGTCACCCTGCCGGCGGCCGGCCCGGCCCGTTCGCACGGTGCGCGCCACCGGCATCTCGATCCCCGGCTGGATGACCGTGATGTCGTAAGTATATTTCTTGATATTTTCTTCAAACCGCTTCGCTGACGGATTCGAAACGACGGGTACGGGCTCTTCGGCCGAATCCGCTTCCGTCGCGGGAGTCTCGGCAGGCTCGATGGAGCCGAGAAACTCCTCGGTCATTCCGACAAGCTCGTCGCCCTCTTCCCCCGAGAGTTGTAGCAGAACCGCCTGTGGGTCGGCCGGGTTCAGCGCGATTCTCCGGTAGAACACCGCGTTCGCGTTCAGCAGGGCGCCGATATCGGGGCGCCTGGCCGGGTCGAACTCGAACCGCAGGCGGTTCAGAACGCGGGACACCTTCCGGACGCCGGCCTGGCCCGCAAGAAGCCTCAGGCGCGTGACGGCGAACAGCCTCCCGCCCTCGACCGGCAGCTCGCCGAACCGGTCCGTGACCTCTTCTCGCAGCAGGTCCAGCAGGCCGAGATCCGCACACCGCGCCAGCCGGGCGTACATCTCGATGCGCGTTTCCTCATCGGGGATGTAATGCGCGGGGAACAGCGCCGAGACGGGGATCTCGATCGAGACCTCGGGCGCCCGAACGGCTCCGCCGCCCCGCAGGCGTGTGACGGCCTCCTCGAGCAGTTCGATGTACAACGCAAACCCGACCGCCGCGATGTGGCCGCTCTGTTCCTCACCGAGCACGTTGCCGGCGCCGCGGATCTGCAAATCGCGCATCGCGATCCGGAAGCCCGAGCCGAGCGCCGTGTGCTCCTCGATCGTAGCCAGCCGCTCGGAGGCTTCCTGGGTCAGCCGCTTTCCCTTCGAGTAGAAGAAGAAGGCGAACGCCTGGCGGCTCGACCGGCCGACCCGGCCGCGCAGCTGATACATCTGGGAAAGGCCCAGCCGCTCGGATTCGTCGACGATCAGCGTGTTCGCGTTCGGAATGTCGAGGCCCGACTCGACGATCGTCGAGGCGAGAAGCACGTCGAACTCGCCCTTGATGAAGGCGAGCATCGTCCGCTCGACCTCCTCCTCGGCCATCTGCCCGTGCGCGACGCCGACCCGCGCCTCGGGAACGAGGTCGCGCAGGAACGCCGCCTTTCGATCTATCGTTTCAACTCTATTATAAACGTAGAACACCTGGCCGCCGCGCTTCAGCTCCTCGATGATCGCCCGCTTCGCCCAGCTCGGGTCGAAGGGGGCCACATACGTCTGCACCGGCCGCCGCTGCTCGGGGGGGGTGTCGATGACGCTGATCTGGCGGATGCCCGACAGGGCCATCTGGAGCGTGCGCGGGATCGGCGTCGCGGCGAGGGTCAGCACGTCGATGCTCGACTTGAACTGCTTGAGCTTCTCCTTGTGCTTGACCCCGAACCGCTGCTCCTCGTCGACGATCAGCAGGCCGAGATCCCTGAACCGCACGTCCGACGACAGGATGCGGTGCGTGCCGATCAGCACGTCGAGCTTGCCGGCCGAGGCTTTCTTCAGGGTCTCCTTCTGGTCGGCCGGCTTGCGAAGCCTGCACACGAGGTCGACCGAGACGGGGAAGCCGTCGAACCGGTTCAGAAACGTCTGGTGATGCTGGAACGCGAGCAGGGTGGTGGGGGCAAGCACGGCGACCTGCTTGCCGGAGCACACGGCCTTGAACGCGGCGCGCATCGCCACTTCCGTCTTGCCGTAGCCGACGTCGCCGCAGATCAGGCGGTCCATCGGCGTGTCCGCCTCCATGTCGGTCTTGACCGAGACGATCGCCTTGTCCTGATCGGGGGTTTCGGTGTGGGGGAAACGCTCCTCCATCTGCATCTGCAGCTCGCCGTCGGGAGGAAAGGCGAAGCCGGGGCCGGCGTGCCGCTTCGCATACAGGTCGAGCAGCTCGCGCGCGATCAGCTCGACGTTTTTCTGCACCCGCCGCTTCTGGCCTTCCCAGACCTTCGAGTTCAGGCTGTGGACCGCGGGCCGCGCGCCTTCCATGCCGATGTATTTCTGGACCTTGTGCACCTGGTCGGTCGGCACGTACAGCTTGTCCGAGCCGGCATACTGCAAAAGCAGGTATTCGCGCGTCGTGCCGGCCGCCGTCATCGTCTGGATGCCGCGATACTCGGCGATGCCGTGTTCCGAGTGGACCACCAGATCGCCCGGCACGAGCTGGGAAATGAACGCCTGCGCCTTGTCGGCCGTCGCGTGCCGCCTGACCGACGGTTTTGCCTGGGTCGGGTAGATGTCGTCCTCGCCGAGCACGATCACCTTTTCGGCGCGGGCCACGAAACCGCGCCGGCCGGGGCCTTCGAGCAGGACGATCTTCCCGTACGCCAGCTGCCAGGGAAACCGGGGGTTGATGAGCGGCAGTTTCCGCTCGCCGAGCAGGCCGCGCAGGTTGTGATACCGCTCGGAGTCGGCGATGACGATCGCGACGGCCCAGTTTTCGCGGACGTGCTTCTGAAGCTCTTTCAGCAACGATTCGCGGGTCGGGTCCGCGGCGGGCGGCAGGGGCTCGACGTCGAAGGCGAGGCCGGCCGGATCGGGCAGGCGGAACCGGCTGAACGTCGCCGCGTTTCTCGTCTTCAGCGACTCGAGAACCGGCTCCGCGCCGTGGTAATACGCGTCAGGCGGCAGGAGGGGCACCAGGTCGCGCGCCGCCGAATACCTGATCCGCTGGTCGGAGAGGAAGGTTTCGAGCTCTTCGCCGAACTGGTCGTGGTTTTCGATCAGCAGGCGGGCGGTGGGCCAGGCGTCCCACAGGAACGAATGGCCGGGCGCGAAGAAGGGGGCCAGTTCCCGGATGTCGCGGCTGTCGGGCCGGCCCGTGAACCGCTCGAGACGCCGCTGCAGCAGTTCGGCTCTCGTGGCGTCGAGACCGGCAATCGCCGCCTCGACGGCGGCGGCAGCGGAACGCTGCGTCTCCTCGTTGAGCGGGTGTTCGAGGGCCGGGGCGAGCACGGTCCGGGGCAGCTTCTCGAGCGTGCGCTGCGTGTCGGGCGAGAAGCTCTTCACGGTTTCGAGCTCGTCCCCGAAGAAATCGAGCCGCACCGGCAGCTCGGCATGCGGCGAATACACGTCGACGATGCCGCCGCGAACCGCGAACTGGCCCGGCTCGTTCACGAGGTTCGACCGCTCGTACCCAAGCCTGGTGAGCCTGGCCGCCAGTTCGCCCGGCTTGGCCACATCGCCGGCCGCGAGGCGGATCGCCGCATCGCGCCAGGCTCGCGGGCTCATGAACCGCTCGGCCGCGGCACAGACGGGAGCGATGACCAGCCCCCCCCCGGCCGCCTCCATGGCGAACGCGGCCAGACGCCCGCGGGTGATCTCGGCTTCGGCGGCGGTCTGATCGTAGACCGAGGCGCGATCGGGGAGGAACGTCGTGACACGCCCGGCGCGCGAACCGAGCCAGGTTCTGGTCTCCTGGGCGAGCCGCATCGCACGCTCGGGGGTCGGGACGAGGACGAGCGTGACCCGCGTCTGGTGGGCCAGCCAGGCGAGCAGCATCGGGGCGAGGGTGCCCGACAGACCGGTGAACGGCCCGTCGGGGTATCCCGCCAGGCCCGAGAAAAGTTCGAGCACCGGACGCCCTTCGCCGGTTTTTCCGTTCTCAGAGATTGTCGTCATGCCGTTCGTCGCGCGCCGCCTGCGCTGATAGCAACATCAGTTTTCACAACCGCAACCGCTGAATCACAGAGCTCACGAAGGGCACGGAGATCCCGAGAAGAAACTTTGTGAAGCCTCTGTGATGAATGTGCTCTGATATGTTGAAAATCGGAAATGTACCGCGGAGGCGCCGAGGCGCTGAGAAAACGATTCGTTCGTTTTTTTCGACTCGTTTCATTCTCTGCGTCTCTGCGACTCTGCGGTTCAATCTTCGCATCTCCGTGATTCACGTTCTTTCTTGCCGGGCACGAGCAGAAATTCATGCGCTCGCCCTGCTGATTGGAAGAGAGTTTGCACCTGTCCGGACGGGTGTGTATAATACCCGGTGCAGAGCATACGTCATGCCTCGCCGGGCCGTCAAGAAGCCGCTCCCGGCTGTGCCGACGGGGCATGCCGAATAGCAGGGAAAGGAACCGCCGTGAAACGCACGCCGACCGATCTGAACGCACATCTGCTGACGAACCTGGTTCTCGTCGGGGTTCTGCTGATATCCGTCTGGCGCGGCCAGGCGCCGTTCGACACCGTCATCCGCCTGCCGAGCCTCCTGTTCATCCTGGTCATCATCAACACGGTGCTTCTGTTCCGCGGCTCTCTTTTCGGAACCGAATCGGGAGAGCTTGCCGGCCGAAAATCCGGTCGCAGACCGGGACATGGGGCCAAAGGCGAGATTGCGATGCTCAGGAACATCCTCCAGGCACGAACGGTCGACCGCGACGCCTCGCTTCCTGCCGATGCACTCGGGGGGCTTCTCGGCGTCTCGGGCCAGACCGGCATGTGCCTGTACATGCTCGACGAGGGCGGTGCCTTCACCCAGCTCGCCACATGCGGCACCCTCTCCCCCCAGCTCGCGTCGGCCCGGTTCGTCCTGCAGAACGGCGAATTGCGGCTCCTCCACCCGGCCGGCCTCGGCGACGAGATGCTCTGCCGCTGGGAAACCGCGCCGCGCTGCTTTCGGCACGCCTCCGCGGTCACCATGCTCACCGTCGAATTGATGCCGCTCTCCTTCTACGGAAATCTCCGTGCCCTTCTCGTGGCCCTCCCCGGCAACGGCGGAAAAACGATAGACCACCATATCGATCCGGAATCGGCCGCCCTGTTCCTCGAAAGCGCACTCGCACGCTGGCAGGCTTCCATCCGGGCTTCCGAGGGGCGGGCACTCGACGCGCAGACGGGCCTCCAGCGGGCCGAATGGTTCAAGGAGTCGTTCGAGATCGAAGTCGAGCGCTCCGAACGGTATCACCAGAACCTCACGCTCATGCTCGTCGACCTGTCGCCATGCGACGATCTGCCGGCCGCCCAACGTGATGCCCTCCGCATCGCCGTCGCGACGGCCCTGCGCGACTCGCTGCGCCGGCTCGACCAGGCCTTCGTCGGGAGCCGCCAGAACCGGTTCGCGGCTATCCTGACCGAGACGAATATCGAGGTCGCGAACCGCGTGACCGAGCGCGTGCGCCAGGCGTTCGCCGCCGGGACCGCCTCGCTTCGCAGCCTGAACCCGCGGCTCGCCGTCGGGATCGCCACCTACCCGGTCGACGCGACGCACGGCGACGGGCTTCGAGAGATGGCCGAAGAGGCCCTGAACGAAGCCGTTAAACATGGTAAACCCGTCGTGGCATACGGTGAAGTATATATGAACGCCGGAACGATTTCACCCCATCCAGGAGAAAAGAAATGAGCGGCTCTTGCCTTGTACAGATCCGGTTCCAGCTCAACGGCCGAAATGCCGAAGCCGAGGTGGAGCCGACCACGACCCTGTTGGAACTCGTTCGCCGGACCTTCCGGCTCACCGCGGCGAAGGAAGGCTGCGGAAAAGGCGAGTGTGGTGCCTGCACCGTGCTCCTCAACGGCGAACCCGTCAACAGCTGCCTCAAGCTCGCGGCGGCCCTCCTCCCGGAAGACCGCGTCGAAACCCTCGAAGGGCTCGAGAAAGACCCGCTCATGACGACCGTCCAGCAGGCATACGTCGATGCCGGGGCTGTCCAGTGCGGCTTCTGCATCCCGGGGATGATCATGTCCTCCTACTCACTGCTCAAGCGGGTTTCCCAGCCGACCGAACACCAGATCAAGGAAGCTCTCTCCGGCAATATCTGCCGCTGCACCGGCTACCGGAAGATCATCGCGGCCGTCAGGCAGGCCGGAAACACCGCCCCGAACGGGGCGAAGGGAGGCAGACCATGAACGCCGCAACATCCGCCATCCGGTACCATCGGCCTGCTGACGCCGCCGCCGTGTCCGCGCTTCTCACGAAAAACGCCGGCGCCCTCGTCGTCGCCGGCGGCACCGACCTCATCGTGAAATGGAAAAACGGCATCCTGCCCGGTCTGACCGACCTGGTCGATCTCGGCGCCCTCAGCCTCAACCGCATCGCTGTCGAAGCCGGAAAACTCCGCATCGGCAGCAGTTGCACGATGGAGCAGATCCGGAACAATCCGCTCGTGCTCGAGCGCTTCCCGACGCTGGCCTCGGCCGTCGGCCAGATCGGCGCCCTCCAGATCCGCCACGCAGCGACGCTCGGCGGCAACGTGGCGAACGCCTCTCCGGCCGGCGACTCGATTCCCGCGCTGATGACCCTCGAGGCGTCGGTGGTGCTCAGCGGCCCGAACGGGCGCCGCACCATCGCGATCGGCGACTTCTTCACCGGGCCCGGGAAAACCGTCATGCAGAAAGGCGAGTTCATCGAGGCCTTCGAACTGCCCGACCGCGTCACGAAGGGGTGTTTCCTCAAGCTCGGCGAGCGGCTCGCTCACGCGATTTCCAAGGTGTCCCTCGCCCTCACGACCTGGGAGGGAACGGGCGGGAAACGCGCCGTCCGCATCGCCATGGGCGCCGTGGCCCCGAAGGTCATCCGGGCGTCGGCCGCGGAGCAGCTGCTCGAGTCGCAGCCCTGGCCGCCGTCGAAGGAACTGCTCGACAAGGCCGTCCAGGCCGCGTCCGACGCCGCAACCCCGATCGACGACATCCGGTCGGTGAAGGGCTACCGCAAGAAGATGGCGGGCGTCCTGCTCGCGAAGGCGGCCCAACGCATAGAATGAAATATTTATCCATCCTGCTGCATCTGTACCAGCCCCCGACGCAGATCGGCTTCGTGATCGACGACATCTGCCGGGAGTGCTACGAACCGCTGGTCGATATCTTCACCTGCGAGTTGAAGCCGTGCTTCACGCTGAACATCAACTACAGCCTCACCGAACAGCTCGAGGCGCGTGGCCACGCGCACATTCTCGACTCGATCCGCTCGGCGGGCGAGCACGGGAACCTCGAGTTCGTCGATTCGGGCGCCTACCACCCGATCTTCCCGCTGATCCCCGAAGACGAGGTCAAGCGCCAGCTCCGCATCAACAAGGAGGGAAACGCCCGCATCTTCGGCCCCGCCTACGCGCCGAAGGGCGTGTTCCCGCCCGAGATGTGCTTCTCGGGCAATGTCGCCCAGCTGTTCGGCGAGATGGGATACGACTGGTGCATCACCGACGATCTGCCGTATACCCATTACAATGGAACGCCGCCCTACTGCTCCGTCCCCTCCATGCACGGGGTGAAAGTGTTCCTGCGAAGCAACAAGTGGTCGAACGAACTGTCGTTCCATACCTGGAAAGGATCCGAGTTCATCCGCCAGATCAAGGAACGGATGCACGAATGGTTCGGGGATCAAGATGGATATATAATACTTGCTATGGATGGTGAGACGTTCGGGCACCACCACAAGTATTACGAGGAAAAATTCCTGCGAAGTCTGCTGTATGCACTGGTGAACGACCCCGAGATGAAGCTGGTTTCCATCAGCGAACTGGCAGCGAGGTTCCCGGCGTTCCCCGCGTTCGTGCCGCCATCGACCTGGTCCGCGTCCGACACCGACATGTGCAACGACGACCCGTATCCGCTGTGGCACAGCAAGTTCAACCCCATCCACCACAACCAGTGGCTGCTCACGAACCATGTCATGGCCTGCGCGAAAAAAGTCGCCGACGTCGACACCCTCTCGCGGGAACTGCTGGACAAGGCTATCTATAGTTGCCAGTATTGGTGGGCCTCTGCCTGGAACTTCGACGCGTCGCAGGTGTTCCGCGGGGCATACCTGCTGCTCGACACCCTCGAACAGACGGTGCGCGTCAGCGGCGACCGTGAGGCGCTTCGCATCGGCCGCGACCTGTACAACAACCTCGTGTTCTCCCTCGCGGAGCGCGCGAGACAACAGCAATGACCGCCGGGAGAAAAGGGGACGGCCGAGTGCGTAGAACTCTTGCAGCGTGCATTGCCGTGGCGGCCGTCGTGATGGCCGCTCTTCCGGCCCGGACGCTCGCGATCGAGCCGGAAGATGTCTTCCAGACCGGTCACCGGGCATTTCTGCTCGGCCACTGGAACGAGGCGGTCGACGCGTTTTCACGGTTTCTCGACCGGTGGCCGGGCCACCCCGCATGCGCCGAAGCCGTTCTCTACCGCCTGCTCGGTGAATCCCGTTCCGGGTTCGACCGCGTCAGGCGCGACTACGACGAACGGCGCGTGGCGTCGCTGACCGCGGGCATGGCGTTCGTGCGGCAGAAGCTGCCGGACGCCGATCTCACCGAACTCGAAGTCGAGCTCGACTGCGCCCGGATGCGGCTCGATCCGTCGGCAAGCCTTGCATCGAGCGTCGCGAACCTTTCTCCCGACCGGCTTGCCCATCTGCTCAACCGGAACATCCTTCCCGCCCCCGCCGCCGACCCCCGCGGAACGCTCGACTGGATCGCCGGATGGAAAGCGAAGCACGGCGGAACGGCTTCGGAAACGATCCGCGCTTCCCTCGAACTTCGGAAGGCGAAAGCCCTGTGGCAGATCGTCCTGTCTCCGCTTCCGGCTGCGCGCATGGAAGAACGGCTGAAGAAAGACGGCGATTTCCCGGCCGCCCAGGCCCTGGTCCGCTCGCTTCGGAAGGCATACGGAACCGGCGATCCCGACACGAAGCGGGAGGCGGCCCTTCTCGGCGTCTGCGCCGCGAACCTGCCGGCGGTCGCCCGGTATGCCCGGTCTGATCTTCGCGCCTGGGAAATCTATCTCGGCGACCGGGGAAATTTCCGCGACGAGGCCTGGTGCCCCCGATGAAGGAGTGGCTCAAGCCGCAGCATATCGCGATCGCCCTCGTCCTTCTCATTGGGCTGGCGGTCATCATTCCGAGCTGCACCACCATCGACTTCACCTACATCAAGCAGGGGCTCAAGCCCCTGACCTTCGAGCCGAAGGTCGAGCTCGCCTCCGGGCCGATCGGAAGCGACTACCCGGACAAATCGCGTGACCTCGTCATGAACGCGAACCGGGCGCTTTCCTACCTGGCCTCCGCGAAACGCGATTACTTCAACGGTCGGTATGACGACGCCCTCAGGCGCATCGAACGGGGCAAGTGGTACGACACGTCCAACTTCGCCCTGTTCAAACTCGCGGGGCAGATCTATTTCGAGCGGTCGCAGTATCGCAGGGCATACGACGAATGGATGCTGGCGACCCTCCTGCCGAACGACGACCAGCTGATCGCCCGGGACCTCGACGTGCTCAAGCGGCTCATCCGCTATACCCGCAACGAGATCGACCGTCTCCAACGCCAGGTGCATCGAACTCCCGACGACGTTCTCACGGCGGCGAAACTGCGCGAACTCGAGAGACAGATCAGCGAGTGAATAGGCTACCGGCGTAACATTCCCGTTACGAAACACCCCCTTTCGACGTATTCAATTTGACACTCCTTGCGCCCCCCCTGTAACATGGGTGAAGAGTTCCAGTGGAGGGGAGATCGAATGGGTCACATCATCGTTGCGGGTCTCGTCAGCCTTACCGTGCTGGTGTTTTTCGTCGTGCTCTCGTTTTTCCCGTTCGGCACCTGGATCCGCTGTATTTCCGCCGGTGTGCCCGCGAACCCCATTTCCCTGATTGCCATGGGACTGCGCAAGGTGCCGAGCGACATGATCGTCGACACCTACATCAAGGGCACGAAAGCCGGCCTGTCGCTGTATCTCGACCGCATCGAGGCGCATTATCTCTCGAACGGCGATATCGGAAACGTCATCAACGCCCTGATCGCCGCGGGAAGGGCCCAACTGAACCTGAGTTTCGAGCGCGCCGCCGCCATCGACCTGGCCGGCCGCGACGTGCTTGATGCCGTCCGCATGAGCGTCGAGCCGCGGGTCATCTCGACCGGCGACATCTCCGGCATGGCCAAGAACGGCATCGAGGTCATCGCCCGCGCGAAGATCACCGTCCGGGCAAACCTCGAGACCATGGTTGGCGGCGCCGGCGAAGAAACCGTTCTCGCGCGCGTCGCCGAGGGGATCGTCTCGGCCATCGGCTCGGTCGATACCCACACCGATGTTCTCAAAAAACCTGAAATCATCACTCAGCGCATCATGGGCGCCGGACTCGACGCGGGAACCGCGTTCAGCATCGTTTCCTTCGATATCGCCGACATCGACGTTGGCCGCAACATCGGCGCCATGCTCCAGAACGACCAGGCCGAGGCCGACAAGAAGGTCGCCCAGGCGAAGGCCGAAGGCCGGCGCGCCCTCGCGTTCGCCCAGCTCCAGGAAAACAAGGCCATCGAGCAGGAAATGAAGGCGAAGCTCGTCGAGTCCGAAATGCGGGTCCCCAAGGCCCTCGCCGAGAGCTACAAGTCCGGCAAACTCCTCGTTCCGCGAAAATCCCGCAAGAATGCCGCCCCACGCCTCGGCTTGGGCGCGGACCACGGCTGACGCTCCCCAACTCGCCCGGGAACGGCTCGAATCGGTCAGGAAGTCGGCACGGCCGGCAAGGTCGCGCCCCAGATCGCGAAGCTGATTCTCACATCTGGGCGGTCGGCGGTTGCCTGGAGAAACGTCTCAGCACGGCGCCTGGAAGAGGATATACATGTATCCGAGGTAGGACGCGAAAAGCAGAAGCCCTTCCGCGCGAACGATGCGATACCCGGACCACATGATCGGAAGACAGCCAAGGGTGACCACGACCATCAGCGGAATGTCGATTCCCAGCATGTGATCCGAGACGGTGAGCGGAAGCAGTGACCCCGCCACGCCCAGGATGCCGAGAATGTTGAACATGTTGCTGCCCACGACGTTGCCGACCGCGATTTCCGACTGGCCTTTCGACGCGGCGACGACCGACGTGGCGAGCTCGGGAAGCGACGTGCCGGCCGCGATCAGCGTCAGGCCGATGATTTCATCCGAAACTCCGATCGACTTCGCGATGGCGACCGAGCCGAACAGGAGCAGTTTCGAGCCCCCCACCAGGCCGACGAGGCCGATGGCGATCTGGCCGAGATCTTTGCCCAGGGTGGTCGGTTCGGTGGCTTTCGCTTCGTCCGGAACGTCCGGCGTTGCTTCCTTTTTCCCGAGATAATAGCTGACGGCGGTATACAGAACGAGAAGACCAAGCAGAATCATGCATTCCGGCCGTGAAAACTGCTTGTCGGATGCGAACCACCAGCAGATCAGGGAAACGAGGATCATGAGCGGGGTGTCGCGCTTGACGACGGACCGGTTGCAGGCGATGGGATGGATCAGCGCCGCGATGCCCAGGATGGCGGCCGAGTTGAAGATATTGCTCCCTACGACATTGCCGACCGAGATGCCGGGGTTGTTCTCGAAGCTCGCCTGGACGCTGACGACGAGTTCAGGCGTCGATGTGCCAGCCGCTACAATAGTGAGCCCTATAAAAAGGGGCGAGACGCCCATCTTGTGGGCGAGGGCCACGGCGCCCGCGACGAGCCAGTCGGCGGCGATGGTGAGCAGTACGAGTCCGATGAGAACGGCGACGATGTTTGTAATCATGGGCAAGATGATACCCGCACTGCTCCCGCCGTTCAAGCGGTGGGAAAAATTCGTTCGAATCATCCCTGAAACCTGATATCATGCCCCAAAGATCGAATATGCAGAGGAGGATTCCCATGCTGAGATGGAAATGGTGTCTTGCGGTTCTGATCGGCGTCATGCTGATGACGGCGGCCGCGTTCGCGTCGAACGACGTGCGGAAGGGCGGCAGCCTGTGGGCGGCGATCGAGGATGACGGCACGATCCGTATCGAAGGCAGTATCGTCGGTTCCTTCGAGGCCGACGGAACGGTACGGAAAAACGGGAGCATCGTCGGCTCGATCGAAGTCGACGGCACGATCCGCATGAACGGTTCCCTGTTCGGCAGTGTCGAGAAGGACGGGACGCTCCGCAAGGGCGGATCGTTGTACGGCAGTATCGAAGACAACGGGACGATCCGGAAAAACGGCTCGATCTGGGGCTCCGTCGAACAGGCCGACACGTTCGACCGGAAACGGGCTGTCGCGGCCCTGCTGTTCTTCTTCTGCGACGAGTTCTGAGCGGAGGCGTTTCCTGCGAAATACCCTTCCCGGAAAGCCCGGGAGGGGCCGGTGATGAAAGACCCCCCGGCAACCCCGCGGGGAAAGACTTAAAGAGGAGCTTGCCATGCGCTTTTCCACCCTGTTTCCAAAAATCCTGGCGGTGACGCTGTTTTGTCTCGCCTCCGGTGTCCTGCTTGCCGTGCCTCCCTCTGAGAGCGCGAAGAAGGAGCTGCTGGCGGCCGTCGAGAAACTCGAAAAAGACACGGCCGAGCCGCTCGCCCGGTATGAGAAGCTCAAGGCCGAAGGCAAACTCGAGGAGGTCGGCAACCAGCGGAACTGCGTCGATATCGGAAGCCAGCTGCGGCGGCCGATGCTCGACGTCATCGACGCCTTCGACGCGGCCGTCACCGGCGGCGGCGGCCACGATCCCTGGCCGGCCTCCGACCCCGATATCGCCAAGGCGCGCCAGACGATCGACGCGATGCGCGCGAAACTCGAGGCCGCGGGCATGTTCACCATGCGCATGCCGGGAGAGCCGGCGACCACCATCCAGGACCGTGTCGACAACATTCATGATGCCGCCTGGAACGCGGCTCTTGATGCCAAGCACGGCAAGATCGACGACGCCCGGGCGTCGTTCAAACAGCTCGACAGCCGCGTCGAGGGCTCGAAGGCCGAGGCGGGGAGCCCCGAACATCCCGGTTTCAAACGCTTCCTGACGGCGTATGCGAAGCACAAGGCCGACGCCGAGGCGTATTTCGCGAAAAGCGATTCAGAGCGCGGCGGTGTCGACAAAGAGGTCGCCGACCTCACCGCGACCTACGAGAAGGTCCAGAAGTGGTTCCAGGAGGTCGAAACCCGCTCGGGCGGCGGCGGCACGGAAGAGGGCATCATGGCATCGCTCAGCGAGCTGGCCACGATGACCGAAGCCTTCGAGGCGGGCGATCTGCCTGTGGTGACGAAGCAGATGGAGACGTTTGCCGCGGCATACGGCAAGACGCAGGCCGATATCGACCAGAAGATCACCGAACTCCAGGGCAGAAACGATTACAACCCCTCGCCCGGCAGAGCTTATGCCCAGCTTGGAGAAATGATCGCCAGAGCCCGTGAAATCAAGACCGACCGGGCCGCGTATCTGCTACAGGACGTCACGCAGACGATCAACGGCCTGAACAGCTTCGCCGAAGACATCCAGGTCAAGCGCATGCTGGTCTGCAAGACCAAGCTCGAACTTGCCGCCCGGCTCGATCCGGCGAACGCCCAGGTCAAGGAGCGGCTGGCGGGCGTCGACGGCGAGATATCCTCCCGCAGCGCCTTCATCGAGAAAGAGATCGACGGACGGCAGTGGGAAGGCCACGCCGCGAGCTTCCAGGGGCCGGGAAACGCCGATGCCCTCGCCGCCGAAGCCGCGAAATATCTGAAGCTCAACGGCTGGGAAGACAAGCCGCCCAGGGAACTGCTCGCGGTGCGCGTTGCCGGCCCATGGCGGGGTGGCGACAAGAACCTGCTCGGCGAGTTCATCAACTACCAGCTCCCGTGCGAGGTGGCGTTCCGTCTGAACTCCGACAAAGCGGCCGGCAAGGATCTGGCCCGCGTCTACTTCATCGCCTTGTACACGCAGGACAAGGTCTACAACCCGCCGTTCGCGAAAACCGGCATCGGCGACAACTACTACCTGCGCGCCTCGAAGGTGAGCGGCAGCGGATCCGGCGCGGGCGCGGCCGCCGGTGCGGGTCCGTCTGGCGGCTGGGGCCTGTTCTCCACGCTCTTCTGGCTGGCCCTCGCCCTCGTGAACCTCGCGGCCGGCCTGCTCGCCGCCGAGTCCTTCCTGGCCGGCAAACTGCCCCCCGCGGCCGGCGTCGTGAAAGCCCTCGCCCCCCTGAAGGGCACGATCGGCCTCGCCGCCATCGCGATCGGCGGCCTGGCCTTCCTGCGCGCGCTGGTCCTCTACTTCAGCCCGCTTGCCGACCTCCTGCCCCAGGCCGCGGCCATCCTCGCCGGCCTCCTGCTGGCGAGAGGAAAGATGGTCGAAACCGCCGCGATCCTCACGCAGAAAGCCGCCGAGGCCGCCGCCGCCCAGGCCGCCGCGACGCCCACGGCTGAAGGCGCACCCGCTCCCGCCGAGGGAACCCCGGCCAAACCGCCCGTCACCTTCGACGTCGCCGCCGCGAAGCTGGCCGCCCTCGAACCCCTTGCGGTGCCGATCGGCCTCGCCTGCCTCGGTCTCGGCGTCCTCCACCTGGTTCTCGGCGGATTCCCCCTGATCTGAAGCGCGTTTCCCGAACCGGCCGGCCTCTCTCGGGGCCGGCCGGTTCCATTGTACGCTTCCGGAATGTGAAATACCGGCTGATATGGCAGGGCGATGTAACAATGCGCCGGATTCGTGGTAATTTAAGGCATACTCCTCTGGAGGAACGATTATGCGAACTTTGCGGCATGAAGCCTTGATCCTGGCTCTGAGCGCCGTTATCTGCATTTCCGGTGCCGTTTCCGGCCTGAGTAACGTTCAGGAGAGCATCTCCGGAACACGGGTTGTGGCGACCGATGATCAGCAGAGCCCTCAGGCTACGCTCGAGCAGCATCAGCCGACCTCGGGGCAAAGCTCTTCAGCCGCGTCGGGAATCGGCTCATCGGGCGGCTCGACCGGCGTGCTGGACGCGATCGTCGAGAAGTTGGCGACGCTCGTCGAACAGTTGATTCAGAAGGTCAAATCTCTCGAAAAACGGGTGGCCGAAAAGATCGCCGCCATCTCGGCAAAGCCGATCGGTACCGGAACCGTTCACGTCAACACCTTCCTGAATTTCCGCGATGGCCCGTGGGGCAACATCATCGGAACGTTCAACGACGGCGACACGTTCGAGATCCTGGCCCGCGAGGGCGACTGGTACAAGATCCGCTCGAACGGCAAGATCGGCTACGCCTACGCCGCGTATGTCTCGACGAGTTCCACATCGGCGACGACGACCCCGACGAGGACCGCCACGACGACGAAACCCTCGACCCCAGCCACTCCAGCCATGCCGGCGCCAACCGCCGGCGACGTGCCGCGCGGCACGGGGGCGCCCATGAAGTGCAACGCCACCGGCTATTACCCGCCCCCTTCCGGCGGCTACTCGAGCAAGGCCGAGGCTGCCATGGAAGGCGGGGCCTACGACTGCCGCGGCAAGCCGCTCCGCACCCTCCAGGACTTCAACCCCAAGGATCCCAAGTCGTATGTCAGCTGCGCCACCGACCCGCGCGTCATCAAGACCGGAACCTACTTCACCCTGGACGAGTTCCCCGGCGTGCGGTTCCTGGCCTGCGACGTCGGCGGCGGCATCAAGAACAACGACATCGACATCTGCGTCAAGAACAAGGCCGAAAGCTACAAGGTCACCAAGGCCGTGACGTTCCGGGCCATCCAATAGGAGTATCCCATGTCATATTCCACGTTTTCATCCAGCCATCGCCTGATCCCCGTCTTCCTGATGCTCGCGCTATTGTCCCTGGCTGGGGCGCTGACTGCCGCCGAACCGCGGACCCTGCCGGCTTTCAAACCGCTGCTGACCTGGAAACTCGCCGATGGCGAGGCGATGCCCGTGACGGTCGACGGCCGGGAGATGCGTTTCGCCCCTCAGAGTTTCTTCGTGTCGGGGAAGAATGTCACGTTCATCAATCGCTTTGACCCGCTTCTGGCGATCTACCCGGTTGGTGAGAAGAGCGACGGAAAATTCATTCCCTTGTCGCATCCCGCCGACAAGAAGTTCGACGCCCGCTTCTTCACGGACGTGTGCGTTTCCGGCGACCGCGTCTTCGCACTTGAGCAATCCACCGCCACGATCCGGCGCGTGACGCCGTCCGGAATCATCGATGCCATGTGGTTCCTCACCGACGCGGAGGGGGCCGTGATCACCCGCCTGTGGCGCATTGGCACCGATGCCTTCTGGGTCTACGACAAGGGCACCCGGAAACTGCTCCTCCGGAAATGCGACGCCGCTCCCGACCCGAACAAAAGCGCCCCCGGAGCCGATTACAGCCTGAACGCCGACTCCCTCGCCGCGGGTGGCAGCCGCCTGGTCGCGGCCGACAGGGAAGGGGAGACGAACTGGGCCCTGCTCGGCCGCAAGGCCGCCGGCCCCGACCAGCCTTCGACGGTGATTGCTACAATAACCGCTGATATATTTCAGGTGCTTGATGCCGACCGGACCGGTTGCGCGTTCGCCTACCTGGCCGACAAATCGGGCCCCGCCATCCTCCGGGCCCCGCGAAACGGCCCCGTCGAGCGGTTCGCCCTCACGGCCCCGCTGGTTTTCCCGCCCGACTGCGGCCGCGCCGCCCAGGCCCTCGACGACGGCCGCCTTCTGCTGCTCACCAAGCCGAATCCGGAAGAAATCGTCTTCGGCGAACTCCGTATTTCGAGGTGAATGTTGCAGAACGAATGACAATTGAAATATGTCGATATCTTTCTTTTATTGAGTCCTGCAGAATGAAAGCCACCCGTTCGCCCTGAGCCTGTCGAAGGGCGAAATGAGGAATCATCGGCAAGTGGCTGTTCGTGCTTCGACAGGCTCAGCACGAACGGAGACACGAAGTTGGTTTTTGATATGCAGGACTCAATAGTAGCCGTGGTTCTGTCGCAGTGGTGCCGGCCCGATTCCATATCTGCCGACTGGCAGCCAGTTGAAAGCGTCTGGGAGTCGGGAGCGTCGGCCTTGCGAAATAAATCGGTTCTCACGTGTCACAAAGAAAACGGATTTATCGTATTTATCTATTGACCACGGTGGGTAACATGTCCTGGTGATTCATGGGGGAGAGAAAGGGAGTTCTCATTACCGTTCATGCTGAAGTGTCGAAGCACGAATGGCCAATGGCGGCGCGGATTCTTTGCCTTTGACGGGAAACGATGACGAACGACAGCCTCACAGAATTTTCGAATCTGGTTCGAATGCATCTGAACAGCGTCATTCGATACGTCATCTTCCTGTCACGGGAGCCCGAAGAAGCCCGGGATATCACGCAGGAGATATTCCTGAAGGCCTGGCAAAGGTTTGACCCCGGCAGAAAGAATTCCTTTAAGGCCTGGATCATGACCATTGCTCGGAATCTGGTGATCGACCGAAAGCGACGCAGCCTTCCACACGTTGAATATACCGGCGACTATTTCCACGAAAATTCCTCTGCCGGTTTCGGGAAACATGCCGATTATGCCGGGTTCGCCGGAGAGCAATTCCCGGCCGGGCTTGATCTTCTCGCCAAATTGCCGCTGGACCAGCGGGAAATCGTGTTCATGCGGTATGTCGAACAGATCCCCTACCGGGAAATGAGCCAGATCACGGGAAAATCGGAAGAGGCCCTCAGGAAAATCGTTTCGAGAGCCGTTTCGGCAATCAGAAAGGAGGTGGCCAATGGAACCTTGCAACAGAGTGAATGAATGGCTGGAACAGGATCCCCCTCCCGATATGACGAAAATCCCGGCCCCCCTGGTCGAGCATGTAAAGAACTGCCGGGTTTGCAGAAACACGCTCGAGTATTTCCAGAACCTCGCACAGGCCCGGAACCATGCGCGTCTTTCTTCTTCGGAAACCGCTGAATTCATGAAGAAATTTCAAGCGAAGGCAGAGATTTCGCAGCCGTCTCCAGCGCACCCTGTGCGACACATTCCACTGCACCTGGCGTTCGTGGGAGCTGCTCTCGTATGTGCGCTTGTCGTCTGGTCCGTGTTCTTCCGCCAGGCTCCCCCTCTTTCACGAGAAAAGGTTCAGCCGTTTGCCGTTCTCATCGGAAAGGCAATGATCGTTTCAGACGACGGAAAACAAACTCCGACGCCGGTTCCCGGGCAGGACATCCTGCGTGTCACCATGATAGCGTTCGATTCATCCGCTGAACCCGTCAGCGTCACGTATCGGAATGGCGGTACCGTGACCCTGTCAGGCACCGGCAAGCTGAAGCTCCTCAAAGGCGGCCTCGATGTCGAATCCGGAACATTCAACGCCAGGTTCAAAAAGCTCGCTGGAATCTATACCGTGCGCGTGCCCGGCGCCGTTCTGGGAATTCGGGGAACCGAAATCCGGTTCGACATTCAGCCCGCCAGATCCGGGATCGCCCTTCTTGAAGGCGCGGTCGATCTGATTCCCGACGATGCGGCTCAAAAGACCATCCGCATGGAAAAAGGAACAACGGCCCTTCTCGAAGGCAATACCTGGGTGGTCTCTTCGCCGCTTCCGCCGCAGGCCCCCTCGGGCGGTACACGGAATGATAGTTTCGCGGAACCTGTCGCCTCCAGGCCGATTACTCCTCCCGTCTTCGCGACCGGCACTCCGGAAAGGCCCGCTCCTGAAACGGAGAACGTCGCAAGCATCCCGGAAGAGGGTGTTGCCACCGGTCCGGAGGACGTTCCGCCCGGTGCGATGATCGAAACCGGTGAAGACACGGCTCCCTTTGGCAGCGACGGTTTCGGGGAACAGAGTCCCACCGGGAACCCATGAAAAGGAACGAGTTCGCATGACATCGAGAAGAGGCTTCGTGCTGCTGCTTGTCTTCGGAACCATGGCAGTGCTGGTCATCTTTTTCGTTTTCATGAGCTTTCTTTCAAGCGGCCAGACTCAGGTTGCAAGCCATTTTCTCGATTCTTCACGGTCTCTTTCCATCGCAAGGTCCGGAGCCGAATGGGCCGTGTCGAATTTCGCGAGCGGAACGTATCAGCCGGGATCTCTCATCGAGAACGGCTTCTTCGAGACAGTCTTCGGCAATCCGGGCAAGGAAGGGGAATTTTCGATTCAATATCCTGTCGAATTGAAAAAATACGTGGAAGAGGAGCTGCAGGGAACCCTCGATGTGAAGGTCCGGGTTTACGACATTGCATCTCTGCCGGCCATGGGAAAAGGCTTTCAGCCTGATGCCCTCGAGAAATCAGGAAAAATGGAGTTCACCGCGATCGGGACCGTCGGGAAAGCGAGTCGCAAAGTGCGCATCAGAAAAGGATTCAAACTGGTCCTGACGGTCCATCCCGTTCTTTCCAGATTCACCCTTTTCGTCCGGAACAAGCTGCCTGGCCAGGACGTGAATCTCCTCGAGCGGACGACCTCGAGCTCGGGTTTCGAAAACGGTTCGCCGATCATTCTGAACAACCAGGGACTGGACGATACGGGCGCAAGCAGGGCCTTCGGCGTTGTCAACCTGTCCACACAGGAATTCAAGCTGTCGGAAGTTCCGGATTTCAGGACACTGGTCAGAAGTTCCGGATGGGTGTTCCTCAACTCCCAGACGCCGCAGCCGTGGCTTCTCAACCTCTCCGGCTCGGGCGGCAACGGCGACTTCGATGACCGGCTTCTGCTGCGAACCGCGATCTACCGCAACAAATCCCTGGAAAGCAATCTGACAATGGAACGACCGACCGGGGAACGCATCACACAACTTCTGGAAAAGTTCCAGGGCATGAAATCCGATTTCGAAACGGTCGGCAGAGCAGGACACCCGGTCACGAAAACCGCCAGGGACACTCTCGCCCTCCACTACCTGTTCCCGAACGATCCGCCGAAGAGTTCCCTGCTCAGAATCTTCGGGAAGGGGTCGCAGTTCTCGCCCACCCTTGTTTTCGGCCCGGTCTCCATGAGCTATATCATTCTGCGCGGCATCGATGTCGTTCTCAAATACGCTTCGGGTGACGGGAGGGAGAAGCTCTTCAAGAATGTCCTCATCCCGGGGTTTCCCGACGCGGATACCTTCAGATTCGGTTTCAAGCCCGAGAATGCCATCAAACAGCCTGAGGACAAGTCGGCGGATATGTCGTATTTCGCTCTTTTGCTGAACATCACGAATCGGAACGATGCCGCTCCGGCGTTCCCCGCCTACTCGCAGACGATGACGGCGATCGCCGCCGGCAGCTTCCTCGACGCGCTCGATTTCATCTATCTGAAAGACCGCGAAAGCGGAACCCTCCTGAATCCGGTCAGCAAAACCTACGATTATCCGGTTCCCCATGTCATCGACGGCAACGGCTCCGACCTCCGCCCATGGATCGGCAACAGGGACTCGATGGGTCAGGCAAAAGGCGCTTTCGGCAACGAGAAGGCGCCGATCTTTATCGGAAGCCTGGCGGACATCGAAGGCTGCAAGGAGTTCCAGCCCAGGATAACCGCCGTGTTCCCGTCGTTCCAGGAACTGATGGCCGACTATTTCGACGAGAAATCACACTCCCTCCGCCTCCCGGGAATCGTTTTCGTCGGAAACGACGACGTGGCGATCGATGCGGATCTTCAGGTCACCAGCCCCGGCATCATCATCAGCGGAGGGAATATCCGCATCAAATCATCCGTCCGATCCGCCTTTCCCCTGACGATCGTTTCGATGAAGGATATCGTTGTCGAATCGGGCAGGCCGATCGACGCCCATCTCATCTGCCTGAGGGGCAAGTTCCGGGCGACCGGAGGATTCACCATCACCGGGGGCGTGGCTGCCGGATCGATGGAGCTTTCCGGGATGCTGAACAACGAAGCGAAGACGATCACATACGCGCGTGGACACGACCCTTTCATATATGACCCAGAATTGGGGATTCGAAAGACCGCGTACCAATACTATCTTTCGAGCGAAGAGGAGTATTCCGTTGAAGGCGGAAAATAACTATCGATATACTATTTGCCGAGTCCGAGGTGTCTCCTTCATCGAAATGACCCTGGTCGTCTGCCTTGTCGCGCTTCTGGCAGGGGTGATATATCGCGTGTTCGATCGCCAGATGGATCAGGTGGACAGTGACGACAGGGCATCGCAGTATTACCTGCATCTCGGCGTTTTCATGGAAACCCTCAACAATGACCTGGCGATGGCACGAGCCGTTCAGCCAGCTTCGAACGCGTTGAACCTCCTGGTGAATACGGATGGAAGCCTCGCAACGATCACATACACGCTGCAAGGAAACAGGATCGAGCGAACGTTCCGCGGGTCGGGGAAATGGTTCGACTTCACGAATCCCACCCGCAGAGAGAATCCGCTGATTTTCCGAATCGAGGAGACACAACCATGAGGAAGCACGAACGCACGGGTGTTCTTTCGACGGTCATGCTCATGTTGATCGTTGCCCTTCCCTCCATCTGCGGTGCAAAATCATACAAAGTCATCGTCGGCTACGAGAAAGAGGAGATGGAAATCCTTCTGACGCCCGGTCGCAGCGTTCCGACGATCGGTGGCATGCCGTCGCCTTCTTCGTCAGAGTTGAACTCCTCGTTTCCCGCCCCGTTGAGCGTTCAGACCGTCGCGCCGGTCGCCCCTCCCGGATTCCCTTCATCTCCGCGCGAAGCGGTCGGTTACGAAATACCTCGAAAATCCGGCTTCGCGTTTCCGCCGGATTTCGGCGTCGTCACCACCCAGGACATCCAGACAAACATTGATTCCGTTGGCAGGGCGATCATCTATGGGGTAAACTTCGAGTTCGACAGCGCCGAGCTTACGTCGTCCTCGATTCCGGCCCTCGAATCGCTTCTCGGGTATCTCAAGAACAACCCCGGCGTTCGCTTCCTGATCGAAGGACATTGCGACACCTCGGGTGATACGTCTCTCAACCCCGTACTTTCCCAGAAGAGGGCCGATGCCGTGAAAGAATGGGTGGTAAGCCGGGGGGCAAAAGGCTTCTACATCAAGACCGTAGGCCGAAGCGACACCCAGCCGATTGCCGACAACAGTACACCAGAGGGACGGGCGAAGAATCGGCGGGTGGTGCTGGTGAAGGAGTGAAATATTTTTTTTACTATTTCGAAAACGGGGAAATCAACCGCATGATCCCCTCGAGGGAACGAGCCGTTCGCCAGGGCAGAAAACATCCTGCAGGCTTCACCATCGTCGAAATCGTCATCGCGATGTTCATCCTGGCGGTTTTTCTCCTCCCGCTCATGCAGCATTTCGTCCGGGTTCGCCGCGTTTCGCTCGCGGCCAGGGACGCCGTCATCGTCAATTCGTTCCAAACGTCCTGCATCGGCGAAATCCGCATGGTCGATTACAACACGCTTTCATCTCAAAACAGCGCAACGCTTTCCCGGATCATCGATAAATACTCCGGGGAGAAAACGATCAACCAGGTCAACATCCAAACCGCCATCTCCATTCGAAAACAGGATGACTCCAACTTGATCGCCATCGACGTGGAAAGCGCGTTTCGCCTTCCCGGCGTCTCGAACAACGCGCCCAGGCGAAAAGTTCGCCTGCGCAGCTTTGCCTTTCCGAAGCCCTGACGCCATGATGCGAACGAGAGCCGGCGTCGAGCAATTTATATCGAATAGTATACTTTTTTCTTTCGCTCTTGATGAACCTGTCGATGCCCGAACGATCTCGCGTCCCCATCTGCTTCCGTCTCCAGGCCCGAATGCCAGACTCCTTCCCGGAGGCAGGCGGGGCATGTCCATGGTCGAACTGTTGCTCTACGCCCTGGTGGCAAGCATGATCGTGACCTGCATCCTGTATTTCCTTTCGAGAACCTGGCGGATGCAGGAGCAGCAGACCCTTGAGATGTCCTACCAGGCATCGTTTACGAAGCTCTGCGAACAGCTGGAAAAAGACCTCACCGGCTGCAGCGAGTGGAAGGTCCAGGGCGTGGTGGGAACCGGCACTTCTCTGTTCATCGCCCGGAATGACGATCAGATCACCTACGATGTCCGGTTCGACACCGGGGAAATCATCAGAACCGCGCGCGAGCGTCTTTCTTCGTTTCCATTCAGGGGCGAGCGGAAAGGCATTCTGAAAAAACTCGAATTTGTCGGTATTTCCCGGCGGATGGATGCAATGCATCTGAAGGTCGAACTGAGAACGACGCCCCCCATCGAATTTTCGCATGATTTTGCCATCCGTCTCAGCGTTCACTCGTCACCCGGATATTTCAAGGAGCCTCAACTCGGTGCGCCGTGAAGAGTATGAAGCGCATTGTCACAGGATTTGATTTTTATCGTATTGACATGTGAGACTCACAACCGGAGGAGGGAAACTTCATGAACAAACGACTGCTCTGGCTTCTCCTTGTTCCTGCTTTTACCGCGATGGCATACCTTGCACCCGTCTCATATGCCGAAGTGGAGGGAACCGACGGGTTCAGCGTCACCGCAAACGAGAGTGCGCTCAATCTGGAAGGCACCATCGACGTCGACACGTCTCTGAACATCCGCACGGGACCCTGGGCAACGATCATCGGCGGCTTCCGGAACGGAGACAAGGTTCAGATCCTCAGCAAGGAAGGCGACTGGTTCAAGATCGCCCACGGCGATTCCACGGCCTATATTCACTCGTATTACGTAAATGCCCCCGGCTACCCCTCTCATCAGGGCGTGGAGCCGCCTGATGGCCTCGGCTCGAATCAGTCGCCCGACGGGCAGAGCTCCGCAGCCGCCGCGACGGCGGGTGGCGGCAGCTTCGGCGGCGCGCCCTGCGACCCGATGCCCGAATCTTCCAGCGACGAGTATGGCCCACGCGACATCGGCATCGGAAGCACATTCCACGAAGGAATGGATCTGCCGATTCCGAACGGGACGGCTCTCATGGCCCTTGGAGACGGTGTCGTCACCGAGTCCGGCTGGGCCGACGGCGGCGGCAATTTCGTGAGAATCCAGTATGACAACGGCTATTCCTCCCTCTACTATCACCTCGAAAGCGTGAGTGTCAGCGAAGGCCAGCGGGTGTCGACAGGTCAGGGCGTCGGCTCTTCCGACAACACCGGCGCATGGACGACCGGACCCCATCTGCACATGGGAATTTTCGACTCGAGCGGCTCGAGCGTGAATCCGCGCGACGTCCCCGGCTTGGTGCTCCCCCCCCTGGCAGGATAACGAAGAAGGAATGTGATATAATGAGAAATATTATACTTTGCTCCCTGATTGCGATTTCTCTGCTCTTCACGGGCGTCGCCTCTGCGAAGTCTGCTGCAAAGACCGTTGCAAAACCTTCCGGCGTCCTGGTGAACGGCCTTCAGTATGAAGCCGGCCTGGCCTCTTCGGCAATCGCGCACAAGGATCTTTGCGCGATCGCCTACGGGAGGGCGGACGACCAGGTGGGCGGCGAGATGCAGGAGCAGGACAAACAGCGCCGAACGGGAGGCGCGCCCATGGCCTATGGCCCGCTTGCCGACGGCTCCTTCTGGGTTCTCGACACGGTCAACCAGAAGGTGAAGCACTTCGCCGCCGATGGAAAGCTGGTTTCCTCCTTCGTGTTCCCGGGAAGCGATGCCAGTTCATTCGCACTCATGAGCGAGCTTGCAGTGATCCCGACGGGCGGCTTCTACCTGTATAACTCCCTGCAGGGCATCGTCGTTCGCACCGATGACAAGGGCGCTTCGGCGGTACAGATCGAGGGGCTCCCCCATTCCACCAGAATCGGCGTCGACAGCAAGGGGAATCTGCTCGTCAAAAACGCTGTCATGAGGAGCTTGTTGCGCTTCAACCCTGCAGGCGAACTGATCGAGAAATATACCGGCGAGAATTTTCTCTCTACGGTCGTCGATGCGTCCGACAAGCCTCTGGGCGTCAGATTCAACGATCTGGAAGCGGAACTGTTCCGAGCCGACAAGGCCTCGCCGACGGTGACCGTCTCGATCGCGAAATTCCCGCTCGAAACCCCGAAGGAACGTAAGGCGCGTTATGTTTCGGCCGAACTGATCGGATCCGATGCGAAGAAGAACGTCTATCTCCGGCTGATTGCCTGCGACAAGAACGGCGTCATCCATCAGTATCGCATCCTTCGCCTCACCGGCGAGGGCAAGGTCCTCAGTCAGGCCGATCTACTCGCGGTTCCGTTCTTCTCGCCCAGAAGACTGGTTCCCACGCCGGACGGCAGGCTTTTCACCTTCAGAAGCGACAGAACATCCTGGATTCCAATCCTCTACACGCTGCCCTGAAACTGACGCTTTGCCCGTAACCCGTCGATCAGGGTCAGCACCACGCCGTGGTCCACGCCACCCTGGATGAAAACGAATCGTCGTTTCATCGGCGGCAAGCTGAAGCCGGCGGTGGATGAGCTGTTCGACTCGGACAGGATTTTCTGCGCGGCGGCCGTGCCGGCTGTGGTTGGTTCATGTCGGCTGAGTGCATCGATGGGATGAACCGCATGATGCGCCGGTGACGGGATCTATGTGAATCGGCGGTGAAGCCGTGTTGAGTAGCGAAGAGTGCGTCGGGGTCATTGCATTCGATGGATTGCTGACGCCCTCAAAGGCAGTGCGGCGATGTTGCCGCTGGAACCTCCGCGCGTGGCGCTCGAGAATCGAGCGCGATATCTGTTACCACGTGCTGGAAAACGTTCCTTGTGAAAATGAAAAGAACCGCTTTTCAGCGGTTCTTCATGAGAGCGAATAGCCCCAGGGGGACTCGAACCCCCGCTCTCAGCCTTGAGAGGGCTGCGTGTTAGCCGGTTACACCATGGGGCCAGAAAACTTATAGCGGCTGGGGAGCAGGGACTCGAACCCCAATAGGCAGATCCAGAGTCTGCAGTCCTACCATTAGACGACTCCCCAATGGACGTTTTTGATGGTAACACGCATCGGTTCCCAAGTCAAGAGGCTTTTCGAAAAAAAGTGATGCGGCAGACCGGGAGGTTGTTCCGTGGTCATGTGGCGGCAGGTTCCGAGGGCGGCGTCTCCTGGGCGAAGCCAACGGAGTTGTTCTGCGCCAGGCGTTTCGGAGTCGGTCTCGTAAGAAGCGCGTGGTATAGAAACACCGCGCACGGAACGCCGAGCAGGAGACCCCAGATTCCGAAGAAATACTCGGAAAACACGAGGATGCTTACGGCCACGAACGGATGAAGCGACAGATGGCCGCCGACGATCCGGGGATTCAGGATATATGCCTCTATAAAATGAATGATCGTGATAAGGACCGCGCTGTAGAAGACCAGGAGAAAACCGTCGGCCTTGTAGGCCAGCAGACAGATTGGGGCGCTCGAGATGAAGACGCCCAGGACGGGGATGAAGCTGCAGATGAAAACGAAAACGCTCAGGAACAGTTTACTCGGGATGCCGAGGAACGTCAGGCCGATCAGGGTGAGGAAGGTGTTCACCCAGGCGATGATGATCTGCGCCTCGAACGCTCGCCCCACGATGTCGCCGAACTCCTGGATGCGGGGCCCCAGGATGCGGTACACCTTCCGAAGACGAGTGTTTTCGAGGCTTCGGACCTCTCGTGAGAACCGGTCGAAATCCCATAGGATGAGGAAACTGAATATAACGGCAAGAATAAAATGAAACGAGATCCGGAACATGTCCTGGATGAACAGCGTGAACCGCTGGAGCATTTTCCCGAACCATTCCTTGAACCCTTCCTCGACGCCGGCGCCCTGGATAAACCCGGCAAGGTCCTCGTCCTGCATCAGTTCCTTGATCTGCAGGATGACCTTGTCCTTCGTCTCGGGGATTTCCTTGTACATGATCTTGCCTTCCTGGTAGACCTTCGGAACGACGATCATGCCCATCGTCGTCATGATGATCGCCAGGATGAGATACACCTCGAGGACGACGGCCCAGCGCGGCCACTGGATGCGCCCGTGCAGGTAGTTGACCAGCGAATTCAGCGTGTAGGCGAGGATGAACGTCAGGAAAATCAGCGAAAGGAAGTTCGACAGGTAGGAAATGATCGCGGCGAATCCGCTCCAGGTGAGGATGATCTGGATCTGCCGCCAGTATCGCGCAAACCAGGACCGCTGCTCGTCAGGGGCGCGGTTGTTCGGTGTGGGGGGCGGGGCGGGATTCTGCTCTGGAACGGGCAGGGCTTCCGTGGTCATTCTCGTCTCCGACTGTATGCGATCTGGTTTTCCCACCATCCGTCGAGAACGCCGGCTTGGGCGAGAGCGCGCAGCCTGTCGCGCGCGGAAGGCGCGATAGGTTCGGCGAGTTTGTCGGCCCAGCGGGCGCCGGCAAGCGGCATGAAGGTGTGCATGTGAATGCGGACCCCGTAATCATGGACCAACCGCTCCATGAACGTCAAGAGTTCGTCCTGCTCATCAGGCGTTTCGCCCGGCATTCCGATGATGAAATCAACGTGGGCCCGGAACCGGAACTCGCGGAGCAGTTCGATCGCCCGGACCGCCTGCGCGATCGTGTGGCCTCTGCCGATGCTCCGGAGGCGGCTGTCGAACGGAGACTGGATGCCCATGACGATCGTGTTGTTCGAAAGGAAGGGGCGGACCAGCTCGAGCACCTCGGGCGTCACGAAGTCGGGCCGCACCTCCGAGGGAAACGAGCCGAGACTGATCTCAGGAACGCCGATGCGCTTGAGCCCGCTCAGAAGCGCGTGAAGAGCCTCGAGATTTGCCGCGCGCCCGTCTGCGGAGCCGTAGGCGAAGGCGTTCGAGGCCAGAAACTTGATGCGCTTGCGGGCCGTCGCGTGCCGGAGATACGCCGAGGCGATCTCGAGAACGTGCGCGACGCTCCGGTGTCGAAGCGTGCCCTTGTGAAGCGCGGGAACGGCGCAGAACGCGCAGCCGTAGATGCAGCCGCGGCTCAACTCGATCGGGGGAAGATAGCCCGCGATGGGGTGGAAGCCCGGATAACGGTCGAGATCGACCTGTCCGGGGGGCGTGCAGTGAAGCCCGGTCGGCCGTTTCCCGTCGAGCCATTGGCGCACAAGTTCCGGGAAGAGTTCCTCGCCTTCACCGGCAACCACGAGGTCGAAGCCCATCTGCTCGACGGCTGCCGTGTTGAGAGTCGCCTCGGCGCCACCGGCCCAGATGTCGATCGTGCGGTTGTTTTCCCCGACGAGCGCCCGGATGTTCCTGACTTCTGCGGTGACGGCGTCCTTGTGGGGCATCATGAACGAATAGAGCGTCAGGACGCGGCCGTCGAGCAGTTCCGGGGGCGGCGGCGCGTCGCTTTCCCAGAGAATTGGTCGGATTCTTGCGAGAGTCGTTTCCGGGCAGGCGCCCAGAAGCGCGCCGAAGCTGACGCGGTTGTAATTGTGCGTGCGAAGGATGAGGGTGTGTGATGAGTATTCGGCAGTCATGCGCCGACATTCTAGCACTCCGGCTGCCGGAACGGAAGAATGTCCGCGTCTGAAGGCCTTTTGAATGGCCGTGGCCACGGGTACGCAATTTGCAACCTATGATACGAAAGAAAACGGAGGGATGCCCATGACGAAGCTGCTGAATCGAATCGTCCTCCTGGTCGTGGTGTTGCTGCCCCTGGCGTCTGCCGCGTTTGCCGGCAGTCTCGCCGACGAGTTCATCGGGCTGGGCCGCGTCTACGAACGTGCGCTCATCACCGATCTCGAATCCGGCATCCGCAGCGAGATCAACGTGCGCGTGCGCGAAGCCGACCTGACGAACAGGCTGCTGGCCGACGAGGCCGAGCTGAACCTGGTCGCCGCCCGCGCCGCCGAGCTCGAGTCCGGCATGCGTGCCCGCCTGATCGGCCGCATTCAGTTCGAGATCAGCCAGGAAGGCCGCGCGAGCCTGAACGGTGTTCTGCAGTTGTTCCTGGCCGCCCACGGCGACGACGCCTCCGTCACCCGCGGCAAGAAGGTCGCGATCATCTACGGCCGCGAAGTCGACATGCGCGACGGCGAGTGGCACGAAACCCCCGAAGGCAAGCGCTACTGGACCAGCAACGAATACCCCGACATCGTGCTCAGCCCCGCTGAATACCGCCGCTACCTCTCGACTGCCCACAACGTCCCGGACTGAACCCGGAACTGCTGAAAAACCGGCGGCCCGATCGAGACTGATCGGGTCATTGTTGTTTCCGGAAATCTCCGGGCTCGCTCCTGAATTTTTACGACCGTGCGTACACGTGTTGACTTTAAAGGCACGTTGCGGTAGAATATCTGCACGTTCCCGCCGGGATGGTGGAACTGGTAGACACATACGTTTGAGGGGCGTATGGCTCACGCCGTGCGGGTTCAAGTCCCGCTCCCGGCACTGGTAGTTACCGCACGAACCCCGCCAGAAATGGCGGGGTTCACGCTTATCTGCCCACCGTCTCCGTCGATTTCGACCCTGACCCCGAATCTCCGGAAGGCGGAGTTCAGTTCCGGACCCTTCGCGGTCCGGAGGGTCTGCCGGGTCATGGCGAGGAAGTCCTCGATGTCCTGGTCCCCGATCCTGATCGCCTGGGCGGCTTCGATCTCCGCTTCGATGTCTCGGATCCGGACGATGATCCCCGCCTTTTCCAGCTCCGTCTTCTCCAGGGCGTTCTTGACCGCTTCGCGCGGGAGTTCGCCCTTGAAAAGTTCCTCGACCATCGCTGTCTCCCTGGATGTCACGACCGACAGCCGCGACTTCGTTCCCGCGAGATCCTTCCGGAGCTTCTCGATGTTCGGGCTGATGTCCTGGCGGAGTTCTTCGAGGGCGGACGCGATCGCCTCCCGCGTGAAGATCTTATCGACCAGGACGGTGATGATCTTCTCGACCAGGGTCGTCTCGTCGACGGTCCGCTTGTTCTCGCATGACCTGTATTTCTTCGATGAGCAGACCATCCGGAACCGTCCGTCGTTCTTCTGCCCTAACACGAAACGAGATCCGCACTTCCCGCAAAACACGATCCCCGCGAGAGGATGCTGGACTCGCGCGACGGCGCGGTCTTCTGGCTTCCTTGACGCGTTCGCCCTGGTCTGGACCTTCTCCCATGTCTTTTCGTCGATGATCCTAGGCGCGCCTCCTGGCGTCCTTATCCACGTCGCCGGGTCTGGAGTCCTTCGCCAGATTAAAACGCCGATATACGTCTCATTACATATCATCTGCGATATTTGGCTTTTGTTCCAGGTCTTCGCCTTTCTGGGGAGGAATCCGCGTTCCGTCAGTTCTCGTATGATCGTCGGCTGTCCCGCGCCTTCCGCATACCTCCGGAAGATGAGCCTGACAGCCTCGAACTCCTGGGGGTGGACTTCGAGGACCGTCCTGGTCTTCCCGGTCGCCTGGTCGACCTTCTTCGCGTTCTGGTATCCATACGGAGCCGCGCCTCCGCAACGGAAGCCCTTCTTCGTGTTCGTGACCATTCCGGACTTCGTTTCTGACGCCAGGTTCCGGGAATACCATTCATTTATCAGATGGAGCATCTGCTTACTCATCCATCCGCCAGGCGTCGAGTCGTCGAACCCTTCCATCGCGGAAACGAGCTTGACGCCGCACTTTTCAAGGATATCCTCGGTCAGGCGTGCGTCCAGCGCATTTCTCGCGAATCGGTCGAACTTCCGGACGATGACGACGTCCCAGGGGCGGGGCTTTTGCCTCGCCTCCTGGAGCATCGCGCGAAACTGTTCTCGATCGTCGCCTGTTCCGGACTGCGCTTCGTCGGCAAAGGTCTTGACGACGATCGCGCCCAGGGCTTGCGCCTTCGCGGAACACTCCGCGATCTGGGTCGCGATCGTCGCCGAATCCTGCTGGTCGGACGAGAACCTGGCGTATATGACGGCTCGGAGCATGGAAGCCCCTCCTGTCAGTTCGTGAAAGTCTCCATGTCCGGAGGAGGCGGGACTCGGAGGTTTTGTTTCGCTGCGTCTTCTCGCTGGATGCGGAGTTCCCTGATGTCTGCCTGGATGGACTTCAGAGCGTCTACCGCTTCATTCACTCGCCAATACCAGAGGATCAATTCACGAAAGACGAAGAAAAACAGTCCGACAACGAACAGAAAAGCGACGAAGCAAACGAGAACGAATATCAAGGATGGTCCCATGGTCATTCTCCGATTTTTTGAGTGCCATTGAACAGCTTCAGAGGAGAACGAACAGCCTGGTTTTATCTCCTGCGGCGGCTGTGATAAACCTTTTTCCCGTTTTTGGAAATGTGATATACCCCGCCTCTTGGACCAACATGGACATTGTAATCACCAGGAGAGAGGCGGCTTTCGGTATGAATAGTCGGAGCAGGCTGAGTTGCAATTTTGGTCTTTTGCTCTGCCTTTTCGAGTTCTCGAACTCGATTACTAACTGTCTCATAAGTATGGCGGCATAAAGGTTTTTCGTGTATACTCTTGGTATGACAGAGTTCGATGGGCGTAAAGTCAGTCACGAAGCTCTTGAGGAGCTTCGAATTCGTGCTGTGAAGTCGGTTCTTGCAGGGGAAAGTCCCGAAGTTGTTATCAAATCTCACTACTGTCCGGTGGAAGACTCCCATAAAATCAGTTGTCTCGGAGCCTCCTCC
>CAYMEN010000013.1:0-134638 GCA_964389325.1 uncultured bacterium | reverse complement strand
ACATCACAACGGGCCCAAAACCGTCAAACCGGTAACGGGCCCACCGGTGATGACACTCTCGGGCTCCTCGGGCCCGACACGGCATACATCGGCCTGTGCTACGACGACCCCGACGTCACGCCGCCGGACAAGATCAGGTATGACGCCTGCATCACCGTCGCCGGCCAACCCCAGCCCGATGCCGGCGTCGCCCTCCAGACCATCCCGGGCGGCCTCTTTGCCAGCACGATCCACACCGGCCCCATGGAGAATCTCATCGAGACCTATGTGAAACTCTGCGGCGAATGGCTTCCCAGGAGCGGGCACGAGGCGAAGCACGCGCCGAATCTCGAGATCTATCTCAACGACCCGTCGACGACGGCGCCGAAGGATCTCCGAATCGAGATCCAGCTTCCCCTCGAAGAAGCCTGACCAGACACATCTGCATTTCAGCATGAACAGCGGCTGGACGGAAACGTTCCGGCCGTTGTATGTTGCTCGGGTGTTTCCGCATGACAAACATTCCCTCAGGAGGCCTTGCAGACATGAAGCGAACCGTGATGCTGATCATGATCGACAACCGCACCGAGACCGCCGTCGATGTGCAGAAAATCCTGACGGGGTGGGGGCGCTCAATCAAGACACGCCTTGGCATCCATGACGGGGCTCTCGACACCTCTGAGCCGGGCGGCCTGATCATGCTCGAACTGGTCGGCGAGACCGAGAAGCACGACGAACTTCTGCGCAAGCTTTCCCTGCTCAAGGGCGTCAACGCCAAGCTCGTCCGCCTCCAGCTCGAATCCGAAACGAAATGAATGACGTCACCACAAAGTCACAAAGACACAAAGGCCTTTTCATCAGCGCGTTCGCCTTCGTGTCTTTGTGCCTTTGTGCCTTTGTGGTAAATCAGGAACCTCTTGACAAATCCTTTGCGACAGCTTAAACTGAACGTCACCTACGACGGAAGCGGATATTTCGGCTTTCAACTGCAGCCGGACGTGCCCACCATCCAGGGCGACCTGGAGAAAGCACTCGGCATCGTTTTAAGCGAAACGGTTCGCGTCCACGGGTCCGGGAGGACAGACACGGGGGTTCATGCCCTGGGTCAGGTCGTGATGATACGCACGGCATGTCGCATACCGGTTGACAAGTTTATCAAGGCTCTCAACGGGGTGTTGCCCCCGGCCATCCACGTGACGAGCGTGGAAGAGGCGTCAGCGGAGTTCCATCCGCGCTTCTCGGCCGTGGGAAAATCCTATCGCTACCTGTTTCGACAGGTGCGGGAAAGATCCCCCTTTCTCGAGCGGTACACCTGTCAGGTCGAAGGAGACCTCGACATCGGCAGAATGCGGGAAGGGGCGGCGTTGTTCGTCGGCGAACACGATTTTTCCTCGTTCACGCGATCGCCCGACACGAAGGAAAACCCTGTCCGGAAGATCATGAGCGCCGATGTGATGGAGAATGGCGATGAGATCGTCTTCGACGTCACCGGTAACGGGTTTTTGCACAACATGGTGCGGAACATGGCCCGGGCTCTGCTGTTGATCGGCCGGCACGAAATGGAGCCGCAAGAAATCGTAGAACTGTACCGTAATCAGGACAGACGACGACTCGGTCCGCCGGCACCGGCGTCTGGGCTCTATCTGATGAAAGTCATGTACTAACCGAAACCCATTAAAGGAGGAACATTCGGTGAAGACGTTCATCCCCAAGCCCTCCCAAATCAAACGGGAGTGGGTCCTCGTGGATGCCAAGGGGAAGGTGCTGGGTCGCCTCGCGTCCCAGATCGCTGCCATGCTCCGCGGTAAAAACAAGCCTACGTTCACCCCCAATGTGGACATGGGCGATTTCGTCGTCGTCGTGAACGCCGGCGAGATTCAGCTGACCGGTTCCAAGGCTGTCGAGAAGAAATACTTCTGGCACAGCGGATACCCGGGCGGCATCAAGTCCGTTTCCTACGGCCAGTTGCGTGAGACCGATCCGAGCCGCATGCTCTGGATCGCCGTCAAGAACATGCTTCCCCGCAACAAGCTTCGCAAGGTCTACCTGCGCAAGCTCAAGGTGTACGGCGGGTCCGAGCATCCGCACGCCGCGCAGCAGCCCAAAGCGACTGCTCTGCCGAAGGAATGAGGAGGAATTGACCAATGGCTGAAGCCAATTTCTGGGGAACCGGCCGCCGCAAGACCGCCACGGCCCGCGTTCGCATCGTGAAGGGCGACGGCAAGATCGTCGTCAACGCCCGCCCGTTCGAAACCTACTTCCCGCTGCCCCTGACCCGCAAGATCATCATGCAGCCCATGACGGTCACCGAAACCCAGGGCAGATTCAACGTCATCGCCAACATCCGCGGCGGCGGCAGCTCCGGCCAGGCCGGCGCCCTGCGCCACGGCATCGCCCGCGCGCTCGTGAAGTTCAACGAGGAGTTCCGCAGCTCCCTGCGCAAGAACGGCCTCCTGACCCGCGACCCGCGCATGCGCGAGCGCAAGAAATACGGCCTCAAGAAAGCCCGCAAACGGCCGCAGTTCTCCAAGCGCTGATCTTTTCGGCGTGTCCAAAAGGGGGGTCGGTATCGGCCCCCCTTTTTGCCCCCTCACGAATATGCGTTTGATATCAGAACGGAATCACCAGAGCACAAAGAACACTGAGAATTACACAGAGAACGAATATTCTATTATTAATAATATTATAACTTTGTCTCTGTGTTTCCTTTGTGTCCTTTGTGTTCTCCGTGCTAAAGCTTTTGTGATACCATCAATATCAGAATTTTTACGGGAGAGAGTGCATGAAGAACCAGCATGATGCGGTCCTGGTCGAGAAGGCGATCGAGGCGAGCAAGAAGGCGTATGCGCCGTATTCGAAGTTTCAGGTCGGGGCGGCCCTCGAGTGCGCCGACGGCGAGATCATCCTCGGCTGCAACGTCGAGAACGCCAGTTACGGCCTGACCAACTGCGCCGAGCGAACGGCCCTGTTTTCCGCCGTCGTCCAGGGAAAACATGAATTCAAGCGCATCGCGGTCTTCGTCGACACCGACGACTTCACCTCCCCCTGCGGCGCCTGCCGCCAGGTTCTCGCCGAGCTCGCTCCTACCGCCGAGGTGCTCCTGATCAACCGCCACCGCAAGGTCAAGAAAACCTCCGTGAAGGCACTCCTCCCGCTCGCCTTCGGCTCCGAAGACCTCAAGCACCACGCCGAGGGGCACTGAACGATCGCCGCCCGCCCATTTCAGACTGGGAGGATCGTATGACGGCGCCATCCAGAACGTTCGAGGACCTGCTTCAGGAGAACGCTTGTCTGAAGCGGCGAATACGGGATCTCGAACGCATCGAATCCGGGTTCTCCACCCATGCGCCAGCGTCCCTGGAGCAGGACGGCGGGAACGGCCACCCTCAGGGCGACGTGAGACTGCTGGCCGAAATCGTCAGGCACAGCAGCGAACTCATCAATCTCGCGCTTCCCGATGGAACGATGGTCTTCCTCAACGATGCCGGGGCGGACATGCTGGGCATCGATCCCGAGGCCGTCGCGACAACCAATATCATGCAGGTGGTTCCCGATCACCTGAAAGACCTGGCGGTGAAAGAGATCATCCCATCCATTCTGCAAAAAGGGTGTTGGGAGGGTGATCTGCAGTATGTCAACCTGAAAACCCGCGCCCTGGTCGATGTGCACGCCGTGACGTTCCTCATCTGCGGTCCCGAGGCCGGCCAGAGGTATTTTGCAAATATTTCACTTGATATAAGCCAGCGAAAGAAAACGGAGGAGGAGCTTCACCTTTTCAGGGACCTGGTGGAGCACTCCACGGACGCGATCGGCATTTCCAGTCCGGAGGGCGTCCATTATTACCAGAACGAGGCGTTGAACCGCCTGCTCGGCAACGTCGGCGAACACCCGCCCGAAACCGTTTACATGGACAAAGACATGGGGAAACGCGTCTTCGAAACGATCATGGCGGGCGGAAGCATCCAGGAAGAAACCAAAATGCTCGGGAAGGATGGGTCGATTCTCGACGTTTTCGTGCGCGCCTATTCCATTCTGAATCCGGAAGGCCGCGTCATCGGCCTGGTGGGTCTGCACACCGACATCACGGCCCGCAAGAAGGCGGAAGAGGCGCTGCGTCAGAGCGAACAACGCTTTCGCGGGTTCGTCGAGAACGCCACCGACCTGATCTTCGCCATGACGCCGGATGGCCTTCTGACCTACCTATCACCGAACTGGCGGGAGCACATGGGCGAACCTCCATCCCAGGCCGTCGGCAAACTCCTCGAACGGTATCTGCATCCTGACGACGTCAGCATGTGCCGGGACATGCTCAACCGGATCCCGGCGACGGGAACATCCGTGGAAACCCCCGAACTGCGTGTCTTGCGCAAGGACGGATCGACCCTCTGGTATTCCTGCAGGATGTCGGCGCTTCGCGACGCCCAGGGAATGATCAGCGGGTTCATGGGGATCGCGCGCGATATCACCGGCACCAGGATCGAGGCGATGGAACGTCAGAAGCTGCAGGAGCAGCTGTTCCATTCCCAGAAACTGGACGCTGTCGGCCAGCTTGCCGGCGGCGTCGCCCACGATTTCAACAACATGCTGAGCGTGATCATCGGCAACACCGAACTTGCGCTCCGCGATCTCGGCCCCGATGCGCCTCTGCGCCAGCCCCTCCAGGACATCCTCACCGCCGGAAAGCGCTCAGCCAATCTGACCCGACAGCTGCTGGCGTTTGCCCGAAAACAGAACATCAACCCCAGGATTCTGGGCCTGAACGATGCCGTCGCCGCCGTTCTCAGCATGCTTCAGAGGCTCATCGGAGAGAACATCAATCTTGTCTGGAGGCCGGGGCATGAACTCTGGAAGGTCCGGATCGACCCGACCCAGATCGATCAGATTCTTGCGAACCTCACGGTGAACGCCCGCGATGCGATCAACAGGACAGGGACGATCACCATCGAGACGTTGAACGTCCGGTGCGATGAAATATACTGCACCGAATCCCCAGAATGCCTGCCGGGCGAGTATGTCCAGTTGTCGGTGGCCGACAACGGCTGCGGCATGGCGAAAGAACTCCTTCCCAGAATATTCGACCCGTTCTTCACGACCAAGAAAAGCGGCAGGGGAACAGGTCTCGGCCTCTCCACCGTCTACGGCATCGTCAAACAGAACGGCGGTTTCATCAATGTTTACAGCGATCCGGGGATAGGCTCCACCTTCAGGATCTACCTTCCCCGTCATAGAATCGAGGGGGAGGAAGCCCCGGGGACCGCCGAGGAAACCAGGCCGGTCGGAGGAAGCGAGACGATCCTGGTCGTGGAGGACGAGGCCACGGTCCTGCACCTCACCCGAAAGATGCTCGAAAGCCTCGGATACAGGGTTTTGTCGGCCGAAAGCCCCGAACAGGCGATGAAACTCGCCCGTGAGTATGACAAGAACATCGATCTTCTTCTCACCGATGTCGTCATGCCGGGTACGAACGGGAAAGAGCTTTCCGATCGGATTCTCGAGTTCATGCCCGAACTGAAGCACATCTATATGTCAGGCTATACAGCTGATGTCATCGCACGCCAGGCCGTCCTGGACGAAGGGGTGAAGTTCATCTCGAAGCCGTTCTCCCTCAAGGAGCTGGCCGACAAGGTCAGGGAAACGCTCGACGCATCTCGCGCGTGCGGTTGATGGTTTTCCCCCTGCGCTCTCCCATCTGCCCGGGATGGTATAATGATGGAAAAGGGAGTTTGAGAATGGGGTGGGTTCTCATCGCGGGAGAGGCATGGCCCCGTATTCTGCCGGGAGGCGCAAACGAGCGGAAGCGCACGCGCCTGTGCCGGGCAGGTTTTTCCCTGCTGGAAGTGATGGTGGGCCTGGTGCTCTTCATGCTCATCTTCGGGTTCACCATGCGGGCCTTCGCCCCGACCGCCACCAACACCCACAATCTCATCAGGGGCAACACCGTCGCGATGGACGGATGCAGCTGGTATCTGAACGATCTCGAAAAGCGCATCAACTACTATGGAACGTTGCCGTCGGAGATGGTGGGCCAGTCAGACATCACCGACGCATTCACCCCCGAACTGTTCCCCGACATCACCTTTCTGCGATGCCTGAAGGTGCTTGCCGACGTCGAACTGGCCGGAGATCTTTTCAAGCTGAAAATCACCTTCCGCTGGGGGAATCACGACAAGGATACCAGGCGACCCCATTCATTCGAGATGTCAAGATTGAAGACAAGGCCAGGCCTGTGAGTAAGACAACGATCATCCCCCCATTCCGGTCCATGGGCATCACGATCGTGGAACTCATGGTGGGAGTCGTGGTGTTGAGCCTGCTCGTGCTGATGGTTCAACCCATCTTCAACCTGACACGCCGTGGTGATACCACCATGAAGCGGCTGGATACCTATCATCACGCCCGCCGCATCAACCTGGAACTCGCTTCAGAACTCAAACTCGCCACCGGCATCCTGTTTCCTCCCGGCCCGGACTTCGCGACGGGGACAGGTCCCTGGGTCTCCCAACTGGTGTTCCGCAACTCCCTTCACCAGGCGTTGGGGATGTTCATCGACGAGAAGGACCAGCTCGTCTTGTACAATTTCGACCGGATACGCCAGGGCAGGATTACCGGTGGCCGCGTTCTGGCCACCAAGGTAAAAAACTTCCAGATACGGCGGCACGGCAGCGCCGTCGTCGAATACACCCTGACCTTCGAACAGGAGCATCACGAGTTCACCGCCACCAACCTGATCACCCTGGTGAATGTCCTCTAGCGTGGAAAGGAGTCACCCCATGTCCAAGCGCGGATCAGCGGTCGCCATCGCCCTCATCATGGGAACGGTGTTGTTCATCGTTGTCAACGGCCTGATGCAGTTTTCCTCCGGCGAGATCAGGCATGTGCGAGCTATCAGCGCCGAAAAGAAAGCGGAACTCGCCGCCCTCTCGGGAATCGACTTTGCCGAGAGCGAGTTGCGGAAGGGACGCTGGTACCAGCCGGCATTCCGGGAATACGAGAAATCGGTTGGAGAGCACCCGACGTTCGGCATCAAGGAACTGGAACCGTTTGGAGCCAGGGAGGGGACGGTCACGATCGTCTGTCAGGACATCGCCAACAAAACTCCCGGGCAGAACATGCGCGGCATGCAGCAACTCTGGTTTCTGCATCACATCGACGTTTTTTCTCTCGGTCAGTATGAGAATGCGAAGTGCCTGATGTACGGCAGATTCATCGTTTCTCCCGAACCGGTCCTGAACGGGAATTCCACCGATGCTTCGGCCTATGAAAGTCCCGAGTTCGGCGAGCCCCGATCTGAAGCACTTCAGGTGTTGGCCGCCACGGTGAACGGCGCCGAGGTCACTGATTTCGTGGTGAAAAAGATCCTGGTGACCAAGAACCAGTATGTCGACATCAACACCAGTGTCGCCGAACTTTCCCCGGCAGACGACCCGTCCCGAACGATTGTCCTGCGCCCCCAGACCTTCGGAAAAGTTTCAGAGATACGTCTCACGGAAGGTCAGCCCTGTCGGAAGGGGGATGCCTTCGCGATCCTGAGCCGGAAACACCTCGTGGGGGGTGGGGCCGGGGCCAGCAAGACCCTGAAAAAGATGGTCCGGATCACCCGGATCCCCCTCGAAATCTGGAAGGATTTGAACATTCAGGACCGAAACGATCGGTTTACCTTGTCCTCCTACGTCGGGAGTCTCTCTGACGATTACCTGATCAATTTTGTCGGTCATCAGCCGTTGGAAAAAGCCATCGCCGGTCTTGACCCCGCCAGGCTCGACAAGAAGATGAAAGCCGGAGAGTTCTTCGGCAAATTCCCGCCCACCGTTGAAAGCGCCACACGGAACCGCGCTGAAAACCAGTTCCTTGCTCACATGATCCAGAATTTCACGGTTCCCGGCGGCACCTGGGATGACAAAGAGAAATCGCTCGCCTCGACCTACCTCGAACTCGACCATCCGCGAAACACCAAGCCGCCCGCCGAGCTCGTCGACTGGCTGAACGAACTGGGACTCATCAAACTGCTGAACACCAAGCCCCGCATGAATTCCGAGTATTACGACCCCAAGATGAAAAAAGGCCGCTTCCTCGAATTGCTGCAACCCAAGTTCAACATCGACCCGCAGGAGTTCATCCAGAGCCTTTCCCAGCTCGAAGACGCCTCCCGCTACGTGAATATCGAGGAAGGACCCTACCAGAACCAGCCGTATTCCTGGAAGGAAGATGCTGCCTCCATCGAGATCGTCCAGCCTGACAAAGGGGTGAAGGTCAGCGTGCAGAAGTTTCCCAAGGACTACACCTTCGTCGATCCCCAAACAGGCTTCTCCATCAAGATGAACGACCTGTTCTCGTTCCTGGAAAAGTATTACAACGAGAACGACGGGCAGGCTCCCCGGGAAGACATGCGCATCCGTGAACACATCGACTGGCCGCTTCCCAAGCCCGCTCCACCCCCGCCCGCCCCTCGTCCCGGCGGCACCTGGAACTGGACCCCCGGCCAGCCTGGCACGCCCCCCGGGGCACCCACCTGGGTCCAGACCGGCGGGAGCAAACGACCGGTTCCGGCGACATCCGGCGGATTACGCGACTTCGAAAAGGCCGGCGGCCCGCCCGACGGCGGTTCGAAGATCTATTCCATCGACGGCACGGCACCGACCAGCGACTCCTTCGGTGACACCCGGACCACCGCGGGGAGCCCGGCTACGGATGACACCTTTGCCACGCAACAGTCGCCGACGATCGTCGTGGTTGACGGCAACTGGACCAGCACTCCCGGCACCCCCGGCGTCGGCCCGACCGAAGGCCGTTACGAATGGAAGGAGGATCCCCCGCCCCCGGAGAATTCCGGCGACTCCGTCGACCACGAGTGCACAACCTGCTGTTTCCCGGCCGGAACGCTGGTGCTCATGGCAGACGGAACGCAGCAGGCCATCGAGACCATCCGCCTCGGCGACCTCGTGGCTGCGTTTGACGAGAGCAGCCGCAGCCGGGTGACCGGTACTGTCTGCAAACTTGAATCCCCGGTACGGGACCACCTGACCACCCTGGTTTTTGGAAACGGCCGCACGCTTCGCCTGACCGACGAACATCCGTTGTTCACCCAGGCGGGGTGGGCTTCGATCGATCCCGGCTTCACTCTTCGGCACCACGCGATGCGCGTGAAGAAACTTTCGGTGGGCGCACGGGTGCTGGACAGCGACGGCCAGTGGCAGACCCTGGTGGCGATGAGCACCGTGCCGGCCAGCCAGAAGGTGTACAACCTGGCCCGTGTCGAGCCCGGCTCGACGTATTATGCAGACGGGTTCCTGGCCCATAACAAGCCGGAGGGTGAAAGCTCCGCTTCAACCCCGGGCGGTCCCGGCGGCGAGGGCGGCGGCGGCAGCGGCACCAGCGGAACCGACGGCACGGGCGGCTCCTCGAGCGGAAACGGGGCCGGCGGTGACTCCAGTGGCGGCTCCTCCAATGCTGGCGGCAGCGGCTCCAGCGGTTCGGATGGCTCGGGCAGCGGAACCGGCGGCGGATCCGCCTCTTCGGGCTCTCCCGGCGGCGCAGGCGGGAGCGGAAGCGGGAACACAGGGGGAGGCGGGGGGAGTGGCTCGACCGGCGGGAACGCGGGCGGCGGCTCCCAGGGCGGCGGCAACAGCGGTTCGAGCGGCAGCTCCGGCGGCGGAGGCGGTGGAAGCGGCGGTTCGGGCGGTTCTTCCTCCGGTGGCGGCGGCGGCGGAGGAGGCTCCTCCTCGTCCGGCGGCCCCAGTTATCGCAGTTCAGGCGGAGGATTCTGAGTTTTTGGAACCCCAGCCGAGGTCATCGCGCTGTTCCGTCGTCTTGCGCTTTCTCCGGCAGAGACGTGATCCAGGAGGGAACGAGTTCGAGAACTTCAATGGCCACGGTTTCCGAAAGCGGATACGTCGCTGAGTCGTAGTTGATGGGCCTGCGCATCCCGTGATCCAGGTCAGGGAAGATGTGCAGCCGGAGCGATGGATTTCGTCCCGCCTTCAGGAGGGTTTCGAGAAGTTCGGCGTTCGGCTTCGGCAGGATCTGCTCGTCGAGCCCGGCAAAGATGCCGAGCACAGGGCAGGAAACGCCTTTGTAGCAAGCGGCGGCATCGAACCTCGTATTGTCTGGGCGTAGATTGTCCTGACGGGACCAGGGCTTTTCTGTGCATCCAGGGCTGCCCTGATGGCCTTCGGCCTGAACCCGTTGATGCGGATGCCATCCACGAGAATGACGGGGAAACAGGCCGGGCACAAGGGGGCGCCAATGAGGGGCAGGGGCCAGCCATCGAAGACGAACTCCCGGAATACGACACCTTGCGAGATGAGGTATTCACGGGCTCCTTCGCAGGCCCCGTGTTCGTACAATCTGTACAGGAAAACTCCGCCGTTCGTCACGGCCCTGGCCCCCTGCGACTTTCGTTCTATACCATAAGAGATATATGCAAAAAATAGATTACCATTACGAGAAGGTATGGCATGGCTTTTTACAAGAAGTTTTGTAAGACAAACAGCAGGAGATGTGAAATCGG
Organism: uncultured bacterium; assembly: GCA_964389325.1. GTDB lineage: Bacteria > Muiribacteriota > Ozemobacteria > Ozemobacterales > Ozemobacteraceae > MWAR01. Next base: position 124,152 of record CAYMEN010000013.1, on the reverse strand, counting down.
CAACTCTTTTCGGGACGTCGGTTCCATGTTTGGCCTCCGATGAATGCATTCTACACATTTCGACAAGAAGCTCCAGGGCAGACGACAATTGAGATAACTCCCCGCAATGTCAACACCGGGTTGGCGGCGAAAGGAATGAGGAGGGCGGCGCCCGCGCATTCATTCATCGAAGTTGTCGGGAGCATCGATTTGAGCTACGATGAATCCGGGTTGTATCCGTGGCGATCATGATGTCTCACGTAGGATATCGTCGCGTGTATATTTGAATTGCACGATGGGAGGGGAACGATGCGGATTCTATTGGTGATCATGGCTGTATTGCTTCATATTCCGGTTTTCGGAGCGACGCTCGATGAGGGCTTTGCGGCCATCAAGCGGAAGGATTTCACCACTGCCGAAAAGATTTTCCGCGACCTCGCCGAGAAGGGCGACATGGATGCCCAGTATAACCTCGGTGTCATATACAACAAGGGATACGGCGTGTCACATGACGGCGCCGAGGCGGCGAAGTGGTTCCGCAAAGCCGCCGAGCAGGGGTATGCCCCGGCCCAGTTCAACCTCGGCAACCTTCTCGGGGATGGCGACGGCGTGCCCAAGGATCTCAAGGAGGCGTTCGCATGGACGTTGAAGGCCGCCGAGAAGGGGCTTTATCAGGCTCAGCAGAACCTTGCCGAAATGTATGCCCATGGTAACGGTGTCGAGCAGAACGACCAGGAAGCGTTGATATGGTATCGGAAAGCCGCGGAGCAGGGTGATTCCCTCGCTCAGACGTCTCTCGGAACCCGGTTATTTGCCGGCAAGGGCGCCGAAGCCAATCCCAGGGAGGCGGCTGACTGGTTCCGGAAGGCTGCCGCGCAGGGAAACGTCGATGCCCAGTATTTCATCGGGAGTATGTGCCTCAAGGGGGAAGGAATTCCAGCGGACATGAAAGAGGCCGCATCCTGGTTACAGAAAGCCGCGGAACAAGGGCATGCCAAGGCCCAGCTTTTGTTCGGCGCAATGCGTCTGGACGGGGAAGGGGTTCCGCGTGACGCGGCGGACGGCCTTCAATGGATCGAAAAGTCAGCCGCCCAGGGATACGTAGAGGCCAAGAATCTGCTTGCCAAGTTGAAACCCGAGGCATCATCAGCAGTCCCCGTTCCCGAGGGAGACATGTCCGAGGAAGCCAAAGAACTTCTCGAACTGGCGAACGGGGGAGACACCACGGCACAGGGCCTGCTCGCGCAAAAGTATATGGTTGGTGACGGCGTGCCGAAGAACATCGCCGAATCGATGCGATGGTTTCGTACGGGCGCCGAGGCCGGAGATGCCCGGTCGCAGTTCATGCTGGCTAAAATGTATCACGATGGAATCGGCGTTCCCAAAGACAACGAGCAGGCTCTGGCATGGGCCAGAAAATCAGCCGAACAGGGGCTCGAGCTGGCAAAAGAGTTGTGTGCCGCCATCGAAGGCGAGACTGCCCAGGCCGGCGCCCCTGCCAGGTCTGACGAGAAGCCGAAAAAGGCGGGCACCTCCCTTCGCGACAAGGCCGAAAGCGGCGACGCGGCGTCCCAGATGCAGCTCGGGATGGAGTATTACAAGGGCGAGACCTTTCCCCAGGATTACGATCAGGCGGCCGCCTGGTTCCGCAAAGCCGCCGACAAGGGCAACGTCGAGGCACAGGCCAGGCTCGGCGTGATGTATGCCCAGGGAAAGGGGATTGCCAAAGACATGGAATCGGCTTACTACTGGCTGAGCCTCTGCTCCGTGAAAGACCAGAAATACGCGTCTCTTCGCGACAAGGCCGCCGCCGCACTCACCCCGGAAAAACGCCGGGAAATCCAGGCCCGCTGCGAGGCATGGAAGAACGGCCAGGCGAACTAGGATAGCGGATACTATTCAGAAGAGATCGAACGGAACCGAGTCGGCCTCGTCGTAGGGGGTTTCGGAAAACTCGATCATGACGGCGTCTTCGAGAGCGCGGAGGGCGTGGGCGAGGCCGGGAAGAATCGTCAGCCGCGTTCCCGGCCCGAACGTTTCGCCGCCGCGTTCGCCGGTTTCCGTATCGTACCATATAAATTCGACGCGCCCCGAGAGGACGAAGAACTCCTCACGTTTGACCTTGTGCACGTGCTTTCCGCGCCAGGCGCCGTCGGTCGCCCTGAGGGTGAGCGTGCTGATATGGCGGCAGACGGGTCCGCTGAGAAGCTGGTTCAGTTCGCCGCGCTCGTCCTTCCGGCAGCGTTCCCACGGGAGGTCGGGGCGGTCGCCGTTTTTCCAGGAGCGGAGCTTGTCGGTCACGGGGTCGGTTCGTCGTCTTTGCGCGAAAGCTTGACGATCAGGCCAGCGATCGCCTCGGGAGTGACGATGTACGTGTTCCCGCAGAAATGGCAGGTGACGGTCTGCGTTTCCTTCTTCTCGACGATGTCGCGAAGCTCCTCGACGCCGAGCATGCCGACCGAGGCCACGACCTTTTCATACGAGCAGCCGCAACCGAAGCGCAGCTCGCGCGTCATGACCGTGCGGAGGTCGTCCAGACCGAGAAGTTTCTGGTATGCGCCGATGTCCGCCGAGTTGGCGAGCAGGTCGCGGACGGAGCGGTCGTTGAACTTCTCGAGCAGCGGAACGAACTCTTCCACGCTCCCGTCCGAACTACGCTCGATCCGTGCGCCGAGGGCGCGGTGCACCATGGAATTCCTGGAGAGGGAAATGAGTTCGACGGCCGCCGGTCGCCGGAGAATCAGGTTGTAATAGCTGGCAAGCGCCGACCGTACGTCGGCGGGGCAGTTCTGGACCTGCTGCTGGTCGATGGCTCCGCGGCGGTTCGACCTGATGACCGTCAGGCGGCCGTAAGAGCCCATGATCCTGCGAATGTCGCTCGTGTCTTCGCCGTCGAACTCGTCGAACAGTTTTTTATGCGTGTAACCGCGCATATTGCCGCTCGAGGAGACGTCGAACATGCAGCCGCCGACGGGGCCGTCGACCTGGAGCTGGAAGGAGATCCGCTCGTCGGTCTGGGAGATTTCCGTCGAGAGAAGCGCAGCCGCAACGAGCCCCTCGGCGAGAAACCGGCCCGCCGTCGGCCCGGAAAGATGCATTTTCTCGAGTTGCTTTGCGGTTTCCGTCACGTCCGCGATCGAGAGAAAGATCTTGTATCGCGGCGAGTATGCATGCAGCAGATAATCCATTGATACCCCGGGTTCGGAAAATTGGGCTTCAGTATAGCAGAAACGGGCCGTCATTTGGAGATGGAAGATTTGCGCCACCCGCGTCCGCATGCTAGAATCGGCATCATGAAAAAGGCACAGACCCGCCAGGAGATCCAGGTCGTCGGTTTCTACATCGGCACCGACGAGTATGCGCTCAACATCGCCAAGGTCCGCGAAATCCAGGCGATGACAGAGATCAGGAAGATGCCGAAGGCGCCGAGTTTCGTCGAAGGCGTCATCAATCTCCGCGGTCATATCGTGCCCATCATCGATCTCAGAAAGCGGTTCGATCTGCCTCCCCTGGCCGACCACCACCAATCCAAGATCCTCATCGTCGATTTCAACCGCAATCTCGTCGGCATGGTCGTGGACAACGTCTCGGAGGTCATCCGCCTGTTTTCCGACCAGATCGAACGCGCTCCCGACGTGTTTTCCTACAATATCGGGTCGCAGTATGTGCAGGGTGTGGCGAAGCTCGAAGAGCGTCTCATCGTTCTCCTCGACATCGAGAAACTCCTCTCGTTCGACGAGCAGAACCAGCTTGCCGGCCTGAAAAGCTGACATGAGCCCTTCCCCCGGAAATGCGTTGATCGTCAAGAACAGCGACTCCGGCATGTCGTGGCGCGGCTGCCTCTCCTGCCTCGGCTGCGGGTGCGTGATTCCTCTTGCCTGTCTTGCCCTGCTCGCCATCGCCGCGATCTTTTTCCTTCCTCAGTTTACCGGGTCCACCTCCCGTGAAGCAAATCTTCCCAAGCCCGTCGAGATCACCCGCGAAGACCGCTGGAGCCTCCAGGACAAGCTGGCCGCGACACCAGCGCAGGGAGCCGTCATGAAGCTCGACCTGACGCTTCCCGAACTGAACCTGCTCCTGTCGAAGATCGATGTGAAGCCGGCGGCCGGGTTCGTTCTGAACAGGGCATGGGCGTTTCTCTCTTCCGGCACGCTCTCGATCGTTCTCGACGGCTCGGGCTTCTGGATGCGCAAGCTGAGCGTGGTCCTGCTCCTCGAATCCGCCAGCCGGGGTTTCCGGATTGCAGGAATGCGCTTTGCCGGGTATGATGTACCCGGGCCGGTTCTCCGGCGCGTGGGCGTTCCGTGGCTCGAACGCTGGCTGGCCGGGGCAGCCGGCGTCGCCACCGATCTGAACGCCCAGACGGAATACGGGTTCTCGATCGCTTCCGATATCATCACCCTGACAGGTCCGTTCCCCTGGCTTCGAACTTCACCCACAGGAGTAGGCCGGTGATTCTCGACAGGCTTCCAGACAAAATCTGTTCGCTTCTCTCGATCAGCAATGCCGACGAGGTGCGGCTTGCCTACGAATCGACCTCCGCCTTCGACGGGGCGACAGGCGCCTCCTGGCTGGTCGTTCACCGGTCCCAGGTCCACATCGTGTCGGCCCTCCCGCTCGGCGACCCGCAACTGGTCAAAAATTTCATGGGCCAGGGCGTTTCCTCCCTGAAGTGTTCGAAAAGCATCCTCGGTGACATCAGGCTGGAATTTTCCCTCCGCTCCGAGTCTCAGCCGTTCGTGTTCGTCATCCCCAGCCTCCTGTACCACGATTGGGAAATCCTGAGTGATATATTACAAAGCATATTTGAGGGTGCGTTCCATCCCGAGATGGAGGACGCGTCGCTCGGAAGCGAGGCGTTCGCCGCTCCCGCCCCCATCGGCACCGCCCTCGAGGACTCCACCGTCCTGTTCCAGCCTATTTCGGGCGTGAAGGTCGACGTGTCGACCATGCAGTCGGTCCTCGACACGACCATGGACGGACTCGCCGACCAGATCGACGTCGAGGTGACGGACGAGAGTTCCTTCAAGATCACCGACGTCCGGAGCGACGCCATGCCGGACCTTCCGGAAAAGCCCGTGTCGCACGAACGCCATGCGGCTTCAGAGGGGGCCAAAAAAAAGAAGTTCAAAGTCTCCCAGACGAACCTCATTCCGAAAGAGACGCCGGCCCAGGAGGACGACTCGAACCTGGTCCGCTGCCCGAAATGCCAGAAGAAAAATAAACCCGATTATATTTACTGTCTCGGGTGCGGCAACGAACTCGATCCGCGCAGAAAAGCCGCCTCGCGCAAAGTCGGCAGACCGCCCGACTACGGCTATTCGAGCAGCGAGGCGTCACAGACGGAAGACGCCTCCGGCTGCATCGTCCAGCTCTTCTACTTCATCATCGGCGTCGGCGCCCTGCTGTTCTTCATCTCGATCGGCAAATAAAGAGGTTCAGACCCCGGGCGGGAGGGATTCCGCGCCGGTCAGTTCGGCGCCGCTCCTGACGTAGAGGGGGTAGTCGCGGCCAAGGTGCTCGAGGGCGGAAAGAAGCCCCGCGTGGTCGGGCCATTCTTCGACCGATACCGTCTGGGTGTCGTGGCTGCCCATCAGGAGGGCGCGCCACGGGCCGCCCGATGCGGGTCTCTGGGCGAGTTCGACGATTGTTCTGCGGTCTTCGACGGCGATGACGCGCCCGATTTCGGAGCCCACGATGACGGGCGGGCGGGCTTCGCGGGAGATTCCCTGCAGGGAGCCGATATCGATCCCGACGAGCATGCTGCGGCCGCGGGTCCGGAAGGGGTATGCCCAGGCTTCGAGCGTCAGGGTTGCCGTCACGATCGCCGGCGAGAGAGACTTTCGGGAGTATCCGAAGAGTTCGCGTCCGATGAGGGCGACGGGCTTCATACGCGGCGGCACGGGGCCCGTTCCCGCCCCGACGAGGATGAGCGAGCGGACGTCGCCGAGCAGCCTGCCGACAGCCCGCATGAACTGGTCGCACTCCTGGCGGTTCGTGAAAGGATCGTCGAGCCAGAACCCCGCCACATCGATGGCGGCAAGCCCCGGAACCGCCTCGAGCATCGAGATGCAGCCGGTCGCACCGGGATCGGCCATCAGCTCGCCGGTCCGGACACGGATGAGGATCGGGGCCCGCCTGCCGTAGGCCTGGGCGGCGTTCGAAGCGACGATCGCCTCGGACGTCTGGCCGATCGTCACGGTGAAGCCGTTCCTGACAGCCTCGGCGATGACTCCCGCTGATGCGGGCGGGGCCAGGACGTGCACCCAGCCTTCCTCGGAAACGGCGTCGCTCCCCGTCAGACGGAAACCGCGGCTGGCGTATCCCCATGCGGCGCGGCGCTTCAGCTCAGGGGCGATGTGGCGCCAGGCGCGCGCCAGGATTGGCGACCGGAGATCGACCGCCCACTCGATCGCTCCCGAAGGGGGAACGTTTCCGAGGAGCGCCGGCAGATCAAGCGTCAGCCAGCAGGGGGCGTCCCATGGCGGGATTCCCGGGGTGAACGACGTTGCCTGGGTCATGTTCTCAGGCGGCCGTTTCGTCGGTTTTCGGCACTCCGGCCTGCGAAACGAGTTCCAGGCCGAGTTCTTCGGCAGAGTCATCCCGGACGGGGTGGCCCATCAATGCTTCTCCGATGGCGCAGACGCGCTCGTATGCCAGGTCCTGGATCTCCTGTTCGGTATGCCCCGCCTGGAGCATGCCGGGCACGTCGACCGGTTCGCCAAACCCGATCTTCAGCGCCACTGGCCGCGGAATTGTCGTTCCGTCGGGGTTCAGCAGGTGGTTGTTTGCGATGTAGGCCGGAAGGATCGGCACCTTCTGACGGATGGCGAACTTGATGGCGCCGGGCTTGAACGGCCGGATCAGCCCCCTGAGGTTGCGGGTCCCCTCCGGGAAAATGCCGAGAACGTGGCCGTCGGCGAGCACGCGGAGGGCCGTCTTGATCGTCGTGGGATCGGGCTTCGACCGATCGACCGGAAACGCACACGCCTTCCGCAGGAACCAGCCCGTCATCGGGTTGTCGAACGCTTCTTTCTTGACCATGATGTAGGTGGGGTGGGGAAGTGCAGACCCGAGTATAATACCATCATATATAGAAGCATGGTTCGCGACGACGAGGTATGGGGGCTTCGCCGGAACGTGTTCGAGCCCCGTGACGGTCCAGCGGTTGTAGATGCGGAACAAGACGCTCCCGGTGAACTTGACGAGGCGGTAGAACACGTGGGACGGGGCCGTCTTCGCGAGCGCGCCCTCGTTGCCGCCGCGCGATCCGAAGAGGAACCTCGTCGTGCGCCACAGGAGCCAGGCAAGGGCGATCGCGGCAAGGACCGGCACGACGAGGGACAGGACCGTTCCGACGCCGACGACGATCTCTTCGATCAGGCTGATCACGGGGTTGGCGATCCCGCCGGTCGCGGCCGTGGAGACAGCGCGCATCCCGGCCTTTCCCGCGTGCATCGACACCGTGGCTCCCTGTCCGAGGACGAGGGCGATCATCATGAAGATGGATTTCAGGTCGCCCTCGGGAATGATCATCGTGGTCAGCACGGCTGACAGAGCCATCTTGACCGGCAACTGGATCACGTCGAGCAGATGGTCGACGGCCGGGATCTTGTCGCCGAGGAACTCGACCACGGCCGCGACGGCGAGCGCCGCGAGAACCGGCGTCGAGGCGAGAAACTCCAGCCCGGACCCGATGTGGAGCCAGGCGGGGAAGAACCGGTAGACGATGCCGATCAGCAGCGGGGGAAGAAACGCCCTGAAACCGGTGCAGGCGGACAGACAAACCCCCGCCACCACAGGAATGACGTATTCGACGCCCATGGAGCAAAGCTCCTTACTTCACCAGCTCGGGCATCTTCAGCGAAATCCGGCGAACCGCTTCCTTGTTGCCCGTCGACTCGAACAGCCGCATGGCTTTTGCATACGACGCGTAGGCCTTTTCATTCATGCCAAGCGAGGCCTGAACGCCTGCGATATCCTCATGCACGATGGCTTCCCATGCGGTGTCCGGATTCGCCATGAGCCGGCCGAGAATCGACTGATACCGCACCAGCGCCGACATCGGCCGATCCAAATCGCGCAGCGACCTGGCCGCCCAGACGAGAGGGCCGACGGAGTAGGGGGTGCCGGCATGCTGTTTCCGCTGGATCTCCGCCGCCTCATCAATGACTCTTACAGCCTCCATCGTCATCCCGCGCTTCGCCAGTTCAGCCGCCGCGCCGGTCACGGCATCGCCAGCAACGTCGCACACCGTCGCGTCCGGAATGACGACGACGCCTTCGACCTGCTCGGGACCGCAGGTGCCGCATGTCTCACAGGATCCGCACCCAGCTCCTACGGCCGATGCTCCGGCAACCGAGATCATGCCGGCAAGAACAACACTCAAAATGGGGTGTTTCAAACAACCTGACGTTTTCATCCTGCACTCCTTTTGAGATCACTTATCCGAATTGTATGATATCTCTGCCTGCAAAAAACAGAACTCTTTTCACAAGAAAGGCCCAAAAAACATAAAATAAATTCCCGAATTTTTTCTGTTTCTTTGTGTCTTTGTGTCTTTGTGGTGAAATCGCTTTTAACATACTCTGTTTTATATATACTAGAACGATGAGGGATGCACTCATGCCGGAAACGGTCACTCCGGCTGGCGGCCGCTCAGGAGATTCGAAACGTAATTCATCGCCGCCGCCTTGTCTTTCAACTGGCCGAGATGCTGTGCCTCTTTCACGGCATCGAGAATCTCGCGGAACTTCGGGCCGGGCTTCATCCGGAAGGCGGTCATCAGGTCCGTCCCGTTGATCAGCGGGGCCTGTTTCGCGTATTCCATCTGCCGGTAGAAGTCGGACATGATGCTCTCGATGCCTTTCTCGAACTGCTCCATGTCCTCACGGCTCTCGGGGCCCTGGGCCGCCTGACGGTCGGCCAGCGACATCATGGCGATGCCGACGCCCTCGCGGCCCGTTTCCGAATAGTATCGGAACAGGCGGCGGTCGGAAAGCCCTTCCTGGAGAATGACGCCGGGGCGCATGTGGTTTTTCACGACGAGCATCAGGAACTGAAGCTCCGCCGACGAGAGCTTCAGCCGCTCGGCGATTTCCTTGCAGATCCTGGTTCCTTCCATCTCGTGGCCATGGAACACGATGCGACCGTCGTCCTCCCGCTCCTTCCGGCAGGCGAGCTTGCCGACGTCGTGGAGCAGGCAGGCGAACTTGAACAGCTGCCGATACGTGCGATTCCCGGAAATATGTTCGTCCAGGAACTTCTGGAGCTTCTTCCATCCCTCGATAGGCGCGTCCGGACGTGAAAGCAGTTTTTCGAAGCACCGGAGCGCCTCGATCGTGTGGTCGTACACATCGAGGTGATGCCATCCGTTCTGGACGACGCCCCGGGTGGTCTCGAGCTCGGGAAGGATCTGTCCAAGCACCCCAAGCTGCGACATCCGGTCGATCCACGCGACGCTGTCGGCCGCATCGAGCACCTTGAACAGCTCGTCGCGGATGCGCTCTCCCGAAATGTTCGCCAGCAAAGGTGCATCCCGGCGGATCGCTTCCGTCAGCTCATCGTCGAACGTCATGTCCAGGACAGCTCCGAACCTGAAGGCCCGCATCACCCGCAGGGGGTCGTCGGTGAACGCCGTCGGCGCGCACATTTTCAGGCGTTTCTCGCCGAGGTGCCTCGCGCCCTCGAGCGGGTCGAACACCGGCAGGACGGCTTCGAGCAGAGGCCACGTGACGCGCACGGCGATCGCGTTGATCGTGAAGTCACGGCCCCGCAGGTCGCCTTCGATGCCGGGCGCGCGGAAGCGGGCGATATCGACGGTGAACGACTTTCCCTCGAACGTTCGCACGACGCGCGCGACTTCGTGGTCTTCGTCGAGCATGACGAAGCCGCTCTTCTTGTTCCGGGCATAGGCATTCGCCTGGGCGACGAACGGCACCGAGACGGCGAGGTCGCAGTCGGCGATATCCGCGGCCCCAAGCATCAGGTCGCGCACGGCGCCGCCGACGAGCCATATCTCGGCGCCGGGAGCATTTTTCAGCTCGTACAAAACCTCCCGCAGGAGGCCGAGGGCCGTCTGCGGGAGGGTTACGGTCTGTACGTCGGAACTCACGTCACGGACGCCGCTTGAAGAAGTTGATGTCCGGCTTGCGTGCCGCGAGCGCCTCGTCGAGTCGGGTCACCGGCGTCGTGTGGGGCGCGCCCTTGACCTTCTCGGGATCGCTCATCGCCTCGTCGGCTATCTTCTCCATGACGGTGATGAACTCGTCCATCGTCTGCTTGCTCTCGGTCTCGGTCGGCTCGATCATGATGGCCTCCTCGACGATGAGCGGGAAGTAGACGGTCGGGGCGTGATACCCGTAGTCGAGCAGGCGCTTGGCGATGTCGAGCGTCTTGACGCCCTTCTCGGCGAACGGTTTGCCCGTCAGGACGAACTCGTGCTTGCAGGTGCGGTCGTAGGCCAGCTTGAACCGCTTCTGGAGCCGTCGCATCATGTAGTTCGCGTTCAGCACGGCGTAGGAACTCGCGTCTTTCAGGCCTTCCGCGCCGAGCGTGAGGATGTAGACATACGCCCGCACAAGGACGCCGAAGCTGCCCAGGAACGTGCGCACCGGGCCGATCGAGTCGGCATGCCTGTCCGAGATCTTGAACTTCTTGCCGTCGAAGAGAATGCGTGGGCTCGGCAGGAAGCCGGCAAGGTGCGCCTTCACGCCGACCGGGCCGGCGCCAGGGCCGCCGCCGCCGTGCGGGGTCGAGAAGGTCTTGTGCAGGTTCACGTGGACGATGTCGAAGCCCATGTCGCCCGGCCGCGACCAGCCCATGATGGCGTTCAGGTTGGCGCCGTCGTAGTACAGCAGGCCATCTACACCATGCACTATTTTTGCGATCTCGGCGAGGTTCTCGTCGAACAGGCCGAGCGTGTTCGGGTTCGTCAGCATCAGGCCGGCCACGTCGGGCGTGGCCTTGGCCCGCAGGTCGTCGAGGTCGATGCCGCCGCGATCCGAGGTCTTGACGTTCACGACCTCGAAGCCGAGCATCGCCGCCGAGGCCGGGTTCGTGCCGTGGCCCGCGTCGGGGATGAGGATCTTCGTCTTGGTCTTGGCGTTCTTCTTCTTGCGGTGATACGCCTTGATGATCAACAGGCCCGTCAGCTCGCCATGCGCGCCGGCCGCCGGCTGCAGGGTGAAGGCGTCCATCCCGCAGATTTCGCCAAGCGCCAGCTCGAGCCGGTGAAGCAGTTCGAGGGCGCCCTGGATCGTCTCCTCGGGCTGGTAGGGATGCAGGTCGGCGAGTCCCTGAAGCCGCGCCACATCCTCGTTCACCTTCGGATTGTATTTCATCGTGCAGGAACCGAGCGGGTAGAAACCTACATCGACCGCGTGGTTCAGCCGCGACAGCCGCGTGAAGTGTCGCACCACGTCGATTTCCGACAACGAGGGGAGGGGAAGCTCCTTCCGGAGCATCTTCGCGGGGATGTGGTCCGTCGGGTCGATCTCGGGCACATCGAGTTTCGGAAGTGTATAACCGCGCCGTCCGTCGACGGACAGTTCGAACATCAGGGGTTCCGTCATTCCGTCAGCCCTCCGAGCAGTTCGCAGAAGTAGTCGAGTTCCTCAGCCGTGCGCTTTTCAGTGACGGCCACGAGCAGATGGTCTTTCAGGTTCGGATACCAGCGTTCGAGCAGAACGCCGCCGAGCACGCCCTGTTTCACCATCTTGCCGAGCAGCTTCTTCGCGTTCGGCACCTTGATCACGAACTCGTGCAGGAATGGGGCCGCGAACGGGAAGGAAACGGCCGGCACCTTCGCGACCAGTTCCTTCTTGAGGTGGTGCGCCTTCTGGAATCCCTGGTTCGCCACGTCACGGATGCCCTCGCGGCCGAGGAGGCTCATGTAGATCGTCGCGTTCAGGGCCATCAGCGCCTGGTTCGAGCAGATGTTGCTGCCGGCCTTCTCGCGCCGGATGTGCTGTTCGCGCGCCTGGAGGGTCAGGACGAAGCCGCGGCGGCCGTTCTTGTCACAGGTCGCGCCGGTGATGCGGCCCGGCACCTTGCGGAGCAGGGCTTCCTTGCAGGCCATGAAGCCGAGCGACGGGCCGCCGAAGCTCATCGGGATGCCGAGCGACTGGCCTTCGCCGCAGACGATGTCCGCGCCGAGATCGCCGGGGGCCGTAAGCATACCGAGCGCTATAGGATCGGCCGTGACGATGAGCAGGGCGCCGACGTTGTGCGCCATGTTCGCGAGCGCCTCGAGGTCCTCGACCGAGCCGAAGAAGTTCGGATACCCGGCGACGACGGCAGCCGTCGAATCGTTAACCAGCTCGGACAGCTTCGCCAGATCGGTGACGCCGTCCTCGCACGGGGCGGCCACGAGCTCGATGCCCATCTGCGTGTTGATTGTCTTCGCGACGCGGCGGTATTCGGGGTGGACCGTCTCGGGAAGGATCACACGGCTCCGGCCCGTCTGGGCCTTCGCCATGTTGATCGCCTCGACGAGGGCGGTGCCGGCCTCGTACATCGAGGCGTTCGACACGTCCATGCCCGTCAGGCCGCAGATCAGGCTCTGATACTCGTAGATCGCCTGGAGGGTTCCCTGCGAGATCTCGGCCTGGTAGGGCGTGTAGGCGGTGAAGAAGTCGCCGCGGAGCAGCAGATGATTTATAGCAGATGGAATATAATGGTCGTAGATCCCGGCGCCGAGGAAGCTGAGCATCTCGGTCGTGCCATAATTCGCCCCCGCGAGTTCATACATCTCGTCGATGGTCTCGGACTCGCTCAGGCCGGGCGGCAGATCGAGCGCCCGGTTGAGCCGAAGCTCGGCCGGTATTTCCGCGAACAGGTCATCGATGCTCTTGACGCCGATCGCCTCGAGCATCGCCTTGACCTCCGCCTGGGTGTGAGGCAGATAGCTACCCATGTTTCCGGATTCTCCTGAAGACCTGAGTCTTTCTCGTCAGCAGTTCCTGGTCTGCGGCCCGGTCAGTGGCCGCAGGTCTCGCAATGTTTCTCGTAGGCGGCCGCGTCGATCATCTCATTGGCCTCGGCCGGGTTGCTCAGCTCGATCTCGAGGATCCAGCCCTTGCCGTACGGGTCGTTGTTGACGTGGGCGGGGTCGGCGTCGAGCTCGTCGTTCTTCTTGATGACCTTGCCGCTGAGCGGGGCGAAGATGTCGGAGACGGTCTTGACCGACTCGACGACGCCGAAGGTCTTGCCCTTCTCGAGCTTGGTGCCCACATGCGGCATGTCGACGAACACGACGTCGCCGAGCTGATGCGCGGCGTATTCGGTGATACCGATGACGGCGGTCTTGCCTTCGATTCTCGCCCACTCGTGTTCCTTGGTGTACTTCAGGTTTGGAGGATTCATGTCTCTGCTCCTGTAAAAGTTTTTCAATTCAATGTCGTATGAACACCCGGCGGAAAGCGGCAGCCCGCCGCCGGGATTCTACCATAACCTTCACACTTCCGCTTCCCTCGAACAAGGCAAAAGGCAAGCGGTTCAATCACAAAGAACGTTTACCACAGAGACACAGAGGCACAGAGTTAGAGAAATCTTTCATTCTCTGTGTCTCCGTGTCTCTGTGGTGAACTCGTTTCTCGCTCACAGTCGGTAGTAGGGGAAGCGGTCGCAGATTTTCTGGACTTTGGCGCGGACGTCTTTCAGGTTCGCCTCGTCTTCCGGCTTCGTCAGGACCTGGTCGATCAGGGCCGCGATATCCGTCATCACCTCGGGGGTCATGCCGCGGGTCGTGACGGCGGGCGTGCCGATGCGGACGCCGGAAGTCACGAAGGGTGACTGCGGGTCGTTCGGAATCGTGTTCTTGTTCACGGTGATGCCGGCGACGTCGAGCGCCTTCTCGGCGACCTTGCCGGTCACGTTCTTGTTCCGGACGTCGACGAGCATCAGGTGGTTGTCGGTGCCGCCCGAAACGAGCCTGAACCCGTGCGACTGGAGCCCCTTCGCGAGCGCCTGGGCGTTGTCGAGAATCTTCTGCTGGTAGAGCTTGAACGACGGGTCGAGGGCTTCCTGGAACGAAACGGCCTTGGCCGCCACCGCGTGCATGAGCGGGCCGCCCTGCAGGCCGGGGAAGATCGACTTGTCGAGCGCCTTCGCCCACTTTTCCCTGCACAGCACCATGCCGCCGCGCGGGCCGCGCAGGGTCTTGTGCGTCGTGGTGGTCACGAAGTCGGCGTAGGGGATCGGGCTCGGGTGCAGGCCGGCGGCGACGAGGCCGGCGATGTGCGCCATGTCGACGCACAGCACCGCATCGACCTTGTCGCAGATCGCGCGAAACTTCGTGAAATCGATGACGCGCGGATACGCCGAGGCGCCCGCCATGATCATCTTCGGCTTGTGCTGCAGGGCCAGCTTCTCGAGGGCGTCGTAATCGATCGTCTCGGTCTTGTCATCGACACCGTAGGGAACGACGTTGTAGATCAGGCCGCTGAAGTTGACGGGGCTGCCGTGCGTGAGGTGGCCGCCGTTCTGGAGGTTCATGCCCAGGTAGGTCTCGCCCGGCTTCATGACGGTCAGATACACCGCCATGTTGGCCTGGCTGCCCGAGTGCGGCTGCACGTTGGCGTGCTCGGCCCCGAACAGCTTGCAGGCGCGCTCGCGCGCCAGGTTCTCGGCCTCATCGACGACCTCGCAGCCGCCGTAATACCGCTTGCCCGGATACCCCTCGGCGTATTTGTTGGTCATGACCGAGCCCAGAGCCTCGATGACGGCTTCCGACACGAAGTTCTCGGAGGCGATCAGCTCGATCTGGCTCATCTGGCGCCGGCGTTCCTTCCCGATGATCTCGTGGATCGCGGGATCGATCTTTTCAAGCAAACCCATATATATCTCCTTCTATTTATGACTCACGCCTTGGGGCGCACGTAGAACGGTGTGGAGATGACGGTTGCGGGAACCGGCTTGCCGCGCACTTCGATGTCGAACGTCGAGCCGATCTCCTTCAGCGAGGGCGGCACGTAGGCGAGGCCGATGTTCTTCTTCAGGGTGGGGGACATGGTGCCGGAGGTGACTTCGCCGACCGCCTTTCCCTTGTGAAGGACTTTGTAGCCATGGCGCGGAGCCGGGCCTTTTCCCATCTCGAAGCCGACCAGCGTCTTCTGGGTGCCCTTTTCCTTCTGCTGCCTGATGACGTCGCTTCCGTTGAACGCGCCCTTGCCGAGTTTCACGGTCCAGTCGAGGTTCGCCTCGATCGGGTTGGTGCCGTCGTGGATGTCGTTTCCATACAGCATCAGCCGGGCTTCGAGCCGCAGCGTGTCGCGGGCGCCGAGGCCGATGGGCTTGATGCCGTAGGGTTTCCCGGCCTCCATCAGGGCGTTCCACATCTCGGCGCACTTGTCGGCGGGGAAATACAGCTCGAAGCCGTCTTCGCCCGTGTAGCCGGTGCGGCTGATGATGGTCGGGATGCCGTTCACCTTCCCGTCGGTGAACCAGTAGAACTTGATCGCCTTGAGGTTCTGGCGGGTCAGCTTCTGCAGAATCTCCTGCGCCTTCGGTCCCTGGATCGCGATCAGGCCGGTCATGTGCGAATGATCTTCGAACTGCACGTCGCCGGACAGCTGGGAGCTGATCCAGACGAGATCCTTGTCCATGTTCGCGGCGTTCACGACCAGAAGGAACTTCTCGGGGTTCCACCGGTAGACGAGCAGGTCATCGACGATCGAGCCGTCGGGCCGGCACATCGGCGTGTAGGCGATCTGCCGGTCGGAGATGAACTCGGCGTCCTGGCAGACGATGCGCTGGACGTTCGCCATTGCGTCGGGGCCGGAGAGCCAGAATTCGCCCATGTGGAACAGGTCGAAAAGCCCGGCCTTGGTGCGCACGGTCTCGTGCTCTTCGATGATCGACGTATACTGCACCGGCATGTACCAGCCGCCGAAATCGATCATCCGCGCGCCAAGCGCCTCGTGAACGGAACACAACGGGGTCTTGTTCATCGTTCCCTCCTTGCGGGTTCAAAACAGGCCGGTGATCCGGCCCGCGTTATCCACATCGATTCGTTCCGCCGCGGGCGCCTTCGGCAGCCCCGGCATCGTCATGATCTCCCCGGCCAGCGCGACGACGAAGCCGGCCCCCGAGGAAAGCCGCGCCTCGCGCACGGTCACCTTGAAGCCGCGCGGCCGCCCGATCTTCGATGGCACGTCGGTGAGCGAGTGCTGCGTCTTCGCCATGCAGACCGGCAGTTCACCGCAGCCCATCTGTTCGAACTGGGCCAGCGCCTTTTTCGCAGGCTCGAGAATCTCGACCGCCGCCGCACCGTAACAGCTTCGGGCGACGACATTGATCTTCTCGACCAGCGGCATCTCGAGCGGATACAACGGCTGGAAGGCGCCTTCCCGGCCGCGCAGCATCTCATCGACCTTGCGGGCCAGATCCAGACTGCCTTCGCCGCCATCGGTCCACGCCGTGGAAACGGCCGCCACGCCTCCCGCCTCCTCGACGGCTTTCTTCACCATGGCGATCTCGGCATCGGTGTCGTCGGGGAACCGGTTGATCGCGACGATCGACGGCAGGTTGAACATCCGGATGTTCTCGATATGCTTCGCGAGGTTCTCGAAGCCGCGGCTGAGCTCGACCATGTGCTCGCGCGCCAGGTCGGCCTTCGCGACGCCGCCGTGGTATTTCAGGGCCCGGATGGTCGCGACGATCACGACGGCCTGAGGGTTCAACCCCGCGGTGCGGCACTTGATGTCGAAGAATTTCTCCGCCCCCAGCTCGGTCGCGAAACCCGCTTCGGTGAGAACCACGTCACCGAGCTTCTGGGCGAGCCGCGTCGCCGCGAGGCTGTTGCAGCCGTGGGCGATATTGGCGAAGGGCCCGCCGTGAATGAAGGCAGGCGTGCCTTCGGCGGTCTGGACGAGATTCGGTTTGATCGCATCGCGCAGGATGGCCGCCATCGCCCCCTGGGCGTGCAGGTCTCGGGCGAACACGGGGGCGCCCGCCGCCGTGAACCCGACCAGGATGCATCCGAGCCGCTTTTTCAGGTCGGTGATATCCGACGCGAGGCAAAGAATCGCCATCACTTCCGAGGAGGCGGTGATGTCGAAGCCCGTCTCCCGCACCCAGCCGTTCGCCGGGCCGCCGAGCCCGCACACGGTCGTGCGAAGCGCCCGGTCGTTCATGTCCATGACGCGGCGGAACTGGATGCGGCGCGGATCGAGGCCCAGCACGTTGCCCTGCATGAGATGGTTGTCGATCATTGCTGCAAGCAGGTTGTGCGCCGACGAGACGGCATGGATGTCGCCCGTGAAATGGAGGTTGATGTCCTCCATCGGGACGACCTGGGCCCGGCCGCCACCCGCGGCCCCGCCCTTGACGCCGAAGACAGGCCCCATCGAGGGTTCGCGCAGGCAGATGATCGACCGCCGACCGATGATGCGCAGGGCATCGCCGAGACCGATCGTCATCGTCGTCTTGCCTTCGCCTGCAGGCGTTGGCGTCATCGCCGTCACGAGAACGAGTTTCGCGTCGGGTTCACCCGACAATCGTTCGAGAACGCCGTGGGCAATCTTCGCTTTGTCGGGGCCGTACAACTCGATCTCGTCGGCTTTCAGCCCGAGGTCGGCCGCCAGCAGGCCGATCGGGCGAGGGTGGGGGCCCGTCGCCGACCGCTTCGACACGCTCCTGGGATCCGGATTCATTTTGCGAAGGAGCTGAGCAGCGCTTTCATGCCGGCGCCCGGCTCTTTCTGGAAGCCGAGGCGGACGAGGGCGATCTCGAGCAGGCCGACCGTCGCGATGATCTCGCGCTCGGAGATTGCGCCGATCGTCGTGATGCGGAACGCCTTGTCGGCGATCTCGCCCTGACCGCCGGCGATCAGCACGCCAAAGTTGTCGCGAATCTCGCTCACGATCTTCTTCGGATGAATGCCGGCCGGCGCGTTGATGACCGTCAGGACGTCGGAACGCGCGTCGGGCTGCGTGAAGATCGTCAGGCCCATCGCCTTGAGCGCCGTCCGGAGGCCATCGGCCAGCCGATGATAATGCTTCAGCACGTTGTCGAAGCCGATCCGGTCGATCTTGTGCAGGGCCGCCTGGAGCTGGTACATGACCGAAATGGCGGGCGTCCAGGGGAACGCGGGAATCGCGAGCTCCTGGTTCTTTTTATACTGTTTGAGATCGAAATAGAAGCCGTGGCAGTCGACCTTCTCGAGCTTCGCCATGGCGCGCTTCGACAAGGCGATCATGCCGACGCCGGGCGGCGTCAGCAGGCCTTTCTGGGATGCCGAAACGGCCACATCGACGTGCCATCCGTCCATGTCGAAGGGAAGGGCGCCGATACCCGAAACGCCGTCGGTGATGAACAGCTTGCCGCGCTCGTGCAGCAGCTCGCCGATCGCCTTCAGGTCGTTGTGGACGCCGGTCGAGGTCTCGTTGAACGTGACCGTGACGCCGGCGATCGACGGGTGCGCGTCGAGCATCTGGCGGATGTCCTCGACCTTCGCCCGGTGGCCCCACTGGTATTTCAGGGGGATGACGTTCAGTTTGAACGCTTTCGCGATCTGCGTGAACCGCTCGCCAAACGAGCCGGTCTCGACGGTCAGGATCGTTTCGCCCTGGTTGAACATGTTGGCGATCGCCGTCTCCATGACGCCGGTGCCGGACGACAGGGTGAGATACAGCTCGCCCTTCGTTTTGAAGATCTTCTTCAGACGTTCGACGCAGTCGGTGTAGACCGGCGAAAAGTCCGTCGTGCGATGATGGCGGAGGGGGCGGGCGCCGGCGAGGAGGATTTCGGAATCCAGCTCCACCGGTCCCGGGGTCATCAGAAGAACATCCTGGTCCATCGTCATACTCATTCCCATCCTATATTATATATTATATATTTTATGGTGTAGAGGCGGTTCGCGAACCGCCCCTACGGTCGCACGGGGGATGTCGCCCTGGTCGCGAGAAGCGCGTTGCGGGCTTTAAGGGTGTTCGACAGAAGCATGGCGATCGTCATCGGCCCGACGCCGCCGGGAACGGGGGTGATGAACGACGCGCGTTCGGCGGCCGTTTCGAACTCGACGTCGCCGACGAGCTTCGTCGCGCCGGGCTTGTCGGGATTCGGCACCGAGTTGGTTCCCACGTCGATGACGACGGCTCCCGGCTTGATCCATCCGCCGGGAATGCAGCGCGGCTTCCCGATGGCGGCGCAGACGATGTCGGCCCGGCCGACCTCTTCCTGGAGGTTCTGCGTTCGTGAATGCGCAATCGTGACCGTCGCGTTCATCTTCATCAGCATGATCGCAAGGGGTTTCCCGACGATGTTGCTCCTGCCGACAACGAGCGCCTTTTTCCCGGCGATATCGAACCCGGTGCGTTTGATCATCTCGATCACGCCGGACGGGGTGCAGGGGGCAAGGCAGTCGGTGCCGATCAGGAGGCGGCCGACGTTCACGGGATGGAAGCCATCGACATCCTTCGCCGGGTCGATCGCCTCGATGGCGGCGAATTCGTCGATCTGCTTCGGCAGGGGAAGCTGGACGAGAATGCCGTGAATGCGGATATCGTCATTCAGTTCCCGGATTTTTTCGATCAACGCCGCCTGGCTGATCGCCTCAGGCATCTTGATTTCCTGCGACACGAACCCGACGGCTTCGCAGGCCTTGCGTTTCTGATTCACATACACTTCCGACGCGGGGTCCTGGCCGACGAGAATGACGGCCAGACCGGGAAGACGTTCCTGCCGGAAGGCAAGCGCCTGAACTTCCTGTCGTATCTCTTCACGAATCGTTTTTGAAATCCCGGCACCGTCGATGATCGTAGCCACGAAGACCTCTTTCTGATGCAAATGAAGCAGACAAAACCGGGGGGAGTATACTCCCCCCCGCCGGCATTGGCAAGGAACCGAAACAACCATCGTTTTCGCCGATGTTGGAATGGGCGCATCGCGATGCGCAGGTGATTGGCCGGATACCGGATCAATGGGTTTTCTGAGCTTCAGCCAGGTGTTCAAGAATCTCCGCATACCCTTTTCGGCGGGCAATGCGGTCGGGGGTTTCGCCGTCGCGGTCGCGATGGTCGGGGCGGGCGCCGTTGCCGAGGAGGAGTATCACGGTCGAGGCATGCCCGTCGTCGACGGCCCAGAGCAGGGGAGTCTGGCCCGCCTGGTTCGTGACGTCCACCGGGACGCCGTTCTTAAGCAGCCAGCGAACCACGTCGTCGAACCCGCGAACGGCCGCAAGATGCAAGGCGGTGTTTCCGCGAGTGTCAGGGGCATCGACCCTGCAACCTCGTATGGCGAGGTGCTTCATGATCTCGAGATTTCCCCAGCCGGCGGCATAGACCATCAGGGGCATCCCCGAGGAGTGGCGGACGTTCAGATCGGGTTTCCGGGCAAGAAGTTTTCTGACACGCGCAACATCGCCGGCTTCGATCGCCTCGAACAAGCCTGCGGATTCATCCTCTCGCCCACGGGATTCCGTTTGCCGTTCGGATTTCTCCCGTTCGGAATCTCCGACGGCGCCGGAGATTTCCTGCATCACACCATTCACGACGTTTCCGATGATGTCGTCGAGCACCTGGCCGGCTCCAGGAGTGGCCCCGGCCAGGCACAGGAAAATCGTCGTGCAGATCGCGAGGGTTCTCATGACACCACCGTTCGCCATGCGCCTGTCGTAGGGCGAGAGCATTCATGCTTCGACAGGCTCAGGCATGAACGGTATCGATGATGCATGGGACTCTCTTTCTTCGTAAGAGACGACCATGAACTCATGAAAGCGATCTGATGGCGGTTTCGACGGCCTGCATGTTCGGGGCGACCGGGTTCGGAAGCTGGCAGACGGAGATGGCGGACTCGATATCCTTGAGGCCGTTTCCCGTGATGAGAACGACGACGGTCTCCTTCGAGCCGATCTTTCCTGCGGAAGCGTCTTTCTTGAAGCCGGCGTATGCCGTTACTGCCGCGGGTTCTCCGAACACGGCGGTATTGCGAGGCAGCTCGACGAGCGCGGTCCTGATCTCGTCGTCCGTCACGGAAATGCAGTCGCCGTTCGACTCTTTCAGTCCGCGCAGAGCCTTCAGGCGGTTTCTCGGAACGCCGACGGCGATGGAATCGGCAATCGTGTTTCCGTTCTGCGGCGTGAACGTTCCGGTTTTCAGCGCGACCTCGACCGGGTTGCAGCCGGCGGCCTGGACGCCGATGATGCGCGGCAGCGTCTCGATCGCCCCGATCATCTTCAGGTCGTAGAAACCCTTGTATATACCAGACGTTATACATCCATCGCCGATCGAGACGTAGACGCGGTCTGGAACCTGGTATCCGTTCTGCTCCCAGATCTCGTAGGCGACCGTCTTCTTGCCTTCGACGAGGTAGGGGTTGTAGGCGCAGTTACGGCTGTAGAATCCGAACCGCCTGGTTGCCTCGACCGAGAGTTCGAACGCCTTGTCGTATGAGTCGTCGACGATGATCGTATTCGCACCATAGACGAGCAACTGGGTCACTTTGGCCTTCGGGGCCCGTTTCGGAACGAAAATGAAGGTCTTGATCCCGAGGGAAGCGGCAAACCCGGCAAGCGAACTGGCCGCGTTCCCGGTCGATGCCGCGCAGATCGCCTTCGCGCCAGCCTCGATGGCCTTGGAAACGCCGATCGCGCTCGCACGGTCCTTCAACGATGCGGTGGGGTTCCGACCGTCATCTTTTATGTAAACTTTCGCAATGGCGTACTGGTTCTCCAGCTTCGCAGATCGGTAGAACGGGGTCATTCCAACTTCGAGGGGGGAGATGGGGGTATTCTTCTCGATGGGAAGGAGGTCGCGATACCGCCAGAGGCTCTGCGTCCTGTTTCCCTTCAGACGTTCAGCATAATCAGGCAGTTTTGGATACTCGTAGATGATATCCAGGATGCCGTCCGTCCCGCACGTGTCACAGACATACCGATCGGGAGCTGGGGGAAACTCGGCTCCGCACAACATGCATTTCATACTGACGATATTCATCTTCTTTCTCCGTTCCCTTGATCTTGATGAGTTGGCCTTTGGAGCTGCCACCGTGAAATCCTCTGAAACCTATAACACCGGGAACCCAGATTTTCCAGTTTCGTACCATTTCTCCCGAATGATAATCCATAGGTTTACATAATATATATTATCGGCCTTTCCGGGTTTTTCCTGCCCCGTCTTGCAATTTCAGGGAAACCTGCGGCATACTGGACTTGTCGGCACGAACGGCGGTCTCAAGACCAGAAAACCCGAGACTCGCAAAGCTTTTCAAAGATTACCTGTGAGGATGCGATATCCATGATCAAAACCAAAGCGGAAATTCTCGCTGAACTCCCTACCATGACCGAAGCCGAATACGACTCCCAGGCCAAGGCTTTCATCATCGACCTCCGTTCGAAAATTCCCATGCTCCAGGCCGCCACGGGTCGAAAGGCATTCAACGAAGTCATGGCGCTCACGCACCGGATCAGGTCAGCCGCCATCAACCTCCGCCTCGAAAATATCGCCTCGCTCTGCTCGTCGATCCTGAACAATCTCCGCACGACCCCCGACCTGGCGTTCCTGTCCGAGCTCCAACGCCAGCTGCTCGTCGAAATGAACAACGTCGATCGCGACCAGATCAACGCGGCTCAATGAACCTCAACACCCTGACAGCCCACGAACTCGCGTCGTTCGACCGCGCCCGGACGCTCGTCCTGATCCCCGCAGGCTCCACCGAACCGCACGGTCCGCACCTCCCGCTCGGAACCAAAGCCTATCTGGCCGAGGCCCTCGCGTTCGAAATCGGGCAGCACCTGAAGGAAGCCGGCCTCAAGTATCTCGTGGCTCCGGTTTTCCCGTATCTGCCGTGCCAGGCCAGCCTCGGCCTCGAAGGCGCCCTCACGATCAGCCCGCGAACCGCGTGCGAAATCCTGTATGAAATCGGCGCCGCCTGCCACCGCGACGGGTTCCGCAACGTCGCCTTCATCCACCTCAGCACCTCACCCGATGCGACGAAGGCAGTCCTGACAGCCTGCGACGAGCTTTCCCAGCTCGACGGCATGACCGCCATCGATCCGCTCGCAGCCATCCGCTTCACCAGCCCGCCCGACATCTCTGCCGCCCTGAAACAGGCTGGAAACGACCCCCTGTCCGAGCTTCACGGCGACGTCCGTGAAACGGGGGCCATGCTGTATCTCGATCCCGACCTCGTCAAGACAGACTGCTCGGCGATCCTGCCCCCACGTATCGTCAACCTCCCGTGGGAGTCCCTCAAAGGCAATTTTTCCTGGAAAGACCGCGGAGCCGTTGACGGGTATGCAGGCACCCCAGCCGCAGCGACACCGAAACTCGGCCAGCTCTACCTCGAAGAGCTTGGCCAGATCGGCGCGGAATCGATCATGACCGTGTATAACGGCGGCCAGGCACCGTCTCTCCCCCTGAGCGCGCGCCTCTTCCTCAAACTCGTCAGTCTGGACGATCTCTAACGGCCGGGCGATCGCCGCTGATCGACGATCATTTGCCTCAACGAGCGCCAGCCATTCAGCTGTTCATCGGAAAGCGTTGCCGGCTTGCCGGTCGCTCGATGATGCTCGACGGCGCGCAGCCATTTTCTCGTGCGCCGAGGCAAATCGACCTTCTGGTTCACGACGAGACCGGTGACGGATTGGCACCGGGCGTATGTCATGACACGAAGCTTTTCCTTCCCGTGCATCGCGTAGCCGTTTTCCTTGACGATGCCCGAAATCAATTTGAGAAACGCGCCTGTCTGCTTTTTCGGAAGTTCTTTTCTCGTCGGGAATGAAAACGTGAGATCGTCGGCATATCGCGTATAGGTGCCGCCGTGGTGTTTCGCCAGCCCTTCCAGGCGCGCGTCCATCGCATGGTTGACGAGATTCGCCAGCCGCGGGCTCGTCGGAGCTCCCTGTGGCAACCCGCCGCTCCAGACGGTCAGACGCATCAGCATATCGGTTGCGTCAGGGTTCCATCCGATGAACGTGAAATACTCCTTGATTCTCCTGACCTGCGTTTTCTGGAAAAAATCCTTCAGGTCGACACTGATGACGAGGTCTTTGTTGATGTGCTCCTGGGCGTTCGTCACGATCGAGCGGCCGCTCTCGAAGCCGTGAACCGATTCATGCACGGAAAGGCGCTTCAAAAGCTTCTGAAGGATGCAGCGCTGGATCTTCTTCAATTCCGGTGATGGTTCGAACAGAACCCTTGTTCCGCCGGACCGTTTCTTGACCCGGATTTCCCGGTACGCCGGGCGAATCGATGCCAGTTCCTCCTCGGGAACGCCAAGCCGTCTGGCAAGCTCACGGAGGTCGTTTCCCTCGTTTCGCCTTGAATCCCCCGCGCCGGATCTGCCCGCTCCCAGGAGTCCGGAAACCCAATCAAGGATACTCATACACTCGTGATCCTTTCGTGAAGGCAGGCGCGGTTCGCACCGCGCCTGACTCTGCCTTGCGCAGATTGCGAAGCAATCTGACACCGAATCTGATCCCGCTTTTAACGTTCCAGTGCCGGCGAAACACCGGCGGCGCTTGCGCGCGCCAAGGCATGTAGAAACCATACCCGAACGACGATCACGAGTCAACTATGCCATCACCAGAATCATCGTTGGTTTACATATTATTCTTTCTTGCGTCTTTCTCCCCATGCATCGTTTATTATACTTTTCTGTATTATATTTATCAGCATGTGGATAAAATCGCGATTTCCGTTCGTGGTGAGGTATCGAAACACGAACAAGCCTGTTCATGGATTTCCGGTCACCCTTCGATACCTCAGGATGACCGGAAACGATAGTATCCACAGCCTGGTTGCAAAATCCCGTATCAGGGTTCCATTGGAGCGTTCTTGTGCAGCTCGGTGAATTTCACTTTTTCCCCCAGAGGATGAGGGCGTTTCTGACGGAATCGAGCATCTTGTCATCAGCAGTGAGATTCAGGAACGCCTTTCCCACGCCTCTGTCCTGCTCGACGGACCGGATGAACTCCCGGACGCGAAGCTGGCTTTCACGGTCGTTTTTCAGGCATCCGAACGGGATCGTGCCTGACGTATCCCCTCCCCTGCCGATTAAAGCCGCGACGGCAGCGGGATTCATGCGCTGGGTCGACGCTGCGATACGCTCGTTCTGACCATGAGCCTTGAGCCGCTCACTCGATTTACGGGCCATTTCGAAGCCCGGGAACCGCTTGATGCACGTCCGGTATATGTCGTATGCCTGGTGGAACTCGTTCAGATACTCGTACACGATTCCGAGAACGTACATCGCGTCTGGAACGAGCGCCGTGTTCCAGGAGTTTTCATACTGATCGAGAAAGTCTCGATACTCGGCGGCGGCCTGGTTCATGTCGCCAAGAACGACGCTGCAGCAGCCGGTGAAATACGCAGCTTCGCGGCGTATCTCGTCGTGACCGCCATTCCTTGCATAGTAACGGAAATATTCTCTCGCATCAGAGATATACCCCATGTTCATCATCGCATGGGCCTCGGCAAGGATTCCGTTGACGGTTTTGTAGGTGGTTCTCCACCCCATCTGGTCGAGCAGGAGATTGAGGCTCGCCCTCAGCGACTCGTCGAGCGGGATTCTCTGGATGAGCATTTCGATCAGGATTTCATTCAGATCGGTGGCAGGGCCGCCATCCGTCCGGTAGGAAATTCTCCTTGCTGAAATCCACAAAATACGTTTACATATTCTTTTTTCTTGGGTCCTGTCCTCTCTGATGCGATTTGCACACAACAACCGGGTCTTCCTATGTCGTCTGAATGTCCCACGCTGAGCGGGTTGTTGAGGCAGTTCAATGAAGCTCTCCCTTCCGCGGGAACCAGCCAGACAGGCATCCTGTTCTATATGATAAGATATTATTACTGACGACGTCACTTTTCACAGATATATATGATCTGAAGCGGAGTTTCATGATCGTCGAGCCAGGGATGGCACCAGCGGAATTTTTTTCGTATGATGGAACCCATGAATACCCTCGTCATCCACACCTATGTCACACATCTGCTTTTCGCCGCCCTGTCTGCCGTTTCGGTCGCCCTTCTTGTGAAAAGCAGAATGAGATTCTCCATGCTCTTCATCCCCCTGGTTTTTCTCTTCGGGGGCGCCGTCGCCTCTTCCTCCACGGCCCAGAACTCTTTCCACCTGATGCGCGATATGGCCTGGCTGGTGTTCGGCTACCTTCCAGCGATGCTCGTCGTGGCGGCCTTGTTCCTGGCGCGCAGTCGCGAATGGGCGCGCGTGGTCACGGCCGCCCTGATGGCGGGCTTCCTCTGGGCCGTTGCCTGGCAGGGCTTCATCGTCGAACCCGGCCAGTTGACGGTACGACGGCTCCAGATTTCCACGCCGAAAATTCGGTCGAAGATCCGCATCGCCTTCATGAGCGATATCCAGAGCGACACGTTTGACGACAACGAGCGCCGAGTCTGGCGGTCGCTTCTCGCCGAGAAACCGGACCTCATCCTCCTCGGCGGCGATTACACGCACGACTGGTCGGAGACCGTCCGGCAGAAAGTCCGTCTCGCCACGCGCGAGTATCTGCTGAAGATCGGGTTCAAAGCCCCTCTCGGCGTGCTGGCGATCCAGGGAAACGTCGATACCCTCCCCTGGACCGAGATGTTTTCCGGAACGGGTGTTGAAACCGTGTCGAGTCGCTCGACGCTTCGATTCGAAGGCGGGCTCACCGTGACGCTCCTGGGCATGAAGGAATCATTCGACACCCGGCTGAAGATCCCGCCCGCAGAAGGATTTCACCTGGTCGTCGGTCATTCGCCCGATTACGCGCTCGGTCAGGTTTCCGCCGATCTGATGCTCGCGGGCCACACCCACGGAGGGCAGGTCAGGCTTCCGTGGTTCGGCCCGCTCGTCACCTCGAGCAAACTGCCGCGCCGCGCCTGCGACGGCGAGTCGAGATTCCCCGACGGGCGCCGCCTCTTCGTGACCCGCGGCGCCGGCCTCGAACGGAAGCACGCCCCCAGGATTCGACTTTTCTGTCCTCCTGAAATCGTGGTTCTGGACCTCGTTCCGTCAGGCTCGGCCGGGCCGGCCTCCTGAGCCGCCGTGCAGCTTGTTTCATCCCGCCCGTCGTTTCCGGCGTGGGCTCAATGCCTGCTGCTCACCCTTCTGTGCCTCGGCTGCATCGCACTCTGGTCTCCCTGGTTCGTCGAGTTTCTCCCCCCGCCGGGAGTTCTGAAGACCATCGTTTCGGACGGCGACGAGCGCGAATACTACCTGTTCGTTCCGGAGGAAGTTCCGGCGTCGCAACCCGTTCCGCTCGTGTTCATGCTCCAGGGCTTCGATGCGCCCGAAACGCCGTCGGGCGCCACCCGGTCCTTGTACCGGCAGATCGCCGTCGCCGCACGGATGCATCGGTTCATCGCCGTCTTCCCTCGCGGTATGACCGGATCGTTTCCCGACGTTCCCGGCGTCAGGGCCTGGTGCCCCGGTCATTTTCACGAAAACCGCGCGTTTCTCGTGCGACTCGTCGACGAACTCAAACGCTCGTTTCACGTCGATGAGAGGCGGGTCATTCTCGCCGGTTTTTCCAACGGCGCCTATTTCGCCTCGACCGAGCTCACGGTGCGTCCCGACACGCCGTTCACCGGCTTCTGGCTCGACGGCGGAGGGTATCCGTATGCCTTCAGGCCCGACGTCAAACGCCTTCCGGTCTTTCTCACCTGGGGCGAACGTGATTTATATAACGCTTCTCATACAATGAAACTCGAAACCTTTCTCGCCGATCACGGATGGCAACGCGGCAAAACCCTGCTCTCGGAGACACATCCCTGGGCCCACGTGTTCAACGATGCCGCCGTCGGAAACGCCCTCACGTTTCTCATCGGGAGCAGATAAGGTATACTGGGGGTGAGGAGCCTCCTTTCTTGATCAATCTTCCGGAAACGTTGCCCGGGCGTGCGGCGCTTCTCGTGGGTGCCGCAGGCGGATTCGTCGCCGTCATACGCCTGTCGCTCTCCGACCTGCCCATGTATGTTCCGGCCGCTGCCCTGGTGCTTCTGATCGCCGTTCTGTTCCTGGCCTGGTATCTCCCCTATCATTCACTCCACCAGTGCGCCCGGGCGGGCAATGCCGCGCGGACAGCCCTTCTCCTGGGCCAGGGGGCCGATCCCGACCGGCTCGACATCTGGGGTCTCACGGCCCTTCACATCGCCGTCAGCATGGGCCATCGGGAAACGATCCGGGCCCTTCTCTCCGGGAAAGCCGATCCAAACGTCCCCGGCGCATCCGGCAACTGGCCGGGATCGACGCCGCTGCATCTGGCCGTTGCGACCGGCCAGTCCGATCTGATCGATATGCTGTTGGATGCGGGGGCCCGTCCGAACGCGCAGATGAACGACGGGGCGCCGCCGCTGCACATAGCCATCATCACCGGACGTCCCGACCTGGTGAAACGGCTTCTCGAACGGGGCGCCGATCCGAACCTTCACGGCACGGAGACGGCGCCGCCCATACATCTCGCCTTGTTCTCGGAATCTCCGGAGATCGCGAAGCTTCTGCTGGATGCGGGGGCGGGGCCGGCCGGCCGCGGGCCGAACGGCGGAACCGCCCTGCATCTCGCGGCCGCCCTCGGCCGTTGCGAGGCGGCCCGGCTCCTGCTCGATCGCGGGACGGACATCCATGGCCGCAACGACATCGGCGAGACGCCGCTCCATTACGCCGCACGGGAAGGACAGGGCGAATTCGTTTCCTTCCTGCTCGACCGCGGAGCGCAGGTGGACGCGCGAACGTCGACCTGGGGAACCGCGTTACATACCGCAGCATATCATTCACAGACCGACATCGCGAAACTGCTGCTCGACCGCGGGGCAAACGTCAATGCCCGCGCCAACGACGGCATGACGCCCCTTCATCAGGCGGCGGCCCGCGGGAACACGGCGACGGCGGCCCTTCTCATCGACCGCGGGGCCGAGGTCGACGCGCGCGGGGACTACGATCTGACCCCGTTGCATGTGGCGAGGGCGCAGGGGCATGCCGAGGTGGCCGAACTGCTCCTCTCGAAAGGCGCCGATGACACGCCCCCTCCGGAAACCCTCGGTTGATCCGCGTCTATCCCTTCAGCGTTCCGCGGGAAAAGCGTCGAGAAGCAGGAGCTCGGGGGACCAGCCATCGAGAAGCTTCGCCAGCGGCGCAAGGTGCGTCCAGCCGGTGACATGGCAGAGACGCCCCTTCGACGATGCCAGGGCCTCTCCGAGAAGTGCGGCAATCCGCTCGTCTGCTGGTGTCACGGCGCTGCCGCTTGGGACGGTCCGGCGGGCCGATTCCCATTGCCGGCGAACCTGGGCGGCAAGGGACGGCACGGGTTCGACGGCAAGCCGCGCGAGATTTTCCGGGGACATCAGCTCGGTTTCGAAACACTCGAGAAGCACCCTCGATTCATCATCGTTCCCGACCTGGATGAGGCGGGCGGAAGAGACCCTGCACCAGTCCTCCGCGGCACGCAGTTCGTACGGAACGGCGACCTGGGCTTCGACGGCCTCGAGCGCGGGCGGCAGGGTTCCGTCGGCACGTCTGAAATGGCCGATGCTGCCGAGGAAGCCGGCACCGCGCGAACGCCGGAACTCGACGGCGAACCGGCTGACGTCGACGGTGAGGAGATCCGGCCCGATGGCCGCGAGCGCGCGAAACAGCCGGTCGTAGCCGGCAGGATCGAGATGGACCGTTCCGACGATGGTCAGCGGCACGCGGATTTTCCACCCATATGAACGAAGATACCTCAACCGAACCGTTTTGAATACTCGCCGGTTCCGGCGATGTTCCCTCCGCCGGAAAGCTTGAATGATGAGGGGGGCGCGGGTAGAATACGGAGAGACAATGTGTGCGATGGAAATCGCAACGGCCGTCGACCGAAGAGGACAGGAACCGCATGTTTGAACCGAACACCATCGTAGGCCGGCATTACCGCATCGTTTCCCAACTGGGGTCGGGCGGCATGAGCCAGGTCTACAGGGCCGTCGATGTCAACCTCGGCCGCGAGGTGGCCCTCAAGTTCCTGCATCCCGAGTCGGTCGGCGAAAAGGACCTCGTCCAGCGGTTCCTCAACGAGGGAAGAATACTGGCCACGATAAAACATCGCGCCGTCATCGACGTCTACGCGTCCGACACGGACGAGGCGACGAACGTCCCCTTCCTGGTCATGGAGCTCGTCGACGGTCTCACGCTGGAAGCGGCAGAGCACACGCTCCGCGGCGATCTTCCCCGGCTGCTGCAGCTGTTCATCGAGCTTCTCGAAGGCATTCACGCCTGCCACCAGAAAGGCATCATCCATCGCGATCTCAAGCCCGCCAACGTGCTGATCAACCGCTCGGGCCAGCTGAAAATCGTCGATTTCGGCGTCGCGAAAACGGCCCGCAAGGTGACCCGCACCGGCGTGACGCTGGGAACCCCGCATTACATGGCGCCCGAGCAGTGTCTCGGGAAAGCCGACATCACCGCCGCCGCCGATATCTACTCGATCGGCATCATGTTCTGGGAGATGCTGGCCGGCAAAGTGCCGTTCGACATCGATTCCGGCGCGACGGACCCCGCCCTGTCGATCGCGCTGAAGCATCTGAACGAGCCGGTGCCGATCGACCGCATCAACGAAGACCCGCGCACGGCACCGTTTTCGGACCTCCTGCACAAGATGCTGGCCAAGAAGCCCGAGGACCGGCCGACGGTCCCCGATATCATCGAAACGCTGAAGAAGCGGATGAAAGCGCCGGCCCCCGGGATGGCCACAACCGCTTCCGATCCGGCGACGATCGGCGACATCTACCGTCTCGAACGCGTTCTCGGCCAGGGCGGCATGGGCACCGTCTACAAGGCCCTCGACACGGCGCTGAACCGCCCCGTCGCGATCAAGGTGCTGAACGCGAGCATTTCGACGGATGAGACGGTCGTCGACCGGTTCATCAAGGAAGGCCAGCTTCTTGCGACGGTCGGCCACCCCAATGTGCTGGCCATATACGCCTCTTCCCGCGACAAGGCGACCGGCCGGCCGTTCCTCGTGATGGAATACATCGACGGGATGCTCCTCAGCGACATCAAGAAATCCGGCATTCCCGAGCACCGGCGAATCGTTCCGCTGATGCTCCAGCTGCTGGACGGCATCCGCGCCTGTCACATGAAAGGCATCATCCATCGCGATCTCAAGCCCAGCAATCTCATGGTGACGCGCGACGGTACCCTGAAGATTTTCGATTTCGGCATCGCGAAGTCGGAAGCGGCCATGACCCGGGTCGGCATGACCCTCGGCACGCCCCAGTACATGTCGCCCGAGCAGTGCACCAGCGGGTCGGCGCTCACCGCGGCTTCCGACGTCTACTCGATCGGCATCGTGCTTTGGGAGATGATCTTCGGATCGCCCCCCTTCTCGGCCGACAACGACTCGAACCCCGAGCTTTCGATCGCCCTCAAGCAGGTGCAGGGCACCCTGCCCATGCCGTCCCTGCCGGCCGATCCGGCCCTGGCCGCCCTGGTGCCGATGGTCCGCCGCATGCTCGACAAGCAGCCGGGCGAGCGGCCGACGACGGACGAGATCATTTCCCTGCTCGACGAGCATCTGCACAAGTATCCCGTCGACGGAGTCCGGCTGGACCTGACGAAGCGCCGCGACAGCCTGCGCCGCTCGGCCGCGGAAGGGCTGTTCGCGGAAAACGGCTCTTCGCCGGCGTCGAAGCTCGCCGTTGCCGCCGCCGTCGTGCTTGCCGCCGGCCTGCTCTTCTGGCAATACTCCCGGACACGGGGTCCGATCGCTCCGCAGGACGACCGCGCCGGCCGGATCGCATCGCTCGCCTTATACATACCTAGCGATATACATCTTCCCGCGTCTCCAACGGCCGATGTTCCGAGCGTGACGACGCCCACCGTTTCCGTCTCCAAGCAACCCATTCCGGCATCCGAGCCAGCGCCGCTCCCGGCATCGGAACCGGCGATCGTCGTGATCCCCGTCGAAGCGTCCGAGACGATCGTCGTCACGCATCCTGCCACGGAAACGGTCGAATCCATCGCATCGCCTGCCGCCCCCGCCTCTGCCCCTTTCGCGGCGTCTGCCACCGTCGTCACACCGGAACCGCCTCCTGCGTCGGAACCGGCCGCCGTGGAAATCGTCATTTCCTCTCCGGCCGTTTCCCCGCCTGTCACCCAGCCTCCGCAGCCACCCGTCGCCGAGCCGGCGCACGGCACGCTCGACGCCCATTTCGAGGCCGCCCGCAGGGAGATCGACGAGTTCACCGGCGACGAAGACCCCTCGAAGATCCAGGGAAAACTCGATGCGCTCGGCATTCTTGCCGGTGCCGACCAGGTCGCGCCCCTGAAGCGGCTGCTGGCCTCCAAGGTTGCCCTCGCCGGCGACCTGAAGCTCGTTTCCGACAAAAACGCCGCAGTTGCCATGTATGAACGCTCTCTCACGATCGATCCCGAGCAGCCTGCGACGAAAGCGAAGCTCGGCCTCGCGCGACAAGCCCTCGGGGCAGAAAAGGCGGCATCCGCCAAAAAGACGCAGCAGGACAAGGAAAAGGACCGCGTCAGCCTCCTTGCCTCCGCCGAGAAAGATACGAAAGCATTCAAGCCGGGGTTCTCCGCGCCCAGGCCGCTCATCGCAAAACTGAAATCCCTCGAAGCGCTCGGGGAGAAGAGCCGGGTGACGGAGTTGTCAGTCGAGGTCCGGGACAAGTATCTCAAGGCCGCCAACGCACGTGCGGAAAAGGACCCGGCGGGAGCGTTACGCCTGCTCAAGCAGGCGACCGGCTTTCCCGGCCTCAGGAATGACAGCGACGTGAAATCCCTTCTCGATGAGATTTCACGGCAGGCGAAAAGCGCCGAGCCCCCAGCCGGGAAGCCGCCCAAGCCATCTTCGGACTCCGAACCGGATGGTACCGGAGAAGCTCAGGATCAGCCGGAAGACGAAACAAGCGCGGTGCCCGTCCCGACAACCGAAGCCGGCGCCCTGCTCTCGCAGATCACCCAGCCCGAAGTCGTCGGGCATAACGTCGACAAGATCATCCAGCTCTGCCGGGACCTCGACAAGAAGCGTCGCCGGGATGAAGCAGCGGCCTACAGACTGCAGGCGGTGGAGAATCTTGTCGACAATGCCGAGGAGAACAGCGCGAACGGGGCTTTCGACACGGCGATCGCCGATTACAACAAGGCCCTGAAAATTCTTCCGAACCATGCCGGGGCCCTCGCCGGCAAGCGCATCATCGAGAATCTGAGCAAAAAAGGCGGCGCCACATCCAGCCCCTCCCCTGACGAGGCACCAGAACCTTACATCGACGCTCAGCCCGACGACGGCTCATCCCCCAAGGGAGAAGATTAGAATGCAACTCGACGCGTGGTGGCTGTTCTCATCCCTCTTCTGGGGATCAATCGGCGTCGGCCTGGTCATGTACGGCCGCAGGCAGACGGCTCCCGTTCCTCTGGGCGCAGGGGGCATCCTCCTCCTCGCCTCGTATTTCTGTGAAACGACGTTCTGGATGTCGGCCATATCGATCGTCACTCTATTCGCCCTGTATCGCCTCCGCGCGCAATAGTATCTATGTCGTTATATATTCTTTTTTCCATGATTCCCGGACACACGCCGACCGAAACGGCGCCGCACCCTCCCGGAATCCAGGCGAGGAACGCATCATGAGACCATCTTCCCAGACGTTTCCCTGGGCAGACGCCTACCGTCGTCTCGCCGAACAGCTCATTCCCTTCAGCAACAGGCAGGGTGATCTCGTCGAAATCCTGCGTGAACTCGAACTCCTCGGGCTCCCCATGATCCCCCTCACGGAAACGGATGCGACCGACCGCCGGCGCCCGCTCAAGGTGCTCGATCCGTTCACCTTCTTTTCGACGTTCAACCGGAACATCATGCCGGAAAAGCGCCTGCGCATCTTCTCCGAGATCTCGAGGCGGTTCGACCCGCGTGCGTCGGTGCTCGACCGTCTTCCGCCGGTTCCGGCTTTCAACGACGTCCGCCCCTGGTTTTTCAATTCTTCGGGCGACCGCCTGTTCAACGAGATCCACAACCTGTGGGAACTCGCCATCAACTCGCAGACGGGCGTCGCGGAAGCCGCTGCGGCCTTCGATAAATGCCTTTCCCTCGACAGTTCCGCCTTCGAACGCCTGACCATCGGCCTGTTCTGGCTGAACCCGAAACTCTTTCTTCCCGCGAACCAGCCTGTGAAGCGCTATCTCGAGCAGTTCGGCATCTCCGGGCCTGATCGCGACGCCCGTTCCTATCGTGAGTGGCTCCAACTCGTCTCGCGCCGTGTCGATGAGTCCTTTGCACAGATATACACGCGCTCCCACCAGGGGGAGTCACGCCAGGAAAACGACACATGGCTCATCACCTTCGGCCGCAAGCCGGACGAACAGCGCTGTCTGACGGAAGGATTCATCAGCCTCGAAATCGCCGAGCAACTGCTGATCCGTGACATGAAGCGGATTCCCGACGAGGCCCCCTCTCCTGCCGGTTCGCAGGAGCGCCCCACGGCACATCAGAACGCCTGGGACTTCCTCATGGTCATGCGAGAAGGAGATCTCGTCTTCGCCCGTCACGGCACCGGTCGTCTGTCGGGCGTCGCGCGCGTCGAAGGCCCCGGCGTGCTCGTGAAGGATGCAGGAACGTCGTATCTGATGCGGTCCGTCACATGGCTCAAATGCGGCGGGTGGCGTTTCCCCGAACATCTCACCGCGACCGTCGCGCCGCTCGTCCGCCTGACGCGGTATCCGCAGCTCGTCTCGGAGCTTCTCGACGTGATGAAGGTTTCACGAACCGAGCTCGAAAATCCCGAACGTCGCATCTGGTGGGTCCAGACGAGATCCGACCAGAGCGGTTTCAGCAGCGTCGACGTCGGAAGCGAACTGATTCTCCCCACGGTGGACATCAACAACCAGCCGCTTTCCAACCCGGGTCCCTTCCTCGATATGACCCAGGGTGACCTCGTCCTCGGCTATACCAGCTCACCCGTGAACGCCATCGTCTGTCTCGGTCAGGTGACGACGCCTCTCACCCAGACCCCGTCCGGCCCCGTCGTCAGAATTCGCAAGACCCGCATGCTTGAACGGTCGATCGCATTTTCCGAAGTGAAAAAGCACCCGGGGCTCGCCCATTCGGATATCATCAGGAACGTCGAGTCCCCGCTCATTCGCGTCACCGAATCCGAGTATCGCGATATCCAGTCGCTGTTCGTCGTTCCCGTCATTCTCACCGATGCGTATGGCGACCAGGAGTTTTCCGGCGAATGCTTCCTCGACCTCCAGCGGGCCCGCGACATCATTGCCTGCTGGCGTCTGCGCAAGAACCTCATCCTGCAGGGCCCCTCCGGCGTCGGCAAGACCTTTCTCGCCCGGCGCCTCGCCTGGTTTCTGCTCTGCGAACGGAACGACGCGCGGGTCCGGATCGTCCAGTTCCACCCGTCCTATTCCTTCCTCGACTTCGTGCTCGGCCCGCAGGAACTCCCCGGCCACGCGGGCCGCCGCAATACCGGCCCTTTCTTCGAACTCTGCAGGCAGGCGCAGCAGGATTCCGGGCACAACTACGTCCTCATCGTCGAGGAGATCAACCGCGGTTCGCCGGAGCAGGTGTTCGGCGAGCTGATCCAGCTGATCGACGCGGAAAAGCGCCACCAGGACTGCTCGATCTCCCTCTCGTTCCTGCGCCGCGGCGACCCGGATTTCTATATTCCACCAAATATATACATCCTCGGAACCATCAACGCTGCCGAGCCCGGGCGGGGCATCTCGGATTTCAGTTTCCGCAGGATGTTTTCCTTCGCCCAACTGGAACCGGCCTTCGACGCCCCGAGATTCAGCCAGTATCTGCTCGATCAGAAAGCTCCGCCCGCCCTCGTCCGGCAGATCTGCGAGGGCTTCATCTCGCTCAATTCGCGCATTTCGGCCGATACGGAGCATCTCGGCCCCGGATACCGGATCGGTCACGGCTACTTCATGCCCCCTCCCGACGGCGTTTCCGACTGGCACGCCTGGTATCGGGAGATCATCACGATGCAGATTCGCCCCCTTCTCGAATGTTACTGGCCTCACGAACCCGAACGCATCTCGCGCGAAATTGCGCAACTGATGCCGCCTTCACCGGCGTCATCCTCACGACAGCCCAACGGCTGACACATCGAGCACACCATGAGCCTCATCCAAACCATCGGCACCGTTCTCTTCAACCGAAACAGCCAGACTCCCGCCGAAATGACCTGCCCGAACTGCGGTCACAAACAAACCTCCAGGCCCGGAGAAGGCTTTGTCTGCGATGCATGCCATTACAGTGTTTCTTCCCTTCTTCCGGAAAAACCGGCCCGTCTGCACCTTACGCAGGCGATGGTCTATGAAACCCTGTTCATCCTCGCCGGCCCGCTCCTCGCCATCATCGGTCTCAAAGGGTTCCTGATACCGAACGGCCTGATCGACGGCGGCGTGACCGGCATCTCGATGCTCCTCTCACATCTGACGGGCATCGAACTCGCGCTGTTCATTTTTCTGATCAACATCCCCTTCATCTTTACTGCCTATCAGAATTTCAACAAGGACTTCGCCTACCGGGCCGCGTTTTCCATTCTCCTGCTCTCGATCCTGCTGCCTCTCATCAGCATCCCGATCATTACGAGGGACAG
Organism: uncultured bacterium; assembly: GCA_964389325.1. Taxonomy (GTDB): domain Bacteria; phylum Muiribacteriota; class Ozemobacteria; order Ozemobacterales; family Ozemobacteraceae; genus MWAR01. The sequence continues at coordinate 87,637 of CAYMEN010000013.1, read as the reverse complement.
GCTGCTCGACGCGATCTTCGGCGGCTTCTTCCTTGGCGCCGGGATCGCATTCTCGATTCGCGGGGGCGGCGTTCTCGATGGCACGGAGATCATGGCGCTCATCATCAGCCGCCGGTTTCCGGCCACCGTCGGCGATTCTATCCTGTTCTTCAATATCATCATCTTCGCGACGGCGTTGACGATGCTGAGCCCGGAGCATGTCTTCTACTCGATCATCGCCTATCTTTCCGCATCGAAGACCGTCGATTTCATGATGCACGGCATCGAATCCTACAACGGCGTGATGATCATGTCCGCCAAGTCCCAGCAGATCCGTTTCAATATCGTCAACGATTTTCAGCGCGGCGTCACGATCATCAAGAGCCGGGGCGGCTACTCGGAGAAAGACCAGGAGGTCCTGCTCTGCGTCGTCACCCGCCTCGAGATCAGCAATCTCCGCAAGCTCATCGACGAGCATGACGACAACGCGTTCGTCCTCGTCTTTCCCATCAGCGACGTCCACGGCGGCCTGGTGAAGAAAGTGCTGTATGAAAAGTCGATCGGCGAGGGAAAGCAGCCATCGGCCTGACAGGCCTGCCGCTGTATTTCGGCGAACGGACGAGAGGGGCTACGCATGAACGAGAGAATCAATTCACGGGCCGGGCGGACCAGGACCAATCCGGTTGTCGCACTGATCATGATCGTTCTGGCATCGTGCATCATGCTGTTTATCTTTCTCGACCGGATGGTTGGGAAAACCACCGTCGAACAGGGCTTCGTCATGAACAAAACATTCAAGACGTCGACCACCCGCAAAAACAACCGGAACCAGACGAAGACCACCTACTCTCTCGACGTCGACACGTCCACCTCGGGCTTTCTGCACCAAGCCGTTGGCAAGTCGGATTACGATCGGTTTTCGAAGGGCGACCCGGTCGAAATGACCTATACGATCGGCGGCTTGACGGGTTCCCGCTATTTCAAGAGCATTCGCAAGTCTTTCGGCCTTGCGGAACGGGCACCGGCGCCCCGCAAATAATATATTTCTTCTACTATTTTTCTTTCGGGACGACCGTTCGACCCGACAACCTGATTTTCGATAATTTTTCACGAAAACCGTTGCGGCGAATGTCGTTTCCGCATACCATGCCACTATCCGGCGACAACCGTCCGCCGGCCCATTCCCCGAACGAGGTGGCAGATCATGCGCAAATGGCGTCCGGAAGACTCGGCAGAGCTGTACAACATCAACGGGTGGGGGATCAATTATTTCAGTATCAACTCGAAGGGCCATGTCGTCGCCACGCCCCGCCAGAAGAAGGGGCCGTCGATCGACCTGAAGGAAGTGATCGACGAGTTGTCTCTGCGCGACGTCGCGATGCCGGTGCTTCTCCGCTTTCCGGACATTCTCGACGACCGCATCGAGAATATCTCGAACTGCTTCTCTCGCGCAGCGAACGAGTATGACTATAAAGGTCAATATTATACCGTTTATCCCATCAAGGTGAACCAGATGCGGCCGGTGGTCGAGGAAATCGTCCGCCATGGCCGCAAGTTCCGCATCGGTCTCGAGGCGGGCTCGAAACCCGAGCTCCACGCCGTTCTCGCGATCATGGACAACCCGGACGCGCTGATCGTCTGCAACGGATACAAGGACGAGGATTTCATCGAACTCGCGCTGCTGGCCCAGAAGATGGGCAAGCGCGTCTTCATCGTCGTCGAGAAGCTGAACGAGCTCAAGCTGATCATCAGCGTCGCCAGGCGGCTCAAGCTGAAGCCGAACATCGGCCTCCGGATCAAGCTGTCCTCGAGCGGCTCCGGCAAATGGGAAGAGTCGGGCGGCGACCAGAGCAAGTTCGGCCTGTATCCCAGCGACCTGCTCGACGCCCTGGCCCTGCTGACCGAAGCCGAGATGCTCGACTGCGCCAAGCTTCTCCACTTCCACCTCGGCAGCCAGATCACGAATATCCGCAAGATCAAGGCCGGCCTCCGCGAGGTCGCGCAGTTCTACGTGCAGATGCGCAAACTCGGGTGCGACATCGAGTTCGTCGACATCGGGGGCGGCCTCGGGGTCGATTACGACGGCTCCCACACGACGATCTCGAGCAGCGTCAACTACGCGCTCCAGGAGTATGCGAACGACGCCGTTTCCCTGCTGCAGGATGCCGCCGACAAGAACGGCCTCCCCCACCCCTCGCTGATCACCGAGTCCGGCCGGGCTTTGACGGCGTATCATTCGGTGCTGGTGTTCAATGTTCTCGAGACGAGCAGCCCGCCGACCTTCGAGGGCAACAACCATAAGATCACCGCGAAGGACCACGAGCTCGTCCGCGAGCTGCACGAGCTGTACAAGCACCTGAACCAGCGCAACATGCACGAGGCATGGCATGACGCCCAGCAACTCAGGGAAGAAGCCCTCGACCTGTTCAGCCTCGGCATGGTCGACCTGCGCACGCGCGCCCTCGTCGAGCGGCTCTACTGGTCGATCGCCTACGAGGTCATGGAGCTGTCGAAAGACCTCAAGCACCTTCCCGACGAACTGAAACCGCTGCCAAAGATGCTCGCCGACAAGTATTTCTGCAATTTCTCGCTGTTCCAGTCGCTGCCCGACGCCTGGGCCATCGACCAGCTGTTCCCGATCATGCCAATCCAGCGGCTGAACGAGAAGCCCACGAAAGAGGCGACCCTGCAGGACATCACCTGCGACTCCGACGGCAAGATCGACCATTTCATCGGCACCCGCACCTTCTCCTCCACCCTGCCGGTCCACCAGATCAAGGAAAACCACCCCTATTACCTCGGCGTCTTCATGATCGGCGCCTACCAGGAGATCCTGGGCGACCTGCACAACCTGTTCGGCGACACGAACGTCGCCCACGTCGTCATCACCCCCGACGGCGGCTACGAGATCGAGAAGGTCATCGACGGCGAACTCGTCGCCGACGTCCTCGACTACGTCCAGTTCGTCCCCAAGAAGCTCGTCCGCACGATGGAAAGCTGGGTCAGCGCCTCGGTCAAGGAAGGCAAGCTCACCGTGAAGGAAGGCAAGGAGTTCCTCGCCATCTACCGCTCCGGCCTCTACGGCTACACCTACCTCGAAGCCCCCGAATAATATTACTCCGCGAATATCGTCGCGAGGCTCATACAGAATACGAAATCAGGTTCTCGTTATTGCAACGTAGGGGCGGGTTTGAAACCCGCCCCTACGTTGTTTTTACGACAACGTCATCATTTCATGAGGTTGCCATCGAAGGTCAGTTTAAGGCGGGAGAGGTCGCGCAGTTCGCGGTTGTCGTTCTGAACCAGGGGGACGGGGGTGACGGAGATGTAGTTTTCCTCCATGGCCCAGAAGTCGGAGCCTTCGACCGGGATGGACGGGGGGCGCTTGATGGAGGTCCAGAAGTAGGTCTTGCCCCAGGGGGTCTTGCGCTTGAGCCAGGTTTCGCGGTACTGGAACTCGGAGAGGTGCGTGACGGCGACGCCCTTCAGCTCCTCGCGCTTGCAGGCGGGAACGTTCACGTTCAGCACGATGTCCTTGGGGAAGCCTTTTTCCTTGAGGGATTTCACGAGGTCGCGGGTGAACTCGGCGGCCATGCGGTAATCCATGTCCTTGCCGCGCTCGATCGAGACGGCGATGCCGGGGATGCCGGACAGGACGCCTTCCTGGGCGGCATTGAACGTTCCCGAAACGTAGACAACGCGGCCGATGTTGAAGCCTTCGTTGATGCCCGAGACGACGAGGTCAGGAGCTCCAGGAACGAGGCCGCCGGCAATTCCGGCCTTGACCGAAGTGGCAGGGGTTCCATTGATGCCGTAGCCGAAGAACTTCCCTTCACGCTTCACTTCCTCGATTTGGATCGGGCCATCGGTCGTCAGCGCGTGGCCCATGGCCGACTGGTTGTCTGCGGGGGCGCAGACCGTCACTTCGCCGACTTCTTCCAGTGCCCGCACCAGCTCGAGAATCCCCTCGGACATGATGCCGTCGTCATCGGACACCAGGATCCGGAACGGCTTTTCCGCGGAGGCGGGAAGAGCGAGGGCAACGAGAAGCAGCAGAACGAACCATCGGGAACGAGACATTCGAAACTCCTTTTCCTTATATATATTTATATATTAAAATGGCACTCAGTAGGACTCGCCTTTTTTCCCGGTCACGGGCATCGGCGGGGGAGCGTAGACCGGAGCGCCGTTCGCGGATGGGGCCGTGGGCTGGATGGCAGGATCCATGGGGGTCGGCGTCGCGGGCTTGGCGAGGCCGGGTGCGAACGTCACCAGGGCGCGGAGACGGGTCGCGACGGCAGCGTAGACCTCCGGGGTGAAGGTGTGCTTCTCGTGCATCGCCAGGCGTCCGTCGGCGTCGATCGCGATGATATTTGGTACATTATAATCGATCCGCATCGCCTTTCCGATCGTGCCGTGCCAGTCGGTCAGTACGGGAATCGGGGCCCCGAAACTTCTCCACTGGTTGAGGACCGTTCCGCGGCTCGTCGTCCAGGGAACGCTCCGGAGGTTGACGACCCAGAGCAGGTGGGCGGCGCCGGTGACGCCGAAGTCGCGCTTGAGGGACTCTGCCCATTTCAGGATCTCGTAGCGCTGGTATCGGTGGCCGGTGAGGATGATGATCGGCCTGCCTCTCAGATACGTGCTCACCCAGCGCTGGTGGAAGATGTCCTCGATATCGAAAAACGCGAACGGCGCTCCGATGGCGATCTTGTAGTGATCGGCCGTGTGGGCAGTCGCCCGGGACGGCGTGACGAGCGCGAGAGAACATACGAGCGCAGCGGCCAGAAACAGGGTTTGAACGGTTTTCGACATACGCACCTCTATGTGTGTAGCGACGTTGTTGTACCGGCGGCGAAGCGCCGACGCGGTCAGGATACCACAAGACGGGACGATTTCAGTATTGGAGAATTGCAACGAGAATGCCGATTCCCGTCGCCAGGGTCAGCAGGGTCGAAACGACGCCGAATCTCGCGTAGGCGACGAAGCCGATTTCGCACCTGTCCCTCGAGGATTCCGCGACGATGAGGTTCGCGACGGAACCGAACAGCGTCAGGTTCCCGGCAACGGTGCTGACATACGCGAGAATGCACCAGAACAACTCCTGGGCAGGAAGTCTCCCGATCGCCTGCGAGGCGAGCAGGACGAAGGGAACGTTCGAGAACAGGTTCGAGCCGACGAGGGTCACGCCCGAAAACGTCCAGGCCTGGGACGTCAGGTCCCCCGTCAGGAAGCCCAGCGCCCAGGTCGTGCCGAGCGTGGTCAGGCCGCTTGTTTTCAGGCCGCCGATCACGACGAAGAGCGAGGCGAAGAACATCAGGAGCGACCATTCTATACGTTCCAATATATGTTTCGGGTCTCTCCGGTGGAGGGTGATGACGAGCGCGGCGCCGGCGAGGGCTGAAAAGGCCATCGAGTATCCGGCGAAAAAGCCCGCGCACGCGATTCCCAGGGCGAGAAGGCCGATGCTCAGCCGCCGCGTGTGCGGGATCTCGCCCTCGAAGCGTTTCGCCGAGGCCGCTTCGGGGTTTACGAGTCGCTTCCGGTAGTACAGCCACAGCAGGTAGATGTTGATCACCATTGCGATCGTCACGGGCAGCGCCATCAGCATGATGAAGCGGCCGTAGTCCATCTTCGAGACGGTGCCGATGATCATGTTCTGCGGGTTTCCCGTGAGCGTGAGCGCCGAGCCGATGTTCGAGCTCGTCGCCAGCGCCATCAGGTACGGGAATGGGTTCAGCCGCCGGGCCTCACAAACGGCCAGAACCAGCGGCGTCATCACGACGCAGATCGTGTCGTTCACGAGCAGGGCCGACAAAAGCGCTGCCGAAACCGAGATCGTCACGAGCAGGGTGAAAGGGGACCCCATCACCCCGAGACGCCGCGTCAGCCGCTCGAACAGACCCGCATCGCGCAGGTGTTCAGCGACGATCATCATCCCAAGCAGCAGGCAGATCGTGTCCCAGTTCACCTGCTGATACGCCTCTTCCGGGGTCATCACGCCAAAAAGCACCATGAGAACCGCGCCCAGAAGGGCTCCGGACGGTCGGCCGATCGGCAAAAGCCGCATCTGGCGGAACGAGACGAGGACGAAGGTGAAGGCAAAGATGATGCCCGCTGCCCAGGGGTGCCGCAGGGCCTCGGCGACGTGAACGGTGGTCGGTGTCATGGATCGAAATGGTGCCTCAAACGGCGTAGGCGCGCAAGCATTGCGCGCCTACGAAAACATCGGGGGCCGAAGCCCCCGATGTGGTTACGAACGGAACGGTGCGATCACACCCAGCCGCGGAGCTTGCAGGACTTGGCGACGCGCTCGATCGCGATCATGTAGGCGGCCTTGCGCATGTAGACTTTCTTGTCGCGAGCCAGGGCCGAGACGGCCTTGAAGGCGTTGGTCATCTTGGTGTCGAGCTTGGTGAGGACTTCGTCCTTCTCCCAGAAGTAGTTCATGTTGCACTGGACCTGCTCGAAATAGCTGCAGGTGACGCCGCCGGCGTTGCAGAGGAAGTCGGGGATCAGGAAAATGCCGCTCTTCTCGATGACCTTGTCGGCTTCCTTGGTGGTGGGGCCGTTGGCGGCTTCGGCGAGAATCTTGACGGAAGGCTTGATCTTGCCGACGTTGGCTTCGGTGATCTGGCCTTCCTGGGCGGCCGGAATCAGAACCGTGACGTCCTGCTCGATCCAGGCGCCGCCGTCGAGTTTTTCCCAGCCGTAGGACTTGGCCTTTTCCTGGTTGATGGTGCCGAACTTGTCGACGGCGTCCATGAGCTTCTTGAACTCGATACCGCCGGCGCAGCGATAGGTGTAGGCTTTCTTGTCGTGGTTGTCCCAGCAAGCGATGGCGATGACCTTGCCGCCAAGCTGGGTGAACATGTCGACGGCATACTGGGCGACGTTGCCGGAACCCTGGATGGAGCAGGTAGCGGTCTTGATGTCGATCCCGAGTTCCTTCATTGCCTCGCGAACGGAGTAGATGACGCCGTAGCCGGTGGCTTCGGTGCGGCCGAGGGAGCCGCCGACGCCGACGGGCTTGCCGGTGATGAAGCCGGGGAACTTCCCGTTCAACAGTCGTTCATACTCGTCGAGCATCCAGATCATATGCTGACCGCTGGTCATGACGTCGGGGGCCGGAACGTCCTGGACGGGGCCGACATTGCGGGCGATCTGGCGGACCCAGCCGCGGCAGATCTGCTCTTGTTCGCGCATCGACAGGTTGTGCGGATCGCAAATGACGCCGCCCTTGCCGCCGCCGAGAGGAATGTCGACGACGGAACATTTCCAGGTCATCCACATCGAGAGGGCGCGGATGGTGTCGATGGTTTCCTGCGGATGGAAGCGGATGCCGCCCTTGCACGGGCCGCGCGCGTCGTTGTGCTGGCAGCGGAAGCCACGGAACACTTTCACGGTGCCGTCGTCCATGTGGACGGGGATATTGAAATGATATTCCCGGTCGACATTGCGGAGAAGGTCACGGGTTCCCTGGTCGAGCCCCATTTCCTTGGCAGCGTCATCGAACTGTCCCTGGGCCAATTCAAACGCGTTGAACGACTTGTCAGCCATCACCAATTCCTCCAGTTCCTTGATTCCTTGTTGATCGTTCCATTTTTCACGAGAACGACGGACGAATGATAACACCATTACCCGATTCGGTCAAAACATTTTCCCCCGAACGCAATCCCGGGTTCGCAAAGGCACGCCACGGCGCGCCCGAGCGAACCCGGGATATATATACTATGGATTATTTTTTAGGGTGAGCCTGGAGGTATTCGTGGATCGAGGAAGCCGCCTTCTGGCCGTCCTGCATGGCGAGAATGACCTTCGAGCCGCCGGTGATCAGGTCGCCGCCGGCGTATACGTTGGGCCGACTGGTGGTCATGCGTTCGTCGACGACGACGGTTCCCCATTTCGTCACGTTCAGGCCCGGCGTCGTGGCTTGAATGATCGGATTCGGCGCCTGGCCGATGGCCTCGACGAGGGTTTCGACCTCGAGCACGAACTCCGACCCCTTGACGGGAACGGGTTTGCGGCGCCCCGAGGCATCGGGCTCGCCCATTTCCATCTTCTGGAGCCTGAGGCCTTTGACCCAGTTTTTGTCGTCGCCGAGAACTTCGAGCGGGTTGGTCATGAACATGAACTCGATGCCTTCCTCTTCCGCGTGCATGATCTCCTCGACGCGGGCGGGCATTTCGGCCCGGGTGCGGCGATAGATGAGGTAGGCCTTTTCCGCGCCGAGCCTCATGGAGGTTCGGACGGCATCCATGGCGGTGTTTCCGCCGCCACAGACGGCGACGCGTTTTCCGATCCTGATCGGCGTATCGGATTCCGGGAACCCGTAGGCTTTCATGAGGTTGACGCGGGTCAGGAATTCATTGGCTGAATAGACACCACTCAGGCTCTCACCGGGAATGTCGAGGAACTTGGGGGTGCCGGCGCCCGTTCCGAGGAAGATGGCCTCGTACCCCATCTCGTTGCACAGCTCGTCGAGGGTCGCGGTTCGGCCAACGACGAAGTTGAGCACGACCTTGACGCCAAGGGCCTTGATGCGTTCCATTTCGGTGTCGAGAATCGCCTTCGGCAGACGGAACTCGGGAATACCGTACCGGAGAACGCCGCCGACGGCGTGGAGCGCCTCGAATACCGTCACCTGGTATCCGAGCTTCGCGAGCTCGGCGGCGCAGGTCAGCCCGGCGGGCCCGGAACCCACGACCGCGACCTTTCGCTCGAGCCGGTTCATGATGACGGGGCTTTTGAACAGGTTGTTCTGCATCTCGTAATCGGCCACGAACCGTTCGAGCTTGCCGATCGACACGGGTTCATGCTTCTTTCCGAGCACGCATTGGGCCTCGCACTGCATTTCCTGGGGGCAGACGCGGCCGCAGACCGCCGGCAGGTAATTCTGTTCGCGGATTTTCTGTACCGCGCCGACGTAGTCCTTCTCGACGATTTTCGCGATGAACGCAGGAATGTTGACGCCGACAGGGCAGCCCTTCACGCAGAGCGCGTTTTTACACTCGAGGCAGCGGTTCGCCTCTTCGCGGGCGCGCGTCTCGTCGAAGCCGAAACAGACTTCCTGGAAGTTGCGGCTGCGAGCCTTGGGATCCTGTTCGAGGGGTTTCTGCCGGGGAAGGGCCATTCGCTGCTGGGGGGTGAGGGTGTTCGCTGACATTGTCACTTGCCTCCGGTCAGGGCGCCGGCCGCTTTCTGCAGCCTGCATTCGTGGTCGGACAGCGACTGTTTCTCCATGTCGCCGTATGTGCGGTTCCGCATGATCAGTTCGTCGAAATCGACCTGGTGGCCGTCGAACTCGGGGCCGTCGACACAGGCGAACTTCATCTTTCCGCCGACCGTGACCCGACAGCCGCCGCACATCCCCGTGCCATCCACCATGAGCGGGTTCAGGCTGACGTAGGTTTTGATACCGTAGGGTTTCGTTACATTCGAACAGACCTTCATCATCGGGATCGGGCCGACCGCGTAGACACAGCTGACTTTCGTCCCGCCGTCGATGATCTGCTTGAGGCGATCTGAGACGAACCCCTTCATTCCCGCGGAGCCGTCGTCGGTTGTTATATAATACTCACTACATATCGACCGCATTTCCCGTTCGAGAATGAGCAGGTCCTTGTTACGGGCTCCGACGATGCCGATGACGTGATTGCCGGCATCTCTGAGGGCCTTCGCGATCGGGTAGATTTCGGCCGTGCCGACCCCGCCGCCGATGCAGACGACGGTACCGAAATTCTCGATATGGGTGGGCTCGCCAAGGGGGCCGACGAGATCCGGAATCTCATCGCCGGCATTTTTTGCCGTCAACAGCTTCGTCGTCTTTCCGACCGCCTGGACATACAGGGTGATGGTCCCCTTCACCGGGTCGGAATCGGCGATCGTGATCGGAATGCGCTCGCCGCCCTCCATGACGCGCAGCATGACGAAGTTGCCGGCCTTGCGCTTCTTCGCGATCAGGGGGGCCTCGAAGACAAGGCGTGAGATGCCCGCCGCCAGTTGTTCCTTTTCTACGATACGAAACACGTGATGCTCCTTCTCCAGGGATGAGTCCCTCGATTTTCTACGGTTTCACCGAACCGGCCGGAATCGAGTCCGGCCGTCGCGGGAAAACTGTAACATAAATCGGCCGAAATGTCATTTTCGACCGATACCGACGCGTCGACGCCGACTCGTGATTTGATGGATACAAATATTTTTTTAATTATTTTAAATTTCCCCTTGCGCTTCTTAAAAGCGTACTATATTATTGGTTCGTCGGGCGTAATGTCTTAACGGATATTATTTGCTCCAAGATCAAACACTAGAAACAGGAGTACCACAGATGCCCCGTCGTACCATGTTCGGTTATGAAGACATCCTAAAGGGTTCCTATGCCGTTCTCGAGCGCGAAGGTCTTCCTTCGGTCACCGCCGTCAGTGTCGCCAACGAAGTCGGTTGTTCCACGATGCCGATCTTCTGGATCTTCCGCACCATCAACGACCTCCGCAACGAAACCATCAAAGCGGCCCTCGAACACCTCGTCGCCGAAGCCCGCAAGCCCCGCGGCAACAACATCGTCGGCGACGTCGCCATGGCGATGTGCATTCTCGGCCGCGACAAGCCGAACCTGTTCAAGGCCCTGTTCTTCGAGCAGGCCCAGTCCGGTAAGCTGATGACCGTGTTCCACAAGTGGCTCCGCGAGCGCGCCCGCAAGTGCCCGATGTTCGCCCCCTCGGCGATCCCCGGTGAAGAAAAGTTCCAGGAGATCATGAACGGCATGTTCACTCTGTCGTTCGGCTACGCATCCCAGATCGTCCTCGGCGCCGTCAAGGGTCTGAAGGACGAAGCGATCTTCAAAAACCTCCAGGATCTGTTCGTCCCCTTCTACGCCGAGCACGTCACGCACAAGGGCAAGGCTCTCCTCTCCGCCGACGAGCTTCGCAAAATGGTCCAGAAACACGCCGCCGAGAAGAAGGCCGCGAAGGACGAGGACGACGCCCCCCTCTTCCCGCAGACCCACAAGCAGGCCGTCAAAAAAGCCGAGAAACCGGCTCCCGTGAAGGGCAAGAAAGCCCCCGCCAAAAAGGCTCCGGCTAAGAAGGCCCCTGCCAAGAAAGCCGCGGCAAAGAAAGCTCCGGCCAAGAAGGCCCCTGCCAAGAAGGCTCCGGCCAAGAAAATGAAAGCAGGACGCCCCGGCCGGAAATGACCGTTTCCCCGAGAAGTCTGTGAGGCCCTGAGTGGCCTCCAGGCTCAAGGCGCTCTTCGTTCTTGCCGCTCCCTTCCTTCTGTCGGCCTTGATCCTGGTCATTCTGACCTATACGGAAAGGCACCTTTCCGAGGTTCAGGCCGACAGAATGCGGCAGGAATGGGATCGTCTCGCGCGCCAGACGCTTCACCGTCTCAGGGCGTCGCAGACAATTGAATCGCAACTCGAATCGATGGGTGTTCATTTCGAGAACCTCATCATCGACCTCTCCAAGAGATCCCGCCCGGGATCTCTTTTCGATTCGAGTATGTCCGAAAGGGCGTTTCTCACAGCGTATCCCCCGTCCCACAGGCCGGCGGATACGCTTTTTATTTCGTTCGGAATCGCTCCGGACGGTCGTTTCGCTCCCTTTCCCCACAAAAGTCTTCCCCGGATGAAGCTGAAACTTCTCGCCGATCTGATGGATTTTTATCGCGCAACTTCCGAATCGGGAACCGTCGATCAAAAACACCTGAAAGCGGTCTCATCAAAGAATTCGCTCATTTTCGGTCCCTGGTCGCCGCCTCGCCTGATCGCAGGTCGCGAAGGACGTATCACGCCGGTCCGGTATGAAGAACAGAACCGCATGGTGTTGTGGAGGACCATAAATTTCGGCAAAAACGTCATCGGCGGCGTCATGGTGATCTGGCCGTTCAAGAAAATCCGTGAAACGTTCCCGCTCCGGTTTGCCCTCGAACACGCCGCACGCTCCTCCGGCCACCCCTTGTATCCTCTTCTCGCTCCCCTCCCCGGGTTAAGCGAAACCCCCAGGCGGATTCTCCCCCGGACAACGGCGCGTCTGGCTCGTGAACGCCCGAGATCCTTCGCCCGTCTTTTCGAGGCCCTCCCTCGGGTACAACGCGGACGAACGGTCGTATGCGAGGGTTTTTACACGTTTCGTGAGTATTTCTCCATGGAACAGCCGTACGACATGGTTGCAATCGCTCCCGTTCCGACGGTTCAAACGCCTGTCGCAGGTCTTCTGACGGCATATCGCAGTGTATTCCTTCTCTTCTGGGGCCTTGTTTTCTCTTATGTCGGAGCTTCCGGCCGGCCTCCCCCCCTCTCTCTCAGGGCCATGTTCCGCACCCTCTTCCTGCTCGTCGCGTCACTTCCGCTCGGAATGCTCGTCACATTCGGATATCTCCAGATATCTTCCGAAACCCAGCGAGCAATCGACACCGTCGAAATGAATGCCGTGGACACGCTCAATTCGCTCGACATCCAGAGCCAGCACAGCGTGGTCAAGTTTTCCCGATGCGCCCAGAAAGCGTTTTCTTCGCCACGATTCATCCGGAATATCACGACCATCGCTCCCGCCGTTTCCCCCGGCACGTCTTCGGTTCCGGCCGGCTCCGACTCGGTCGAGCTCGCCGCCGCGGAGTGTTTTGCGATCTACCAGGCCGCCGGGGAGCCGCTCGAAGACGTTCTGATTTTCCAACCCGGCAGAAAAGGGCGAGCCTTCAGGCGCGGCGGCGTCGAAAACAGCTCGGCGGAAAACCTGGATTTTTTCGCCGGCGTGATCAATCTGACGCATAATTCTCTCGTCTCGGGTCTTGAAACTCTCATCAAGACGGACATCATGCTCGATACGGAGAGCCAGAAAAGCTGGCGCACGATCTTTGAAAGCTTTGGCATCCTCGCCTTCAACCAGTTATTCTACAGCCTGATGGAATACGGTCAAATGAGCTCGATCGGCTCCGAGGACATAGGTCTTCACGTCACCCAGATATTCTTCGGGGAAGGTGCCCCCCGTGCGTATATCCTGCTCCATACTTCGACGATGGAGACGCAGAAGAATTTTCTGGTACGCGGGCTCAGCAGACTGAACCTGCAGGACCGAGCCAGATACGCATGCGGCAATGTGGTCTCGGGGGGCGTGACGCCGCAGTATCCCCCGCCAAACGCGGGATACTGGAATACCGACGCCGGGCGTCTTCTTCAGGAGTGCATGGATACTTCGGCCATTTCAGATTCGCCGGTCACGCTTCGCCGCGGACCCCTGCTCGCCGTTTCCGCCCCCTGTCGGACCCTCGGCCCAATGGTGACCGGGAGCATCTGGGAACTCGACGAGCTGTATGAGGCCGATGCCCGCTATAAGCGGCTTCTTCTGCTGTTCGCTCTCCTGCTCGGCTTCATCGCGCTCATGCTGGGCCGCCTGACAGCCGAGCACCTCGTCACGCCCCTCGAGACCGTCGAAAAAACGCTCAAGCTCGTATCGACCGGCAATATTTCCAGAGGAACCGGCCTGGAGCGGTCCGACGAGATCGGCAGGGTGACCGCATCGTTCGATGCGATGATCGCCGGCCTCCGCGAACGGCGGGAACTTGGAAAATTTGTATCAGGCGCTATTGATTCAGCCTTCGACACCGCGGATGCCCTGAATTCGCTCGCCATGTCGGCGCGTGGAACCGTCCTCGTCACCGACGTCCGGTCATTCACCACGATGTCGGAATCCCATCCGCCGGCGGAGATCGTGGCTCTCCTGAACACCCACATGGAAGCGATGACGGCAGCCATCGCGCGACACGGCGGGCGGGTAGACCGTTTTATCGGCGATGCGGTCGTCGCGGTCTTTTTCGCACCGGCGCAAGACGCGGGGGCTTCGTCCGCCGTCGCGGCCGCCCTCGAGATGAACGCGGCCACCTCCGAGATCAACAGCCGCCGGCTTGCCGCCGGCACCTTTCCCTACGGGATCGGCATCGGCATTGCGACCGGCGATCTGATGACCGGGTCCCTCGGAGGAGCACGAAGGCGTGACTTCATCGTCATCGGCGAGGCGCGACGGCGGGCTGAAGTTCTCGAAAACCGGTCGAAATCGGGGCGTCACACCCGCATCATCCTCGACCGTGCCACCGCCGAGCTGGTTTCGGCCATCTATCTCCTTGAAGAATTTCCGCAGGAACCGGCCTCCGAAGTGATCGGCCCGAAAGAAACCGCCGTATGACGAGCCGAATCACACGCTTTCTTCTGTTCGTGACCCTTTTCTTCCTTCCGGCGGTTGCGTTCGTGCTCGCCGTTCGGCAGAACCATCAGGTCCGCGATATCGAAAGCGCCGAAGAGGCTATTAAATATATCAGATGGAATATAGATGGCTCGGCCGTCTCGTTTTCCTACCCCAGCCAGCTGAACCGGACCGTCACGCGCATGTTCGCAGCGGCGCTCGACGGGAAACATCCGACGGCGTATTCCACCGACGAGCTGCGGAAGCGCTTCGCTTCGGCCCATTCAGCCTGCATTGCGCCGGTTCTTCCCCCGCACGAGTGCTATGTCGTGAGGGTGGGAAACTCGCCGACGCGCCTATTCACATCTTCACCTCACGGGCTCTTCGATCCCGTCGCGGACGAATTCGCCCAGATCGATCATTTCAAGGAAGCCGGGATTCCGATCGCAGGAAAGGCGGCCAGCATGTCGGCAGACGTGCGAAACTACGTTCAACGCCGGTTCGGCTTTCTGGTTCCGATCGACCCCATTCGCTTGCAGAGAGACAACGGCTTTTATTTCCGGTCATCCGAGAAAACGCACGTTTTGTTTCACTCGCGTTTCGCCCCAGATCTCGTCGTGATCCTCTGGATCCCACTCGGCCTGGACATGACGGCGCATTTGCCCGCGCACCTAGTCAACAACTGGGATTTCCCCGGCGAATATGCCCTGCTCCTTCCCCTGGCATCCGGCCTGCCGGTTTTGTCGAATCCATACATGAAGGCAGATCCCACGCTTCGGCGCACCCTCATCGAAACGCCCAGGTTCCGGTCACCGCAATTCGATTCCGTGAGAATCGGGGAGTATGTCGTCTGCGCAGCCCCTCCCGACGCCATTCCGGGATACCGCCTGCTCGTCTGCCGCCGCATCCCCATCGATGATCCCTGGTCGTTCACCACCGTCTGTCTTCTTGGCGTTCTGTTGTTTCTCGCTTCCATCGGCAGTTTCATCGCGGGAGAGCTCGTCATCTTCGGGCGTGGCCCCCGTTTCACCGTGCGCCGAATCCTACCCGCCTCCTTTCTCGCGGTCGCACTCCTTCCGTTGACCGGCGCAGGCGTCATGATCAATCGATATATCTTCGAGTCCGAACGCGGACAAAAAGCGGCTCTTCAGCGCGATCTGCACCAGGACCTCGTCGACATCGACGAGGGAGAGCGGGCTCACATCGCCTCATTCACCAACTTTCTCCGGTCGCTGAAACATCGCACACAGTTCGACCGATTCGGTGGGGCTCCGGATGACCCGAATGATATCGTCACCTATTTTTTGCGTTTTTTTCGCGCCTTCAACGGCCTCAACGACTGGGTCCTGAACACGATCCTTGTCGTCGTCTCCGACGGCCGGAACTACAGTCTAAAGACGATCCTTCCCGAGGCCGGCCCTCCACGCGTGATCTCGTCGGTCGATGACAACCCGATCGTTCAGTATATGCTCATCCGCGGCCTTCACGTTCTCGGCGTCGAAACCGCACTGGAAAACAGAAAATCGGAAGGCGCCGCCCTCGCCGACGCCGTCAGACAGGAAACGTTCCAGGATATTCTCATGAACCTCGCCGGGCTTTCGACCTATGTCAGCGTCGCCTTCAACCCGGATCGGCTGTTCGAAATCAAGTTTCTCCACGAGTCCAACTTTTCGATCGACACGCAGATGACCTTCGCCCCTCGCCTGAAGGTCAACCTCACCTGGGTCTGGGGCTGCCGAGCCCTTGACCGACCATATCTGAAAGCATTTTTCGACCGTTCACCACCCCCGGGGCCAACCGACCGCACCGTGGTGATGAGCGGTTTCAAGCATGAGCGAACGATTTCCCCGGCCTCCTTCACGAAAGAACTCGACAGGTTCGGAAGCCTCCATGAACTGCTGAACGCCGGATTCCAGACGATGCAGAGCATCAGGAGGATCGCAGACGATCCCGGCCACCCCGTCCAGGAGGTGTATCCCGCGCGACATCTTCGCGGCGTCATTGCCGGACAGCGCTCCACCGCACCCATCGGGAAAAACATCGAAGCCCTCGGGCGGAACGCCGCGTTCGGCCTCGTTACCGTCGTCGCAGGCTCCGTCTTCCTGGGCATCATCGCCGGGGTGTTTTTCCTGTTGCCTCTTTCGGAGCTCCAGCACGGCATCAATGCCATATCAGAGGGCCGCTACGATGTCAGGCTCGATACGTCGCGGGGTGACGAGTTCGGCTCGATCGCGACGGCGTTCAATCATATGGCCAAAGGCCTTCAGGAAGGCCTGCTTCTCAAGTCGTTCGTCTCCGACTCGGTCCTCGAAGTCATCAGAAGCGGCGATGCGAAACGGACACCCCGTTCATGCGAGGTGACGATCCTCTTTTCGAGCTTCGTCGGGTTCGAGGAGTTCGCCACCACCCATGGCGCCGCCGAGGTGTTTTCCGTTCTCCAGGCGCATCTGAGCGTCATCGACGCCCTGGTCACACGCCACGGCGGAGAGATCGACAAAATCATCATCGACAAGGTAATGGTCGTGTTCAGACACGACGAGATGGGCGGCGCCGCCGCGGCGGTGGCGGCTGCTCTGCAGATCGCCCACGGCATCGGACCCGAGCTGGCCAAAACCGGTGTATTGCTGGATACGGCAATCGGTATGAATACCGGCTCTGTTCTCTCTGGCGTCATCGGTGCGGGGGAACGGCTCGATCACACCGTCATCGGTGATCCCGTCAATCTTGCCGCCCGTCTGTCCGTGCTCGCCCACACGACCGGAGGCCACCGGATCGTTCTGGCACGATCGGTTCGCGACCTCGCGCCACACGGAACCCTGACAAGAAAACTTCCGTTCAAGGAAGTGAAGGGAAAAACCCAGAAAATCGAGGCATATGAACTCGTATGAAACGCCATTCTCTCGCGCTTCTCCTCTTTTCCTTCCTCGCGGCCTGTAATCTTCTGACAGCGAGAGAATTTCTCGCGATGGGGCATCACGGAGCCGTATCCTCGGGCCACGAACTGGCATCTCGCGCCGCTCTCGAAATGCTTGCCCGCGGCGGCAACGCCGTCGATGCGGCTGTCGCCGCCGGATTCATGCTTGCCGTCGTCGACCCGTCGAACTCCGGCATCGGCGGCGACGGCTTCGCCGTCCTGAAGCTGCCCGGAGGGAAATACGAATCGTGGGATGCCTCGAGCAGGAAGCCCGCCGCCGGCCTGAACGGAACATCGACGATCGGAATCCCGGCCGAACCGGCGCTCTTGCTTGGCATGCTTCGAAGATACGGCTCGAAGCCCCCGGCAGAGGTGTTGGCCCCGGCGATATCGGCATCGCGCGACGGTTTTCCCGTGTCCGCGTATCTCGAGCGAAGAATCGAGGAAAAACTCCGGCTGTTCCGGGATCCGCAGGCCCAGAAAACCTTCGCCCCCGAAGGCAGGCCCCTTCGCGCGGGTGAAATCCTCCGCCAGCCAGAGCTGGCTGTCACCCTCGAACGTCTGGCGTCACACGGCGCATCCGATCTCTATTCCGGCGCTCTTTC
This sequence comes from uncultured bacterium, assembly GCA_964389325.1. Lineage (GTDB taxonomy): Bacteria > Muiribacteriota > Ozemobacteria > Ozemobacterales > Ozemobacteraceae > MWAR01. The sequence goes on along the minus strand of CAYMEN010000013.1, from coordinate 69,965 downwards.
CCGCCTTCTGACATCGGACCTGTCAGCGCGCGGCTCATTATATACTGCTCATGACATATCAAGTTTCGCGCCACGCGTCTCTCAGCCGGTCTCCATCACCATGGGGTCATACACGCTCGTTGGACCTCCTCCGCCCTGCTCGTCGATCGTCGTCATGTCAGGCGTCAGGACGATTTTCGAAGCCGAGCGGCAGTCAGGTTCCCGGCTTGCCCCCGGCGATCGGCTCCTCCTGCTCGAACGACTTTTGAGCCGTATGACAGGTTCCCTTGCAGATTCTGTCGGTTCTCCCGGGCGTTTCCTTCGTGGCCCGAGCGAGACTCCCCGACCTCGCCCAGTGGAAGACGACGCTCCTTCCTCCACCGCCGCAAATGAGGCCCCGGGGGAAACGACGCATCTCGTCGTCTGGGACGGTCACGGCATGATCGTCTCCATGACGCTCACCCTCGGAACCCATTTCGGCACGGGCGAGTATTCCCCGCTCGGCTTCTTTTACAACAACGAACTCGCCAATTTCGGGAAATCGTATTTCACCTATCCCGCAGGGTATCCGAAGGATGCCGGGCCGATCTCGACGAAGTCGCCCCTGATCGTTCTTCGCGGAAGCAAGCCGATTCTCGCGATTGGAGGCGCCGGCGCGGGAAGGATCGTCTCCAATCTCGTCCTGATCCTCGATGCCCTTTTGCACGATGAAGCAACACTCCAGGAAGCGATCATGTCACCGAGATACCACATTTCGGACCAGCGCCAGCTCCTCGTCGAGTGGTCGCCCACTCCCCTGGATCCGTCCATCGCCTCCGCCTTTCCTTCGTGCAGCATCAAACCGGCGGGCTCGGACTTTTTCGGGCTCGTTTCGGCTGTCGGCGTCGCCTCTTCAGGATTCATCGCGGTCGGTGATTACCGCCGCGACGGCTCGGCCGGCGCGATCGACGCCATGCCGTCCGATATCTCGAGCCCCGAAGGGAGGATCGGCAGTGAAATCAAATAATAGATATATATTATATATTATTGTTTTTCTTCTATTCTGCACGACAGTCGAATCCGCGACGCGCGTCGTCCGCATCCGCACACGCGGCGCTGATGAAGTCTGCGACACGCTCCAGCAGATATTCGGCGAACGGATGCGGTTCGCGTCGGTCTCTTCGATCAATGCCGTCGTCATCGGTGCCGATACCGATGACGACTTGAACGAAGCCGCTGTGCTCCTGTCTCAGCTCGACCGGAAACCGGCAACATTCCGGTTCACGGTGAAACGGCGTGAGCGCGGAACGGAGACAAAGCGGGAATTCCGCGTTTCCTCCCGACGCGGAGGAACGGGGCGATTCGAAACAAAGCAGGACAGAAACACCCTTTCGGAAACGCGGACGGTCACCGGGATGGAGGGAAGCTGGCATCTCATCGCCGACGACCTGCTGCGCTTTGAACCCATGGACACGCCGTGGGGTCCCGAGACGGCGGTCATACGCCATCGTCAGGGCGTCGAGATCAAGGGCGTTCGCGCATCCGCAAGCGGGACCGCGATCATCGAAGTCCGGGCCGCAACCGGGCCGGAAATCCGAACATCGACCATTCTGAGCAGGCTCGAGGTCCCGTTCGGCCGATGGATTTCCCTCGGCGGCACGACCGGAGACGGGGCCAGTGCCGGCGTAGATACCGCCATCGGACATGATGGAAGCATATCGAACCGGAAGACGTCCGGCATATTTCTCGAGGACTGGGAACTCCTGGTCGACCTCCTGGATCCGGGCGAATAATCTCGGGAGCCTTCGAAAAGAGCCCGCCGATACCGGCGGGCTCTTTTTCGGGCATTCGGTTCAGAAGGAAACATCCGAGCCGTTGTCAGCGGGCGGAACATCTCCGCTGTCATCCGGTGGCGGAGGCGGAGGGGCCTCCTCGCCGCCATGCAGATCGGCGGGAGACTGCTCGCCTTCATTTGCCGGCGGTGAAGCTGCTTCATCGGGCGGCGGCGGGACTTCACTGCCGTCTTCAGGCGGGGGTGGAGGCGGAACCTCGCTCTCGTCTTCCGGAGGAGGCGGCGGCGGAATTTCTTCATCCGAGGGCGGGGGTGGTGGAACCTCGCCGGTTTCGTCGGATGGCGGCGGCGGTTCCTCGGACGTGTCGGGGGGCAATCCGGTGTCGGGAACGAGGGTTCCCTCTTCGCCCGGCGGCGGCGGCGGAATTTCTTCGACAGGGGGGCTCGACGGGGCTTGATTGTCGTACCCCGGGAGTTCGCTCGGCTGCGTCGTGCCGGACGGAAGCGTCGCGTCTTCCGAGGGGATGCTCAGGTCGCCGCCCATCGCTTCGATTTTCGGGAGGCTGAGGCTTTCGAAGATCTTGTCGCGGATGGTCGAGTAGTGCTTCATCAACTGGAGAGAACTGTGATAAAAGTTGATGACGACGAGCTTCTGTCCCATTGGGATGATGATCATGTGGGTATAGAGCGTTTTTCCGTTCTTGACGAACCGGAAAAGAATATGGCCGATATCGACGCCGGCGATGTCGGTGCGCCACTGGTCATACAGCTTCGGATTGAAGGGCATGATGCTGCGTTTGATTTCGGCTGCCACCTGCTTCAGCGTCTGCGGGGTGGAATACGTCGCCGCCTGGATATGGATCAGCAGCTTGCCGTCGAGGCCGGAAATGGAATACAGGATCGACGGGCTGACCTTGTCGCGGATATTGACATATTCCGGCACTTTCAGGCTCACTCCGAACGCATCGCTCTTGAGCTGGCGATAGCGCATGTCCTCGTCGTAGAAGGGCCGGAGCTGGCGGAGGTAATCATCGATTTTCACGTTCGCGAGGGCGGCCTTGAAGGTTTCGGAATACCGCTTCCCGTTCAGGGAGTAGTCGTACACGATCCAGCGGTCGCCGAAGAACCGGCAATAGACGACGAATTCGAACGTCCCCTTCGTCGTGCGGAGCTGGACGTTCACCTTGCACTGCGTCTTGCCGCGAAACCGGGGATTGGAATAGTTGAACTTCGCATCCTTCGCCAGTCTATACATGATTTTCGCCAGAAACCGAAACTCGTTTCTCTGCGACTGGAGCTGGTAGGAATACAACTCGCCATATTCGGAGGGATTCATGTATTTGAGCTTCTTTGAGTCGAACATGAGAGCCAAAAACGTCTTCACGTCGAAGTTCGCCAGGCACTTGTCGAACTCGCCCGCCATCATGCCTCCGACAAACTCGTAGATCATCGGAACCGGCGATGGGAGTTCCTGACCCGCCCCCGGAGGTTCGGGAATATCGTCAGCCAGGGTGCTGAGATCGTCTATCTGCTGCGCCTGAAGCGCGCTCGGGAATCCGGCACCGAACACCATCAGCAAAGCAAGAAAAAGCGATAAAAGTCTCGATGTACGCATGGTTTGAGGGTATCCCACCTCCTCATCGATTGTCAACGATCCCTTTCCGCATCGGATTGCCCGCCGGCATGTTGAATTTCGATGGAAACACCTGTATGTTCTCTTTATGCAACGTATCCTCGTCCTCCTTATCGTGCTGGGCCTGCTGACTCCATCCGTGGGTTTCGCAGGCCCCGCCGTTCTCGTCGCCGGAAATCCGTTCGCGAAGCCCTCGTTCAAGAACGACTCTTCAGGCACGGTTTCGGCCCTACCTGTGCAGGAAGGCGAGAATACCGGGTTTATCCGTCCGGATTGGCGACACCCGGCTCTTAAACATCCTCCATCCAGTGATTTCCAGCCTTCTCCAGCCATGTCCCCCGCTACCGGAAAGATCATCCCTGAACGTTCCGGTTTCCCCTGGCTTTTTTCCCATGGTCTGCCGCCCGAATGCGGCATGACCGTCGTCAGGCTCGCTCGCGCGGATCATTGATCGCCCTGTCATCATCACCGGTTCCCGACACGTTTCGAACGGTTTTTGCAGTATGACAGGTATAGAAAGGAAACAACGATCATGACGCCCGAAAAAACCACCTCGACTCCCGAAACCAAATCCACCTTCGACTCGCAGGAGAATGTCGTCTCTTCGATCATCGTCAAGACGATTGCAACCCTGGCGGTCGGCTTCATCGCCTGGTATTTCCTGCAGCACATGATTTGAGCGGTTCCCTCCGCGAAAACGGCAGGCCGGTCGCATGCGACCGGCCTGCTTTGTCTTCGATGGGCGGAGGAAGTGGTCAGTCGCTCTGTTTTTCGACCCCTCTGAGGTGTTTGAGCAGTTCCGGATCTGCCTTGAGCGTGACGACCCGTTGCGGAAACGGCATTTCGATACCAGCCAGGTCGAAGGCTTCCTTGATCTTCTTGCGGAAGATGCGGGACATCTGCCACTGCGTGAGGGGTCGCGTTTTGACAAGCATTCTCAGGACGATCGCGGCGTTGTCGATATTCTCGACGCCCAGGACTTCCGGTCGTCCCCAGATGTCGGCCGACAGCGCCGGGTCGGCGGCGAGCTCGTCGCCGACCTTCTGCAGGATCCCGAGCGCCTTGTCGAGGTCCGTCTCGTATGCCACGCCGATATCGAGAACGGCTCTCGACCAGGCGTAGGTCATGTTCTTCACCGAGGTGATCTCGCCGTTCGGAATGATGAAGACGCTTCCGTCGGTCGCCCGGAGGACCGTCGTCTTCAAATTGATCCGCTCCACGACGCCGGCCCGGCCACCGATCTCGATGACATCCCCCACCCTGAACTGGTTCTCGACGAGGATGAAAAATCCCGCGAAAAAGTCCTTCACCAGGCTCTGGCTACCGAAGCCGATCGCCACGCCGACGATTCCGGCGCCGGTCAGCAGCGGAGTGATGTCCATTCCGAGCTCTCGCAGGATCATGATGCCACCAATGCAGAAGAGGACCACCCGGGCGCTCGTGTTGAGGATCTGCACCAGCGTCGACGCACGGCGTTCGTTCTCGGTCAGGCTCGATCGCGATTCGTTTTTGACATACTCGATGACGCTTTCCCCGAGCGTCTGGACGAATTTGAGAACGAGAAGTATCGCCGCTATTATTATAATAATACGTATTATTCTTGCGACGAGCCAGTCGCTCTGGCCGACGAACCAGTTGACAACAAGCCGCACCGCGAAGGAGTCCGTCGTGATGCCGACGAACGATGCAGCGGCGAGAACGGCGACGAGGTAGACGAACAGCCTGATGGTCTTTTTCCCGAGGAAAAGGAGGAACTGGGCCCGCTCCCGTCCCACATACGCCGTGGCGGCACCGTGGTCGGGATCGAACAGGATCACCGAGAGCCGCTCAGCCATCGGCTTTCCGACGGCGACGAGCATGATGATGCCGAACGCTTCGAGGTTGCGCCTGAAGACGAACAGGGCGAGGTTCTCATACCCGTACAGGGCCGTCAGCAGGCAGACGAGGTTGAGCACCGAAATGAACTTGTAGGCGAGGACCGTCAGCCGCAGCAGTCTCGAGTCCGGTTTGAGGTCGAAGTGATACTGCATCAGGCCGTAGAAGGCGTTGGCGCCTTTGATGACGGAGACGAACGGCCAGACGAGCGCGATCTTGCAGATCAGGCCGACGACGAAAACAATCTCCGGATACACCTCGAACCAGCGCATGAGCGCGCTCGGCGGGATGCCGAGAAGAAGAATGCCGGTTATTCGGGAAAAGGCGATCCGCAGAATGTGCTTCTCCGGCAGAAACTTGAGCAGAACCTGTTCGATGAATCTCCCGACGAGAATCGCGCCGAGCAGAACGGCCGGAACGATTCCGAGAGCGATCAGGGGCTCGATCTGGCCTCCAAGGGCGACGAGGATCGCCACCGCCGCCAGGGCATGCCTGTTCCGTTTCAGCCACTGGAACAGGGTATGCCGTTCATCGACGGACGGGAGGTCACCGCGCATCCGGCCGAGGGCCCAACACGCCCCGATACCGACGATGAGGGTGAACAGCACCTGGGCGAGAAGGCCGATGCCGAGCAGGCCGGACAGGACAGCCAGTTTCGACGAGAGAGCCGCCGGGAGCGCGGAAAGATCGCGCAGAACGGTTTTCCAGATGGCGGGGCGAGGTCTGAATTTGAGTCTGGCGAACAGGTTGCGCTCCATCTCCGACTCGATGGCCCGCTGGACGATCTGCTTGGCGGAAAATGCGCTTTTGATCAGGGAATCGTAAAGAGATATCTGCTCGCCCAGCGTCTGAATGGCGGCCTGGATCTGGGCCAGCTGCAGTTTTTTGTATTTGATCTCCTCTTTTTTCACGGGATCAGGCTTTTCGGCCAGGAGACGGTCGATCATGAGGCGCGTCGACGTCATCAGCTCGAGGCGCTTCTCGACCAGCCGCTTTTCATTCTGGTATTCGACCAGGGAATACTCGATCCGCGGAATCCATTCTTTCATCCCGACGGCGAGCACCTGCCCCGACGCAACCTCCCCCGCCCTCGCCCCGGTTTCGATCTCTTCGAACTGGGCGATGTCCTGGGCGCTCTTCCCGCGAAGTTCGTGATACCTGACCCGTTCGGTCAGGGCGTCCTTTTGAGAAAGGAGATGATCTCGCCTCGCAACCAGCTCTGCCTTCAGCGAAATACTCGTCGAGCTGGCCGTCTTGTCGGAAACGAGGTCTTTATCTATATTTTCTAGTTTATTATCAACGGTTTCGATCTCCCGTCTCGCCGCGTCGGCGGCTGCTTTCGCTTGCTGGGCCGCCGATTCCATGTTCATCCGCCGAATGGATTCCTCCAACTTCCTGATGACGGCTGCGATCTTCTCGGTGAACTCCCGATACAGCGATTCCGCAGACCTTCCGGCCCGGATCTGCACCTCGAGGAGATCACGGCGTTTCGCGACACCGTCGAGAATAGCGGTCAGCAGGCCTTCGAACGCCTTCCGAGTCTCGATCAGCTCCGAAATCGCATCTTTCTTGAGTTGCCGGAGATCCGGGGCGAGAACCTGGTCTTCGGCATGGTCGAGAATGGCCCGGCGCTTTTCGAGCACCTCTCTCAGTCTTACGGACTCGGCCACCTCTTCCTGCGATGCATCGTATTCCTTGTTCAAGCGCTGCTGCTCTGTCTCGAGACCGGCCAATCGCGACTGCATGATGCTTGCACGCGACTGCATCAGTTTCTGATCGAGACGGGCCGATTCGAGCCGGTTTTTTGCGACGGTCCGGTCGCCGGGTTCCGCATGAGAGCGGAGCATCCCTTCCAGAACGCCCCGTTCCGCCTCGAGATCTATCAGTTCATCCGTCTCGAGCGTGGCCGATGCGACCTGGGATGCACGGAGTTTTGCGCGGTCGATGCGCATTCCGACAGCAACCGCCGTGAGCTGATACGTGGACAATTCGCGGTCCGCGACTTCCTGTGACTGGGTCGCGAGGATAACGGATTCAGAAGCGACGGACGCGACGACGGCTTCCCGGTCGGGCGAACCAGCGGCTGCCGTTCCCGAGGCGGGGTCCGCATTTCCGGCTGTTGATGCGGCGCTCCAGCAGATGATGCAAACCACCGTCAGCATGAGTGCAAACGGGAAACGTCGCATGTCGAATCTCCTCCGTCATGATGAGTCGCTCCGCTTTGCACGAAGCATGCAACCGCGTGTCGTGGCCTGGTTGCGCGGCACGGTCCGCCGCTGGCGGGTCGGCGGGCCTCCCTTGTATGAGTCGGGCGACCATGTTACAATGCGCCGTACTGCCTTGCAAGAGCTTTTCCCGGCATCCGCACGCAAGCCGCGCGGCGGCGCGAGAAGGAGAAATATATGGGTCTCAATTTATCGGAGCTGATCGTCATCCTCATCATCATCCTCATTCTGTTCGGCCCCGGAAAGCTTCCCGAGATCGGCAAGGCGATCGGCAGGGGCATACGTGAGTTCAAGAAGGCCCAGAGCGGTCTCACGGATGACGAGGACAAATCCGAAAACAATACCGACAAAAAGGCGTGACATCGCGATGACAATTGCACGAACACTGCGGAAACCGGCGTTTATCCTTCTCCTTCTGATCTCCGTCTCTTCCCTTTCTGCAGTTCCGGCCTCCGCGGCCCCCGCACGGGATACCCCTGAAGCCGTCCAACAGTATAAATACGCCCTCGGGCTCGTCCAGCGGGAGCTGTATGAAGAGGCCAACCACGTGCTCGCGAAAATCAATTCCGATCCGACACCGTTTTCGAACCGCGACGGGGCTCTTTTCTGGCAGGCCGAGTGCAACTACCGCCTCAAGAAATACACGCCCGCAATCGCGCTGTATACCCAGATTGTGAAAGACTATCCCCAGAGCGCGTTTTTCAGCCGGGCCGCCTATGGCCTCGGCTGGGCGCACGCGCGCGATAACAATCCCAAATCGGCCATCGAAGCCTTCTCGCGCGTCTCTTCAAAAGATCGCGGTCTGTTCGTCGATTCGCGCCTCAAATCCGGCTTTCTGATGGTCAAATACGGCATGGACCAAGGCAAGGCCGCCGACCTGTATGAAGGGCTCCTGCTCGGAAAGGACCTCACCGACGCCCAGCGCCAGGAAGCCCATCTTCAGTCCGGTATCATCCGGTTCAACCAGAGTCTCTACGACGCGGCGATCACCCATTTCCGGGAAGCCCTGCCCCTGTCCGGGGCAGCCCAGAAGCCCGGGGTCATGTTCTACCTCGCCGAAGCCTATTTCCGTCACAAGAATTTCCCGGAAGCGATCGTGCAGTATCAGGAGATCGCAACGGCATCGGCCCCGAAGGAAATCAAGGACAAGGCGGCGTATTCCCTCGCTTGGTGTCACATCAAGAGCGGAAAGCCCGAATCCGCCGTCGGAATTCTCGAGCGTCTGGCCGAAGATCCTTCGGCCGTCGTCAGAGCCGAGTCGGTCGAGAATCTCGTCGAACTGCTGATGAATCTTCACAGATATCGAGATGCGGCGGCCTGGATGAAAAAAGCATCGATCATCCTGAGCGAAGAAAAAGCGCTCGAGATGCAGTATATGTATGGCCTTGCTCTCTCGCGCCTCGGCGAGTTCAAGGACAGCCTCTCGGCCTTTCAGGCGTTCATCAAGGCGCATCCCAAGCATCGCCGCAGCGAGGACGCCCGCTACCAGTCCGCCCTCGTCCGCATTTCGCTCGGCAACTACCGTGAGGCGCTCGACGACCTGTCCCCTCTCCTTCGCCGCGAGACAACCCCGGAACTCCGCGAAAAAGCCCTGTACCGGACGGGCGAGTGTTACTTCAATCTCGGCAACATCGCTTCCGCGAAGGAGTCGTTCGAGCGCCTGATCAAGGATTATCCGCAGGGCTCGGCCCGGATGGACGCCCTGTTCCAGCTTGGTGAAATCGCCTATCAGACGGGGCTGCATGCAGACGCCCTCGAGGCGTTCACCACCATCGGAAAGGGCTCAAACGATCTTGCTTCCCAGGCAGCCTTCCGCGCAGGCGAGGTTCTGATGAAAGCCGGCCGGTATGTCGACGCGACCGCGCGGTTCGAGGAGTATCTGAACCGCTTCCCGAAAGGGTCACTGCGTGAGGACGCCCAGTTCAAGATCGGTCTCTGCCGCCTCGAACTCAAGGACCCCGCCCAGGCCCTCGCCGCATTCTCGCAGCTGCGCGAATCGCAGGGCTACTTCCGGCAGGAAGCCCGGTTCCAGATCGGCGAGATTTCGCGCGAACTCGGAAATTTTCCTCTCGCCATCCAGCAGTATAAGGCGATCATCGCGGAAGAACCGAACAATCCGCTCACGGCGCGCGCCCGGCGTGCGGTCGGGGTCTGCCTGTTCCATATGAAAGATTTTGCCGGCGCCGAGGAGGCGTTCCGCGCCATTCTCAAGGATTACCCTGCTTCCGATGCAGCCATTCCCGAAACTCGCCTCTGGCTCGGACGAACGCTGGTTTCGCTCAACAAAGCGGATGACGGCATCATCGAGTTCCTCAACGTCCCGATCATGTATCCGAAATCTCCGCTCCACGCGGAGGCCTATGCCGAAGCCGCACGTGCCTACGGCAAGCTCGGCCGTCGCGACAAGGCACGCCGGATGTGGGGCGAGGTCCTGAGGGTGCAGCCGAACGGCCCCTTTGCAGCGGAGGCTGCCGCGTTCAAGCCCTGATCGTTCACGCCCGCCAGACCGCCGTGCCTTGCTCATCCGCAGGCATGGCGGTTTTCTTTTATCCCGATCGCCGGTTCTTGATTCCCGCATCACAAAAGCCAATTTCGTGTTCCCGTTTCCGTTCGTGTCGAGCCTGTCGAAGCACGAAATGCACTCGCCACTTTCTGCAAGTTCATGACAGGCTTCGACAAATTCTGGGCGAACGGGTGGTTTTCATTCTCCAGGGTTCAATAAGAGCGCCTGTCCAGGAAGGCGTCTCATGCTTTGACGCCAGAATGCCGATAGGGAATACAGAAAATATATCGTCCGGAGGTAAACATGCGCTGGCACACACTCGGAGCGTTGCTTGCAGTACTCGCATTCTGCCCGCCCTGCGATGCAAAAGACACCTATGATCTCGGCCAGGTTCAGGTCGTGGGAAAAGACGCCCAGTCCGACGCGTTCGCTCCGAACCCTCAGGATATCGCGCTCTCGATGGGAGAGAAGAACACCCCCCTCCCCGACCTGCTTCCGGAACAGGCCGAACCCGAAGCTCGCCCGCTCGTCGAAAAACAGTTTCCGGCGGTCGCCGGCAAGGCGAAGACGGACGAAGTGAGCGTATCCCTCGGACGAGGCGGCAGCGGGACATCCGAGTATATTCTTCGTGGAAAAGGCACCTACAACGGGTATGTGGGTGATCTTCGTCTGGATCGGTATGAACATGACGGGTTCGCATCGTATGTGAATGACGACCGAACGAGTTTTCATGCCGCCGTGACCTCGATCGGAGAAGGAAGTTACGAAATGACCGTGTTCGGCGATGTCGCGGGCGAAACGTTCGGACAGCGCGGGACATCGCTCCGGCCAACGCCGAACGCAAAGATCACGGACACCACGAAAGTAATCTCCGCGAAGGGGAATGCCACCCTGTCCGACGGTGCCTATTTTCAGGCCCATGGGCGTCTCGAATCCTCGAGTCGCGAAGCTGGAAATTCGTTGATTTCCTACGGTGAAGAAGATTCGCTCTTCTCGAGTGAAATCGGCGCGGAATACCAGTCCGATCTCCGCCCCAACCTCAAGGGAAAAGCCGCCATCGACCTCAAACAGGCTGCCTGGAGCCCCGAAAACGACACCGAACAGAAACTGACCGGGCGTTCGCTCGCCCTTTCCGGCGAGTTCGATTTCAAGGGGCGATCATACCTCGAGCTGGGCCTCAAATCGATGGGACTGATGGGGCGCGACCGCACGGCGCCGTTCCTCCGGTATGACTACCGCTGGGCAAAACCCTGGCAGGTCGTGCTGAGTTACGACGAGTCGCTGGGCAACGATGATCTGGGCAGGACATTCATGCCACGCCGGTATGTGATGACGAGCGACCTCATGGCTTCCCTGCGGAAGCGCAGCTCGGGCACCGTCAGCTACCGCTGGGAAAACGACAATTCGGTCGGCATGGAACTGTTCTCGGAAAGCGAGTCGGATGCGATTGAATATACCGATACCTATATTCCTGGCCGCGGCTTTCTCGCATCGGCCTTCCGTTTCGTTCCGAACGCACGCAGGACGGGGGTCCGGTTCAAGGGCAGCTTCAAGCTCGACGATCACTTTTCCCTGCGCACCGCGACGACCTACCAGACGCCCAAGAACGACGACACGGGTGCCCGCCTGTCCTACGAGGCGAAGCGCCTGCTCGATATCAGCTTCGCGTATTCGGGCGGCAGGCTCGAAGGAGAGTTCTCGCGCCAGGCGATGATGGACCGGATCGCGTATGTTCCCGCGGCGTCCGTCGATGCAGGCGATTACAGCAGGTCTGATCTGACCCTGAAATACAAGTTCTCCCCGCGGTATCACGCGTATGTGAAGATCAAGGATCTTTACGACGAAGCGAAAAGCATCCGCTACGCGGTTCCGGAAGAGGGACGCGTTTCCCTGGCCGGCATCGAAGCGCACTTCTAGGAGGCAGCCATGTTCAGCAATCTCTTCATCGTCGACGTTTTCGTGAAAGGCGGCCCCGTGATGGTGCCGATCCTGCTGTGCAGCATCATCGGCGTCGCCGTCATGATCGAGCGCGCACGATTCTATCTTCGTCACGTGAACCGCGTCGATACGTTCATGGTTCATGTGCGGTCGGCGCTCGCCGAGCGGAACTACCTCGAAGCCGTTAGGCTGTGCCGCACCGAGAAGCATCCGCTCGCGCGGGTCATCGCCGCAGGCATCGACCGCCTCGATCTGCCGAAGGACGCGCTGCTCGACGTGATGCGCCAGGAAGCGCTCCGCCAGATGAAACATTTCGAGAAGAATACCGGCGTTCTCTCGACGATCGCCGCGATCAGCCCCCTGCTGGGCCTCACGGGCACCGTCACCGGGATGATCTCCTCGTTCAGCATCATCTCGACGATCGGCATCGGCGACCCGACGGCGCTCGCCGGCGGCATCTCGGAGGCGCTCTACACAACGGCGGCCGGCTTGTTCATCGGCATCCCCGCCCTCGTCGCGTTCAACTGGTGTGAGGGCCGCATCAAGGAGTTCGAGGAGCAGGTCGAGTATTACTCGCTCGACCTGGCGAACAACCTGTCCCTGGCTTCTGCCGCCTCGGAGGGAAACCGTGAAAAAGCTGCTGCCTGAGCGGCGTCGGGAGAAACCCCAGATCGTCGTCACGAACCTGATCGACGTCATCCTGCTGCTCGTCTTCTTCTTCATGATCACGAGCTCGTTCGCCAAGGATGCGAAGAAGCTTCCGGTCGAACTTCCGAAGGCCTCGTCGGGAGTCGCGATCGAAGGCGAGACGCTTTCCTTCCAGGTCGACCGCGACGGCAACGTCATGCTTTCCGGCGCTCTCATCCAGGAAGAAGAGCTCTCGACGCGGGTGGCCGAGTATGTCGCAGGCGATGTGAACAGACCCGTTCTTCTCGAGGCCGACGAGTCGGCCAACTACGGCCGCGTGGTGCAGGTTCTCGACCGGATCCGCACCGCCGGCGGGATCAACGTCGGACTTTCGACGAAGACCGTGACCAATGCGAAACGCTGATATTCGGACACTGACGATCGACCCGAACGACGGGACGGAAGAATACAAGGTATCGGTTCTTCTGCATCTCGCGCTGCTGCTGTTCATGACCGCATGGATGGCATGGCGCGGCATGTTCGCGCCCGCGCTTCCGGTCGTTCATCAGGTCAGGCTGGTCGGGCCGCTGATCGTGGCGAAACCCGGCTCGGGGAAGACCCCCCTTCCCACGCCGGCATCCACCCTTCGCAGCGGAACCAACAGGAAGCTTTCCACTGGCCTGACCGGGCCCAAGCGGCCTTCCGCGCAGTCGCGAAAAAAGCATTCGCCGGCGCTGAAAGGCCCCGTGACGACGAAGGCGAAGACCAAGGCCGGCGAACGGGCGAAGCCGGGCAAGACGGATCCCGTGCAGGCCACCGACATGAAGCCGGCCGTGGTCCAGGAAGGCCCGGAACAGTCCCGCGAACTGCGCCCGACCCTGAAAAACCCCAGTTTCGATGAGGTCAGCGTGTTTTCGCCCGATCTGTCGGCGCCTTCGCCCATCGCCCCTCCGATCGCCGGACTCGAGCTTGGAGACCCGATCGACACGCCCGAACCCGCCGAGGAGCTGAGCGGGCCGCTCGAGAGCGGTCAGGGTGACGAGAAGTCGTCGCCCAGCGGCAATCCCGATGTCAGCGCCGATCCGGGAGGCGGTGACGTTTCGATCGCCGGCATCGAGTCGCTTGGCGGTGGCGGCGAACGCCTCGAACCGCCCAGGGTCATCTCCCGCATCGTTCCGGAGTATCCGGACTGGGCGAGGCGGCAGGGCGTTCACGGGCAGGCCGTCTACAAGGTTCTCATCCAGGAAGCCGGCACCGTCGGCGATGTGATGACGCTCAGTTCGACCATCGATCCCCGCCTCGCGATCGTCGGGTCGCAGTCGCTCAGGCGCTGGCGCTTCACGCCGGTGCTCCTGAACGGCGAACCGCGTGAAACCTGGGTCCAGATCACCGTCCAGTTCACCCTCAACGGCTGACCGCACCACGAACGTTTCAAAAAGCCGCCCGAACATGCGTCGGGCGGCTTTCCTGATTTCAGGTTCTGAGGTAGAATGCGTCGTCCGATCGACAATATCTTTCTTGGAGGTTTCGTTCAGATGCTGCGTTTTGCCGCACTCGGTTTTTTGTTTTTCGCCGCCACGACCGCGATGGCCCAGGTTCCGGCCGAGATCAAGCTCGAGAAGGCCGACAATCCGCTCGTCAAGCTGACGACGGATGCCGGCGAGATCTGGGTCGAACTGTTCCCTGACTCCGCTCCGAAGCATGTCGAGAGCTTCCTGACCCTCATCGGAAAGGGATACTACAACGGCCTGTCGTTCCACCGCGTGGTTCCGGGCTTCGTCATCCAGGGCGGCTGCCCCAAGGGCGACGGCACGGGCGGCCCCGGCTACACCCTTCCCGCCGAGTTCAACAGCAGGAAACACGAGAAGGGCACCCTCGCCATGGCCCGCACGATGGACCCCAACTCGGCCGGCAGCCAGTTCTATATCTGCCTCGATAAAATTCCCCATCTCGACGGCCAGTATACCGTCTTCGGCCGGGTCGTCAAGGGCAACGAGCTTCCCGAGAAGGTGAAGATGGGCGACAAGATGAAGATCGAGATCGTTCAGGGGCAGGCGCAGAAGTAACAAACCGTATCCCTCCGGCACGTATCAGCCGATAGATGTATGGACTGATACTGTCGGAGGTTAGTATGGATGCATTGATGCAGGAACTCGAACGACGGCTCCAGAAGGACGTCCCGCTCGCGCCCTTCACGACCTTCCACATTGGCGGCCCCGCCCAGTTGTTTCTCGAAGCGAACGACGAAGCGGAACTCGCTGCTGCCGTGCGGCTCGCCCTGGCGAAGGACGTTCCGTTCTTCCTGCTCGGCGGCGGCTCGAACCTCGTCATCTCCGACCGGGGCATCGAAGGGCTCGTGATACGCAACCGTGCCCGCGAAGGGCATATCGTCGATGCCGCCGCCGGCCTGCTCACGGCTTCCTCGGGCCACACCCTCTGGGATGTCGTCCAGCTCGCCCAGCGCAGCGGCCTGACGGGATTCGAGACGCTTGCCGGCATTCCCGGCTCCATTGGCGGGGCATTGTATGGAAATGCCGGCGCCTACGGGAAATGCATCGGCGATCTTCTCGTCGCCGCCGACGTGCTCGACCCTTCGAATGGGCAGATACAGCGCGTCGATCCGTCGTTTTTCGAGTTCGGCTACCGCACAAGCGCGCTGAAGCGCAAGCCGGGCATCATTCTTCGGGCAACCTTCCGCCTGAACCAGGGAGATCCGAAGGGCATCCTCGCCCAGATGGACGACATTCTCGCCCAGCGCCATACCAAGCACCCGCCGAGCGAGGTCGGCTGTGCCGGATCGTTCTTCAAGAATCTCGATCCGAACCCGGGGGAGGCGCGAAGACGGGCCGCCGGCGAGGTTCTCGAAAAGGCGGGCGCGAAGGAGCTGGCGGTTGGCGGAGCAAGCGTCTATGCGAAACACGCGAATTTCATCGTCAACTACGGCAAGGCGACCGCCGCCGACGTGAAAAACCTGGCTTTCCTGCTTAAAACCAGGGTTCAGGAGATGTTCGGCATCGAGCTGCACGAAGAGGTCCTGTATGTAGGTCGTTGACATCGTTTTTGTTCGACAGCCGCCGGTTTTCGGCGGCTGTTTTCATGTTTGAGAGGAAATTCGGACAAAAAACGTTTCCGTACTGTAACCGTTTCCCGGATCGTCGTATCATATCTCTTGATGAACGACGCCGAAGCATTGGAACTTGCTCGAAAAGGCCGGCACGAAGGATTCCGCTCCATCTGGGAAACCTACGGCCGCTATCTGTACACCCTCGCCTTCCGCATGCTTCGCGACGCTGCTCTCGCGGAAGATGCCGTCCAGGAAGCCTTCACGGCCGCCTTCCGCTCGATCGACGGATTTCGCGGCGAGTCCCGCCTCAAGACATGGCTGTACAGCATTCTCTACAGGTCCGTCCTGAAACTACAGGAACGGCATAATCGCGGAAACGGCTTCTGCGACCTTCCCGAAGAGCTCCCCTCTGGACGCAATCAGCATGCGGAACTCGAAACGAAGCTCGATGTCAGAGACGTTCTCGACCGGCTTCCTTCCCGTGATCGCGCGGTTCTCATCATGGCCTACTGGGACGACCTGACCTGTTCTGAAATCGCCGACGTTCTCTCGACGAACGTGAACCACGTAAAAATTCTTCTATACCGCGCCCGCGGCAGGTTTGCGGGCATCTGGACCGGCAAGCCACCGGGAGCGAAAGAGGAGGCCGCATCATGAACAGGGATTGCGCCGAATTTCGCCGTCGGCTCCAATCTCCCTCAGCCGGCCCCGACGACGAGGCCTGGCATCACCTCGAAGTCTGCCCCAGGTGCGCCGCGTTCCTCGATCACCATCTCGAGAAAACGCCTGAAGGCTTCGACCATCCGTCATGGGAAACCCTGCCATCCACTCTCTCATATAATATTCTTCAAAATACCATAACGCGGGGCGACTCCGATATCTGGCAGTATGTTCTCGCCGGTGTTTCCGGCTTTGCCCTCGCGGCAGCCGTTTTCCTGATCGTCATCCGCTCTGCTCCGATGCCGCTTCTGCCTCCCGCCACGTCGGTCGTCGAGCGGTATTCCTTCCTTGAACATCCCCCTGAAGCCCTTCCGGAATACACGTTCGTCGAAGAGCAGGATTTTTCGCTGATTGTAACCGATGACACCGAACCCGACTCTCACCATTGGAGTTTCATCGAACCGAGTCCAAATTACTCGTTCCTCGAGAACGACAAGGAGGCTTTATGGGAAGATCTGTCAAATGGTTGAGCGGTATCGTCCTCGTACTCGTCCTCGCATTGAGCGGCATGGCATGGTCGCAGGAACCGCCCCCCGGTGAAGGCCCTGAGATGATGGGCCAGGGCGGTCCGGGAATGGGGCCCGGCATGGGGCCAGGGGGTCCTGGCATGGGGCCAGGCGGTCCCGGGATGGGGCCGGGCATGGGGCCTCGCGGCATGCGTGAAAAAATGGATCCGGAAACCCACAGGAAACTTGCAGCCCTGCGCATGACGTCCGAAGCGCACAAAAAGCTCGCCGATCTGTATCTCGAACAGGGGAAAAGCGATGAAGCCGTCGCACAGCTGAAGAAGATTCTCGAGCTGGCCAACTCCGTGACCGACGAGAACGCCAAACGCAAGGTTTCCGACCAGATCGGCCGCGTCTACATCGAGATGGCCCAAATCTATCTCAAGAACAATAAAATCGCCGAGGCAGAGGCGACCTTGAACGAGGGAGTCGAGAAAACCAAGACCGACAATCCCGAAACCGCTTCCCGCATGGTTCTGACCCTCGGAGACATGTTCCGCAAGGCCGGAAAGACGGCCGAGGCAGAAAAGGCCTTCCAGCGTGTCATCGAACTCAACGCCGCCGCGCAGGCCGAGCAGAAAAAGTAATCGTCCGCACGTTTCAACGGCTCCGGGCTTCTGTCCGGAGCCGTTTTTCATGTTTCGGCCGCCCAAACTGCAGCGACACGGATAGGGTGTGGTATGATACCGTCACTTCCCTCACGGAGGCATCCCATGCCAAAAGGCTCGACAACGGCCCGTCCGATGAAGAAATCCGGCTACTCGGCTGAGACCCTCTGCCGCCAGCTTCACGTCCTGTATGACCGTCTCGACAAGCGACGTGACGAGATTCTCGCAGACCCCGCCTACCATCCGGACAACGACGAACTCGTACAGGAAATGGACCGCATCGTCCGGCGCATCGCGCTCATCCGCGAATGCTTCGAAGAGTTCTGCCCGAGCTGAAGGGGCACAGGCATATGGAACAGCAATCGATTCTCGTGACCGGAGGCGCCGGCTTCATCGGGTCGCATGTGGCCCGACACCTCATTTCGGCCGGCCATGACGTCGTGGTCGTGGACGACCTTTCAGGCGGCTTCGAAGACAACGTGCCCGCGGGAGCCCGCTTCATCGCCGGCGATGCGGGCGACTCGGGCCTCATCGAAAGGCTTTTCGAAGACCACTCCTTCACCTGCATCTTCCACCTGGCTGCGTATGCGGCAGAGGGCCTTTCGCATTTCATCCGCGGCTTCAATTACACGAATAACCTGCTCGCAAGCGTCACGCTGATCAATGCAGCCATCCGGCATGGCGTCAGGTGTTTCGTCTTCACGAGCTCGATCGCCGTGTACGGTCGCAACCAGCTTCCCATGACGGAAGAGCTCGTTCCTCAGCCGGAGGATCCCTACGGCATCTCGAAATACGCGGTGGAGCTCGACCTGCGGGCGGCACATGAGATGTTCGGCCTCGACTGGATCGTCTTCCGGCCGCACAACGTCTACGGCGTGAACCAGAACCTCGGCGACCCCTACCGCAACGTGATCGGCATCTTCATGAACCAGATCATGCAGGGAACCCCCCTCACCATCTTCGGCGACGGCTCCCAGACCCGCGCGTTCAGCCATATCGACGACGTCGCGCCTGTTATAGCGAATAGTATAGATGTCCCGGCGGCCCGGAATCAGGTATTCAACGTCGGCGCCGACCGTCCGGTTTCGGTCAACGATCTCGCCCTGGCCGTCATGGACGCGATGGGCGCCCGCGTCGAGATCCGCCATCTTCCCGCCCGGAACGAAGTCGTCCACGCCTTCGCCTCTCACGAAAAAGTGCGCAGGGCGTTCGGCATCACCGCTGAGCCGGTTTCTCTCGAGGACGGCCTTGCCGGCATGTCGGCATGGGCGAAGAACGTCGGGGCACGCGCGGGAAAGCCATTCGAGGGCGTCGAGATCGAGAAGAATCTGCCGCCTTCCTGGAAGGCCCTGACGAAGGGGTGATCAGGGCTTCGCGTGTTTTCCGAAGGCGGGCGCCCCCCGTCCGTTCCGGCTCATTTCGTCGATCATCTTCAGCGGCGATTCGCCCAGCCTGACGAACTCTGCCGGGCGCCCGGCCAGGGGTCGGATTCCCCAGAGCGGTCTGAAGGCCCCGGCGTTCAGCGAATACCGCATATCGCAGATGATGCCGTTCGACCCTGGTGCGACGGCGACGAACCCGTCGGCGAAGTCGGAGAACTTTGTCACGTCGGCGCGCATCTGCGCATCGAACGAGGGATCCCCTTCCGGGAGCATCCGGAAGAGCGGCATCGTCGTGGATTCCCCCGAGACGGCCGTCCCGAAGAACGGGGTCTCGACCGAGTCGGCGACCAGGGTGTCGCCGGTGCGGTAGATCGACCGCCAGCGAGTGATGCTGAACAGCATCGGCATCACCCGCCCGTGCGTGATGCCGTGGCCCCGTTCGGAAGCCTTCATCCTCTGGAGTTCGAGCGCCTTGTCGCGCTGGCTCCAGCCAAGCGTCAACCAGCCGACGGCGACGAGCGTGGCAATGACGGCCGCGAGCGGCCGCGCCGGCCGGAAGCTCCACACCAGTCCTGCAAAAAAGACGGCGATGAGGATTGGGTCACAAATCGAGATGATATCGAACGCAAAGCGCCGGGACGAGAACGGCCAGAGCAGGAGCGTGCCGTAGCTCGTGCAGACATCCATGAAGATGTGCGTCAGATACAGCGTCAGGGCGACACCCCAGAGACGCCGCCATCGTTCCCGCTCATCCTTCCAGAAGAGGAACGGAAGCAAGCAGACGAGGGCGCCGACGGGCGCGAAAACGACGCTGTGGGTGAAGTGGCGGTGCAGCAGCATCCCGTCCAGCGGTCCTTCCCCGAACGACCGGAACAGGACGTCGATGTCGGGAATCGTGCCGGCGATGACACCGAGAAGCAGCCCCCGGCGCTGATCGATGTCGGAAAAAGCGGCCCGGACGAGGGCGGCGCTCATGATCGTATGTGTAACAGGATCCATAAATAAATGTAATGATGTATGTTTTACGTTATATCATGACCGTTGCGCCGAACGATTTTCCGAACGTTCGACCGGTCGGGTCAGAACGGGATGCTCCGGAAAATATACCACGTCTCGCCGAAAATTTTCCCTGTCGGCAGAACCCATTCGATCGAGATACCAGCCTGGTAGAAAAAGCCCAGGAAGTGGATCATCGAGATCACGGCCAGAATCCACAGGCCGAAGCGGAGGATGATCATGAACGACATGTAGCGCCCCCAGAACGCGAGAAAACTTCCGGACACGCCGATCGTGCCGATATACAGCATGAAATTTGCGAACAGGCTCAAGGGGTTGATCACCAGGCTCTTGAACTGGGAGGAGTCCCACCAGAGCCAGTAGTAGGGATACCCGTAAATTGAGATCAGCGGCCCGTCTTCGATCTGGAGCGAGGCCTTGACCGTCAACCAGCAGAACGCGATGATCCCCAGGGCGAGACCGAAATCCACTTTGTATTGCAGTTTCTCCGTCATCTCTCATCACCTCTCATGGCCTGTCGGCCCTCACTCACATGTCGAGTATCTCGATCGATTGCACGAGCTCGAGCGCACGCGCTTTAACCAGCTCCATCCGGGCCGCGACGCCCATCGGAACGAACATCGAGCCGTCCTTCCCCCGATAAAGAAGGTCCGTCCGTCTGAACTCCGCATCGCGGAAGGCAAGCCAGGCCCTCTGGGCCTCCCTGAGCGCCTTGCGACCATCCTCGCCGAGCTTCGCGATCAGAGTCTTGTAGACTCTGTTCAATTCAGCATCCCAGAGCTCGATCCCGCGTTCGAACGCCCGAATCTGCCCGGCTGTCGAGGGATCTTTCTCGAGGAGACTGGAAATTTCGAGGTCGATCGGATGTTCGCGCCGCTTCTCGCCGGCTCCGGTTTGGGGTTCGACCGCAGGACGTGATTGCCCGGTGAGCAGGTCGGGAGCGTCCATTTGGGGAAAACCCGGGGCCGCCACCAGGGCCGCAAGACATACCAGAAATGGGACAAAGGGGTGCCGCATGTGAATCGATCCTCCACTCAGCCAACTCTCTTTCGCGCATTGTACTATGGATTGCCGATTTTTTCACCAGGCATCGAGCAGATCGTGTCAACGGGAATGCGGAGACGGGGGAACGTCTTGACTTTGGTGCCCCGTTCAAGTAGATTCAGTCACCTTTTTCCCTTCATTTCACCCTTGGAAGAGACCATCCTACAGGAGCACCCACATGCGCACTCTCCGACAGGCCACCATCATAGGAACCGGAATGTATCTTCCGGATAAGCGGCTTACGAATTTCGATCTCGAGAAGATGGTCGACACGACGGACGAGTGGATTGTCACCCGCTCGGGAATTCGCGAACGCAGGATTGTCGAGCCGGGGCAGAAGACCTCCGACATCGCGATTCTGGCCGCCGAGATGGCCCTTCGCAACAGCGGCATCAAGCCCGAACAGATCAACGCCGTGCTCCTCGCGAGCTTCACCCCCGACCGGCCGATCTCCGCGACGTCGGCGGTCATCGCACACAAGCTCGGCTGCAAGAACGCCGCTGCATGCGATATCGAGGTCGCCTGCTCCGGATTCGTCTACACGACGACGATCGGAGCGAACTTCATCGCGACGGGGATGTATGACTACGTGCTCGTCATCGGCGCAGACATTCTTTCGAAGGTGATCGATTTCACCGACCGTAACACCTGCGTTCTCTTCGGCGACGGCGCCGGAGCGATGGTTCTCGGCCCCGCGAAGAACGAGGGGGAAGGCATCTTCGACGCCCTCCTGGGCACCGACGGCGGCGGTTCCGAACACATCACCATTCCGGCGGGCGGCACCGAGCTGCCGACATCCGCCGAGACCGTCGAGAAGCGACAGCATTACGTCAAGATCAACGGGAAGGATGTATTCAAGTTCTCGACACGCATCGTCGGCGACATGATCGAGCAGGTTCTCACCCGCAACAACCTGACGCTCGATGACGTGAAGCTGATCATCCCGCACCAGGCCAACATCCGGATCATCGAGTCGGCGGCGGGTCGGTTCAACTGCCCGATGGACAAGTTCTTCGTCAACCTCGACAAGTACGGCAACACCGTCGCCGCAACGATCCCGATCTGTCTCCACGAAGCCCTTCAGGCCGGCCGCATCAAGGAAGGCGACCTCGTCCTGTTCGCGGGATTCGGCGGTGGGCTCAGCTGGGGCACTCTGGCCCTCCGGTGGGGTTCGTACCAGCCGCCGGCGGCCTGAGAACCGTGCCAGGCGGCAGCCCGCCCGGCATCCATCCCATTCCATTCTTCATCGATGAGGACCCCCATGAGCGACAAGAGCATCTACAAGCCCCGGAACCAGGTCCGGATCGTCACCGCCACATCTCTCTTCGACGGCCACGATGTCGCCGTGAACATCATGAGACGCCTCCTCCAGCAGGGCGGCGCCGAGGTTGTCCACCTCGGCCATAACCGCAGCGTTCGCGAGATCATCGAGGCGGCCGTCCAGGAAGACGCCCATGCGGTCGCGATCAGCTCCTACCAGGGCGGCCACATGGAGTTCTTCAAATATCTGCGCGCGTGCGCCGACGAGGCCGGACGGAAAGACCTGCTGATTTTCGGGGGCGGCGGCGGCGTCATCCTGCCGCAGGAAGCCGAAGAATTGCACGCGGTCGGCGTCACACGCATCTACTCCCCGGAGGACGGCCGCAAAATGGGCCTCCAGGGGATGATTTCCGACATCCTCGAGCAGTGCGACCACGCGTTTTCCACCTGGCCGAGCGAACTCGGGGCCGGCCCCGTGAAGGCTGAAGAGCCGATCCGCCTCGCGCGGGCCCTCACCCTCCTCGAAACCTCGCGCACGGCGCTTCCGAAGAAGATCCTGGAGCAGATTGAAAAGGGCCGGCGCGCGATGACGCTCGAGAGCGCCGGCGTGAACCATGTGGGCAAACCGCCCCTGGTGCTCGGCGTGACGGGCCCGGGCGGCGCAGGGAAGAGCAGTCTCACCGACGAGCTGATCCGGCGCTTCCGGCTCGAGTATCCTGACCGCCGCTACTGCGTGTTCAGCATCGACCCGTCGAAGAAGAAAACCGGCGGAGCCCTTCTCGGCGACCGTATCCGCATGAACGCGATCGACCACCCGCACGTGTTCATGCGCAGTCTCGCCACCCGGCAGAGCGGAAGCGAACTGTCGGACGCCATCTCCGACTCGGTCAGCCTCGCCCGCGCCGCCGGCTTCGACCTGATCATCGTCGAGACGAGCGGCATCGGCCAGGGCGACACGGGCATCCTCGGCATCGCCGACGTGGCGCTGTATGTGATGACCAGCGAGTTCGGAGCCCCCATGCAGCTCGAGAAGATCGACATGCTCGACTTCGCCGACCTGATCGCCATCAACAAGTTCGACCGGCGCGGCTCCGAGGATGCCTGGCGCGACGTCTGCCGCCAGCTCCGTCGCACCAGATACGAGGGCAAATACATCGATCCCGAGACGATGCCGGTGTTCGGCACCATGGCAAGCGCCTGGAACGACGACGGCGCGAACGGTTTATACCGCGAACTCCAGGCCGTGCTGAACCGCCGGGGCGGTGTCGAGAGCTGGAAATCTCTCGTCGAACTGAAGGGCGCCCGTCGCACGAGTAATATATCGCCAGTTATTCCACAGAGCCGCACGAACTATCTGTCCGAGATCGCCGACACCGTCCGCTCCTACCACAAGGAGACCGCGTGCGAGGCGCTCGCCGCGAGGCAGGCGCATGCCTGCGAAACGGCTCTCGGCCTCGTGAGCGGAGAAGAGACGCGCGAGGAGCTGCGCCGGCAGCGGGACGAGGCGTGGGGCAAGCTCCCTCCCCGCATGCAGAGTGCCCTGCTGACCTGGCCCGAGATGGCGGCAAATTACCGAGGCGACGTGTTCCGATACGCGGTCCGGGGGAAGACCTTCGAGGTGCCGACACACACGGTTTCGCTCTCGGGACTGAAGATTCCGCGCGTCGCGATTCCGGATACCGACGATTACGCGGCGCTCGTGAAGTTCATTCGCGAGGAGAACGTGCCGGGTTCGTTCCCCTACACCGCCGGCGTCTTCCCGTTCAGGCGTGCCGATGAAGATCCCAAGCGCCAGTTCGCCGGCGAAGGCGGGCCGAAGCGCACCAACAAACGCTTCCATTTCCTGACCGCGAACGACCCGGCCAAGCGTCTGTCGACGGCGTTCGACAGCGTCACCCTCTACGGACAGGACCCGCAGGAGCGGCCCGACGTGTTCGGCAAGGTCGGCGAGAGCGGGGTCAGCATCGCCACGATCGACGACATGCGCGATTTGTTCGCCGGGTTCGACCTGTGTGACCCGAACACCAGTGTCAGCATGACCATCAACGGCCCCGCGCCGATCATGCTGGCGTTCTACCTGTCGAACGCCATCGCCCAGCAGATTTCGAAGGCCGAAACGGCGAAGGGCTCGCCCCTGACGCCGGAAGAGGCGGCGAAGGTCCGCGCCGACACGCTGAAGACCGTCCGCGGCACGGTCCAGGCCGATATCCTGAAGGAGGACCAGGCGCAGAACACCTGCATCTTCTCGATCGACTTCGCGCTCAAGATGCTCGGCGACATCCAGGAGTTCTTCATCAGGAACGAAGTCAGGAACTATTATTCGATCAGCATCTCCGGCTATCACATCGCCGAGGCGGGCGCGAACCCGATCTCCCAGCTCGCGTTCACGCTGGCGAACGGTTTCTCCTTCGTCGAGTATTACCTCAGTCGCGGCATGAAGATCGACGACTTCGCCCCGAACCTGTCGTTCTTCTTCAGCAATGGCATGGACCCTGAATACTCGGTCATCGGCCGGGTCGCGCGGCGCATCTGGGCGGTCGCGATGCGCAACCGGTATCATGCGAACGAGCGGTCCCAGAAACTGAAATACCACTGCCAGACAAGCGGCCGTTCGCTGCACGCCCAGGAGATCCAGTTCAACGACATCCGCACCACGCTCCAGGCCCTGCTCGCCGTCAACGAGAACGCGAACTCGCTGCACACGAACGCTTACGACGAGGCGATCACGACGCCGACCGAGGAAAGCGTGCGCCGCAGCATGGCGATCCAGCTCATCATCAACCGCGAATACGGCATGGCGAAGAACGAGAACCCGACGCAGGGAAGCTACTTCGTCGAGTGGCTGACCGACGAGGTCGAGAAGGCCGTTCTCGACGAGTTCGACCGCATCAACTCGCGCGGCGGCGTCCTGGGCGCGATGGAGACGCAGTACCAGCGCGCGAAGATACAGGACGAGAGCATGCACTACGAGATGCTCAAGCACACCGGCGAGCTGCCGATCATCGGCGTGAACACCTATCTGAACCCGCAGCAGGACGAGCTCGGCGGGAAGGTCGAGATCCAGCTCGCCCGCGCGACAGCCGACGAGAAGAGCGATCAACTCGGCCGCGTCGACGGGTTCAAGCGAAACCACGCGAAGAAATGCGACGAAGCCCTTGCCCGCCTGCGCGACGTCGTCCTCGCGGGAGGGAACATCTTCGAGGAGTTGTTGAATACCGTTAACGATGCTTCGCTCGGCCAGATCACCGAGACGCTATTCACGGTCGGCGGCCAGTACCGCCGCTCGGTCTGAGACAAGGAACCGGCATGCCGAAGATCACGTTCCTGACCGCCCTCGAAGGCAACCGCCAGCGGCTCGACGGCGGAGCCATGTTCGGAAACGCGCCGCGCGAGATGTGGAAGAACTGGTCGAAGCCCGACGATAGCAACCGTATCGACCTGGCCTGCCGCTCGCTTCTCGCGAAGACCGACGACGGCCGGACCCTGCTGTTCGAAGCCGGCATCGGTGCCTTCTTCGACCCGAAGATGAAGGAGCGATTCGGCGTCAACCCGGCTCACCACATGCTTCTCGAGAGCCTCTTCAACGCCGGCATCCGCGAGGAGGAGATCGACGCCGTCGTTCTCTCGCACCTCCACTTCGACCATGCGGGCGGCATGCTGTCGGCATTCGAGGACGGCGAGCCGCGCCTGTTGTTCCCGAACGCGCGATATTATATCGGTCAAAAGCAATGGCGGCGCGCATGTTCACCTCATTCCCGGGACCGCGCCTCGTTCATTCCCGCCCTGAACGACCTTCTCGAGAAATCCGGACGGATGACGCTCATCCCCGACTCGGGCGAGTCCGATCTCGCCCCGCTCATCCGCTTCACGGTCTCTGACGGCCACACGCCGGGTATGCTGATCTCCTGGATCGAGGCCCCCGCCGGCCCGGTTGCCTTTGTCGCCGACCTGATCCCCGGGGCCGCCTGGGTCCTGCCGACGATCTCGATGGGCTACGACCGTTTTCCCGAGCTTCTTCTCGAAGAAAAGCAATCGTTATTGAACGACGTTGCCCGGCGCGACGGCTATCTGTTCTTCACCCATGACCCCCAGATGCCGTTCTCCCGTCTCCGCCTCGACGCCAAGGGACGCTTCGCCGCGGTTCCCGCCTGCGCTGCCGAGCTTCTCACACCTTCGCTGCCGGAACAGGCTGACATCGCAGGCCGCTGACCCGCCGGCGACATTCAGGAACACCTGCCCTGCACGTCGTTCCGCCGCCTGTCTCACGCCTTCCTCTCTTTTCCCGTACAGGGCGTGAACATGACGGTCCTTGCATCGTGACCGTTTCCGTTCGTGCCGGGCCTGTCGCGGAACCTCCGTCCGAACGCACATATTGTGGCCACTCACGTTCGAACATGTCGGCCCCGGGCGTTTTTCCTCACCACCGCGGCAGATACTGCGCCGCACAATTTCTCTCTTGCTTTTTCTGGAATGATGTGGCATCATGTATTTTGCAAGGCAATCATATCAGAGATTTTCGGGAGGGAACATGGGACACTCGACTATCGTTTTCATCGGCCTTTCACTGTATATCGCCATCACTCTGTATCTGACGTATCAGGGAATGCGCCGCACAAAAGATCTCTCGAGCTTCACCGTCGGCAGCGGCGACATCGGCCCCGTCTGGATCGGCCTTTCCCTGACCGCGCAACTGACGAGCGTCGCGACGTTCGTGGTCAACCCGGGCCTCGTCTACCAGTATGGCCTGTCCGCCCTCCTCGGGTATGGCTTTGCGGCAGGGTCCGGCATCATGCTTGGGCTGGTCATCCTCTCCAACCGGTTCCGCCTGGTCGGAAGCCAGGTGAAGGCGCTGACGATCCCGCAATGGATCGGCGCCCGCTATGAATCGACGGCACTTCGCGTCTTTTTTGCGTTGCTCTCCCTCTCTCTCATGAGCTTCATCGTCCTCATCGCAGTCGCCCTCGCGCTCACCCTCGGCTCTCTCCTCCAGGTCCAGGGCGTTTCGACCCTTTCCTGGCTCGTCGTCGCCGTCATGGGGTTCGTGTTCAGCTACACTCTCATCGGCGGGGCCAACACATCGACCTACACCAACGCCCTGCAGGCGGTCATCATGCTGGTCGTCGCCCTGATCCTGATCGGAAGCGGCCTGCCTCTGCTCGGGAAGGAGGGCGGACTCCTGGCTGCCATCGGCAACATCGATCCGCAGCTGACCGGCATGACGAACCCGGCATCCCTCTATTTCCGGAACATGTTCGAGGTGTTCGTCTGCAACTTCCTGGTGGGTGTCGCCATCGTCTGTCAGCCGCATATTCTCGCCAAATCGCTGATGCTCAAGAATGAAGCCCAGGTGAAGAAGTATCTCGCGACCGCCGTCATCGCTGGAACCATCTTCCTCGCCGTCCTGATCGTCGGTCTCTACGCCCGGGCCACGCTGACCCAGGTCGTCTCGATGGACAAGGTCGTCCCGACCTATATCGCCACGAATTTTTCCAGTCCGGTCCAGGTGCTGATCACCATCGGGCTGCTCTGCGCCGGCATCTCGACGCTCGAAGGTCTTCTCCTGGCACTGTCCGCCATCTTCTCTTCCGACCTGTATCTCGCTCTCCGGACTCCCGTCCCCGGCGAAGACCCGGCAACGGTCTCACGGCGCGCTCTCACCTTCGGCCGAACGGCGCTCGTCATCGCCGGCATCATCTGCATCGGCATGGCCTGGTATCAGCTTCGAAATCCGACAGGCGGATCGGTGGCCATCTTCGCCCAGTATGGCGTCTATCTGCTGTTCACCGCCACGTTCCTTCCCATCTGCTGCGGTCTGTTCTTCCCCAAAGCGGGCAGAGGGCTCGTGACGGCCGGTATCATCGCCTCGGTCCTCGGGTATGCCCTTCCCATCGCGGGCCGCGCCATGGGCATCGATGCGTCCGTCCTGACCCTCGCCAACAATCCGGCCGTCCTCGCGACCTACGGCATTCTCGCCGGCTGGTCCGTCGTCGGACTCGGCCTTCTCGTTCCCGAGACGCAGGAAGACCTGGCACCGGCTCCAACCGTCGAATAACGGCCCGACATCAAGCAGGAGGCGGGGTTCTCCCCGGCATTCCACCAATCCCTGCCGGGCGCACTGAACGAAGATGCGGTGACGATCGTCACCGCATCATTTTGCATCGCACCTTTCCGGGAACGTCCGGGTTCATTACCGGGGAATCGTCTGCACCTGTATCCTTTCGCCCGCATTCAGGGCAATGCCGCCGGGAGGCGTTATGATCAGTCCCTCCACCCCCACCATCGTGCTGATGTGAGCCGGACCGTGGTACGGAAGCGGTTCGACAAGATCTGGAGCCAGGAACCGAACCGGAATGCAGGCCTGCCGTTTCGCCCCGTCACGTCTCAGGGGTGTCGCCACGCGCGCCTCAACCACCTGCGGCAGGTATTCATGACCCATCATCCGGAAGATGAACGGTTTCACGAGGAGTTCGAACATCACGAACGCCGCCACGGGATTTCCGGGCAGCCCCCAGCAGAAGAGCGAATCGCATTTCCCGAACAGGGTCGGCCGACCGGGCTGGATGCCGACGCTTTTGTACACGATCTCGAAGCCGAGTTTTCCGAGAACTCCCGGCACGAGGTCAAAATCCCCCGTCGAGACTCCGCCGCTCACGATGATCACGTCAGATGACGGCATCACACGTCTCAGGGCTTCGTTCATCACCGTTTCATCATCCGCGAGGATTCCGCCGTTCCGGGGAAGGGCCCCGACGGCCCTGGCTTGTGACGCGAGCTGGGCGCCGTTGCCGTTGCGGATCTGGGCTGCTCCAGGCTTCACCTGCGGCTCGACGAGTTCGCTTCCGGTCGCGAACAGCGTCACCCGCGGCCGGCAAGCCACCAGGGGCCGTGCCGCTCCAACGGCCGCCAAGACGGCGACATGGGCCGGCGATACACGGTCGCCGCGTCGGAGAACGATATCGCCGGCGCGGATATCCTCACCATGGCTGCAGATATTTTGCGCTGCGTCAACTTTCACGATTCGGATACGCTCTCCGTCCCGCTCGACATGCTCCTGCATGACGACCGTGTCCGCACCTCCGGGCATGGGAGCGCCCGTGAAAATGCGGGCGCACGTCCCTGGACGTATTTCCCGACTCGGCCAACGTCCAGCAGGAATCTCGTCGATCACCGTCAGTCCCTCGGAACCGAGATCCTCGCGACGGCAGGCATACCCGTCCATGGCCGACTTGTCGAATGGCGGCATGTCGACGTCCGACACGATATCCTCAGCGAGAATCCGCCCGTCCGCCTCGTCGAGACCGATGCGCTCGCTGGCCGGCTGTGAGGTGAACGACATCGTCAGCCGTTTCGCTTCTTCATACTGAATCATATATATGTAGCGATCTTTTTTGACCGTAACCGACCGAGAATGTCCGAAAGGGTTTCACCCCGGAGACTCGTTTCCGCGCGTCACGCTCCGACGCGCAGGCCGAACGGCCTGATGGCCTCATCCAGCACCCCGTGGAGCCAGGCGATCAGGATGCCGTAGTTGGTGATCGGAACTCCCGCATCAGCGACGGCGGACATCTGCGACAGGATGCCACGCCTGTTCGCCATGCATCCGCCGCACTGGACGGCCAGATCGAACGATGCGAGATCGGCCGGCAAGGCGGAGCCGCGGGCATACTCGAACCGGAGGGCCGGCCCGAATTTTTCCCGCATCCAGCGGGGAATCTTCACTCTTCCGATGTCGTCCGGCATCTGGTGATGGGTACACGCTTCGACGATGAGAATTCGCGAATCGGACTTCAGCCTGTCGAGCGCCCCGATCCCCCGCACATACGTCGCCAGATCTCCCTTATATCGAGCAAACACGACGGAAAAGCTGGTGAACGGCGTTCCCTTCGGAACATCCTCGGAAACCCTTTTGAACACCTGGGAATCCGTGACGACGAGCGCCGGGGGCTTTGCCAGGCCACCGATCGCGGCGCGCAGTTCATGTTCACGCGTGACGACGGAAACGCACCCGGCATCGAGGAGATCGCGGATCGACTGGACCTGTGGAAGGATGATCCGGCCCTTGGGTGCGGCGGAATCGATCGGTACAACCAGGACGACGAAATCTCCGGGCTTCACGAGATCGGCGAGAATCGTTCCCGGCTCGAAATCCTTCAGCTTCTGCGTGATATGCGTTCCGCGCAGAGTGTCGATTCCCAGGCCGGTCCTGGCGCTGACGGCCATCGGCGTGAGGCCCAAGTCGCGCAGCTGCCCGACGAGAGGGGCTGGAACCTCTCCGGCATCGCATTTGTTCACGACAACGATTCGCGGCGTTCCTGCCGAGGCGAGGGTATCGAGAAGCTCCTTCTCGCATGCGTCGAGCCTCTCCACGGGCTCGAGAACGACCAGGGCCAGGTCGGTTTTCTTCAGGACGGCTTTCGTCGCCTCGACCCGCATCGCGCCAAGCTCGCCGACATCGTCGAGGCCGGCCGTATCGATGAACACGACAGGGCCGAGCGGCAACACTTCCATGTTTTTGTAGACAGGATCGGTCGTCGTGCCCGCCACATCAGAAACAAGTGCGATCT
Source organism: uncultured bacterium (assembly GCA_964389325.1). Lineage (GTDB taxonomy): Bacteria > Muiribacteriota > Ozemobacteria > Ozemobacterales > Ozemobacteraceae > MWAR01. The sequence goes on along the minus strand of CAYMEN010000013.1, from coordinate 39,249 downwards.
TCTGGCCGGTCAGGGCATTGATGAGGGAGGATTTGCCCACGTTCCGGCGGCCGAAAAGAGCGATGTGAGGGCGTATTCCCCGGGGTGTCGCATCCATGCCGGTCTCCAGTGTATCCCGCGTGCGCGGGAGAGGTCGAGGTTCAGTCTGCGGGATCAGTAGAAATCTTCCGGCATGATGAACTTGTCGTTCCGAATACGATATATCGTATTTTCTATTGTTTTTTTCAGGGATTCGTCCCTCGTCTGCTTCTCGAGTTCCTCGAGAACGGGAATGGCGTCCTTCGCCTGTCCCCCGAACATTCCCAGGGCTCTCACGATGGCTTCCTGGCCAACGTCCGAATTCGGAGCCGAACCGGAGGCGAAACTGGTGCTGGGAAGCACGGATGCGGGTTCGGGCTGTTTCAGTTTTTCCAGCAGCGGTGCGATCGCTTTGGGGTCGTTGATTCTTCCGAGGGCAAGCGCAACCGAGGAGCGCATCGGCAGGATGCCGTCACCGGTATCGATGTCGTTCGGACCGTTTTTCAGGATCATGATGAGCGGATCGACAGCCTTGAGCGCGAGCCCGCCTTTCCGCCCGAGCATGTTCGCTGCATTGATCCTGCAGTGTTCGTCGAAATGCCGGATGCTCCAGGAGGCGAAAAATCCGAGCTCTTTTCCTTCACGATCGAAAAACTGCGCTTCGCCTTTGGCCTGAAGAATGAGTTTGTCGATGTCATCTTCCGCGAAAACGGCCGACGAAAACGACAGGAGAAGAATGACAATACCTATGACGAGATTGCGTTCGGCATTCATTCCCACATTGGTTCTCCTGTTTGTGCAGTATACTATGATACGAGTCTTTCTGACAAATCAGCATGTCCCATGCGCGAGCAGGGCTGCCCGCCTTCCTGATTTTATATACGAGTTGTAGATACGGCAGGCCTCGGCGGTCGGCGCAACGACGAGTTCCCGGATTCCGCGCTCCCGAACTCGCTTCTGAACGTCTTCAGGGCATTGTACAGCCCCGTCGATTCCAACACCGATGACGAGAACCTCGACAGCCTGTTCCCAGACGCCTGTGATCATCGTTTCATCGAGAACGTGACCTCTGCGATCGGTCCAAGGGCTCGGCTCGCGAAGGACACATCTGACGTCCTTCTGGAATTCCTTTCCCGCAATTCTGAACCAGCCCCAGCGAACCTCCTCGATAAACCCGTCCTTGTCCTGAAACAGGATCCCGGCTTTTCTCGAACGCCAGAGGAAATACAGTTTTCCGGCACTCCACCGGATGAGCTTCCAGGTGATCCAGGAACCGATGATCCCGCCGATGAGGCAGATCACCACCACCTCCAGGATCAACTCATCGAGAATGCGACCTTCCATCGACACCTCCATCATTTTCATCGGCCCGTTTCATGTTCCGCATGAGCATTTCCTTCTCCGTAAGACCAGGATGATGGCTGGAGGAACTCCTGTTGAATTCCGCAAAACACATTTTGCATCCCGTTCACGCTGAGCCCTTCGAAGCACGAGAAGCTGTCGCCTCGTTGGCAGGCCGGCCAGTGATATGTTACGCTCGACGATGATGAATCTTCGTTTGAGACGGATGTCGCCACTCCTTTGCCGGGGAGGAATTGCCTGATGCCGGACGAGCCACACCGCCACACTCCCTCCGCCCCTCTCTCACGGGCTGAATTTCTCCGTCACGGCATGAAATCCGCCATCGGCTTTCTGGGCACGCTCATCGATTCGCTGTTCGGCGAAAACCTGGATGGGCTTGCCCGCATGTTTCCGACCTACATCCGGCCTCCGGGAGCCATCGCCGAGGGAAAATTTCTCGAGACCTGCACCAGGTGCGGCGCCTGCGCGGCGGCCTGCAGTTTTTTCGCGATCAAGCGTGTCCTGACACCGGGTTCGTTCGACGAGGGAACCCCCTTCCTGCTGCTCCGCGATACCTCCTGCCGCCTGTGCGACGACGCCCCCTGCACCGCGGCATGCAGGAGCGGCGCGCTTCGGGCTTCCGTCCCTGGCGGACCCCGACGTCTCGGCCTCGCGGACGTTTCCGAGAATACCTGCCTCCGAACGTCGGGTACGCCATGCACGCTTTGCCGCGACGCATGTCCAGAAAGATTCTCAGCAATATATTTCATGTCGGATGCTGCGGCACCCACCGTCGACCCAGGCAGATGCACCGGCTGTGGAGCATGCGAAGCCGCATGCATCGTCAGGCCCGAACCCGCCATCACGATCGTTCCATCGCAACGATCGTGATCATCCGATACCCCGATCCACCAGGAGACGCAGCAATGAGCAGAGACGAACGACACGACACCCGATTCTGGACCGACAGGGAGCTCGAGATCTTCCAGCCGCTGGCGACCCCCTTCGCAATCCAGGCGTTTCTCGACGACATTCCCTACAGTGCCGATCCCATCTATCGTTGCCCTCGCAGCGTCATACGCGACCGTAAGGCCCACTGTTTCGACGGGGCCCTGTTCGCGGCGGCGGCCCTGCGCCGCCTCGGATACACCCCCTGCGTTCTCGACATGCTCGCCGAGCGCGACGACGACCACCTGCTGGCACTTTTCAGGGAAGAGGCCTGCTGGGGGGCGATCGCGAAGTCGAATTTCGCCGGTCTCCGGTTCCGAGAGCCGATCTATAAAACCTTGCGCGAGTTGGTCATGTCATATTTCGAGGACTTTTACAACATCGAGGGGGAAAAGACGCTGCGGGGCTATACGCTGCCGCTCGATCTTTCCAGGTTCGACCGGATCGACTGGATGATGCGGGATGACGGCCTCGACGAGATCGCGGACACGCTCGACCGACAGCGGAAACACGAGATCATTTCGAAAGCGCAGGCTGAACGGCTGCAGAAAATGGACGAGCGAAGCTACCACGCCGGCATGCTGGGCGTAAATCCCGACGGGCTGTGGCGCCCCGACAAATCCTGATCAGCTCGAACGGCGGAACTCGTCCCCAAGCTCCGCATACCTGACGGCGTGCGCGGCCAGCCCTGCGATTTTTTCGGGCGACAGCGTCGCCTTGATCACCGCCGGCATCCCGGCAACGAGCGAGTTCGGCGGAACGACCATCCCCTCTTTCACCACCGCGCCGGCCGCGACGATGCAGTTTTCGCCGATCTCGGCCCTGCTGAGAACGACGGCCCCCATGCCGATGAGGCAGTTGTCGCCGATGCGGCAGGCATGGATGATCGCTCCGTGACCGACGGTGACCCTGTCTCCGATGACGGTCCGCCCGTCATCACCACCCCGCTTCCGGTCGTCGACATGGACGACGGCGTTGTCCTGGATGTTCGTCTCGCGGCCGATCCGGATGCCGTTGATGTCGCCGCGGAGAACGACGCCGTACCAGATGCTCGCCCTCGCACCGATCTCGACGTCTCCGATGATCGTCGCGGTTTCAGCGACGAACGCCGTTTCGTGGATATGCGGAGACGTGTGTTGAAATGGTCTGATCAGCATGGTTGTTCCTCCCGTGTGATGGTTAGAACGATATCTCATTTCCAGCCGCTGGTTCACCCTTTCGTCCATCACATTTTTCTTTTTTTCTGGACTCTCCTCCCCCTTTTCCGGTCATGCCGTGATCTTGGATTTTGCGCTTCAGACTTGATTTTGAGGCTGTCCGGTGGTATGATTTTCCTGCTTCGGTTTACACCGGGACATGCCGATATTCAGCATGGAGCGTATCCATGGAAGAATCGGAACGAACAACCCAGGGGCTGATCAAGTTTCAGCAAGGCGTCGACCTCGATGCCGAGGGAAAAACCGCCGAAGCGATCGACTCGTATCGCGAGGCGGTTCAAATATGTCCCGATATGCCGCAGGCATATTTCAATCTTGGGGTTGATCTGGCGATGCAGGGACAGAATGATCAGGCGATCCGTGCCTGGCAAAGGGCCGTCTGGCTCAACGGGAATTACCGGCACGAGCTGATGACCGCCCTCGACATCGACCACGAAATTCGTGAAACCGAGATCATGCCGTGCGCAGACGCCGTTCCCGCGCAGCCTGCCCATGCCACGGATGACCGGACTGATTCAAGGAGGCTCATATGAAATACTGCTGGGATGTCTACAACAAGTCGGAATGCGATACGTGCCCCTATTACAAGTCCTATACCGAAGGCACGCTCGACCTGGAAAAAGACGCCAATGCCCGCGACATCGTCGTCGTGCCTGAAGATACGGCATCCGAACCCCCGAAGAACTGATCCTCCCCGTTCCCTCCGTCCCTGACGGATTTTCGACGGGTGGTATGCCAGGAAAACCACAACCCCGCCTTTCGGCGGGGTTTGTGCTTTTTCCGGCATCAATGCTCTTCCGCGGAAGGCCTTCGCATGCGATAGGGTCTGAAGAGACGGTCGAAAAACGAGAATTTCCCGTACCATGCCTCGTCGAGCTCCGGCGCCGATGGCTTCCATACGTCGACGGTCTCGACGGGCGCCGCCAGCAGTGCGACCTCATGTGTATAGGCGAGCATCGCCTGCTTCTGGCTTTCGATGACGGATTCCAGGCCGCGCATGCGCGTTTCCATCGATTCCATCTTCCGGGCGATATTCGTGAGAAGGGCCTGGTTCGCGGCAAGCACCTGCGCGATATCGATGGCGACATCCTGGCCCCCTGCCTGGATCGTCTGCAGCGCGCTCGTCGTTTCCGCCGTGGTCACAGCGGCTTCGTCGTCCCCCGCGTTTCCCGGGGTCTCATTGACCCTGATTTCAAGCTTCATCGATGACACCTCCGGAACCTGGTCATTCTCCCGATGCGAATCATCTTCGGCATCGTCCACTCCTATCGGACGATATCGCGTTTTTTTCAAGTCAGTCGATGCGGTTCCGGTGTGCAGGTTGCCACTCCCCTGGCATCATGCTATTTTTGTCTCATGGACTCGCTGAAGCTTCCCCTGATCCTTCTGGCCCTCATCGCCGCGCTCACGGCGTATTTTTTCACCCAGCCCAAGGTCCAGCAGCAAAAACCGGGAAAAGCATCGACCACCTCCCAGACGCCGCAGAAAACCGATGGCCTCGTCAGAAATGCCGAAGCAGCCCTGGACAAGAACGCCTTTGAAGACGTCGTCAAGATTCTCGAACCGGTTTCCTCGAGCGATGATCCCGCCGTGCAGGCCCTGCTCGGGTATGCCCATGCCGGACTGAAGAATTTCGACGCGGCCGTCACGGCGTTCGAAAATGCTCTCGAGAAAAAGCGCGACATCCGCTTCGGATACGCCCTCGCATACACCCTCGAGTCGATGGGCGCGCCGGGGCGCGCCGCACCGCTCTACAAGGATCTCACCACCGCACCGCTGCCGAAACCGCTGTTGATGAAGGTCCACCAGGGTCTCGCCCGATGTTCGCTCGTGGTGAACGATCCAAAGACCGCCCTCGATTCATACAAATACATCATCCAGGAAGACCCGACGAAACTCGCCCCCTTCATCGGCATCCTGAAGCTGATGAAAGCCGCCGGAACGTCGAAGGGGCTCGACAAGCTTCGTGAACGCGGCGACATGCTCCATGCCAAAGATTATAGCTATTGCTATTGGATCGGCTCCGTTCATTTCGAGGCGGGCGAGCATGACAAGGCACTCGAGATGTTCCGAACCTGCGTCAAGCTCGATCAGAACAACTCCTCACCGTATTATTACATCTATAGAATTCTCAGGAAGTCCGGCAAGACGGCCGAAGCTCTGCGGGAACTCGAACGGTTCCATGCGCTGAATCCCAATCTGCCGTATATCTTCTTCGAGGCCGCAATCGATGCCAAGAAAGCGAACCGCCCGGATATCGCCTTCAAGTTTCTCCGCACCTCCCTCACGATGGATCGGGGGCTCCTCGGCCGCGACGACACGGGAGCCCTCGTTGCCGTCGAAAAATTCGTGAAGGCGCGTGGAACAGCCGAAGAGAAGGCCTTCCTCGAGCCCTTTCTCGCGTTCATCAACAGCGAGTTTTCGAGAGCCTCACGGCAGATGCGGACGCTTCTCCCCTCGCTCAAAAACCCCCTTCTGCGGGCCGACGCCGGCCGCCTGATCGCAGAAGCGGATGTCGTTCTGAAACGCGAATCAGCCTACAACGCCTATCTCGCGAAAGCCAACGCGGAACGCAACGCCGCAGTCGCCGCCCTCCAGCACCAGCTCGAGAGCCGGCGCGCGACAGCCGCCGAAGATCCGGGCTCCCGTCTCGACGATATCAAGCGGGCCGCTCTCAACAATCCCCGCGATGCGAAACTCCAGTATGCCACCGCTCTCGAGCTCGCCCGCTCCGGCGATATCCCCGGAGCCAAGCTGTTTCTCAACGAAACGCTCAGGGCCAATCCGGGCATCAGCGAAGCCCACTACTCGCTTGCCAAGGTCCTCCACTTCGAGGGGAACCGGGCCGATGCCGTCGCCCAGCTCCAGCAGGCCATTCGCATCAAGCCTTCCGACAGCCAGTCCCGCTCCCTGCTCGCCGCCATTCTTCTCGAGGATGGTGCGACCGAGATGGCGGAACAGGAGGCCAGGGCGTCGCTCCTGAACAATCCGAACAACGGCGAGGCGCGCCTGGTGCTGGCGCAAGCGCTCGCGACGTCAGACCGCCGGGAAAACGCCCTCGAGGAAATCGAGCTTGGCCTGGCTCTTGAAGCCGATCCGGAACGTCGGGCACGGCTCGTCACCCTTCAGCAAACGCTCAGGGAAGGCCGCTGATCACGTTTCCGGACGCTCGGACCGGTTTTCGAGTTCCTTTGCCCTGTTCCACCAGGTATCCAGTTCGGCGACCGATTTTCCCTTGAACCCACCGGCGGCTTCGGCGATTTCCTCGACCTTGCCGAACCTGCGGACGAACTTGCCGGTCGACCGCCGTAACGCCTCTTCGGGGTCGACGCCGAGCAGCCGTGCGGCATTGATGATCGAAAAGAGGAGATCACCGAGCTCGTCCTCGGCGGCATCGACATCCTCTTCGGTGAGCGTGCCGGCCAGTTCCTTCGCTTCCTCCGCGATCTTGTCGACGGCGCCGCGCGCTTCGGGAAAATCGAACCCGACTGTCGCCGCTTCGGCCTGGATCTGAAACGCCGCCTCGAGCGGTGAGGCAAATGCCTCGACTTCCCGCATGCGTGATGAAATGCGGGCTTTTCGAGCCTTTTCATCCTTCTTGAGCTTGCCCCAGATATCGACGACCTGTTCCGGCGTCAGCTTCTCGCCGTCGGGCGTGGCGAACACGTGGGGGTGGCGGCTGATGAGCTTTTCGCAGATGCCCTTCATCACTTCCGTCATCGTGAAGGTGCCGGTTTCCGCCGCCACCTGTGCGTGGAACGCAATCATCATCGCGAGGTCTCCGAGTTCCTCGCAGAGGTGAAGCGGGTCCCCCTGGTCGATCGCCTCGGCGACCTCGTTCGCCTCTTCGAGAACGTATTTTCGAAGGCTTGCGTGGTCCTGCTTCCGGTCCCAGGCGCAGCCATCGGGGGCCCGGAGGCGGGCCATGATCTCAAGCAGCCGCCGGAACTGGACCGGCGCTTCTTCAAGGAATGAGTTCCGTGGCATTCTTCCGTCCTTGGTTCGTTGGAGTCTGGATGTTCTACCTTTTTCCGCGACGGATTTCAAGTATCTCCCGCTCGTCGCCGCGGATTCCGGCCAGCGTCCATTTTTTCAGAGACTCGAGGCGGAACAGGATATTCTCGACGATCTGCCCGGGCGTTCCGTGAGCGGGGACCGTCAGCGATGCGCACTCGCGGTACAATTCGGAGCGCTGGGAATGGAGGTTCACCAGGTCCTCGCGGGTCTTCCCGTTCGCGACCGGCCGGTGGGCACGCCGATGTTCTATATTATTCCATATAGTGTCAAACGGGGGATCGACGAAAACCGTCACGGCATTTTCCCGCAGGAGAACGCGGTTCGATCTCCGCAGGACGACCCCTCCGCCGGACGCGATCACGGCCGGCGGGCGAATGGCGACGACGGAAACGAGGATGGCCCCCTCGATTTCACGGAACGCGGTTTCCCCGCGTTCTGCGAAGATCGTCGTGATGGTCTTACCGGTGGAGGCCTCCACTTCGTCGTCGATATCGTAGAACGGCCTCTGAAGGGTTTCGGCCAGGCACCTTCCGATCGTCGTCTTTCCCGCGCCCATGAAGCCGATGAGGACAAGAGGGAGATCCGGGCGTATCGTCATGAGATGCTCCAAAAAATGCACCCCGGGAATTTCCTCGCGGAACGCCCGGGGTGTCGATTCACGATTGTATCAGTTGGTCGTGGGGAGCCCGATGCCGCCGACGTCGGACGGAGCGTTGATCTGGCCGCCCGTTCCGACCGGAATCTCGGAGGGACGCGCCGGCTGGGAGGTACCGAGCTGGTTGCCGTAGCCCGTCCCGTAGCCGTAGCCCGAACCAGTGCCGGTTTCAGCGCCAAGGACGCCGCGGATGATGCCGATGAGCTGACTGATCCGCATGCCGGCGGCCTGCGCGTCGTTCATGACGACGTAGAACTTGATTTTGCCGATACGCGTGCTGATCTCGGTGATCAGGGTCGAGTAGGCGGGATCGAGCGGGGTGCGCCGGAGCGCTGACTGGGCGTTGTTGAGATGGCCGACAGCGGTGATCGTGTCGGCAATGCCCGTCGTGAGGGAGCGGCCGCACATGTCGAGGTCGGAAAGGACCATCGTCAGGAGGCTCACCATCACCTGGTCGGTCGGATTCACCTTGATCCCGTTCCATTTCTGGGCATACGACGGAACCGCGATCAAAGCGGCAAGAACGAGAGCGACGAAGATTCGTTTCATTAGTAATTTCCTCCGTTCGGGTCGTGCTTTTGGAGTGAGATACCTTTCTTATTTTACCAGAATATCTCCGGCTCAGGGGGATTCTCTCTCCAATTCCATGGGATTTAGTTCATTTCGCCAGGGACGGCATGGTATGATTTGCCGCATGCAGAGGTTCACCTGTGCCGAAATGCGTTCGCGGATTCATCCGGGAGGCGCCCTTTCGGCGTTGTCCGTTCACGCTTCGGCCCGTGGGGGGAGGATCAGGGTCCAGCTGATAGCGATGATGCTGCTTGGCATCGCGATATCGATGTTCATTTCGGCCGGAAAATCGCTCAGTCGGGAATTCGTCGGCCTGGTCTTGGACACCCACGCAGAGGAGGGGCTGCGCTCCGGCTACTGGCTCGATCTTGCCGTGACGGACGGGCTTTCCGGCGAAGAAGCCTCGAAGGCGTTCCTCAACGCCGTTCGCGGCACGCACCCGACCAGGCGCGTCGGCGTTTCTTCGATGGTCTACGATCAGGCGAAACCGCTGTATCGGGTCTCGAAAGAGGCCTGGTCGCCCTTCATCTACATCGAGGAGGAGCGACATATTGACCTAGGTATAAAATGGCTCATCTGGGGCATCATCGGCGTCTGCGCCGCCGTCATCATCCACGGGAAGACAACCGACAGGAATGTCTTGCCGCTCCCCTCCCTGATGGATGATGACGAGAACGAAGAAGACGGAGATCATCCGCCGGAGTAGTCGGGAACGCGCCTGCTCAGCCGCCTGATGAATTTTCGAGCATCTGGTTGCCGGGTTTTCATACTGCTCATTTTCGGAACATGACGGTGCTCATTTTCGGAACACCGCATTTTCAGACTGTTTCAGCGCCTTTGTCCATCGTCTCACCCTGAACGGATCGATATTTCAGAGACTCCGCGCCAGGTACCGGATCGACGACTCGCACACGAGCACATTTATGGCATGCATCTTGCTAATATATTAACAGCGAGGTATTGCGATGCATACGAACAACGTACTAGCGACATATCAGGACTACGTTTTGGTTCGAGTGGACCCGAAGACGAATCTTCAGGTCTGGGTCAAGCTGCCTCCGAAAGGACGCTGAAAACCGCGTCCTGATCCCCTGGATGACACCTGACAGATGCCGGCGAACCGCCGGCATCTGTTTTTATTATCGGTGAGCCTCGCGCCGACGCGGCCCGCATCTCCTGGAACCGATGAAATGGAGACATGTTGCGAAAGCCGCACGTCGTGCGGCTTTCGCACATATTTATTTCAAGCGCGGCGGAAGAAACTCAGCGGATCGAGAAGAACGGATCCGCGCATGATTTCGAAATGGAGGTGTGAACCCGTCGTGACGCCGGTCGCCCCGACGAGGCCGATGGTAGAACCGGCCTGGATCATGGTTCCAACACGGACGTGAAGCTTGGAGCAGTGGGCATACACGGTCCTGAACCCACTCCCATGCTCGATCTCGACCATCAGGCCGTATCCGCGTTTCCAGCCGGCATAGGCGATGCGGCCGGCGGCAGCGGCCATGATCGGCGTTCCGCGGCGGGCGCGAATGTCGATTCCGGTGTGAAAATGCGTCACCCGGCGGAAGGGATGCGCCCGGCGACCGAAGCGAGAGCTGATCTCGCCGGACACCGGCATCAGGAAGGAGCCGCTGAAAGGCTTGAGAGCCACGGTCGAAAGGGACGGGCTTTTCCGGCGAGTCTCGACGACGGTCGTTTCCTTTTCGGACTTGACCATGAAGGTCTGCACGAGACCACGAGAGGACGACACCGGGTCGAGATTGCCGAAAAACGGGGCGACGGTTGAAGCCGCGGGAGCCTGCCGTTTGGCCATTGCCTTCTGTTTCGGGGCCTCGAGGGCCGCGAACAGGCTTGCGGGAAGCAGGCACAACAGGGCCAGCACCCCCGCTCTGGTGACATTTCCGAAACGCATTGTATCTCTCATCGCCCTGCCCCGACGGCACGGTCGCCGCCCGACGATGTTCCTCCTTCCTGTTGCCTGCGAGGTTAGCTGACGGGTTCGGAGTCTGGAAGGCCCCCTACCCTGATAACATCAGGGATTCACCCCTAGAACTTGGTTCCCCCGCTCATGATGGGCAATCATGATTCGGCACGTTAGATGCAAGCACTTTATAGAATATCGGATCGTCTGTCAAGCTCCTTTTTTGAAAAAACTCGCCAATTGCTCTAAAACAGGCATTAATCCGAATATTTCAAAGGTGCATGAACCGATCGTGCAATTTCGCAATAATAGTCGTTTTTTCGCATACATCCGACGAACGCACCACGTCAGCATCGTTTTTTTGTTCGGCAGACACCTGAATTTTCGGGCATCTTCCCCGCTTTGCGTCACCGGCGTGTCAGGCAGTCGAGGGTCATGTGCATCTTCCGACCTGAATGATCGCAGGGCATGGGAAAGCAGGGCCGTTTATGGTATCATTGACCGCCAATTCTGCTCCAACAGGAGAGACATCATGTGGAATTACACCAACTCCGTCATAGATCACTTCACGAACCCGAGGAATGTCGGTGATATCCCCGATGCCAACGCCATCGGACAGGTCGGTTCTCTCGCCTGCGGCGATGCCCTGAAGCTGTTCATGAAAATCGACCCTGCCGACGAACGGATCCTCGATGCGAAATTTCAGACATTCGGCTGCGCCAGCGCCATCGCAAGCGCTTCCGCACTCACCGAGATGGTCAAGGGAAAAACGGTCGCGGAAGCGCTCGCCATCACGAACGACGATATCGCGAAGTTTCTCGGCGGCCTTCCCGAGCAGAAAATGCACTGTTCCGTCATGGGCAAGGAAGCCCTCGAAGCGGCGATCGCTCATTACCGGGGCGAAAAGACCGTCGAGCACGAAGAAGAAGAGTCGCAGGTCATCTGCAAATGCTTCTGGGTGACCGAAAGCAAGATCCGCGAGGTCATCACCGAAAATCACCTGACGACGGTCGAGCAGGTCACGAACTACACCAAGGCGGGCGGCGGCTGCGGCGGCTGTCTTCCCGACATCAAGCGCATTCTCGACGAGATGGTCGCGGCGAGAGCCCCCAAGCCGGCCGTCACCACCGAAGCCGGATCGGCCCCGAAAAAGCTCACGAACATCCAGCGCATGCAGCTGATCGCGAACGTGATCGAAAGCGAGATCGCCCCGCATCTGCGCGCCGATGGCGGCGGCATCGAGCTGATCGACATCGAAGGCATGACCGTCACCGTCAAGCTCCAGGGGGCCTGCGCCCACTGCGTCAGCTCGACCGCCACACTGCAGTTCATGGTCCAGGACACGCTCCGCCGAAGGGTCGCTCCGGAGATCGTCGTCGTCCAGCAGGATTAATCCAAGGAGGGAGGCCCCCCATGTCAGCTCCCGATCGAACCGTTTACGTCGACAACAATGCCACGACGAGCGTCGCCCCGGAAGTCTTCGAGTCGATGATCCCCTTCTTCAAGGATCTCTACGGAAACGCCAGCTCGATGCATATCTTCGGCGGCCAGGTGGCCCGGCACCTCGACGAGGCCCGCGGAAAAGTCGCCGCGCTTCTCAATGCCAAACCGGAAGAGATCGTCTTCACCTCCTGCGGCACCGAGTCGGATAACCACGCCATTCGCGGCGTCTGCGAAGCCCACCCGGAAAAGCGCCACATCATCACGACGAAGGTCGAGCACCCCGCCGTGCTGAACGTCTGCCGCTACATGGCGAAAAAAGGGTACCGTCTCACCGAACTCCCCGTCGACACGCAGGGCAACCTCGACCTCGACGAACTGGCCGCCGCGATCACCCCAGAGACGGCGATCGTCAGCATCATGGCCGCCAACAACGAGACCGGCACCCTGTTCCCGATCGACAAAATCGCCGAGATCTGCGCAGGGAAGGGCGTCACGTTCCACACCGACGCCGTCCAGGCGGCCGGAAAAATACCGCTCGATATGCAAAAGGTGCCCGTGAGCCTTCTCTCGATATCTGGCCACAAGCTCCACGCCCCGAAGGGAATCGGCGTGCTGTATGTCAGGCGTGGCACCCGAATTTCGCCGTTCATGCTCGGCGGCCACCAGGAGCGGAACAGACGGGCAGGAACCGAGAACGCCCCATATGTCGTCGGGCTCGGCAAAGCCTGCGAGATCGCCATGAACGCGATGTTCGAGGAGAACAACCGCGTCCGGCAGCTCCGCGACCGGCTCGAGAAGGGCCTGTTCGAGCGGATCCCCTACTCCCACGTCAACGGGAACCCGCAGTGGCGGCTTCCAAACACGACCAACATCGGCTTCGAGTTCATCGAGGGCGAAGCGATCCTGCTGCATCTGAGCGCCGCCGGCATCGCCGCCAGTTCGGGTTCTGCCTGCACCAGCGGCAGTCTCGAACCATCGCACGTCCTGATGGCGATGCAGGTGCCGTTCACATATGCCCACGGCTCGGTCCGCTTCTCGCTTTCGCGGTTCAACACCGACGCCGACATCGACCAGGTGCTGAATATACTGCCAGATATCGTATCGAAGCTGCGATCGATGTCGCCGTTCTACGCCGACAAACTCAGGGAGCTGAGCAGTCGCGAAAAAACCGCGCAGGGCTCCGTCTGAACGTCGCCATCCGGGTGCCGGCGACCCGCTTCCCATATCCTGCGTGTCGGCCGGTTCCCCGATAGAGCCCTGCAGAATGAACATGCCCCATTCGCCCTGAGCTTGTCGAAGCCCGTCCTGAGCCTGCCAAAGGGGTCGGGATATCCTCGTGCTCCGACGGGTTCAGCACGAGCGGGAACGCAAGATGGGGGTCGGCTCTCCAGGAAGCGGGAAAAGAAGCCGGCGGTCGTCAGGGTTTCTGCGGCATGCGGGGGAGGAGTTTCCGGACCCGCACGGCGTTGCCGGATCCCAGGAATTCCAGTTCCTCGAAGCTGAGGCGCGCGAGAAAGATGCCCCGGCCGTTCGGCTGGGCCAGGTTTTCGGGGTCGAGGGGGTTCGGCAGGGTGGTGAAATCGAAGCCGAGTCCTTCGTCCGTGATCGTCCATTCGCAGGCTTCCGGGTTCATGACGAAATCGATCGTCACCCGCCGGCGCGCGAACTCGTCGTTCCGAAGCCTCTCTTCCCGAAGGTTGTCGATCCCCTCGAGGCTTTCTTCCATCGCGGACTGCTTTTCCTCGCAGGTGATATTCAGGTTCCCGTGCTCGACGGCGTTCGCGAGCAGTTCGACCAGGGCGATCTTGAGCCCGAGACGCTGATCGTGGGGAATCACGTCGCTCGTCTCCATCAGGAGACGCTGGGCAACCATCGGAATCATCTCCATCCGGTTGTCGATCCGCATCGTACTCGACCGGCGCACGCAGTAGTTGAGCGTCTCGCTCAGGCGCGTGCGCGACTCGACGATGCCGGCATACTTGTCGAGCAGGGGGAACAGAATGCTCGGTTCGATAGGCTTCTTGATGAAATCGTTCGCGCGCAACCGGAGAGCTTCGAGGGTGAACTCCTCCTTGCCGAGGCCGGTCGTCATGACGACGAGAGTCTCCTGGTCGAGCTGGCGGATCTCGGAGAGGAACTTCAGGCCGTCCATCTGGGGCATGATGATGTCCGAGATGACGAGGTCGGGGGCTTCCTTTTTGAAAAGGTCGAGAGCTTCTTTCCCGTCGGAGGCGAGAATGACCTCGTGCCCCCGCATGGTAACGAGTTCTCGCAGGATTTCCCGCAGCATGGGTTCGTCGTCTGCAATCAGAACTTTCATCATGTCTCTTCCCGTGATAACGGCGTTTCAGAAATTCGATCGAAATGAACGGCCACGCAAACAGTCTGTCGGCACATATCCTATCATGAATCTACCACAGAACCATTCCGTTGTAAAAAAGAGCGTTCCCGGACATCGAAGATGCGTTCACTCCTCAGATGCGCCTGAAAAACGGCGTTTCAGGGAGGCTTCGACGGCAGGGGGGACCATGGACGAAACATCGCCCCCGTATTTCGCGACTTCCTTGACGATGCTCGAACTGAGGAAGGAGTACTGGGTCGACGACATCAAAAACACCGTTTCCAGGTCGGGGGCGAGCTGTTTGTTGACCGAAAAGATCTGGAGTTCGTATTCGTAATCGGAAACGGCCCGCAGGCCCCTGATGACGGCGCAGGCGCCAACCTGCCGGCAAAAATCGACGAGAAGGCCGTCGAAGTGGATGGCGCGGACGTTCTCGCACTCCTTCAACACGTCGCTGATCATTTCCACGCGCTGTTCGGGGGGGAAGAAGCAGCGTTTCGACGGGTGGACCAGCACGCCCACGATCACGTGGTCGAACACTTTCGCCGCGCGGTTCAGGATGTCCAGGTGACCGTTCGTGAACGGGTCGAAACTCCCGGGGTAAACGGCTATGCGCATGGGTGCGACCTCCGGCATCCCGTCATCGGCGGATGGGTCATGACGCCTTTTCCGCCCTGTTCACGTAATCCATGATATCAATACCGATATGTTTCAGCAGGTTTCCGAACGCCACGACGGGGAACCCGACGACGTTGTAGTAACAGCCCTCGATGCGCTCGACGAACAGCGCCGCCAGTCCCTGGACCGCATACGCGCCGGCCTTGTCGTAGGGCTCGGGCGTGTCGATATAGTCGGTGATCTCGCGCTCGCTGAGCTGTTTGAACACGACGTTCGTGGATTCGGCGTGCGTCACGGTCCGGTCGTTCCCCGGGTCGACGAGGGAGATTCCCGTGATGACCCGGTGCGTCCTTCCGGACAGCATTTCCAGCATGCGGCGGGCGTCGTCGCGGTCGTGGGGTTTGCCGAGCACGTGCTCATCGAGTACAACGATCGTGTCGGCGCCGATCACGATCCCTTCCTCGAGCCCCGCGGCGGCATGCACCGCCTTCAAGCCGGCGAGGCGCGCGGCCTGCTCGTTCGGCACGAGGCCGACGACATCGCTCGTCGTCTCATGATACGGGGACTTCCGGAGCGTGAACGGGATTCCCAGGTCGGCAAGGATCTCGCGCCGGCGGGGCGACTGGGAGGCGAGGTAGAGGGTCGGCAGTTTTCGGCGGGCGTTCATCACATTCTCCTCACGGGCTATGCCTCGTCGTCGATCAGAGCCGTGTCACGAAAGTCTTCAGGCGCTCGAGGCTCGACGGCTTCCCGAGAACGGTCATGCTCTCGAACAGGCCGGGCGTCGCGGTACGGCCGCTCAGGCCCAACCTGCAGAGGTGTATAATATCCCCCACTTTACGCCCTTTCTCCTCGGCGAAGCCGCGAATGAGGGCTTCGAGGGGCGCTTCGGAAAAATCGACCTGCGCTTCGAGCCTCGCGATCATCTCCGTGAGCAGCGCGGCGCGATCGGTGATCTTGGCGGCCTTTTCCATGCCCTTCGCATCGTATTCGGCGGGCTTTGCGAAGAACCAGCCGATCTGCGACTCGATCTCGTTGAAGGTTTTCATGCGTTCACGATACAGGCCGACCATCTTCTCGAGACGCGAGGCATCGTATTCGCCGGGGAAGCCGGGGAGCTTTTCGAGCCAGGGCCGGCAGCGGTCGAGCACCGTCGCGCCGTCCATCTTCTTGATGTATTCGGCGTTGAACCAGGCGAGCTTCTCCATGTTGAAGATGGCGCCGTGGGAGCTGACCCGGTCGAGCGAGAACAGCCTGAACATCTCGTCCTGCGTCAGCACCTCGGCCCCGGTTTCGGGTGACCAGCCGAGCAGGGCGAGAAAGTTGCGGAACGCCTCGGGCTCGAAGCCCATGTCCTTGTAATCGATGACCGAGGTCGCCCCATGCCGCTTGCTGAGGCGGGAGCGATCGGAGCCGAGGATCATCGGAATGTGCGAGAACTGCGGAACCGGGTAGCCGAGCGCCTTGTAGATCAGTATCTGTTTCGGCGTGTTCGAGATGTGGTCTTCGCCGCGGATCACATGAGTGATCTTCATCAGCGAGTCGTCGACGACGACGGCGAAATTGTAGGTTGGAAAACCGTCGGATTTCACGACGACGAGATCGTCGAGCAGGTGCGAGCCGAACGACAGCTCGCCCTTGGTCAGGTCGTTCCAGGCAACATTTTCGCCGGCCGAAACGCGCAGGCGCAGGGTGAACGTGTCGCCCGCCGCGATGCGCTTTTCGACCTCTTCCCGGGAAAGGTGCGAGCAGCGACCGTCGTATTTCGGGTCCTCCTTGCGGGCCATCTGTTCCTCGCGCATCGCCGAGAGCGTCTCGGGCAAGCAGAAACAATGGTACACCTTTCCCTCGCGCAGGAGCTGTTCGACGGCATCACGGTACAGGTGGAGCCGCTGGGTCTGGTAATAGGGGCCGTGACCGCCGTCCTTGTCGGGACCTTCATCCCAGTCGATGCCAAGCCAGCGAAGGCCGTCGAGAATCGCCTGGGTGTAGACGTCCTTCGAGCGCTCCGCGTCGGTGTCTTCGATCCGCAGGATGAACGTGCCGCCGTTGTGGCGCGCGAACAGCCAGTTGAAGAGGGCGGTGCGGGCGCCTCCGACGTGGAGGTGGCCGGTCGGAGACGGGGCGAATCGGACGCGAACGGGTGCGGTCATGGGTTTCTCCTGTTCCTGCCAATCAGGACGATTGCGAGATGTGAGCGATAGAGCCGGCATGATACCCCAACTCCGTCTCTTCGGCAACGCTGGCCGCGAAATTGGATTTTTCGATGTCGGACGTCTTGACAATGCATTTCGCCTGTGGTAAATTCAATTTCGTTCAAAGGCTCGTGGCGCAGTTTGGTTAGCGCACCACGTTGACATCGTGGGGGTCGGCGGTTCGAGTCCGCCCGAGCCTATTTTTTATGCCCGAAACCGGTCACCCCGATTTCGGGCATTGATTTTCCCCGAAGGATTTCTCTGACGACGCACATGAAGAACAGGCAACCTCTGCTGAAAAACATCCGGATCGTTCTCGTCGAGCCGCAGGGCGCGATGAACGTGGGCTCGGTGTGCCGGGCCATGAAGAATTTCGGCCTGCGCGAGCTCGTTCTCGTGCGGCCCGGCTGCGAACTCAACCTCGACGCGATCAAGATGGCGCTGACCGCGCGCGACATTCTCGAGTCGGCGAAGATCGTCGAGACCATTCCGGAAGCCGTGGCCGGCAGTCTGTTGGTTCTCGGCACCTCGAACCGGCACGGCGAGTATCACGAGCCACACATGGCGGTCCAGGACGGCCTCGAGCGGGTCGCCCCGTGCCTGCCCGAAGGGCCGGTCTCGATCCTGTTCGGCCGCGAGGAGTGGGGCCTGACGAAGGACGATTTAAAATTCTGCCAGGGAACGATGCACATCGTGACCGATCCCGAGTTCACCTCGATGAACCTGGCCCAGGCGGTTCTGCTGATTTCGTATGAGCTCTACCAGAAGTTCGGCGTCAAGCCTCCCAAGCGGATGCCCGACCCGAACAACCCGTTCGAGATGCCGCCAACGTTCGAGGAGCTGCAGAGGCTGTACGACCACATGTTTTCCGTGCTGAAGATGTGCCACTTCCTGCCGACGAAGAATCCCGACGGCCTGTTCCAGCTGGTCAGGGCCTTCATCAACCGGTCGCAGGCGACCCATCGCGAAATCAATATATTGATGGGTATATTTTCGAACGTCGAGGGGTTCATGCGCATCTACGTCCACGGCCAGAAGCGCCAGAAGGACAAGTCGGGCGCCCCCCCGCCCCCGCTGCCCACCTCGGCCCTCAAGCGGATGGCCGCGAAGCTCGCTTCAAAAAAACCGGACGATCCCGACGACGACAAGAAGCCGGAGTGAACCTCCCGCTTGACAGGCCGGCGAAATCGTCTCATCATGCCGGCATGCAGGAATACCCCACCCCACTGTGTATCGAGGCGCGCGACCTGTGCCGGAGTTTCGAGATCAGGCTGAAAGCCGAAGGCCTGAAAGCCAGCATCGCGTCTTTTTTCCGGCCGCGCGTCGAGACGATCGACGCCGTGAGCGGGCTCGAGATGCTGATCGAACCCGGCGAGATCGTCGGCTTTCTCGGCCCGAACGGCGCCGGCAAGACGACGACGCTGAAAATGCTGTCCGGGCTGATCCCGCCGACAGGCGGCTCAGTGCGCGTGCTGGGCTTCGACCCGTTCCAACGCGAGCATGCGTTCCTGCGTAAAATATCGCTCGTTATGGGACAGAAACAGAACCTCTGGTGGGACCTTCCGCCCGCCGAGACGCTGGCGATCCATCGCGAACTGTATGGGCTCACCGCATCGGAGTTCGGCGAGAGGCGCGAGGAACTCGTCGAGATGCTCGGCATCCGGGACTGCCTCGAGGTCCAGGCGCGCAAGCTGTCGCTGGGCCAGCGCATGAGGTGCGAGCTCGCCGTCTCCCTTCTGCACCGGCCAGGCATCCTGTTCCTCGACGAACCGACGATCGGCCTCGACATCCTGATGCAGAAGCGCATCAGGACGTTTCTCCTCGAGTATCACGCCCGGTTCCGCCCGACGATCCTGCTCACCTCGCATTACATGGAGGACGTGGCGGCCCTCGCCAGGCGCGTCATCGTCATCAACCGCGGCGCCAAGGTTTTCGACGGCTCCCTCGCCGACCTCACGAAGAAAGCCCGTGCCGACCGCATCCTCGAGGTCACTTTCGAGGTTGTTCCCGACGGCTTTTCCCCCGAACGTCACGGCAGGCTCCTTTCCAGCGACGGCTCCCGCTTCACCTTCCTCGTCCCCCGCGACCGGGCCCCCGCCATCGCCGCCGACTTCTACTCAACCGGCCTCGTCAGCGACCTCACGATCCAGGAACCTCCCCTCGAAGAGGCGATTTCCCCCCTTTTCACCTGACACGTCGTCCTGCCATACCGGCGCGCATCCTCCTTTTTTGGACAGTTGTCGCAGAAAATGCGGTATAATCGAGACATCCTCCAGGAGGTACGTGATGAAGAAGCTCGTGATGGCGGTCGTTTGTTTGTTGATGGCGTGCCCGGCGGTGTTCGGCGCGACGCTCGAGGAAGGGATCGCAGCGCATAAGACGGGCGATTACGTCATGGCGGGGAAGATCCTGCGCGAACTGGCGGAGGATGGCGATCCGCGTGCCCAGTTCATTCTCGGAGGGATGTATTCCGACGGCAAGGGGTTCGCCCAGGATCAGGCGGAAGCCTATTTCTGGATGACCAACGCCCTGTCACTCGCATTCACCGACGATTTGCGCACCTACATCGCGAAATGCCGCGAAATGACCGAGAAGAAACTCACCCCGGCCCAGTGCTCCGAGCTCCAGGAACGGAGCAGGAAATGGCAGGAGGAGTTCGCAAAGCATACCTGCCCCAACCACCCCGCAAAAAGCCCGCCCCAGCACGATCACGAGCATGGGGACGCGCACGACCATCCCGCAGAATCGAAATAGACCGGCTCGGCCGTTCCGGCCGGCGCTTGCTCTTCCTCGCTTCCGCGCATGAATCCCCGCCACGACTTCCGACACTGGGCAGCCGTTTCCCGCCAGCTCGCGGCATCGTATCTCCAGATGGCGCTGGCGTATCGGGGGATGATGCTCGTCTGGGGGTTCCAGATGCTGCTGATGCCGGGTGTTCTGGTGATGGCCTGGCTTTCGGTCGGAAAAACGGCCGGCTCGGCCTACGCGGACGGCGACTATTTGCTATACTATCTTTCGATGCCGTTCGTGATGAACCTGACCGACTGCTGGACGGTCCACACGTTCCCGGAACAGGTCCGCGACGGTTCGCTCAGCCGCTCACTGCTCAAGCCGGTCCATCCGCTCTGGCTGCATGTGCTTGAAAACGTCACGCACAAGACGATCCAGATGTCGATCCTGCTCGCGCCTCTCGCCTGCCTGGTGTTCCTGCTCAGATCCCGGCTCCCCGCGGTCGACCTCGGGCCGGCGAAACTGGCCGGCATCGTCTGCGTCCTCATGCTCGCGGCGGCCCTGCGATTCGTCCAGTCCACCGCGCTTGCGATGACCGGGTTCTGGATCGAGCACGTCGAGACGCTCAACCTGGTCCTGAACCAGGGCATCTGGGCCCTGATGGGCGGCATGATCGTCCCGGTAGAGACGTTTCCCGCGCCGGTGCGCTCGCTCGCGGAGCTTCTCCCCTACCGCTACTCGCTCAGCTTCCCGATCGAGATCCTTCGCGGCGGCCTCGCTCCGGCCGAGGCCCTGAAAGGCGTGCTGATCGCGACGTCCTGGATTCTCCTGTTCCTGGCCGCAGGCCGGTTTCTCTGGCGGCGCGGGCTGAGAAGCTACACCGCCTACGGGGGCTGAGCTCGCATGCGTCGCCACGCCGGCATCATTCTCGGTTTCTGGAAAGCGCATCTCGTGCAGGCGCTCGAGTACCGCACCAGCTTCGCCTTCGGCATCGTCGCCAACGGCCTCGACTTCCTGTTCGGGCTTCTCCAGTATTGTCTGTTCTTCACGGTCGCCGACACGATCGCCGACTGGGACATGCCGCGTATGCTCACGTTCTACGCCGTCTTCATGACGATCTTTTCCCTGCATTTCATCCTGCTGTTCCCCAACCTCGATGCGATCGGCCGCCTCGTGAACACCGGCCAGCTCGATCTCGTGCTGACGAAGCCGGTCTCGTCCCAGGCCCTCCTTTCGTTCCGGGGCCTGTCATTCGAGGAGTTCGGCAGCTTCTTCGCGGCCCAGGCCCTGCTTCTGTGGCTGATCGCAAGCGGCCGCATCCTCGTCACCCTGCCCCGCGCCGCGATGTTTCTCGTCGCCATCGTCTGCAGCATGAGCCTGATCTACTGTCTGTTCCTTTTTCTCATGAGCCTCGCCGTCCGCATCGAGAAGATCCAGAACATGTCCGAACTCCTCTGGAGCGTCTTCAGCCTCTGCCGCTATCCGGCCGACATCTATCCCCGGGCCGTCCGGTGGGTTTTCCACGTCGTCCTCCCCATCGCCTTCGTGACGACGGTGCCGGCCCGCGCGCTCTCGACCGGGGAAGCTCCCGAGATCCTGCTTCTCGGCTGCGCCCTTTCGGTGACGCTCGTTGCCGCATCCGTCCTCTTCTGGCGGCGGTCTCTCGCCGGTTACACCTCGGCGGGCGGTTGACCCCGGGGCGAGTGCATGAAATACTGCCCACGCCCGGAAAGATTGAACGTGAATCACGGAGAAAACGATGTTCACAGGTTTCACAGCGTTTTTCTCATACCTCCGCGGGACCTCTGTGCCCTCCGCTGCCTCTGTGATTCAGCGGTCGTGAAAACGGATTCGCTTGTGCTGGCGGTTGACCACGGATTTTCCAAAGAGTATGATTTTTCGGGTGATATGGATCTTCGGGGAGATATGATATATGGCTAAGAATACCAAGTCGCAGAACCTGTCCATCATGATGACGGACATCCAGGGCTACTCGACGACCGCCGCGACCAGTTCCCGCAACGAGATCATCGCCCTGATCAGGCGGCACAACCAGCTGATGGTCCCGGTCATCGAGTTTTACGGCGGAACGATCATCAAGTCGATCGGAGACGCGTTTCTCTGCACGTTCGTCAGCGCGACCGACGCCGTCATCTGCGCCATCATCATCCAGCTGCTGCTTCGCGAATACAACCAGCGCCAGAAAGATGAAACCCAGAAGCTCAATCTCCGCGTCGTCGTCCATTCCGGCGACGTTTCGATCGAGGGAAACGATATTTTCGGCGACGCCGTCAACGTGACGGCGCGAATCGAAGGTCTCCCCTGCTTCCCGGGCGGCTCGATCGGCATCAGCGAGATCACCTACATGCTGATGGACAAGAACGAGATCTCCGTCGAAAAACTCGGTCCCCAGACGCTGAAGGGCATACCGAACCCGGTCACGGTCTATTCCGTTCCCCTCGAGAAGCAGAAGCTCACGACCCTGCCAACCCACCTGCTCGAGCTGGTCGAGAAAGTCGTGGCGGGCCGCACCGAATCCTCCGGCATCGCGGGTTCGACAACCGAATGGCAGAAATCGATCGTGAAGTTCCTCCAGGAAAAGAACTGGGGCGACAACCTCGGCAGGGTGCAGAAGCAGATCGGCCAGAATATCGGCCAGGTCCAGACGAAACTGGTGCAGACGTTCGGCCAGAAGACGGTGCTCGAACAGGGAAAAGGCCGCACGTTCTCCGATGCCTCCCTGGCGGTGCGGATAAAATGTTTTCTCATCGACCTCGTGGTCCTGGCCGTTCTCACCGCCATTCTCTGGGTCGGCTGGTGGCCCGTGCAGCGCGTCGTATATGGCCCGAGATCGATCGATTCGACCGCCTTCTACAAGTTGAGGGGCGCCTCATACAACCAGTATGTCCAGAATCACGAGACCGGGGATTTCACCCGGAAACAGGGCACGCTCGAGTGGATCGTCGATCTCAACATCCGGGCGCCGATCGTCCTGTATATTCTATATTTTGCAATATTCTGGCGCATGAAAAGCGCCTCTCCCGGCCAGATCGCCGGTCACTCGGCAGTCATCATGGCCGACGGGCGGCCACCGACCCTGGCCGAATCGCTCAAGCGCGCGACCATTTTCGTTTTCACCCTGCTCCCCTTCGGCATCGGCGGACTGGCCATTTTCGTCGGAGACAGGCAGACCCTCTGGGACAAATTCTGCTCCTCGCGCGTCGTCGAGTGACCGCCGGAGCGGAACCGGTCATTTCCCGGCCGTCGGGGAAGCGATCTCGTCTTTCGGAAGCCGGCCCGCGGCCTCGAGTTTCGCCTTGCGCCGCAGCCGCGCGCTATCAAGAACCGGCTTCCAGTCCAGGGTGAGCCGGTCTTCCTTGATGATGCCTTTCACGACATACGACGGCCGCACTTCGATCTCGATCTTGTCGTCGTTCCTGCGGAAGATGAACCCCCGCCGCGCCGCGATGGCGCCGAAGAAACTGCACGCCTGCTCCGGCGCTGCCTCGAGCTGAAGCTCGGCGTGGCCCCGCAACTCGTCGTCGGCCGGCGTCAGTCTGATCCCGAAGGGCGGAACGTCGATATTCCGCACCATCTCCCCGTCAAAGAGGTTGATATAATATCGCTCCTGGTACCGATGATACCCGAACCAGAGCCCAATCCCCCCGACGATCATCAGCAGGAGAAGAAACAATCCCTGACCGCGTCTCAAATTCCCACATTTCATCTTTTCCATAAGCAAACACCGTACTACATCACCCCAGCAGATGCAACAAGATCGTCCGTCCGTCAGCACCCTGTATGAAGCCCTGCATCAGCCTGTAAGCCTTTAAATAAAAGGCATTTCGTATTTTATGTTGCATGCCGTTTGAAACAGGAGGTATGGTGTATGCGAAGCTTCGGGGTTATCAGAAACGTTCGGACCGCAACAGAGAAGTGGACGGACGCTGACGAGGAGACGAATGCTGAGGGTTCTCCGGCTGAATGTCGGATATCGTGCGCTTGCTGACGGTCCGTTGCCACCGTTCAAGCCCCCGTTGTTTCGCGGGGCGATGGGTGACGCGCTGTTTCGATCCAGGTGCAGAAGGTTCGATCCCGACCACTGCCTTCATTGCGAAAAGAGCTGGAACTGCCCCTTCTATCGGATGTATGTCCATTCCCGCGACGACGTTGAGCTCCGTGAGATCTCCCGTGGTCTCCAGGCCCATCCGTTCGTCCTCCATTCATCTTCCACGTCGACGCGCTTCAGGCGCAACGACCGATTCGACATCCAGATCACCCTGCTAGGCATCGCAACAGAATGGCTCCCTGTCCTCGTCCCGATTCTCGAACGGACCGGTCGAAACGGATTCAGTTCAGCGTGCATTCCCTTCCGCCTCGAATCAATCGATGCTCTGCCGGAAAGCACGGCAGACCGCCCCCTCGCGATCTATGGGAAAAACACCATCTTCTCGGAACAACTCGACCGTCTGCCGGTCATACGACTGCCGCATCCCGCCGAACGTCTCGAGCACAAGGCCGTTCATCTTCGGAATGATCCCGTCCTGAGCCTGCTCACCCCGACGAAGCTCGTCAACTCCCTCACGGAACGGACTGAGATCACGTCCCGGATGATCGTGAAAGCGGCGCTTCGCCGTCGTTCCGCCCTTGGAAGCATCTGGGACAGCGAACAGTGGGCGGGGTTTCCGTTCGGCGACGTTCTCGGCCAGGTCGACGACGCCCCGATCGCGATGACGCAAACGCGCTGGATCCGCCTGAACAGGTATTCCGCCGCACAGCGCAGGCGCATCCCGCTGGAAGGCCGCGTCGGCACGCTTCCGCTTACCCGGCTTCCGGAAATCGCCCTGTCGGTACTCGGGCAGGCTCCGTATCTGCATCTCGGGAAAGGATCGAGCTTCGGTCTCGGCAGATGCGATTTCACATGGTGCAATTAGTTTCGTTCGTATAATATGTATCGTTGTTTCATTCGACACCACCCAGGAGGTTCGAGATGGGAGAAACATGGCTGATCTCGGTAGATACCGACCGGATCAAGGAATTCGTCTATGGTTCCAGGAAGCTGCGCCATATTCGAGCCGCCAGCAGTATGCTGACCGACTTCGACGGAACGCTCAAAACGAAGCTCGCCGTCGAGGCTGGCCTGAACGTCATCTACATGGCGGGCGGTTCCGGAGTCTTTGAAGCCGATTCCAAGACTCGCGTCGATACGTTCAAGTCGCTTGTCCTGAAGGAAATCGCGAAACGTTTCGACGACCGACTGAGCGTGACCGTCGTGAGCAGCACGTTCTCGACGGAGGCGATCGCATCTGATCTTGGTTCCTGCTTCAGAACTCTCGCCCAGAAAGTGAGAGAGCGCAAATCGAACCGCCAACTCGATCCAAGAACCCTGCTCCGGTTCCCATTCATCGAAATCTGCCGGCATTGCGGCGAGCCCGCCGTGAAATCCGTCGTCGAAGATGAAGACGAGGTCGCGGTCTGCCGGCTCTGCGAAACCAAGCAGCTGCACATTCCCCACCTCAAGAAGTCGGACAGGGAGTTTCTCGAGGAGCTGTATGGCTCGGCGGACGAGTTGTTTCTCCCACGTGATTTCGGAGAACTCGCCCAGAATTCCGGGACCGGCAAATCCCTCGGATATATCTACGCCGATGGAAACCAGATGGGGAACATCCTTCGCAACTTGAAGACGAAGAGCGATTACATCGTCTTTTCGGACACGGTGACACGCGCCATGAGGGATTCAGTCCGGGAATCGATTCTCCAGCTCTGCCCCAAGCCCCCCTCGAACGGCATGGTCCCCTTCATCCCGCTTCTGTGCGGCGGCGACGACCTGATCCTCGTCTGCCTGCCCGAGCAGGCGCTCCAGTTCGCGACGATCGTCTCGAAAACCTTCTGGGACAAAACGCAGGAAGGGCTCGGAAGCCTTTCATCGAAGGGGGCCGGGAGTCCGCGAGGCATCAGCCTTTCCGTCGGCGTCGTCGTGGCGCCAGCCTCGTTCCCGATCCTGAACGTGCACGAGATGGCGGAACAGCTCCTCAAAAACGCGAAACGCAAGTCGTTCACCTACTGGAAAACCCACCGGGACGAGGAAAGCGGCGCCGTCGATTTTCACATCATGAACACCGGCTACAGCTCGACCATCAAAGAATACCGCTCGGTCTTCGGCTTCCATCGTTCGCCGGCTCATGAAGGCGCGCGCGAAGCCGAAAAGCTCGCATGCATCTGGGAACGCCCATATATTCGGGCAGATTTGGATCGAATGATCGGCATAGGCCAGCGCCTCGCCCGGATACCTGGAAGCCGCAGGCAGGAGCTTCTCCAGGCGATTCTCACCTCACGGCAGGAAGCGATGACGGCTTTTCTGCGAACCATGGGACGGATCGAGGACGAGAGCCAGCGGAATGCGCTCTCGGACGTTTTCGAGGGCGTTCCCTCCGGCGATCGCGGCATTCTTCCCTGGAGGAAACCAGCCGGAGACATCGCCGGAACCTGCTGGACGACCCCGCTGACCGACGCCCTTGAGATCACCGATCTCGTCGCCCCGGCTCACACTCCCGAGGAGGCAGACTGACATGATGGACATCCTGCTCAATCCGATCAGATTGAAGTTCGAAACGAGCTTCCGCATGGGAACAGGGTTTTCACAGCCCGGCCTCAAGGCGCTGGCCCGTCGGGCCCAGGACGGAAGCCCCATCCTCCCCGCCGCAGGCCTCAAGGGGGCTCTCCGCGAACTCGCGGAACGCCTGTGCGCAGACGTGACCGGCAGTCGGGCCTGCGTCACGCCCTTCGACCAGTGCGCAGGCGAACCCTGCCCGGTCTGCAGACTCTTCGGGAATCCCGCGCACCCCGGCCGGCTCATTTTCACCGACGGCACCCTCGCGACGGACACCCAGGGCCCGCTGACCGCGACGGAGCATCGCCTTCTTCGGGGCGTCCGACGCAACGTCAGTATCGATCGACGCCTCGGCACGGCATCCCCCGGCCTGTTCCGGGCAACCGAGGTGATTCCGGCCGGGCTCGTCTTCGAGTTCACCATCCGGGGAAAGCTCGAGAACGACATCGAAGGGGAACTGCTGAAAACGGCTCTTCTCACCCTCAGGCGGCTGGGCGCCGAAACCTCACGAGGCCTCGGACGGTGTGCCGTGACACGGATCGAGGGAACGATCGGCGGCGCCCCCTGGAGTTTCAGCCGCATCGAAAACGCCGTAACGGAGGCCTGCCATGAGTAGCATCAGATATATCATCGAGTTCGAACCGCAGGGTCCGATCGCCGTCACCCGGACCATGAGCCGCGGCAATTTCCGTCAGACGCAGAGTTTCATCCCCGGCAGGGCTCTCAGGGGGGCTCTCGCGGCGACACTGTCGGACGCACAACCGGATCTCGCCCGCCTCGTGTATGAAGGACGGCTCATCATCGGGGATGCCAGGGAAAAGCCTGGCCAAGGCTTCGTTCTCCCGATGCCGGCGAGTCTGAAAACCTGCAAACGGTTCCCGGGCTTCGGCGACGCCGCCGACGAGCACCGGGCCCAGGACATGCTCCTCGAAACGGCGGATACCCGCGAATACCAGTGCAGCCGTTGCCGGAAGGAGAACGCCTTCAATCCCCTCGAAACCTTTACCGGCAACGGGTTCTACCGCACGGCCGACGGTTCCTATCACGAGATCAGCGTCATGACGGGTTCGCAAACGCACACCGCCATCGACAGGGTGACGGGAACGGTCGCTTCGGGCTTCCTCTACGAAGAGGAGTTCATCGCGAAACCCTCCGGCGCCCCCTGGCGATGGCAGGCCCCCGTCCTGCTCCCGTCCGGAAAGGAACAGGCCGTCGAAACGGCCCTCAGGGGCAGGTATCTTTCGGTCGGTTCCTCGAAATCGCGCGGCATGGGGACGTGCGTCGTGATGGGGCTGAAGAACGCCGACGCCTCCCCCTGGGGCCTCCCGCCCCTCAAGAACCGTCTTGACGCGCTCCAGAAAGCCGCCGACCGCGGCGCCGACACCTGGCTTCTGCCGATGCTGTGCGCCTCGGCGCTCGTCCTGCCCGACGTGTTCGGACGCTATTCCGGCGCCCCCTCGGTGCAGACGTTCGCGTCAGCCCTCGACCCTGAACGCAAGCTCCTCGGACCGTCCCATCTTCATCTCGAAACGGCGATGTCAGGGCTGGTCCGGCTCGGCGGCTGGAACACGTTTCCCGGCGTTCCCGCCACCGCCGACCTGGCCGTCGTCGAAGGCTCGGTTTTCCTGTGGACCGTCACTGGGGTTTCTCGCGACGATCTCCTTCCGTTCCTCATCCGCGCGGAACACGACGGCATCGGCCTTCGCCGTGCTGAAGGCTGCGGCGACGTCATATTCGCCCATCCCATCCACCTGGAGGTAAAAAACCATGCAAGCTGATCTGTTCGCCCACATCAGAATTCACGCATACCTGCAGTCCGAGTTCGAAAACCTCTACCCCGGCCTCGGCAGATCGGCCAAAATGACCGACATCGCGCATAAGGCGGCGGCGCTCGCAAAAGACAGTCGGACGACGCTGAAAAAGCTCGAAGGCGTGGCCCAGCGCACCGAGATGGTGAGCGATATATTCGACCATATCAAACGGCAGATCGGGAAAAAAGGATCGATGGAAGCCTGGAACAAAGGCGGCTTCGGCGAAGCTCTCCTGACCTTTTTCGAAAACGACCTGAACGCGAAGGCGAAAGAGCTTTCGTCGATGCAGGTGCTGACGTTCCCCGGCATCAGCAGGGATGAAGTGCATCTTCGCATCTGGCTGGAGCTCGTCAGATCGGCGATCGCCCATCTCGTCGCCCATTCCCAGTTCAGCGGTGCACGGGAGCAGCAGCATGCCTGAACTGGACAACCACTTCGAAACGGCGGCTGTTCGAAAAGCCCTCAACCTGCTCTCGGAAAAGGACCTGTACGGGAGAGCGAACGATCTCGCCAGAGCCTGGGGAAGGGTGAGAACGCACCAGCTGACGAACGTCCTTCACATCGCGCACGCGGCGGAAACCTCCCTGCAGGTGACGACCGCGCTCGACCATCAGCGCAAAAAAGGCGGCAAGGACTACGATTCCGAATATGCGCGCCTCGAAAGCGAATGGAAGAACATCCGGGAGGGTGACACCGACCGGCTCAGGAAGGCCGCACTCGAGTATCTCAGGCGAACGGTCGCAGATGCGAAAGAGCTTCTGCATTTCACCGACGATCACCTCGCCATCATGCTCCTCCGGGAGTTCATCAAGCACTTTCGCGCCGAACACGACCGGCAGTCGAGGAAGGAGAACCACGCATGACATCGCTCCAGAAACTTCGAAGAATTGAGATCACCGCCGACCTGAGGCTCGATACCGCCCTGCATATCGGAAGCGGCGAACGCGACGCCTCTGTCGACTCCCCCGTCATGAAAGACCTGCTCGGGCAGCCATTCATCCCCGGTTCGTCCCTCAAGGGCGTCGTCCGGGCGCATCTCGAGCGGCTTCTGCCCAACGCGGGCCTCGCGTCGTGCCGCCTGTTTGACAAGTCCGAAGCCTGTCCGGGGGCCAACGTCAAGGGAGAGCCCGCGGATTCCCTCCGGAAAAAACTCGAGCATGCCCGCACCGACTCGGCCGAACGCGAAAAAATCGTCCTCGGCGCGCTCTGTCCACTCTGTCTCACGTTCGGCTCCTCGTTCTCGAGAAGCAAGGTCTTCTTTGCAGACGCCCACCTCCAGAACCCCGGCCTCCCCGTCGTCGAAACCCGCGACGGTGTCGGCATCGACCGTGACTCCCAGAAGGCCGTCGACGGCGTGAAATACGATTTCGAGGTCGTGTCGGTCTACTCGAACTTCCTCTTCCGGCTGACGATCGAAAATCCGACGCCCAGTGAACTGGGAATCGCGGCCCTCGGCGTCCTCGAGCTCGGCAGAGGCCATATCGCCATCGGCGGCCTCACTTCGCGCGGCCTCGGCCGATGCAGGCTGGACAACATCAGGATCAGGGACGTGGCCCTCGCCGATCCGGCGATCCGGCGCGAATACCTCGTGAAAGGCGAGGTCCCGCCGATCCCCCACCCCGACACCTTCCTGGAAAACGCGGTCACCGAACTTCTGAGCGCATCGGAGGCACACCATGCTTAAGCGACTCCTCAACGAAACGACCTTTTTCCTGACGATCACGGCCGTCGATCCGATGCTCGTGAAAACCGGCAGTGTCGCCCTCTCCGGCCCGGACATGCAGTGGCTGCAAACCATGAACGTCGAAGGCCAGATGGTGCAGGTCATCCCCGGAACGACGCTCAAGGGCGCTTTCAGATCCTACGTAGAAAAAATTCTCCGAACGCTCTCCCAGCATGTGTGCGACCCGTTCAACCACGAGAACGGCAAGTCGGACCGGTTCTGCGGCGACCAGTGGAAAAACCTGAAGCATTCCCCGCCCATGACCGAGGCATATACGATGTCCTGCCCCGCATGCCGGCTGTTCGGTTCGACCCAGTTCATGGGCCGCCTTGCCACAGCGGATGCTGTCCCCGCCAAACGCCTCCCGACCGAAAAGCGCGACGGCGTCGGCATCGACAGGCACTCCGGCGGGGCCTATCCCGGCGCAAAATTCGATTTCGAGGTGGTTCCGGCAGGCTCCGAATTCAAGACGAAGATCTCGATCAGGAACTTCGAGCTGTGGCAGCTCGGCCTTTTCCTGCTCGCCCTTCGCGATTTCACCCAGGGGTTCATCCGCATCGGCTCGGCAAAATCGCGCGGTCTGGGCGGCATCTCGGCGAAAATCACCGGCTGGGAGATCGATGTCATCGATATCAGGAAGCCCGGCGCAAAACTCACCGGCATCGGTTCCAGGATGTCCGCAGGCGATGTGAAGACATACGGCATCGTGGCGAACCCCGACGAAATCCAGCTTCCGGAGGCCCTCGCCGGGGCATGGTCGAGCGACGGGCTCAGATGGCGCCTCAAACCGCCGGCGGACCACGTCGAACCACTCATGCAACTGATTGCCGGCGTGTTCACGAAGGCGGTCGAGAACAACGCCCTGCCGAAAACGAATTGAGGAGGCACCCATGAACGAGCGCGTTCTGGCCTTCCGGCCCTCTGCGGCCGATGTGCCTGCCCTTGTGCAACACCTGGTCCCGGAAGACTCCTTCCGTTACGTGGACAGCCCGGTGAGCGTCATCTTCGACCGCGGCCGCACTCTCCCCGACGGGTGGGAAACGGCGGACCGCCTGCTGTTTTTTGGCCGCGACCGCCAGCTCGAGCTACGGCGCGATCTGGACGGCTGGCGGGCCGTCGCCATCGGCGCCATACCGGCCGGGAAGCCGACCCTTCGCCCCGACGGCGACATCGACCTTTCGAGCCCCGCCTACGCGGCGGAAACCCGGTATCCCGACGATTCCGCCCTGCGATGCCGCCTCTGGGGCACGAGACGGCCGGGCGAGCGGGCCTTCGCCGAAACCCGCATTCCAAGACCTTGGAACTACCCGGTTGACGCACCGAATGCGTCCCGGGCCTTCATCACGTATACTCGATACCGGTCGGCAACGACGGGCGTCGTCGAATGGATCCGTTTTACGGGACTGGAGGGCGAACAGGATGAGTAACGAGAAACGCGAGCCGGCGAAGCCGGTCTGCTCCACCAACCCCTACGATTTCGTTCCCCTCCCTTCCGGCGGCGTCACGCGTGAAAAGCCGGTGACCCACGAGCGATACGACGGCCTCGCCGGCGAGATCCGGCTCGAACTGACCGCGCTGACCCAGATATTCATCGGCGCCGATCAGAATCGGGAATCAGGCTCGGCACAGCTGGTGACGGCAAAGATCGGCGGCGCCGACGTTCCCGTCATTCCCGGAAGCAGTCTGAAGGGCATGCTCCGAAGCCTGTACGAGATCGTCTCCGGCGGATGCATGGTTCTGTTCAAGGGCGAATACAAGGGGAAAAAGGCTGGCGGCGTGTCGTTCAATCACCCGGTCCATCCCGATCAGATTCCTGGAACCGGGGCCCGCTCGCCCCGCGCCTGCACGTCTCCCGACAGCCTCTGCCCGGCATGCCGGATCTTCGGCATGGTCAGCCGGTCGCGCGACACGAAGAGCGCAGGTCACATGGGCCAGGTCGCCGTAAGCCAGGGCACCCCCGTCGGCAGGCCGGCCTTCGGGAAGCCGGTCACCCTGATCCCGCTCCAACAGCCGAAGCCGTATCATTCGGCCTTCTATAAACTCGGCGATGGAACCATCGGCAGGAAAATGTATTTTCACCAAACGAGCGTCAAGGACGGCCGCGGAAATTTCGCGAAGACCCTGCAGAAAACGATCGCGCCCGGAACGGTCTTCACGTTCAATATCACGTTCAATAATATGACGCAGGACGAGCTCGACAGGCTCGTCTACGCCCTCATCCTCGAGGAAGGGATGGCCCATAGGCTCGGGATCGGCAAGCCGGCGGGGCTGGGCAGCTGTCTGATCAGGATCCGGCAGTTTTCCCTGTTCCCGTCCGCGAAGGACCGCTTCCTGAACTGGGAAGGCGGCCGCAAGCTCCTCGCAGGGGATGCTCTCACTGCCTGGCTCGGGACAGCCTATGACCGTCTCGCCCCGGCTCTTGCGGCCCGGCCGTTCACGGAGCTTCGGGCCATCCTCGAATACCCCTCGCCGGTGAACCGCTCTTACCCGTCACAGGCGTGGTTCAAGGAGAACTCGAACGTCCGTCTCGAACCTCTCAAGACCCTCCCACCCGGTAAGCCCGGCACGGCTCTGCCGGCTGACAGGCCCAAGCCCCCTCAGTCGGTTCCGACGGCCAGGCCTCCCGAAGACGTCGTCCTGAAGGCGACGGTGACGTTCAGGAAAAACACCGGCGAATGGTCATTCCAGGCCGAGCACGACGGCAAACCCGTCTCCTTCCAGACGAAGAGCGGGGACTGGGCCGGTGCCGAAGCCCGGAATCTGATCAAGAAAATCGACAAGAAGGGCTCCGTCTCGATCGTCGTCACATGCCTCAAGGACGGCAACGTGTTCGTGCCGAAGAGCATCGCCGCATGACGATCGCGGCCGGCAGGCGCAGCAGATGAAGATCACCCGGCTGACCGTCCGGTTCAGGGCGCTCGCGGACACGCCCCTTCCCGCGTTCAAGGGGCCGATGCTCCGCGGGGCCCTTGGCCTGGCGCTCATCCGGATCGGTTGTCGCGCCGGCCGTCCGCGATGCGACGCCTGCCGCCAGCGGGAAGGCTGTGTCTACCACGACCTGTTCGTCGCATTCCAGGATGAGCCGCCACGGTTCCACAACATGCGCCTCCCCCCCCACCCTTACGTGATCTCCTGCGCCGACGAACGGACCACGGCGGCGCGCAGTTCGGCCTTCGAGTTCACCGTCACGCTCATCGGCCGCGCCGCGGCCTGGACACCCGCGATCGCGATGGGCCTCGCGCTCGTCGGCGAGCGGGGGCTCGGCCCCGACCGCCGCCCGTTCATTCTCGAAACCGTGACGGCTGCCTCGGCCCGGGGCGACGGGCTTTCGGTCTACCGCGACCACGGCCTCGAAATCGCCGACACGGACCGGCTTCCGGCGATCAGCCTGTTTCCTCCGAATGCGGCCGTCTCCCCGGCGCGGCGGCGCGTCGACGCGGAGTGGGTATTCGAAACGCCGGTCCGGTGGGCAAACAGCGTCAACGAGACGACACCGGTGTCGCCGAAAGGGGTCCTCAAGTCGATCCTCCGCCGCTGTTCCTCGCTCGCCGCGTTCTGGGAGGCCGACGAATGGCGCGACTTCCCGTTCGGCCCTCTCCTCGATGCATGCGACGGCGCCTCGATCACCGACACCGACCTTCGCTGGGAGCAGGGCGAACGCTACTCGACCCGCCAACGCCGCGCCGTACCGCTGGGCGGGTGGGTCGGCCGGTTCGCCATGCGAAACGTGCCTCTCGAACTCGTCGATCTGGCCTTGGCCGCGCGGCCCCTGCACATCGGCAAGGGCGCCGTCTTCGGCCTCGGCCGCTACGACCTCCGCGAGCTCCGACCTGAAAACCGCTGAACAACCTGGAGAACCCATGAAAATCTTCATCCTCGCCAACCGGGAACACGTGAAAAACGACGTCGCGGCCTCCTTCCCCGACGACGAGATCGCCCTCTTCCACCTCAAGCCCGACATGAAACCGTTTCTCGACGTGGCCGTCGAGTTCGGCAGACTGCTGATGGAGCACTCGACGATGGGCGAAACGGTCCGCATCGTTCTCGCCGGCCCCGTCGCCGTGGCCTTCGTCCTCGGCATGGCGTTCGCCCACTCGAGCAGGAACATCGTCTTCTCGTATCTCGATCTTGAGGCGAAGCGGTACGTCGACCTCGATCTCTCGGACCATACGAGGGTGCATCTGTGAGCCAGCCCAGGACGACTCTTTTCATGACCCTCGGAAGCCAGTTCGCGAACCTGACCGAGTTCATCGATCTGTATCACCTGGAAGCGCCTGACCGGAAGATCGACAACGCCGTCATTTTCACCACGTCGTTCCCGGAAATCAAACATTTTCCCGATTTTGCCGGCGCCTGTCGGAATATCCGTCAGGAACTCGCGAAAGATCCGATCCACTATAGATTAACCCTGGGGAACGACAATCCGACATTCGTCCCGATCGAAGAGGCGGACATCACCGACAAGGCCGATGCGGATTCCTTTGCGACAAAAGTCTATGAAGAGATCCTGAAACGTTCTGCAGAACGGGGGGGCAACGAGAAATTCATTTTCTGCCTTGCCGGCGGCAGGAAGACGATGTCCACGACGCTCCATCTCGCGGCAAGTCTGTTCGCCAGAGATGGTGACGAAGTCTGGCACCTGTTCATCAAGAATTCGGAATCCAACGACGGCAAATATCATCTTTCATATCTGCAGAGGCACGGAGCGACGATCGAAGGAGAGAAACACGGCGATTCGACGGATTATCCCGGCGTTCTCGTTCCCGTACCCTTCCCCAAGCTGAGTAAATTATATTTTTCACTGCAGAAAGAACGGATCATCAAATCCTTCGAGGATGTCACGTCCGTCATGGGGACGATCACAGGCGCCCTCTCGGACAGCCTTGGTGACGCGTTCAAGCTCATCAGGCACATCGATGACGATGCGCTGAGAAATTCGCTCATCGAGCTCGTCAGCAGATGGTCCACCCCCCAGGGCCAGTCGCTCCTCTGGGGCGGCAACATCTACGACTACTTCGTCGATCACGGCTTCCAGCATGCCCGCAACGTTCTCGGCCTCGCCGAGCAGATCCTGCGCATGAAGCCCGTCGGCGCCGCGGAACTGTCCGATCTCGAGCTGTATCTGCTCACGGTTGCCATCTGGCTTCACGACATCGGCATGAGCGGCACGGACAGGGAATCGGACTTCAAGGCGGTCCGGAAGAAGCACGGCCGGCTGTCGGCGGACCGGATCGCTGGCTTCGTCAAAGAGGCGACGCCGTATCCCGAATTCGATATTCTGAAGCGGTATGCCGAGCCGCTCAAGCAGATCGTGTCGTATCATCAGCAGAAGGAGCCCCTCGACGAGAACCAGAAGCGCCAGTTCGACGTCGAACGTCCGCCGATCCAGCGTGTTTGGCCGACGGAAGCGGATACAGCCGGCGGTGCCGGAAAGGTATCGCCTGAGAGCGTGAGAACACGGGGACTGGCGGCGCTCCTCCAGATCGCCGACGCCTGCGATGTCCAGATCCGACGGGAAGGCGAGGATTTCAAGATCAAGGAGCGGCGGAACGACCGTCACATCGAAACCCTGCTCGACCGCATCCGCGACAAGCTCCTTCTCGACGGCTCACCCGCCTATCACGGGTTGATCACCATGATAGACAATGCGGCTCCGCTTTCCCGCTACCTGCTCGACCTCGTCCACCGGGAACGCAACGGAACCCTGCCGGCATCTGTTTCGCCCCTGGTGAGCGAGCTCGAGCTCATCGCAAAACAGCGCCGGAACCACTATGCCCTTCACAAGGCCGCCGCCGAGACTGTCGTGAAGGACGGGATGATCGTCATCAGCCCACGGCCGGAAGCCGCTTCGGCGGCTCATCCCGAGGCCGAATACATCGACCTGTACTACCGGCTGATCCGGAACAACATCATGAACGACCTGAAACTGACGCATCGGTTTCTCAAGGAGGAGCTCGGGTTCGCCATCAAGGGCGTCGTCGTGAGCACGTTCGAGCCCGTCGAAACCGAAATCAAGTATTCCATCGCCGCCAGGGCCGGCATCGATGCGCTCCGGGAATGGCTCAAGTCATGCCCGGTCATCGCGGCGTTCTCGACATCCGGGAAGCCGAAATCGATAAGACATATCGACAGATATTTCGACGACGAGGCGCGTTCGCTCGAACGGGCCGGCAAAGGCCTCCGTCTGCGCGTTGAAGAGGACAGGATCCTGTTCGCCCAGGCGAAGGAGGCCGAAAGCGAGCAACGCAGGTACGACCGCATCGAAACGGAGAGGTTCTGTACCTGCGACGATCTCGAACGGCTGACGCGGAGCCCGGGCGGCTGGATCGGCGTGTTTCCCGGGTTCACGGACCGGCCCGAGGAAATCCGGCATGCGGTGACGATCGAAACGCACCGGGACATCTTCACCTTCGAGAACATGAGCGAAGACCTGTTCGAGACGAGCCTCGAGGTGTGCCTCGACAGATGCAGGGTGTTCCGCCCGGGCGAGTCGGGGCCCGAACTCGGCGTCTTCTACGAAGTCGAGGTCGAGAACACCCTCGCCACCGACCGCTCGTTCAGGCAGTTCGTCGCGGATTTCGAAAAGATGTTCGACTCTCTCGGCGGCCGGAACGTGAAAAACAAGTACCAGCAGGCCGTCGAACTTCTCCGTCGAAAGGAACCGTCACGATGAGCGAAGCGTCCCTGGTCATGACCGTCGGCGCCTCCCTTCGCGCGGGCCGCGCCGACCTGTTCGGCGCGGCAGTTCCCGAGCCCGTGCGGCTGGCCGACAGGCTGAGATCGCTCGACCCGTGTTCCCGCGAGGCCGGGGCCGAGCTGAACGCGTTTCACGGCCTGCGCCGCGACAAGGTCCTCGAGCGGCCGGCCACCCTCCATCTTATTCATTCCGACACGGAAGAAGGCGCGTGCATTGCTTCCGCCCTGAAGCTGGTTCTCGCGCGCGAAGCCGATGACGTTCGCCTCCACCGGATCGAGGGTATGGTCATGGGCGACGAGCGGCTGTTCAGGCGCACCGGGATGCCGGGTTTCACCCGCCGGCTGTGCGAGATCATCCAGAGCGAGCGAGAGTTCGGACGCCAGGTCCTGATCGAAGCCACCGCGGGCTTCAAGGCGATGATCACCCTCGCCGGCCTCGTCGGCCAGGCCCTCCAGGTTCCCGTCCGGTACCGGTTCGAGGGATTCAGCCGGAGCGTCGAGATCCCGCCTCTTCCGCTCGTATTCGACCGCGACCTGTGGTTCGACCAGTTCGAGCTTTTGTCGAAGCTCGATCGCGAAGGCGTCTCGGCCACCGATGCGCTCCGGCTCGACCGTCTCGAGGAGCGCGTCAGGCCCCTCGTGGACATCGAGGAGGGAGCGGCCGCGCTCTCTCCCATGGGCATCCTCTTCCATCGCGGCTTTCTTTCTCAGCTTTGGCGGGACGCGGCGAAAATCGTCCTTCCCGACTCGGGCATGTTGCCGGCCGAGAAGAAGATCGCCTACGAGGACAACAATCCCGGCAAACACCCCGGCCTCGAGGATTTCGTCAGGCGCTGTTTCGAACTGCCGTTCGTGAAAGGCGCCCATACTTGGTATTACAACCCGGGCCTGCCCG
This sequence comes from uncultured bacterium, assembly GCA_964389325.1. Lineage (GTDB taxonomy): Bacteria > Muiribacteriota > Ozemobacteria > Ozemobacterales > Ozemobacteraceae > MWAR01. Next base: position 1,497 of record CAYMEN010000013.1, on the reverse strand, counting down.
CCAGGAGTTGCTTCAGGCGCTCGAGGAAGAACCGGCCCGACCAGGTCGAAGCGGTGTTTTCCAGCGGCGGGATCACAACGAAATTCGATCTGCACGTCACCGCTGAAACGCCGGAACAGAACGAGCAAGCCCGCCTTCAGCTCTCACAGGCCCTTCTCGACGGATGAAGGCAGGCCCGAAAGAAAAATTACCCCGGAACGTCCCACCGCCGTGGTGGAACATTCCGGGGTCGATTCTGCGTAATCACCTCAGCTCGAACCGCATCAAGGGTTACATTTCTTTCACATTCTTCTCAAAATAATTCTTCACATCCGCCACCTTTTCGCTATCGATAAAATACTTCGTTGCAGCGTAGGGTCTCGAAATTATGATTCTCGTACTGCATAGAGCCTCCTGATTTGATTATTGTTGTTTTTTCACTTCAAATACAGGATTGAAGTTTACATAGACCTGAAGGCCTTTCTGCAAACGCTCGACAGTGGACACTCACTGCACTTTGGGTTCGAAGGACGACACCAGGTTTTTCCGATCTCCCATGCGGGCATGTCCAGGGTGCCGGGAAACTCCGGGTGCAGTTTCTGCGCAGTCCTGATCGCATCGGCGTAATCCGTCTCCGTACGGACCAGGCCGGAGCGCTTGAAAACCCGCATGACATGGATATCCGGCTTGATGTCGATTTTCTCGAGAGCCGCCGCGCCTCCGAGGAGGCCGTAGGCGGTCGCGAGGAGCCGGACGGCCATTTTTGAAAGGGCGACGCCGATCAGCGGAATTCCCTTGAGCCGCTTCTCGACGAGCGGCACATCGCGTTGTCCGTTCCAGATGAGGCGCGGATCGCCGCGATACGTATCGAGGATGACGCCGGCGGCCAGAGGCAGTTTGTCTGTATACTGGCGGTAGAACCGGTGGAACGCCTTGCCACCGTTCCCGTATCTGAGGAACTTTTCGAGGCGCCGTTTCTCCATTGCCGCGAGCCGCTCCCAGAGGACGGCGGGGTCTTCATCGTCGCCGAGAATGCGATCGATGATATCTCCCGCCCGCCAGGCGATATCGATCAACACTCCTTTGTCGAACATCACGCCGAGCAGAAACGAGTTTGCCTCACGGGCGTTCATCGATCTTCGCGCGATCTCCGGAACGGCCTTCGGATCGATCGACCGCCGAAACCTGATCAGAGCACGAAACACCTTCCCCTCCGAATACGCATTCTTGAGCAACATGCCACGCCTCCTTCAACAAAGTGCTCAACCCCGCCCGGCACCTGCGCAACCATGCCACACCCCACCCCCTTGCATCGGATCACAGAAACCGGTCGTTCATCAAATATCATATGGAGTTTTCGGAATTTTAACCCGCCACGACGAAACAAATGAACACCTTAAGGGGCGTTTCACGGATGCTACGTGAATTTCGGGCAGGGGCCGCGTGCGTTTCAATCCTCATTTACTCTGTCATCACCGGTGGGCCCGTTACCGGTTTGACGGTTTTGGGCCCGTTGTG
>CAYMEN010000012.1:100258-136106 GCA_964389325.1 uncultured bacterium | reverse complement strand
CGTCTTCCTTGGTCCCTCGATCTTATTCTCAATGAGCCCCGGTCTTTCGATCGGTACCTCGGGGGGTTCGCCCCGTTGGTAGGGTCAATAGTAACACCTTCGGGCTCTCGAGTCAACACCCTTTTTAAAAAATCTTTCACCTCGAATCCGGCGCAGCCTCCTGAACGTTCCTATTGATGGATCCGACCTTCATAGGGTATAAGGATTATCATACATTCTGTTCTGGGGGACGCAAAATGCGTACACACTTCAAAGCCTCACTCGTCATTGCCTGCCTCAGCATGCTCTCGCTTTCCGCGCCGGCTTTTTCCGCAGACGACGGGAGCCTGATCATCGAGATTCCGGCTGCCATCTCCGAGCCGCAGACAAGCCCCGCAACGGCTCCCAGCCCCGAGCCTCCATCCGAAACGCTGATCGGGCTTCCGTCGGAACAGGACCTCAAGAAGCCCGTTGAGCAGCCGAAAAAGCCGAAGGATTCGGAGTCGCTGATCGCGCTTCCCACAGAAACGAAGCCGCCCGCCGACGCTCCATCCCCGGAACAGCAGCCGCTCGCCATATCGGTCCCGGAGGGGAGCGCCGAGATCATCATCAGCGGCGAGGCCCCGGCAGCGACCGACCAGCCCCAGACGGGCGCGAAAACGAACCTGCCGGTCTTCCCCAAAGACACCAGTTCGGCGATCTTCATGGTCATGAAAACCTGGGAGTGCGACAATTACGACGGACGCACGCTTCTCGAGCACGCTATCGGCGTGTATGCCAAGGAGTCAGAGGATACATTCTCGGTGAAAGGCATGGACGCGCTCACTTCCTTCAAAGTCACTCTCAAGGAGAGCGATATCACCCTCGACGAACTGCTCGACGTCGTTTCCCAGAAAGCCGGCATCGACTGGGGGGTAGACATCGAGCAGAAAACCATTTATCTCTATCCAACTCACCTGCAATGATCCGGAGGAGCTTCGATGACTGACCAGGAATGCCAGAATGACATTGAACAGGGAAACGCCGCGCTGACATCGGGCAATTTTGTCGTGGCGCTTGCCTGCTACCTGCGAGCTCTCGACAAACACCCGAATGACGCCCGCATCAATTCGAAGGTTGGCGTCGCCTATTACAAGCTGAAGAATTACCCCGATGCAATCAAGCACCTGGAGTATGCCGCCGAACTGAAACAGGGCGACCGCGATATCATGTATACCCTGGGCCTCGTTTACATCAGAGCCGGTGAAAAGGCAAAAGCCATGTCGATGTATGACCGGCTGAAGAAAATCAGTGTCGACAAGGCCGAGGAGCTGTACAAGGCGATTTACAGCTGACGTCTCCCGAACGGGATGCCCCGCGGCAGGACATCAGGCGCCGAGCCAGTTCCGATCGAGCCAGGCCTCTGCGAGACGATCGTATTCCTCTTCGAGCATTGCATACTGGATCTGGTCTTGCCAGGAGCCGGCGATGAAGAGTTCGCGGCGGTGCAGACCCTCCCGGGTGAACCCGAGACGCTCCACCAGGAGCTTCGAGCGCAGGTTCTTCGGCTGAATGCCAGCCCAGATTCTGTGCAGTCGGACTTCCTCGAAGGCGAATGAGACGAGCGTCGCGAGGGCTTCCGTCATCATCCCTCTGCCGGCAAGGCGCTGGTCGATCCAGTATCCGACGCCTGCCGAGCGGATGATCCCCCACTGGACCGTATGGAGCGCGATGCGGCCGACGAGCGGGCCGCAGGAAGTTCTTCGCGAATGTTTTCTGGCATCATCAGGGGCCGGGGCATCGGATGACGGTTCCCGCAGGAAAATTCCGAGATCGAGTCTCGTGCCGCGCTTCGCCTCCTGGTTTTCCAGGAAGATGCCGCGGCGCACGTCGGTCTCGGAGAAGCCCTCCGGCAGGATCGGCATCCAGGGGGCCAGCCATCGGCGGTTGGTTTCGAGCAGCCGCTCGAGCTGGGGGGCCTGCCGCGCGGAAAGCCTCGCAAGCAAGATCCGCTTTCCGTAGAGGCGCCGGCCCGGCGGCATCCATTGGCCGAAATGCATCCCGACGGCTCTATTCTTTCCCATAGGTTGGAGCATATCATGTCTCCGGCGAAGGACGAATTTATTTCGCCTGCCCGGGACGTTCGTTCCGGAATCTCGAGAGCGATGGTACATTATGGGACACACATTCAAAGGCATCTTCTTCGACATGGGGGGAACGCTGGTTTTCCCCGATCCCTGGCGCATCTCCGATGCGTTTTCGAGGCACCTGCAACGGGATATCCCTCCAGCCCGCTGTCTCGAAGCCGTACATGCGGCCACGGTCGAACTCGACAGACGGCTCACGACGCCGTCGAAAAAGCCCGAAGACTGGTGGATCGATTATTTCGAAGCCGTCGCAGAACATTGTGACCCGGAACGTCTCACAACGCGCGATGATCGACTCCGTGCATTCGAGGAGCTGAGGGCCGATCACCGGAAGCGAAACCTCTGGTCGTATTTCGTCCCGGGTGTCCGGGAGCTGCTCAACTGGCTCGAATCACAGGGTGTCCTCACAGGCATCATTTCGAACAGCGACGGACGCGTGAAGGCCCAGCTTCGTGCCGAAGGGCTGCTCGACCGGTTCAGGGTCGTCCTGGACTCCCATGAAGTCGGTATCGAGAAACCCGACACGCGCATTTTCCGGATGGCGCTCGACGTCGCCCGCATAGATGCACATGAATCGCTATATATTGGAGACTTTACAAATATCGACGGCCGCGGGGCCACGCGGGCCGGTCTGGCCGCCCTCATCATCGATCCCCTCGGGAAGCGGGCGGACTGGGGCTATCCGACCGTCCCGTCTCTCGATGCCGTGCGCGACTGGCTCGAAGCCGCCGGGGGCCGGCCAGGCGTCCGGTAGAACGAGAACCGCCGACCCGGCATTCCGGATCGGCGGTTCTCGTTCGGATGAATCCGATGTCAGGCGCCCGGGGGGCGCACGACGTATCGGGGAATCCAGCCGTCGTAGTAGCCGGCCACGGGGTGAATCGCGCCGTGGCTCTTGCTGGAGCTGTTGGACATGCACATGCCGTTTCCGAGGTAGACACCCACGTGGTCGCTCGGGCTCCAGAAAATCACATCGCCCGGTTTCATCAGGGATGTCTTGGTCGTTCCCGAATCGGGGTTTCCGGTCGAGGGGACTTTCGCCCAGCCGAACTCTTTCGTCAGACGCCTCGTGAGGTTCAACGCGCCCAGCTCTTCCCAGCCTGGGGGGACCATGCCTGCCGCGCGCAGAACTTTCGACATGAGCCATGCGCAGGCAACGTTTCCTCCCCCGGGACCGCTCTTTGAGCTGTATCCTTCAAACTGGCGGCCGGCAGCGACCATTTTGGCAGAGCATTCGGAATACAGCTGGTTTTTCAGGGAGGCGATCCGGCCCCGAATTTCATCAATACGGCCGGAGACGACGCCGCCCTTGGTCATCTGGCTCAGGAGTCCGGGTTTGAGGGTTTTGCCGCTCTTGGTGTCTTTGTTGAGCTTGTCCAGATAGGCAACAGCTTCTGAGGAGCGTTTGTAATCGCCGCTTTTCAGATAGGTTTCGAGCTGGACGAGAATCTGTTCAATCGTATCGTGCGCCTTCCGGGCCTCGGGCGTGGCCGAGGCAAGCGGATCAGCGGCCTGGTCGGGCTCAGGGCCGTAATCGTTCATGAATTCAAAGGTCGGAATCTGGATTTCGGGCACGGTGGTCGTTTCGACATTTTTCCCGGTGAATGGGTTCTGTGCCCAGGCGGGGGCGAGGCAAAACACGATCAGCGCAGATACCACCAGCGATTTTCGCCACATCATACGTGCAACCTCCTGACGTGCGGAGAAAATTTTCATCCTTTGCATTGTATCCGATGCCCCCGGGGGGACGGAAGAGGAGCATCACAAAAGATACGGCGGCCCCATCCGGCCATTGGCATGAGCCGCGAGGGGAAGGAACGGTGTTTCAGGGTTCCGAGGAAGCGCGACGAGAAAGTCGATGGCCGTCGCGGCATCGCGATTTTCAGGGGCAGCCCGGGAATCGCGAATGTTTCCGCATCGAGCCGGAGGAGCCGCCCGCATGCTCCAGAGACGATCTCCGCGAGGAATGCCACGGAATCCGGGATTTAACAATGCCGTGGTGTTACGGCTGGAAATAGCACGCCTGTGGATGCAGGGTGAGGAGGCCCGAGACGGAGAGCTCCGGAACCATCTGACAGGTTTCCGTCAGAGTGATACCGATGTTTTCGGCGTCCAGGAGACGGAGGAGGTCGTGCTGGGAGTTGAGATTCGGGCACGCCGGGAATCCGAACGAGAAGCGGAGGGCCCGCGGGGGAACCGCCTGGCCGGCGAGTTCCTTCACGGCCATGCCCGCCGTCGCGGCCGCCGCGCGTTCCGCCAATTCGACGCCGAGGCCGTGGATGTGCAGGTAGTCGCGATACTTTTTCGCCTTCATCAGGCCGGCCTCTTTTTCGGCGACCCTGGGGCCGACCGTTGCGGCCCAGAGAACGATCACATCCTCGCGGGAGCCGGAAAAGAAGTCGGCGAGGCACAGACCCGGCTCGTGCGCCTGGCGGGGGAAGGCGAACAGGGTCTCCATCTTTCCCGTTTCGTCGAGGACCATGAGCTCGTTTCCGGAGGCCCTGCACCGGAAAAAACCGTACACGCCGCGGATCTGGAACAGGTCGTCCCGGCGGGCCGCCGCGATGGTCGTCTCGAGGGCCGGGTGAGCCTCTTTTCGGAGGTGTTTCTCATACTCGGCATCGGAACGATTTCCCTGTTTGTAACCCCATCTGGCCTGGAACAGAACGCGGGTGTCGAGTTCTTCCAGCAGCGAGTCGAGAGAGTGCGTCACGCGGCGGGTTCCAAAGAACGGGGGATGCCAGACGGTCGGCGACTCGAGGACGGACCGGCGAGGCTGTCCGTGCAGGATCGGCACGGGCCGATCGGCCGGCGAACCCGGCCGCGCAGCCGCCGCGCTCATGACGGAGGCGGGAGCGGCCACTTCAGCAGCACCGGCTTTGACGATACCATCCATGATGCGGAGGCCGTCGAAGGCGTCGGCGGCATAATGAACGCGGTCTCCGTAGATGCTCCGCAGGTCGGTTTCAACGTAGTCGCGCGTCAGGGCCGCCCCGCCGAGGATGACGGAAGGTTGCAGGCCCCGGCGCAACAGCTCCTCGACGTTCTCTTTCATGATCTGGGTCGACCGCACGAGCAGGCCGCTCATGCCGATGATATCGGCGCCGTGTTCCTGCGCAGCACGGATCATCGTATCTATATCTACCTTTATACCAAGGTCGACGACGCGGTATCCGTTGTTCTCGAACAGGATCTTCACGAGGTTCTTCCCGATATCGTGGACATCGCCGCTCACGGTCGCGAGGATGACGACGGGGCCCTGCCCGGCGTCCTTGCGGCTGAGGTGGGGTCTGAGGAGGTCGACGGCGGCGCGCACGATCTCGGCAGACTGGAGAACGAAGGGAAGCTGCATCTCGCCGCGCCCGAACAGTTCGCCGACCTCGCGCATGGCCGCGATCAGGTGACCGGTAATGATCGTTTCGGGGGCGATCTCGTGGCGCATCGAGTCGAGGATCGCCTCGATGCCGGTGCGGTCGCCATCGAGGACCTTGTCGTGGAGCAGTTCGGCTGGCGTGCGATTTTGGTCGGCGTCCGTGCGACCGACACGTCTTTTTTCGGCTCCGGCGAATGCCTGCATGTATGCTCCGAGGTCGGTGCCGTTGCGGGAGGTATCGTGAAGCAGGTTCAGGGCGAGTTCCCGTTCGCGGGCCGGAATTTTGAAAGGCGGCAGGATGCCCGCGGGATTGACGATCGCCATTTTCAGGCCGTTCGCGACGGCCTCGGAGAGGAACACGCTGTTCAGCACTTCGCGCGCATCGGGAGCGAGGCCGAACGAGACGTTGCTGACGCCGAGGATCGTGAAGCAGCGGGGGAACTCGGCCGAAACGGCTTTCACGGCATCGAGGGTTTCGCGGGCGGAGGTGCGGAGCTCGGGATCGCCGCTTCCGACCGTGAAGGTGAGGGTGTCGAAGACGAGATCATCGTCGCGCAGGCCGAACTCGCGGGTCAGGATGTCGTGGAGGCGGCGCACGACGGCGAGTTTCCGGTCGAGGGTCTTGGCCATGCCCTCTTCATCTATAGCAAGGCATATAAGAGCGGCACCGTAGTCGCGGGCGAGGCCGGCGACTTTGCGGAGCTTTGCGCCGCCGTCCTCGAGGTTGACGGAGTTGATGACGCACCGGCCGCCGTGGCGCTGGAGGGCCGCCTCGATGACGGCGGGGTCGGTCGAGTCGATCATGAGCGGCAGTTTCACCTGTTTGGCGAAGCGGGGGGCAAGCTCGCACATGTCGGTGATCTCGCTCCGGCCGACGTAGGCGGTCGAGAGGTCGATCAGATGGGCTCCGCCGCGGGCCTGGAGTTTGCCCATGGCGGTCATGCCCTCCCAGTCGTTCGCGAGGAGGAGGTCGCGGAACATGCGGGAGCCGTTGGCGTTGGTGCGCTCGCCGACGAGGCAGGGGGGCGGCTCCTGGATGAAACCGACGGAGCCGTACATGCTGGCTGCCGAAGCAACCGGCCTGACATCCCGTGTTTTTGGGGGTATCGAATCAACGGCAGCGGCGACGGCGGCGAGATGCTCGGGGGTCGTTCCGCAGCAGCCGCCGACGACGTTCACGCCATATTCCTCGACGAACCGTTTCTGGAAGGCGCCAAACTCAGCGGGAGGGAGGCGGTAGACCGGTTTTCCATCGACGTTTTCGGGGAGGCCGGCGTTGGGCATGACGGAGACGGCCTTGCCGGAAGATTCCGCGAGATACTTCACGTGGCGCATCATTTCGAGCGGCCCGGTGGCGCAGTTGATGCCGATCACGTCGATCATGCCGAACGGCTCGAGCACGGACTGGACGGCCCCGATATCGCTTCCCATCAGCATCGTGCCGGCGGCCTCGAGGGTGACCGAGACCATGACGGGGCGGCGGGCGCCTTCCTGGCGGAACAGGCGCGCCAGGGCGTTGAGGGCGGCCTTCACCTGGAGGAGGTCCTGGCACGTCTCGACGACGAAGATGTCGGCCCCGGCGTCCCACAGGCTGCGGACCTGCTCAGCGTAGATGCCGGCCATCTCCTCGAAGCCGATGTGGCCGAGGCTCGGAAGCCGGGAGGTGGGGCCGATCGAGGCGGCGACGAAGCGCCGTTCCCCGGCGCGGCCCGTCTCGAGCGCCTCGCGGGCGATGCGGACGGCGGCCTTGTTTATAGCATCAACTTTATCTTCGAGGCCGTATTCGGCGAGAGTGAGGCGGTTGGCCCCGAACGTGTTGGTCTCAACGGCGCGACAGCCGGCGGCCACGAAATCGGCGTGCACCTTCCGGACGGCGTGGGGAGCGAAGAGGTTGAGCGCCTCGTTGCAGCCGTCGAAGCCGCCGAAATCCGCCGACGTCAGCTGCTGGCGCTGGAGATTGGTTCCCATGGCGCCGTCGAAGACGAGGATGCGTTCGCGGAGGTGAGCGAGGAATCGTTCGGGAGTGATCATCGGGCGGTTCCTTTCGGGGTCCGGGCAGGTCAGCGCTCGACGGCCTCGAGCACGCGGATGACGTTCGCGACGCGGCCGAAGGGGACGCTGATCTGGACGCCCTGGACAAGCGGCCTGATCTTTTTGAGGGCCTCGATGGCGATGCTGATGCCCTCTTCGCGCTGGGCCTCGGGGGTCGGCGCGGCGCGCATGCGGGCCATGATCGGCTCGGGAACGGAGGCGCCCGGCACCTCGTTGTTCATGAACTCGGCGTTCTTGAGGCTCGACAGCGGCCAGATGCCGGCCAGAACGGGAATGCGGACGTGCGAGATGCGTTCGAGGAAGCGTTCGAGCAGAGTCGGGTCGAAGACGGGCTGGGTGATCGCGAACTCGGCGCCGGCGTCCACCTTCCATTCGAACCGGCGGATTTCCTGGTCGAGATCGATGGCGCCGGGGTTCGCCCCGACGCCGATGAGCAGGGCCGTGGGTTTCCCGATGGGGTTGCCGCCGAGGTCGCGGCCGTGGTTGAGCTGGAACACGACGTTCGTGAGACCGATCGAGTCGATGTCGAAGACGGCCGTCGCCTCGGGGTAGTTTCCCATCTTCGGCGGGTCGCCGGTGATGCAGAGGATATTGCGCAGGCCGAGGGCATGGGCGCCGAGCAGGTCGGACTGGATGCCGAGAATGTTGCGGTCGCGACAGCAGTAATGGAGGACGGTTTCGATGCCGACGTTCTTCTCGATCAGCACGGCGAGGGACATCGGGCTCATGCGGGCCGAGGCGCGCGGGCCATCGGGAATATTGATCGCATCGACGCCGGCTTCCTTCAGCTGGCGGGCGAGATCGACGGTTTTCTCGGGATCGCAGCCCTTCGGCGGGGTGAGTTCGGCGCTGACGACGAACCGATTCTGCGCGATCTTCTCGGCGAACCGGGACTTCGCCTCGATCGGAACGGCCTTGATTTCAGGGAGTTCGCTCTCGGGCATCCGGGCCCGGGCGGGCACGACGATGCGCTTTGGGGGCTCGAGGGCCTTCACCGCGTTGCGCACCCACCGGATATGCTCGGGGGTCGTTCCGCAGCAGCCGCCGATGAAGCGGACGCCGAGCTGGATGAAGCGTTTCGCGTATTCGCCGAAGTAGGCCGGGTTGCACAGGTAGATCATGCGTCCGTCGACGGAGCGCGGCATGCCGGCGTTCGGCTGGACGATGAGGGGCTTGTGGGATATCTGGTGAATGCGCTCGATCGCGTCATACATGGCCTTGGGGCCGACGGAACAGTTGAGCCCGATGACATCGGCACCCCAGCTTTCGAGTTTCGGCGCAAACACGTCGGGAGCGGTTCCGTAGAGGGCGTTGCCGTCCTCGTTGATCGTCATGGAGGCGATGATCGGCTTGTCCGTGAGCTTGCGCACGGCGCGGATCGCCTGGTGGATCTCGTTCAGGTCGTAAAACGTCTCGAGGATGAACAGGTCGACGCCGCCGGCGAGCAGGCCTTTCGCCTGCTCGGAGAAGGCCTCTTCGGCTTCTTCCACGGACGTCTTGCCCCAGGGTTCGAGGCGGATGCCCAGGGGGCCGATCGAGCCCGCGACGTACACCTTGTCGCCGGCGATTTGGCGCGCGATCTTGACGCCCTGGAAGTTGATGGCTTCGATCTTGTCGGCGAGGCCGTGCGGCGTCAGCTTGAACCGGTTCGCGCCGAAGGTGTTGGTCTCGATGACCATCGCACCGGCGTCGATGTACTCGCGATGCACCTGCTGGACGAGGGTGGGATTCGAGAGATTCAGTTCGTCGTAGACCTGGTTGAGGTAGATGCCCTTGGCATACAGCATCGTTCCCATGGCGCCGTCGAAGACGACGGGATGTTCTTCGTAGAATGTGCGGAAATCCGGAAGAGGCATGGCAGATCCTCCAAAAAAGGTGCCTCATATTGAGGGAAGACCCCTTCCCCTGTCAAGGGTGAACCTCGGAACCGGCTCCCATCACGTTGCCGTTCGTGCTGAGCCTGTCGAAGCAGGGAAGCCGTTCGCCCTTCGCAAGCGCAGGGTGAACGGCTGAACTTCGTGGGTGAGCGGCTGGATTTCAATGGATGCGCTGTCTTTTGCGAGGCTGGAGGGCGCCTCGCGCGAGAGAGAGGAACCGTGATAAACTGAATCCCGTCTCACCAGGAGGTGCCTTCCAGAGATGGCCTATGCCCCCGACCCCATCAGCGTTCTCTCGCTCGACCTGCCGGCCTTCATCATCGGCATCGGGTTTCACGAGTTCTGCCACGCGTTCGCGGCCGACCGTCTGGGCGATCCGACGCCGCGCGCGGAGGGCCGGGTCAGTCTCAACCCCATCGAGCACCTCGATCCGATCGGAACGGCGCTTCCCATGTATCTCGCCCTGACGGGGGCGCCGCTCGCGTTCGGCTGGGGAAAGCCGGTCATCATCGACCCGACGAGGTTCAAAGACCCGGTCCAGGGATACGGGATCGTCTCGATCGCCGGGCCGCTCGGCAACCTGCTGATCTGCATCATCCTCGGGCTGGTCATGCGTTTTTCAGGCGAGAGTTCGGCCGCCCTGGAGTATATGACGACGCCCACCGGCAATTATATATATCGCCTGATATTCAGAGTTTTCACGATGAACATGGGGCTGTTCCTGTTCAATCTCCTGCCCATCCCGCCCCTCGACGGGTCGAAGGTCGTGATGTGGCTCGGCGGGGAAAAGGCGCGCGAGGCTTACGATGCCGTCCGCCCCTACAGTCTGCTGCTGCTGATCCTGGTGCTCGCTTCGGGAATCGACCGGTATGTCCTTATTCCGATGTTCATCAAGCTGACTCTTCTTCTTTCCGGCCCGGGAATGGCCCAGTATGTCTTCTCGCCGGGGGCATTCGTCGCCGACTTTCTCTGATCGCCGTCAGGGGAGGGAAGCAATGGCGACGTCGAAACGGTATACTTGAGACAGGATTGAAAAAGGAGGCAGGTATGCGCATTCATTTCATCGCTCTTCTCGCAGTATGTCTCGTTCTCGGGTGCTCGCTCGGCGTGATCGCCGAAACGCAATTATCATCGGTGAAGCAAAAGGAAACGCCCTATCTCACGGGCATCGGCTTCGCCCTGAAGTCGCTCGAGGAGTATGTTCCCTCGATGCTGCACGTGAACGTCATCCGGCTCACGGACCTCCAGACCGGCCAGGAAACGAAGCCGAGCTTCAAGGCGAAGTTCGAGTTCGGCGCCGACACGTATCCCGTCAAGGTCATCAGCCCCGAACCCGAGAAGTTCGAGGCCGACATCATGGAGCCCAACGCGAAAGAGAAAGAGCTTGCGGCGCCGATCGGCCATATCAGCCTGGGCGTTTCGGTATCCGAAGGCAAGCCCGTCGCGACCGGCACGGTTCGCATCAAGACGGCCAACGAAAAGAGTTCCGGCGAGTTCACCCTGCTCCTGAACGCGCTCGCCGTTCCGAACAGCGAGAAAGACGGCGCGAATGACAAGGACCGTGAGGCCGGTCAGCGGCCGTAGATATCGTCGAACCGGATGATGTCGTCCTCTTCGAGGTATTCCCCGTTCTGGACTTCAATTATTTCTAAAGGTATTTTTCCCGGATTTTCCAGGCGATGTTTCGTCGATTTGGGCACGAAAGCCGATTCATTCTCGTGAACGAAGCGCACCTCGTCGCCGATCGTCACGCGGGCGGTTCCGCGCACCACGACCCAGTGCTCGGACCTGTGATAATGCATCTGCAGGCTGAGCCGCTGGCCGGGAACGACCGTGATGCGCTTGATCTTGTGGCGCTCCCCTTCCGAAAGAACGACATACTCGCCCCAGGGACGGTATCCCGTCGTATGTTCGACGGCTTCCTTGCGGCCAGCATCGCGCAACCGTTTGACGATCTGCCGCACCTGCTGTGAATCGCCGCGTTTTGCCACGAGCAGGGCGTCGTCGGTGTCGATGACCAGGCAGTCTTCGAGGCCGATCGTCGCGACAAGCCGCTTGTCGCCCATGACGAGTGAATTTTTCGAGCCGATGGCGATGACGTCACCTTCGCAGACGTTTCCTGCCGCATCCTTCTCATGCACGTCATACAGGGAGTCCCAGGAGCCGATGTCGTTCCACTCTGCATGGAGCGGAATGGTGACGACGCGCTTCGATTTCTCCATCACGGCGTAATCGATCGAGATATCCGGCATCTGGTCGTAGGCCGGAAGAATCTCGTCATACGTTGCCCCGAGCCGCGAAGCGACCTCGGGGGCGAACGCCGCGAGTTCGTCGAGCATGGTTCCGAGGCTGAAGGCGAACATGCCGGAGTTCCAGTAGTAGCCGCCTTCGGCGATATACTTCTTCGCCGTCGCCTCATCGGGTTTTTCGACGAAGCGGATCGCCTTGTGGCCGGCAGACCCCGGCATTGCCAGCTTTTCGCACTGAATATACCCGTAGCCGGTTTCGGGCCGCGTCGGAACGACCCCGAACGTCGCGATGAAGCCTTGTTTTGCGGCCTCTTCTGCGGCCCTGACGGCGCTGATGAACTCGTCCCCCTGCCGGATGAGATGGTCGGAAGGCGTGACGAGAACGACGTCGTCGCGGCTGCATCCCATCTTGTCGAGGCAGAATCTGACGCCGAGCCCGATCGCCGGCGCCGTGTTCCGCATGGAAGGCTCGAGAATCAGGTGCGGACATTCCGGCAGCTGGGACCTGACGAAAAATTTGTAATCGTTTCCCGTCATGACCACCATGTCATGGAACTCCGCGACAGGCAGAAACCGCTCAGCCGTGCCCCTCAGAAGCGATTCGCCCTCGTGGATGTTCAGAAACTGTTTTGGAAACAGGGTCCGTGAAAGCGGCCACAGCCGCGTTCCTGATCCGCCCGCAAGCAGAAGAATCTTCATCTGTGCCTTCCCTGATGTTGGTTTTGGCAGACGTCGCCGCATCGCCATTCAAATCCGCGAGATTATATCAAAATTCCCTTCTTCCCGGGTGTCGTAATTCATCAGCCCCGGGTGTATCGTATCTGCTCATCACCCGGAGCACAGATGAATACCTACGTTCTCATCGCCCTGACCTTCTCGCGGCCGATACGCGACATGCTGGCGGCGCAGTGTCTCGCCGCGCTCGGAACCGGCATGTTCACCGTGCTGTTCAACCTGTATCTGAAGTCATCCGGCTACACCGAAGACGCGATCGGCAGGATTCTCGCCGTTCAGGCGCTGAGCGCGGCGCTGGCATCGGTGCCGCTTGCGCGCCTTGCCGACACCGTGTCGCGCAGGGCTTGTTATATATTTAGTTTGATATTACTCGCCACGGGATACATTCTCGCCTCCTCGACGACGTCGTTCGGCCTTCTCGCCGTCGCGGCATCACTGTGGGGGATCGGCTCGGGCGGCCAGCTGGTGTCGGTCCAGCCGTATCTTCACGAGCACAGCCGGCGGCGCCAGCGATCGTATCTCTTCAGCATGAACTTCACCCTGACGCTGACGATGTTCATCATCGCCGGCCTGCTCGCCGGCTGGCTGCCGTCTCTCGCCGGCGGGTTCGGCCTCATGGAGGCGCTTTCCGAGCCCGAGCGGCTGAGACGGTGTCTCCAGGTCGGCGCCGGTTTTGCCGTCCTCGCGGCGATTTTCTCGCGCAGGCTCGAAGAGCCGGTCCGGCGGATTCCCAGGCAGCAGGCGGCCGCGACCGGCGCCGAGAAAGAGGCATTGCCGCCGGGCACCCTGATCTTCCGGTATGTCATCACGACGGCCTTGACGGGAGCAGGCGCCGGGCTGATCGTTCCATACTTTAATCTTTATTTCCGCGACTGGGTGGGAAGCGGCGTATCCGAGATCGGCACCGTCTTCGCCCTGTCCCAGCTGACCACGGCGATCGGCGGCGCCCTCTCGCCCGCCCTGACGCGACGCGTGGGCCTCGCGGCCGGGGTCACGATCACCCAACTGGCGTCGCTGCCCTTCATGCTCGTCATGGCCCACACGCACGATTTCCTGGCCTGTGCAAGCTGTTTCCTGTTCCGCGGAGCGTTCATGAACATGGGCATCCCGATCCGGGAACAGCTCATGATGGCTCTTGTTCCCGCGAATCTGCGTGCAAGCGCGGCAGCGGCGGAAAGCATCTCGTGGTTCCTGTCGTGGGGAATCGTGATGTCGTTTTCCGGGGCCCTGATCATTCACCGGGGCTACCCGTTCTGCCTGTATACGACGTTCGTGCTGTATACCGCGTCCAGTCTTCTTTTCTGGCACTGGTTCCGGGTAAAGGCCTGACCTCGCCCCCCGTTATGCACCACGTCGACCTTCGAAACAGGTCGTTTGTGAATCTTTTCTTGAATTGACTCAGCCCGGCGTAGTAAAAAAATCATGTACACACTTTTCCGCCATCGGAGGCTTCCATGAGTCACAGCATGCAATGGGACATGACACCGTTCTTTCCGGCATTCGGAAGCACGGAGATGACGGCGTTCCGCGACGCGCTCGCCGCCGATATCGCCGCTCTCACCGATCGTGCCTCGCAAACCCCGGGACTGAGTTCGCGAACGGCAAAAGTCTGGGAAGAGATTTTCCGGACTCATGAAAACCTGTACGTCCGGCATACCCATTTTCTCTGCTACCTCGACTGCCTCGGCGCCACCGATGCCGCGAACGAAGCGGTACAGGGCGAGACCGGCCGCCTGGCCCTCGTCGATGCCGCACTCCAGAAACTCGACGTGGAGCTGAAACGTGCCCTCAAAGCCGTGTCCGACCCTGTCTTCGCCTCCTTCATCCGCCGGAGGGATCTGGCACCAATCGCCTACCACCTGACCCGGCAACGGGAAGATGCGCGCCGGACGATGGATCCCGAACTCGAAGTTCTTGCCGCCGACCTCGGGGTCGACGGATTTTCCTCGTGGGGCAGGCTGTATAACACGATCGCCGGGAAACTCCGGTTCGAACTGGTGTATCCGGACGGCAGGCGCGAGATGAAATCGATGGCCCAGCGGACGGCCCTGATGGAGGATCCGGACCCACGGATTCGGCGGGCCGCGTTCGAAGGGGGCAACGCCGCCTGGGAAACTCACGCCGACGTCTGCGCGGCGGCCCTGAACCATATCGCGGGCACGCGGCTCACGCTGAACAACCGCCGCGGCGTCGACCACTACCTCGATATCGCGCTGTTCCAGGCGCGTGTTTCCCGGGCCACGATCGACGCGATGATGAAGGCCGCCGCGGGCGGCCGTGATTTGTGCAGCCGGTTCGCGCGCGTGAAATCCGCGCGGCTGGGGCTTCCGGGCCTGGCCTGGTATGACATCGAGGCGCCGCTTCCCGTCGCCGAAGACCGGAAATACGAGTGGAGCGCCGGCGTCGAGATGCTGGCGAAGGCGTTCTCACGCACCTTCCCCGAGTTCGGCGAATTCCTGCTCCGCATTCTCGAACAGCGCTGGGTCGATGCCGAGCCTCGCCCCGGCCGGCGACCTGGCGCCTTCTGCACCGGCTCGCCGCTGATCGAGGAGCAGCGCATTTTCATGACGTTCGAGGGCGGTTTCGGCGACCTGCAGACGCTCGCCCACGAGTCGGGACATGCGTTCCATTCCCAGTTGATGGAGAAAATGCGGGCCTTCTCGCGGGCTTACCCGATGACGCTGGCCGAGACGGCCTCGACGTTCGCCGAGCTGATTCTCACCGACAGCCTGCTGAGCGATCCCGCCGTGCCGGATGCGCAGAAGGCGTCATTGCTGAACATCCAGCTCAGCAACGCGATCATGTTCCTGCTGAACATCCCGCTGCGGTACGAGTTCGAGAAAGCGTTCCACGACGAACGGCAGAAAGGGGAAGTCGGCGTCTCGCGGCTCAAGGAACTGATGACGACGACCCAGCGGCGCGTGTTCGGGGACGTGCTGCGCGAAGGCGGCGAGGATCCGCTGTTCTGGGCGTCGAAGCTTCACTTCTACCTGACCGACATCACGTTCTATAACTTTCCATATACATTCGGATTCCTGCTCAGCCGAGGCATGTATGCGATGCTTCGGCGCGAGGGCGCGTCCTTCCTCCCGAAGTACAAGGAGTTCCTGCGCCTCTCGGGCAGCGACACCGCCGAAAACGTCGCGAAACGCGCTCTCGGCGTCGATCTCACCTCGGTCGAGTTCTGGGCCGCCTCGGTCAAAAGCCTCGAAGACGACCTCAGCCGCTTCGAAACGCTTCTGAAAGCAGTGCCCGCTGTAAAAAAGGAGTATCGCCAGGGTCAATGAGTGTATAGTGGGGAGAACAAGCAGAATTCGTCTGAAAATAACGACTGCATGAACGAGGAAGTATCGCGAGGGAGGTTGCAGGGTGGATCTGATCCTCTTCCTGATCGTGGCCGGGGTGTTCTGGTATGGGGTTCGCTCCATTCGGGCGCAGTTGAACGCCGGCGCAGACAAAATCGAGGCCGAGGATGAGCTGAAAAAACGGATCATCCGGCTCGAACGCCGGATAGAACGGATCAACGAGCGGCTCGACATCTTCTCTTCCGAACTCTGGGCATTGAAGAAAAACGCCGGCCTCCCGACGGAATCCCGGCAAGCCGACGCTCCCTCCATACCCGCCACCGCCGCGAAGACCGCCGTGCCGACGCCGCCCGTCGAACCGCCCGCGCCGCCGGCATCATCCCAGCAACCCGCTCCTTCCTGGAAAGACCCGCTCGAACCTCCCGTGCAGGCCGATGAAGCGTTGGGAAGCGAACTGCCGGTCATTCCCGTCGAGCCGCTTCTGCCGGTCGTCATCGAAACGCCCGAACAGCCCGATTCATCCCAGCCGCAGGCAACTCCCGCCGATGCCAGCCGGGAGTTTTTCACGCCCGCTCCGGAAACCCCGCCCTCATCGCCGGCAACGGCGGATTCCGGCCCTGTATCGCCCTCACCGGCCCCCGTTGCCGAAGAGAAGCCTTTTGTTTTCGACTGGGAGAACTTCCTCGGCAAGAAGCTGTTCGCCTGGATCGGCAGTTTCGCACTGTTCCTCTCGGCCCTCTTTTTCGTCCGGTATGCCATCGAGAATGACCTCGTCAGCCTCGGCATGCGGCTCGTGCTGGGCTTCTTCGTCGGCGCGGGCTCGATCACCGGCGGCCTGTGGCTGAAACGGTACGGCTACCGGCAGACCGTCGATGGCCTGTGCGCCGCCGGCCTGGCGATTCTCTACGCGGTCTTCATCGCCGCGCATCGGCTGCCTGTCGGCGATCCGTTCATCGGAACGGCGGGGACGTTCTCGCTCCTGACGCTTCTGACGGCGGGTGCCTTCACCCTGTCGGTGCGCCTCGACTCGCTGTTCGTGGCGATCCTGGCGCTGGTCGGCGGCTTCCTCGTCCCACCCTTCGTCTCGACGGGCCACGACAACCCGCTCGGCCTGTTCGCCTACGTGACGCTGCTCGACACGGGCCTCGCGGCGGTCGCCCTCCGGAAACGCTGGGGCGTCCTGATCACGCTGGGCGCGATCGGCACGATGCTGATGCAGGCGGGCTGGGTCTTCAAGTTCTTCGAAGCCGCGAAAGCCGTCACGGCCTGGCTGGTCTTCGCCTGGTTCCCGCTGTTCTTCACCGTCGTCGGCCATCTCGCGAAAAAGCGCGATTGGGACGATCCCCACGTCATTCGCGTCGCACGCACATTCCCGCTGATCTCGATGTGGATCAGCTTTCATATGTCTTCCGCGACGACATCCTTCCAGCAGGCCGGCAACGCGGTTTCCGGGCCGGCCATCGTTTTCAGGTCATTTGCCCCGGGAAACGGCGGCCTGATCCTGTCGCTCCCCTACTGGTTCTCCGCGCTGATCGGCTGGCAGGCGCTCCGGGACGCCACGACCTCGGTCTTCGTGAAATACGCGCACCTCCTCGTCTTTACGCTCACCTGGAACTGGACGGGGTATGGTTTCACCCCGGATGCGGCCGGAACGGCCTGGATCCTGTTCGCCGCGTATCCCGCGTTCTTCTTCGCCCTCTGGAGGCTCGGTCTCCGGTCCGACCGCGACGATCCCGAACTTTCGGCGAGCGGCCGCTGGTCGGGTCTGCTCGCGTTCTCCTTCAACCTGTATCAATTGTTCCATGCCGAGCTGGGAAACAACCCGGCGCATGTTTTTTCGCTTACGGCCCTGCTCGCGATCGGGCTCGCCTGGCAGGCGATGAAAGACGAGTCGGCAGGCCCGTTCCATTTCGGAAGCGGCCTCTCGTCGTTCACCGTCATCGCGCTCTGGGCGAGCATGTATGCCCTTCGGGACAACATGACCGCCGCGTATCTCGCGTTTCTCGGCTTCCCGCTGTTCTTCATGGGCACATCGCGGCTGGCGGCCGTCCGCGGCAAGCTGGACACGAACCTGAAGACGGCGGGCCGCGTCTTCCCGCTCGCCGGCATGGCGTTCGCCGCGATGACGGCGGGATGGGATCAGTATGGCTCGAGCCCGGCGCTCGCCTTTTCCCTCGTGTTCGTCATCGATCTGATCCTGGCCTGGGAGGCCCGCGGCGACCGCGAGGCGGCCCCGTATCACACCTACGGATGCTGGGCCACGTTCGTCGTGCTCTGGATCTGGGGCCACCAGTTCGGCACGGCGGAAACCGCCATGACCGGGGCGGCGGCCTTCCTCGGCTTCACCGTTTTCTATGCCGGGGCCTGGAAATGCGTCCGGCACCTCGACGGCAGCGCCGAACACATGGCGTATCCGGCGCGCCTCGCCCCACTCGTTTCGATGACCTGGGTCGCCTGGATGCTCACGCAGGAATCCCTGGCAATCCAACCGGTGAAGGTGCTTGGGCTCCTGTTCCTTCTCGATCTCATCCTCACCTGGCAGACGGTCGAGGACGACGGGGCGCGACCCTGGCACATGGGAGCCAGCATCGCCGGCTTCGCGCTCCTGATGACCTGGACGACGACGGCGCTGAACGAGTCGCTGCTGCCGATCGCCCTCGGCTTCTACCTCCTGTTCGGCGCGCTCCACGCCCTGCTGCCCATCGTCCTCCAGCGGCTGCGCCCCTCGGGCGAGGCCTACAACTGGATGCACCTGTATCCCGCGCTCATGCTCCTGATCATGATCGCGCCGATCCTGAACCATACCGCCGCGTGGCCGCTCATGATGCCGGTCATCTTTCTCCTCAACCTCGTCGGGCTGCTCGCCTCGTGGCTGTCGAGCGCGATGTGGATCGGGATCGTGATGCTGACGGTGACGACGGGCTGTTTCGGCGCCTGGATCTTCACGATGAAGGAAGTCACCGAACTGCCCGGTTTCCTGGGCGTGCAGGGCTTCTTCGCCGTCGCATTCCATATCTGGTCGCATATTTCTTTCCCGAAGCAGGGCGAAAAGTCGCTGTATGCCGGAACCCCCGCGTGGCTGAAGCGGGTGCGCGAACTGGCCTTCGGCCCTCAGCCCGCAGGGGAAGCGGAGGCCGGCGCCTCTCTCGACATCGCTCTGCTGCCGTCGCTTTCGGCGTTTCTGCCGTTTATCCTGCTCACGATGGTGGTGCTCGTCATCAGAAGCATGCCCGACCCGTCGATGGTGTTCGGCCTGATGCTGCTGCTCGCGGTGATGCTGCTGCGCCTGACGCACCTGCTCGCCGTCGACGGCCCCGCGATCGTGGCCCTGATGAGCACGGCGATGGTCCAGCTCTGCTGGCAGACCCAGCATTACAAGGGCGAAAACTGGCTGCTGCTCACCGCCTGGCACGCGGTCATCTTCGCACTGTTCTTCGGTTTTCCCCTGCTGTATCGCGAACGCATGCAGAACCGCACGCTTCCCTGGATCGCCGCGGCCGCATCGGGGCCGATCCAGTTTTTCCTGCTGTATCAGACGCTGACGACGGTCCACGGAAAAGCCTGGATCGGCGCACTGCCCATTCTCTTCGCGACGCCGTTCCTGTATGCAATGAAGGATTTGGTCAGAAAGCTTCCCGAGGAACTCCCCAGCCGGCTTTCGATCCTCGCCTGGTTCGGCGGCACGGCCCTGTTCTTCATCACGCTCGCTTTCCCGCTGCAGCTCGACCGGGAATGGCTGACGATCGGCTGGGCGCTCGAGGGGGCGGCGCTGTGCTGGCTGTTCCTCCGGATCCCCCACCCCGGCCTCCGGCTCTGGGGCGTCGCCCTGCTGGCGACGGCGTTCGCGCGGCTCGCCCTCAATCCCGAAGTGCTCGAGTATCACGCCCGAAGCGGCATTCCGGTGCTGAACTGGTATCTGTATGCCTACGGTCTCGTCACGGCATGTCTTATAGCAGGCGGAATATATCTCGCTCCGCCGCGGAACAAGCTGTTCGAGTATGACGTGCCAAAATGGCTGTTCTCGTTCGCGACGATCCTGGCCTTCCTGCTCGTGAACATCGAGGTCGCCGACGCGTTCAGCCAGGGCGCGCGCATCGATTTCCAGCTCAAATTGAGCCGCGGCCAGGATCTCACGTATTCACTTGCCTGGGCCGGCTTCTCGTTCGTCCTGCTGATCGTCGGCATCTGGACGAAGCGGCGAGGCGCCCGTCTTGCAAGCATCGGCCTGATGACGGTGACGATCGCCAAGGTATTCCTGTACGATCTCATCGATCTCGGCGGTTTGTATCGTGTGGGTTCGTTGCTCGGCCTTGCGGTCGCGTTGATGATGGTGTCGTTCCTGTACCAGAAGTTCCTGTCGGCGCCGGACGAGGCGGAGCCCGCCGCGCACGCCGACACATCGAAGAAGGAGACGTCCGTATGAAGATGCTGATCACCACCCTCATTCTCTCCCTGTGCGCGCCCGCCTTCGCCGCCGACGATCCGGTCAGGCCCCCAGCCGCGCGCCGCGAACTATCGGACCGTTTCGTGCCGCCCGCGACCGGGCCGGTGAAGATCGCGTTCTTCGACGCCGACAGCACGCTGCGCGTCGCCCCCAGCGGCGCTCCCGCCGCCAACAGCGCGACCGACGTGGCCCTGCTTCCGATGCTCGAGGAGCCGATGCGGCGAACCGAGCGCGACGGCTATCTGCTCGCGATCGTCTCGAACCAGGGCGGCGTGCCCAAGTATCTCACCCTCGAGCAGGCGGAAGCGGCAATGCAGATGACGGTGTGCGGCCTGGCCTCGCGCGGCATCGCGATCCATTATTACGACTATGCGGAAACGTATGACGAGAACCGCAAGCCCGAGATCGGCATGGCGAATCGTCTCGCGGATGCGGTCCAGAAGAAGTTCGGCCGCGGCATCGACTGGGCGAACACCATCATGGTCGGCGACTCCGCCTGGAAGAAGGGCGTCGACAAGGAACCCGACGGCAAACCGGGCGACGATCCGAGCAACAGCGACCGCCTGTTCGCCGAGAACCTCCGCAAGACGCACGGCGGCGTCACGTTCCATCACGCCCGCGACTATTTCGGCTGGAAGAAGGCCGGCGTGAACAATTTTCATGACTATACATCTCTGAAGGCATGGCTCGAGAAGAATCCCGGCAACGCACCGGTCAACGTCCTTCCAGCCTCACCGACCGCCGCGCAGGCCCCCCATGCCCCGACGACCGGTTCCCAGCCGGGTTCGGCGAAGCGCTGGAAAACCCCGCCGGCGATGGCGATCGACACGGCGAAGACCTATATCGCGACGCTGAAAACCAGCCTCGGCGACATCCGGGTCGAACTGCTGGCGAAGGAGTCGCCGGCCACCGTCAACAACTTCGTCTTCCTGGCCCGCGAAGGGTTTTACGATGGAACGATATTTCATCGTATCATACAGGACTTCATGATCCAGGGCGGCGACCCGCTCGCCACCGGCGAGGGCGACCCGGGATACAGCTTCAACGACGAACTGCCCGCGAAGCACTCGTACGAACCCGGCATCATGGCGATGGCGAACGCCGGCCCCAACACGCAGGGCAGCCAGTTTTTCATCTGCAACGGCGAAAAAGCGAAGAAACTCGACACCCGGCCGAACTACACCCAGTTCGGCAAGGTCATCGAGGGCATGGACGTCGTGCTGAAGATCTCATCTGTCGAGGTCGGCCCGAACGAAGGCGGCGAGATGAGCAAACCCGCCGTCCCCCCCGTTCTGCAGAGCGTGACCATCGAAGAGAAATAACGGGCCCTGCCGACAGGCAAACAACGACTCCGGTGACGTGGAAGCCACTCACCGGAGTTTTCCGTTTACCGCCAGCCGGCAAGAATCTCCAGGCACCGGCGGTTCAAGGCCTCGGCCCGTTCCGGCGTTTCAGCTTCGTTGTAGCACCGCAGTTCGGGGGCGTTCCCCGAGGGGCGCAGATGGATGATCTCCCCGCTCGCAAACGTCATGCGCAGGCCGTCGGTCTCGTCGACCGAGACAATCGTGCCGAATTCCGCGGCGAAGAATTTCTCCGCCCCACCATCGCGAGCCAGTTCGGCGATACGCTGCTTCGCGACGGACGTCGGAAACTCCTTGAGCCGGTCGCTCGTCGTGAAGCGCGCCGGAAGCAGTGCGCAGAGTTCCGAAAGAGAAAGCGCGCGCTCTCGCGCGAAGCGGAGCAAGGCAAGGATCACGATCAGCGCGTCCCGCGTCGGCAATGGGGCAAGACGGCGCCCGTCGCGTTCGATCGGGGTCTGGATCAAAAATCCCCCGTTCGCCTCGTACCCGACAACCCGGCCGGTCGCGGCAGCCTGCATCGCGGAAATCACATAGGGCGAACCGATGCGGGTTCGAACGACGCGCCCGAACCATCCGCACTTTTCGACGGCGGTGTTGCTCGAAACCGGCGTCACCACTGTATCTGCCCTGAGCCATTTCGCCGCAAGAATCCCCGCCACGTCACCACGAATCCATTCCCCCCGCTCGTTGCCGATGAGGGGGCGATCTCCATCGCCATCGGTTGAGCAGATGGCGAAGAGCCGCTGCCCGGCCGCCCAGTTTCGAGCGAGTTCGACATCTTCCGGACGAATCGCTTCCGTGTCGACCGGAATGAACGTCTCCGAGCGGCCAAGACGGATCACCTCCGCCCCAAGCCGTTCGAGCACCTCGACGAGCATGTCACGCGCGACGCTGGAGTGTTCGTAGACACCGATACGCTTTCCCGAGAAGCAGCCGGCCGGGAAAAAGTTTATATATCGTTCAACATATGACATCCACGCCATGTCTTCCGTCGGCGGCAATGTCATCTGACCAGACAAGGCTCCGGACGCGCCGAAGACGTCGGGGAGTTCGATTTCCTGTTGCCGGATGCCGGCCTCGTCCTCTTTCAGGATTTCCCCTGTCGGACGATTGAATTTGATGCCGTTGCGATCGTCGGGAATATGACTGCCCGTGACCATGGCGCTCGCAATCCCATGCCCGATTCCCCAGGCCGTAATCGCGGGAGTCGGAATGGCTCCCCCGTTCACCGGGAGAAAACCGGCGTCGCGCGCGGCCATGGCACACGCCCGCATGATACGCGGGGTCGAGGGCCGAAGATCTCCGGCCAGGGCAAACCGGTCGCCGACGGAAATTTCGCCACGCGCGGCAAGATAGCGGAGAAATCCAAGCGCATAGGCATAACAGACCCGGTCGGTCATCGCCGTGACGAGGCCGCGGGCGCCGCTCGTCCCGAAGCCGACTCCGCTGCGATCCATCAGATCGGCTATGCGAATCTTCTCTGGCATGACTTTTCCTTTCTCACAGGGCACGAGAAAACCGGGCGAATCCCGCACGGAATATGGTCTCTCCCCGGCCTTCACGAGTTTTCGGCTCACGAAAGAATGGGCGAAGCGGCTCGAGACTCATTGCAATATCCTTGTGCCTGGGGCATATATATCAGGACCGTCATCGGAAAACAAACGATATCACGGCGATCATCCGCGATTCCAACCGGTCTGGATACGGACAACCTGTTGCTACCAAGGGGGACACCCATGGCGAAGCGCCTTTTCTGGATATCGTTCTTCTGGCTCATCATCGTTCTGCCCGCAACGGGCGCGCAGGATTGGATCTTCGTCACGCCGGTTTCCAGGGACTCCGCCCGTCCGGCCGCGGGAATGAGCGAGGTCCGGATCGTTGACGTGCCGTCCGGCAGGGCTTTCGCCTTTCGCGAAGTTGCTCCGGGGTGCGATACCCGCGTCGACGCCGTCCGATCGCTTCTCGCTGCGAGCAAGGCATGGAAGAAAGCCACCGGTCTGCTGGGCGAGGCGCGCAGGCTCGCGCCGGCTCCCAGCCAGAAATGGATCGCCGGCGACGGCCCCCTGCCGATCTGGATTCTCCCGCCGAACGACAACGGCCGGGGCCCGGGAGTGACGTCGCTCATGCCTCTGCGCGTGAAGACGGCGCGAAGCAGCTTCGACGCCGCCCAACTCCTTCAGGTGGAGGGGTTGAAAATTCCCGGCGGAACGCCCCTGTCGATCGAGGATCTCGCATCGGCGGGCGTGCTGCTTCCGATGCTCTGTCACGAACTTTTCCATGCAATCCAGGCGGAGTTGTATCGCGAACGGTATGCATACTTCACGCTGCTCGGCCAGCCGGCCGGGCCGCACGACTCGCCCGCGGAAACCGATCCGATGCTGGCCTTCCGGGAAGGGTTCGCCGAAGCCGGCGAACTCTGGCTCGGCGAGCAGTATCCGGAGGAGTTCGCCGTCCGTCGGGGAAGAGGGATCCGGCCTGAAGCCGTGAAGTTCGCGGAGGCGACGTTCAAAAACCGCCAGGTGCTCGCGGCGCGAAACCGGTTCATCTACACGGCAGACGGCCGTGTCAAAGACGGCAGGCTCGATTCCGGGAAGACGGACCTCTCGACGGAGGGGGTCGTCGCAAGCCTCATCCACACCATTCTCGGCCATGCGGGCCTGCCGGACGCGACCCGCTCGGTCTTCACGACGATGGCCCGCGGCGCGCCCCTCACGTTCTTCGATTTCGTCGCGGCCCTGATGCGCGACCACCCGGCCCGGGCCTCGACCATCCGCCGTATTCTGCTCGAATACACCTGTTACACGATCGCTTCCCCGGATGCCCTGAGCCGGTATCAGGCATATTATCTCGCCCGCAAGGCCTTTCTCGTCGGGAAACTGCCGCGCGGGGAGTATCTGCGGGTGCGCAACGTCTGGCAGGAGTGGAAAGAGCGCCAGCGACAGCGGATCGAAGCGGGCGCGCCCGTCGTCGAGGCGGTTCCCCAGCCCCTGATCGTCGCGAGCAAGGAGGGCTACACCCTCGATCTCAACGATCCAGACCGGGACCGGCTCGCCTGGCACCTCGAATCGTTCCTGCCGTCAGGAGACACCGAGGCAGTCAGGCGGCTCGCGGCTCAATACGCGGCGCAGATCGTCGAACAGCGTTCGCGTTTCGGCATGTTTTTCTCGGTCCGGCAGCTCGAGGGGACCGTGCCGGCCTCGCTTCTCGCCCAACTCGAAACCGGCTGCAGGGCCTACCTTGAAAAGGCCGAACTCCAGCTCGACAGGGAACTTTCCCGCCGGCGCGCCCTCGAAGGCTATTATTGATTCCTGCGGAATGAAAACCATCCGTTCGCCCTGAGCCTGTCGAAGGGCGAGGGCCTCTCGTGCTTCGACAGGCTCAGCACGAACGGGAACGCAAAAGTGGCTTTTCCTTTTCAGGGATCAATATGACCTCGTATTCACCAGCTTCAGAGGGGTTTGCCGTCCAGGACGACGGCAAGCATGTCGTCCTGCGGATCGCCGGTTCCGGCGAACGCGAACGCCCAATCGACGATTTTCTTCGCGCAGAGTTCCGGGGCGAGAGCGACGTTCTGTTCGCACACGGCGATGATTCCCGCATGGTCGACCTGTTCCCCGGAAGCCGAACGGCTTTCGCTGATCCCATCGGAGTAGAGGACGAGGCGTTTGCCCCTGATGTCGACGGGGACGTTCGGAAAATCCGTCTCGACGAAATACCCGATCGGCGCCCCACCGTCGATTTCGAGCACCCTTCCTTTCCCCGTTTCGTCGATCACGATGGGAAACGGATGCCCCGCCCGACTGAGGGTGAGATCGAAGGTTTTGGGGTTGTAGACGAACGCCAGCGCCGAAAAGGTGTTGATCCGGACCGCGAACTCGGCCCTTTTCCGGGAGAGGAATTCCAGGATCTCGGACGGCTGTTCGATCCGCTTCTCCCGCAGTTCGCTGAGGCTGCTTCGGAGGAAGGTCGAAATCATGGCCGCAGCCAGTCCATGCCCGCAGATATCGAGAACGACACCGGCGACTCGGCCGTCATGGAGCTGAAAGCAGATGAACATGTCACCGCCGGCATCGGCAGCCAGGCAGTAGCTGTAGCCGACGTGGGCACAGGCCGCAAGCTGTTTCGGGTCGGGGAAGAGGGCGCGCTGCACTTCGACGATGAGCTGGGACTGGAACGCCTCTTCGGCGGCGTCCCTGAAGAATTCGATGCCGCCGATGACCTTCCCGTTCGCGTCGTGAATCGGCGAAACCGTGACGAAGACAGGAAGCCGGCTTCCGTCACGCTTTTTTCCGAAAATATAGTTCGAAACATTCTTCGAGCAGTTCCCCACCATGCAGAGATTGAGAGGGCAGACCGTCGAGACGCAAAGCTGCCGCCCGTGCCGGTCGACATGGCACAGAATGTTGTCCCTGCAGTGTTTTCCGACAACTTCCGCGCTCGAATACCCGGTGATCGTTTCGGCGGCCCTGTTCCAGAATACGATTCGCCGGTCGAGATCGGTGATATAGATGCCGATGGTGGCAACGCCGTCAAGAAGGCCGCTGAAGGTTGTCGAAAGAATGAGTTCGGATTGATCCACGACCATCTGTTCCTCTCGTTTCGTCCGTTGTTCGAGCACTGGCAGGAAGGAATGTCGACGTCAGGATACCCTTTTTTCCCCCGGCATGTCACCCAACGTGCCTTTGAAATATCAATTCATATATTTTCCCGACAGTTACAAGGCATGGACAACGCCGGGGAATCAGGAGAAAACATCAGCGACAAGAGCGGCGGGCGGGATGCCTTTCGTCGAGAGGATCGCGCGGGAAGCAGCAATCATCCGTTCGGGCCCGCACAGGAGGGCGATGGCATTCGTTCCTGACGGGAAACGGCGTTCGAGAGCTTCGGTGACCGGGCCATGCTCGAATTCGCCGGCATCTTCACGCGAGACGGATGTAAGATCCTGGACGCAGGGCACGTAGACCAGCCACGGGTCCTTTTTTGCCATCCCGACGGCCCATGCGTGGTCATACAGGTCCTCGGGAGTCCTGGCTCCGGCGAACAGCCAGGTTTTCGAGGGGGCCGGCCGGCCGGCCATCTCGAGAATGATCGACTTCATCGGCGCGAAGCCGACCCCGCCGGCGACGCAGACGATTTCCGCGTCGGGGCCGGTTTCCGGCAGGGTCATCGTTCCGTACGGACCGGAGAACCAGAGCTCGTCGCCTGCTTTTCGGTCACAGAGCCACGGGCTGAGTTCGCCTTCCGGAACGCGCCTGATGTGCAGCTCGAGCGTTCCCGGTTCGGCCGGGTCCGAAGCGAGCGAGTAGGCCCGCGTCAGCGGTTCATCGCCCGTGTGCGGCCGTTCCCGGAAGACCTGGATATACTGGCCAGCCGCGAACCGCCAGCCCGGGGGCTCCTGGGGCCGGACGACGAGCCTATATATATCGAAAGATATTTTTTCGCAGGATGCGACGGTGGACCGGACGAACCTGGCGGCACGGGCGTCCTCCGGCAGTTCGGCCTCGATCTCGCCTCTCACGCGGACCTGGCAGGCAAGCCGGAAGCCGGAACGGAGATCGGCCGGGGAGACGAGCAGTTCCTCCGACGGGGACGGCTCGCCACCGCCGCGCTTCACCCTCACCCGGCAGATGCCGCAGGTGCCACGGCCGCCGCAGGATCCCGGGAGAAGGAAGCCTTCTCCCCGCACGGCTGCGAGCAGGCTCTGGCCGCCAGAAACGGTTCGCGTCTCGTCTTCACCCAGATGGAGCGGCACGTCGGGCCAGCGGCAGAGAACCGTTCGCACGAACAGGATCAGCAGGCAGAGGCCGCCGACCAGCCCGGCGACCAGCAGGACGGCCATGAGAAGCTCTCCGAACGCTCCGGTCGGCATCACCCCCCCACCCCCGTCAGACAGCCGAACGCGAGCGCCATGAGCGACGCGAGCGTCATCACGATGCCGACAGGCCCGAGGGCCGCCGGGGGCCGGCAGAAGATCAGGTGGCGCCGCAGCCCGCCCATCAGCAGGATCGCCAGGGTCCAGCCGATCCCGCTTCCCAGGGCATACACGAGCGTCTCGGTGAACCCGTATTCCCGGAACGAGGCGAACAGGGAGACGCCAAGGATCGCGCAGTTCACCGCGACCAGCGGCAGAAATACGCCGAACGCGGCGAAGATACGCGGGGAGAACCGGTCGAGGAACAGTTCCAGCACCTGGGTCAGCGCCGCGATCACGAGCATGAAGGCGAGAATCTGCATATATTCCAGACGATATGGAACAAGGAAATAGCGCATGAGCAGCCAGTTCAGGACGGCGGTCACCGTCATCACGAACGTGACCGACCCGCCCATGGCCGCCGCAAGCGCCGGCCTGCGTGACAGTGCGAGGAAGGGGCAGAGGCCGAGAAATCCCGCCAGGGCGATGTTCCCCGTGAACACCGAGGTCAGGAACAGGCCGCTCAGCGAACCGCTCATGCGCCACCCCCGTTTTCGGGAGCCGGCTTGTCGGTCGGCGGGGAGTCACAGCCACAGGAGGCTCCGTGCCGGATTCCGCAGCCGCGCAGGTGGCGGAAGAGGGCGAGCGTGAGAGCGAGCGCCAGGAATGCGCCCGCCGGCCGCTGGAAGAAGACGCAGGCGGGATACCACGCCGGTGCAACCTCGTATCCCAGCAGCTTCCCCGTGCCCAGCAATTCGCGGGCGGCTGCGATCGAGACCAGGACGGTCCCGTAGCCGAGAGAAGCGCCGAGAGCGTCGGCCAGGGCCAACGCCGGAGGCCGGAGCGAAGCGCAGGCCTCGATTCTTCCAAGAATGATGCAGTTCGTGATGACAAGGCCGACGTATGGCCCCAGCTCGCCAGCGATCGCCGGGGCATACAGCCGGAGGAGTTTCTCGAGCAGGATGACCGGTGTCGCGATGAGCAGCAGGGCTGTGATGATCCGGTAGGTCGCGGGAATGCGCCGCCGCAGGAGGGAAACGACCAGGGCACTGGCCAACAGCGTGACGGTCACGATCCCCGCCATGACGGCCGCATACCTGACCGCACTCGTCACGGCCAGCGTCGAGCAGATGCCGAGAACCGCAACGAAGACGGGATGATGTTCTCCCAGGCCTGCCCGAAACAATTTCCAGGCCTCGCTGCCCCTCTGACCGGCGGTTTGTGGTGTGCTCACCGGCTGATCCGTTTCATCGCGGCGTTCACTGTCTGAACGACGGCCGCGCAGGATATCGTGGCCCCGGTGATTGCGGCGACCTCGCCCATATCGGGACGGGCGGTGCCGGTGGCGAGGCGGACCCCGGAGGCGGCAGCAAGTCCTGCAAAGGGGCGCTCGAACTCGGGTTCGGCAATCCTGGTTCCAAGCCCCGGCGTCTCACTCTGGGCGATGACGCTGACATCGACGAGCAGGCCGGTTTTGCTGTCGAACGCGACGAGGAGACGGATTTTCCCCCACATTCCGTTGCCTTCCTGCTCGCAAAGCACCACGTCCGGTCGTCGTCGGGAACGAAACAGGCCGTTTCCGGCGCCCCGCACCGGGATGAACTCGGCCTGGAACGCGGCCGCGAGGAGATCCGCGCCCTCCGTGCCGGAGGCAGTCCCGGCGGTCAGGACCGCTGCAACCTCGAGGGCCCGGGTCATGAATTCGGGCGACACCCCGGGCGGCGGCCGCAGGAGAATGTCGCCGCCGGACATGACGACCGTGCAGATGGCCGCCAGGACGAGGACGAAGCCGATCTCGCGCAGCTGCTTCATGCGGCAGCCCCTTCGCCGGAGGTCCACCTGCGCGCGCGCCGGCCGATGACGAGGGCATCGCCGAGCGGCGAAAGGACATTGACGAGCAGCAGAGCGGCAAACGCCGATGGAATGACGCCGCCAGCCGTCCGAAGCAATATATATATCATTCCATACATAATTCCGGCGGGCAGGCGCATTTCCGGAGTCCGCGGCAGCGAATAGACATCCAGACCGGCGGCGGCGAGGGCGGGAAGGAGCCCTGCCCCCTGCAGCATCCCGATGACGGCGTGGCCGGCATCGCTCCGGAGAATGGCGGCGGCGCCGACGGCCAGTCCGATCAGCACCCCCATCGGCCATCTCCCGTCGAAAGCGCGCGCCCGCCGCAGCAGGAACAGGCCGCACAGGGCGACGAGCATCGATGCCTCCCCGGGCAGGACCGGCATTTCCGCCAGAAGCGCGTGAGATAGAGAGAATCCGCCGGGCGAGAGCGGGCAGGCAGGACCGAAGTTCGTCCATCCCGAAAGGCCGGCGGCCGGGCCGGGGCCGGGCATCATCATCGCATGTTCGAGGAGAGCCGGGTATCCGGTTCCCACAAAGACGAC
Organism: uncultured bacterium; assembly: GCA_964389325.1. Lineage (GTDB taxonomy): Bacteria > Muiribacteriota > Ozemobacteria > Ozemobacterales > Ozemobacteraceae > MWAR01. Next base: position 106,298 of record CAYMEN010000012.1, on the reverse strand, counting down.
GGCGACCGCAAGCGGATTCACGAGATTCCGCCCGTATCCGCCGAACAACTGCCGGGCGACGGTCTCGCCGAATACGGCGCCCGCGACCGGCACCCACCAGGGCACGGCCGGCGGCAGGGCCAGGGGGAGGATCGCCCAGACCAGGCAGCCGCGCAAAGGGACGGATGCGCCCCGAAGACGCCCTCCGACCAGCGCGGCCATCTGTCCGGCCGCCGCGGCGACAGCGCACATCGCAACGGTCCGCCAGCCGTATGCGGCCGCGGCTGCCGGGAAAAGGGCCAATATGTATATCATCCAATATTTTTCGAAATCAGGCCTGAACGTGCGCCCGCTCACGACGTCTGCCCCTTTTTCCCGCAACCGGCGCGAGTCGCGGCGAACACCTCGGCGAGGGGGAGGCCGGCCGGGCAGCTGGATTCACAGGTGCGGCACAGGCCGCAGCGCAGCAGCCCGATCGAAGCCGCCTCGGCCTCATCGGCGCCATGGAGAATCGCGTGAAACAGGACGTTCGGAAACAGGCCGCGCGGACACGCCTCGACGCAGGCGAGGCAATTGATGCAGCGCGGATGTTCGGCCATGTGGGGCGATTATATCCGCATCTTCCGCCCGAGATCAAGACCAGGATCGAACGCGTCCCAGGGATGGTATACTCGGGTGACACGATGAAAGGATGCCGAACACGATGAGCACGTCTTTCCGCGGCCGGGTTCCCCCGGAATGATTTCAGACATCATCCTGATCCTGTTCGTCGGGCTCATCAGCGGCATCATCGCGCGCCGCCTCGGCCAACCGCTGTTTCTCGGCTACATCTTTGCCGGCGTCATCGTCGGTCCGCATACCGGCGGGGTCACCGTCTCCGACATCCCGCAGATCGAAGGCATGGCCGACATCGGCGTCGCCCTCCTCCTGTTCTCGCTCGGCCTCGAATTTTCGCTCAAGGACCTGGTTCCCATCAAAGGCGTCGCCGTCTGGGGCAGCATCATCCAGGTCGGCCTGACGTTCTTCGGGGGCTGGGGCATCGGCCGCATCGCCGGCTGGACGAATCCGGCGGCCCTCTGGTTCGGCGCCGCCGTCGTGTCGTCGAGCACGGCCGTCATTCTCAAGACCCTGACGGACCGGGGCCACCTTCGCGCCCTGTCCGGCCGCGTCATGTTGTCCATGTCGATCGTCCAGGACCTGACGGTGATCCCGATCATGATCCTCCTCGACAACATGACGAAATCCGGCATGAGCATCGGCGCCGCCTTCACGCCGCTCGCGTATATCGCAGGCTTTCTCCTGCTGATGAAGCTGGTCGGAACGTATCTCACGCCTCGCTGGCTGCACTTCATCGCCCGCTGGAACTCGCGGGAACTCTTCATGCTCTCGGTCATCGGCCTGGGCCTCGGCCTCGGGTATATCACCCACGTCGCCGGGCTGTCCCTCGCGTTTGGGGCGTTCATCACGGGACTGGTGCTCAACGAATCCGACTACGGCCACAAGGCGCTGAGCGAAATGATCCCGATCCGCGACCTGTTCGGCCTGCTGTTTTTCGTATCGGTCGGCATGCTGCTCGACCCCGCCCTCCTGTGGAAAAACCTGGGAACGATCGCCCTCCTGACCGGTGCCGTCTGCCTCGGCAGAGGCGCCGTACTCTCCATCATCTCCTATTCCTTCGGCTACCGCCGCATCATCCCGGCGGCCCTGTTTTTCGGCATGCTTCCGATTTCCGAGATCGCGTTCGTGGTGATCCGGTCCGGCCTCGCCACCGGCGCGCTCACCCACGACATATATTCTTTGATATTGAACACCGTCATCGTCTCGATGCTTCTCGGGCCCTTCGCGGCAGGGCTCGCCTCCCCCCTTTATCGGAGATTCCAGAGCCAATGGCCGGACGGCGCCATCACCTCGATCAATCTCCCGGAAGACCCCCTGCGGGACCACGTGATCATCGCCGGCGGCGGGCAACTGGGCCGCCATGCCGCTTCCGTCATGATCGAAAGCAACACCCCCTTCGTCATCGTCGAGCCGCTGTACCAGTCGTTCACCGAGTTCAAGTGCCTCGGTCTTCCCGTCATCTACGGCGACCCGGCTCTGGAAAGCGTCCTCGCGGTCGCCGGCCTTTCCCGTGCCCGCGTCGTGCTCTGCACCGAAGGGGACCTCGACGACATGCGCCGGATCGTCGCGATGCGCACGGCGGGGAACCTGTCGTTCCTGGCGGTGGCGCGCGCCGGAACTCCCGAAGACCGACCGGTTCTGCATGAAGCCGGATTCAACGCCGTCGTTCTTCCCGACCTGGAAGGAGGCCTGCAAATGGCCCGTCAGAGCCTCGCGGCGATGAGCCTGCCGGATGCCGAGATCGCCGCATGCCTGGAGCGGGTGCGCAAAACATCGCTGTCGATGCCGGGGGCCGGGACGTGATCCCGGGCTTCATCCTCGCCGCTACACGGTGAAGATGAGGGACTGTTCGACCTTTTTCAGCATCTCGTGGAGCGGTTCGTTCTGTTCGTGGAGGTGGACGATCAGAAACTGGCCCGGCAGGGGCACCTCGCTGGCGATCTGCTGGCTGAGCCTGCTACCTTCCTCCGCCGGCCCGTTCCACATTCTGAAGAAGGAGGTCGTGAGCCGCAGGCCGAGCACGAAGAGAGGAGGCTCGGGGCAGTAGGTCAGTTTTCGCCTGACGAGATACGCCTCACAGAGATACTCGTATTTTTTCAACGTCTCGGCGATGCCGGCCACGACATCCCGGGGAAGACCATTCGGAAGATACGCGTCGGAGAACGGCAGCGTTTCGCGCTCCTCCTGGTCTTTCATCAGCACCTGCATCCGCGACTTCTGGCGGAGCAGATACGGCTCCGCCTCATCTCTCAGGCCTCGTTCGTAGAAGAACTCGACGATGAGGCCGCAACCGTTCAGGACCGCATCCGGATCGGAATTCATCGCTTTATCTATATATTCTACGCCGGCGCGGTCCCCGCGATGAAGCATCAGCCGGCCCAGGCCGTAGCAGACCTGCGGATTGTCCGGCGCCCACCGCAGCAACTCCTCCAGCAGGGGTTCCGTAGCCTCGACGCCGTGCAGATCGCTCACATGCCGCAGGCGCTCGACGGCCGTCTCGATGCTGTCTTCGCCGGTCTGCGCCAGCGATTCGAGCTCGGCGAGCCGATTGGCCGCCCCGACCCCGTCCTGGTGCGCCTGCGCCCACGCGTCGGCAACGTTCTCCCTCCATTTGGCCGAAAGCGTCCGCTCGATTCGGGCACCCACCTCTCCCGGGAAAAAGGCGTCGGCGGCGCAGGGCGCCCGGGAAAGACGATACCGCGCATCCGCTGAGCCGAGCACGGCCAGCCTGTCGGACAGGGCGGGATGGGTATCGGCGCCCCCCGTCCGGAAACACCGAGCCTTGCTCGACCATTTTTCCACGTTTTCCTCGGGGATCTCCTCGGCGAGGGCCTGGCGCATGCGGACGAAAACGTCGTCGGGCGGCGTTTCCAGGGCGAGCGACAGGTCCTTGAGTTTCGGCCAGAAACCGGCGTCGAGATGGGCCTCGAGCACGACGGTCGCCAGGAGCGTCTCGGCCGTGGTCCGGGCGCCGGTCGCACGGGCCGCCATCCGGTCGGCGGCGAACTCATGCTTTCGCGCGAGAACGAACGTGTATGCCCCGAACGAGGGGGCATACCAGTTGAAGAACCATCTGAACAGGCCGGTTCCCCACTGATCGTTCGCGTCAAGCGCCGTCATCAGGCCGAACCAGGTCTGTCGGACGCGGTAGACCCAGGCCGCGAACCGCCCATGGGCCCCGGAAAGATGACCGAATTCGTGCGCCAGCACCGACGTGACGCCTTCCGGGGAGAGGGCGAGCAGGATGGGCCATCCGAGAACGAGATAGTTCCGGGGCCAGCCGAAGATGCCGAAGCGGGGAATCTGAACGACGCCGGCATTGAATTCCATCGTCAGGAGAACGACGTCGATGTCGGGCGTTCTGAGGGTATGTTTCAGGTTGTCGATGACCGCACGAAGCGCAGGCGTTTCGGCAAGGTCGATCTGCAGCCCCTCCGGCGGTGGAAGGCTGACCCAGAGGGACCGGAGGATGATCCACCCCAGGGGAATCAGAACACCGAGCAGTTTCACGACGACGTAGGCCGAACCGTGCACGGAAACGACCGCCGCCACGAGCGCAGCGATCACACCGACGATGCCCACCAGGACGCCCGCGATGAAGAGATAGCCCAGCATGGCCAGGCCGATCACCTTCAACCTGTACCAGCGCGGGTTTTCCGCCGCCTCTCTCTCGAGTCTCGACGACAGGGCCTCGAATTTCGTTTCGTCCATTTATATATGACCAACTTTATACATTCCGGGCGTTCGTCCGCCTGGTTTCGATCCTCAACGGAAAGTATGACATATGGGAGGATACCGAACAAGATATCGCATCGACGCCGGCCCTCTGGACTGACAAATTTTTGAACATTTTGTCGCGGAGGGCTAAAGAAACCACCCCGGGCGTGCCGATAGTAGTAAGGGGAAGTGTTTTTCATCTCAAGGACGAACCATACGCACTCAAGGAGGAGTCTATGGCAACATCTGCCATCATGCGTTCCCATGCCTTTTTCGAGGCCAAACTCACCCAGAAGACCGTCACCATTCTCGGCTCGGAAGACGGCAAAACGTCTTCCCGGTCATCCCAATCCCCTTCTTCCGATCGTCTGGAACTGTCGTCGTACAGTTCCCTGCGGGGAACGATCGAGAGCTTCAAGTCAGGAAGCTCGGAAGGCGCCAGGCTGGACATCACGTTCAGCATTCCCCAGGACCGCCTCTCATCCGGTGTCGGCGACGACAAGGCGAGCCGCGATTTCGATCTGATGCTCCGCATGTTCGCCAAGGACGAAGAAGACTACGCACGTCTGAAGTCGCGGTTCGAGGAGCTGCTCGGACTGGCCTCCGGCAGGTTCGAGAGCGACGGAAGCGTCGGCTCGGCATCCTCAGGGGAGATCGTGACGGAAGCGTCTCAGGCCCCGGCGGGCGAGGAAAGCCTCACCCGTGAGGAGCTTCTGAAGCGGAACCTGGAAGTCGCCGAAGCCTTCGTCGAGCGCGTCGAACGCCGCCAGGTCGAGGTCCGCGTCAACGTCGCCCGCACCGCCGGCCAGCTCGACGTGCAACAGGTGGACCTGAAGCAGGCCGACCCGCTCGTGCTCGATCTCGAGGGCGACGGGCTCGATCTCGGCGAAGCCGGAGAAGCCGCGACGTTCGACGTCAACGCCGACGGCACCCTCGACAAAACAGGCTGGGTGCGGGGCGACGACGCCCTGCTGGTATACGACCGCAACGGAAACGGGCTCCTGGACGACGGGAGCGAACTGTTCGGCGACCAGAACGGCGCTTCCAACGGGTTTGCCGAGCTGTCGAAACATGACGGCAACCGCGACGGCCGCATCGATGCCAAAGATTCGATCTTCAAGGCGCTGCAGTTGTACCGCGACCTGAATGGAAACGGCCGCGTCGACGCCGGCGAACTGAAGCACCTTTCCAAGAGCGAGATTGTCTCGCTCAACCTGCGCTTCCTGCGCGAAACAGCGAAGCTCAACGGCAACAGCCTTCTGCTGAAAGGCAGTTTCGAACGCGCTGACGGCACGACCGGCAGGATGGACGACGTCCTGTTCGGCTTCCGCGACGCGAAATGATCCTGTTTTGAAAAACAACGCACCACAGAGCCTTGGAGACACAGAGAAGGTATTTTTCAGAACTCCGTGCCTGGCGTGTTCAAATCCGATGTTCGCCATTGCGATGATAGGGGGCGGGTTTTAAACCCGCCCCTACGACCTATGTGCGAAGAATACCGTAACCTCTTGCGCTCACCATGGTCTTACAACGGGGTTTCGAACGACGTGAGAGAAAGTGTATACTTCCCATGTGAAGCATTGGGTCCGGGAACATCCAACCTTGGTCGGAATCGCCGCGCTGCTGGTTGGCGCGGCGGTCTGGCTGCCGTTCTTCCATCTGCTTTTCGTTGAAGATAGCGGAAGATATAGAAGCGTCGCGGGCGTTCCGCCGAAAGCGCGGGCGC
>CAYMEN010000012.1:0-100248 GCA_964389325.1 uncultured bacterium | reverse complement strand
CAGCCATATCGCGATCTGGGCGGACGAGGTCGGGCAGCGGGCCGAGATCGAGCGGATGCGCGGCCGGAACGCCGAGTGGGATTTCATGGCCCGCAGTTTTTTCGTCTGGTCTCTCGCGAACATGGCTCTTCGCGACCCGCAGACGGCGTCGACGACGCTTCCGATCATGGACCGCATCATCGACGAGACGGTCAGGCTCGAAAAGGAACAGGGCCACTTTTTCTTCCTGATGCCCTACGCCCAGGTGAGCCCATTCAGGCACCAGCCGGTTCGCAGCATCTTCCTCGACGGGGAAATATCCCTCATGATGGGGCTTCGCCGGCTCGTCTCGGAGCGCGAGGAATACCGCGTCCAGATGCTCGAGCGCGTCGGGGTCATGGCCGAGCGGATGGAACAGAGCCCCGTCATGTGCGTCGAAAGCTATCCGAACGAGTGCTGGCTCTTCTGCAACTCGGTCGGCCTCGCGGCGATCAGGGTTTCGGATCACCTCGACGGCACGAATCACGGCGACCTCTTCAAACGCTGGGTCGCGACAGCGCGCGCGAAGCTCGTCGAACCGAAGACCGGCCTGCTGAACTCGGCGTTCACGCTCGACGGCGATGTTCTCGACGGTCCCGAAGGCTCGTCGATCTGGCTCGCGGCCCACTGCCTGTCGCTGATCGACCGGGAGTTCGCCGTCGACCAGTATCAGCGGGCCCGCGCCCGGCTTCGGAACCGGATCGTCGGCTTCGATTACGCCTTCGAGTGGCCGCCCGAATGCCCCGGCTCGGGTGACGTCGATTCTGGCCCGATTCTTCCGCTTCTCGACCTGTCGGCCGGCTCAACCGGCCTGGCATTCATCGGAGCCGCCGAGTTTGGCGATACCGAGTATCTTCGCGGGCTTCACGCGGCGCTCGAGCTGGGTGGATTCCCCATCAGCACCGGAGACAGGCTCAAATACTGCGGCAGCAACGCCGTCGGCGACGCGGTGCTCCTCTATTCGATGACGCTCGGCCCCGCCTGGCGCAAGATCACGGAAGTGGGAGGGAACCGGTGAACCTCTGGAACCGCCTGACGAGCAGTCTTTCCGGCGCGCCGTTCTTCTCGCCGCGCGGCTTTCTCGAAAGAGCCCTGATGCTGCTCCTGCTGTTCGCCGTCTGTCATCTGGCCGGGCTTCGCGAATACACCTGCATCATCAGCGGCACCTCTCCGACCGGAGACCCCGCCGACACCGCCGCGAGCATGCTCGGCATCGCCTACTTCGCGACCTACTCCCTGGCCCTGCTGGTCGCGCCGGTCTTCATCATCGCCGCTGCGCTGCTGAAACTCGTCGGGGGCGGCCCGGCCGACCGGTAGCTATTTTCGAGAGGCGTTTTCCTGGTACTCTTCATCGGTGTTGAGCGACCAGACGTCGGCTTCGGGCGTCACGCCGAGGAATTTCCTCGCGGCCGTCAGGCCGGTCGCGATCGAATGGTCCATGTTGTTGTATTTGTACAGGCCCGCCCGGCCGACGCAGGAGAGGTTTTCGAGGCCGGACGCGAAGGTCTTCACCTTCTCATACGCCTCCTGGAAGCCGAGGAAATACGTCGGGTAGCTTTCGGTCTCACGCGTGACGAAGCTTCCGAGAATCCGTTCGGGGCGGAGCAGGTTCATCAGCGCGAGTTCGCCGGCGGCGAGGGCCTCGAGCTCGTCGTCGGAACGGGTCCACAGATCGTCGTCCCGGAACGCGAAATACTCGATGCTGATCACGCTCGTGCCGGGCCGGGCGGCCATGCGGGGGCTGAAGTTGTTGAAGTTCGCCATGCGCGCCATGCGGACCTCGGGGGCGTGAACGTAGATCCACTGGTCGGGGAAGAGGTCGGTCCCCTCGGCAACAATATTAACTGTTATATGGTCGCGATAATACAACGTATCGATCGCCCGGCGCACGTCTTCGGGAACCGCCGGTTCGAGCATGCCGAGCATCAGCGTCAGCGGAATGCCGCTGAACACGTGGCCGGGGCGCACGGCCACCGTGCTTCCGTCGGCCGCGCGGGCCTCGATTTCCGTGACGCGCATCCCGTCCCGGCGGATTTTCGTCACGTCCGTTTTCAGGAGGAGTTCCCGGCGGGCGCCGGATGCTCGCTCCCACATCCGCTCGTACATCATGCCGGCGCCGAGGGCGGGATAATCGAACTCGTCGACGAGGGTTTTCGCCTGCACCCGGAGCTTGAACAGGGCGTTCGTGACGACCGTCTTCAGGTCGATGCCCTTGATGCGCTGGGACGCCCATTCGGCGCCGATCTCGCGGCAGGGGATTCCCCAGACCTTTTCGGTATACGTCTTGAAGAACGTCTCGTACAGCTTCGATCCGAAGCGGCCCGAGACCCACTCTTCGAAGGTTTTCGCCTCGCCCTTCGCGCCCCGGAACTGGGAGGCGGCATAGGAGAGCATCGACGTGACGGATTCCCGCAGGCCCAGGTTGCGCAGGGCGTCGACGGCTTCGAGCGGGTATCTGAACAGTTTTTTCTTGTAGAAGATGCGCGTCAGGCGCTGAACCGGCAGGAACTCGTCGCCGAGCAGCTCGTGCCAGAGGGCGTTGATCTCGCGGCTTGCCGTGAAAAAGCGGTGAGGGCCGACGTCGAACCGGTTCCCTTCGAAGATCTCCGTGCGCGAGAGCCCCCCGGGGATGGGGTGCCTGTCGAGCAGCAGCAGATCGTCGCGGCCGTGGCGTGCCAGTTCCAGCGCAGCGGCCAGTCCGGCCGGTCCCGCGCCGAGAATCGCAACTTCGGTCGATCGCCGGGAAAGGTTCATGGCCGGCACATGAAATCGCTGCGAATGCGCTGTTCGAGGTTGACGTGGTTGCTGCCGCCGAAATCGAGCTTCGCCCGTGAAACCGAATCGGAATACTGCGGGATGCCGTCAGACAGGCGGATCCGAATCTTCCCTTCAGCCGTTCCATGGATGACCGCAGCTCCCGGGCTGACGGTCGGCAAGCTCACGAGCCGCGTTTCGAACGTGATATCGGCCACCCCCGCGTCCCGGTCGACAGCGGCCAGCGTGAACGTCGCGACGGCCTGGCAATCGACCGTTTCACTGTTCGGATCGGGCGATATGGGAATGACATGGGAGGCGATCCAGGAATCGCCGGACCTGACGCGGCCGTCAGGGTATTCGAGAAGGGTGACCTCATAGAATTTTTTGAATTTCTCGGGCACGCCCTCTGCGGATGCAATCATGCCCTTTTTATCCAACGTCAGCCGGACAGGATGCCCGGGGGCGGGAAGTCCACTTGCAAACAGCGTTTCCACGATCTGTTCCGGGGAGATGTCCCTGTTTGCCCCCCCGGGCGCGTAATACGCCATCGAGGCGGTATGCGTCGTCAGATTCTGAATGACGGCCTCACCGTTTCCGGGGGCTATCTCGGAGTCTCCGCCGAGCGTCATGAGGCCCATCAGGGTCGTTTTCGGGATCAGCAGCATGTTCACGTCCATCCGCGACTGCACCTCGACCGAAAACGAACTGACACTGGGAGAGGCCGTCGAAAGTCTCAACAGCAGGGTCTCCGTTGCCTCGGCCGGAGCCGGAAGGCCGTCAGAGGCCCAACACACGCCTGCGCCGAGGCACCAGATCACCGCCATGGCAGTTCCAACCACATGTCGAAATGATTTCACTGTTGAAAATCCCCCGTTTTCCAGGCTCATGCTGAAGAGAAGAAGCATATCAATTTTTCGCCTGCTCCGCGAATCATTTCTCCCGACCGCAGGGCAATTGCATTATCGAGTCCTGCAGAATGAAAACCAGCCGTTCGCGTTGAGCCTGTTGAAGGGCGACGCCTCTCGTGCTTCGACAGGCTCAGCACGAACGGGAACAGAGGATTGGCTTTGTTTCGCAGTGATCGATACAATTCAAGCAGTGATGACCTTGAGCGAAGTACAGCGAATTTTTATGCGATTGCCCTGCGTTCTTGAAAAATCATGACCATCCTCAGGTTTTTCGCGTATAATCATAGATATTCGTTTTCAAAACATCGGGACATTGTGAGGATACAGGAACACCGGCGATGCATGTCAACCGAGGTTCGGGCGGGATAACCCTGATGGAAATCATGGTGGGCGTGTTCATCATGGCGATCATCCTGTTTCCGTCATTGATGGTGATCATGAACGAATCGAAAGCCATCACGGGCACCCGAGACCACTCCCAGGCGGCCTTCATCGGCCATACGCTGATCGAAACGGCTCGGGCATACACGTTCGAGAACCTCGAGGCGTTCCCGACCGAATTTCAGAACCGCACTTACACCTTCAATGGCATCGAGTATTCGATCAAGGACCTTGCGCTTGCCAAAATCACGCCCAGTGGCGATTCATCTCAGACCTCGGCGTTCCGGATGAATTTTTCCGTCCGGTATACATCCCGGGAAGGGCGGAACATGAGTCTCGATCTCGCCACCGTCATCGGGAGGCACGAATGAGCCCAGCCCGCTCAGGACGAGCTTCGGCAGGCATGACGCTGGTCGAACTCATGATCGGCGCCGCCATTCTCTCGATGATCATCCTCGCGGTCACGAACCTGTTCATATCCGGCCAGAGATCCGCAAGGCAGGCCATGCAGAGTCACCAGGCCAACGACGAAGTCCAGTCGGCCGTCGATCATCTCCTCAAAGATGTCCGGGAAGCGAACGTTCTCATCGATTACGCCCCCACCACGGAAGCCCATGAACCGCCCTACCCCGACTTCGACTTCACCGCCGCCGATGCCGAGGAGCGTCTTCAGAACGCCGTCGGGAGCCTGAGCGTCATGACCGGCGACCCGCGCAACCGGATCCGGCTGATCAAGTGCGTTCCCATCGAGCCGAGCAAGGTGTCCGGAAACGTATCGACCCAGTCAGCCAGAAAATATTATATTGAATATTATTTTATCCACGCGGACGATCACAATGTCGCCCTGATGCGCAAATTCGCCCAGGTCCAGGATGACTGGAAGTTCTACAGCGACATCCCGGCCGGAGAAGATCCGCCGCTGGTCGAGTCGACGATCATCTCGAGACCTCTCATCCCGGAAATCGACACGACGCGCGATTACTGCGTCTTCTTTCGCGCCGGCTCCCGGGCACGGAACGTCTGCCTCGCCGCGAAGCTGCATCGGAAGGAGCGAAACGCCGACGGCAGTCTCGCGAACAAGGAACTGTATCAGGCCAGGATTCTCGTGACCGCCCACATTCGCGGTTCGGCCCCCTACTGATCACGGAACGGAGGAAGGAACGGGACATGATGCGAGACAGGTTTTTCCGCTTCGGATCGAAGCGTTCCGGATCGACCATCCTCCTGGCCCTCGGGCTGGGAATCGTCCTGCTCATCGTCATCGCCGCGCTGCGCGACTACTCGTCGAACCGCATCGCCGCCTCCATCCGGGAATGGAACAACCTGAAGGCCACCTCGCTCGCCGAGGCGGGGCTTGCGATGGTCGTGGCAGAGATGAGCCAGAATTACAATTATTTCACGCATGAGGTCACCAAAGACCTCACCTGGGGCAATCCGCGAACCGTCTCCCCGCCGGCGGTCGATTTCGACGGGATCAACCTGGGAGGCGGCGAGAATTTTTCCGGAAGCCTCCCCGGGATCGAAGGCTCGTTCGAGGTCAGATGCGGCGAGATCCCCTACCCCGACGATACCACGACGAAGAACATCGACGAGTCGAAGGCATACGTCTTCGTCGAGTCGATCGGCAATTTCAAGAGCACCTACCGGAAGATTTCCGCGGTCCTGCATCGCCGTTTTCCCGGCAAAGAATGCCTCATGTATGACGGAGACGTCCTCTCCATCGTCTTCGGCGCGCTCAACGGGGAAGGCAAGTCGAACACCTTTTCGAAAGGCAATCTCTACGGGCACCGCGGCGTCGAGGTTTCGCAGATCCTCCGCAACGCGTGCGCCAAAGGGCACTCCGGAACGAAGCAGGCGCTCGACATCCCCCTCCTCATGAGCGGAAGAGGCGGCGTCTTCTTTCTCAGCTCCACGGAGTTCAACGGGAAGACGATCCCCCCTTCCACGGACTGGGACAACCCCGACTTCAAGAGCGCCGGCTTCCACTACCTCGATCCCTCGGGCCAGACGGTTGAATATGACAAAGGATATTATCCGCAGGAATTTCTGAACGCCGCCCCGGCGATTCCGGCCGAAGCCCGTGAATGGACGCGCGACAAGAACAATCCCATCGTCATGACCCCGGCTCTCATGCCGCACGAGTATTACAAAAAGCTAGCAGGCTCCGTGACGACCCATGATCCCCATGATCACCCAGCCTACACCGGGGGGCAGGATACCATGAACATCCTTGACTGGGGCGACGCCGTCCGTGACGGAAACGGCCCGCCATCCGGGAAAGTCCTGTATTTCGAGGGTGACGTGGTCGTTCGCGGCAATCCTCCCGATGATGTGACGATCGTATCGACGGGCGACGTCTACGTTGACGGCGATTTCAACCAGAGCGGCGACACGACGAATGAGCAGAGATTCGGGTATGCGCAGAATTACACCGGCAAAGACCCCTTCGACGTGCGGACGGCCGACTACACCGGTCTCGACCCCGAAGAATATCGCAATCATTATAAAATGGCCCGCGTCATCGCGGGAGGCCGGCTGATCTTCGACTACAGCGATCCCAAGCTGGTTTTCGGCAACGAACTGTATCCGTTCCTCCAGTACAGAATCGCCGAAAGCATCATGGACGACGGGGAGAAGGCGCGGGAACGATTTCTCGACTGCAACGGCAACCGCGAGGTGTACAGGGAACTGACGACCTCCTACACCTACACGACGGGCGAAAACAACAGCACCGAAACCGAGCGGAAAAACCAGGCCCTCGAACAGGCCAGGGCCAAACTCCTCGAGAAAACGCAGGGGTATCTCGCCAACGATTCCGGCCTCGAGTGGGATGCCCTGAAGACGGAACTCGAAAAAAAGATCACCACCGGAAGCGAACACACCGTGAGCACCTCTTCCACGACGGACGAAGAAGGAAACATCGTGTCAACCACCGTCACCAAGGAAATCGTCATCAAGTTCGAGGCCGATGGCGATTGGATGGAGGAGTTCTCGAAAAAGAACGTATGGGAAAACGAGTCGCTGAAACTCCGGAAGACCATGGACGATCTCGTTTCCATGTGCGATGGAACGACGGACAAGGAAGGCGATTACCTGTTTTTCCCCGAGATGACCACCGTCGGAATGTTCATCTCTTTCGCACGAAGAAACCCGCATGACAGGTATTTTCCCGGTGCCGATTACCAGAAGCATTTCGACGAGATGGGGTCATTCGCCGCCGAGGGGAAGTTCCTTCACCGGCTGTACGGCGCCCTGACGTCGTTTCGCACGGCCGATGCGAAGGAATCCGCGAGTGGTCAGTTTTACCACCCTCCGATTCGCAAACGGATCTACGACACAACGCTTTACGATCGCTGGGATGGCGATGAGATCCTCGACGTGCCGACCTTCGGTCTCATGACCTGGCGGGAAACCAGGGCCGACGGTTTCGTTTTCTGATCCGACGCCGGAGGCTCGTTCAGCGAGCCTTGAACCGATAACAGTCGGCCAGGACGACGCCGTTTTTCAGCCGCAGCTGGGGAACGATCTCGACCTGGGCGTCCTCGAATCCCAGGATGGTCGGCGGTTTCGTCTTGAAGGTCAGGCGCAGGAGCCGGTCATCGATTTTGAAGGTGATGACCCTGGGCGACTCAACGGCCGTCACCTTGCCGCGCAGACGACAGAGAACCCCCATCCTGAGGGTGCTTGACGTCTGGCTCGTGCCTTCGACGGCGGTTGCACCGGAGGGTATCTCGTCGAGATCGACTGGCCCGGTCTTCAAGGCGAACAGCATCAACCCGCCGATGGCGACTGCCGCGCCAACGGCTTTCGCGACGGAAACGTCCGGCGGCAGGAAGCCGAGGATGGCCGGCCGGGCTTCGCGTGCTTTTTTTTCGAGATCCGCCTTGTGGCGTGCGACTTCGCGCTGCCTGATCGCGGCCGAGACGCCGGCCACCGAGTATGGCTTGGGCGCCACCGGCTTTGCAGGCGCAACGGGGGGATGAACCGCCGGCTGCGTCGGAGCGAGAACTGCAGACGCTGGTTGCACCGTCCGGGTCACCGGTGGAACGGCAGAAACGGGCGCGGGGGTAGCCGTCGGTCCGGCGGCGGCGGGCATCGGTTCGTCGCCGGAAATCAGATTCATGCTGAGCAGGCGTTTGAACAGCGTCGAGCGGTATTGCGCCACGAGAACAGTGACGGCCGGGTTCCTGGGCGTCGCCAGGTTGTCGAGTTCGCGGAGGTTTTCCGGGCTCGGGTTCTGGAGAATGACGGTCAGGAGCCCCCTGGCGATGTCCGGGTTCGTCTCGATGCGGAGCGCGGCGAACACCGTCTCTGCAACCGGCTCGAACGGGCAGACCATCAGGCCTTTCACGGCGCGCGCACGTACCAGGGGCTGATCCGATGCCAGCATTCCCACGAGGGTTCTGACGGCCTCGGTCTGGTGAACCTTGAGAGCCTTGATCACGGCCCGGGAAGCGATCAGCGGGTCCGAAGAGTTCAGCAGACGCGACAGATAGGGCTTGAGGCGCGAGGCGTCGGCCGATTCGAGAAAGGCCATCGCCTGGAACGCCACCAGCGAATTTTCGTGGAAAAGGTTCTTCTCGGCGATTCGGAGGTCGTCTGGAGCGAGGGCGAAGAGGTGTGTGCGAGTGAGGAGCCGCAGGGTTCTGAAAGCCGCCGCCTGAACCTGAGCGGATCCGGAGTCAGCTTCCTCCCGGAGCCAGGCGGCAATTTCGGGGGAAACAGCTCCGGAAATGGCTTTCATGAAGGCGATTTTTGCCTCGGGGCCTTCTTCGCGCATCTCCCTGACAGACGGGCCGCTAACGGCTGATGTCGCGGGCGTCACCGTCGCCGCTCCCGGAGCGGAAGCCGCTGTCAGGCGGCGGTACATCTCTTCCGTGGCCGGGTTGGCCGAGAGCTTTTCCACGAACGCCGCCGTTTCGGGGTTGGCCAGGTTCTTTGCCAGCCAGGCCTCGATGGCCTTGAGCTTCGCCGGCTCGCCCAGCGAGATCTGGATCTCGAGCTCGCCGAGGAATTTCTGGAGCCGGTTCTGCCGGTAGGCGCGCACGAGACCTTCGATGGTGGCCGACCCGGGATCGAGTTTCCCGATCGAAACCAGCACCGGGAGAAGCTGCCCGAGAAGCTTGCCGAAGAGTTCTCCGCGGCGTTCCTCCAGGGTCTCCTTCATTTCCAGGATGGCATAGGCGACCTCGAGGTCAGGATTCGACAGCAGGAACATGGCCGATGCCTGGAAAATCTCGTTGTCAGCCGTTTCCCCGAGCAGGTTCAGAATGGGCAGGGCAATCCCGCCGTAGGGGAACTGGAACGCGATTCTGAGACCGGCGAGCAGCTCCTCGCGCTGATCCGAGGCAAGGAGTTCCGACAGATGGGCAAGCGCTTCCTCCGGGTCGAGACGGTTGAGAATCGAAACGGCCCGGCCGCGCACCGACGGCAGCTTCGAGGCGAGAAACCGCGGCAGAATGCGAAGGAGCGTTTGAGGCGAGAGACTTCCCAGGGCGTCGAGATACGGCGGCGCCTGGTCGTCGGCGGTCTCGTCGAGCCAGGCGACCAGCCGCTCAGCGTCATCCGGGGCGCCGTTCCGAGCCAGGATTTTCACCACGGCGACGCGAAGTTCGGCTGGAATGCGCCCGGGATGCTCCCGAAACTCGTGAAGAATGACGGGAATACCTGCGGCCGACGGTTTTGCCAGCAACTCCCGGGTCAGCGGAGACACCGGCTCGCGGGCGACAGACGCACCGGCCGGGGCGAGTTTCGACAGCGTCATTCCGGCGAAGAGAGCGATGTCTTGATCGCCGTCCGCGGCCAGGCGCCGAAGCGCATTCATCACGTCCGATTCGGGCGGAAAGCGGCCGGCCCGGGCGATTCCCGCGACGCGGTCTGCCTTTCCGGGCGATTCGAGAAGGGTCAGGAGGCAGGCCTTCAGAGTCGTTTCCATGATGATTCCGTCCCCCTCGCCGGCGCCGGAATCCGGCGCGAACTGAATGTCACGGGAAATCCTATCACCCGATAAATTCTTCCGTCAAACGCTTGTCGCGCAGGAAACCCGTTTGTCACGAAAAGTGACTAACGTGTCTGTTGAGGAAAGATTTCACATATACTATACTGGTCCAGTAGAGAAATTCACAGGAGACGATCATGGACGGGTATGATGTGAAAACGGGAATCATCGATTCCATCCCCGTGATTTCCGCCATCGGGTATTTCGAAAAACTTGCCGGAGCCAAGGTCAAGGAAGAGGCCGAAAAGCTGATGCAGGGCGGAAACGCGCACCTGGTGCTCGATCTGTCCCAGTGTTCCGTCCTCGCCAGCCCCGGCGTCGCCGTGCTCATCGAGATTTCCATCGCCGCTATCGACACGTACGGCGGCAAACTCATCGTCTGCGGCCTCGACAAGCTCAAGGAGCGCGTCCTGCGGATGGTGCTCCTCCAGGACACCTCGGACCTGGTGCCGACCGTCGCCGAAGCGGTGGCCCGCGCGAAAGAGCTGAAATCCTGAACGAGCGACCGAGATTGAGAATGGCAGGTACTATATATTCATGAGCATTCATGGATCCTGAGGCCGTTTCCGGACAACATCCCTTTCCCGACAGTCTCGAGATAGAAGACTGGCTCGACCATACCCTGGCCGGGGAAGACGAGCAAGCAGCCCTCGTCGCGCTCGCGTATGCCAAAGACACGGATCTCTCCCCCCGCCTTCTGGAACGGCTCGAATCGGTCGCATCGGGGAGGTTCTCCACCTGCCGCGATCTCGCCGCCGATCTGATCCTGGTCTGGCATTTCAGAAACGCCGACATCCTCAGAAATACGGCCGATATCGCTCCGCCGTCACTTCGCGACATGCTGTCGGGATTTCCGCCCGCGATGCGGCGGGCCATGCAGAAAACACCATGGCGGCTTTCCTCCGATAGCCTTCTCCAGGTCTGGCGCGACCATCTGCTGACCGAGAGCGATCCGATCGTGCTTTCCATCGGCCTTTCCCTCCTCGCGAACCACGGTTCCGCCGAGGACGCAAGCCAGGCGGCCGCCCACCTGGGTTCCGAGCATCCGTGCGTCGTCAACGCGGCTCTCGACCTCCTCGCAGCGCAGAATCCCCCCCTCCTCAAAACCCTTCTTCTCGGCGCGCTCCTCCGCTCCGAACCGGAAATCCGTTTTCATGCGATACGTATATTACGCGATATAGATCCAAGCGAGGGGGTGGCGTTCATCGAGTCGGCCATGGCGGACGAAGATCCGGTCATCCGACTGCTCGCCGCCCGCGCACTGACGGTCATGCCCTTCGAAATCGCCGAGGCCGCCTACCTCCAATTCCTGGGACTCGAAACGCAGCTGCTCCCGCTCGTTCTGCTCGGCCGCGAACTCGTCCGCCAGAACGCGCCCGATCTTCCCCTCCGGATCTTCGACACCCTCATGATGTCGAAGGGCGTCAAACGGCACATCCTGCAGCTGATTCTCGACGGGGCGATCGATCACATCAAAACCTCAGGCCGCCTCACGGTCCCCGTCGAGGAGTACGTGCAGCGCCTTCAGACCCAGCTTCGGGAACGCCACACCGACCTGGTCATCGCCCTCGGCCTCCGCGACCTTCGCAACGCCGACCCGGAACTCCGCCTGGCAGCCGTCGAGCGCCTGTCCGGTCACATGCACGAGAAGCGCGTCATCGACGCCTTCCGGGCGAGACTGAAATCTGAAGCCGAAGAGCCGGTGAAGCAGGCGCTGGCACGCGCCCTCGAAGCCGGCGCCGAGCCGGCCGGCGCGCCCGAGGCTCTTTCCCGCGAAGCATCAGGGGAAGCCGCACGCACGGCCGAACCGGCCGCCCTGCCCGCCACGCCGCCCGACATCGACGCGTTTCTGCAGGCCCCGGCCGGCGACCAGGCGGCGCTCCTGGGGCTCGTCAGAACGGCCGACGGGTTCCATGCTTACCGCGCCTTCCTCAGCCGGCTTCTGCCCCGTTCGCAGCACCGGCACGTCACCGCCCGCATTCTCTCGCTTTTCGAACGGTTCGGCACGAAGGAGGACGCCGCCTCCCTCCGGTCCTACCTGCGCAATCCCGATCCGGGCATCGTCGGCCAGGCCCTGAAGGCGATGAGCCGTCTCGATGCCGACCAGGTGCTCCCGCTTCTCAACCCGCTTCTGAGAAGCGACTCCCTGCAGATCAAGACGGCCGCCATCGAAGTGCTGCTGACCCTCGACAAGGAAGGGGCGTTCCAGCATCTGCGCAGCCTCCTCGAATCGCCCGTCAGAGCGAACAAGCGCAAGGGCCTCGAACTCATCCCCCACGTCGATTATGCCGTCGCCGAGCCGGTTCTTCTGAAGATGCTCGAAAAGGAGACGGTCCCCGACCTGGTCTCGAGAATCGGTCTTGTCATTCTCTCGAATCCCAACCCACAGGGGCTCAAGAGCGTCTACCAGGTCACCCACCGCGATCAGGCCGAGCAACAGCCCGAACTCGTCGAACTCTGGGAGATGGCCCGCGAGTGCGCCGCGCAGGTCCTGGGCATCGAGGCCGGTTCGGTCGATGAATATTATGCAGAATTGTTCCGGAAAGATGAGAAAAAAGCCGCCGAGCCCGAACCGGAATATTCGTTCAGCAAGGTCTCCCCAAAAATGCCGAGGTTCGCCAAGGCAATGGCGGCGGGAAGCTCATCCGCCGAACCCGACAAGCTCTGGGAAAAGTCGAAAGCCGCGCTCCTTTCCCCGTGGGGCCTCGCAGCGACCGCCGCCCTGTGCCTCTACCTGGCGGCCGACTTCCTTCCCCGGCCATCCGGTCCCGGCCAGAACCGCACGCAGAAGCAGGATCCCCTCCTTCCCTCGTCACGGCAGATGGAAGTTTCTCGTGGGCCGGGCGCCACGAACGTCCGGCCGCTGCCGGTTACCGGTCGAGCCGAAGCCGCCGGCGATATTCTCGGCGGCCCGCGGTACGAAACCATCATCTCGGATGCCTCCCGCGAGCGCGAAGCCTTCCGAACCAAGATCAAACGTGATGCCGAACGGCACACCCGGGAGTGGTATGAGCGTCTGGCGAAAGATCCCGCGACACGCGCCACCGGTTTTTTCTATCTCAACACATCCTGCCGCACGGCAAAAGAGGCACTGGACAAAGGGAACTACGGGCAAGCCCGCGACGAGTTCAGGAAAGCCATCGCCGACCCCGATCTGCCGGATGACGCGAAGACACTCGCCTACTTCGGTTTTATCAGCGCCTGCATGCAGATCGGCGACAAGGACGGGATCGCCGAAGCCTGGGACAAACTGAACGAACTGTCAAAGAAACGCGGGATAAACCTTGCGGCCCAGATGGACGGTGCGGCGCTGAAGCGGAATCTCGAGCTGTTTTCGAAGCAGATGGACGATCCGTCGTTTCTCTCGGGCCTCGAAAAGGACCTGAGGAACAAGGCAGGCCAGAATGCGGGGTTTTCCCCGGGCAGACAGGCTCAGTGCGTCGCCGGGATGAAAGAGTTTGCACGGAGGCTGGGAAAATAAATGAAGAACTATACTTCTTCGACACGCGGGGTCGCGGCCTACGCCGTCGTCCTCGGATTCGTCGGCGTCCTGCTCATCCTGATCGGCATGCTCTCGAGCACCTCGATCTCGGGAAGGTTCATGTCCCACCGCTACTCGAACGACGAGAAAGCCAACCAACTGGCCGAAGCCGCGACGAACCTCGTGTTCCGCATGGTCGCCGAAGAGATGAACGACCCGAAGGTCATGTTCGAATTCCTGAAGTTCAAATTCAAAAAGGAAAACATCAACAGCTGGTTCTGGAAGTTCCGCTGGCCTATGCCGTATCTCGGCGTCTCCCTCGACAAGACGGGAAGCATCAACGGCGAGGAAACCGCCGACGGGGAGCTCGGCGCCGAGCTGAGCATCAACCTGGGGAAGTGGTTCAACGCGGATGATATGACCTACACCGACGTCCAGCTCGTCGATCTCGAGCCGCTGATCGCCGAGCTGGGCGGCACGGCGAGCATCACGTCGACGGCCCAGATCGCCAAATCCTACGGCATCCTTCCGAAGACGGTCGAGTACAAGGTTCCGGGCATCACCGTCGACACGTCCAAGGTGGCGAAGGGGCCCCGGGACTGGCTGTGCAACTTCGTCAGCTCCCTGGGCTCGGACGACGTCGATTTCAAAATCGATTTCAAGAACGATATCCTGGGAGCGATCCCCGAGGAGCTCAATCTCGGCACGCTGATCGGCGAGATCGTCGAAAAGCTCAAAATCAACTACGCCGTCAGCGCGGGAATCGCAATCCCAATCCCGTTCGGCGAGATCGTGAAGCCGATTCTCGAGAACCTGATCAACAACATGGCCGGCGACACCCTTTCCCTGAGGGGGGCTGTTGGCAGCGCCCTCGACGAGATGGGCATCGAACTGTCATTCGATTTTTCGGGATATAGAAATAAATTGAACGACCTGGTCCGGGACATGCTTCCCGAGTATTTCTTCGAACTGATCGCAGATTTCGAGGGCGGCTACTCGATCGAAAAGATCGGGATTTTCGAGGTCAGAACCGTCGTGGACTATCGGCCCCGCGGCATCACCGGCCCGACGATCCGGCGCGTCCTTCGCGGTCAGAGAGAGTTTCGCGTTGCCGATATCCAGCCGATCGCCCCTGACTACTCGTTCTTCCTGGCGAACTCACCCCTGCTGTTCGAAGATGCGTCCAAGGAGAACAAGACCGGCTGGAAGGGTGGGGACAAGATCGACTGGGCGGCCGGCGAGGGCGCCTTCGTCGTGCATAACCTCACGCTTTTCGACAAAACGATTGTCGAACGCCTCAAAACGTTTCTGACGGCGCTCAAGAACTGGAATACGGAGGAACTCAACAATTCGCTGTATCTTCCCGGCCTCGTTCGGATCAACGGAACGGCCACCCAGGAGATCCCGTTGAACTTCGGGCTTCTCAACCCTGGTCAGATTCTGGAACGCCTGAAGCACTGCGAGATCGTCGCTCTCCTGGTGTGCAAGAAGAACAAGCACTACGACCTGAAAGCGAAGAAATACCCGGCCAATATCGGGCTCGAAGACACCGATTGGAGCTGGATTTATGAGACGCACGAAATCAAACCCGCCTTTGGTGAGAGCCTGTACGGCACCGGGTTCGAGGCGTTTCCGCCGTTGTCCTGCCTGAAGCCGCTCGCGCCGGTGCCGCACTTCGACTGGCCGTGGGTCACCAACGGCGGCATGTGGTTTCTCTCGACGGAACGCTATAACAGCACGCACCTGTTCGGCGATTTCCACGTCGAATTCCCGATGAAACTGCGCGTCGAAGGCAACGTCTGGAAGAAGTTTTCCCGGCTGAAACTGTCCATGTACCGCATCTATCTGCCCCT
This sequence comes from uncultured bacterium, assembly GCA_964389325.1. GTDB lineage: Bacteria > Muiribacteriota > Ozemobacteria > Ozemobacterales > Ozemobacteraceae > MWAR01. The sequence goes on along the minus strand of CAYMEN010000012.1, from coordinate 84,852 downwards.
GACCGCGATCTGCGGGTTCGATGTCGATATCACGGTTCCCTTTTTTCCCACGAACGAGGTCATCGTCGAGCCGTACGGCTTTTGCGACTACCCGCCGCTCGAGAACGACGAAGAGAAAACCGACGTGGAGGGCATGGCGTCGGAATGGAATCACGATGATGTAAAGAACCTGCCGGACAACGTCTACTCGCCGACCCAGTATCTGAAGAAGGCGAGTTACGTCTACCGAACCGGCGCCGAGTTCATCGACGACATCGAGAACCGCGTCACGTACGTGAACGTCGGCGGAGAGGCGAAAAAGGTGTTCGTCTGCGACGGCGTCTCGTATATCGAGGGCAATGTGACGCTGCCCGAGATGAACGTGACGGGCCGGGGCATCATCGTCGCCGGCGGCAACATCTCCATCGGCGGCAGCATCACCCGCATCGACAGGCCCGACGCCCCGCTGACGCTGTTTTCGCTCGTCTCGCGCAACGGCGCCATCATGAACTCCGGGGACAACACGGTCGAAGCCTGCCTGTACGGCGACCGCGGCCTGATGAACGCCCCGGGCAACCGGCTTCGCATCTACGGCAACCTGGTGGTGAACCAGTTCAACCGCTCAGAATGCCAGGGCAACATCGACGTCCACTACGAGTCGAACCGCTGCCACTCGTCGTTCATCTCGTATTTCAAAAAAACCGCCAAATTTGATATCACTCGATATCAGGTCAATCTCAGCAAGAAATGGCGGATGTTCCAGTATGAAAAGGGCGAATGAAATGACGGAACGGCGCGGACTTTCCCTGCTCGAGATCGTCATCGCCATCTTCATTCTCGCGATGGTCGCCTTCCCGTTCGTGCGGGGCGTGTCCTCGTCGGCGAAGCACATCGAGAACACCGAGAAGATGCAGATGGCGCGCAAGATCCACCAGTCGGTGAAGGAGGAGCTGATGTCGGTCCCCTTCCGGGAGTTCGTCGAGTATGCCGACACGCTCGGGGCCGAGCCGGCCGACGGCTACCCCCTCGACTCGTCCTTCTACCCGAACTCGCTCACCGAGGTGGAAAAATTTCAACAGAAATACAGAGACTTCAGCCTCGACGGCGTCTTCAAATTCATCGCCCGCCAGGGACGAGATCCGAAGGAGCGCGCCATGATCCTCGTCACGCTGGACGTCACCTGGAACCAGCCGGGAAAAGGCAAGGAGCGATCCTCGACGGGGCTGACCCTCATCAATCAGGATTTCTGAGACTCCGTAACGAAAGGAGCGGGCATGCACGCAACGAAACCACGACGCAGAATCGGGAGGCCCCGCGGGTTCACCCTGGTCGAATTTTTCATCGCGTTCGCCCTGCTGGGGCTCGTTTTCGCCGGCGCCTACAAACTGTTCGAATACGGCAACAAGCAGACGGCCATCGCCGTCGCCCGCCAGAACATGGTCGACCAGGCCGAGAAGCTGTTCAAGCTGCTTCAGTGGGACATCGCCTCGGTCGCTTCCATCTCGTTCCCCATCTCGAATACCGGCCAGAATCTCATGGTCCTGGCGCAGTCGCAGGGCAAAAAGACCGCCAGGGTGAGCTACGTCTTCAAGAAGCCCCGGCTGTTCAGGCTGTTCGTGGTCGACCAGAAGCTGCAGGATGTCCGCATCGCCGCCACCAGCCTGGATTCGATCGAGATCGAACGGAAGCAGCGAATTCTTCCGAGCGGGCGACAAGCGCCGGGCCAGGATGACACGCAGATCCTGGTCCGCACGGTGTTCTCGAGCGACATTCACGGGATGAAGAAGCCCCTGACACACGATCAGAACTCGATATTCACGATGCGGAAGGCGGCGGGCGAATCCCTCGACCCGCGATGGCACGAGGTCGGCAACATCGGCGGGCCTCTCCAGACCCACAACACCCTCCTCGACAGCTTCGAATCGGATCTCAACCAGTGGAAAGGCATGGTTGGAGCCGATATCGACGCCCTCGTGAAATAGGCTGGCACGGCCGGGGATGAATACTGCATGAAATATATCGTGCTCCTGCTGGCGCTGGCGCTTCCGGTCGTCGGAAGCATCTGCCTGCTCCAGTGGGACCGCGAGCTTCAGCAGGTCTCCCGCATTTCCCAGACCCGCGAGAATCTGACGGAAATCCTTTCGAACGTCGCCAGGCTTTCCCAGCCCGAGTTCTATTTTCAGGAGAAAATGACCCGGATCAAGCGGGCTCTCCAGTGGGACGGCCCGCCCTTTGCGCACCTGTCCCCCCGCGATGTCGCCTGTCTCAACGTATTCCTGTTCGACGGGGCGGGCAAACGCGTCATGGGACCGGGCTTCGCCAAAGGGTTCGTCAATGCCTCGGAGCAGTGCTTCGCGACGCTCAAAAAGATCGCGGGCAACCCCTCGTATCGGCCGAATGCCCGGGAAGTCCGGCTGATGACGTCCTTTCTCGGGGGCGGTGTCTCGGGCGATGAGATAGCCCTGCAGACGGGAAAATTTTCAGGCTTCGGCGAAATCGGCATCGAGCGGCTCGCAGGGATCTTCCCGTTCAGGGACAACCGGGGAAAGCGCTGGTTTCTCCTCGGCATCGTCGATGTGTCGAAGGTCCACGAAGAACAGCTGGTTGCGGAAAATCTGGATCGTCTGCATCAAAAGTTGAGCGCAGGGTATTCCTTCGGCGTTCGGGACCTGTCGGGGGAGACCGCCGAGCAGTTGTTCGGCCGCGAGGCATTCCCCGCGGACATCCCACCTGATGCGATGGTCCCAGACGTCTCGACCGTGACGTTCAGAGGCGGCGAGCTCATCGGGACGGCCGTCATCGGGCGCCGCTTCCAGGTGATCGGCTCGTGTCCTCTTCCCTCGCCCCCGGCCACGAGGGCGGAAACCGTCTCGATCGCCCTCATCGGCCTCGGGCTCATGCTGGGCGGTATCATCCTGAGCAGGCAACTATTCATTCCGATCAGGGTGCAAGTCATCGGCCTGTTCGGCCTTGTCGGCCTCGGGGGCTTTTTCACCCTTCTCGGCTTCAGCCACACCTACCTGGACATCCGGCGCGAAGCCCTGATCCGTCAGTCATACGAGCAGGCTCGAAGCATCCTCCAGAAAGCCGACGATCAGTTTCTTTCCTTCAGGCATCAGAGATCCCTCAGGCTGCGGCCCATCACCGCCTCGATCAAACGCCTTCCGGAAGATCTTCCGACGGCGAAACGGCAACTGGAGCGGCTGAGATCCCTGAAAAACCTGGCATCGGTCTATCTCATCGGCAGTGACGGCACCATTCTCTGGAAGCACGAACCAGACAATCTGTTTTCCCTGAAGCGGTTCTTCGGCGACGAGTATTTTTCGGTTCTCAGGCAGATCAACGCAGGTGCCATGAGGCGCCACGAACTGAAAACGTTCGGCTGGACCGCCCCGCCGGGGGCGTCCACGGCGGGCCTCGAGCAGGAGTTGTTCAGCCATCAGGTCGGAGCGAGGATCTACAGCGTGCGTGGTTCCATCGGGGTGGTCACCCTTGGCCAGAAGAACATTCTGAACTTCTACGATATCGCCCGCGACGATCAGAAGCGGGCTCTGGCGAGCCTGTTCGTGATCTTCGAGGGCCGATGCCTCGAGCGGGCGTTCTTTACCCAGTGGAAGAAGATGATGCGGCGAGACACAGCCGTCTCGAAAGACCTGTTCCTTCCGCTTTCCCCGAAGGGAACCGTGAAGGCAGGCGCGCTCGCGGGCTATGCAGACACCCTGTCCGACGTGAAAATTCTTAATGATATCGTTTCACAGACGCGCTCGCCGGGCTTCCGCATTTCGCGCTCAGCCAGAGCCCCAGTGCTCGTGGCGGGCTCGCCGGCAAAGAATTTCGACGAGACCAATCTCTTTTTCCTCTCGTCCCTGAAGCCCCTCGAGATCGAATTCGACCGGATGAAACACCGGTTTTATCTCATGGCTTCCGTGTTTCTCGGTTTCGCGCTTGCCCTCGGCTGGGTCTGTACCAGGCTGCTGGTCCAGCCATTGAACGAGCTGAGCCGGAGCGTGAAAGACCTGACACAGTCGCGCTTCACCTCCCCCCCGAGCATCGCGACAGGCGATCTGTTCGAAGAAATCTCGCTCAGCATCCGGGATATCATGGCGGAGTTCGCCGAACTGGCAACCGCCCGGCAGGTGCAGGAGCAGCTCTTCCCTCACGAGCCGCTCTCATCCGGTGGGTGGCTCTGTCAGGGCTGGTTCCGCTCGCGGTCCGATCTCGGCGGGGAGATTTACGATCATCACGAGATCGGAAAGACCGGCCGGATCGCCTTCTGGGTCGCCGGCATTCGCGGAGGCAAGATCGAGTCGGCACTGCGCCTGGCGATGAGCAAGATGGCGCTGCGCCTTTTGCTGGAACAGCCGACGCAATCCCCCACAACCGTTACGGCCGAGCTGTCCCGCCTGTTTTTCTCGACACCGGAATCGGCCGGCCAGATGTCGCTGTTTCTCGGAACCGCCGATCAGGCGACGGGGGACGTCCGGTTCTGCTGCAAAGGCCGATTCGTTGCCGCCGTTCAGGCCGATGCGGGAGCGGAATGGGATGTCCGCTCCACGGCGCCGGACGAGACTGCGGAAACGGAGTATCAGATGACGCTGGGTCCCGGGGGGCGCATGGCGGTCTTTTCCTCGGGCTGGTTTGACGACACGAGCCAAGCCAATGACAATGCACATAGTATTATATTTTCATATATACTTTCAACTCATACGCGCACGCCGTCCGCCGGCTTCGGCGAAGCTGTTTTCACGTCCACCGATGACGGGCGCTCCGATCTCGCTTCGGCCGACTGTCGCATCGTCCTGCTTCTCGGGCGGGGGGGCGCCTCATGAAAAGAACTCTCGCCTGGCTGCTGTTTTCGCTCATGCTGTGGGGTGTCCCGGCCTTTTTTTTCTGGATCGGCATGGGGGTCGGATCGAATTTTCTCATCGAGCAGGGCATTCGGAAGGCTCAGGAATCGATTCATGCCTCGATCGAGACGGCGTCGGAAAAAATCGCGCCGGAGGTGTTCTTCCAGGATTTCCTCAAATCCCGCTCCCAGTCTCTGCTGGAGTCGCCCCTGCGTTCTTCGGCGTCCCGGGCCGCCTTCGAAGAACTCACCAGACCGTTTCCGCACGGTGCGATCCGCGTCTTCCTGTTCGACCACCGGGGCATCCTCCTCTCTCCGGAAGGATTGCCCAAGCCCGATCAGATGCAGGCGTTGTTCGATTTCATCAGGGCACCGCTCACGGCCGACCTGAGAGATCCGGCAGAGGCCCTGCCTGAAGAGGCCTCTTTCAGCAAGCAGTTCCGCGCCCTGGGACTCAATCTCAAAGCACGTGGCGCCGGCGCGCTCGTCACCGATGCGAGGGCGACCTGGGCACCTCTCTCCGACCCTGACTGGGCGTATTTCGACTGGCGAGAGGGGCAGCGCCCGGGGCTGCCAGGCGGACTCGTCGTCCTGATTTCCAGGCATGAGCTTCCTCCCGATTTCTTTTTGAAGGCGGTTCTGTCCTCCTCCGCGTCATCCTCAACCCCCGACCTCCCCTCACTCGGATACTGGCTCGACTCCATGAATTTCGGTCCCCCGCCCGGTATTCCTGATGCCGTCTACCGCAGGCTGATCGACACGTATCTTCATGCTCCCCTACCCCACTTTCTCGAGGCAGGGTATGCCGCCGAAGGGTGCTTCGTCGGAAACGATGCCGTCATCCTTGCCGTCATGCCACTCCCGCAGGCTTCACCTTTTGTATTTTTTATAATATTTATTTGCTACGCTTTTTTCAGTTTCCGGTTCCTTGTTTTCCTGCACCGCTTCGTCGTCCAGGGACGGTCACCTCGGATGTCGCTCGAACGCAAGCTGGCGTTCCTTTTCCTTCTCGGTTTCGTCTTCCCCCTGGTCGTTTCGGTCGGCATCGGCGCGCTCTATCTTCGCGAGAAGGATGCCGGCCTCCTGGACGAGCACCGCCGGGAGTCATTGAGTTCACTCGACGTGATTGATGCGGAGTTCGAACGATATCTTGCCACTCTCCAGCTGGAATATCGCCGCGTGACAGGCGAGTATTCCCGAGGCGAAAGGAATCTCGAAAGTATCATCCGGTATCTTGCCGAGCGGTTCCAGAGTTCGCAAATCACCGATTATGGTTTGATTGCCTCTTCGGGAGACGTCGTCAGCTTCAACCTTCAGCCGGTCGTTCCTGAGTTCGCACGCATCTTTCTCCTCCCCCGCGACGAACGTCTGGAGTATTTGAAGCACTATTGGAAAGGCGGAAACCACCTGACGTTTTCCCGCATCAACAGTATCGTTCAGGGCCAGCGCATCGCATCGTTATCGGATGCCGTCGAGCTCCCGCCGTATCGCTATTCCCCCGAACGGTTCGAGAACATCCGCAAGGGACTTTCCGCCATCGGCCGGGATGTTCTCGACGAGGTGAATTCGCGCATGGACGGAGGCAGCCGGCCCGCCAAGACTACCATCCCGGTCGCAGAGCTGATGAGCGACGTGATGGTCGAGTTCTTGGCACGCATGAAAACCCATCTCGGCCGCGTGTTCGAACTTTCGAACTCGGATTATACCGTCTACCATTTTGCCGATATCCTCCGCGGAGAGGGCGGTCGCGGAGAATACCTGATCTGGGCATCGCACACGGCAGCAAACCTCCAACAGGAGTTTCTGGAGCGGTATTTCGCCACCGTCGCCCAGGGCAAAAACCGCCCACCGTTCAGTGCCATCGGTCTTCCGAATCTCTTGGTGCGCACGTTTCCGAATCTCACCGACCTTGAGAGGCTTCTGCCTCTTCAGCGCCAGGTCGCGAGAAGCGGCGCCGCAGCAGGCTCTTTCCGAAAAACGATCGACGGGATCGAGCAGGAAATCAGCTTCAGGCGTGGGCGTTGTCTTGGATACTTCATCCTGTTCCACATCATCCCCGTTTCCGATCTTCAAAACAGTGCCCACGGCGTATTCCTCCGGGTCGTCGCATTCATCACCGGCTCCTGCCTGTTCGGGTTGATTCTCGCCTGGCTGTTCATTCAGAGTTTCCTCGTTCCCCTCGAATCGCTTTCGCATGGAATCGAGGCGATCCAGCGCAAGAAATACGATCACCGCATTCCCCTTTCCGCAAGAGACGAACTCGGCCAGCTCTGCAACGAGTTCAACAGAGCCATGGAACACATGCACGAAATGGAGGCGGCATCCGTCATCCAGAAGAGCCTTTACCCCGCTGGCGACCTGGACGTCGGCAGGTTCTTCATCCGCGGCAGAAACGAGATGAACCAGGCGATCGGCGGGGATTACTACGATTACATTCCTCTCCCCGACGGGCGGATCGCGTTCGCGATCGGCGACGTCTCGGGCCACGGGGTCTCCGCCGCACTGGTGACCGCCATGGCGAAGGCCGGTTTCACCCTTCTCCTCCCCAAGCATGTCGACAATCCCATCCACGTCCTGGAAAAGGTCGGAGACGTCTTCATGGCCATCCTTCAGCGGAAAAAAATGATGACCTGCCTGCTGGGAATCCTCGAACCGGCCTCGGGAAAGGTGAGCCTGTTCAACGCCGGCCAGTGCTATCCGTTCGTCTTCGAGCGCGACGGCTCGGGCCAGTATCTCGAACTCTCTTCGACCCCTCTCGGCATCTCCAGGAGGACGAAGTTCGTTTCTGGCGAGTTGAACCTCGTTTCCCAAACCATCGTTCTCTTCACCGACGGCCTGGTCGAGCTCAAAAGCCCCGACGGGAGATTCCTCGGATACGAGGAGTTCGAGACGATCATCCGGGAAGGAAACGCCGGGCCAAACGTAATATCTCCTGACATTATATTTGATAATATTCGTAGATTCACCGGCAACGTTCCCTGGCCCGACGACGCGACGGCCATGGTGCTCGCCCTGCGTCCCGCTCATGAAGCCCCGGGAGAACGACGCTCCGGCTCCTGAACGAGGGAATTTCATTCCCGCGTGCACGCCTCCGGGGAGCGGCGCTTCCCCTGAGCGGCTTCGAGCCTGAGGCAGACGCCGGCCAGAAGGTCGGTTCCGGACGTGTGTCCGATGCCGGAGACGCGCAGCAAAGCTGCCGAGCGGCATGTTCCGTCCGCAAGCGAAGCAAGGAGCCGCTCGACAAGGAGCGACGAGCGGCCCCGCTCGGCGAAACGCAGTTGCCAGATGCTCTGGATCGTCGTCTTTCCGGCAAGGCGTTCGATCAGGCTCGACGCCGGCGCGATCAGCCCGCCACCAAAGAATCTGTCGGCCAGGAGGGCTCCGCAGCAGAAGTCGTCCCAGGCGGGAGTGAGCCCGGGCCCGCCGCCGAACCAGCGCTCGACGTCGGCAAGATCCGCAGAACCACGCGTAAAGGTCTCCCTGAGGCGAACGATGGGCGCCAGAAACTCGGTCACCTCTCCATCGAGGAACGCGTTTCCGACGTCTGAGCGTCTGCCGGAAAGCGTAAGCACCCTCCGTATCGTGGAGGCGAGTTCGGCCTCTCGCGCGATCGAAAGCCGGCATTCACCGGGCACGGGCGCTTGCAAGGGTTCTCCCCAGGCCGCCTCCGACCTGCCGATGCGAAGCCCCGAGGCATCCGCGACGATCGGCATGCCGGGCTCGAGCTGTGCGAACAGGGAACCATCGATTCTGATCGCCAGAGGGTGCAGATACGCTTCCTCCGTCATCAGCGCGATGAGAAACCCGCCGCACGGGACATCGGCCGCGCGGTGGAACACCGTGCCAACGCGGCCCACAAGAGGAAAGGCCGACTCCGCAATGAAGTCGGCCCGTCTCGCGCATGTCGGCGTCACGATCAGCTCAGCGCCATTCCGTCACCACTTCGAGAAATATAGCGTTCGGAACTCTTTCGCGAGTTTTCTGAGGGTTTCGACGTGCTTCAGGTCGGTGGTCTGCTTGCATTTCATCGCGGCGACCAGCATCTGGTGAAGGATCGTTACGCGCTTGCCATATTGCTTGTCTTCGGGTTTCACCCGCTGGGCCATGAAGTAGTAGGTGACGATCTCGCTCAGCTCGTCGGCATGCTGGTCCTTGTTGTTCACCCAGCGGACGATCTGGTTGTAATCGGTTTCCTTCGCCCTTCCCAGCTCGATGACGAGATTCATCGACTTCTCGATCGTGCCGATGTGCTCCTCGACCAGCTTCATCCGGAGCTCGTCATCATAGATGCCGCACGGAATCTGGCAGTGGGCCGAAACCGGCGCAACGGCGGTCAGAGCGAGCGAGAAGACCGCCAGCAGGCACACGAGAACGTTTTTCATAGCGTCTCCTTTATAAATCGAATGATTCATTTGTGCAAGACAAAAGCCAGTTGCACATTCCCGTTCGCGCCGAGCCTGTCGAAGCACGAAAATGCTCTCGCCTCCTTCGGCAGGCTCAGGACATGCTTCGACAAGCTCAGGGCGAACGGGGGGCATTTTGCAGGACACAAGAATGCAAGGCCGGACGGACAGACGCCGCCCCATCATCGGGGGCGGCGCCGTCGGTGATCAGGTCACTTTTTCTTCTTCTGGACGGTCGGAACGGTGGCGGCCTTCTTTTTCCCGTGGAGGGCCCGCCAGACGTCCTCGACGCGGATCGGCATATGGCTCAGATCGGCGCCGCACGCGTTCTGGATCGAGTTGCCGAGGGCACCGCCGATCGCGATCATCGGGTGTTCGCCGACGCCACGTGCGCCGTAGGGGCCGTCGATCTGGGTCGTCTCGACCGAGAAGCACTCCATCTCTTCGGGCAAATCGAGCGAAGTCGGGATCTTGTTGTCGGTGAACGACGGGTTGAGAAGCCGGCCGGATGCGTCGTAGATATAGCCCTCGCACATCGCGGTGCCGAGGCCCTGCATCACGCCGCCGATGATCTGGCCGCGCACGCAGACGGGGTTGATGGCCCGGCCGCAGTCGAACGCCGACGCGATCTTCAACACATCGTAATGGCCGGTCTTCTCGTTCACGGCCACGATCATGCCGTGCGCGCCGTAGGTCCAGTCGAGGGCGGGATTTCCCTGCCCCGTCGCCTTGTCGAGATTCGTCAGACCCTGCGCGATATACCTGCCGACGCCGACGAGAGGGCCGCCGACCCCGTTGCCGTTCGGATACGCATAGCCGACGGCCATCGACTTGAACGTGACGCAATGGTCGGGGTGGTGCCTGAGGAAGACCTTTTCATGGTCGTTATCGAGATCGCAGACATTCGCCCGAAGCACCTGCGCGGCGCACTCGTAGGCCTTTGCCAGGAGGTCTTTCGCGGCGAGGATGCAGGCGTTGCCCGACATGACGAGGCCCTTCGAGGCGACGGTCTGCCAGTCGTACGGATCGTGGTCGGTATCCTTCTCCATCGGCAGACGCACCATCGAAACCGGGAATTTGAGGGTTTCGGCGACGATCTGCACGAGCGACGTGTAGGTGCCGGCGCCGATCTCGGTGAGCGAGAGGCTGACGTTCACGGTGCCGTCCTCGTTCATCTTGAGGATCGCGCAGGTGCCGGTGAACGACGGCATCGCAGGGGCCTTGTGGAGGCCGACGACGGCCTTGCCGATCTTCAGACCTTCCTTCTGCATGCGGGCCTTCTCGGCGGGAGTGATCTTGCCGTAATTTATAGCTTTTGCTACAGTATCGAGGCATTTCGAGATGTTGCCGGTGTGGTCGGTGATCTTCTCGCCGGTGATGGTCACACCGCCCGGTTTCAGGGCATTGGCCAGCCGGAACGCGAGCGGGTCCATGCCGATCGTGCGCGCGCACAGGTCCATGTGGCGCTCGAGGCCCCACGAGAACTCGACGTGTCCGAAGCCGCGATACGCCGTTCCCCACGGTTTGTTCGTGTACATCGTGTAGGCGTCGACCCAGGCGTTGGGGTACTCGTACGGCCCGCCGGCCGAGTATCCCGAGGCGCGCGTGACGTTCACGGCGTAGTCGGCGTAGGCGCCGGCGTCCCAGTACATCGTCATCTTCTGGGCGACGATCTTCCCGCTCTTCTTCACGCCGGTCTTGATGTTGTAGGTGAGGCCGGAGCGGCACGGGAGCAGGCTGAACTCCTCTTCGCGCGTCGCCGTGATCTTCACGAACCGCCCGCCCGCCGCGCGGGAAAGGCAGCTCGCGAGAGGTTCGAGATGGATGCCGGCCTTGCCGCCGAAGCCGCCGCCGACGTAGGGAATGACGACCCGTATATTATTGTGAGGAATTTTGAACGAGTAGGCGAACAGGTTCCGGACGGTGAAGGGCGACTGGGCCGAGGTGTAGATCGTGACGCGGTCCTTCACCTCCCAGCGGCAGACGCAGACGTGGGTCTCCATCGGCACGTGCTGGACGTTGGGGTTCGTGTATTCGCGCTCGATGACGAAATCGGCATCCTTGAAGCCCTGCTCGACGTCGCCCTTGCGGAGCTTGGTGTGGTTCGCGATATTCGTACCGGGAACCGGCGTGAACGCGGCTTCGACGAACGAGTAGTCCTTGAGATCGGGGTGGACGAGCGGCGCCTTCTTGTCGAGGGCCTTCTTCGGGTCGAGCACGGCCTCGAGGGGCTCGTATTCGATCTCGATCAGGCGGGCCGCTTCCTCGGCCAGCTCGGGCGTCTCGGCGGCGACGGCGGCGACGGCCTCGCCGAAGTGGCGCACGACATCCTTCGCGAGAATATATTTGTCGACGATATACAGGCCGACGCGGTAATCGAGATCTTTTCCGGTCAGGACGGCGTGAACGCCGGTCAGTTTCGCAGCTTTCGCCGTGTTGATGCGCTTGATGCGGGCGCGCGCATGGGGGCTGCGCACGACTTTTCCGTACAGCATGCCGGGCATCACGAGATCGCCGGTGTAGAGCGCGGCGCCGGTCAGTTTTTCGACGGTATCGATGCGGCCGAAATCGCGGCCGACGGCTTTGAGGTCCTTGTGCGGCACGTCATGAAACACGCTTCAGTTCCTCCTTCTTCTTCAGCTGGCCGGTGGCGTCCTGGACGGCCTCGATGATCTGGCGGTAGCCGGTGCAGCGGCAGAAGTTGCCTTCGATGGCTTCCTTGATCTGCTCTTCGGTCGGCTTCGGATGGACCTTCAGCAGGGACTTCACCGACATCAGCATGCCGGGCGTGCAGAACCCGCACTGGACGGCGTGATTCCGGTGGAACGCCTCCTGAAGCTTGCTCAGCTTGCCGTCTTTCGCCTCCCCCTCGACCGTCTCGATCTCGGCGCCGTCGCATTCCGCGGCAAGCGCCAGGCAGGAGTTCACGGTCTTCCCGTTCACGAGGACGGTGCAGGCGCCGCACTCGCCAGCGCCGCAGCCTTCCTTCGTGCCGGTCAGGCCGACGTCCTCACGGATGAAGTGCAGCAGGCTGCGATGGCCCGGCACGTCGCGCTCGTACAGTTTTCCGTTGATCTTCACCTTGATTCTGTGCATCTGCATGCTGTTCGTTCCTTTGCCGATGCTCACTTGAGCGTTGCCATGAGGTTTTCGACGAAGGTCTGGACCATCGCGAGACGGTATTCCTTCGAGGCGCGGATGTCATCGATCGGCTTGACGGTCCTGAGGGCCTCGTCGACCACGGTCTTCACCGAAGCCGACGCCGGCAGCTCCTTCAGCGCGATCGGGGTCGGGGCGCAGGAGCCGACGCCGACCCGGAGGGTCTTCGCGGTCTTCACCATCGCAACGCTGACGACGGCCAGGTCGTGTCCCTTGATGCGCTTGAGTTTCTCCATCGCGCCGCGTGCTCCGGCCATGGCGGCCGGCACGATGATGCGCTGGACGACCTCGTCGGGCTGGCGCTGGGTCTTCTTCACGCCGGTGAAGAACTCCACGAGCGGGATGACGCGGGTCTTCTTCTCGGAGGCGAGCTCGACCGAGGCCCCGTAGGCAAGCAGGGAACAGCCCATGTCGGCACAGGGGGAAGCCGTGCAGAGGTTTCCGGCGATGGTGGCGCGGTTGCGGAGCTGGGGCGAGCCGATGTGCCCGGCCGCCTCGGCCAGCAGAGGGAACTTCGCCCTGACGGTCTTGTCGTTCATCAATTCGACGCAGGTGACGGTCGCGCCGATGGAAAGGCCTTCCTTCGCGTCCCAGCGGATCTTTCTATATTCATCGACATATTTCACGTCGATGACGGTCTCTGGAACGTTGTGACCGACGCGGATGTCGACCAGAAGGTCGGTGCCGCCGGCCAGCAGTTTCGCGCGGGCGCCGAGCTTCTTCAGCGTCGAGAGAAGCTCCGTGCGGGTGCGCGGAGCAATGTATTCGAACTCGTGATGCATTCACTACTCCTTCCCGGAATGTAATTCTTGTAGGGTGAATTCTACGGGAACCCCCTCTCCATTGGCAAGTTTTCCCCGGACATGCGCATTTCATATTCACAACCGCTGAATCACGGAGGGCACCATGAACACAGAGGTTTCACAGAGTTTCTTCTCCGTGAAACCTCCGTGTGCTTTGTGTTCTCTGTGATGAAGGGGTTATTGTGTCTCTCTGATTCAAGGACGTTCTCGCCGGGTTCTGGCATCCGGGGCGCGTTTCTGGTACCCTCACCCGTTGATGAGCACGGATTCGAATCGGCCCCGCACCCACGCCGGGGTTTCTCTCCGCTCGCTGTTTCTGCCGCTGATCCTGACGTTCCTGCCCGTCTTCCTGATATGCAGGGAAGCGGACCTGTGGGAGGCGGAGAAGCGCAGGGAGGCATCGGAAGCGTGGCATGATGTCGCGAGAAGGACGGCGGTGCGCTGGGAGCGTGCTTCGAAACTCACCTTCTGGGCGGAAACGGCCGCGGCGCGTTTTCGCAATCGCATCGAGAAACGTCTCCCGACTTCCACGGCTATCCCGGTCGACCAGAACCTGCTCGGCAGCGCCGCATCGGACGCCCTGCGCCGCTCGTTGCCGCGCAGTCTGCCCGAACCATCGACCTGGCTCTTCTCGCTTTCCGCCCGGCCGGAGGAAATTCCGAAACCGTGCACGGGCAAGGGACTCCAGAGCCGTTTCAACAGGCTCATCGGTTCAATACTGCACGAAATAGATCGGCGCAACCGGTTCGAACCGGGCCGGCTCCGGCCGCCCGCGTGGAAACAGTCATTGGACCGTCTGTTCGGTTTTGGGGCGTCTCCCGAGCTGTTCGACGATTCCTCCCGCGGCCGCGCCTTTTCCGTCATTTTCCAGAACGACTACCACATCTGCGTCTGGGATTTCATCCAGGTCGGCGGTCAGGATGTCGCGGCTTTTCTGATGCTTCTTCCCTCGGGCATGGGCGATGCGGACACGGCACGCCGTCTCTGTTTCGCCAACTGGCGTTCGATCGCCCGGAACAGTCATCTCGAGCCAGTATTCATCCCATTTTCCGTCGATCCTGCGGAACCGAAACGGATTCGAGTCAGGCCCGGCTCACCGCTTCCGCACACGCCCTTTCTCAAAAGCTTCATCCTTCAGAAATCATCCGAAATCAGCCTCAGGCAGCCGGGCATGCCGGGCCACCGTTCCCAAGAAGACATCACCACCTGGTATCAGAGCCGGGAGTTCTACGGGATGAGCGGTGAGATACGGCTTCCCGACCGGGAACTCCGTCACGTATTCCAGGCGGGAAACCGGCATCTGGCCTGCTGGAGCTCGCTCGATGTCCTGTCAGGTGGCCTCGGTCTCCTGATCGGCCCGGCCCCGAATTCCCTTCAGCGCTCGCATCGCCATGCAGGCACTCTCGCGATCTTCGCATGGGCGATCCTGTGGCTTCTTCTCCTGGTCCGGACAGGGCTCTCCGGCGTCCCTCCGGCGTTCGGCATCCGCTCCCAACTGGCCTTCTGGTTCCTGTGTCTGGCCGCCGTCCCGCTCATCATCGCACTCAGCGAGACCGGTAAGCTCCTCGTCGATCTTCGGGACAATCTTCTGCGTGAATACGACCTCGAACTCGGCCAGGCACTGCAGGAACTCGAAAACGAAGATTCCATCCTGACGAGACGGTTCGCCGACATCTGCAACCGGCAGACCGGGAACGCGTCGAGAACGCTCGTCCTTCGCGCCCGCCAGATGGCGAAACACCCCGTCGATGACATCCTGACCCCTCTCTGGGAAGATCTTTCGGGGCTCGGCATCCCCATTCGCAGCCTGTCTCTCTTCGGGCACGGCCGGTTCGAGTGGAGCAGATACGACACCGCCATTTCCCCCGAACTCGGGGTTTCCCTGATCAACTTCATCAAGCCCATCTCATACCGCCTTTTGAAGACCCTCTCGCCCGATCTCGAAGCCAGGGTTCCCGCTGCAAGATTCACCGGGCCTTCCACCAGACTCGACATGCTCGTCACCGCCGACGTTCACCAGTTGATGCAGAAAAATCGGCAGATCGCGGAAACGATGGCCGACAACAAAAGAATGCTCAAATTCCATCAATTCCTGAAAATCGACGGCGACACCTGGTTTCTGCTCGTTCTGATCTGGGAGCAAAGCGACGCCTATATTCGCCATATCCGAACACGGATTTCCGACATCTCGGCCAAATACCGTGCCGATCTCGAGATCACGCGTCATACGGCCTTCGGAAATCATTCCCTCGTCCGCTCAGGCAAGCCGTTGCGGACGGGGGAAACCGGTACACGTTCCACAGCTCAGGACCGCATCATGTCGGTCCGGAGCACCAGGCTTCCAGGCTTTCTCATGACGGCGGCCAGGCCTCTTGCACCGCTCAGGCAACGACTGTTCAAAGAATCCGCCCAGGTCATCGCCGGAATTTTCGGGAACCTCCTGTTGCTCCTCCTTTCGGGCGGTCTCCTCGCCGCATGGCTGACGACGCCGCTCAGAAAAATGGTGACAGCCCTCAGGGAAGTCGCAGCCGGGCGGCTCGACAGGAAGCTTAACTTTGCCCGTGCGGACGAACTCGGCCAGGCCGCCAATACGCTCGATGCGATGACCGAGTGGCTTCGCGAACGCCAGGCCATGAGCCTGTTCGTCGCCCCGCAGGTCATGGAAGCCGTTGCCGACGGAGCGGCCTCCGCTCACGTGCCCAGGCGAAGGCCGATCGTCGCCCTGACGTCAGATATCCGGAATTTCACAACGATTTCCGAAACCCACCCGCCGGACGAGGTTTTTTCGGCTCTCAACAGGCATTTTCGCGCCATGACGCCCGCGATCAAGGAGCAGGGCGGAATCATCGACCGCTTCATTGGCGATGCGATCCAGGCCGTGTTCTATGATGATCCATCCACAGATGCATCGCCCGCCGCGCGGAGGGCGCTGTCCGCCGCCCGGGCGATGATGCGCTGTCACCGGGCGCTTCAGCAGGAACGCACCGCCGAGGGACTCTTCACGTTTGAGATCGGCATCGGGCTGGCCTCGGGAGAAGCCGTATGCGGCGTTCTGGGCGCCGAAGGCGTGCGTCTCGACTACTCCGTGGTCGGCGAAACGGTCACCTCGGCGGGAGTGCTCGAAGCGGCTTCCAAGGCCGGCCGTGCGTCGCACATCATCTGCGATTCGGCTACGGCATCCGCCGCAGGGGTTTCCGGCAGCGTTCTGGCGGTATCAGGGCATCCGGAGGCATTCGAGATCGCGGACGGCTTTTCGCCCGTTGTATTCTCTACCGGGCATCCCGGTCACGACATGTCCGTTCCTGCGCAACCCATCGCCAACCAACCGCCGCCCTCGGTCGGAAACCAGGTTCCTTCCGCCCGGGAATTCAATACTGCAAATTATTCTATCTTTATTGCTCTTGTATTTCTCGTTTCCATCCTTCTCTTCTCCTTTTCCACATCGCTGACATCCTCATTCCGTGAACGTTCGGCCGCCCACGAGCAGGCAATCCTCCAGAACGATCTGCGGTTCGCGGCATCGACCAACATCCCCGCCCTCCACATCGCCAACCACCTCCGGATGATTCTTTTCGAAGGGGCTCGAGGGGAAAGATGCCTGACCGGCGGTTCAGGCGATGGCGTTTCCCAGGTCCAGGCACGGCTTCAGAAGGCGAAACGGATCTACCCTGCCCTCTCCTGGTGTCTTCTCAGGCATTTTCCCGAACGTGATCCCGACTGGAATTCCGTCTCGCTCTCCAGCACGGAGGTCGTCGAGACGGGCGGCACTCCATTCCATGGAAAAGCCTCGGAATCGGCAGCCCTGTTTTCCATGATCAAAGTTCTGCTGACGAACGGAGGAACGGCACACGCCGACTCGTCCGTTGTCCAGGATCTCACCCGGGCCTGTTTCCCCGGTATCAAGGGGGCAGGGCATGCACTCGCGTTCGAGTCATACGGGCATTTCAACGAATGCAACTTCTTCGGAATCCACGGGGTCCTGATGTGGCTTCCGCTCGTTCCTCCCGGATGGTGGGAACAGCCTTGGGAGATCGTCGAATCAGCCTCATCCAGACGACGCCCTGCCGAAGTGTGGTGGCAGGGGATGAAGGGAGGAGTTCTGTTGTTTCTGCCGGTCGAGTCGCTCGACGAACCGTCGGGCCTCCTCGCACTGACGAACACGATGCTCGAGCGGGGAACACGTCTGATCTTCCTTCCACGCGAGGGTTCACCCGCAGAAGCGATCGGAAGCGCGACATTCGACATTCCCCTGGCCGGCGTACATGCCGTCATCGATCGTAAACAGACCGATATGGAACGGTTCCCCGAAATGATCGCCGCACGCCCGCTCCCGCCCCCTCCTTTCTGGATGACGCTCCTGGAAACATTTCTGAAGGGCCTTTCGGGTTTCATGATGCTGTGTGTCCCGTGCATGTGCCTGGTCGATCTGTCATCCCGGTTCGCGGCTTATCTGCCGAGAAAGATGGTGCCGCTTCTTGCCGGCGCGTTCGTCCTGACCCTGGTGCCCTCCCTGCTTTCCGGCTGGATGGCGGGTGAACGCAGGACGATCGAGCGGAAGGCGCGTCTGTTCGACGAGGTATCCGAGAGCCTTTCGAGCGTTCTGACGTGCCTCGACGAGGGAGCCGAATGGTATATCGGTCAGAATATGTCTGTCTTTCGCCATCTCGCGACGAGGTTCTCCCTCCGCGAGCGCCTGAACAGGGCTGGAATTGAAAAGGAAACGTCGGAGCAGGAGAAAGCCATCGGCGAACTCCTGGACGATTTTTTCCTTCGGTCCTTCCGGTCCGGCTTTGCCCCCGGCGTCATGCAGTTCCTCGGCCCCAGAGGCATCAGTGTCATGGATGCGGGAAAGACCTCGTCGCTCGATTCGACCATTATCCGCGAGCTTTACAGCAACATCCATTCGCAGGTCATGCGGAAGCTTTCACCTCGATATTACGCGACGGACGACGTCTCCGACGAAAACAAGCGGATGCTGGAAGATCTGAAGGGTGAGGAGGTGAAATACGTCCTGCTCTCCCTGCTTTCCTCCTTCGACATCGCCGCGATGATGTCAGCACCGCTCCAGTATCAGCTCATCACCTGGGGCCTGAACTCGCACGAGTCGTTTCGCATTCATCTTCCCGATACTCAGGGGCGGCCGCAATATGCCCTGCAGGTCCACCTGGCGGACGACATGCTCCTGCACCAGCAACTTCGAAACTGGTGTGAAACGCAACATCGCCCTGGCGCGACGCTCATATCGATGGCCCGGAACAATCCACGCATCACCATGCCCTTTTCGACCCTCACGGTCCGCCATTCCTCCGAGGGAAACAGGTTCACCGCAGACGTCAACTCGTATCTTTCCCATCCGAGGGAAGCCACGGCGGACCTTCTCGCAGCCGCATCGCCCATGACCGTGCACACCTTCATCGACCGCGGCGATTCGACCGAACTCCTCATATCACGTATTGGAAGCAGGCACCGTGAGCACGTTCTGAAAACATGGACTCCCTACTCTCCCCTTCTCGGCCGTATCGACCGCGAATCGGCAGTCCGCCGGGGGTTCCTGGCTCTCGTTTTATTGCTTATGATATATATGGCGTTCCGCACGGCCTCCCGCTTCCTGGATCCAGTCCGGGAGCTCGGGTGCGCGGCCGAGCAGATCATGAACGAGCGGTTCGACACGCGCCTGCCGGCAGATCGCCGCGACGAGTTCGGCGATCTCGCTCTCGCCTTCAACGCGATGGCGGCCGGCGTCGAAGAGGGGCGGCGCCTCCGCGTCTTCGTTTCCGATTCGGTCCGTACTGCGGCAAGCGACGAGTCCAGGAACAGGGCGGCAATGGCCGGGGAAAACCGCTTCGCAGCCATTCTCTTCGCAGCTCCTGCCGGGTTCGCGGCATTCTCGCGCGAGTGTGCGCCTGAAACCCTCGTCATCCAGCTGAACCGATATCTCGCGCTGATGGCGGAGGCAATCTGCGGGAACGGTGGCGAGATCGACAAGTTCATCGGCGAAAAGATCCTGGCCGTCTTCGATGCCGATCGGCACGGAGGCCTCGACGGGGCGACCCGTGCCGCCGTGCGGACGGTGACGGCGATGCGAACAGCCATGAACGACCTCGAACGGGAACTTCCTCTTCCGCTTGGGATCGGCATCGCGTCGGGCCCGGTCCTGGCCGGCATCATGGGAACGGCCGAAGTGCGGCTCGAGTATACCGTCATCGGCGACACGGTCAACACGGCAGCACGCCTCTGCGACCTCGCGGCGAAGGGCGGCGGCGGCACGGTCATTGACGGCACCGCCGCCGCGGCCCTGCCCGACCGTGACATGACGGCCGTCGGCGAGATCCTCGTGAAGGGCAAAGCCCGCCGCGTCTCGGCCTTCCGGCTCGTCTAGCGCGTCCTCCAGAATCCCCCCGTTCGCCCCGAGCGAGGGACGAGAGCTCTCGTGCTTCGACAGGCTCAGCACGACCGGGAAGGCAAAAGCGTTTTTTCACGAAGAATTCGATTGCGCGAAACGCCTCCTGCCGGTTTATATTCTATTCGATATTCTGTCTTCTCGGATTCCGGATGATGACAACGGTATGCGAAAGGGGTATCATGCCGGTGTCCGGCGCCCCGGCCCGCGGGTTTTGCGCAGGCCCCGGGCCCCGGCAAGAGACGATATGTTCAAGGAGCATGGAATGACGATCCGTCACGTGATCCGGAAGGAAACCTATTTCGACTCGGTCACGCTCATGCAGATCACCAACGAGGTGAAGAAACTGCAGGGCGTCGAGAAGGCCGTTGTCGGCATGGGCACCGACTTCAACATCGACAGTCTGCAACGGCTGGGCCTGTATTCCGACGTGTTCGCCGGCATCACCCCCGCCGACCTGCTGATGTGCGTTCAGGCAGGAGACGACGCGGCCGCCGGCGCCGCACTCGCCGCCGCCGAGAAACTGCTCACCACGCGCAAGAAGCCCTCCGGCACCGGCGCGGCCTTCGTGCCGCCGACGCAGGAGGCCGCTGCGAAGCAGCTTCCCGACGCGAATGTGGTGGTTATTTCTGTTCCGGGCGCGTGGGCGGCCCGCGAGGCCGAGATCGCCCTCCGCGCCGGCCGGCACGTGATGCTGTTTTCCGACAACGTGACGGTCGAGGAGGAGCTGAAACTCAAGGCCCTCGGCGTCGAGAAGAACCTGCTCGTCATGGGCCCCGACTGCGGAACGGCCCTGATCAACGGCGTGCCGCTCGCGTTCTCGAACGCAGTCCGCAAGGGCGACATCGGCCTCGTTGCCGCCTCCGGCACCGGCCTGCAGGAAGTGACCAGCCTTATCCATACGATGGGATATGGGATCACCCAGGCGATCGGCGTCGGAGGCCGCGACCTCTCCGAGAAGATCGGCGGGACGATGACCCTCATGGCTGCTCGCGCGCTGGGCGAAGACCCGGCGACGAAAGTCATCGTGCTGATCTCGAAGCCCCCGGCACCAGCGGTTCTCGGGCCCCTGTATGCCGAGTTGAAGAAAATCCGCAAACCGATCGTGGTGTATTTCATCGGCGCCGACCCCGAAGCCATCAGGAAAGAAGGCTTCACTCCGGCCCACAACCTGCAGGAAGCGGCGCAGAAGGCCTGCGAACTTTCCGGTGGCAAGCCGGTCGTCGTTCCCATGACCGACGCCGATGCGGCCGCGAAAGCGAAAGGAATCAAGCTTCCCGGGAAATTCCTGCGCGGCCTCTACAGCGGCGGCACCCTGTGCGACGAAGCCCAGCGCATTCTCCAGCCGGTGCTCGGCGAGTTGTATTCGAACACCCCCATCAAGGGCTGTCATGCAATGAAAAGCGTCCATACGAGCGAGAAACACACGATCGTCGATCTTGGCGACGACGAGTTCACGCGCGGCCGCGCCCACCCGATGATCGACCCCACGCTCCGCCAGGAGCGCATCGGTATCGAGACCGCCGATCCCGACGTTGGACTGATCGCGTTCGACGTCGTTCTCGGCTACGGCTCGCACATGGACATGGCAGGTGAAATGGTATCCGCTATAGAAAAAGCCCGAAAGACGTCCGGCAGGAAGCCGGTCTTCGCCGCCTGCATCTGCGGCACCGCGGATGACCCTCAGAACATGCAGAAGCAGAAGCGCACGCTGGAAGACGCGGGCGTGCTGGTGTTCCCGTCGAACGTCGCGCTGATCGGATTCGTGAAGCAGGCGCTGACGGGGAAAGGAGCCTGAGAGCGATGTCGAGCCTGAAAACGCTGTTCAACGAGGACGTGAGAGTGTTCAACGTCGGCATCCCCAGCTTCGCCGACGATCTGAAGCGCCAGGGCGTGCCGGTCGCGCACGTCGAGTGGCGCCCGCCGGCCGGCGGCAACAAACGGGTGATCGAACTGCTCGACCGCATCAAGGCATGGCAGGGCGAGCATCAGAACCAGGCCAGGAGCTGAGGCGAGGAGAATGACGATGGCAACGAACATCAACGTGCAGGCAGCCAACAAGGAAGCCGTTTCCCGCATTCAGAACGCCGTGCCGGTGCTCAAAGGGATTGGTATAGCGAAAGATATTGTTCCGGGCATGAAGAAGAACCTGATCCTGCATGCCGGCCCGCCGATCACATGGGACCGCATGTCCGGGCCGATGAAGGGGGCCGTCATGGGCGCCCTGATCTACGAAGATTTCGCGAAGACGCCGGCCGAGGCCGAGAAGATCGCGGCAAGCGGGGAGATCGAGTATGCGCCGTGGCACGAGCATAACGGCGTCGGTCCGATGGCGGGCGTCGCGACGGCGAGCATGCCGGTCTGGATCGTCGAGAACAAGACGCACGGCAACCGCGCCTATTGCACCCTGAACGAGGGTCTCGGCAAGGTTCTCCGGTACGGCGCCTATTCGGAAGAGGTCATCACCCGCCTGAACTGGATGCGCGACGTGCTCGGCCCCGTTCTGCGCGAGACGATGGAGATCAAGGGCGAGGTCAACCTCAAGTCCCTGATCGCCCAGGCGCTCCAGATGGGCGACGAGGTCCACAACCGCAACCGTGCCGGCACCTCGCTGCTGTTCCGCGAACTCGCCCCGGCCCTTCTCGAAACGAAGGCTTCCGCCGCGGACAAGAAACGGGTGCTCGAGTTCATCAACGGAAACGATCACTTTTTCCTGAATCTGAGCATGCCGGCCGCGAAAGCGATGCTCCAGTCGGCGGAGTGGATCGACGGGGCGACGATTCTCACGGTCATGTGCCGCAACGGCACCGATTTCGGGATTCGCGTCGCCGGCTTGAAAGACCGGTGGTTCACCGCCCCCGCCCAGGTGGTCAAGGGGCTGCTGTTCCCCGGCTTCTCGGAGGCAGACTGCAACCCGGACATCGGCGACAGCGCCATCACCGAGACGTGCGGCATCGGCGGTTTCGCGATGGCGGCGGCGCCCGCGATCGTCAAGTTCGTCGGGGGCTCGGCGAGCGACGCGCTGAACTATACGCAGAAGATGTACGAGATCACCGAGGCCGAGTCGACGGCGTTCCAGATCCCGTCGCTCGACTTCCGGGGCTCGCCGACCGGCATCAACCTGCTGAAGGTATGCGAGACCGGCATTCTGCCCCAGATCAACACCGGCATCGCCCACAAGCAGCCCGGCATCGGCCAGGTCGGCGCCGGCCTCGTGAACCCGCCGATGAAATGCTTCGAAGACGCCCTCGAAGCCTACGTCGAAGCGTACGTCCCCTGAGGAACACCACTGAGACACAGAGACACGGAGAAAGGTTCACCACAAAGACACAAAGGCACAAAGCTTAGAATATTGTTATTAAAATAATAATTTTTTTCTTCGTGTCTTTGTGCCTTTGTGGTGAAATACAATTTGAACTCAGATTTCAAGGAGCGAAGGAAGGTTTATGAAAGCACCCAAGATGTATGATTTGACCCAGCGACTCAGCATTCACACGCCGCCGTGGCCGAGCTACATGCCCCTGCAGGTCCAGTATTTCAAGCGCATCGCCGGGGCCCACATGGGCCAGGGAGCGAACGGCCAGATCATCAAGACCAGCAACCACGTCGGCACCCACATCGACGGCGAGATCCACTTCTGCGCCAACGGCCGCACGATCGGCGACACGCCGCTCGAGGATTTCTGCGGCGAAGGCGTCGTGGTCGATATCTCCGACTGCGTCAGCGACTACTCGCTCTACTCCCCCGAGATGCTCGAGAAGCGCGCCGAGATCAAGAAGGGCGACATCCTGATCATCAATACCGGCTACCACCGCTACAGCTGGGACCAGAAGGAAGCCGACGAGGTCCGCTACATGGTCCGCCACCCGGGCCCGAACCCGGATTTCCACAAGTGGTGCGCCAAGATGAAGTTCAAGTGGATCGGCGTCGACTGCGGTTCGGCCGACCACCCGATGAACACGATCCTCCGCCAGTGGCACCCGAAGGCCTTCGAGGCCGCCGAGAAGAAGCTGAAGAAGGATTTCGGCAAAGCCTGGGACGAGATGTTCCCCTATGACGAGTATTACCAGGTCATGCACCTCAAGATGTTCCCCAAGGGCATCATCCACGCCGAGAACCTCGGCGGCGAGATCGACAAACTGAAGAACAAGCGCACCTGGATCGGCCTCTTCCCCTGGCGCGCCATCGAACTCGAGTCCTGCATCAGCCGCATCGTCGCCTTCGACTTCGGCAAGTAAGAAGCGTTACAGAGCGGGGCCGGGATTTTTTTCCCGGCCCCGTTCATGTTAAACTTTCGATCGTATTCGCACGGAGAAGGAGAGCCTTCATGGGAAACAGCGTCGAACTTGCCTTTGTTTACTGGAAGGATGACGATACATGGCTCGGGTATCTTCAGGAATATCCGGATTACATGACTCAGGGCGAATCTTTTGAAGAACTGCAGGAGAATCTCAAAGATATCTACAAGGATTTATTATCCGGCGACATTCCATGCGTGCGCAAAGTTGCAAAACTCAAAGTTGCATGAAGCGGAAAGAGCTCTTGAAAAGCCTTGATGAATACGGCTGTCTCCTTCTTCGGCACGGTGGAAAACATGATTGGTATCACAATCCGAAAACCCACATTTCTCAACCGGTACCAAGGCATACCGAAATCAACGAGCGCCTTGCAAAGCACATTTTGAAGATGCTTGGATCATAGCGTTCCGTAACAGCCTGTGGATAAAATCCGATTTCCGTTCGTGGTGAGGTATCGAACCACGAACAAGCCTGTTAATGAGTTTCCGGTCACCCTTCGACACCACAGGATAACCGGAAACGATATTATCCACAGCCTGCTAAGGGAAACAATATTGTTTCGAAACAAGGAATCAGCATGAGTCAAATCGACTGGATCAAAGAATTCAGCGGGGCGGTGACGGTTTGTGATGCAGACGGGATCATTCTGAGTATGAACGAGAAGGCGTGCAGAACGTTCGCGAAGGATGGAGGGGCCTCCCTCGTCGGGAAGAGCCTGTATGACTGCCATCCCGAGAAGGCGCGGGCGAAGATACGCGAGATCATGGAAAAGCGCGTCACGAACGCGTATACCATCGAAAAAGCCGGAGTCAAAAAGTTGATATATCAAGCACCATGGTATAAAGACGGCGCGTTTGCGGGCCTCGTGGAATTATCCATTGAAATTCCGCTCGAGATGCCGCACTTCGTTCGCACACCGCCCCCGACATACGCAGCCTGAGATCAGCCAGCTATCCTCTCGGATAAGCTTTTCCCTGAAGACCACCCCGGCCATTAGCACTGCCGTGGCCAACGTTTTCCCACGTTCCATGGCCACTGGAGCGGCATTTGTCAATTCGAGGGGAAACCTGTAGAATTTGTTCATACATCATCTCCAAGGAGGGGGCGTCAGTGATACACAGGACAGCTTTGGCCGCGGCGTTCGCTTTTTCGCTCGCCTTCATTCATCCGGCCTGCGCGACGTCGGTTTCCGGGCCGGTGATCGAATCCGGGACGGGGCTGAGGCTCTCGATCGAGCATCCGAAGCGATATGAGAAAGCGCTCAAGGCCGACCTTGCCCTCTTCCAGGCCAGCGCGGCCCAGCTCGAGCGGTATTGCGAAAACGTCCTGACCGACACTTCCTTCATCGCCCGTGCAGGCATCGAGACGGCGGCGCTTTCCCCCCAGCAACTGCGCGGCGTCTACCGGTTCTGGTCATCGTTCATCAAGCATCTGGACACCCTCGAAGCGCTTTCCGACCGATGGCACCGGGGCTGGGGCAAATCCCTGTTCGAGAGCCAGGTCAAGGCAGGCTTCGAAGGGTATGTTCTCGGCATCAACGCAAAAATCAGCCGCCTCCTTGCCGTTTCCAGACTGACGCACTACCTCGCAAAACGAAAGAAACTACGTTCCCTGTTCGATGAGACCGTGCCGGAATTCAAGATCCCCGAGGGGCAGCTCACGCACCACGCTCTCGGCGCCGTGAGCCCGCGAAACGTGCTGGCGCTGTACCAGTTCCATACGTCCCATCAGGAAGACCTGGCGCGCTTTTACCGCGGCTCCGCGAAAGACTTCCGGCCGGCCGTCGACATCGACGGAACCCTCCTCCGGTATTTCAACGGAACCAAGGACATCCTCGACGGACTGATTCTGCGGATCGCGAAAGATCCGACCTGGTATAAATACGCGTTCGGCTCGATCGCCGAAGACGCCATGAATCTGATTTCACCGATGCAGGAGTCCCTCTTCACCTGGGTCGGCGACACCCGCGTCAGGAAGAAGCAGACCCGCCTCATCAGCGCCGAACAGGTCGACGAGATGGAAGCATTGCTGCTGCCCGGCGACATCATCATCGAACGGCAGAACTGGTATCTCTCGAACATCTTCCTGCCCGGCTTCTGGCCGCACGGGGCCCTGTATGTGGGCGACGCCACGAAACTTGGGCAGTTTCTCGACGGCGATCCCCAGGTCAGGGCCTATTATGCGAAACGCCGCTTCGCCGGCTTCATGGACTGGCTCCAGAAAACATACCCTGAGAAGCATGCAAGCTTCGTCAAATCCCCGGCGAAGGGCGAACACCCGAAATGCGTGCTCGAGGCCATCAGCGAAGGCGTGGTGCAGAATACCCTGCGCCATACCTGTTATGCCGACTATATCGCCGTCCTGAGGCCGCGTCTCTCGAAAGTCGATATTGCGAAGGCGCTCGAGGCCGGGTTTTATTACAACGGCCGGGCCTACGACTTCGACTTCGATTTCTACAGCGAATCCGACCTGGTCTGCACCGAGTTCGTCATCAAGTGCTACGCCCCGTTCAGGAGCAAGAAGGGGCTCGTTTTCCCCACCGAACCCGCGATGGGGAAACAGGCCGTGCGTGCGGACGAGTTTGTCCGGACGTTTGAGCGGGAAAAGGGTTCGCCGAGAGCCCAGCTCGAGTTCGTGTATTTCCTGCGCGGCATCGAAAAGGACGGGAAAGCGGTCGTGGCCGACGAGAAGACCCTGATCGAGTCTCTGAACTGGCGGGGCGGGCTTCCAGGGCCAAAAAACTGAGGGAAGGCGGCCCGGCAAGCCCAGGCAGTCGTTTCAGCCGCGCGTGCATGCCGGGATGAGCAGGCATCATGGCGAAAACATCCCATCCCTGGCTGCGCATTTTCCTGCCGTTCGCGGCGGGGTATTTTCTATCGTATCTTCTGCGCAATGTCAACGCCATCATCGCGCCGGAGCTGATGAGCGAGCTGTCGGTGTCGGCCGCCGACCTCGGGCTTCTCACCTCAGCCTACCTGTTCGCCTTCGGGGCCTTTCAACTGCCGCTCGGCATCCTGCTCGACCGGTACGGCCCACGCCGCGTCGAGGCAGTCCTGCTGTTGATCGCCGTCGGCGGGTGTCTCCTGTTTTCGCAGGGGCACAGCCTTCAGGCGCTTGCCGTCGGCCGCGCCCTGATCGGCCTCGGCGTCTCTGCCTGCCTGATGGCATCCTTCAAGGCGTTCTCCCTGTGGTTTCCGCCGGAACGGCTCGCCTCGCTCAATGCCGCCGTCATGGCCGCCGGCGGGCTGGGTGCCCTGACGGCAACGTCGCCCCTCGCCTGGGCTCTCGAGCAGACCGGGTGGCGCGGCATCTTCCTCGCGCTCGCCGTGCTCGCCTTCGCCGTCGCCGCCGGCATCTTCACGACTCCCGTCAGGCAGGCCGCCGGCACCACCGAGACACCCGGCGAGCAGCTGCGCTCGATCGGCGGCATCCTCGCCAGTCCCACGTTCTGGCGCTACGCGCCTCAGGCCGCCCTCGTATCGGGAGGATTCATGGCGCTCCAGGGGCTCTGGGCCGTCCCCTGGTTGATGACGGTCAACGGCTGCACCCGTGACGTGGCCGCGTTTCACCTTCTGCTGGTGAGCCTCGCCATGCTCGCAGGTTTTGCCGGGCTCGCCGTTGCGGTGGAGCCGCTTGCCAGTCGGGGCATCACATCGGAACAGGTCCTCGTCGGCGGGATCGGCGCCGGGATCGCGGTGATGGCGCTGATCATCTTCGACGCCGGGCCCACGCATCTCCTGTGGTTCGCGATGGGCCTGGTGTTCGCCATCAGCAACCTCTCGTATGCCCTGCTGAGTGAGAAGTTCCCGCCCCATCTCTTCGGCCGCGTCAACTCCACCCTCAATATCTTCGTCCTCGGCGGGGCGTTCGGCATCCAGTGGGGAATCGGCATCCTGATCGACGCGTTCGGCGCCGCCGGATTCGCTCAGCCAGCGGCTTTCCGCCTTTCCTTCGGCGCCCTCCTCGCCGTCCAGATTCTGGCCTGGATTTTTCTTCTGTTCCCCGGGAAAAAGAAGGCCCGATAGTGCCCTGCCGGAGCGGCATTTGACGCTTCCGGCCTCTGTACGTACAATTGTATCAATTGAAATTATCCAGCCTCTTTCGAGGGGAGCATTATGAAGAAACAGAGCTTCATCAGAACGTTCAAAACCACATTTCTGATCGTCGGGCTTGTCCTGGCCGTCGCGGCGGCCGCCACCGCCGGCGTCATCGACAACGCGAAGTTCGTCATGAACAACGGCGCGGCGTTGGTCAGTCATTCCCGCAACATCACCTCCGGCGTCCGCGAACTGTACCGTGAGCGCCAGTCGGTGCGCAATTTCATCGAGAGCGCCGGCACTCTGATTCAGGCATACAAGGGGCTTTCCGCGAAAAAAAGCACGGACATTCCGCAGATTTTGAAAATAGCTTCTGCTATAGACACACTCGTCCGCGAGTACAATTACATCGCGCCGAAGGCGAAAGGCGTCTTCACGAAGATCAAGCCCGACCTGAAGTTTTTCGAGTCGATGCAGGAAGTGAAGAGCGTCAACCTCGGCGACACCACGTCGAAGCTGCAGATCAAGACGATTTCAGACAGCACGCTCGGCAATCTCTCCGGTCTTGCCGGCTGGTCCCGCGTCTGGGACTCGATCAAAAGCAAGCCGTCCAACATCTTCCGCTGGGGCCGCCTGAGCGACGAGTACAAACTGGGGAAAGCCGAGGGCGGACTGGCGCTCAAGGCCTGCCAGATCGCGTTGGAAGGCATATCGTATTACGACGAGGCCGACAGGTCTCTCAGCCAGCTTCTCGACATCCGCAAGCAGATCAACGGCATCGTCAGCGGCGACCTCACGGCCATTCTGAACATCGGCTCGACGGTTAACAGCATCCAGGGCGCCAGCGGATCGGTCGATCGTCTCTCAAAGCTGATCAACAGCGCAACGCCTCGTTTCAACCAGCGATTCAACGAGCTCAACGCAGCCCAGGATGCCTATCTCAAGGCCCACCAGGCATACCAGGCGAAATACGGCGTCACCGTCGGCAAGCCTGCAGCGACCACAACGGCCGCCCCGACGGCCGCCACGCGCACGACATCGGCCCAGGCCGCCACCTCTTCCACCTCTTCCGGCAGCACCGCGGCCGACCTGAAGAGCGCAATGGCAGCGTATCAGAAGGCCTACCAGGAGTACACGGCCTGCGTGCAGAATTCCCAATCGACGCAGGAGCAGGTCCAGGCCGCGATCGAAAGGCTCCGGACGGCCCGCGACCGGTATGAGCGCGCCAAGGCCGCCGGAAAATAACGGATTCATGAATCATCCGCGGGGCGCCAAGAAGGCGCCCCGTTTTTTCTCGGGCCGTATTGAAGCGATCCCGTCCGAGGGTTACACTGTCGCCAGAGGGACAGGAAGGCACCAGACAGGATGACTCCAGGAAGAGGAACCGCCGTGCGACGCACGATCTCGCTTGTCGTGTTCGCCGCTGTTCTCGTCCTGATCCCGTTTTTCGCAACCTGGCATATCTTGGGCGTTCTCGAGGAACAGGAAGCGGAACTCGTTTTCGAAACCGCATCGGAAGACCTCCAGGAGATCACCGCGCACCTTTCCCGCCTTGCCCATCCCGAAACGGCCTGTCTCGAACTTGCCGACCGGCTTTCCCGCGCCATCACCTGGAACGGCGACCTCAGGCGACCGCTGAGCGGCTGGCCTCCTGACGCGGTACGGCTGTATCTGTTCGATTCTTCCGGGAAACGCGTTCAACGATCGGGCTGCAGTACCGGCATGACTGTGGCCTCCGAGCGCGTGTTCGGCCTGGTCCTCCGCGCGGCCCGGGAAGGGCCGTTCCAGCTTTCCGCGGTGGAGAAAAGCCAGGCGGAGTCGTTTCTGGGCGGCCACCAGACGATCCCTCTGCTTTCGTCACGACCGAACCACCTGCATGACTTCTCGTTCACCGGATTGGCGCGGTACGTCGGATGGTATCAGATCGCGTTCCAGCCCGGCGGCATTGCCGGCCACCTCCTCATCTTCATCGACCAGAAGAAGATCGACCCTTTCCTGCTCGCCGCACGTGCATGCTCCCGGATCGGCCGTCTGGCCGGCGGCGGCCATGTGTTCGGCTGGCTCGATCTGAGGAACAGCCGGCATTCAGGGCTCGGCGGCAGCAAGCCGCTTCCCGGCCCCCTCGCGGATAAACTCCGACGGCTCCGGATGAAGCCGCTGTATCGTGGCAGGAATCATCTGCTCGCCCTGAGCGATACGAGCGACGGCGTACGCCTGTTCGGCATGCGACGGCCGCCGGCCGCGTCGGATCTCTTTGTCCGCCTGCGCAGTTTTCTCGTCGTGATCCTTCTCGAGCTGCTCCTGGTGGTGATGTGGGCGGGGATTTTCGGCAGGGATCTCGTCGTGCCGCTCCGTCTCCAGCTTCTTGGCTGGTTCGGCCTCGCAGGCGTCGCGGGGCTTGCCGCCCTGATCGGTTTTTCCCATGTGTATGGACAGGCCAGTCAGGCGTCGCTCATCCGGGACAACCGCAACGCCGCCGTCCGCCTTCTCCAGAGCACGGACGCCGATTTCAGCCCCGCGTTCGCCTCGTGGGCACGGGCATACCGCCGGGCCGCACGCGATATCGAGAGGGGCATCGCCGGCGAGGCGGCTTCGGGTGGCACGATCGTGGCCGGCGTCTCACGTCTGGAAGCGCACCTCCAGCCCTTTGCAGAGACCCGGAACTTTTCGGCGGCCTTCCTGTACGACACGACGAATATTCTTCGCTATAAATCAATCGCGGCCCCCGACTCGACGACGGGCAACTTCGCCAGCGACCAGCCGAAGATCATCCAGGCCCTCGCCCAGAAGGCGATGGACAAGTTCAACTCCGTTCCGGACGAGGATTCGGGGGAGATGACGACCGGATCACGCAACATGCTCAACGTCCTCCTGGCGCGGCCTGTCGAGCAGCTCATCAGGCTTCGGGGCACGCTTCAGCCGATGACCCTCCACGGGGTCAACGCCACGGTGTTCCTCGATCTGCTCTGCACCGCCGACGGCCTCGCGACGGCCGCTCTCGTCATCCTGCACGATACGCCGGTGCTCGAGGCGAAGCACCTCTCCGCCACCGCCGCCAATCTCGAGCGGCACACGCGGCACCGCCTCGTCGCGCTCTCGAAGCGCAGTTCCGGCAACCTCCCCGCCGTGCCCCCGCGCGGACTTCTGCGCGAACCCGACCTGGAACGGCTCCGGGAGCTGCTCGACCTCACCGGGTCGACACAGCACCGGATCGGCCGCATCGCCGGCGAACGCATGCTCGTGACGGCAATTCCGGGGCGGGTGATGTCGGATTACCACCTGTTCCTGCTGACCCCCTTCCAGCCGATCGACGACGCCGTGCGGGCGGTCTCGACGCGCATCACCCTCCTGGCCTTCGCCGGGACCGGCTTTTCCCTGCTGCTGGCCTGGATGTTCGGCGGCATGCTGCTGGGGCCGATGCGCATCCTGACCGAGGGCATCGACCGCCTGGTCCGGATGCAGCTGGACGAGCCCGTCAGCGTCGGCACCGGCGACGAACTCCAGCAGATCGGCGACGGCGTCACCGCCATCATGGAGGACCTGCACGAGCGGTCGCTGGCGAAGACCGTACAGGAACAGCTGCTCTCCGGCCGGCCCCTGACCGGCCCCGGCTGGCATCTCCAGGGCTGGAGCCGCTCCGCATCGGATATCGGCGGCGAGATCTTCGATATGCTCGCCCTGCCCGACGGCCGGATCGCGTTCATGGTCGGAGACGTCGCGGCGCGCGGGGTCAGTGCCGCTCTCGTGATGGCCATGGCGAAAACCGCGACGCGGCTCTTCCTCGACGAGGAAAAGGCCACCCCCACGGTCGTCCTGAGCGAGCTCGACAGGTATTTCCGCCTCCACGCCCGCCGGCTCAGCCGGGTCGGGATGCTGCTCGGCATCCACGATGCGGCGACCGGATGTCTCCGGTATGCCGCGACAGGCCGGCTGTATCCGATCCTGCTCGCGAGCGATGCGGCGCCCAGCCTGCTGGCGGTCGACGGAGACGGCCTGGGTTCAGGCTCGAGCGGCCGCGCAACTCCGGAACATCGAGTGACGCTTGCACCGGGCGACCGGCTCGTCGTCTGCACCGACGGGGTCGTCGATGCCTGCGACCCGACCGGCCGTGCCGCCGGCAGCGAGGGAATTTCCGACCTCCTCGACGGCCTTCGCGCCGAGGAGCCGGAGCACCTCGGCGGGAGACTCTGGGAAGCCCTCAACGCGTGGCAGGGGGGGCGGACGCCGGCGGATGACCAGACCGTTCTCCTCCTTGCGGCGCTCCCACCTTCATCAGACCAGGATCAGGAGGTTCCGTCATGACGCAGACGCTGCCTCCCCGACCAACCTCGGCATCCCCCGGAAACGCGGCCCTCGGCCGGTGGCTGTTTCAGCTTCTCCTCTGGCTGAGCTTCCCCACGCTCGTCATCGGCGTCGCCCTCGACATCGGCATCGATTCAAGCCTTCGGGCTGCCCGCAACGCGGTTTTCGAGAAGATGGAGCGGTCTTTCACCGAGCTCCAGACGGAAGCGGATTCCCAGATCTTCTACCAGCGCGAACTGGAAGACGTGTTCACATCCGTCCGGGGACTCGCAGCCCGCCCCGACGCAGTAAATGCCGTCGTGCGCGGCTTTTCCGGGAAATGGCCGTCGGGCTCGATCGACATCCACGTGTTCGGCGGCTCGGGCAAGCTGATCCCGCGGCGCACCTCGCCTCCCGACATCCAGGAGTTCATGGACAGGATCAGGCTCGACTGGACCCATCACCTCGAGGCGCCCGCCACGATCACCCAGCGGCTGAGCCAGGTCCTTCCGGCTCCGGAGACGCTGATGCGCACCATGAAGGGCCGGCCAGGGAAAGCCGTCCAGCTCGGCGGCTCCCTGGCCTTCAGCTGGGGCTTCCACGTGTTCCAGAGCGGCATTCCCGAACAGCGCATCGCCGGCATGCTCGCCTTCATCCACCAACAGAAGCTGCCCCCGCGCTTCATTCCCGACCGGGTGCGACAGCGGCTGGGGCTTGCCAATACCGTCATCGCGGACGACGAGGAGACGGACGTCGCGATTCCCGGCAGGGCCCGGCGCATGCCGCTGGTTGAGCTGAAACGGCTGCTGTCGCTCACGGCAGACGACCGCATCGTCCTGGAAGACAGGCTCGTATCGCTGAAACGTCTCGACGACACCACCCTGGTCCTCTCGTCGGAGCCCGACCCCGGGTATCCGACAAGCCTTCTGCTCGCGGTCACCGCGTTTTATATTTTATTTATTATATTTTTCGGGATAAAATCTTATTCGTTCACGTTCGACGGGGCGAGCGTTTCGCTCCCCGTCTGGGGAAAACTGCTGCTGCTCTTCGGCCTCGGCTTCGGCTTCCCGCTGATGCTCTCCTCGGGCCTTGCGCTCCTGTATCTCGAGGAACGGCACGAGGGAATCCGCGAAGACCTTTGCCAGGAGGCATTCCGGCAGCTTTCCTCGCTTGACGCGCGCTTCGCGCCGCATCTCACCCTGCGCCGTCTGGAATACGACCGGATGTGCCGGGATGCGGAACGCCGGCTGACGGGCGCGGGGCTCGACCTGGGAGGGTTCCGACGGATGTTCGATGAGTTCCGCCTCGACGGGATGCGGATCGTCGCATCGAGTGGCCAGTCGCTGCAGACGTCGCGGATCATCCTGGCCGAGATGCGGCGGTGCGTGGGCCTTCCGAAGGCCGAGCGGGTGAGGCTGTTCCAGAGCTTCGTCGAACGCGGGCTGATCCCGACGCCCCTCGAGGTCGAAGCGATCATCCACGGCCAGGAGGCGCTGGACAGGGGCACCGACGAAGGCTCGCGCGTCGAGAACATGATCTCCCGGGCCGCCGTTCAGGCCGGCAAGCTTGCCATGGACCAGGCGAACGCCGACCGGGGGCTGAGCGGCGCGCGCCGGTCCAGCACGGCGGACATGGTCGTCGACAGCGTCCTCGAGGATGACGCGAAGGAGCTGATCCAGGGAGTGCGCACGGGGCTGCGGAAGTTCGTCTCGGTCTCGAGCGGAGCATCGATGGCACAGTTGTATATCGACGTCATCGCCGGGCCCGCCGGTGACGCCTGGTATGCGCTCTTCATTTTCCACAATCTGATCACCCTCGAGATGAATTTCCTCGAACCGCTCTTCGCACGCGCCTCTTCAGACGGGTATCGGCCCGACGCCGACTCGCCGCTGAGGCTGCATGCCGTCTCATGGCATCACCAGGGCCGCTGTTTCCCGAACCCGCAGGACCATCGGAGATTCTCGAAACTGCTGGCGCAGATCAACCGCTCGTCGAACGCCGTTTCTCTCACGATGGACCTCGACGGGGCACCCCACCTCGTCTGCGCGCTTCCCGCCACCGGGTTGAAGCATTACGCCCTGCTCGCGGTCGTTCCCGTCGCCGAGCTCGAGCGGCGGTTCGCCGATGTATCGGCGCGGGTCTGGGGCGGCGTGGCCGTCCTGGCCCTGTTCGGGCTGGGGGTTCTCACCGCCCTCTGGTATCGCGTCGTCACGCCGATCGCCGCGATCACGGCCGGCCTCGAGACGATGAAGAAGGGGCGATACGACAGCCCCATTCCCGTGACCGGCACCGACGAGCTCGGCCAGATGTGCGCCGCCGTGAACCAGGCGATGGAGCGGCTGAAGGAGATGGAGCTCGCGCGCACCGTGCAGGCGGACCTTCTTCCGCAGAACCGGCTGGACCTCGGCACATACCTCGTGCAGGGCAGAAACAGCATGATCCAGGCCGTCGGGGGCGATTACTTCGATTTCATCCCCCTGCATCGCGGGCTGACGGCCGTCATCCTCGGCGACGTCACGGGCCACGGCGTCTCGGCGGCCCTCGTCACCGCGATGGCGAAAGCCGCGTTCACGATCCTGTGCCCGCGCTACCCGGACCAGCCGGAGGAAGTGCTCCAGCGGCTGAACAGGCTGATGCTGAGCATCCTGAACAGGTCCAAAATGATGAGCTGTTTTCTGGGCATCCTCGATGTGCAGGCGAAGCGCATGATGGCGGCGAACGCAGGCCAGTGTTATCCGGTCCTGATGCCCATCAACGGGACGTCGACCCAGGTGGCCATGCCGTCCCAGCCGCTCGGGACGCGCGCAAAGGCTGTGTTCAAACGGCTCGACATCGACCTGCGCAACGCCGGCCTGCTGCTGTATTCCGACGGACTCGTCGAGGCCATGAGCCCCGACCGGACCATGTTCGGCTACGACAACGTCACGGTCGCCGCCGGGCAGCTCCGACGGGAAACGGGCCGCAGCGTTTCATCCGATACGGACCTGCTGGCGCCGCTGTTCGCGAAGCTCCAGGCGCATATCGGGCCCGGAAGTTACAACGACGACGTGACGCTGGTCGTCATCATGCCGCGCGACTGAGCGGCTTTTTTCACCCCGGCTTTCGTTCCATCGACTGGAGGAACACGATCGCCTTGCGGGCGACTTTCCGGTCATCATCCGTGGCCTGGCGCACGAATTCGCGAAGCGTGGGGATATAGGCAGGGTTTTTCTGGTAGGCCATCCCGAGCAGCACCTTCCGGCGGACCTCGGCGGACGGATCCCCAAGCATCGCGACGAGCAGGCGCGAAACCGCATCACCCTTCATGCGCGACAGAACGAATACGCCGCCGGAGCGCACCCGCTCGTCGGGATGAGACGGCAGGCGGGCCAGCCCTTCCAGAACGAGCCGTGGGCCGAACTCGGTGAGCGCCGCCCGCGCGGCCTCGACGAGTGCCGGAACGTCAGCCTCGAGGAACGGGCAGACGACTGCCACCGACTCGACGCCGCCGTTGGTCTGCAACCCCTGGATTGCCGAAAGGGTCACACGATGGTCGGGATGGTATAGCAATGTCGATAGAATTTCCGAGACGGCAGGATCATGGTAATGACCCATTTCGCGGGCCATGAACGCCAACCGCACCGGGTCGGGCTTCATGGTGATGTATTCGACAAGTGCCGGCAGATGCTCCGGGTTGCGCATCTGAAGCAATTTGCGCAGTTCGCCGTCGGTGATCGCCAGCATGCGCAGCTTCGTCACCAGGTCTTCCGTCATGGATGCATCGGAGAGATCGAGCGTGACGTCGCCTGCCTGCGCCGTATCGATGACGGATGGAGGCGGCGGGGGGGGCGGGGCCGGCTCGCGCACGTCGAGCGGAATCGGCCTCGAAATCGCCTGGCGGACGAGGTTCTGCCAGACAGCCTCAGCCTCACGCCCGGGCAGATGCGAGGGCCTGGAAGGCGCAAGACCGCCCGGTTCGAGATTCGCCGCCGCAAGATCGATGGCTACGGCAGCCTCCGTGGCTGGCTCGGGCGCCTCCATGACAGCCTCTTCCGACGGGGCATGCTTTTCAACGGCAGGTTCGGGCGCCGGCTCGGGCTTCACTTCGAGCCCGGGCTTTTGCCAGGTCCTTGAAACCGCTTTTCCGGCAGCTATTTCCGTGGTCTGTGATGCCGCCTGCTGAATGTCTGCCGGGGCGGCCGGGCGGGACTCCTCGCCGACGGGCTGTCCCGAAGGCGCGTCACTCTCCTGCGCGGGCTGTGCCCCGGCCAGAACGTTGGCGAGCTCTTCCTCGGCCTGGCGTCTCCGTTTCCGCCTTCGCGCGACGGCCAACCCGCCTCCGAGCACCAGCGCGACAAGCCCCACGATGAGGTACCAGTTGTTCTTCGCCCAGACCGTCCAATACACCGAAACAGCCATAGGCAGGGCTCTCTTGGAGTCTTTCGCCTTCGCCAGATACGTCAGGGCTTTGGCTGCATCGGGCGTTTTCCGGTTGGCCCAGGACATGCCGAGCGCCAGGTTCCCGACGGGGTCGGTGGGGTTCTCTTCGAGCAGCGCCTGCGCCCGGTTTCCGACGTCCAGCCAGTTGGGTTTTTCCGTCTGGATGAGCGCCTCGAGCAGAATCTGCTTCAGCCTGAAGGAAACGGCGAGCGCGGCCTCGTTTTCCCTGACGAAATCGGCCGCGGCATCGAACTTTTTCCCGGCAACCAGCCCCTCCGCCTGTCGTTCGATCTGATCGAGATCCTCCGGGGGCGACGGCAGGGGTTCCTCGGGAACGGGCGTGGCGTCCTCCGCGGTGGGCGCGGCGGACTCTGGCGCCGAAGCGGCGGCCCCAGAGGAGCCGACGATATCGAGATCCGCGTCGAGAGCCCGCGCGGCCTTGGCGTCCGCCTTTTCTCCGGCCGTCGCCACGCTGCCCGGAGCGGGCCCCTGGGGCAGTCCGCCGAGTATGAGGAAGATCAGCAACAGGGCCGGCCAGGCGTATTCGCCCTGGCCCCGTGTCGATGTATATCTTTCGTTATTGTTTTTCATCTCGCCTGCCATACAGCACCTGGTGATGCACGTCGCTTTCCCGCTTGAATGAAGACTCCATCTCGGCAACACGCTGCGGAAGCGACTCGATGCCGGGATCGCCACGTCCCTGCCAGGGGTATCTTCCGGTTACCCCGGTTCCGGAACGCCCGCTCTTTTCCCGGATCGCCGCTGCCCGGTCAATTTCGATTTCCCGCTCGTAGCGTGCAGGGCCCGGCTCCGCCTGGCGGCGACAGCCGCTTCCGGTGCAGAGAAGCATGATGCAGGCGATGAGAACCATCGACCGGGACATCATCATCGGTGTTGCCGCTCTCAACTGACGATCGTTTCCAAACATGGCTCAGAAACACCGTGTCGGCTGAATGACGGGTTTTGTTTACTCCTCCCGACATCACCTTTCGAAAACCGTCAACAATCATCTATCATGTGAAAAAGACAGATCGAAGAGGATTTTTCATCATGCGACCGAGGCTTCCCTGTTTTCTCTTGCTTCTCGCTCTCGTTCTCCCTTTCCCGACGTTCTCGCAGATTATCCCGCCGCACGAACAGCTCATCATCGAGGCGTTCGGACATCTTCGAAACGGGAAACGTGACCAGGCTGTCGAAGCCGGCAGGAAGGCGATATCAGTTGCCGAAACCGGGTATGGGCCAGACCACGAGAAAACCGCCGAGACGCAAGCCTCCGTCGCGTTCATCGAGCTCAGGGCGGGAAACGCCACGCAGGCCGAAACCCTGTTCAGAAAAGCCATTCTGACACGGGAGCGGCTCGGGGCGACGGACACGCTCCCCCTCGCCATCGCCTGGTGCGGACTTGCCCAGACACTTCAGTCGTCTGGGAACACCGTCGAGGCCGAGTCTCTCTTCCGGAAGGCCGTGACTCTCCTCGACCGCGCCTGGCCGGACGGGCATCAGCAGACGGCTGTCGCCCTCGAAGGGCTCGGGGCCATTCTCAGCGCATCGGAACGGGGAGAGGAGGCCGAATCTCTCGTCACCCGGGCGCTGAGCATCCGCGAACGACTCTGGGGAAGCGAAGATCCGCGCCTGATCGGCTCGCACTACGCATGTGCCCTGGTCTGCAGACGCGCCGGCAGGTTCGACGCGGCAGCCGCTCGGATGCACCGGGTTGTCACCCTGACGGAACGGGCCATCGGCTCCGATTCGCTCGGCCTCGCGGATCCGCTGCTGAACCTCGCCGACTGTCTCGACACCTGTGAACGGTATGACGAGGCCAAGCCCGCGTATCTGCGGGCCATTTCCCTCCAGGAACGCCATCTCGGCACGCACAGCATCGAACTGGCCAACAGCCTGAAATCTCTCGCGTTGAACCGGCTGGGCGCCGGGAACATGCCCGAAGCGGAATCTCTGCTGGAACGGGCCGGTGCTCAGTTGAGGCTCTCGCCGGCCTCGTTTCCGCTCGAAATCGCGTCGGTCGATTTCATGCTCGGGAGCTTCGCGCGGGCGCGCGGCCTGTTCCGGAAAGCCGCAGACCTGTATCGGGCATCGCTGGCTCTTCGCGAAAAGGCGCTCCCGCCGGATGATCCGGATACCGCCGCGACGTTGAACAACCTTGCCGAAACCGAACTGCAGATGGGGGAGCTGGAACCGGCCGAACGCCACTGCCGCGAGGCTCTCCGCATGCGCGAACGAAGCCTCGGCATCGATCACCCCGCGACGCAGGCATCGATGAACAGCCTCGCCGCAATGCTCGTCGCGGCCAACCGGAACGCCGAGGCCGAAGGGCTGTTCACCTCCTCGCTGGCATCTCTCGAACGGCGTCCCGGGGAAAACGGAGATATTATAGCTATTATTATAAACAACCTTGGCGAGCTGTACCGGAAAACCGGAAGGTACCAGAAAGCCGAGGAGTTCTGCCGCCGGGCATACGAGCTGAGAAAACGCCGGCACGGCGAAAACGCTGTCGAAGCGGCATCGAGCCTCGCGAGTCTCGCGGCTGCCATGGAGATGAATGGCAGATACGCCGAGGCCGAAGCCGCATTCGTGAAAGCTCTCGAAATCAAAACGCGTCTGCTGGGCGGCACCCATCCTGAAATCGCCGTCCTGAAGGGAAATCTGGCATCCCTCTATGAAGCCATG
The DNA here is from genome assembly GCA_964389325.1 of uncultured bacterium. Lineage (GTDB taxonomy): Bacteria > Muiribacteriota > Ozemobacteria > Ozemobacterales > Ozemobacteraceae > MWAR01. The sequence continues at coordinate 45,542 of CAYMEN010000012.1, read as the reverse complement.
TCGCGGTTTTCCGAGGCGGAACCGCTTCTTCTCGACGCTCTCGCGATCCGCCGCACAACCCTCGGAGAGAACCACCCGGCGACGGCTCTCCTTCTGTGCCGGCTGGGGGCGTTCCTCTTCGACCAGGGCAGAACCGCTTCGGGACTCGCTCTCCAGAAACAGGGATGTGACATTCTCGGAGAAAAGCTCGGAGAGGCCAATCCCGACCGGGGAACGGCGCTCTGCAATCTCGGCGCCTGTCATGCCCGGCTCGGCAACCTCGAACAGGCGGAGCAGGCTCTTTCAGAAGGAATCGCGATCGCTTCCGCGGCGTTCGGCGCCGGGCATCCGAATGTGACGAACGGCCTCAACCAGCTGGCTGAGATCTTGCGCCGCCGTGGAAACGCGTCCCAGGCGCTCGGGCTCCTCGAACAGGCGCGACAGCTCCAGGAAACGACGGTCGGGCCGGAACATCCGGATTTCGCCATCACGCTGAGCAACCTCGGCATCCTTCACATGGAAGCCGGCCAGGACGAGATCGCCAGGCAGTATCTGGAACGGGCAGCCTCGACGCTCGCAAACTCGGTCGGAATCTCGGACCTGAACGCGATCGGCTGCATCGAAGCCGTCGCACGCCTCGACGATCGCCAGGGAAGGCTTCTCGAGGGCATCGCCGGCCATCTGCGGGCCATTTCCCTCGAAGAGGAAAACGCCGTCAGAAACCGGTCGGAGCAGTATGCGATGATTCACCGCGTTCGACAGTCGGAGCCTCTGAGCGGGTTTCTTTCGTCTCTAGCGAAACTGTCACGACTCACCCCCGAACGGGCGCGCCCTTTCGAGGAGACAGCCTTCGAACTCATGGAATCATGCAAATCCCGTCGTTTCATCGAGCAGATGAGCCGGTCCTCGGCAGCGCGCATCCATGGAATTCCCGACGCTGTGAGGCAACGCATGCGCGAAGCGAACGCCGCACTTCAGAAAACGGGGCAACAGCTCCGACAGGAGCGAAGGCAGCCCGTTCGTCTCCGGAACATCGAACGGCTCGAAGAACTCGAAGACCTGTTCGGCACGCGTCTTCGCGAACTGCAGCACATCGAGACCAGCCTCGTCGCATCCTTCCCGGAATATGCAGCCCTGGTCAGCCCCGAGCGGATGACCGTCGGTGAGGCGCGCCGGGAACTGCTGCACGGAAACGACCGCCTGCTCGAACTTTGGGAAGGCGACGGGTATCTTCACGCAGCGATCATCAGCAGCGGCTCCTACCGGTTCGTCTCCCACGAGATCAGCACAGAGACGCTGCGCCTGAGCATCGTGGCGTTCAGAAAAGCCGTCAGGGCCCTCTCCGATCTCGCTACGTTCAAGGCCGCCTCACGCGGCCTGGCCCGCGAAATTCTGCAACCGTTCCTGAGCGATGCGGAGATCCGCAAAACCTCGCGCCTGATCGTCATTCCGTCGGCATATCTCGCGAATGTCCCCTTCGAGGCGCTCATCCTGACAGATGCAGGGAAAGACTTCGCGCATCTCGAGTATCTCTTCACCAGGCTGCCGATTTCGTATGCACCATCCGTCTCGGCCCTGAGAGAAATACGGCGAAGCGAGGCTTCACGCGGTTCTCCTCGGAACGCCACCGCTCCGGTCCTTCTCGTCGGCGATCCGGCGTATGCGTCCCCGGAGACGACATCCGGAACGGAATCCGGGCTCACGCCCCTTCCCGGGACCCGGGACGAAATCGCACGGATATCGGCGCTCTTTCAGGGAGATACGGAGCCTCCCGACATCCGTCTGGGCGCCAAAGCTTCCGAAAGCTTCGTCAAACAGGCCTCCGAGAACGGAACGCTCGCCCGGTTTCCGATCGTTCATTTCGCGGTCCACGGCATCATGCCCGGCCAGATGGCAGGGTGTTCCGAGCCCTGTCTCGCTCTTTCGACCTGCGGGGATGCGTCCGAGGACGGCTTTCTGAACATGAGCGAAATTCTCGGTCTGCGGCTCGATGCGGGGCTGGTCGTTCTCTCTGCCTGCAACACCGGCGTCGTCGGCATCGACCTTCCGAATCTCGAGGCACTGTCCGGCTTTGCCCAGGCCTTTTTCCATGCCGGCGCAAGCCGGCTGCTGCTCACCTTGTGGAGCATCAGCGACACGGCGGCGGCGGAATTCATGCACTCCTTCTACGCACGTCTACGCCGGGCGGACAGGCCGCTGGAAGCCCTCGAAGAGGCCCGAAAACGAATGCTGTCGATTCCCGGGTTCGCGCACCCCTTCTTCTGGGCCCCTTTCATCCTGATCGGCGAGTGAAAAGCGCCACGGATACGGCCACTATATATCAAATGATATTATTCAGGGTTGACGACAATTCCTTCATGGGGGGTATGCCGGGCGCTCGTGATCCTGTGCTGGGGCTTGGCCATGAGGACACGGGTCTCGGGCGGCACCGACTCGGTAAGCCAGACGTTGCCGCCGATGATCGAGCCGCGACCGATCACGGTGCTTCCGCCGAGGATGGTCGCGCCGGCATAGATCACGACGTCGTCTTCGATCGTGGGGTGGCGCTTCGCGTTGCGGATCACGTTGCCCTGGGAATCACGGGGGAAATTGAGCGCCCCGATCGTTACGCCCTGGTACAGCGTCACCCGTTCGCCGATGACGGTCGTCTGGCCGATCACAACGCCGGTTCCGTGGTCGATGAAGAAGCTGCGGCCGATCTTCGCACCGGGGTGAATGTCGATGCCGGTCCGGGCGTGGGCCCACTCGGTCATGATCCGGGGGATGAGAATCAGTCCCTGCTCGCCGAGGTGGTGAGCGATGCGGTATACCGCGATCGCCTCGAGCCCCGGGTAGCTGAAAATGATCTCGTCGAAGCCCGAGGCGGCCGGATCGTTCCGGTATGCAGCCCGCACGTCATCCTCGAGCATGATTCGGATGGCCGGCAGTTCTTCGATGAAGGTGCGCGCGATCAGCGCCGCATACTCCTGGCAATGATTGCAGGACCGGTGGGTGAACCTGCACGAGTGCAGCGATTCGCGGAGAATCTGGGCCTGGAGCTTCTCATACAGGGTCGCGACCCGGAAGCCGACCTGCAGCTCCATCGACTCGAAAGAGAGCCTCGAGTCGCCGTAATACCCCGGAAAAAGAAGGAACAGCGCGTCTTCGAGAATCTGCTCCATCTCTCTTTTGTCGGGAAGCGGGCTCGCGTCGAAGTGCTGTACCCCGCCGGCTCCGTCGGCCAGCCCGGCCATCACCTTTTCCGTAAGCTTTTTCAGCATCGGGTTCATGGGCGTCCTCCCTCGATGTCACCGGCGTGCCGGAATGAAAAACGCCCCGGAGAATGTGCTCTGCCGGGGCGCGCGGTTTCCATCGGTCACTCGACGATGATTCGTCCGTCGATCTCGCAATAGATCATGCGATCGTCGACGATAAGCATGCTCTGCTCGGCGCCGGTTTCCGCGTCGCCATAATAAAGTCTCCAATATACATCTTCGCCTCCGGCGGTTTCGGCGTTGAAGCGCTGGACACGGATGTCGCGACTTTCCGCCTTCTCCGGGGCGTATTTCTTCCAGAGCTGCGCCACGCGCTGGGGAACCTCGTCGAATGCGACGGCCGCCGCCGTGACCTGGCCTTCTTCGACGGCCGCGAGCAGGGCTTCGAGAACCGTCGCGAGAGCCTTGTCCTTGCCGGTCGGGTCACCGTCGATGAAGGTGAAGATCATCGCGGCTTTCTTGTCTTTGCGGATGTTCTGATACAGGGTCTCGGCGACCTCGCCGTTGTTCCGGACGGTCCGGAACCGGTAAAAGTCGGTGCGCACGCTGGGCTGCCGCATATCGAGAAACATGCCGTATCGGGAGATGCTGACTTCGGCATACCCGGCCTCGTGGCGCGCCCACGCGTCGACGACCCAGTCGGGAACCTCGGCCATGCCCACCAGGGCGACCTCGATGCGACCGCCGGCAGAGCAGTCGAGAAGCCGTTCGATCGTATTCTTGAGCCCTTCACGGTGTGAAACCGTCTGGGCATTGCGCTGCATTTCGGCGACATACTCGGCATCGAGCGCGGCCAGCGTTTCGGCGCGCGCAACCGGGGCGGTCAGAAACAGGCCGGCAACGGCGGCGGCCAGAAGCAATTTTCTCATGTTTGTCATCCTCCAGGATGTCGTTCTTTTGTGTCTTCGTTTTTTGTAGTCGATTAGCATATCACAACAGAATGGTTCAGTCAATCACAAACGCGTTTTTTTCTGTTGCGTGTGTCAGAATATCTCCCTATAATAGATGGTTAACAGCCACCTTCTACCACTGGAGGACATTGACCATGAAACAAGACGTCACCGCCGGAACCTCCCGCGAAACGCTCACCCGCACGGCATCCGGGACGCTGATATACTGCCGCGAACTGTTCGAAAAGGATCTTTACAGGCACCAGATGCCCCAGGTCCGGGGCGAAGAGCTCCAGCTGGCCGCTCCCCTGCCCCCCTCGCCCACGGCCGTGAAGCCGGCCGCCCCGGTCACCATCAAAAAGCAGCGCGGGACGACGGCCCGCCCGTGAGCATGCTCCGGACAGCCGGCATTACCGCGCTCAAGCGGGCGCTGATGGCCGGCACCCCCGTCATCGCGATCAACAGCTGGGAGGAAGACCAGGTCATCTTGACGCTGGCGGCGATCTCGCGTTCCGTCTTCCAGAACGACAAGCCGCTCACCCAGTGGGACCTCCAGGCCGGCCTCGCCGCGGGCGATCTCAGCCAACCCGGCGTCACGACCCCGGAAGCGGCTCTCGAGGCCGCGGTCCGGACGACAGAGCCCGGCTTCTTCGTTTTCCGCGACATCGTTCCCTTCCTCGGGAAACCCGAGATCCAGCGCCGCATCCGCACCGTGAACACCGCGTTCCGCGGGCAGAACCGTTTTCTCTTCCTGCTCGGCGGCGACATCCATCTCCCCGTCGACGTCCGCAAGGATGTCTACCTGCTCGACTTCGGCCTGCCCGACCAGGCCGAGCTCGCCGACTTGATCGATCGCGCCTTCGCGTCCGCCGTCAAGCGCGGGGCGGAGAACACCATGACCCCGGAAGACCTGGCCGCCGCAGCGACAGCCCTCCAGGGCTTCACGGCGACCGAAGCCCAGCAGAGCCTCACCAAGCTTCTCTGGGGCGTGAAACGCATCGACGGCTCGTTCGTGAAACAGCTCCAGGAAGAAAAAGAGCAGCTCGCCCGCAAGGAGGGCATTCTCGAATACGTCCGAACGGACTCCTCCCTTGCAGACGTGGGCGGCCTCGAGAATCTCAAGATCTGGCTGACGAAACGGCGCAGGCTGTTTTCCCCGGAAGCGGCGGCGGCGGGGCTCAGGCCTCCGCGCGGCCTCCTGATGATGGGGATTTCCGGCTGCGGCAAGTCGCTGTCGGTCAAGGCAATCAGCTCGCTGTGGAACCTGCCGCTGTTCCGGCTCGATATGAACCAGGTGTATTCCGGTCTGCACGGCTCGCCGGAAGGGGCGTTCCACCGGGCAATCAAATCGATCGAGTCGATGGCGCCGGCCATCCTCTGGTTCGACGAAATCGAAGGTGGCATCAGCAGCTCGACGATGAAAGACGGCAGCACCGGCTCGCACATCTTCTCGGCCTTCCTCACCTGGATGCAGGAAAAGAAGGCCGACGTGTTCGTGGCCGCCACCGCCAACCGCATCGACCTGCTTCCCGCCGAAATCATCCGCAAGGGCCGGTTCGACCAGGTGTTTTTCATCGATCTGCCGAACGACCGCGAGCGCGAAGAGATTTTCAAGGTCCACCTCCAGCGGCGCGGCGTCGACACCGCCACCTTCGATCTCACGCTTCTCAGCGTCTCGACCGAGTTCTGGAACGGCGCCGAGATCGAGCACGTCGTCGAGGCGGCCATGGTTGAAGCCTTCGACCGGAACGCGCAGCTGACGCTCGACGACCTGTACACGATCATCCGCGGAACGGTCCCGCTCTCGCGCACGATGGCCGAGCAGATCAAGTTCATCCGTGCCTGGGCGAGCGAACGCGCCATCTCCGCCTCGAAATCCGACAAGTAGGCGCGCACGACCGCTTCTTGAATCCCGCAGGCTGAATCCCCCCGTTCGCCCAGAACCTGTCGAAGGGTGAGCGAATTTCATGCTTCGACAGACTCAGAACGAGTGGGACCGCAACATGCCATTTTCATGCAGGAATCAACCTTCACACCCCTCGCAACCCCTGTATACGTACACGGCAGTGCGCGCGTACACAATTTGTCTTGCGTGTTGAATGTTTTTGGTGTATAGTAATGTTAGATGAAGCTAACAATGTGTCACGGGTGAAACATCCGGTGACCGACCTGGCTGGGCGGCGTGAGCCGCAGGAGACGAAACAGTTATGGTTAAGATGAACGTCACGCTTTCCGATCTGGCGATCGGTGAGACGGCGACGATCAGGGATATCGACGCCTCCACCCCGACGGGCAATCGCCTGCTCGAGCTCGGGTTCATTCCCGGCACGCCGATCACGGCCCTCCAGCGGGCCCCCATGGGTGATCCCGCGACGTTCTGCATCCGCGGATACCGCATCGGCCTCCGGCGCAGCGAGTCCTCGCTCGTCAGCATTCATCCTGTCAGACGGGCTGCCTGAGCGGACGATCCATGGCCCCGGTCCGTGTTTTTCTGGTCGGCAACCCCAACTGCGGCAAGACAAGTCTTTTCAACGCCATCACCGGCGAGCGTCGGCATGTCGGGAACTGGCCAGGCGTCACCGTCGAACGCATCGAGGGCATCCGCCGGGCCGGCGATCGCGAACTGATCGTTTCCGACCTCCCCGGAACGTATTCGCTGACCCCCGCGAGCCCTGAAGAGCGGGTCGTGCTCGACCAGCTCGACGAGATCGCCGGCAACACGATCCTGAACGTCATCGACGCGGGCAATCTCGAGCGCAACCTGTTCCTCACCATGCAACTGCTCGAGCTCGGCCTGCGCCCCTGGATCGTGTTCAACTGCTACGACGCCCTCAAGGCGTCGGGTGCCGAGCTCGATCTCGAAAAGGTCGCGAGGCTCACCGGCTGCAGGGTGTTCGCGACCGTCGCCCGAACCGGGGAAGGCATCCCCGCGATCATCGCGGCCCTTTCCGAACCGTCACCGGCCGGCCCCTCCGACGCCGACCAGCCCGTCATGAGGCTTCCCCGGCCCTGGCAATCGGCCGTGGAAGCGATGGCACCGGCGCTCTTCCGGCAGTCATGGCCTGACACAACATCCTCCAGGCGACTCCAGACGATCCAGGTCCTCATCGGACAGCCGTCATCGCCCCCCCTACCGGAATCAGAAACCGCGCAGGAGCTCGAGCCGATTCGGGCGAAACTCCTCCAGTCCATTGAATCCGCCGGCGAATGCGTGACCGGTTCCGGCGGCCTGCCCTGCCGTCTTGCGACGGACCGCTACGACCGCATCTCCCGCCTCCTGAAGGCGACCCACAAGGCCGCACCGACGGCAGAAGACCGGGTTTCCTCGGGCCTCGACCGCATTTTCACCCACAGGCTCTGGGGCATTCCCATCTTCGCCGCGCTCATCGCCGTGATGTTCTGGACCACCTTCTCGCTCGGAGCATATCCGGCCGACGCGATCGAGGCCGGTATCGAGCATCTCCGGGCGCTCGGCGCCGCGCACCTTCCGGCCGGTCTCTGGCGCGATCTGCTGCTGGACGGCATCGTCACGGGACTCGGCGGCATCCTGGTTTTCCTCCCGAACGTGCTGATCCTCTTCCTCTGGATCTCGCTCCTCGAAGACTCCGGCTACATGTCGCGCGCCGCCTTTCTCATGGACAGGCTGATGCAGGGAATCGGCCTCCACGGCCGCGCGTTCGTGCCGCTGCTGATGGGCTTCGGCTGCAACGTTCCGGCGATCATGTCCACCCGTTTGCTCGACGACAGGCGCCAGCGCCGTCTTGTGACCCTGCTCATGCCCCTCGTCGGCTGTTCGGCGCGTCTTCCCGTTTTGGTCCTATTTTGCGGAATTTTTTTCCCGGAACGGCCGGGGTTGACCATGTCGATCCTGTATTTCATCAATCTGCTCGTGCTCGTCACGGTCGGAAGACTGCTCAGCAGGCTCATGCCACCGCTCAGCCAGGCGCCGTTCATGCTCGAAATGCCGCCCTACCGGCTTCCGACCTGGCGAAGCGTGAAATCGATGCTCTGGGATAAAACCTGGCACTTCCTCGAGAAGGCCGGCGGCGTCATCCTGGCCGGCACGATCCTGATCTGGAGCCTGACGGCGTTTCCGCGCGACGTTTCCTACAGCCGCCCGTACCAGGCCGAGATCGCCGCCCTGAAGGCTGCCTCGCAGACGGAAGAGATCGCTGGGCGGGTCGCCGACCTCGAAGAGTCGCTGGCCCGCGAAACGATGGAACGCCGCTACATGGGCAGCCTCGGCCGGGCGCTCGAGCCCCTGGTGCGGCCACTCGGCTTCGGCTGGCGCGAGGCGGTCTCGCTCGTTCCAGGGTTCCTGGCCAAGGAGAGCATCGTCTCGACGCTGTCGGTCCTGTACAAACCCGTCGACAAGGACCTCGGAACGGCCATGCGCCGCGAGGGAATGACGCCGATGATCGGCTTTCTGTTCATGCTGTTCACCCTGCTCTACGTGCCGTGCCTTCCGACCGTCGGCGTCATCTGGCGCGAGACGAGGTCGGCGGGCTTCACCCTCGTCGCGACCCTGCTTCCGGGCGTGCTCGCCTGGTCGCTGACGCTGATCACCGCGACCGTTGCGGGAGTCGGCAGAACGGCACCGGCCGGCTCTTTCCCGAACGGTGACACGCTCGTGATTCTGATTTCGATCGGCTTCGCCGTGTGGTATCTTGTCAGAAAGCTTCGCGCCGACCTCGGCGGAGAAAGCCCGTGCGTGTCGTGCAGAGGAACGAGCTGCCGCGTCGTCCGGTCAGACGGCGGAAAACCATGACAAGGCGGTTGCCCGAATGAAGGAACCAGGCGAATCTCCGCGTTCGAAGAAGGCGCTCTCGAGCACGCTCGAGTCGTATCTCGAGCATATTCACGAACTCCAGCGCAAATACGGCGCCGTCCGCGCGACCGACATCGCCGCCGCCATGGGCTGCACCACGCCGTCCGTCACCAACGCGCTCCGCCGGCTGGCGAAACTCGACCTGATCCGATACGAAGCCTACCGCCCCGTGACCCTCACAAAGCTGGGCGAGTCGACGATCAGAAGGCTCAACTCCCGCCACCGGGTCCTGGCAGACTTTTTCCTGAACGTCCTCGAGCTTCCCGATGAACTCGCCGAGGAAGAAGCGTGCACCCTCGAGCACAAGATCTCCCCTGCGACGATCGCGCGCCTCGCCGAGTATATGGAATTCCTTCACCATGACCTTGGGGATACGACCATGCAGCGCCGGAAGCGCGATTTCGCCAATTTCAGGAACAGGAAACAGAACAACCGCTCCTGACGAAGCTCCGGGGAACGATGAGACAGGGAAGGGCTTCGGCTTCAGGTCAGATGACGCCGCCCATTCCGGCCAGGACCAGGCTGTAGGCGGCACAGAGACCGAGAGCCGTCAGGCTGTTGAAAATCGCCCCCGTGGCCGGGTGGCCGGCGCGCAGCCAGCGCGTCATCTCGTCGTCCTGCGTGTAGAGCGCGCTTTCCGGGGAAAGCCCGTCCATGGCCGCCAGACAGCCGGCGAGCTCGCGAGCACGCCGGTGAACGCGAAAAGCGGCGACGTGAAACGAGGCCACATGGCCGGCGGCGAACACGCCGACGCAGGCGATCAGCAAGGCGGGAAGCGCCTTGTCGGAGGCGTTCGTGACGAACCAGCCGGTCATCGCGGTCGCGGCCCCGAGATAGAACTTCAGGAACTCCTCGGCTCGGGAGTGAAGGGCGGTGGCGGTCTCTTCCGCCTGCTGCCAGAACCGTATCAGCGTCTCCCGCTTCGCCGCGCCGTCACCCATCGTATCCGTCTCCTCCGTGAAAAAGTGAGGCATCGCCAGAGCTCCCGGCCTCGCCTGAGCCGGCGACGAACCACTCCGGCAATTTCCGGACCATTGTATCGCATGTTCCCCGAAAATTCAGTCGGGGGTTTCACGGGCTAAAGCGCGACCGCCCCGGATCATCTGTCCGGGGCGGTCGCGTTCTGGATCGCTCTCAGTGAGTGGTCACGCTGGCCATTTCGCTCTGGAAGCGGGTGTAGACTTCATACGTCGACAGGCGTTCCAGAAGATCCTCTTCCTGGTTTTCCATCCAGACCAGGAAATTGTCGTCGGTCATCAGTTCCGTGATTCCTACCATCGCGGGGTGCACCATACTCGTTGCTTCCTCCTCGGCTTCGCGAATTTTTCGTTCCAGGTAATCTTTCGTACGTTTTCGTTCGATTCCGAAGAGGCTATCGGCAACTTTTTTTCTTTTGTGAATGGCATTCCCCCATCTCCGCTCCAGATCGCGCATCTCTTGCTTCGCGCCCGCCGATTCGATAGAATGGGGTCGGAACCGCAGAATATGCGCGGCTCACTTTTCAGAGAGGAAGAGGAATATATGCCGGTTATCACGATTTCGAGAGAGTTCGGCGCGGGCGGCACCTTCATCGCCCTCAAACTCGCAGAGGCGATTGGCGGCACGTGCGTCGAGAAGGAGATCATCCACGAAATCGCCCAGAAGATGGGTAAAACACGCGAAGATTTGAACGATTTCGACCAGGATTCCTACAACCGGGTGGGCGTCTTTTTCCAGGAAGCGCTTTCCAGCATCGCGAAAGGCGGCCGCGTTTTCCATCCGTTCGGCATGGGCCCCCTGGACTGGGAAAGCACGAGTTACTACGTCCCCTCCTTCCCCGACCAGGATTACAAGCACGACGAGTATATCGACGTGCTGACGGCCGTCATCAAGGATCTGGCCTCGAAGGGGAACGTCGTCATCCTGGGCCGCGGGGCCGGCCGCATCCTCCAGGACCTTCCGGACGCGACGCACATCCGCATCGTGGCCGACATGAAAGACCGTATCGCCCGCGTCATGGACGAGCAGAAGACAGACGAGACGAAGGCGACCGAGATCATCGAAAAGAAGGACGCCGCGGCGAGCGCGTTCATCTCCGACTTTTTCGACGTCGACTGGAACGACCCGCACCTCTACCATCTCACGCTCAATACCAGCCGCATCTCGCCCGAAGCGGCTCTGCCGATGCTTCTCGCGGCCGTCAAACGGTCGGCGGCATGATCTGAACCGCTCCTCATGTCGCTTCGCTCCTTCAGCCTCGTTCTCATCGTCTGCGGCATTCTGGCCTACGTTCTCTATTCGTCCGAGCCCCCGACGAGCGAGATATGGAGGGCCAAAGCGGCCGGCGAGATCACGACGCAACCAGCGGAAGTCGGCAGCAGATCGGTCTTCCTGATCCGGCAGCAGCAGATCGCCGCGATAGATCCCGACGGGACGATGACGGGTCCGCTTCCGCTCGATGCCCAGGCCCGGCATCCTCTCGTCGGCATCGCTTCCGGCGTCCTGGTCTCGGATCGGGAAGGCGGGCATGCATTCTATTCCCCCTCCCTGACCAGGCTCTGGAAGCGCGCGACGCTCACCCCATCCGACCTCCAGCCCGTCGCCCTGCCCGGGAACAGGCTGGTGGTCGCCGGCGCCCCCGACGTGCTGTTCGGCCTCGACGGGACGACCGGCGAGGCACTCTGGGAAAGCCATTTCGAAGGACAGGTGATGCGCGTCGTGCCGGGCGAGACGATCGCGGTCGTGTACGGCTATGACGATCTGAAGAAGCCCTCATGGAAACTCTGCGCGATCGACCCCGACGACGGCTCCGTCATCTGGAAGCACCCTGATCCGATCAGCGACGACGCCCCGGTTGTCTATAGCAATTACTTTATTTTTTGCGACATGGAGGGGCGGCCGATGGCCGTCAGCCAGGATACGGGCAGCGTGGCCTACAGGCACGACTCCGACGGATACAAGATCGCCGGCACCACCGGCAACTCCCTCCTGCTCCTCGCGGCGGGCGGCACCCGGATGGACTACTGCGACCTCCCGACCGGCATCTCCTGGAGCGTCACGCTCCCCTCGCCCTTTCTCGGGGCGCTCGCCGTCGACGACGCCCTCCTGTTCGCCGACGGTCGCAGCGTCCGGTGCATCGAGGCACGGACAGGCGTCATCCGCTGGCAGCGCGACCTCGGAAAGACGTTCGACTGGTTCGTCCATGGAAACGCGCTGGGCATCACCTACAAAGACAATTTCCTCGCCCGCCACACCCGCGTGACGCTGTTCACCCCCGACAAGGCGAGGCCCGTCTGGACGGCCATGGATTCCGGCCGCTTCTACAAGCCGATGTCGTCGACGCGCGGCGACCTGCTCGTCTGCCGCAGCGGCAACATCCGCCTCATGCCGTATCCCGAGCTCCCGCCCGGCACCGATCCCGTCGCAACCGGAACCGTCGAGCCGCCCCCTCCGGACCGCGCGTTCCGCCAAATGTCCGCCGCGGCATCTGCCACTGCTGCGCCCGCTTCCCAGCCGATTGCGGCAACGCTCACAGCATCTGCCGCGCCGCTCCTGCCGCCGGCTTCAGCAACCTCGGCATCGAAGACCACCGCAATGGAGCCGGAACAGGAAGAACCCGCCGAGGCTCCCGCGCCCGCTTCCGCACCTCAACGCCCCCTCCCTCTCGCGTCCCCGTCCGGCTGGTAATTCTCCGCCAACCTCCAATCGCACACCTGCGCCCGCCTATTTCCCATCTCACCCCTTTCCGGATCGTGGCCAGCGGCCTTTTCATCGAGGCTTCAGGCCATTGCCGCGGAGGGGCGGATCATGGTAAGATGGCCGTTCCCTGAGCGTTTTTCGTTGGAGGCAAGAATGAGTCACAAGGCTTTGACCGTCGGGTTCGACATCGGTTCGGTCAGCATCAACACCGTCATCTGCGCACAAAACGGCGATCTGCTCGCCGAACTGCCCTACCAGCGCCATTTCGGCCGCACCCTCGAGCTGTGCGCCCGCACGCTAGCCCAGGTCGAGAAAGAGTACGGCCCCGAAAGCGTCTCGCGGGTCGTCTTCACCGGGACCCACGGCGAGGCCATCGCCGGCGCCGTCGGCACGTATTTCGAGATCGAGACGACCGCACAGACGCGCGGCCTGCACCGGCTGATGCCCGAGGCCCGGTCCGTGGTCTCGATCGGCGGCCACGACTCGGCCCTGCTGCTCGTCTCGGCCGCGAAAGACGGCTTCCTCCTCGAAGACTTCAAGCTGAACGAGGCCTGCGCCGCCGGCACCGGCAGTTTCATCGACCAGCAGGCCGAGCGCATCTTCTCCGACCACCAGGAGTTCGAGAAGATCGATGACCCGCAGAAGCGCATCGAGGCGATTCTCCAGAAGTTCATCGCCGAAGGCCGCGCCTCCGACCACCCCGCGAACGTCGCCTGCCGCTGCACGGTGTTCACGAAGTCCGACATGATCCACCTGCAGAACAAGGGCATCCCGGTGAAGCACATCATCGCCGGCCTGCACGAGGGCGTCGCGAAGAACTTCAAATCGACCCTCATCAACAACCGCACCCTCGCCGAGCCCGTCGCCTTCATCGGCGGCTACGCCACGAACGACCTCGCACGCACGGCATTTTCCAAGATTCTCGGCGTGAACGTCGTCGTCCCGCGGCACCACACCGGCGTCGGCGCCCTCGGCGTCGCCCTCTCGGCCATCGTTTCGGGAAACGGCCGCGCGGTGCGCAGTGCCGAGATCGCGAATCTCAAGAGCGACGCGGCGTTCAAGGCCCCGACCGTCTCTCCCCTCTGCCAGAAACTCGCCCCGTTCACTCCCTGCGGCGAGTCGGCCGGTCTGCCGGCGGGCAAAAATAAAATAGACGTCTATATGGGTTTCGACATCGGCTCGACGACGACGAAACTCGTGCTCATGGGTCTCGACCAGCGCATCATCTACAAGCGGTATATCCCGACCGAGGGCCAGCCCGTCACCGCGATCAAGAAGTGCCTGACGCACATGAAGCAGCAGATCGACGTGTCGCGCGTGAACGTGCTCGGCGTGGGCACCACCGGCTCGGGCCGCGAGGTCGCGAACCTGTTCGTCGGCGCCGACGACGTCGTGAACGAGGTCACCGCCCACGCGCGCGGCACGACCCAGTTCCGGCCTGACGTCGACACGATCTTCGAACTCGGCGGCCAGGACGCGAAATACACCTCGCTGAACCAGGCCTTCGTCGTCGACTTCCGCATGAACAAGGTCTGCGCGGCCGGCACCGGCAGCTTCCTCGAGGAAACCGCGAACAAGCTCGGCATCGACATCGCCGGCGAATACGAGAGCCTCGCGCTCGCCGCGAAGACGCCGTTCAAGCTGACCGAGCGCTGCACGGTGTACATGGAATCCGACCTGATGTCCTACCTGCAGATGGGTGCCGCACGCGAAGACCTGCTCGCCGGGCTGTCGCGCGCCGTCGTTCACAATTATCTCAACCGCGTCGTCCAGGACGGCAAGATCGGCAAGGTCATCAGCTTCCAGGGCGGCCCGTCGCTGAACAAGTCGGTCGTGGCGGCATTCGAAGCCGTCGTCGGCAAGCCGATCGTCACCCTGCCCCACCGCGAGGTGATGGGCGCGATCGGCGCGGCCCTGCACGCCCGCGACGAGGCCGAAGCGTCCGCCCGGCGCGGCGAGACGGTGAAGCCCAGCCGGTTCCGCGGCTGGAGCGTCGTCGATGCGGCGTTCACGCATTCGGAAGAAGTCTGCAAGCGCAATCCCAACTGCCACAATCTGTGCAAGCTCCAGATCTATCGCATCGGCGGCGACGAGGCCGTGTATGGCGGCGAGTGCGGCATGTACGAGTCGCGCGCCAAGTCCACCGTGCGCGCCCCCGACTACAACCGCATCCGGCAGAACCTGTATTTCAAGGCCATGCAGGGCAAGTATCGCGTGCTCGACGAGGAGCCGGCGCAGGCCGTTTCCGCCGAAGGGAAGAAGCGGCCGACGCTGGGCATTCCGCGCTCGCTGAGCTTCTTCCAGACGGGGCTGTTCTGGGTGCACCTGATGGACCGCCTCGGCTTCGACGTCGTGATCACGCCCGAGACCGACAATCGTATTGTAGATGCCGGTATAGAAGCGATGACCTGCGAGGCCTGCTTCCCGGTCAAGATCTCGCACGGCCACGCGAGCAGGCTCAAGGGCCGCGTCGACTGGCTGTTCCTGCCCATGATGATCGAGATGGAGGCGCCGCCGAACAAGAAGGGCTACTACTGCCCCTACCTCGAGGCGAACAGCTACATGCTGAAAGCCGCGCTCAAGCTCGACGACAAAGCCACCCTCATGCCGGCGATCTACATGAAATACGGCCGCGACGGCCTGATCAAGGCATTCCGCGAGGAGTTCGCCCGGGTCGGACTGCCGTTCGACCAGAAGGCGTTCGCCGCGGCATACGACGAGGCATGGGCCGCCCACACGGCGTTCACGCGGGAACTGCGTTCGCTGGGCAGGACCGTGCTCGAGAAGCTCGGCGACCGGCGCGCGATCGTCGTCGTCGGCCGCCCCTACAGCGCCTACGACTCCCGCACGAACCTGAACCTGTTCTCCACCTTCAGCCGGCTCGGCGTCATCGCGATCCCGCAGGAACTGCTGGACCTGGACCCGATCGAGATCGAAGACGATTACCCCAACATGTACTGGGGCTTCGGCGACAAGATATTGAAAACCGCCCGCTATATCAACAACGACAAGCGGCTGTTCGGGCTGTATCTGACCAGCTTCTCGTGCGGCCCCGACTCGTTCATCCTGCACTTCTTCAACGACGAGATGAACCGCACCGGCCGGCCGTATCTCGAGCTCGAGCTCGACGAGCACTCGGCCGGCGCCGGCGTCGAGACGCGCCTGCTGGCCTTCATCGACGTCATCAAGAACCAGCGCGACGTGCACACCCTGCCCCAGGGCGTCAGCGTCATCGCCCGCAAGAGTAAGGCACCGCTCCAGGGGCGCACGATCTACCTGCCCAAGATGTCGCAGGGCTCGTATGCCCTCGCCGCGGCGTTCGACGGCGTCGGATGCAAGGCCGAAGTCATGCCGACCTACACGACGGCCGGCCTCGAGTTCGGCAAGAGCAACACCTCGGGCAAGGAGTGCTTCCCCTGCACCGTCACGACCGGCGACATGTTCGAGACCGTCACGAAGCTGCGCGAGCAGGGCCGCGACGTCGAGAACGAGATCGCCTTCTTCATGCCCGAGACCGAGGGCCCGTGCCGGTTCGGACAGTACAACTACCTGCACCGCATGCTGCTCCAGCGGTATGGTTGCGGGGGCATCCCGATCCTCTCGCCCAGCTCCGAGGACAGCTACCGCTGCAAGGGCTTCTTCTCCGACGAGCAGGCGGCCCAGTTCCGCGGCCTCGCCTGGCAGGCGATCGTGTACACCGACATGATCGAGAAGTCGCTCTGGCGCGTGCGCCCCTACGAGAAGGTGAAGGGGACGACCGACGCGGTGTTCGCCGAAGCCCTGCGCGAAGGCGTCGAGGCGACCCGGGCAGGCGGCGGGTTGAAGCTGATCAAGGCCGCCCGCCGCGCGGCCGCGAAGTTCTCCGCGATCGAACGCGACGAAAAGGCCCGGCCGCTCGTCGGCATCGTGGGCGAAATATATGTACGCACACATAGCGAGAGCAACCAGGAGCTCGTCCGGACGCTCGAGTCGATGGGCTGCGAGACCTTCACCAGCTCGATCGGCGAGTGGATCGACTACACGACCCACACCAGCATCGAGGACGCGCACGGCCGCTGGAAGGACCGGCGCACGTGGGACAACGGCCGCGAGCTCGCCAAGTCGTGGCTGATCGGCAAGGGCCAGCGCATCGTCGCGAAGATGCTGGGCCTGCCCTTCTCGAAACTCCTCCACGGCCGCTTCGACCACTCGACCGAGCACCTGCTCGACCTCGTCGAGGGCATCTTCTCGAACCACATCAACGGCGAGGCGATCCTCTCGATCGGCGGCGCGTTCGCCTTCCGCGAACACGGCTTCGACGGCGTGGTCAACGCGATGCCCTTCACTTGCATGCCGAGCACGATAGCGAGCGCGATTCTCAAGGTCCACATGCGCCGCAAGATGCCGTTCGTCGACATGGTCTACGACGGCACGATCCTCCCCAACCGCAACACGAACCTCGCCACCTTCGCCTTCCAGGCGAAGCAACAGCAGGAAGCCCGCCGCGGCAGATAACAGAAATCACCACAAAGGCACGAAGGCACAAAGAATCCTCTTTTCTCTTTGTGCCTTCGTGCCTTTGTGGTGTATCAATCACGTATCAGGGGATTCAATGAGGGAGCCTTCCATGCCGACATCGCCAAAGGAACCGACATCCCGATTTCGGGTGCTGATCATCGACGACGAGAAGAACATCCGCTCGACGCTCATGATCTGTCTCGAGTCGATGGGGCTGCACGCGACGGCGGCCGCCTCGCCGGAAGAAGCGCTGGCCGCGCTGGAAACGGACTTCTTCGATCTCGCCTTCCTCGACCTGCGTCTCGGCACGGCGAGCGGGTTCGACCTTCTCCCCCGCCTTCTGGGGGCCAACCCCAACCTCCTGGTGATCGTCATCACCGCTTTCGCGACCCTGGAAAACGCGATGGAGACGATCCGGCGCGGCGCGTTCGATCTTCTCCCCAAGCCGTTCACACCGGTCCAGATCCGACAGATGATCGAAAAGGCTCAATCGCGCCTCGCGCTCGTGCACCGGCTCGACGGGCTCGAGAACGACCTCCGCGAAAGTTGCCCCGAGGCGAGTTTCGAAACTCAGTCCCCGTCGATGCGCCAGGTCCTTGCCCTCGCGACGGGGGCGGCCGCATCGTCCGCCTCCCTGCTCCTCCGCGGCGAGAGCGGAACGGGAAAAGGCGTGCTCGCGCGGTTTCTCCACGCCTCGAGCCCGCGGCACACGGAGCCGTTCGTCACCGTTTCCTGCCCGACGCTCACGGACGAGCTTCTCGC
Organism: uncultured bacterium; assembly: GCA_964389325.1. Classification (GTDB taxonomy): domain Bacteria; phylum Muiribacteriota; class Ozemobacteria; order Ozemobacterales; family Ozemobacteraceae; genus MWAR01. The sequence continues at coordinate 27,654 of CAYMEN010000012.1, read as the reverse complement.
CAGCGAGCTGTTCGGCCACGCCAGGGGGTCATTCACGGGCGCCCTGCGCGACCGTCCCGGCAAGATCGAAACCGCGGAAAGCGGGACACTGTTCCTCGACGAAATTTCCGAAATCTCGCCATCGGTGCAGGCCAGACTCCTCCGGTTCCTCCAGGAGAAGCAGTTCGAGCGGCTCGGGGAAAACCGGGTGCGGCATTCCGACGTGCGGATCATCGCGGCGACCAATCGCGACCTGGACGCCGCGGTGAAGGCAGGCACGTTCCGTGAAGACCTCCTGTTCCGGATCAACGTCGTCGAAATCACCCTTCCGCCGCTGCGCGAGCGGCGCGAGGACATCCTCCCCCTTGCGCGGCGCTTCATCGCCTTCTTCGCGCGCCAGCTCGGACGACGCCCACCCGAGCTTTCCCCCCGCGTGCAGGATGCCCTGCTGGCCCATTCCTGGCCCGGCAACCTCCGTGAACTCCGGAACGCCGTCGAACGTGCGCTGATTGTCTGGCCCGCCGCACGGCTCGAACCGGAAGCCTTTCCTGAAAAGATTTCCCGGGCAAATACCGTCGAACCGTCGATCGGAAGCGACATGCCCCTGGAGGAACTGGAGAAGGCCCACATCCTGCGTGTTCTCGCCCGGCATCCCACCCAGGAGGAAGCGGCAAAGGTTCTCGGCATCGACGCATCGACCCTCTGGCGCAAACGCCAGCGCTGGGAAAAGGCCTGATCAGCCGTCTCTCGGCTCTCACCTGCCAGGTATTTCACCGGACGGTGCGAGCGGCAGGGTGAAGGCGAAACAACTTCCGCTCCCCACGTGGCTGGATACCGAGATTTCCCCACCGTGTCCGATCACGATTTCACGTGCAATCGATAATCCGAGACCGCTGCCCTGCCCCTTCGTGCCGGGAACTCTGAAGAACCGCTCGAACACTTTTTCCAGATACTGTTCCGGGATTCCCTCGCCTTCGTCGGCGACCTCGAACCGTACCGTCTTCCCCGACAGGCCGGCCCTGAACGTGATTCTTCTGCCCTTCGGCGTATATTTCACGGCATTCGACGCAAGATTCCGGAAGACGACCAGGACGCGCTCCGGGTCTGCAAGCACCTGCTCCTCCCCGAGAGCGATCTCGCTCGTCAGCAGCAGGCCGTTTTCTTCGGCCAGGAACCGATGAGCGGACAAAGCCTCTTCGATCAGGAGACGGGCCTTGGCCGGCTTGGGGGAAATGCGGAGCTTTCCTGACTGGAGTCGCGACAGATCCAGAATCTCGTCGACGAGCGACTGAAGCCGTTCGCAGTCTTCGCGTGCTGCAAACAGCAGATCTTCGCGCTTTTCGGGCATTTTCACCGAACCATCCAGGAGCAGATGGATCGCCATGTGCAGCGATGTCAGCGGGGTGCGGAACTCGTGGGCGACCATCGCCACGAGGTCGTTCTTGAGCTGGTCCATCCGCCTCCAGCGGGTGACGTCCTGGAACAGGACGATCGCCCCCCTGATCTGCTCCTGATCGAGAACCGGCATGCCGCGCAGGAGGAAAAACGTCTCCCCGCGCGCCAACGGGATGCCGACAGCCTCCTCGAAGCCGTGCGGTGCCCATGCGCCCTTTCCGGCGAGCACGTGATCGCGGATGCGGATGATGAGGCCGCGCAGGTCCTCCGGCAGGGTGGATCGCGTCCATTTACAGTCGAGTTCGAGATCCTTCTCGGCCGCAACGTTTACCTCGAGCAGACTGCCGTCGGCGGCAAAGATCGCCACGGGATCCGGCAGGCTGTCGATCGTCGCCTGCATCGAGTGCTGTGCCTGGAGGAGGTCTCCCAGAGAGCTCTTCCTGTAGATTCCCAGGTGTTCGGTCATGGCGTTGAATTCCCGCGCCAGATCGGCAAACTCGTCCTTTTCATCGAGGTTGGTGCGGACTTCCAGGTCGCCCTGCCCCACCCGCCTGGCTGCAAGCGAAAGGACGTTGAGAGGCCGGAGAATCCTCTCTCCCATCATCATCGTGATGGCGATCCCGCCGATGGATGCGAGGAGGCTCAGCAGGATCATGAGGTGGGTCACGAAGATCCCGTAGGCCTTCACGTCTTCGCTCTTCCGCACCATCGCTTCCTGGTTCAGCGTCAGGATCTCCTCGGCGTTGCTCTTGAAACGCATGAAGACGGGGTAAATGGAAGCGTAATACCGTTCTCGAAGAGTGTCGCTCCCCAGGCCGGCCGCGTCGTCATACAGCGTCTGGTATTCATTCCATAGCGACCGCATTTTTTTCGCAAGTTCGGCCTCTCCCGACTCGGTGACATTGTTTTCCTCGATCCGGATCTCCTCCTCCACGATGGGGCGAAACTCCCTGATCATCCTCGTCCCTTCCTCCGGCTTGCCGCTGAGGGAAAACAGCATGCCGGAATCCAGCCGTTCTATACTGTTCGTTATACGCTGGATCGCGAGAACGCTGCGGTAGTTGTCCTTCAGGATCCGCTGCGAGTGGAGGCCCAGGTCGGAAATCGTGTATGCCGCCGTCAGGCCCACGCAAACGAGGGCCAGCACCGTCGGGATCATCGCGATCAGCAGCTTCGTCTTAACACTCATAACCCGTCACTCTCCGCCTCGAAGGAAACGACATGCACGTCGAGACCCGATGCCTGGTTCAGCAGCCTGTGCATCGGCGAGAAGCCCAGCCACTGTTTCCATGCCGGCTGTTCGGACCGGCCAACGATGATGTGACCGACACCGTGCGAGCGGGCAAAGTCGATGAGCGCCGTCACCGAGTCGTCGGCCCTGAGCCGCACGATCTCGGCGCCAAGCTCCCTCGCTTTCTCCATGTTCTCGGCCAGAATCCGCTGCGCCTCGGACGAGATGTCGGCGGGCGACTCGCTCGGCGTTTCGACATACACGACGAACCAGTGCCTGTTCAGCTTGCCGGCCAGGCGGGCGCCTTTCCGCAGAAGAATACCGGCTCTCGGCGACAGAGACGCGATGCAGACCATGATCCGGGCACCAACGCCGTTTCGGACGTCTGCGGAACTCTTTGGAGCATGCGTATCGCGCCGTTCGAGGGCTTCGGCAATCTCTCGCAGAACCAGTTCGCGCAGGGAATTGAGATGAGAATCCTTGAAAAAATGCTCCAGCGCCCACGGCACCTTGTCGGCCGAATAGATTTTCCCGGCTTTCAGCCGCTCCAGCAGGTCTTCGACGGGCAGATCCAGCGTCACGATCTGGTCGGCGCGATGCAGGAAGGTATCGGGGACCGTCTCCCGGATGCTCGTGCCGACGATCTTCTCGACGACGTTCTTCAGGCTCTCCAGGTGCTGGATGTTGAAGGCGCAGATCACGTTGATGCCTGCGTCGAGAATGTCGAGAACATCCTGATACCTGCGCCTGTTCGGGAAACCCGGCGGATTCGTATGCGGGATCTCGTCGATGACGACGATCTGCGGCATTCGCTTCAGAACGGCATCCCGGTCCAGCTCCTCGACGGTGATGCCGCGGTATGCCACCCGCTGCCGCGGGACGCCCTCGAGATCGCCGATGAAACTCACGGTCTCGGCCCGGCCGTGCGGTTCGATGAAGCCGAGAACGACGTCCACACCCCGCTTACGCAGGGCATGTGCCTCGAGCAGCATCTGGCATGTCTTTCCCACGCCGGGGGCGAATCCCAGATACAGCTTGAGTTTCCCGCGCCTCGATTTTTCGACGAGGTCGAGAAAGCTTTCAGGAGTCTGGTCGCGACTGGTCGTCATCTGCCAAGAAGGATCGTTCCCTTCCCTCCGTTCATCGTCAGCCGTTCGAGATTTTGCCGGGCAGGTTCATAGCCCGGGTGGAGCGATAAGGCCGCGCGATAACACCTCTGGGCTTCGAGCTGATTCCCGGACACCTCCAATGTTACACCCATCAGGTTGAACGTTTCAGGATTTCGCGCATCGAGTCGCACAGCCTCCTGAAGATTTCGTTCAGCCGCAAGATAGTCGCCAATCCGCATGGCAGCCTTGGCCGCCCGCAGAAAGTCGCCGCTTGTCTGTGACCTGGAAGAGCCCGTCTCGTTTCCGGCAACGTGCTGCGACATGATCTCCGCCACGAGTGCCCGCAAGGTGTCGGGGGAAAAGGGCTTCTGCAGGAAGTCGATGGCCCCGAGTTTCATCGCCTCGACGCTGTTCGAGACCGTGCCATACGCGGTGATGATTATGAAGGCAATACCGGGATCCGTCTTCCTGATTCTCCGGAGAACCTCGATGCCGTCCATGCCTGGGAGCTGCAGATCGAGCAGCGCAACGCGGAACCGCCCCGTCTCGAGCAGCGCGAATCCTTCTTCCCCGTCGGCCGCGCACGAGACTTCCCAGCCGTCCGTCTCGAGAGCAGTTTGTATCGTCAAACGTATATTTTTGCAGTCGTCGATGACCAGGATCTCACGGTGTTCGTTCATGGCCTGCCTCCATTCTCCTCTTTTCGAAGAGGGATCCGGTTTCGTTGGCGGAAAGGAGGTGAATATCCGTTTGCAGGAACCGAAACATCCCGCCGGCGCGACGCGCCGAACCTCGCATCGAGGGCGACGTTCAGCGGCAGGACAGCCACCCGGGCCTCGCCAAGGATCCAGAAGTCCCTGGACTGGGTGAACCTGCCAACGATCTCCCGGAGCAGCTCCGGGTTGATTCCGCGCGCGACAGCCACCCGCGCCACCTGCAACTGCGCCGAGAGGGGCGTGATGTGCGGGTCGAGACCGCTTCCCGACGTCGTCACAAGATCGATCGGGACGGGCGCCCCGTATGCTCCGGCCAGACGCCGGGCCTCCGTCGCGATCCGCTCTTTCAACGCCAGCGAGGTCGGCCCGACATTCGATCCGCCGCTGGACATGGGATCGCCGTTTCCGGTCGAAGGCCGGCCATGGAAATAGGCGGCATCGGTGAACTCCTGGCCGATCAGTTCCGAGCCGACAACGTTCCCGTCCGCGCCGCATAGCAGGCTTCCCCCGGCCTGGTGCGAGAAAAGGAGGTGCGCAAGGGCCGTCACCGCGGCCGGGTAGAGCAGGCAGCAGAGAACCAGCGTGACGATACAGCATCGCAATGAGACGATCAGCGTTTTCATGGTGTCCCTCCCTTAGGCCAGGCCGACGGCAACGAGCACGAGGTCGATGCCCTTGATGCCGAGGAACGGGGCGATCACGCCCCCGAGGCCGTATATCCCCATCAGGCGCGGCAGAAGCCGTTCGGCGCTGAGCGGCCGGTATTCTACGCCGCGCAGGGCGAGCGGAATCAGCGCCATGATGATCAGCGCGTTGAATATCACAGCAGATAGAATTGCGCTCTCGGGCGAGGCGAGGCGCATGACGTTCAGCGGCAGGATCTCCGGATAGGCCCTGCCAAACATCGCCGGCAGGATGGCGAAGTATTTCGCCAGGTCGTTGGCGATCGAGAACGTCGTCAGGGCGCCGCGTGTCATGAGCAGCTGTTTGCCGATCTCGACGACCTCCAGCAGCTTGGTCGGATTCGAGTCCAGATCGATCATGTTCCCGGCCTCCTTTGCGGCCTGGGTGCCGGTGTTCATTGCCACGCCGACGTCGGCCTGCGCGAGGGCTGGGGCGTCGTTGGTCCCATCCCCCGTCATCGCCACGAGCTTGCCCCTGGCCTGCTCGGCACGGATGAACTCCATCTTGGTCTCGGGCGTGGCCTCGGCGAGGACGTCGTCGACGCCGGCTTCCCGGCCCACGGCGGCGGCTGTCCGGGGATTGTCCCCCGTGATCATGACGGTCTTGATGCCCATCATCCTGAACCGTTCGAACCGTTCCCGGATGCCGTCTTTGACCATGTCCTTTAAGTGGATGATGCCGAGAAGCCGGGCACCATCGGCAACGGCCAGCGGCGTTCCGCCCTCGTCGGAAATCCTGCCGGCGATCTCAGCGGCTTCGGGAGGGACTTCGCCACCCAGCCGCCGCACGTGCTCCACGACGGCCTCGACAGCCCCTTTCCGCAGTTGGCGCCCGGTGAGATCGCAGCCGCTCATGCGCGTCTGCGCCGTGAACGGGACGAATGTCGCCTCGAGCTCGCCGATCTCGCGGGCCCGAAGGGCGTATGTCTCTTTCAGGAACACGACGATCGACCGGCCTTCCGGCGTCTCGTCGGCAAGACTCGCAAGCTGGCTGGCTTCGGCAAGTTCTCCGGTCAGCACACCACAGACGGGGAAGATCGCCACCGCCACGCGGTTCCCGAGTGTGATGGTGCCGGTCTTGTCGAGCATGAGCGTATCGACGTCCCCCGCCGCCTCGACGGCCCGGCCGCTCATGGCCAGGACGTTCTTGCGAAGCAGGCGGTCCATCCCGGCGATCCCGATCGCCGAGAGCAGGCCGCCGATGGTCGTCGGAATCAGGCAGACCAGCAGGGCGACGAGGATCGTCGGGGACAGCATCACGCCGGCATACGCGGCCATCGGCACCAGCGTCACGCAGACGACGAGAAACACGAACGTGAGGCCGACCAGCAGGATGTGCAGCGCCAGTTCGTTGGGTGTCTTCTGCCTGCTGGAGCCCTCCACGAGGCCGATCATGCGGTCGAGGAACGAGCAGCCCGGATCGACGGAAATACGCACCACGATCCGGTCCGACAGGACCCTGGTGCCCCCCGTCACGGCCGACCTGTCCCCGCCGCTCTCGCGGATGACGGGAGCGGATTCGCCGGTAATCGCCGATTCGTCGACGAACGCGATGCCCTCGATGACATCACCGTCACCGGGAATGAAGTCGCCGGCTTCACAGACGACGAGGTCCCCCTTGCGCAGGGCCGACGCGGGAACGCGCTCCTCCATGCCGGATGCCGAGCCAGCACCGGAGAGGCGGCGCGCGGTGATCTCGTGGCGCATCCGCCGAAGCGAGTCGGCCTGCGCCTTTCCGCGACCTTCCGCCATCGCTTCCGCGAAGTTGGCGAACAACACGGTGAACCACAGCCACGCCGTGATCCAGCCGATGAACCAGAGCGGAGGCGCGCCCGCCGGCGAGGCGCCGAGCAGGTCCCGCGCGAACAGCGCCGTGGTCAGCACGCACCCCACCTCCACGATGAACATGACGGGGTTTCTGACCATCAGGGCCGGCGACAGCTTGCGCGCGCTTTCCCGGACCGCGGCGCACAGGATTGACGGATCCAGCAACGAGGTTTGCTCATGCGACTTTTTCATGGTCAGAACCCCCTTCCTGCTGCGGCCAGAAAATGCTCCAGGACCGGGCCGAGCAGCAGTGGCGGAAAGAACGTGAGTGCGCCGAAGATCAGGATGATCGAAACGAGCAGCAGGACGAACAGCAGGCCATCCGTCGGAAATGTGCCCGGCCCGACCGGCACCGTCCGCTTCAGCGCGAACGAACCGCCGAGCGCGAGGATCGGGATCATCATCCAGAACCGCCCGGCGAGCATTGCGAACCCGAACGTGACGTTGAACCAGCCGGTGTCTGCATTGAGCCCCGCAAAGGCTGAACCATTGTTCCCCACCGCGCTGGAATAGGCATACAGGATTTCCGAGAACCCGTGCGGTCCCTTGTTGGCCAGGGACGACAGGGCATACGGCGCCACCGCGGACCAGCCGGAAAAGGCCAGAACCAGAGTTGGGAATATCAGCAGATATAACATGACGATCTTCATTTCCCGCACATCGATTTTCTTCGCGAGATACTCGGGCGTGCGGCCCACCATCAGCCCGGCGACGAACACGGAAAGAATAGCGAACACAATTATTCCATAGGTTCCAGAACCCACGCCGCCGAAGACGATTTCCCCGAACTGGATCATCAGCAGCGGAACGAGCCCCCCCAGAGGGGAATAGCTGTCGTGCATCGAGTTCACCGCGCCGCAGGAGGCCCCCGTGGTCACGACGGCGAACAGCGCCGAATCGATGGCGCCGAACCGCACCTCTTTGCCTTCGAGGTTCCCCGCGCCCCCGTCGACCTTCAGTTCCCCGCACCACGGCGGGGCTTTCCCCTCGGCTGTCATGCAGACGAGAGCTCCTGCCAGAAAGATCAGAAGCATCGCCGCCAGCAGTCCCCGCCCCTGCCGCGTGTTTCCCGCCATGAGCCCGAACAGGTAGGTGCTTCCAGCCGGGATGAGGAGGATGGCCCACATCGTGAGAAGGTTGGAAACCGGCGTCGGATTTTCGAACGGGTGCGCCGAGTTGGCATTGAAGAATCCGCCGCCGTTGACGCCGAGAATCTTGATCGCTTCCTGAGACGCGACCGGCCCAAGCGGAAGCGCGATTGCCTTTCCCTCGAGCGTCCTGATCGACCGGCTGGAGACAAACGTCTGGGGAACGCCCGAGGCAACGTAGAGAAGCGACAATATCAGGCAGAATGGAATGAAGACATAGAGGAGCCCGCGCGCCAGATCGGCCCAGAAATTTCCCATCGTCCTGTTCTGGCCGGCCGGATACGCCCGCAGGAGCCCCCGTGCAAGAACCAGAAAGGCACAGAACCCGACAGCCGCGGAAAGGAAGTTATGCCACGCCAGCCCGACCGTCTGGGAGAACAGGCTCATCGTCGTCTCACCGGCGTATGCCTGCCAGTTCGTGTTCGTCGCAAAGCTCACCGCCGTGTTGAATGCGAGCTCGGGCGAAAGTCCCGGCAGGTGCCCGTCGTTGAGCGGCAGCCACTGCTGACATCGCAGGATGAGATACGTGACGAGCAGGCTGCAAACCGAGAAGGAGAGCAGGTTCTCAGCATACTCGCTCCAGCTCTGCTCTTTCGAGAATTCGACGCCGCATAGGGATTCCAGCGCGCGCTCGAGCGGTCCGAATACGACCGGCAACGGGCGTTCCCGGCTCTCGAACACGCGATAGAGATAGGCACCCATCGGCCGCACAAAGAGCAGAAGGGTTATGCAGAACAGAGTCAGCTTAACGGCGACAATGGTTTCCATGGCTGTTCCTCTCGCTCAGAAACGTTCCGGGTACAGCAGGCTGTACAGGAGAAACCCGCCCAGCCCGCCTGCAACGAAGAGACCGATCACGAAATCGAGTGCCATACCAAGCCTCCTAGATTCGTTCGAAGAACCGTATCAGGGCAAAGCAGGAACCGAAAAACAGGAGAATTCCGACAACGACCATTCCATCAGCCATAAGACACCTCCTCAATGCCGTTTCCCGGGATATCGCAGGTTTTGTGCCGTTCCTGAGGGACTCGGGAAAATGGCTTCCAATGCCGGCTCTCCATCCATTTCTGAAGATCAGCCCTGAAACGTCGTTGCACAATGCAAGCCCCGACAGCCGACCACCATGCAATTAGCAATGGCGAATCCGTCCCAGGCGGCATGCAGGCAACCGGAATCGTTCGGATCCTCAAGGCTGGCGAGCGTGGTTGTCTCCAGCCAGGAAGGCTGAAAGTATCCTCTCAGGTGTCTCAGTTATCATCCCATTGAGCCAAGGGGTGTCAGTCGGATACCCGGAACAGGGCCATCCAGCATCATGCGCAGAGAGAATCTGTTGAGTCCCTGTGCATAGACTCAATCACAGGACAGATCACAGGCGGCTCAGGTCCATCCCTCCGTTTTGCCCGTCGGCACATGGGGACGACACATGGGGGCGGGTTTCAAGCCCGCTCCACCATTCCATTCATGTGGCTGCATCGCGAAGCCCCGGGTCTGCCCTCAATCTGCGGGTGCATTTCTGAAACCGACGATTCTGTTGAATCGTCGTGTCTTTGCGGCAAGCGAATCCCGGTGGGTGCGATAGATGCGACTACAGGGCGCCCTGGGCGGCGTTGTCGAGGGTTTTCCAGACGTCGACGGCGGCGGGAAGGGGCTTGCGAAGCTCGGAGAGGGAGAGGACCGGCCCCTTGCCCGTGTTCATGCGGAGCTGGAACGCCTTGATGTTCACGCCGTTTTCGGTCTTTTCGAGCTGGCCGATCGGGAAGCCGACCGAGAACGCATCGGCGGCGCCGACGACGACGCTCCAGTTGTCGGGTAGCTCGGGCGCGGCGTTGAAGTTCGACAGATCCAGGAACATGAGGCGGTCTTTCTGGAAACGGACGAGCAGCTTCCCGTTCACCTCGATCGGGCCGTCACTCTCGCGGAATTTTCCGACGACCCACAGCCGGGTCGTTTCGGTCGCAGCGGGATCGACGAGCGTGCAGAGCACGTCCGAGGGGAGCTCCTCGATCGTGCCGATCGCCTCGCGCTCGAACATGAGATCGAGCGGCGCCATCGGCACGGGCGCGCGGGGTGCCATTCCAAGCTTGATGTAGAGGCGGTCTTCGCCGTTCTCGAACGCGTAGCCCTGCCGGAACGTCCAGAGCTCGGGCGCGCGGAACAGGAACTCGGTCTTTCCCGTGTCGACGAGCTTCTGCAGGAGGGGTTTCACCTCGCCAAGCAGCGACGCATCTTCGGTGGCGGCGCGGATCAGGTCCTTGAACGCCTCGAGCGTGTCGCCCTGGATGATAGCGACGCGGCCGGCGCGCAGCAACTGGGCGGGCGTCGGATTCCCCTTCTCGAGGGCCGCCTGCAGCTCGTCGTGCACCGCGGCCGTCAGCCCCTCGTCATCACGTGCAAGGATGTCGGGGTTCAGGTCGGCGGCCTTTTCCAGGGCATCGATCGCCGGGCCGTTTTCCTTGCGTGACCAGTGGGCCATGGCGAGATCGAACAGCGCTTCTGGGGTATTGGCCCCGGCAGCGGATTTCGCCTTGGCGAGTTCCTTGTCGCCGGCCCGGGGCCGGATCTTGCGCACGGGCTCGACGTAGGGTTTCGGCTTCGACTCGCGGATCTCGAAATGCCCGACTTCGGGCCCCCAGCGCCAGTTCGTGTAGATTTCCTCCCGCGGGAAGAGGCGGCCCGTCAGCCGGCGGTTGTCCGTTTTGCGTTTCTCGTTCGCCTCGCGCTCGAGCCGCTCGCGGCATTTTTTCACCCAGAAGACCGACAGCAGGTCTTTCTCGTCGAGGGCGCGCATCGACTCGAACACGGCCTGCGCCTCTTCGTACCGGCGCCGGTTGAAGAGGTCCTGGCCGGCTGAAAACAGGCGCGACAGCTTCACGCTCAGCGGCGTGCGCGAATAATACGTCAGGTCGGGAGAGTCGGAGGTCATCGGCACGGTTTCGCCCGCCGATGCCGCGCCGGAGAGGGCCAACCCGAGGGCCGAACAGATCAGGAAGCGTCTGGCTGGGAAGTTCATAGGTTCAGTTCATTCACCTTCGTCCTGTGGTGACATACCGCCGAGAATATTCTGCATGTCGGAGCTCTCGATGAGGTTCTTCATCTTGTCACTGTTCATCAGGAAGTCGTAGTCGCCCCGCTGGATCGCTTCCATGATCTCGGGGTCCTGGAGAACGTTCTGCATCGCCTCGTTCTGGCCGAGATTGGAGATGTTATCCATGAACGATCCGTCCATCAGCATCGACTGGACCTGCGCGTTGGCCGATTTCTGCTGCTCTTTGAGATTGTCGGAAGCGGGACCAGCCGATTCTTCCTGAACGGGCGGCGCCTTTTCCCCGCCTCCCCCCTCCCGGATGGCCGGACCCCGGGACTTCGCCTTGCCCGCGGCGGAAGGGGCGTTCCGGGAGTCGTTCTGCATCCCCGGCTCTGATGACGGTTCATCGCCGGTTTTCAGGCTCAGCACCTTGTCGGCCGGGATTTTGACTTCGCCGAGCGTTTCCGTCTTCAGCAGGTACACGCCGTTCCGGAACTCGACCAGTTCACCGCGAAGGACCGACCTGTCCTTGAGCGTCACCGTCATCAACTGTTCGGCAGCAGTGGCCGGGAGGGCCGACAGGGCCAGGGCGGCAGCAAGGGCGAAAATCCGTCGCATATCGTTCATGTCCTTCCACATCATCTCGGAATATATCGGATCTAGTCTATCCCGCATCAGACAGGCTCGTCAAATTCACCGCGGGCAACCATGAGCGTTCGGATATATTTCATCGACTTATATCTATTACCATATTTTCTGGGCAACGGCCGTGAATGGCAAATGATCTCCCAGAAGGAGTTTCCCGGGCCTCTCATTTATTTGCGTTCGGCATATTGACCGCCCCGGGTGAGTCTCCTATAATACCCGCAATCCGTTGATACAAATTTTCTTGAGGGGAGCGAACCATGATCCAGAGAAACGAAATCTACAAGTGCCCGCACTGCGGGAACATCGTCGAGGTCGTCCACGGCAGCGGTCCGGTGGTCGTCTGCTGCGGCGAACCCATGACGAAGCTGGCCGAGAACACCGTCGACGCGTCGAAGGAAAAGCATGTTCCGGTCATCGAGCGCCAGAACGGCGGCATTCTCGTGAAGGTCGGCAGCGTCGCCCACCCGATGGAAGAGAAGCACTACATCGAGATGATCCAGCTGATCGTCGACAACAAGGTCTGCACCCAGTATCTGAAGCCGGGCGACAAGCCCGAGGCCTTCTTCCCCGTTTCAGCCGCCAGCGTGACCGTGCGCGAATACTGCAATCTCCACGGTCTCTGGAAGAGCGAAGGCTGATCGCACGCGTTCTCCCCGGGCCATTGACAGGGTAACGTCAGCAATCCGGAGGGAGGACGCAGTATGCGCGACGTCATTTAGACAGCTGCGGGGGCGGCTGGCCTTGCGGTCTGCCGCCCCCGCCATACGCCTTCGACGAAGCCTGCGTTTTCTTTCCGTTCCGTAAAACAGGCCGGTCACGATCCCTCTGCGAGGGAATCACGACCGGCCTGTTTTGCCGCGAGGCGATCAATATCGACGTCTATGGCGCTCGTTTCTGCGCCGTTCCTTCTGCACCTTTTTCGGCGCAGGATCGGGAACCGGAAATGTCAGGTGACCGGACCTGGAAGTTCCCGAAGGATCGGAACCGGTGAGCGACAGCGTTCCGCCGGATGGCAACCCGTCGTCGCGCAGGATCAGTCCATCCATCTGGAGCGCAATTTTCCAGGGGCGCCCCCAGGCGTCGGTGCCCTCGACGGACAGCTTGCCGTCCAGAACGCCGCCCTGCGTCATCGATCCGCGGATGGTCACGCCGCTCCTGCCGCGCGCCTTGAACGCGAGGTCGGCGTGAACATGGCCGGCGATGGGCCGGATGCGGCCGTCGAGGCGGGTCTGGAACGCGCCGTATTTTCTATACTCCCACGAATCGTATGACCGGTCGCGCACGACCGTTTCGTCGGAGCGGGCCTCGAACCTCGGCATGACGGGAAACGCACCGAGCCCGAGCAGGGCCGCGCAGCTTTTCCCCGTGTTGAGAACCTGGCCGAGAGCCTCGTTGCTTCGAGGATCGTCGACCAGGCGCCGGAGAGCCGCGAGGCTCCGGGAGAGCTTGCGGACGACCGCGGCCTGATCCGTCGTCAGGACGATCCCTCCGGGGGCCTGCGGCGCGTCCGCGCGGGCGGAGTCGCCGGAAAACGCCGGAAGGACGGGCATCGGGGCAACCAGCTGCTCAGGCATGGGCGCCGGCGGGTAAGCGGCAGAGGGCGGCGGCGCCACCGGAGATGGCGGCGGGGGCGGCATGACGGCCGTGACCGGCGGCTGGAAGCTCACGGGGTTCGTCACGGCTTCGGCCTGAGGCGCCGCGGAGGCCACGCCCGGAAGCGAGGTAACGGCCGGGAGCGCGCCGCTGATGGGCAGAGGCGGCGGCGGCGGCGCGGGCAGCAGAGCGTCATTGCTGAGAAGCGGGGTATCCGGCGAACCCGGAAGCGGCGGAGGCCCAGGCTGCGCCACGACCGGCGGCATCTGAAACGCCGGCGGCGGTTCCGTGACCGTCTCCGCGGACAGAACGTACGGCAGAAGCAGGGCGCAGGCAACAGCGGCGCGCCACGTCGTGTTTCTCATGCTGATTCCCCTTCACTGTGTGATATTGCGATAGCCGTGTGTCTCAAGCATACCCGCCACTTCCCCGTCTGGCAACAATTTCAGTGTACCGCCACCATTGATTCCTCTCACACCAAAACCCCATTTCCCCTCCCCGCTCGTGCTGAGCCTGTCGAAGCACGAATTCCCCCTCGAAAGCGTCTGCCCCCCCTCGACACCCCCAGGGCAAAAGGGCAACCGGGTGATTAACCTGAAGGCATCAAGCCCCCTCCCTGAAAATGCCTCTTGAAAATCAAACCGTCCTGAGGTATACTCAAAATCACCCAAGGGGCTGTAGCTCAGCTGGGAGAGCGCTACATTCGCATTGTAGAGGCCGTCGGTTCGATCCCGATCAGCTCCACTGAAGATTCCTCGCACGCCGTCTGGCACGGCCTGCGAGGATTTTTTTCACCAGATTATCGCGGAGAACATCGGGTCGTGCGTGAGCCGCAGGCGGTCAGGCAGCCGGGGCTTTCAAAACCGCCTTCGGGTTCGCCGATACGACCTTCAGAAGGCCCTGGCCGGCCCGATGGGATGGCGGCCGACCCTGCTCCCAGTTTCGGAGGGTGGCGACGCTCACGCCGATCATCGCGGCGAATTCAGGCTGAGATTTGTGTAGATCCTCGCGAAGCTTCTTGATGTCGAGGGGGGTGACATCGAAACGCCGACTTGGGGGCTCTTCGCCGCGGTTGATCTTCCCGGCCTGCTTGATGCTCGTCACCAGCCGATCGAACAGTTCCTTTTTCATTTCAGTTCCCCTTTCACCAGGCGCTTGAGAATTGCCACCTGATCGGGCGTCAGATTCTCCTGGTGTGCTTTTTCAGAGCAACATATCGGGATTTCAATGAAGATCATAGGCTATAGAACATGGCGAAGAATGTCGTTCCGAGCGTGCGCCACAAGCAGTGGCTATGAACAGGCCGATGATGATGGTTTCCAGCCCCTTTTCGCTGGCGTCGGTCGGTTTCATAACTCCTCCAGCAACTGGGCGATCTCGTTCGGAAAGGGCAGTTGCCCTTTCAACGTCTTGGGCAGTGTTTTCGTGATTTGATAGGTCGCTACACCGATGGGCTTCGTGGCATCGTATAGGGCGGAACGGATGCGCTTTTTGACCTCGGTCAGCAAGCCCGGATAGCCCTGCAGAGCGCTGGAGCTGTTTTTGCGAGCCGTGTCAGTCGACGTCATCCATGCCCCCCTCGTCATCGATCACGCAATCGACCTCAATCCGCCCCAAATCTGTCTTTGTGCACCTCGAAAAACCAGCATCTGATTCATATTTTACATCAGATACTATACCCATGATTTTTCTATCAGTATGGCCTGAGGCGCAGGTTGCCGGGTGCGACTTCGACGTTGGTCGAGATGATTCGGTAACTGCCCTGAACCGGCACCAGTTCAAAGATAACGCGCACCGAACCCTTTTCGTAAAGAGTGCGATATAAAACCTGATACATCGATTCGCCTTCTTTTTCGAAAAACGGCGCCGAATCGCGCACAAACTCTTTACCGGGGCCTTGCCGCCGGCTTCAGGCGATACAGGCGGTTGGGCCGTCCCGACCCCTTGACCCGGTCGAAGCGGGAGCCCATCCGCTCGTCCAGCTGTTCCAGCCGCGCGTCGGGATGGGGGTGCGTCTTGAACAGGAGCGCGACCCGGTCGTCCGCCGTCGCGAAATGGCCGATCTGCTGCAGCACCGCCGGCAGGCTGAACGGGTCATACCCGGCCCGCGCGGCCAGGACGACGGCGATCTGGTCGGCATCAAACTCCGCCTTCCGGTCGAGCGACCGGGCGGCGATCTCGGCGCCCCGGCCGATCAACTGCTGGATCTTCCCGCTGGACGCGATCTGCTTGGCCACCAGGTCCTGGCCCATGTCCAGCAGGCGGCCCTGGCTCAGGATCTTCAGGTGGTGCCGCCGCAGCACGTGCCCGATCTCGTGGGCCAGCACCCCGGCCAGGTCCCCTTCGTCCCGCAGGAGGGCGTACAGGCCGCGGGTGATGAAAACGTAGCCGCCCGGCACGGCGAACGCGTTGACCGCGGGCGACTCGAGCACCCCGAAATGCCAGGGAAGGTCGGCGCGCTCGGTCTGCTCGGCCACCCAGCGGCCGACCAGGTTCACGTAGCGCTGCAGACCCGGGTCGTCGACCAGCGGCACGGCTCCCAGCAGGTTGCCGGCAATCTGGCGTCCGATGGCAATCTCCTGCTCCCGGGACACGCCCCGCAGTTCCTGTTCGACCTTCTGCAGGGGCGCGGGAAGGCGGGTTCTGAGCTTCTCCACGAGCTGGTCGCGGGCGGTCCCCGGGCGGGCGGGGGCGGCGGCAGTGCCCGATGCGGGTGCCGGCTTCCCGAGAATCCCCTGCAGGACCTCCTTGATTTCCGCGCCGCCGGCCGCGGCCGCGCCGCCCACCAGACAGAACACCAGCAGACCCGTGAGCCATCGGTTCATCGCGACCTCTCCCCCGGCAGATACGGAATCGACCGGGCCTGCAGCGAGGCCTGGCCGGCGAACTTCCGGGCCTCGGCCCGCGTCACCCCGAAGGATTCGAGCAGCTCCAGTTGCACCCCGGCAAATCGGGCCGCCTGCAGATCCTCTTCGTTCAGGCCGCGGATCCCGGTCGTGGCCACCACCATTCCGGTGCCAGCGCGCCCGGAAGCCAACCCCAGCACCCCCTCGGCGGTGAACCGGGCCTTGCCCGCCTCCCCGCGGCGGATGCCCAGCATGCGCACCCAGCCGTTCCCGGCGTTGCTGCTGATGCGTAGCCAGCCGCCATCCCGGGCGTGGATCTCCACCGGGTCCCCTTTGGCCAGGGTTCCCACTTCCCGGGCATCGGTGAAGGGTTCGGCCCGGATCGTTTCGGGCTTCACGGCCTGTCCCCGGTCGTCCGGGGGCGCGGCGGTTCCCTCTTCGGCGGTGCCGGTCCCGGCAACGGCCGAGACCATCACCAGGGCAGCCACGAACCAGTGGATGGCAAACCGTCTCATGCGTTTCCCTTTCCCTCCCGCGAGGCTTCCCATTGTAGCACGGCTTCCGCGACGAACCGGCGCCAGCTGCCCTCGGCAGCCTCCCCGCAGGTGATGACCCCGTGGTGCAGGAACCAGGCCGACGCCTCGCCGGCCCCCGTGAAGACCTGGCGCCGCAACCCGGGGAAGGCCGCCACGACAGCCTGGGCATCCGCCTCGAAGCGGGCCCGCGCGGCGACGTCCTCCCGCGGGGCCATCCAGCAGACGGCGAAGGTCTTCTCGAAGAGATCCCAGACCCCGCGCTGGTTGCCGTCGATCAGTTCAATGCTCTTGTCCTCCTTGCCCGCCCGCAGGAGGCCGGCCCGGACCAGCGCCCAGCCGTAGTCGCTGATCTCCTCGGTGTCGATCCGGATCAGCAGCACCGCGGCCTGGCGGGTCCCTTCCTCGCGCCCGGCGCGGCGGACCATGCTCGGGTCGAGGGCTTTGGCGGTGAGCGAGGCATACGACCGGACCACGCCGAAATAGCCCAGGGCCAGCGAGACCGGGCAGGTGAGGTTGATATAGGTGGTGCCCAGGTTGATGCTGGCGTAGGAGCACCCGACCAGCGCGGTCTGTGACAGCCCGAACCACCAGTCGAGCAGGACGGGGCTGGTCGCCCGGTACAGTTTCCACGCGGTCCACCAGATGATCGCCATGGCCAGCAGGAAATAGGGGACGTGCCACCCCGGGAACTGCAGGAAATCACCGTGCTTGACGTTGTCGATGGCGGTGGCCAGGATCTCCACGCCCGGGTGCGTCAGGCTCATGGGCGTCGGCTTGAAGTCGAACAGGCTCGGGGCGGTCGACCCGATGATGACGATCTTGCCGGCGAACTCGTCCGCCGGCCGGCGCTTCTCCTTCCGCAGCAGGTCCTCGAACACCTCGGAAAACCGGACGTAGCGGTAGGAGAACGGCGGGCCCCGCCAGTTCAGCAGCACGCGCCCGGCCGCCGGAACCGGCCAGCCCAGTTCCCACCCGATCCGGGCGGGGAGGGAGGGCAGGATCCAGCCCTTCTCGTCGCGGCAGACGGAATACTCGCGCACCACGCCGTCATCGTCGGTCTGGATGTTGTGCAGGCCCAGGCGCCGGCTGGCCAGGGCGGCCGGGAAATGTGGCAGCACCAGGGCGATGGTGGGGTCGGTGCCGGGCGGTCCCGCCGGGCCAGTCTTCACCCCGGGGATGAGCGAGGCCTTGATCTCGCTCAGCGGGTCGTTGGCCGGGTCGAGCCGCAGCATGGGAAAGAACGTCTGGCTGGCTCCCGCGATGGCCGCGTCGAAGGCCGCGTCGCTCTCGGCGTTGAACAGGTCCGGGTCGCTGAACAGGATGTCGAACACGATGGCCTTCGGGTTCTGCTTCCCCACCAGTTCGACGAACTCGCCAAACACCTGGCGCGGCCAGGGCCAGCGGCCGTATTCCTTCGCCATCGCCGCCAGGCTCCCCTCGTCGATGTTCACGATCACGATGTCGGGATCGGGGGCGGGCGGGAACAGGCGGTAGTGGAGGATGGTGTCATACGCCGCCAGCCGCATCGTGTCGGTGACCGGGTAGACCAGCAGGTCGAAGACGCCCAGCAGCGTGAAAACGATCGCGGCGGCGAGGTGGAAGGGCCGTCCGAACCGCTTGCCCAGCCAGGCTCCCAGCTCGAACCACCCGCCGTTCCAGCGGTTGCCGAGCCAGATCCACCACTCCATTGCCGTCACCCCTTCTGCGGACTCCCGTCCGCCCGTGGCTTCCACAGAATCATACCCTCTACCCGCTTGTCAAATAGGGTTTTGGGCCGATACCATGGTCCCGGCGGGTGGCGACAACCGGCGACACGTTGAACGGGGCGGGCCGGCAGATTGCCTCAAAAAGGCCGAATGGCGCTTGAGGAATGTGCGCGGGGACTTGGTGGATAGGAAGTTCCATTTTAGCGTCAAGGGCAAACATCTAGAACACAGGTTCCCGTGAGGAGGGTGAATCAGGGTTTCGCCATTTTCCACAAGGTATCGAGGGTTCCGGAAATGTAGCTTTTCGGGCCGTAGTTGCCGGCGTGGCCGATCAGGCACAGGGCGTTCCGGAGGACGAAGGCCAGGTGGCGTATGAAAGCCTTTTTCTCCTCTCTCGAATTGCAGGCCCAGGTAACCCCGTCGCTGCTGTACCAGCTGTCCGAAAGGTATTTCGGGTTCGAGGAACTTCCCTGCATGTTCAGGAGGGAGAGGAAAAATAGCGGTTCGTGTTTTATCTTTTCGAAGAAGCCGAAAGGCCGCCAGCCGCCGATGACCCAAAGTTTGTCATCAAAGCAGATGCACTGGAAGCCGTCCCGCCTGCCCCCGGGAAAGCCGGAAGATACCCGCTGCCACTCGATTCCGTCTTCCGATGTCGAGAACTGTCCCGGTGCGGAGCCTGCCAGCCAGAGCCGGTTCTTGAACGCGAGAAGCGCCGGTCCCACCGAGTCGAAGGGTTTTGTCATGGGAACTTCCCGCCAGCGTCTGCCGTCCTGCGTGCACATGAGGGTGGGCGCGCTGATGTTCGAGGCGACCCAGAGTTGATCTCGAAACACGGCAACCCGGCTCGTGTCGTCCATGGACAAGGGAAGCCGATCGCAGGCAAGTTCCCAGTTTTCACCGTCGGCGGAGCTCCAGACATCGTCCTTGCCGCTCCCATACAGGATCCAGAGCTTGCCTTTGAATTCCACGGCATGCGGCCGCCTATACGACCCGGGCGGGCGCAACCTCCCTGGCGTGGGCCGGACGCGCTGCCAGACGCTCCCGTCCTTCGAACTCCACAGGTTGTTTTCGCCCACCGCCCACAAGCGGTCCCCGAATGGAGCCAGGCTGTAGGTGTCCGAATCTTCCAGGTTGCAGGAGAGCAGTTCCCAGGTCAGCAACCTGGCTTCATTTCCTGGCCACCAGGAGAAAACGGCAAAGAAAAGAAACAGGAGAATCGACACCAACGCGCCAATACGTATCGGAGACAGCTTTCCCGGCATGACTCTCCTCCCGTTTCATCGAACTGCCACGACCAGTGATACCTGAAACCATGATGCCTGGCAAGCTCCAATAGGCTGCGAGGCCTTCCCGGGCGACTCTTCGAGATACTTGGAGAGTGATGACATCCATGTTACAGTGGAACGCGCCATGGCCGTCGTCATGGCCGTTCCGGAACACCTGTATGGGGAAAGCCCCCGCCGACGAGAGAATCGAGAACAGATGCTTCGCAACCGGCTCTACTGGATTTTCATGGGATTGGCTGTCTGCTGCCTGCTGCTGGGCACGTTCGACACCGCCCACTTCGTGCGGAACCTGTTCCGTCTCGAACGCGAGGCGACCGAAAACGGGCGGAAGGAAGTGGCGCGCGCCGCGGAGGACATCGCACGGCTGAGCCACAGCCTTCGCAAGGCGGCGGCCGACATCGCGGAAGAGATCAACACCGGTGAAGTCCCCCAGCGCGACATCTCGAAACGTCTCCAGGAGGCTCTCGAGCTCGAGCCGAAGATGTTCGGGATCGGCGTGGCCTTCCACCCGCTGACCGATGACCCCGACGTGCGGAACCATGCTCCCCTCTATACTTCGCGGGAGCGGCTGTCGAGCATCGATCCCGGTGAACTGATCGAGGTTGCGGAGTTCCCGATCTTTCACACCGACGGGTAAGGCAACAGGATCACCGTCGGCAAGGTCTGGGTCGACGTCACCCGAAGTCTCGTCCAGAACGAAGTTTCAACGGTCGGCCTCGGCCGGCACGGCTTTTCCTTCCTTCTCTCCCGCGAAGGCCGCTACCTGATCCATCCGCGCCGTGAACTCGTCGAAGCGGGGCGCACCCTGTTCGAACTGGCCGTCGAGCAGAACACGCCCGACCTGGCGAAGCTCGGGAAAGCCGTCGCCCAGGGCAGGTCCGAATTCATCGAATTGCAATCCGGGGAAAGCGGCCAGAAGCTTCTGACATTCTGCGCGCCGGTTGCCGACACCGACTGGTCGGTCGGCTCGGCGTATCTCAGCGAGCCGCTGATGCGCCCGACGATGCAGATGAAGCGGTCGATGTACCGGGTCATCCTCGCCCTCTGTTTCTTTCTCATGTTCCTCATTCTCGTGCGGGTCACCAGGCAGCCCGGCGACCTGGAAACCGAAGGCTGGGACGTCAGCATCCGCATCTCGCTCGTTTTCACGGTCGGCATCGCCGCCATCTGGTGGTTCACCCTTCAGCTCGGGGAATACCGCGACGCGAAGGAAACCCAGGTGCACGAGTCCTCGGTGCTGGCGCGGCTGCAGAATGACTACGCCTCCCACTGCCGCCTGGCCGGGAAGCCGGAACCCCTGTACATTCCCACGGGCGTGTACATCGAATCGATCGAGTTCCAGAGCGCCATCAACGTGAAACTCACGGGCTTCATCTGGCAGCGCTGGCCCGCATCCGCCCCCGAAGGCATCGAGCCGGGCGCCTTCTTCCCCGAGTCCCAGGAAGGCTCGCTGGAACAGGTCTACGAGGCCGTCGAGGGCACGCAACGGGTGGTGGGCTGGTCCTTCCAGACGATCGTCCGGCAGACGTTCAACTACGCCACCTACCCGTTCGACATGCAGTCGGTGTGGCTTCGCCTGTGGCCGAAACAGATGTCCGGACCGGTGGTCCTCGTCCCCGACTTCCAGTCGTTCGAGTCGATGAACCCGCAGTTCACGCCCGGCATCAGCAAAACGATGATCCTTCCGGGATGGCGCATCGGCAGCAGCTATTTCAGCTTCTCCCCGTTCGAGGCGAACACCGATTTCGGGCTTTCCAAGCGCCGCGGAAGCGGGGCTCCACCGGAGCTGCGGTACAACGTGGTCATCCAGCGCGAGTTCCTCGACGCGTTCATCAGCTGCATCCTTCCGATCTTCGTCGTCATCATCCTCATGTTCGCCATCCTGTTCATCCACACCAAGGACGAAGGCATCGCGGGGCGCGTCGGGTTCAACTCGAGCGTGACGGTCCAGGTCGCCGCCGCCCTGTTCTTCGTGGTCCTATTCGCGCAGATCGACCTGCGCGGCCGGCTGGAAATAGAGAAGATCATGTATATGGACTTCTATTATTTCTTGACGTATCTGGTGTTCCTGTTCGTCTCGATCGACTCGATCGCCTACGGCTGGACGAACCGCGTCGAGTGGCTCCAGATGCGGGAAAACATTCTTCCCAAGCTGTTTTACTGGCCGTCCGTCATGCTGACGCTCTTCGTGGTGACGGCCTGGTTTTTCTATCCTTGACGATATATGACGTTCGAAGGCTCTGAAAGGAAATGAAGCGCGATGTCCGGTAACGCACGAACCATATCGACGGCGGTCATCCTGATTCTGTTGGCGATCGGGGCCTCGATGGCCATCAGCATCTCCATCGTCCGGGCGGAGTCGCGCCGGCAACTCGAGCACAGCGCCGAGGACGAACGCGAGCGGATCGCGTCGGAGCTGAAGAACCAGGTCGACCTGGTCTGCTCGATGGTCCAGCAGGGGTATTCCCAGGCCACGCAGTTTTCGTATCAGCAGCAGGTCTACGGCCGCGTTCTCCAGGGGGTGCTGGCCGTCATCATGGACGACATCAACCGGAAGATCGAACAGGTCTCGAGCGGCACCATGACCCTGCAGGAAGCACAGCGCCGGGTCATTTCGACGATCCGGCAGCTCCGCTTCGGAAGCGAGGACGATTACGTCTGGATCCAGACCGAGGATCAGCCGTTTCCGAAGATGATCCTGCACCCGCTGCGGCCGGACCTCGACGGCTCCGTCCTCGACAGCCCGGCCTTCGACTGCGCCCGGAACCGGGCCGACAACCTGTTCGTGGCCGCGGCGGAAGTCGCGAGCAGCGGCGGCGGATTCCTCGATTACCTCTGGGAGCGCCATCTTCCGAACGGTGTCCGGCTTCCCAACCTGCCGAAAATCTCCTACGTTCAGCGCGTTCCCGAGTGGAACTGGGTGCTGGGAAGCGGCGTGTTCGTCGACGGGGCGGTTCGCGACGCCATCACCCGGCTGAAATCCCAGGTCGGAGCGCTGCGGTACGACAACGGGAACGGCTTTTTCTTCGTTCACGACATTCGCGGCGTCGTCCTGGTCCACCCGGTTGCAGACCTCGTGGGAAGGAAATCCTCCGACAATCCGCGCGCGACCTTCCTGCCCGGCGGTCTCGGCATCGCCGGTTCCGCGGCCGGTGCCGGGTATTTCGAGTTCGACCATCAGGGGACGAAGAACGGCCTGGAAACGCACCTCGGCTACGCACGACTCTTCGAGCCTCTCGGATGGATCATCGGGACGAGCTGCAACATCGAAAACCTGCAGAAGAACCTCCAATGGAAGGCCGACGAAAGTCGCAAGGCCGTCGGCAGACTGGTCTTCTGGAATTTCCTGGCGCTGCTGTTCCTCGTGGCGATCACCATCCGGATGATGCGCATCACTGCTTCCGAGCCAACAACCGCCCCGGAAGCGGAAAAGACCGACGACGCACCGGCCGAACCGGCCGGAGAAAAAGCCGGTGATGCGGCTGAGCCCTCGGCCCAGGCCGTTCTCGAAGCCCTCCGGCTCGCCAGGGAAATCAGCCAGGAGCGGTCATCCGACCACCTCCGCGTCCTCACCGACATCCGCACGGCCATCGAAAAGCTCGCTGTCCGGCACGATTCGGACGGGAAAGAGCAGCCTCACCATGGCAAGAAATCCTGACACGAAGCCGGCGAAAAGCCTGCGAGCGCTCTTCCCCGCCCTGCTGCGGACGGTTCTCGTTCTGCTGCTGGTGGCAAGCCCGCGCCTTGCAGCCAGCGCCATCCCGGCGGCCTCCGCTTCGTCCCCGGCTGAATCGGTTGCCGCACGCACCGCTTCGGAAACCGGACCGGCCTCGCAAAGGTCCGCCGGCCCCGGCACGAACCGCGCCTACCGGTTCGGCATGGTGCCGTGGATCGCCTATTCCCCGCTTCACGTCGCCTCGGAGCTCGGGTTCTGGAAAAAACTCGGCGTCGAGGTCACCGTCGTCTCGTATCCGACAAATCCGTCCATGTATCGAGGCATCGCCGGCGGAGACGTCGATCTCTGCATGGACATGATCGGAAGCATCGTCGGCATGCACCTCGACGGGATCGACGTGAAAATCCTCGGTGAAACCGACTGGTCGCACGGCGGGGACAAGATCATCGTCAAGCGCGATCTCGACGTTGCCCGGCTCAAGGCCCGCCCGATCGGCGTGTGTCTCGCCAAGCCCTCCGTCACCTTCTTTTTGAACCGCTTCCTCGGGGAGTGGGGCCTGAAGATCGCCGACGTCCGCATCCAGGAGCTGACCATGCAGGATCTGGCGGATGCCTTCATCGAGGGGAAGTTCAGCGTCATTCTCAACTGCGATCCCGAGGCCCTGCGGGCCGAACGAGACGGCGAGGGCCGGCAGGGAGTGACCAGCGCCGACTTCGCCGGCATCATCCCGGAAGGGGTCGTGTCCAGGAGCGATCGGTTCGCGGCGATTCCCCGGGACGACCTGGTGAAGATTTTCCGCGGCTGGATCCAGGCCGTGAAATGGCTGCACGACCCGCGCAACTGGGATGCATTCAGGCACATCCTCAACGGCCGGACGTTTCAGGCCGACGGCCCGTACACCGAAACCGACATGCGGGACATGTTCCGGTCCGTCCGGATTCATCCGGCCGCGACCCAGGCCCGTCGGAACACCTCTGCCGACGGGCTGCGGGGCTATCTGCACTCGGTGCATGAATTTCTGAAGGAGAACGACATGCTCGAAAGGGATTTTTCCGTGGACGAAATTCTCGACAACGGCGCCCTGCTCGAGGCCCTGCATCTCGAAGGGGAGGCCATTCGACCGTGACCGAAAACGCATCTCCCCCCCCCGCTCCCGCCGACGCCTGGGAGCAGCGTCTCGACGAGCTTCTCGCCCGTCTGCGGCGGGAAAGCGAGACCTACCTCGGGTACCCCAACAACCAGCTGCTCGATCATCGGAACCTGGCGCCCTTTCTCGATCTCGTCGTCAACAACATCGGCGATCCCGAGATCGGCAATTTCGGCCTGCACACCTGCGATTTCGAGCGCGAGGTCATCGCGTTCTTCAGCGAGATTTACCGACTGCCGACCGCGGAGGGCTGGGGATACATCACCAACGGCGGCACCGAGAGCAACCTGCACGGCCTGTTCACGGGCCGCGAGCGCTTCCCGGGCGCCCCGCTGCTGTTTTCCGAGGATTCCCACTACAGCGTCGAAAAAGCCGGGCGCCTGCTCGGCCTCAGCCGGGAAGTCGTCAGGAGCAGCCCGAACGGCGAGATCGATTACGACGCCCTCGAGGCGACGCTCTCCCGCCTCCGGCCGCCGGCGGTGATCGTCAACGCGAACATCGGAACGACGATGAAAGGCGCCATCGACGACGTTTCCCGGATCGTCGGGACGCTGCGGCGAAAGAATATCAATAGATATTATATTCATTGCGATGCCGCTTTGTTCGGCGGATTCCTTCCGTTTCTGCCTGGCGCGCCGCGCGTCGACTTTTCGCTGCCGATCGACAGCGTCGCCGTCTCCGGCCACAAGTTCATCGGCTCGGGCATTCCCTGCGGCATTCTCCTGACCCGCCGGGAGAATATCGATCGCGTTCGCCGGCACATCGACTACATCGGCTCCTTCGACGGAACCATCTCCGGCTCCCGCAACGGACTGTCGGTGCTGATTCTGTGGCAGACCGTCCGCCGGCAGGGCCGGAACGGGTTTTCGGAGTGGGCCCGCCGCTGCGCGGATACGACACGCTATACAATCGCCGCGCTGACCGGGGCCGGCTGGCCGGCCTGGGCCAACCCCTGGTCGAACACGGTCGTCATCCGGCGTCCACCGGCCGCCGTCGCGCATCGCTGGCACCTGGCCGTCACCCGCGACATCGCGCACCTGGTCATCATGCCCAGCGTCACGCCCTCCACAATCGACGCCTTCGTCAGCGACCTGGTCCGGACCCGCGATTCGGACCAGGCGATCGCGCCCGGGAAAGAGACGCATGGAACTCCGTGATCCGGCGCACTTCGAGATGCGCTCGCTTTCGACCCGTGCCATCCCCCTGCCGCGAATACGACCGTCCCTGGAAGGGCTGATCTGCGCCCTGGCCATGATCGTCGCGCTGTGTGCCAGCACCTGGTTCACCTACCTCCGGGCCCGGGAAGCCGTGCTTCGGGAAATCCGCGAGGGCCTGGTCCGCCTGGCGTCGGCGGCGGCCCTCTCGATCGACGGCGACGCCCACCTTCTCCTCACGTCGCCCGCTCAACGGACAAGCCCCGAATTCAGGGCCATGGCGGACAAGCTCGAAGCGTTTCGCGAAGCCTCGGCCCATGTCCGATACGCCTATACCAACATGCTGGCCGATGGAAAGGTTTGTTTCGTCGTCGACGACAGTCCCCAGTTCGATATTGATGGAAATGGCACGCCCGACCCGCCGCCCGACATCATGTCTCCCTATCCCGACGCAAGCCCGAGCCTGATCCGCGCGTTGAAGGACCAGATCGCCACCGTCGACGACGAGCCATACACCGACCGGTGGGGCACCTTCATCAGCGCGTATGCGCCATTCTTCGATTCTCAGCGCCGCTTCGTCGGCACCGTTGGCCTCGATCTCGACCTCGACGACCTCGACGAACGGCTGCAACCGCTTCAGCATGCACTGAAGCGGCTTTCCATCATCTCCGTGTTGTTCGGCATCTTTTTCGGCGTGCTGGTGTGGTATTTCCGGAGGCAGATCCTGCAGATTTCCGAGCGACGCCAGGAGATGCTCGGGGATGTCGAGTGGGCGGTCGCGCTGGCGAACGATGCCGACCGGCGCGAGATTTCCCTGTTGTCGTTTCTCGGGCGCACGTGTTCCCCTCAGGAAGCCCCGGCGTCGCCAACAACGCGGGCATGCGCCGCCAGCATGGAGGAGCTCTTCCATGACGAAGGCATGCACCCGGGCAGGGGAACTCCCGACAGGAACGGGTGCGCCGTCGCGATCGCCGCATATCTGGCCCTCGTCAGAACCACACCGATGGAGCATCCGCGAAACGTGGAGCTTCGGACGTGGTTTTCACGCGTCCTGGCCGATGTGACGGCGAGGCTTCCCCACCTCGCCCGAGCGGCTCACGTGCATATCGACGAGGCGCTTCCAGAGAAGCTCCCGTTCGATCCCGTCGAACTCGGGCTCATCGTCCAGATCGTCGCCGGCTACCTGGCATCATCGGGAGAAGGGCCGTTCACGCTCGTCCTGTCGATGGAAAGCGAGGAGATTCACGAGGTCGATCTCGGTTTCTCCTACATCCGCAAGGGAATCGCGGCCACACTGAGCCTTCCCCTGTTCGTCGAGGTCCTGTCCGCCGGCGCCCCTGACGACGTGACGCCCGTGCCGCCGAGGCGTCTCTCGGCGGCCGTCGCCCGGCGCTGGCTGGCCCGCTGCGGAGCGCGCGTGGGAATCGCCGGGAAAGGGGAGTTCGAGGCGCCCGGCTTCCGCCTGACCGTGAAGAAGGCCGTCGAAGAGGCTTGTGCCCAGTGACGGCGACAGGCAGCAGGTTGTGGATGGTTTTCGCCATCCTGACCGTCATGATCGACACGGTTCTCGTCCAGATCTCGCTCGGCATCAACTCGATCATCTTTCCGCTGACGCTCGAGTCGCTCGGGTTCAGCAAGACCATGATCGGCCTGATCCTTTCCGTCGAGGTCTTCGCGATCGTCTCGGTCAGCCGTTCGATCTCGCGGCTGATCTCGCAATTCGGCCTGAGCACCGTTCTGCTGGTGCTGCCGCCGGTGCGGGCCGGTCTTCTGCTCCTGCTCGGGTCCAGCGGGACGTGGTGGGGCTGGATGATCTTCGTTTTCTGGTACGGCCTCGCGACGAACGTGTTTCTCGTCGCGTTGCAAACCTGGCTGAACACGATCCCCCTCGAACACTCTGTCATCACCGGTGGGCCCGTTACCGGTTTGACGGTTTTGGGCCCGTTGTG
>CAYMEN010000011.1:0-141538 GCA_964389325.1 uncultured bacterium | reverse complement strand
AGATTCTTTCCGTTTCGGCGAAAATCAAAGGCCGCGCCTTCGTCGTCAAGGCGATCAAGGGCCATTATGGCGGCTCCGTGTCCGATTCCGCGGCGGTTCCCTCTTCCATGACCGATTCGCAGCTCCGGGGCATCATCGAAAAAGAAAAGGATTCACAGGCCGCCGAAGAGCAGATCCTCAAGTATGCGTTCGAAATCGATGATCTCATCGTCGCCCGAAGCAAGCTCGGCCTTCTCGATCTCAAGGAAAAAAGCAGGATCGACAAGCGCATGGATGAGCTCAAAGGCTCGCTGATTCCGGCCGCCAAGAGCCAGGTGAACGGCAACACCGCAGCGATCCGGAACAGCCTTCTCGAGCTCGCCGACAGAGCGAACCAGAAAGGCGATTTCAAGCGCACCATCACGCTGATGGACGCCTACGGCCTTCGCGACGACAAATCCCTCTGGAGGGTTGGAAACGCCTATCAGGGGCTCAAGGAATACGACAAGGCCATTGCCCAGTACAAGGGGCTGACCGGCTCGGCAACGATGTCCGAGAAAGCATGGAACGGTATCGCGGATTGTCAGCATCAGCAGGGCAAGGACGCCGATTCGCTCGCGTCGCTGCTGAAGGTTCTCGACGGGTTTCACAACACCCGGGAAGAGCTTGACGCCCTCACGAAAATCGACCAGTGGAAGCTGATGCGGCTTGCATCGAGTGATCCGTCGCTTCCGGGCAGGGTTTCCGACATTTATATCAGCAAGGCCATGCTGAACAACGGCAATGCCCATCCCCAGGCGGTCAAGGATTACGGCAAGGCGGTCGATGTTCGTGCAAACGGCGGCAGCAAGCCCGAGGCATCGCGAAGCATCCTCCAGTCTGCCGCGAACATCCAGGCGGCAAACAGCCAGGCTCTCGACAGGTCCAGACAGGCGGCCGATCAGCGCTTCATGCTTGAACGGGAACGGGCCCGCGGAAGCGTTGAAGCATGGCAGGCCAGCTATGATCGGGCGGTTTCAAACGCCCGGTCGGACTACCAGCGCGACCTTTCCGCCAAGCGCAGAGCCCTCGATGAAGCAAGGCGCGATCTGGACTACCAGATGAGAAACCCGCCTGCCGGCGGCGGTTCGGGCAGTTCCGGCAACACGGATCCCTATGGCGGTTCTTCCGGCTCTTCCGGAACCGATCCCTACGCCGGCAAATCCTCGAACAAATCCGGTTCAGGCACCGATCCCTATGAGGGCAGTTCGTCGGGTTCGAACACCGATCCCTACAGCGGCGGCTCGTCAGGCTCGAATACCGATCCTTACAGCGGCGGCTCGTCGGATTCGAATACCGACCCATATAGTTCATCCGGCAGCTCATCGGATTACCAGGGGCGCCTCGACACCCTCAGAAGCAAGGTCGACAGGCTCGACAGCGAATACCGCTGGCTGACCTCGCACAAGACCGACTATATCGACGAGCATACCAGCAGCGAGCGCCGGTCTCTGCGCGATGCCGAGGCTGCGTATGCGAAGTACGATCTTTCCCGCAAGCCCGCCTACATCAGTAGCGACGCGGCCGTTCAGAAATACACGAAACTGACGAACGAGTCCGGCGCCTATCTCAGGACGCTGTCAGGGCTTGCAAAGGAAGCCGGGTACTGAGGTTTCTCGAACCCGCGTTCGATCCTGGAACACGCCGGGGGGTGATGCTGAAAAGCACCACCCCCCGGTTTTTCTTCTGCGCCCTTGAGCCGGAACGGGACACTGCCTGCCGTAGTGACGTTCGGTTCTCAGCGCGGCCCTTTACGGGAGAGTCTCGAGATACGCCACCAGCAGGTTCCTGGTTGCCAGGAGGCCGGTTTCATGCGTCCGTTCGCATCCATGCGATGCGGACACACCGGGACCGATCAGGCCGACGCGCAGGTCGTGCCCGGCCCTCAGCGCGGCCGACCCATCGGAGCCGTAGAAGGGAAATACGTCGACCTTGTGGGGAATCCCCCGCTTTCGGGCAAGGCTGACCAGTGTTCTGCGCACTCCCAGATCATACGGCCCGGAAGAATCCTTGGCGCAGATCGAGACGGAATACTCGTCGCCCGCGACGCGGTCGCCCACGACGCCCATGTCGACGACGAGCATCTCGCGCACCGACGCCGGAATGCCGGCGCAGGCGCCGTGTCCGACCTCTTCGTAGGTCGTGAAGAAGAAACAGACCGGCAGCTTCTTCAGCTTCGCCGGGCCGAGCTCGAGCAGGGTCGACAGCATGACGGCCGAACCGGCCTTGTCGTCGAGAAAATGCGCCTTCACGAAGCCCGTGTCGGTGTGCTCGAAACGCGCGTCGAAACAGACGAAGTCGCCCACCCCGATGCCGAGCTTCTCGACATCGGCCGCGCGCCGCACCTGGGCGTCGAGCCGCACGTGCATGCTCTCGGGCTTTCGCTCGGTCGTTTCTGCGGCCCGGTTCACGTGGGCGGCCGGGTTGTTCAGCAGGAGCGTCCCGCGGTACCGCTTCCCGCCGTCGGTGCAGACCGTCAGGTAGTTTCCCTCGAACGACGGCAGGAGCGGGCCGCCGATCTTCGTGATGGCGAGGGTGCCGTCACCGTTGATGTGGGTGATCATCGCTCCCAGTGTGTCCACGTGGCCCGACACCAGGAGGGTCGGCGCCGCATGACAGCCGATGAGAACCCCGCCCTTGTTGGTCAGGCACCCCGAAATGCCCTTTTTCGCGGCGGTCTCCAGGAGCCAGCGCGCGATTTCATCGGTGAACCCCGAAGGCGATGGAATCTCCTCGAGTTTCCGGAGAAGGGAAATGATATTCGTCGATTCAGCCGTGATGCGAGCCATGCTTCAACCTCCGCGATATTCATTTTTTATTGAACACTTCAGGATACATTTTTCTGGCGCACTCGGGGCAGATGCCGTGGCTGAAATCGGCACCCGAATGCTTGGATATATACTCTTCAATATGTTCCCAATACCCTGTATCGTTACGTATTTTCTTGCAGGCGGAGCAGATCGGCAGAAGGCCGCTCAGCGTCTTGATGTTCGTCAGGGCCTCCTGGAGTTCGCGGATCAGCTTCTCGCGCTCCGCTTCCGCCTGTTTCCGGAAGGTGATATCGCTGATGGTCGACAACAGCGAGTCCTGACCATGGATCGTCAGTTTCTCGGACGACAGCAGGACCGTTCGGAACCCTCCGGACTTTTGCCGCATCGTCGCCTCGAAATCGCGCACGGCCCCCTTCGCCGCAATTTCCCGGACGAAGGCGGCACGCTCGTTTTCCGACAGCCAGAGGTTCAGCCCCACCGTTGTCCGGCCGATCATCTCCTCCGGCAGATAGCCGCTCATCTTCGCATATCCCTCGTTGACCTCGAAGATCCGGCCGTCCTCGACCCGGGTCAGCATGACGCCGTAGGGGGAGGAGTGAAACGCCTTGGAAAACTTTTCTTCCTGCGACTCCACGTCCATCAGCAGTCTCTTGTTCACCATCAGCACGAGGGCGTAGGTGAGGGAGATGATGACCAGCTTGTACCCGAGCATGATGGAAGTTCCGAACGGCCCGGAGTGCATCCAGTTCTGCGCCACGTTTCCCACCGCGAGGGCATGCACGATCCGGCTGAAATTCAGCAGGTTCAGCGCGCCGTATACCAGTCCGACGCCCAGTGTCACGGCCCTCATCCCGGCATCCACCCGGAACACGAGAAGCCAGAAGACCTGGAGTCCGATGATCAGCCAGGACGAGGAGAGAATCAGATTTCTCATGTTCAGGTCGGGCTGCATGAGCGAAAACCAGGCATGAACGCCGGCGAACAAACAGATCAGCAAAACGTTGTGAAACTGCCGGCCGCTTTTCCCCGTGAATTTTTCCAGCCCGATGAATCCCAAAAACGTTCCGCACAGCAGGAGCGCGTTCGTCGCGACCATGGTGCTCCAGTGCGGCTGGGAACTCCGACTGAAAAGCATGATCATCGCGACTGCCTGGCAGAGGAAATCCAGCACGTTGAAGAAGAGACCGTCGTACCGCTGGCGGTTTCTGTACCACATCAGAACGATGATCACCGTGCAGATGCCGTGCGTGATCAGCGTCGCGAAGACGATCGTCCGCATGTCGAGAATGCTCATGGGCTACGCTTCTCCATACCACGCCTGCGGGGATATGCCGAAAATCTCGACCGCCCCGACACGCCCCTTGACCTGGGTCGTTCCGAGCGGCCCGAACCGGCTTTGCAGCTCGCCGGACAGCATCGAGAACACCGCCCCGGAAATGACGATCGGGCGGTCGTGCTCCTTCGTGAGCGTCTCGAGCCGCGACGCCGTGTTCACGACGTCACCGATGACGGTGAACTCGCGCCGCTGCTCGCTGCCGACCGGGCCAAGCAGGACCGGCCCATGGTGGATGCCGATTCCCGACCGGAGCAGCGGCACCTGCCGGAGCGTCCATTCTGAACGCAGGATCGCCAGTTCCCGCTGCATTCGCAGAGCCGCTTTCACGGCTGATTCGCACGGTGACGCCAGCGGCGTGAGCCCGCCGAACGTGGCCATGATCGCGTCCCCGATGAACTTGTCGACCACCCCGCCCTCGGCCTGGATGCAGGCGACCATCTCGTCGAGATACCGGTTGAGATGGTCGACGACGGCGGACGGCGCCAGGCCCTCGCAGAGTGTCGTGAACGAGCGGATGTCGCAGAACAGCACGGTCACGTCGCGCGTCTCGCCGCGCACGGCCTCGGATGACATCAGCCGGTCGCGCACTTCCGGGCTGACATACTGGCCGAACAGCCGGTCGAGATAGGAGCGCTCGCGTTCCTTCTCGATCATGCGCCCGATCATGCGTCTCACCGACCGGGACAGCACGCCGACGGCGATACCGGTCAGCACGAGCATCAGCGCCTTGAACCCCCACAGCATGGGGTCCTTCAAGTCCTGCAGGAACAGCGCGTCGGGCCCCGATACATGCTGAAGATGCGCCCGCGCGAACTGGTACGCGGCGAAGAACTGGACAGCGGCAAATATACTTGATAGAATAGTAACCCGCGCCTGCATCCAGAACCCGGTCAGCACGACCAGGAAGAAATACAGGTACGACGGCGGCCCGGTGAGATACGTCGCGGTGCCGGCCGGCAACAGGGCCCACGAAACGACGAAAATGGCCGTGGGCAGCGAAACCAACGGCAGAACCACGATCCATGGCTTCTCCGCCGGAATGGCGTCGCGCCGGGCTAGCAGATACAGGCAGAACACCGCAAAACCGCAGATGAACGCCCAGAGAGCCGGAATCGTCATGCCAGGCACGGAACCAAGGTGCCCGGCACCCGCCAGCACTCCCCCAGCCATGAAGCCAAACAACGCCCCTGCCAGAAACGTCGGCCTCAACGTCGCATTGATCTCCCGCCGAACCTCCGGCAGCAGCGTGTCGCCCGGCAGGAACAGGCTCGCGGGGCTGCTTCCGCCCGGTGCGGTCTCACCCGTCATACCGACATCCTCATCACGGCGGCATCATACCACAATCGCCCCAACCCGATTATTCGCAAAACCACCGCTGATTTCCCGCCCATCTTCGATTGGCGATCATGCAACTCTATCCCATCACCCGCCGCTGATCAGGTGAATGATGTCGATGGCAGCCCCGTCCGGGACGGGGGTGACGTCGTAGTTTTCGCGCGGGATATAGACCCCGTCGATCTTCACGATGAGCAGCGGAAACGAGAACTTTTTCGCCTTGATGACGTCCGAGACGGTCATGTCTTTCACGTATTTCAGCGGTTCGCCGTTGACCTTCAGCATGTTTCGTCGAATATCCCCGTTACGAGTTCCGGGCCGAGGCCTTCATCCGGCCCCAGCAAGAGTTCCATGACACGGTTGGCCTGCATGTGCGCGACGATGCCCACGCGGGGGGCCATCAACCCGCGCCCGGGCAGGGCCTCGCTCGCCTCGTCGCCGCACACGGTCATGGTGCCGGAAACGCGGGTACGCAGCCGGTCGTTTCCGCCCCACCCGGCCATGCCCGAGCCCAGCACGAGCGGCTTGTCCGGAAACGCCTTGATCGCCGCATCGACGAGCATCGCCTTCTGGTCGGCCCTGTCGAACGCCTCGACCAGCACATCGACGCCGCCAAACACGGACGCCACGGTTCCAGGAACGAGCTTCTCGCCCCAGGTCTCGACCCGAACCGCCGGGTTCACCCGCGCGATCGTCGCCTTGAGCGCCTCGACCTTCAGCATGCCGATCTGATCGATATAATACTGTTGTCTATTCAGATTGCTCGGTTCGACCACGTCGAAATCAGCCAGGATGAGCTGCCCCACCCCCGCTCGGGCAAGGGCCAGCGCGACCGTCGAACCCAGGCCACCACAGCCTGCGATGCCGACGGAGGCATTCTTCAGTTTCACGTGCACCCGTGGGGTGTGCCGTGCCGCGAGCAGCGCATCCAGCTTTTCCGGCGTCGGCACGATCCCGCGCCTGACACACACAATCGAGTCGCCCTCTTCGGGATGTGTCTCGCCACCCACGGGATACCCGTTCAGAATGAACAGATCCGCACCGGGGCAATGCGACTCGGCAACGCGGCTCAGACTTATCCCACGTTCGATCTCCACATCCTGTTCGTTGAGGGTGCATTTCATCCGAAAATCCTGTTTTCCCCATCGATGGCGAACAACTCGCCGAACACTGCGTTCCCCTCCTCGTCCAGCTCGTATGGCAGGAAAACAACGACCGAATACGCCTCTGCATGATCGAGCGCAAATGCGACGCAGTCCCTTTCCTTGCGTTTCCCGGGCGGGACGGCCCGCACGTCACTGACGATCGCCGTTGCGACTGCCTTCTTCGCCTCGGCAAACCCGCGGAGTTTCTCCTCGAAAAACGCCGTAAGCTCATCCGGCTCACTTTTGCCCTCGCCGATGAACTTCCGAACTTTTTTCGCCTTGTCCAGATATGCCGCGAACGGCAGAAACCCGCCGCTTTCTTTCAGCATTTCCCGAACCGGCTCCAACAAGTGCCCCATCAACAGTTCGACATCATCCTGCGTCTTCGCCATGACGGTCCTCCCTGGGCACGCTTTGCGCGCCCTCCCTATCATACTCGTGGAACACGCAAATGTCTCACCTGCACACACACAGAATGCTGCCAAATGCCGCTCGCGGATGCTCGGGGAATATCCGCTTTAACTATTTCCGGCATGACATCAGGGATGCTTGCTTCAAGACACCGGGAGGGAACTGTGCCGATTCAGCATGGCGTCGAGATCTTCACTCCGATACAGTTTGCGGATGCTGTCGGTAAAACCGTATCCGGCGGGTTTCGCCATGGCGGGGTCATCCGAATAGCCGCTCGAAGCGAAGGCCGGCATTGCAGGCCAGGTTCGTCTGAGCTGAGCAATCGCCTCTTTGCCGCCCCTTCCGCCGGGAATGGTCAGGCTAATAGTAGCGCCGCCAAAGGGTGCGCCACTTTTCGCGGCCTCGGCGCATAACCGCAAGGCCTCTTCGCCATCATTCGCGGGAAAGCGCGGCCAGGGGTATTGTCTCTTCCCTCTCCGGGCGTGTTACACTGCCCCGTGGAATCAGGAGGTTATCATCATGAACCGTCCAGCCAGAGGAACCTTGTTTCGGCTGTTGTGCGCCGCATGTCTGTTCCTGTCCTGCAGCCTCATTCCTGTTTCAGCCACTGATGCCGGCTTTTCTTCCGTCATCGAAAACGTCACGTCGATCGATTATCCGAAGGTGCGTGTCACGATGCGGGTTTACACCCCAGATGCGACGGAACTGACGTTCGATGCGTTCAGATTGAGCGAACGGCGGAGTCCCATCGCCACGTTCGCGGTCGAACTCGTCCGGAAGGAGCCATACGTCGCCCTTCTGCTCGACCGTTCTTCGAGCATGGAGCCGGTCGTCGGCACGGTGAAGGAGTCGGCGGCGGCGTTCGTGAAGGGCATGAACGGCCCGGCACGGATTTCCCTGATCACGTTCGCCAGCGATATCGATCTCGTCACCGAGTTCACCCGCGAACCGGGGAAGCTTTTGGAGGGCATCAGGAAAATGCGCCCCTGGGGCGGAACGGCCCTGTTCGACGCCCTGTATCAGAGTTGCGAACAGCTTCGCTCGGCCGCCCAGCTCGACGACCGGAAAACGATCGTTCTGCTGACGGACGGCCGCGACGAGAGTCCGCAGGGAACGCCGGATTTCTCGACCCACAAGGCGGTCGAGGTCATCGAACATGCCCGGAAGAACAACATCCGCGTCATCTGCGTCGCGCTCGGCACCAACATCGACGAGACTTTCCTCAAAAAGATTGCCGGCGAAACGAAAGGCGCCCTGCTCCGCGCGCCGTCGGCCGATCAGCTCGCGGGCATTTTCCAGGCGATCAGCGCACGGATGATGCTCGAGCGAAGATATAGAATCAGTTATACTACCCCTTCCCCCGAGCGCGACGGCACGCGCCGCGAGCTGACCGTCACGAGCGAACTGAAGGGAAGAAAAGACCAGGGCACCGGCTTCTACGTCGCTCCCGTCGACCCCGTCAAGGCCGAGGCACCGGCGAACGCTTCCCGCAAGCGGATTCCCGGCGAACGCGGGATCGGAATCCGCGACGGCGGGCCCTCGTCTCCCGACATCCGGATGGGCAGCAAAACGATCAGGCACGATGTGAAGCTCGGCCGCGTCGAGGCCCCGGACCTCGGAACGACCGGCGAGATCGGACATCTCGAGCGGCAGCAGCTCGCCACCTGGACCGACATCGCGACCGACACCATGCCGGAGTGGGAGGAATACAAGCCCATCGAGGCAGGCCCCGGCGCGTCAGAGCAGGAAAAAGCCCATATCGCGGAAATGAACGCCACGCTCAAGGCATCTCATGATGCGCACCAGCAGTGGCGGCGGGATTTCACGAACCAGCACAACCAGAACACGGAACGTCTCAACAGCGATATGCGCCAGATGTTCGACGAGAACCAGAAATCGCACGACCGGTTCATCGACGGTATGAACGAGAATATCGATTCCACGAACGAGTCGATGCGCGAGATGCATGAGGGCCATCAGCGCCAGGCGGATGAAAATGCGGCCGGCACGAACCGGATGCTGGAAAACCTCGAAAACAGCCTGAGCACTGAGTTTCAGGTCCCGACCTCGTCCGGCGACGACGCCCCGGAAACGCCGGAACTTCCCGACACGGACGACGACGATTGAGCCTCTGGAAACCGACGCTGGCCCTCGCTGCGCTTTTCGAGGCTGTGACCGCGTTCCTGCGGTTCGGCCTCGGACTGGAGGCGACGCGCGATACGGCCGCGACCATCGGCCGGCTCACGCTCGGCATCCGCGTCCATCACGGCATGGTCGGACTGGCGCTCCTGCTCGTTTCGGCCACGGTGAAAGACGAAACATGGAAGAACCGCCTGATCGTGCTCGGCGGAGCGCTGGCGATTTCCGACCTGGTGCATCACTTCGTGGTCCTGTGGGCGGCGACGGGCTCGCCCCAGTTCGACCTGCTGTATCCGCGCTGACTCCGGAAAGGCCCGAACCGTGCTGGCAGACGATTTCGAAAAACTGAACGACGAGCAGAAGGCGATCGTCAAGGGGTTCAAAGGCCCGACGATGATCGTTGCCGGCCCGGGCACGGGCAAGACGCGCACCGTCGCCGTGCTGATCGGCCGCCTGCTCGCCGAGGGGACGAAGCTGAAGGAGATTCTCGCCCTCACCTTCTCGGAGAAAGCCGCGCTCGAGCTTCGCGGGCGGGTCATGGAGTATCACCCGAAAAGCTACGACGAGTGCTGGATCTCGACCTTCCACTCGTTCTGCGCCCGCGTGCTGCGCGAGCAGTATTTCCGCGTCGGCATCCACCCGGAGTTCAGGCTGCTGACCGGCTTCAAGGAAGCCCTGCTCATGTCGGGCATCTGCGCGCGGCTGACGCCGGAAACCTTTCCCGTCTTCGGAAGAGTGCTGACGAAGCGCGGGTTCCAGCTCGAGACCCTGACCTTCATCTCCCTGCTGAAATCGAACCTCGTGACTCCCGACAAACTCCGGGAGGCGATCGCCCGGGGCGATATCGACCCGAGAAGCCGCCAGCGGCTCGACGAGCTCCTGCTTTTGTACGAGTTTTACGAAGCCGAGCGCCGCCGGACCGGTTTTCTCGACTTCCGAGATTTAATATCACTTACGATAGATGTTCTGCGCGCGCCGGATGCCGCCGCGCGGTATCGCCGGCAGTTCCGCGTCGTCCTCGTCGACGAGTTCCAGGATACCGACCCCGCCCAGTATCTGCTGTTGAAGCTCCTCAAGGGGGGAGAAGCAGGCCCGGAGCCGGCGCCGCGCATTGCCGTCATCGGCGACCCGCGCCAGAGCATCTACCGGTTCAGGGGCGCCGATCCCGGGATGATGGGCGGGAAAAGCGCGTTCAGACGCGAGTTCAAGGCGCGCCTCTTTCCCCTGCGCAGTAACTACCGCAGTGCGTCATGCATTCTCGGCCTTGCGGGGCGACTCCGTTGGTCGAAACGCTTCTCGTCCGACTCGCCCCCGAAGAACGCGACGGAGGCCACCGCCGACGAACTGGTTCCCAGGAGCGACCGGCAGGGCTTTTTCGAACTTCTCGAGGCCCGCGACGAGCTCGAGGAGTCGCGCCTCGTCGCCCGCAGGATCGCCGCACTCCTGACCTACGGCGCCCACCGGTGTTTCGCGCCGTCCGAAGTCGCTGTCCTGGTCAGGAACAACTACCAGATCGACCTGATCTCCGAGTCACTGCGCGCCCTCCACGTGCCATTCGATATAGCAGGCGATATGAAATTCTTCCGATCCGAGGAGGTGACGGCCCTCGCGTCACTCGTCCAGGCCGCCGCCAACCCGGACGAGCAACGCGAGCAGCCGCTGCGGCGCGCCTTCGCCTCGCCGGTCTTCGGACTCGACCAGATCTGGGCGCAGCAGTTTCTCGCCTCCCTCCAGCCGGGCATGGGACTCGAGCAGGCCGCCGACGAGCTTCTGGCACGATCGCCGCGCGAAGACGCCTCCGAGGACCCAGCCGGGCCCGTGCCGGAAACCCTCTCCCGGCTGGCAGCGTTCCGCGAAACGCTACGGCTTCTTCGCGACGGTATCGAGCTGCCCCTGGTCTCGCTCTTCGCGCGGCTCCTGCTCACCGTCCCGCACCTGCTTGCCGACCCGGCCGCGCCCGGCGCCCGGCATGTCATGCGATTCCGCAACATGATCGACGACTTCTGCGACGTCTGGGAAAAGCAGCACGGCCGCCCCGCGACAGCGATCGACCTGATGCCGAACTTCGACGAATGGCTCACCTACTACGCCTCGACGCTCGAGCAGGACGACGACGGCGCGGCTTCGGCGCCGGCAGGCGTGCGCCTCATGACGGTCCACCAGTCGAAGGGGCTCGAGTTCCCGGTCGTGTTCGTCACGGGGCTGTGCGAAGGGCAGTTTCCCGTCAGGCTCCGTGAGAGCCTCCTGCTCGGATCCCGGGGGCTGGCCGCCCTCCAGCGGGCCGTCGATGCGGAAAGCCGTGAGATCCGGTTCTTCAACCCCTACCCCTCCGACCACGAGGACCACCTCGAAGAGGAGCGGCGACTCGTCTACGTCGCGCTGACCCGGGCCGAGGAAGGCCTGATCATGACCCTGCCGCGCCGCATCGGCACCGACCCGGCGC
This sequence comes from uncultured bacterium, assembly GCA_964389325.1. GTDB lineage: Bacteria > Muiribacteriota > Ozemobacteria > Ozemobacterales > Ozemobacteraceae > MWAR01. The sequence goes on along the minus strand of CAYMEN010000011.1, from coordinate 129,940 downwards.
TGCCCGCCCCGTTTCTTTCCGAACTCGGTCTCAAGCCCGTCCGCGACTGGCAGGAACGGCGCGCCCTGACGATCGGCGAGCTCCGCACGCGGCTTGCACGGCTTTCAGACTCTGCCCGCGACGAGCTCAGGCCAGACCTGGAGCGGCTCACGGCCGCCGCCGATACCGGCGACGGCTCGCAGGAAGACCCGCTGACCCCGCGCCGGTTCGGTATCGCACCGCCGACCCAGGCCGAGCTTCCGGCCAGCTTCCGATTCTCGGCCCAGTCTTTGCGCGACTACCTCGACTGCCCGCGCCGGTTCTTCTTCAAGCACGTTCTCCGGCTCCGCGACGCCCGCGTCGAGAACCAGGCCTTTTTCATCTTCGGAAACGCCGTCCATGCCTGCCTCGAGCATCTTCACCGCCCCGAGGGCCCCTTCGCCGGCGGCAGAACGCCTTCGTTCGAAGATCTCGATCTTCTTTGGGCGGAGCATGGACAACCACACCTCGAGGCACTTCCGGTCCTCCAGCGGACCCTCTACGGCCGCCAGGCGCGTGAACTGCTCGAAACCTACCGCGAAGCCGTCTACGTGAGCGGCCAGATTCCGGCCACCGGGACGATCGGCGTCGAGGCCGAGATCCGGTTCGAGTTCCGGGGCCATCGATGCAAGGGGCGCATCGATCGCTGGCTGAACGCCCCCGACGACACGCTCTGGATCATCGACTACAAGACCGGCAGCTCGAAATCGGGTTCGAAACTCGCGTCGGAGGCGTTTCCAGAGGCGGGCCCCCCGTCGGAAATCCAGCTCCCGTTCTACCTGCTGGCGGCGAAATGTCTTGGCTATTCGCAGGCCTGCGCGACGACGCTGTATCCCAAGGATGATCCATACAAGAAAAAATATAAAGGATTTCAGCCCGGTTTCATGAAGGCCGGCATGCTGGGGCTCGGTGCCGGGCCCGACTGGGCCGTGCAGATCGACCCCGGCCGGTTCGCCGCGTTCGAAGACACGGTTGAGCGGCTGATGAACGAGATCTCGCAAAACCGCATCTTCGACTGCGCGCCGTCGGCGGCCCCGTCGGCAAACTCCTGCCTGAACCGGTCCCCCAACAAGAGCTGCGAGTTCCAGGCGTTCTGCCAGGAACGGCTCGACCAATTGCGGCTCTCGACCCAGGAAGAAAGCGGGACACCCGATGCCGAACCGGATTGACCTGACCGACCTGCTGGAACGGCTGAACCCGGACCAGAGCCTCGCGGTCACCGAGCCGCCGTCCGGCTTCGTGAAGATTGCTGCCGGTGCAGGCTCGGGCAAAACGGAAGTGCTGACGCGGCGCATCGTCGCCCTGTTGCGCCAGGGAATACGGCCGTCTGAGCTGGTCGCGATCACTTATACCCGCAAGGCGGCGGCCGAGATGAAGGAACGGCTCGCCCTTCCCGAGCGCGGGCTCGGCGCGGCGATCCTTCGCGATCTGCAGGTCTCGACCTTCCACGCGTTCCTCGGCGAGTGGCTCCGGCGCGACCCCTTCGGCGCCGGCCTCGACCGCGGCGACGCCGTTCTCACGGAGGGCGGCCGCAAGCTGATCCTCGCCGAGATTCTCGAGGAGTTCCGCCAGGCCCATGCCGCCGGCCTCCTCGACGGCCCGGAAGCGTTCGGCCCGGATCTCGCCCACCGCATCACGGGCCTGTTCCCCGCCCTGCTCGGCGCCGTCCGGCGGTATCTTCTCTCTCCGTCCGGCTTCCAGCGTTTCTCCGACCAGAAGTTCGGCGAGCGGCCCGCGCCGCCCGCGCCTGTCGAGCGCCTGGTCCAGACCTGGTTCTTCCGGTTCTACAGCCGGTATCTCCAGAAACTCGAAGAGCGTCACCTGCTCGATTTCGACGAGATCCTCCGCCGGGGCGCCGGCCTCATCTCCTCCCAGCGGGAGTCCGGCCTCGACCCCGACCAGCGTGTTTTTCTCATCGACGAGTTTCAGGACAACAACCGCGAACAGTTCGGCATCATCACAAGCTTCATCGAGGGCCGGGACGGCCACGTGACCGTCGTCGGCGACGAGAAGCAGAGCATCTACCGGTTTCAGGGCGCCGACATCGGCACCTTCCGCTCCTTCCCGTCGACCGGGACGATCTGGCTGAACCGCAACTACCGGTCGGTGCAGGAGATTCTCACGCTGGCCGACGAATTTATATCATCAGGAATAGAAAATCCCCCACCCGCCCAGGAAGCCGACCGCGGGCCATCGCCCCGGCCGCAACCCGTCGCCTGTCTTCTGGCGCAGCCGCAGGCCCCGAACGCGGAAGCCAACGCCGTCGCAGACATGATCCGGGCGCTCGTCGGCGGCGGTCTGCGCATCGAGGGGCGGAACGGCCCGAGACCACTGACCTATGGTGACTGCGCCATCATCGTGAACTCGGTCACCAGGCTGCCACGTGCCTACGAAGACGCCCTGCTGATGCGTGGCATTCCCTACGTCATGTCGGGCGGCCTCGGATTTTATGCCCGCCACGAGATCGCCGCCGTCCTCGCCTTCCTGAAACTGCTGGTGCGGCCCGACGACGATGCCTCGCTCGCGACGATCCTGACGGGGCCGCAATACGGCCTCTCCGACGAGGAACTGGCGCGGCTGTTCCGGGAGAGGCGCGAGGAGCGCATCAGCCTGCTCGCCCACCTGCTCGCGCTTCCCGAAGAATCGCTGCCGGAGCGGATCAGCGCTTTCCGACGTCTGTTCGTCCGGCTTCAGGCGATGAGCGGCTCTCTCGGCGTCCTGGACCTCGTCTACGCCATTCTCGAGCAGGCCGGCTTCTTCGAGCATGCCGCGTCCCAGGCGGACGACCTCCGGCGCCGCCGGCTCGAAAACAATCTCACGAAATTCATCGGCATCGTCCGGGCCTTCGAGGCCAACGGCGTGTTCACGACGCTGCGGGACTTCCTCGCCTACCATGAGAAGACGCTCGAAACGGGAGTCGACGAAGACGAGGCAGGGCTCGGCCTCGAAGAGGGCGAAGCCGTCAAGATTCTCACCATCCACAAGGCGAAGGGTCTCGAGTTCCCCGTCGTGTTTCTGCCCCGCCTGCACACCCGCGCGTTCAAGCGCGAGCAGGGCCTCCACGTCACCAGGGAGCAGGGTCTGATCGTGCATCAGGGCGATGCCGGCAGAAGTCCGGATGACATCCTGAACCCCTTTTTCGCCTCCGATGAAGCTGCATCAAACGGGGAGGAGCGTCGCAAGCTGTATGTCGCCCTCACCCGCGCCCGCGACGTGCTCGTGATCAGCGGTGCGGCGACGGATGCCGACCTGGAAAAGCAGGCCCTCTGCGAACTGGCCGGAATGCTCCGTTCGCAACCCGGGATCGGCAGCGTCCGCCCCGTCGAAGAATGGCATCTCGTCACAAACGCCTGGCTCGAGGCCGGCTCCCTGCCGCCCCACGCTCCACCTTCACCTCACATCCCGGCTGTCGATCCTGGGGAAATCCAGCCACAGGTCATCGCCCTTGCGGAGCGATTCGGCCGCGAGCGGGCCGCGCAAGCGCGCGACACTGCGCCGGTCAGCCCGACCGGCCGCGAAGAGATCTTCTCTCTCGCCGACCTCGATGCCTTTGAACAGTGCCCGCGGCGGTATTTTTTCAGGCACCGTCATGTTGCGCCTCTCGACAGGCCCGCGGAAGACGCCAGGGGTCCGGCGGTCGGAAACCTGGTGCATCGCACCCTGCGTATCTATCACGGCACCCCGGTCTCCGCGCTGTCGCCTGACGAGCGCAGGAAACGGCTTTTCGGAGCTCTCGCGTGCATTCTCCCCTTGCATGGCGATGACGGGCTCTCAGGCCGGGATCGCGCGTCCCAGATCCTTGAACGTTATTTGGCCTGTCCGCTCGCCACAACAGACGCCTCGCATCTCGAGGCAGAAGTCAACCTGCGTCTCGAGATCGACGGGCCGGCCCCGGCCGGAGGCCCGTTCCTTCTGCGCGGCTTCGCCGATCGCATCGACATCAGCGACGGCGATATACATATCATTGATTATAAAACCCACGCCTACTCGCCCGGCATCCATGATGCGTATGCGCGACAACTCGCCCTGTATCTCGCCGCGGCGCGGCGGGGCCTGTTCGGCGAAAGCGGGTTACTCACCATTGCCTCCGCTTCGATCCTGTATCTGACGCCGGACGGGGCCCGGCTCGAGCCGGTCGATCCCGACCTGCCGGCCTTCGAAACGGCCGCCGCGGCGACCGTCGCCCGCATCCGGGCCGAGCGCGCCTGGAGCCCCGGCCCCGCCGCCCCCTGTGCCGACTGTTCCTGGGCCGCCTTCTGTTCCCCCCCGCGCCCCAGTCCCCAATAATTTATATTTGCATCGTTATATGGCCGCAGGGGGCGCATCGCGGTGCGCCCCCTGTTCGCAGGTTGCAGGTGGCGCGGTTGCCAATTCCGGAACGTCATGATATTCATGAAGCGCGTCGGGTACAGCGCCGACGAAAAAGCATGAAGCAAGGAAAAGGAGAACGACATGCCCGTCAACCTGAAAGGCCGCCACTTCCTCCAGCTCGATGACTATTCGCCCGAAGAGATTCAGTATCTGCTCGACCTCTCGGCCGACCTCAAGCGGCTCAAGCGCGCCGGCATCCGGCCCCGCAACCTCGAAGGCAAGAACATCGCCCTGATCTTCGAGAAGGCCTCGACCCGAACCCGCTGCGCCTTCATCTGCGCCGCCGCCGACGAGGGCGCGCACGCCGAGTATCTCGGCAAGGGTGACATCCAGCTCGGCAAGAAGGAAAGCGTCGCCGACACGGCCCGCGTCCTCGGCCGCATGTTCGACGGGATCCAGTTCCGCGGTTTCAAGCACGAAACCGTTCTCGGCCTCGCGAAATACGCCGGCGTTCCCGTCTGGAACGGTCTCACCGATGATTATCACCCAACCCAGATCCTGGCCGACTTCCTGACCATCATCGAGCAGTTCGGCACCCTCAAGGGCATCGCGATGGCGTATGTCGGCGACGGCCGCAACAACATGGCGAACACGCTGATGATCGGCGCCGCAAAGATGGGCATGGATTTCCGCGTCGTCGCCCCGAAATCGCTCCACACCGACAAGGCCATCGTCGACGCCGCGAAGAGATTCGCCGCCGAAACCGGGGCGAAGATCACCGTCACCGACGACGTCGCCAAGGGTGTCAAGGGTTGCGACGTTCTCTACACCGATGTCTGGGCCAGCATGGGCGAAGAGGCCCAGATGGCCGCCCGCATCAAGCTCCTCAAGCCGTACCAGGTCAACATGAAGATGATCAAGCTGACCGGCAAGGAGAACCCGATGTTCCTCCACTGTCTCCCCGCCTTCCACGACGACAAGACCGAGGTGTCGAAAGAAACGGGCGCCATGGAGGTTTCCGACGAAGTATTCGAAAGCAAATATTCGAAGGTCTTCGACCAGGCCGAGAACCGCCTGCATACCATCAAGGCCGTCATGGTCGCCACCATCGGAATCAGATAATCTTCCGACAAATCGTTCAAGAACCGCATCAGATAATGATGCGGTTCTTTTTTTTGAATAACCTTGCAAAGACTATTTATTTATCGTAGTATCTCCTTACGTTGCATTATGGTTCTGAAATCGGCCATGCAGCACTATGAGACAGGAAAAATCGCATCCGATAAAGGAGATTGAATGAAAGCCATGAATCTGAAAAGTCTCGCCAAGGTGTTTCGCGGTCTGTTGGATGGAAGTCTCGAACTGCATGCCGTCCCGACGGGCCGCAAGCCGGCGAAGCTCGCCGGAACCGTGGTTCTCCGCCGCAAGGCCGGCCGCAAACCCCTGCCTCCATCGGTCAAGAAGAAGATCCAGGAACGCACGAAAGCCGCGAAGGTCCGGGCCGAGCGCAAGGCGCTTCCCGCCCCCCGCGACATTTTCCTCTTCCTCGACGGCAAGACGGACGGCGTCAAGCTGACCGCTCTGGCCAAGCATTTCGACGCCAAGCGCTCCCTGTTCAAGAACGTCATGGAAAAGCTCGTCAAAGCCGAAGACGTCGTCGAGAGCAAGGGCGTGTATTATCTGCAGCGGCGTATCCGCAACCGCGGCGGCAAGCGCCCTGCGAAGCCGGCCCCGATCGCCCCGCAGACGGTCCTCTCCTACCTGGGGAAGAACCCCGGCGCCGGCATGGCCGCGATCGCCGAGTCGCTGGGCGAATCCAGCTACCAGCGCCTCATCAAGGTCATGAACGCCCTCAAAAAGGAAGGCAAAGTCCGCGTCGAGAACAAGACCTACTCACTCGCCGACTGATAAAACACTCAAACCGCCGGCCGGACACGATCCGCCGGCGGTTTTTTCATGCCGAAACCGATTCACCGGCAAGATACAAAGAATGGTTGGCCAAGGGTGGGGTTCACGTCCTTTGTATCCTCGGGTGACGCGGGTCTCAGACGAGGCGTGAGCGCAGGATGTCGTGCAGGTGGAGGAAACCGACGACGTTCGCGGCCTCGCCGTCCACGACGGGAAGCGAGGTGATGGATTTTTCCTCCATCGTCTTGAGCGCTTCCATGGCGAGGCGGTCCGGAGAGGTGCGACGAGGCTGTTTCGTCATGACGGTCGACAGCGGCACGTCGAGGGCGCCGTTCGAGCGTTCGAAGTAGCGGCGCAGGTCGCCGTCGGTGAACACACCGAGCAGGCAGCCCGCCTGGTCCGCGATCACGAGGGCCCCGAATCCGCCCCGCGACATGGCGAGAATGGCATCCTTCAGGGGCATTCCCGGCGGGGCGAACGGAATGCGCTCGCCGGCATGCATCAGGTCTCTGACCGTCAGGAATCTTCGCCCGAGGCTTCCCGAGGGGTGCAGGTAGGCGAAATCCTTCTCGCGGAACCCGCGCGCCTCGATCAGGGCGATCGCGAGCGCGTCCCCCATCGCCATGGCAACGGTCGTCGAACTGGTCGGTGCCAGGTTCATCGGACATGCCTCGCGCGCCACGGTGGCGTCGAGCACGACGTCGGCCGCCTTCGCCATCGACGAGGCCACGTTCCCCACCAGCGCAATGATGCGGGCTCCGATCCGGCGTAAAAAGGGAATCAGCCGCACGATCTCGTCGGTCTCGCCGGAGTTCGAGAGCAGCAGCAGCACGTCCAGCTCCGTCACCATGCCCAGATCGCCGTGAAGCGCCTCGGCCGGGTGCAGGAAAAACGAGGGCGTGCCGGTGCTGGAAAGTGTCGCCGAGATCTTCCTGCCGACCAGGCCTGATTTTCCCATCCCTGACACGATCAACCGCCCGCGGGATGTCAGGATCAGATCGACGGCACGCAGAATCTCGCCGTTCAGCCTGGCCGCGACTGCGCGAATCGCCTCCGCCTCGTCAGCCAGAGCATGTCTGGCCGCTTCCAGAATGGAGTCGTGATCACACGTCCGTGTTTCGTTCATGACAGAAGCACGATACCAGCCTCCCGCCCGCCATGCAACAGACCAGATTTCACAACAGCCGAATCACAGAGACGCGATGATTGCTTCTCCACCAGACGCCCGGGTCTCTTCGTTGCTGTGGTGGAGCGGTTGGTTGCCGCCCATGGTAAAAATTCGGCGAACCGGCAGGTGAACTCAGAATGTCAGCTTCCGATCGACGACAGGCATGAGATTCGGTCCGACGACGGTGATGAACCCATCGGTTCCGGACGTCGCGGGTACGACGACCACGGCTTTGCCCTCGGCGTTGGTCGTGCAGGTTCCCATTGCCTCGAAGCGCTCGGTATAGCAGGTCGTCTGGGCGCCCTCGACGGGCTTGCCGTCGGCATCGACCACCGTCACGGCGACGGCGCTCTCGGAACCGGTGTTCTCGACGGCCGCCCGGACATCGATGCCGCGCGGGGTTTTGGTGCGCACGAGCATCGAGCCGTCGCCAAACCAGTGCCACTGCTCGGCGATCCTGACGCCTTCGCTCTTGTCCTCGGTGCCGAACTGTTCGAGGCCTTTCATGACGCCATTCATCATCAGGGCGCCGGCGGTCTTGTATGTTTCGTTCAATATATAATTTGAATTGATCTCGGCCTGCACGACGCAGGGCGGAACCCAGCTCATGTTGGTGGAAGCGCCCATGAAGCCAACGGCGCCGCGCGGGTTCTCGATATCCCCGGCCTTCATCCAGGCCTCGGCGTAACAGTCGGTTCCGCGGGCGAAATCGCCGTTCACACAGGCAACGCTGATCACCAGGGGCATGCGCCATCCGTTCGCGAGCTTCGACGCACAGTCGCTGACGTTGAACCCCGAGCTAACCCACCGTTCCTTGCTGCCGTGGCCGATGTAGTTGATGATGCCGCGCCCCTCGTTCACACCCGCCGCGATCCGGTCCTTCATGGAAGATGCCGGCACCGTTGGGGAAGCGGTGCTGCCGGGGCTCGTGCCGACAGCGTCCGTCGAGTTCGTCGCGACGCCGTCGCGGGCCATCGCAACATACGGACCGCCCCAAGGGCCCCAGGGGCCGCCAGGCATGTGCGGCGGGAATGGCGACACGCCACCGCCCGATGACGTTTTCGCATCGTAGATCTGGTCCATCGACGAGAAGCGCCCTTTCAGCAGCGCGGCACGAAGTTCATCCATGCGTTCGAAGTCCGTCGGCGTCCCCTCCGAGCTGGCGACGCCCATCAGCTTCGTATACCAGGCCGCATCGGCGCCCTCGCTCGGGAACCGCTCGTAAGTGATGAACTTCGCCACCTGGTATGCAACCTCTTCGGCCGTCGTCGCGGAGATACGACTGATAATAGCATCAGGTACATTATCGTCCCCGGCAAGCTTCATGTAGCATGGGTCGGAATCAGCGCCTTCCCTGATGCCCTTCAGCGTGGGCAGCTGCTGGGCATCGCCGACCAGGATGACGTGCGTGAACGGCCTGGTGTTGAATTCACCCTGGAGATAGGCTTTCACGGCTTCAGGCGTCGCGCCGCCGATCTCGCCGAGCTTCACGACGTGCGTCTCGACGCCGCACTTGAGCTTCCAGACCATCAGGGGCATGACGGCGTCGGCAAACTCGTCGGGGGTGACGATCACCAGACGCCCGCTCTCGCCGAGGCGCGGCAGCCGTTGGGCCATGGGCGCGAAGTTCCGGAACGTCTTTTTGTATATCGGTTCGAATACACTCGAAATCGCCGCGCTCCGACGACGGTTCGCCGGAGCTCCCGCGGCGCCGTTTTCGAGACGAACGCGGAATCTCTTGTAGACCCTGATCTGGTTTTTGACCGGGTTGTACTGCACGGGGGAAAAGGTCATCCGGACGCCGCGGACATCTCGAAACATGAACGGCTTTTCGATCCTGACCAGGTCTTTGTCGGCGGGAATCCAGGCATCACGTTCGTAGACCATTCCGAACTCGTAGGGAGCCGAGGAAGGGTCTTCAGACCGCGACAGCGGCCCGCGGCTCGGCAGAATGATTCCGTCGACCGCAATCGTTTCGAACGAGCTGTCGAAAACCTTCACCGAAGGCGTTCCCTCGTTCTGAATCATAAGAAATGTCGAAATGACGGGCAGCTCCGGCTCGCCCTTCACGAGCGTCGGACAGGCATCCTTCATGTACAGAGCCGTCACCGGCCGCCGCTGAATCTGCAGCTTCGTGAAACGAAGTGCCGGCACCGACACGGTCACGTCCGTATTGAAGCTTCGATCGACGTTCACGTCGATTGCCGCGCCGGCCGCGGCAGCGACGGCAACCATCGCACCGCACACCGCCCCGCGCAGGAAGGTATCCATTGAGTTCATCCGAATGCCTCCGTTTCCGCCGATCGCAACGATCACGGACAGATTGAAAAACAGTCCATCGCAAGCAATGGAGATGCCATCCGGCCGCTTGGCTCTCCAGGCCTTCCCGGCTCGATGCCCGGCGAAAATGTGCTGAAATATCGGCATCGCCGGCGAACGATTCGTTCGGGTTTCAGAGTATGGTAGGATACGCACATGCCGATCACCGACACCGTGTCACCGACCTGGACGGAGTTCGCCCGACTGCTTCTCGAAAAGGGCAGCGACAGCGACCAACAGGCCATTCTCAACACGCTCGGCTCACATGAGGGACTCACCCCGCTCGACGCGGACATACTGCTGCCGATCGTGACGGAGCTCCTTCTCGATCCCGATCCGCACGTTCGCTACTTCGCCCGCAAAGCCCGCAACAAGCTCGACCTGCAGGTCTCCCCCCAGCGCCGCGCCTCAGAAATCGCATCGGAAGCGAAGAAAGACGCCACCGCAGACACGGCCCATCTCACCCGCCAGGAAATCCTGCTGAACAAAATGCGCCTCGGCAGCCGGTATGTGGCTTTCGAGGCAATCGACCGGCTCATCGAGACCGAAGCCCCGTCTCTGGCAGCCCCCCTGCTCGAGCTGCTCGCCTCCGAAAAGGATCTCTTCAAGATTTCCTTTCTCGTGAAGCGCCTTCCCAGATTGAATGACCCGCGCATCCCGGCCGCGCTCGAGCCTTTTCTCCAGCATTACGATCCGCGGGTCGTGGCGAACACGCTCGAAGGCCTGAGCCTCTGTCGCACGCCTCATCTCCGTGACGAGTTCATCCGGTTATCCACATCACCGGACAACCGTGTGAAGGCGGCGGCAGTCCGCGCCCTGTATGCCTACGATCCCCACCTGGCTGAACGGCGCATCCAGGACATGCTTGAAAACCCTTCGATCGCCATGCAGGATTCGGGCCTCTACCTGCTGAGAACCATCCGCCCCCCGCGCCTGAACACCCTCCTGGAAATCCCACTCGCGTCGAGATTCCCGTCGATACGGCTTCTCGCCCTCGAAATTCCGAAGCTTGCCCACACCTTCGATATGCCCGAATCAACGCCGGGGTCCCCGCCGCTCACCACGCACTATGCCGACAAAGGCCTCATCTCCAGCCTTCTCGTCGCTACATTCCTCGTGATGACATCATCGTATTTTTCGGAGATCCAGTCGTTCCTGATTCTTCTCGTTCTCGGAGCAGCACTCGCATCCACCACGAGGAACCGGCCGAGCTCCCTGATGCGGGCGGTCATTTCCACCGGCATCATCGCCTGCGGCATCTGGGGCGACGGCACGCTTCTCGCGGTTCCCGCCCTTCTCGCCGTCTGGCATCCGGTCCATCCTTCGGAAGGTGATCGCCTGCCCCGTATCGCGACCTGGACATTCGTTCTCGTCGCAACTTTTCTCGCACAACGGATCACCGGGTTCTACCCCGAACTGGCGAACATCGCAGCCCGGGCAGGTGTTGCCGCAACGGGGCCGATCGGCGATTTTCGGGCCATCGCCGCCCAGGATGCCCGCTTCTCCGGCTTCATCTTCACGATTGTCGCCACGACGAGTTATGTTCTCCTTCATATCAACGAATGGTATTCCAGCTCGCAATTCCATGCAGGGAACACACGAAGGCTTTTGATTTTCTTCGTCCTCGCCATGGGAGCGGTCATCCTCATGAGCTTTGGCCGCATCTGGAATCTGCGCTTCAACCTCGTCACCCTCGGGATCACCGATCCGATCCAACTCTTCCGGTTCCCTGGAAAATAGGCTGTACATATTTTCGCCACCATGTGTACCCCTTCCGGCGTCTCTTTCCCTGCTGTTCCCGGGAAGGGCTCTGTACACTTTACAGATAATACATTATGTAAACTCGCGATCCGCGTGTACACCATCTTTCTTCCTATCGTTCCTCCAACAGCCTGTGGATAAAATCACAATTTCCGTTCGTGGTGAGGTATCGAGCCACGAACAAGCCTGTTCATGAGGTTCCGCTCACCCTTCGATACTTCAGGATGACCGGAACCAATTTAATCCACAGCCTGCTACTACATCGCAGGTTTTCGCATTCCCGTTCGTGCTGAGCCTGTCGAAGCACGGGAGGTTCGCTCTCGACCCCTGCGGCAGGCTCAGAACAGGCTCTGGCAATCCCGGGACGAGCGGGTGGCTTTCGATGAGCAGATATCAATAATCCAGGTTGACGACACAGGAACCAGGACAAAATAAAACGCCCGCGCACGGTGTAATCTGGGCGCGGGCGTTTCCTGCATTTTTTACATCAGCGTCTGGTGCGGGCCGCCTTTTTCCCCCAGACGGCATACTGGTCGCCGCTCGCCAGGATTTCGAACGCCGGACCGGGATTCCATTCGTTCCGGCCGAGCTTCACAGCGAGGCTTTCATCGACGATGGCCGCGTAGAGGTCCTGCTCGGCCTTGACGATTTCCAGTTTGCTCGCGGAGCGGATCCCGTATTTCCGGCGGGCATCGACGAGCTTCCTGATGGGCTCACGGAGGTTCCAGTCGTAGACGTGTTCCCAGAAAAGGCAGGGCGTTCCCGGGTGGGTCAGGATGTAAGCGTACCCCTGCATCACTTTATCCGAGGGGAACGGCCAGTGGTTCTGCTGGGAACCGGTATCGTGATTGTCGAGAAAGGTGACGGCGCGATCGGGCCACCAGCCGATCAGGCCGGAGGCTTTTCCCTCGGAATCGCGGAGGCGCCAGTATTCGCCGTTCACCGCGACCTGGAGGATGCCCTTGGTTGTGAAGTCGAAGGCGGTCGCCTTGTCGCCGGCCTTGTCGAGCCAGTCGCACAGGACCTGCCGGTGTGCGTTCTGATCGGGGTTCAGGTAGGAACCATTGAACGACATGTTCGTCCAGATCTCGCCGACGGAAAAATACGGCGTCGTCATTTTATTATAGAGAGAGGTATATTCCGGGCCGTATCCGCGGCTGAAATCGTAGCGCCAGCCCGCGAACCCCATCTTTCTGAGCCATTTGAGCCATTCGACGACATCGGCCTGAACCGTCGAGTTCGAGTGATCGACGTCGGGAGCCGGGCCGAAGTTGTCGCCTGAATCACGGCAGCCCCTGCCGTTATACTCGCCGGCGCAGATCATCTGAGCGTCCCAGCGGGCTTTCCCGGAGGCGAAGTTGTAGACGTTCCAGACGCCGCCGGAATCCTGGTGGCTGGCGCAGCGATGGTTGATCACGATGTCGGCGATCGGCTTGAGCCCGGCCTGGTTCAGCTTGAGCAGGCAGGCGACGAGCTGGTCATGGTCGCCGTAGAACGTCGGGCTCTCGGCGGTCCCGACGTCGTAATAGTCGCCGGGAAGATACCCCTGGGGACTGACCGACCGTGAAACCGGCGGCAGCCACACCATCGTGACGCCCAACCCGGCGAGGTCGGCGGCTCGTTCGCCAATCAGCCTGTACCATTTGCTGGGAGTGCCTCTCGACTGGGAATTCCAACCGAAGGCCTGGATCATGACTCCCTGGCCGACGGGCGTTCGCCCCGCGGCATCCGCCGCCATCGTCGCAAAAACGAGAACCATCGCCAGAACCAACGCGCTGAAACGGGAATTCCGGGGCCAAATGCACATACTCCGCCTCCCTGTAATACTCACTACCTTTTTAAGTATACCAGATCATAAGAGTGAACAGCAGAGATCCCTGGATAGATTCACCACGAAGGCACAAAGCCACAAAGAAATTTCCGGAGTCCGCTTTGTTTCTTTGTGACTGGCATGTCGATAAAACGTGCATTCACCGCGGAGGTGCAGAGGCGCTGAGGAAAAAATATTCGTCCACCTATGTTACCTTGTTTCACTCTCTGCGGGGCAATCTTCGTATCTTCGTGGTGAAACGTCGATGGCATCCGGGTCAGAAGCATCCCTGGAGCATCGTTTCCATCTTCTTTTCGAGGTCCTCGTCGGAGCAGAGCAGGCCGATGCGGATCGAGGTTTTGACCGGCTCGGAACCCCAGGGCCAGAACGCGCAGAACAAGATCAGTTCGGGCGTGATGTCGAGCCTGAACAGAGTCTGGTCGCGCCTGATGCCGCCGACGCCCTTCACGAACCCGTCGAACCAGTTCTTCAGCAACGCCGACTGACCCGCCGGTTTGTACGCCGGCCCGAACTTCGTCTCGACCACGGGCTGCAGCTTCTCGATGACGTTCGACTCCGCAACGCCCGTGTAAAGCAGCGCGCCACATCCGTCGGGATGCCGCCGCACAGCGAACTGCCGCTTCAGCTCATCGATCAGCTGCAAAGCTTCCTTGATTTTCTTTACGGTTTCCTGCATCGATTTCTCATTCCACTTTCATGTTGACCGAATTGGATTGAAGACCGCCCACGAAGACGGTTACACCCACCGTCGGATCGGACAGGGCATGCGTCTCGAGGCCCGAATAGAACGAAATACTGGTATCCGTCCAAGTGGTGGGTGTGATGGTCGTCGTCACCGAATCATCGACGATTCGTATCGAGGGACGCACCGAATCCGACGGAGTTCCCAGATAATTTCCCGACAGCGTGATCAGGTCGTCAGGCTGATAGACGGTCGTAAGGCTCGGACTCGACAGGAACGGCTCGTTCACGTTCCACCCGGAAGTATAGCTCTTACCATTGATCGAAAGCGTCACCGTTTTATACCCGGCTGAAATGCCGGCGGGAATCCGGAACTTGATGAGGTTCGACGTCCACGCCGTGGGAGAGACCTGGGTACCCCCGAACGTCAGGATACCGCTGTATTCGCTCTGATAGGAACCGAATCCCTGGCCGTTGATGGAGAGTTCCGCCCCGATGTTGTTTCCCGTCGAACTCGAATTCGCGGATGCAATGCTCGTGATGGACGGAAGAACGTAGTTGAACGTCGTTGAAACATAGTAATCGTAATTGATATAGATGACGACGGAAACCGACCCGTTCTGGGGCCCCGGGGGAACCCGGCAGGTGATGTAGGAGTTCGACCAGCTTTCGATCGTCGCGTTGTAGCCGTTGAAGGAGACCCGCGAGTTGTCGTTTTTCGTGCCGAAGCCGATTCCGGAGATCGTCACCAGGGTGTCGGACGGCCCGCCGGAAGGGGAAATACTGGTCACCTGGGGGGCGTTCAGGGTGAACTGCATGCTGGCCGCCGAAGCTTTTCCGCCGACGGTCACCACGAACGTGCCGTTCGTGCGGGCGGTGTTCGGGATCGTGCAGGTGATGAGCGTGTCGCTCCAGGAACTGACCACGCACGGCTCGTAATTGAAGGAGACGATGCTCGACCCCTGCTGCGCGCCGAAATAGGCGCCCCAGATCTGGACGAACGTGCCCGCGCCACCGGACTGCGGGGAAATGCCCGCGATCTGTGGCGTGTTCGTCAGGCTGACGGGGTTGCTCGATCCACCGCCGCAGCCGAGAGCGGCAACGACCAGCAGGATGGAACACAGATAAACAGCGTATTTCATGCTTTCGATTATACGGGCGGTACCCCGGGGCGTCAATCAGGAAATCCGCTTCGCATGCTGATTTGAAAATTGTGCCCCAGCTCACGGAGTTCAGGTCCGAACTGCGAAGGCAGGCGTCAGATACTGGAGCGACTATCAACTACTTTCTGGACAGACCGAGAAATTTGAAAATATGTCGTCCCAGTTGTTCTTCAATTTCTGAATGGCGCGGGACCGGCTGCTTTTTACCTGTAGCAGGATTGAAATAGATATCATGCGAACCACCATGCCGCAAAAGGATGCAACCCGCCCGCTCGAGTCTTTTGATGAACTCCCCCCGTTTCATACGGCAATCTGTTTCGTTTTATACCCCATTGGAACATCCTCGAGAATCATATCTTTGTATGCTTCTCTAAGACCATCTTCCAATTCTTTCAGCGTCTCGCCCTGCGACATGATTTCCGGGTATTCCAGAAACTTCCCCAGCCAGAACTTTTTCCCTTTCCAATAAATCATCGTAAGCTTCTTTTCCATGCGCATCCTTCCGTTAAATTTTTATGTATTTATACCAATACATCGTTCGTTGAAATCTTCGGGAAACCCGTGTACTATCTTAGTGGATAACCTCGTTGAAATCAAATGGTCAGGCATCGTTCCCAACGGATACTACCGATTTTCCCAGATTCACTTCCGGGTTTTATCCCGGCACAGGAGAAGTATGTTTCCAGAGAAGTACCGGCCGGTTCTCGATCTGTTTGAAACCGAACATGCGATCAAGCACGTCAAAGACGTCTTCGAGCACCGGCTCGCCGAGCGGCTCAACCTGATCCGTGTCTCGGCGCCCCGCTTTCTGCGGACGGGGAACGGCCTGCAGGACGACCTGGCCGGCACCCAGACGCCGGTCTCGTTCGTCACGAGGTTCCGGCCCGAGTCGATCGAGGTCGTTCACAGCCTCGCGAAATGGAAGCGCCACGCCCTCGGCCGCTACGGCATCGAGGCCGGACGCGGGCTCTACACCGACATGGACGCCATCCGGAAGGACGAGCTCGTCGACGAGATCCACAGCATCTATGTCGATCAGTGGGATTGGGAACGCACCGTGACCCCTGCCGAGCGCAACCTCGAGTTCCTGAAATATACCGTCAACAATATATGGTCCGCGATCCTCGACACGCATCGCGGTCTCACACAGGCATTTCCCGCCCTGGCGCAGCAGCTTCCCGGCCGCGTGACGTTCATCCATTCGGAGGAACTCGAGGCCCGCTTCCCAGGCCTGGAACCGAACCGGCGGGAAGCGGAGATCGCCCGCGAGCACGGCGTCGTGTTCCTGATCGGCATCGGCCACCCGCTCGGCAGCGGGAAGCCCCATGACGTGCGCGCCGCCGATTACGACGACTGGAGCACGCCGACGGGCCAGGCGACGCGCGGCCTCAACGGCGACATCATCGTCTGGGACACCGTCCGCCAGAAGCCACTCGAACTCTCGTCGATGGGCATCCGCGTCGACGCCGCGGCCCTCGCCAGGCAACTCGACCTGGCAGGCCTCTCTTCGCGCCGCGAGCTCGAGTTCCATCGGGGCGTCCTCGAGAATACTCTTCCGCTCAGCATCGGCGGCGGCATCGGCCAGTCGCGCCTCTGCATGTATCTGCTCGAAAAGGCGCACCTGGGGGAAGTCCAGTCGAGTGTCTGGCCTATCGAGACAGAGCGGGCCTTCCGAGACCGTGGCGTTCCTTTGTTATAGTTTATAATATATTATTTACGGGGATAGGCGATCCGGAACTCGTTGATGAGACAGCCGTGGTCGGAGTAGCCCTGTCTGAAGCCGTCGACGAGGGCCGTTCCGGCGCGGACCGGTCCGTGGGTGAAGATGTAATCGATCTTCACGTCGGGCTTGTTCAGGAACGTCGTGTTGACGTTCGCCGTCGCATCCTTCATCCGTGAAGACAGCCACTTGACACGGTCGCTCTTCGGACGCGAGTTGAAATCGCCCAGAAGCAGGACAGGCTCCGGGCTCTTGCGAACCATGTCCCAGATGTCTTCGATCTGCTTCGTCGACTCGTCGGCTTCGAGGCTCAGATGTGCGACAAGCACCCGCAGCCGTCTGTCATTTCCCAGGTCGAGAAGCGCCTCGAGACAGCCCCGCTGCTCGTGCTTTTCGTCGGAGCGATAGAGTTTGTGATTCCGTGACCAGAGAATCGGAAATCTGCTGAGAACGGCATTTCCCTGCGTTGCAAGCAGGCCGAACGCGCGCCTGTAGTTTTCAGCGTAGACGTAGTGCATGCCGCCGGCGTGTTCCGCCAGGTATTTCGGCTGGTTCCTGAACTTCGCGCGCAGATCGCCCTTCGAAATCTCGGTGAAGCCGGCAATATCGATCTTGTGCGATTTCAGCAGGTTCGCTATTCCGTCGAGATTTTCCTTGCGGGCAATCTCGTTCTTCGTCTTTCCCTCTTCGTTTCCGCGGGCGTGGGCAATGTTGTAGGACGCGACCCGCACGCGGACCTCGACCGTTCCGCTTGCCGGAATTGCCACCGTCATTGAAGCGGCATCCGACGCACGCGAATCGACCACGACCCGCCGGCTGTCGAACGGCCCCGCCAGGAGGCCCGTCGCAAGAAACAGCATGCCGACAACCCAAAGCACACGGTTCGGAAAACGCATCGAAATGACCCCTTTCAAGAATGAAGAACGTTTCTATCCCATTCATACCACACCACCCGTCAAAAGTTTTGATGCGAACGCATCGTGTCGAACAGGACGCATCGCGACGCGCCCCGGGAAGTCGCACAAATTTCTTCACGGACGACGCGGATATGCCGATATCCCGGGTGTATTCCGTCATTCGGGGGAGGCAGCATGTTCAGCAGGGCCAGAATCTCACGAGCGATCCGGGCGTTTCTCATGCTCTGGATCGCCCTCGGGCTGTCGGGGTGCAATATCTTCGACGGTATGGACACGGCCCTCAAGGCCCGCACCGATGACGAACTGATCGATGAAGGATACCTGGAACTCGGGTCGGGAGACTTCGCCGGGGCCCGCGAAACGTTTCAGACGCTTCTCGGCCGCGGAAACGCCACCGACCAGGTGAAGCAGGGAATGGCCGAAGCCGAGGCCGGTCTCGCCGGCTTCCGGGTGCTGTCCGTGCTCGACACCATGCAGAACGGCGTCGGGCCGTATGACCGGGCCACACTCTGGTTCAAATGCGCGGCCATGATCTCGGACATCGACCTGCTGGAAACGGCCGCCGTCATGATGCGCCAGGTCTCCTCCCCCTCCCGGACCGACCAGCTCACCCGCGGGCTTCTCCCACCGCTGATCGCGGCGAAACGGCTGCTCGAGAAATACGACACCAACAAGAACGGCCGTCTCGACACGTTCGACACCGTGACCTTCACGACCAACGACGGAAAGACGTCGACATGGCCGGAGCTCTATACTGCCCTCATCTCGGGGGCGCATTCATCGGGAACCTCTTTAGAACAGTCTTTCAGAGATCTCGCTTACGGTTTCGACGGCCGCGGCGATGACTGGACCCTCCTCAGCCCGGTCGCCGGTCTCCGTCTGACCGGAACATACAGCGAGTCGAACCGGGCGACCATCACCGCCGTCGGCGACCTGGCCGACCGGATTGAAGCGATTCACCCCTTCCACGACGTGAACGTCGCGAGTTTCTCGTCGCTGATCATCGATCTGGACGGAACGGACTGAGATGATCAGCCGAAACATGTATAACTTTAAATATATATCCATGGCCGGGCTTCTCGTCTGGCTGGCCTGCATTTCGATCACCGGAACGGCGTTTGCCGGGCAGGCTCACCCGCTGACCTACGAAACGCCGCGCAGCCAGGGAATGGGCGGAGCGTTCGTCGCCGTCGCCGACGACCAGCAGGCATTGTTTTCCAACCCGGCCGGCCTGAGCCAGGTAACCGACAAGGCGTATGCGATTCTCGACGCGACGGCCGAGATCAACCAGGACATGCGGCGTGTCGAGAACAAGACCGACGGCCTTTCGGATGCCGACACCCCCGAAGCGCGCGCCTCGAACAACCGTGTCCTGAGCGAGATCATGGGGCAGCAGTCCCGCCTCGTGGCATCCAATCTCGCGTATTACCTCGGAAGCACCGGCTTCGGCGCCGGCTTTCTGTACCAGACGATCGCCCAGATCGGCGTCGAACGCCCGACCAACCCTCGTATCAGGGCGAAAGCCGACGTCGATTCGGTGCTGGTGGGCGCGATCGCCCGGCCGATCGGAAACCGCGTCGTGTTCGGCGATTCCGCCGCGGGCCACTGGGGACTGGGAATGAAGTTCCTTTCCCGGCGAACCCTCGACCGTGAGTATGATGCGCGCGACTTCGCCTCGCTTTCCGAAGACGATCTCCGGAACGATTCGCTCAAGGGAGCCGCGCTCGATATCGACGGCGGGGTGCTCTACAAACTCGCGAATCCCTGGAACCAGACGGTCGGCTTTTCCGTGAGCAACGTGTTCGAGTCCGAGATCGATTCGCGCATCGGGCGCCTGCCGCGGCGCGTCGACGTCGGCACGGCGATCCGCCCACTGTCGGGCTCGCCGGAACGGTCGCGCAAACTGCTTCTGGCCGCCGACCTGGCGGATATCACGAGCGACGGCACGTTGTTTTCCAAGCTCAGGCTCGGCATGGAAGCCCGCATGCGGACATGGCTCACGATAAGAGGCGGCCTCAGGGGCGGGTATCTGAGCGCCGGGGCGACCGCGAAGTTCAGGGAAGCGCGATTCGAGTTCGCGACGTATTCCGATGAACTCGGTGAGCGGCCGGGCGACCGCGAGGACCGGCGGTATTCGGTCTCGATGGCTGTCGATTTCTGAACGGATCACCGCAGGCTTGTGACAGGGCGGGTCTGAGACCCGCCCCTACAGAAGACGAGCAGGGTTATTCCCGCAACTGTACAGAAACGGTGTTGTGCGGTACAATGCGGGGGCCATGCAGGAGCCTTTTCTCGATACCGACGAACGCCTCGACGAGGTGGTCGGCACTGACCTGAAGCTGATCCAGAAGATCGATGGAACCGCGTTTGCCATCGATACGCTTCTGCTGGCCGAGTTCGCGCCCCTTTCGAAGGAGATCATACGGGTCGCCGACCTGGGCTCGGGAAGCGGGATTCTCGCGTTCATGCTCAAATACCGGAACCCCGCCCTGTGCATCACCGGGTTCGAGATCCAGGAGGAGTTTCACACCCTCGCCCGGCGCAATCTCGATCTGAATCCGCGCCTCATCAACATTGATTTCGAGCGGGTCGACGTGCGGGAAATCCCTTCACGCATGCTGCCGGAATCGTTCGACCTGGTGGTCATGAACCCGCCCTACTACCCGAAAGGAAGCGGCCGTCTGCCCGAACGGCCGGGCCGGGCCGCCGCCCGGCACGAACTCAACGGCACGCTCACCGACTTCATCGAGGCAGCCGCCTACCTTCTTCCTTACGGCGCCAGGCTGGCGATGATCATTCCCGCTGAGCGGTTCTACGAAGCCTGCGCCCTCTTCAAACCCGCCCATTTCGGCATGAGGCGGGTGAGGTTCGTCCTTCCCAAGGAAGGCCAGCCGGCACATCTCGTGCTCATCGAAGCCGAGCGGTTTTACAACGGCGCCCACGAGCCCGTCCCGAACCTCACGATTCACCTGTCCGACGGCCGCTTCAGCGAAGAACTCGACCGCCTCTTCAAAACCGGCCTCACGCGGAAGACCGGCTGAACCTTTTCCCATATATTGATTCACGCTCTTCACGGCTCCTGCAGAACCCCATAGCAGCCTGTGGATAAAAATCACGATTCCGTTCGTGGTGAGGTATCGAACCACGAACAAGCCTGTTCATGAGTTTCCGGTCACCCTTCGATACCTCAGGATGACCGGAAACGATAGTATCCACAGTCTGATAGCGCGTGCATTCTCTCGAGCCGTCATCATCTGTTCCATTCATTTTTTTTATGCTCCGAGCGATTGAAATTCATGTGCAAGTCTCGTTTCGCTCATGTATTCAATCGGCGCTCTTTTGCACGGATTTCCTGAATCCATCGAACTCCACACAGACACTTCTCTATCCTTCATGCATAGGATTCGATATTGTTGACTTCCCTTCAGCGTTTGATTAGTCTTGTTTTCGTACATCCTTGGAATGGATATTTTTTGGAGGAAATGAGGAGTTATGAGATCAAGGTTCCTTTTTGTTCTGTTTGCGTGCCTGCTGGCAACGGCGCTGTTCACCGTAGGTTGTGGAGGAGGAGGCGGCGACGACAGTATTGCCGGCCCAACCTCCGCGACGAATCCGGGTTCCAATGAAGGGAATACCTCAGGCAATGGCGTGGCGGCGGGTCTTGCCAGTTCCAACGCCGTGTCGCAAAGTGTCCGCATGAATATCAGGGCGGCCGTGACCGCTCCGGCGACGGGCGCCCAGGTCATCGCCGGCGATTACAACGAAGCGGGCGAATTCGTCGACTTCGGCGTGGCCACCACGACGGACGACAACGGGTATTACCGCCTGGAGCGCCTCCCCACCGGGAGAAAGAACATCGTCATCCGCGTGACGACCCGCCTCGGAGAAATCATGGAAGGCATTCTGCCCCTGATCGACGAGAACGTGGTCGCTTCGGCGCCCGTGATCGATCCCAACACGAAATACCAGGCGAAACTGGTCAAATTCGCCGAGAAGTTCGATGCAACGTTCGAGATCAACCTGGGCGAAATTCTCAGCATCATCCCGCCCGGCCAGCTCCCGACCACCGACGCTGATCTCCAGACGATCGCCCAGGCGTTCGTCAACCGTGAGAAGGCCCAGCTCCAGACCTTCCGCGCCGCGGGCCTGGCCGACGACAAGTTCCTCCAGTTCAGGAAATACGCATTCGACCTCCAGAACCAGATCAACGCCGGCGTCGCCGAAGGGCTGTACGGCCCGTCGGAAGGCTGGCAGCTGTTCAACGACCAACTCCGCCTCATGGTTCGCACGCTCGGCCTTCCGTCGGACGTCATGCTTGCCCTGCAGGACATCGACAGCAGCCTGGTCGCCACGGCCCTTCCGCCGTCCGTATCGAACCTGCCGCAGATCCAGCAGCAGCTCGAGTATCAGCATATTCTCGCGAAACTCGAAGGGCTGCTTGCCGCGCTGAAGGTTCTCACGCCCACCTATCTTCCCCAGGCTGATTACGACCTGATCGCCGCCGGCGTCGAGCGCATCTCGCTCGCGCTCAAGACGGCCCCCGATGCAGCCTCGGTCGAAACGATCCTCAGGACCGACACCCTGCACGGTCTCTTCCAGGCCGCGTTCAAGACCATCTTCACCAATCTCAACCTTCTGACAGGCGCTCCGCCGATGATCGCCAGGCTGTATCCCTCCCCCACCGAGGTCCAGGCTGTCCAGACGACCGCCGGCGGCTACATTCCCGACCTCGAGGACATGACCGTCGCCTACGCGATTCGCGGTCAGACCACCCCGACAGTCACGAACCCGACCCCCACCCAGATCACGAGCTTCCATGACGCCATGAAGGACCTGATGGTTGGCAAGATCATGGCGAACCTCAATCTCAGCGAGGCTCAGGCGACGGCGCTGTTCGTCCTTCTGATGCAGGGCCCCGAGATGGGCTTCTCACATGTCCCGTCTGAAATTCCGCAGACCGGCATCACCGATGAACAACTCCCCAGCGAGATCATGGGCATCATCGTGGCCAGCGGCACCGACCTGTATATCCAGCCGCCCGCCGGCTTCCCGGACGCTCCGGCCGAGTTTGGCGGTTTCATCGCCAAGGTCGATCCCACGAACTTCCACAATTACCTCGTCACAGCAACAACGACGCCTCACATCTATAGTGGCACCTATACAGCCCCCCCCGCATTTCATATTCCGCCGACCTTCAAGATCACGGGGATCATCAACGGTACCATCACGATTCCCGAACTGAACAAAATGACGTTCACTGGCGGCCCGCTCGAGAAGGATGCCAACGGCAAATTCTGGTTCGGCCTGAACAAGCCCGTGGCGACGGAGTTCGTTCCGACCTCCGACATGGTAGCCAACACGATGCTGGGCTTCGTCGGAAGAATGGTCCAGATCGAAGGCATGATCACCGAAAAGCGGCCCGATTACGGCCCCTCGAAGGTCGACGTCTACGCGATCTTCCTCGCCTCGATGACCGGGTATATTCCTCCCGAAGCCGAGCTTCCCACCGTCCCGGTCTACGGTGGCACCCAACTCGAAGAAACGAGCGGCCTCTGGAGCTTCGACAAGGAAGCAACCGAACCCAGGAACACGTTCAAGTTCACCTGGACCGTCGGGAACACAGCGACGAGCGCCTATGTCGACTTCAATCCGGATGCGCTCGATAAAGTTCCGCAGTTCAGGTATCAGAACCAGGTCAGCGGACGCGATCTGTGGGAATCCAACGGTCATACCGTGACCATCTCCGGCAATGCGTTCACAGCCTCCGACGGAACTCATCGGATTTTCATGACGACATTCATCGACGAATCGACCGTCTGGCCCGATCCGGAAGTTCCCTTCACTCCTCCTTCCGCTCCCGAAACCGGAACACCTGTGGCCAGTCTGACGGGCGCCTTCGTCTTCACCCCGGAAAACGCCACCCAGCCGTTCGAATTCGCCTGGATGGACGGCGGAACACATATCGCCGTCGTCGAGTTCGACATGGCAACCCTCCAAAAGACCCCGGCGTTCCGGTATCAGGATCCCATCAATGGTCATGACATGTGGGAATCCCACCTTCACACGGTCATCGTCGATGGCATGCTGAGCGCCGACGGCACCCACCTCTTCATCACGAGGTTCGTGGATGCGTCAACCGAATGGCCGGCGAGAGAGACCATGCCGACGAACACCGGCATGAAGCTTCGCGGCGTTCTCCTTCCGGAGGGCCCCACGACATTCTCCGTCACGCACTTTGAGATCTCGACAGGGACAGCCTGGGTTCACTTTCCCCTGCCGCTGAACGTATTGCCCGATGTTCTCATCGATCCGACTCCCGAAACACAGAATCTGATTCTGGATATCTTCAGTGGGAGCAGTAATCCGGTCGGCATCGAACTTTCCGGCACCTGGGGCGCTTCAACCCCGGATCTGGTAGACCAAACGAAACAGGTTCTCCATTTCGTTCCGACGACCGCCAGGGGAATCACGGCCACCCCCCCTGAAGGCGACCACGGCTGGCTGTTCGGCAACTGACCTGATTCAGAGAATTGAATCCATGGCCCCGGGCTTGAAGCCCGGGGCTTTTTTCTTGGTGTCCATTCACCCCGGGCCTGCCGACGGGTGCGAGGGTTCTCGTGCTTCGACAGGCTCAGCACGAACGGAACATGCGTTCTGTTCGAAACAATAACCGGTATGCATCCGGCAAAAAGCCCGGGGCCAGATGGCCCCGGGCTTTTTGTTCGCGGAGTTACTCGGTGAATTTCGGGAGGTCGTAGAGGACGTCGTCCATGGGGTGCCGGTAGAGAGGGGCCTCGAGGCGGCGCTGGTCCATGTAGTGGCCGATCATGCCGATCGTGCGGCCGAGCAGGAAGAGACCGTTGAGACCGCCGCTGTCGACGACCTCCTGGATCTTCTCCTCGCTCCAGCCGAGGCCGTACATCATGTCGACCGAGAGGACGCCGATGCAGCCATCGACGTTGAGGATGAGAGTGTCTTTCTTCGAGGTCGTGACCTGTTCGACTTCGAGGGCGTAATCGAGCAGGGGGGTCGCCGGGAAGTGCTCTTTGGCGAACTTTTTCAGAAGAACGACGCGCATGTCGGGGTTTTTGAGGCTCTTGATCAGGTGCCCGATGCCCTGGATCTTCTCGTTTTTCTTCTTCATGTGATCGACGAAGCCGTCGGGCGTCAATTGCGCGTCACGGGCGGCTTTGAACGAGAGGGCGGCGCCGGCGACGGCTCCGCCGAACCGCGGGCCGATCGTGAGCATGCCGGCGGCGACGGCGCTCATCAGGTCGCGACCGGCGCGGGCCGTGACGATGGCGTTGTGGGCGCCGGAGACGCAGGGACCGTGGTCGGCGCACAGCTTGAGCACGTTTTCCATGAAGCCCGCTGCCCATTTCGGCAGGCGCTCCTTGAACCAGAGCAGGCCGATCACTTCGCCGAGCGAGTAGCCTTCCGAGATCACCTTGCTGATCTTGTGGCCGGCGTAGATCAGCTCGTCGCCGGAGTCATCCGAGATCGTGCAGGTGAAGTTGGTGGGGCGACGCACCAGGTTGCGCGCCGAGGCTTCCTTGTACATCATCGGGATCGCCGGGGGCTCGACGTCCGGGACCGGCTTGTGGGCGCCCTTCGCAACGAGCTTGTCGAAAGTTTCCTTGATCGCCTTGTCGAAATCGTCGAACGAGGTCGGCACAACGGCCCCGGCCGCGCGCAGGGCATCGTTCTTCGCCTCGGCGGTCTCACGGCTGGCGTCGGCCTTGGCGCCGGCATGGCCGAATTGTATACCCTTCGGCATATATTTGATCGAGGTGCCGGTAACCCACATCACGAGCGGCTTCTTGATTTTCCCGCTGCGCAGGGCCTCGACGATGCGCCATTCCTCCTCGCCGCCGACCTCGCCGAGACAGACGAGCATCTTGATCGACGGGTTGGCCTCGTACCGCATCAGGTGCTCGAGCAGGTTCGAGCCGGCGAACGCGTCGCCGCCGATGGCGATGCCTTCGAACAGGCCGTCGCTGTTACGCGCGATGATGTTGTAGGCCTCGTTCGACATGCCGCCCGACTTGCTGACGAAGCCGACCGAGCCCGGCCGGTGCAGCTTGGACGAACAGATATTCTCGATCGTGCCGCCGGTGTTGCCGATCTTGAAGGCGCCGGCAGCGATACCGCCGACCGTGGCCGGCCCGATGATGACCTTGCCGCGCTCGATGGCGACGGCGCGCATGTGACGAGAGAACCGTTCGGGAATGCCCTCGGCGATGACGCAGACGGTGCGGATCTGCTCGATGTCGAGCGCCTGCATCGTCGTGTCGTAGGCAGAGCGGAACGAGGCAAAGTTGATCATCACATCGACGTCGGCGTTCGCGGCGACGGCCGAGGCGATGTCGGGATATACGGGTACGAATATTTCCTTCTTGCCGTAGAAGCACTTGGTCGTGCCGTTGCGGCCCGGGTCAACGACGCCGGCCACGGAGGGTTTTTCCCGTTTACAGCAGTAGTCGAAGTCGAGCATGCGCTGGACCGCGTTGGTCTGCATGCCGAAGATGATCGCACGGGTGTTCCTGTCGAACAGGAGATATGACGGTCGTTTCATAATCGTCTCTGTTTCCTTTCCGCTGTCACGCCGTCTGGAGGGCGTCGCGCACGACACGGGTCATGTGGTAGTCGGGCCCGTGAACCTCGATCGGCAGGCCCAGTTCGGTCGCCGCCGCCTTGATCTTGGCGAGGCCCTCGTGGTAGTTCGGGCCGCCGCGCCTCACGTAGATGCGGGCGTTCACCGCCTGCAACTTCTTCGCGAACTCCTTCATCGCCATGATGATGCCGGTGAAGGTCTTCGCCACGTCGGTGAAGTTGGCGATGCCGCCGCCGACGATCAGGCATTTCGGCCGGCCCTGCGGATCGGGCTTGCGGGTCATCAGGTCCATGACGACCTTCGCGTATTCGTAGGTGAGCTGGGTGCTGGGGTCGCCGGAATACTCGCCGTAGAAGGCCAGTTCCTTCGCGTAGCCCAGGTCACACACGGTGTCGGCGAAGATGACCGAGGCGCCGCCGCCAGCGACCATGTTCCAGACGAGGCCGTCGGGGTTGAGCAGCGTCATCTTGAGGGAAGCGCCCGACATCGCGTCAAGCTCGCGCACTTTCTGCTCTTCGGGCGAGAGCGTGCGGCCGAACGCGGCCGGGAATTCGATATCCTCGCCCCAGTATTTCGCCGCGCAGAACTCGGCGGTGTCGTCGAGCTTGGCGACCATGTCGAGCGGGATGATCGATTCGCCCGCGATGGCGAACGGGTTGATCTCGAGATAGGCGAAGTGCATGGCCGCGAAATACTTGTACAGGCCGATGACGAACTTCGTGACGAGCTTCTTGTTCTTGCCGAGCGCCGGGGGAAGCGCCTTCTCGACGTCGACGCCGTCGATGCCGGCGAGGATCGGCACCGGGATCTGGACGACCTTGTCCCAGTTCTCCTCGACGCTTATGCCGCCTTCGAGCGAGAAGTAGATCACGTCGCCTTCGGCGCCGGACTTGATCGCGACGTAGTATTCGATCTCGTGGGGAATGCAGGGCTCGATCAGGAAATGGGTCAGCGTACCGGTCGTCTCGCCGACCTTCGTGGTCTTGCCCATCCGCTCCATGATCCAGGATTTCGTCTCGTCGAAGTTCTTGTTGACGAGGACGAGGCCGTGCTTGCCGCGCTTGCCGAACAGCTGGTCGGGTTTGGCGACCAGCGGCATCGAGCCAAGCCAGGGGTTGTCCGTGCGAAGCTGCTTCCAGTCGGTCGTTGCATCGACGAGGACGATCTTGCCGTCGTAGCCGACGCCGCCGCTCAGATACTCGCCCAGATGCC
The DNA here is from genome assembly GCA_964389325.1 of uncultured bacterium. Lineage (GTDB taxonomy): Bacteria > Muiribacteriota > Ozemobacteria > Ozemobacterales > Ozemobacteraceae > MWAR01. Next base: position 102,317 of record CAYMEN010000011.1, on the reverse strand, counting down.
GGGCCAGCATCTTCTTGCCGTGATACTCACGGATACCGCGTTGTGCCATGGGTCCTGCTCCTTTCCCTGTCATGCGGCTCTCATGGGCCGCATGTTCTATGGGTATATAGTACCTCATCGCAACCGTCAAGCTTGTCGGGGCCGAAACGGGCACAACGTGATACACCCCGGCTCTGGAGTCATGCAGAATGAAAACGGCCGTTCACCCCGAGCCTGCCGAAGGGGGCTGGTGCGACGGAAACGTCGCACTTGCGGGAATTGGGTGCGACGTCGCATTCACCTGGACCTGGAAAACCGGCTTTAGAAGCGATGTTCTGCGGTGGCACGGTTTTTGTTAGTCAAGACTCGGATAACATGTGTACCGCCCGTTCGGTGACATCGGAGGTTAAATAGCTATGGATATAAATTGTTTGACGCAGAAGTCGCAGGAAGCGCTGCAGAGGGCGCAGAACCTCGCCGTCGAGTACGGACACACCGAAGTTTCGCCGGAGCATCTGCTCGCCGCGCTGCTGGAGGACGCGGAAGGGCTCATTCCCCGTCTTTTCAACCGGATGGACGTTCCGCTCGAGGACCTGAAATCGAGGCTGAGCGGGGAAATCGGCCGGAAGCCGCGCGTCTCGGGGCCGGGTATGCGGCCCGACCAGGTGTATGTCACGCGGGAACTGTCGCAGATTCTCGTGAGCGCGGAATCCGAGATGAAGACCCTGAAGGACGAGTATCTGTCGGTCGAGCACCTGGTGCTCGCGGCGATCGCCTCGGGTTCATCGACGCCGTCGGGAAAGCTGCTCGCCTCGTTCAAGATCGACCGCGAGCGGCTTCTCAAGGCGCTCACCGAGATCCGCGGCAACCAGCGCGTCGTCTCGGCAAATCCCGAGCAGACCTATGAAGCGCTCGAGAAGTACGGTCGCGATCTCGTCCGCGAGGCGGGGAAGAACAAGCTCGATCCGGTCATCGGTCGCGACGACGAGATCCGCCGCGTCATCCGCATCCTGTCGCGCAAGACGAAGAACAACCCCGTCCTGATCGGCGAACCCGGGGTCGGCAAGACGGCCATCGCAGAAGGGCTCGCCCAGCGCATCCTGCGGGGCGACGTCCCCGAAGGGCTGAAAGACAAGACCATTTTCGCGCTCGACATGGGCGCCCTGATCGCCGGCGCGAAGTTCCGCGGCGAGTTCGAGGAGCGGCTGAAGGCGGTTCTGGCCGAGATCAAGCAGAGCGAGGGCCGCGTCATCCTGTTCATCGACGAGCTCCACACGATCGTCGGGGCCGGCAAGGCCGAGGGCTCGATGGACGCCGGCAATATGCTCAAGCCGCTGCTGGCGCGCGGGGAGCTTCACTGCATCGGCGCGACGACGCTCGACGAGTATCGCAGGCACGTCGAGAAGGACGCCGCGCTCGAACGCCGTTTCCAGCCAGTGCTCGTCGAACAGCCTGACGTTCCCGACACGATCTCGATCCTGCGCGGGCTCAAGGAGCGGTTCGAGGTGCACCACGGCGTCCGCATCGCCGACTCGGCGATCGTCGCCGCGGCGACGCTGTCGCACCGGTACATCACCGACCGGTTCCTGCCCGACAAGGCCATCGACCTGGTCGACGAGGCCTGCGCGACGATACGCACCGATATAGATTCCATGCCCACCGAGCTCGACACGGTCACACGGCGCATCATGCAGCTCCAGATCGAGGAAGCGGCGCTCGCGAAAGAGAAGGACGAGGCGAGCGCGGCGCGGCTGGCCGACGTCCGGAAGGAGATCGCGGACCTGAAAACGCGCTCTGATTCGATGAAAGCCCAATGGGAAAGCGAGCGGGACGTGATCCGGAAAGTGCAGGGCCTTCGCGCCGAGATCGAGAAGATGCATCGCGACGTCGAGGCGGCCGAGCGTTCGTATGACCTCGAAAAGGCCGCCGAGCTTCGCCACGGCCGGCTTCCGGCCACCCAGAAGCAACTGGCCGAACTCGAGGCCGAGCTGAAGCGCAAGCAGTCGACCGGCCGACTTGTGCGCGAGGAGGTGAACGAGGAGGAGATCGCCGCGATCGTCAGCCGCTGGACGGGCATTCCGGTCACGCGGCTCGTCGAAGGCGAGCGCGAGAAGCTGCTGAAGCTCGACACGCTGCTCCACGAGCGCGTCATCGGGCAGGACGAGGCGGTCAGCCTGGTCGCGGACGCCGTGCTGCGGTCTCGGGCCGGGATCAAGGACCCGCGCCGCCCGATCGGCTCGTTCATCTTCCTCGGCCCCACCGGCGTCGGCAAGACCGAGCTGGCGCGGGCTCTCGCCCAGGCCCTGTTCGACACCGAGGAGAACATGGTCCGGATCGATATGAGCGAGTATATGGAAAAGCACGCCGTCTCGCGGCTGATCGGCGCGCCTCCAGGCTACGTCGGGTACGACGAGGGCGGCCAGCTCACCGAGGCCGTGCGCCGCAAACCGTATTCCGTCGTGCTGTTCGACGAGATCGAGAAAGCACACCCCGACGTGTTCAACGTGCTGCTCCAGCTGCTCGACGACGGCCGGCTCACCGATTCGCAGGGGCGCACCGTCGATTTCCGCAACGTCGTCGTCATCATGACCAGCAACATCGGTTCCCAGACGCTGCTTGACGGCATATCCGCCACCGGCGAGCTCGCCGCGGACGTCCGGAAAGACGTGCTGGGAGAGCTGCGCCGCTCATTCCGACCGGAGTTTCTGAACCGCGTCGACGACATCGTCCTGTTCACGCCGCTTTCGAAGGAGCAGCTTGGCTCGATCATCGAGCTCCAGTTCGGCGATCTGCGGAAGCGGCTCTCGGAGCGGCGGCTGACCCTCGACGTCACCCCTGCCGCGAAGGAATGGCTGATCGAGCGAGGCTACGACCCGGTCTACGGAGCCCGGCCTCTCAAGCGGCTCGTGCAGAAAGAGGTCGAGACGCGCCTCGCCCGGCGGCTGATCGCCAACGCGATTCCGGACGGCTCGGCGCTTTGTCTCGACGTGCGGGCCGACGAACCGGTCATCGAGGTGGTATAGTTCCGAATCTGTTGCGCCACACCAGGCGCGGAAGGGACGAGCGACATGACAATCACGCGCAGGGCCCGACAGGGATCGATCGGGTGGGTCATTTTCCGGTATATCGTTCTGCTGGTCGTGCTCGTGGTCGGCATGGTGGTGATCGACCCGAACTATTTCCAGCTCGGGATCGCCGAAGGGCTGATGGGACTCGAGGATGCGAAGGCCCCCGCAACGCCTTTCGCGACCGAGATGACGTTCACGGCGGCGGCCGGCGATCCGTTCAAGATCGATTTCGGCGCCAAACAGCGGGAACTGCGGGACGTGCGGATCGAGCTTCTCGACCCCGACGGGAAGACGATCACCGACCAGGTGAAGCACCTGCTCCGCCCCCCCGATCCGAGCGCGAAGCCGACGTGGCTCACTCTTTACTCACCTGCCCTTCGCAACGGGACGTACACCCTTCGGTTGTCGCAGAACGCGGCAGGCCAGGCGAAGGTGTACATTTTCCAGGGACCGTTCGTCACACGCATGATTTACCTGCCGATTTTTGCCGCCATTCTTCTGTTCGTCTTCGATATCATCAGGCGGGCGCGAACCGGGAACGGCAAGGAGATTCAGCCGGCCTGACCTTCGCAAGAGCGGATGGAGATTCGGCCGCCCTTTACGGCCCCCGGGATCGATCAGTATAATTACATCAAATTATCAAATGTCGATCTCGGGAGGTACACGATGAAACGCATCTCCGTCAGCCGATTCCGGGCATCTCTGTTCATGCTGCTGATCGCTTCGACGGCGTTCGGCCAGAGCGACAGCCGGGCCATCTACGATCAGTATATCTCGACGTACAAGACGTACAAGGATGCCGTTTCGAACAGCCTGCCCGAGGCAGAAGTAAAGAAAGCGCTCGAAGCCTACACGCAGGCCAAGCGATCGTATGAAGCCTCGCTGAACACGAAGACGGACGACGGACAGGGTGTCGCCTCCATCGACCAGGCGACCGGTCTCCCGGACTCCACAGGCGATTCAGGAAGCCTTGCCGGGGAAGGCACGACATCCTCCCGTTCCGCCACGGCCACCGCCCAGATCCCGGCCGCGATCCGGAACATGGTCCAGGCGCTCTGGAGCGATGCGAACCGGCGGTCTCCCGACGCCGCGATCTCGGCCATCGAGAAATACGTCGCCGCGAACCCGAACTCCCCGTTTGCGGCGCAGTTGAAATACGAAGTCGCGAAGGCCTACGAGCAGCTCAAAGGCGATGTGAAAAAGGCGACGGCACTCCTGAAAGAGATCGCGGCCGATTCCCGCCATCCGGCCATGGCCGCCGAGGCGCAGGCACGGCTCAGGTTTTACGACGCGAACAAGCAGTATGCCCAGTGGAAGAACACCCTCACCACCAAGTATTCCGGGCTGGCTGCGCAGTATGACAAATACCGGGACACCTCATGGCTGGCGTTCCCGGTGAAGATTTTCCGGTTCGGCTCGTATTTCAAGGACGTCTGGTCGTTCACCAACACGCAGGACGACTACTTGAAGTTCATGATCGCCTACGAAAACGTGGCGGCGCGCTTCCAGCCTGCCCCCGACATCTCGTTCGACCAGTTCGAGACCTCGACGGGCGTCAAGATTGCCGATCCTTCCGACGTCCGGCTGCTGTATGACAACTCGAAATCCTGGTATACGCGGTGGAAAATCGTCAATGACGCGCGGCGCTCGATCGACGTGCAGTATTTCATCGTCGACAAGGACATCTTCGGCCTCGCGCTCCAGGGCGCGCTTCTTCGCAAGGCCCGCGAGGGCCTCAAGATCCGGTTCATGATGGACGCCCGCGGCACCAAGGGGTTCACCCGCAAGCTGATGGGCCAGGATTTCGTCCAGGAGCTCGTCAGCTACCCGAATGTCGAGGTCAAGGTGTTCAACCCGGTTCACGAAAACCTCGTCACGTTCGTGCTCGACCCGCGCAAGATCATGGCCAGCAACCACGACAAGATTCTCGTCGTGGACGGCGAATACTCGGTCGTCGGCGGCCGCAACATCTCGAGCCATTACTTCGTCGATCCCGAAGACATGCCCACGGCATACCGCGACTGCGACGTCGTCGTCCGCAGCACCGACGTGGCCGACCAGCTCGACAAGGCGTTCGATGAGGAGTTCGCCGAGCGCAAGCAGACGAACATCGTGGCCGACCTGTGGGGCAACATCGACGTCATGAGCAAGGAGCTGGAACTCGCGTTCGCGGCCATGGGCGCCCACATCACCGGAAGCGTCTTCACGCCGGCCCAGGACCCCGACAAGCGGCGCGCCAAGGCCCTCGAGGAGTATCGCGGCGAACTGGCCGGGTACAAGCATCTGAAGGGGTTCTCCGGCTTCGACCCGTTCGCGGGTTCGCATGAAGCGCCGGTCAAGATCATCGACAAGCACTCGCTCGCCGGCCCCCGCAACGACATCACCGACTGCCTCATCAAGTTCGTCGACGGGGCGCGTTCCGAGATCGTCATCCAGAACCCCTACGTCGTTCTCTCCGACCGCATGATGGCGGCTCTCAAGCGCGCCAGCGCGCGCCGCGTCCGCATCATCGTCCACACCAACAGCCCGGTCTCGACAGACAGCCTGGCGACCCAGGCGATGTTCTACGCCGACTGGAAGAACATCCTCAAGAACCTCCCGACGGCGCGCATCTTCACCTTCGCCGGCCAGCGAAAGCTTCACGCCAAGAACTTCGTGTTCGACGGCAAGGTTTCGATCGTCGGCACCTACAACCTTGACTCGCTGAGCGAGGAAGTGAATTCGGAAGTCGTCGCGGCCATCAAGTCACGCTCCTTCTCCGCCGAACTGCGGGCAGGCATCATGTCCGACATATCGGTTTCGAAGGAGTACCGGATCGAGATCGACAGGAACGGCGACGCGAAGGCCGTCTTCGGCCCAGACGACCTGCCCGGCAAGAAGATGTGGCTGATGAAGGCCCTCTCGAAGCTCACCTTCCTGAAATCCATGATCTGACGACGCAGCTCATCACTCGCAGGCCCCGGAAGACCCCGGGGCCTGCGGCTTTTTCCGGGCGCTTCCGGCGCCATGTTCCGACAGCGGGTTTCGCCGGAATACGATTTGTGTTATACAAGGCGCGATTTCCGACGGGAGGTCTGCCGCCATGGGCGAAGGGCATTTCACGCTGATTGCTGGGCCGATGTATTCGGGGAAGACATCGGAGTTGATTTCGTTCGTCGAGATCTACACACTCGGGCGGAAGCCCGTGAAAGTCTTCAAGCCCGCTCTCGACGACCGGTATGGAAAGGCCTGCATCGTCTCCCATACACAGGCGAAGGTCGATGCCATACCTGTTCCGTCATCCAGGGAAATACCCGGATTCATCACCGGTGAGGAACGGGCCGTTTTCGTCGACGAAGTCCAGTTTTTCGATCCCGCCCTGTCCGAGGTTCTCCTTGATCTGACCCGTCGGGGGATCGATGTCTTCTGCTCCGGCCTGGACCTGAATTTCAAGAACCAGCCCTTCGAAACGACCATGATCCTGATGGCGCACGCCGACACGATCGTGAAGAAGAAGGCCGTCTGCCACCGGTGCGGCGAGTATGAAGGCACGATCTCTCACAAGACCGTGAAGAACGACCAGGAGATCGACGTGGGCGGCTTCGAGAAGTACATCGCCACCTGCCGCGCCTGCTATCGCGACCTGAACCGGAACCCGCACGGAGAGCATCTTCCCGAGTGACAGGCAAGCGCGCCGGGTTTCACAACCGCTGAATCACAGCCCACAAAGACCGCTTCACCACAGAGTCACGGAGACACAGAGAAGATTTCATCACGAAGGCATACACACAAACAATCATTCGATACTGTTCGTCCCAATAGGAACACGACAATCACCCCGTATACCCGCATATTCTGCCGTTCGTGCTTCGACAGGCTCAGCACGAACAGGAACGCAAAAGCGGCGTTTATTTTGCAGGACTCAACAGGGCAAAATCGGATACACTGTGAGGAGCGAACATCATCCGGAGGATTCCCGATGTCTCTGTTATGCCTGGCATGCCTGTTTCTGATGCTTTCAGCCCCGCCTGCCGTTGCCGCCCCCACCGCTTCACGCACGTGGACCCTTCCTGCGCCGCTGGAAGTCCAGCTGAACCGGATGGGGGCAGGACAGTGCATCTGGGTCGTTCCGGACGATCCCGCGTCCGTTCCGGCGACCGTCGTTCTTCTGCGGAAACGCGACAACGCGTGGGAAGTCGCCCGCTCCCCCTTTCCTGCCGTCATCGGGCGGAACGGCATGGCCCCGGAAGGCGAGAAGCGCGAAGGCGACGGCCGCACGCCGTCCGGCATCTTCCCGATCGGGTTCGCGTTCGGCTACGCTCCGACGCTGGATATCCGATGGCGGTACCGGCCGTCGAGCCCTGACGACGTCTGGATCGATGATCCCGAGGCTCCAGATTACAACACCCTGGCCAGGAAAAGCCACACGAAGGCGAAATCCTTCGAGTATCTGAAACGATCGGACGATCTGTACAAGTTGGGGCTCGTCGTCGATTACAACACGGCTCCGGTGGTGGCAAGCCTTGGAAGCGCGATTTTCATGCACCTCTGGAAGGATCAGACCACCGGCACGGCGGGCTGCGTCGCCATGGCGGAACCTTCCATGCTCACCCTGCTCGCCTGGCTCAACCCCGATCTGCGCGTCTACGTCGCGATTTTCCCCCTCGAAGAACCGACCGCGAGCGGAACGACACGCTTCAAACCATGAACATCAGGGCGATTCTCCCGATCAGGGAAATCGCGAATCCCCAGGAACAGAGGGTATACAGCAGATACCAGCCTGGCGTCGCCGCTTTCAGCACATCGATCGAATCGACGTAGACCACCTCGCAGGCGGTTCCGCCGGTATCCGAGCGGGTCGTGCTGCTGCAGCGCCAGAACTCGTAGTTGTCCGAGCCCTGGTAATCGCACAACATGCCCCGAAGACGCACCTGGTCGCCTTTTCTGATCCTGGCGATCTTTTTCCGGGTGGCCGGGTCTTTCGTGATCAGGTGGTTGTTCGCGATGTGGGCGTGGCTGAACGTCACGCCCGCGGGAAACTGCCAGTTGATGCACCACGAACTGCTCCACATCTTCACCCGGTGGTAGTCGTGGATCTTCAGGTTGTCGCCCCAGATCACGCCCAGGTCGAGGGTATCGACCGAGTCGGCGGTGTGGTAGATGTCCCACCAGGCGTTGATGTCGTTGTGGTCGACCACCAGGCCCCACAGCTCGTATTCCGCGACCGGCCGAACCCGGTAATGCACGCCGCGGTAATCGAACTTGAACTCCTTGCGGCTGGTCGGCGTCTGAACCGGCTCCCGGAGCAACGCCGGCAGGATGGTCTCTTTCGGCGGAAGCGCTCCCTTGTTCCACCCGGCGGCGATCCAGCCGCACAGGGTCGCGACCATCAGCCAGAAGAAAACCTTTTCCAGCGTTTCACGTGAAGGCATCGGGCTTCTCCGGTGTTCGATCTCTCCCGTCCCGCGACAATGGCGAGTTTATATACTACATATTATATAGCTAATATTCTTTATTATTCCGGCTCAGACGGCGCCGATGTCTTTCCGGTAATGGATATTCCTGAGCGCCAGCTTGCCGATGTCGCCGTAGGCGAGGCGGCGGGCGTCGGCGAGGGTTTCGCCGACGGCGGAGACGGTGATGAGCCGGCCGGTGCGGAACACCCATTCCCCCGACGGGCCGATATCGTTCGAGGAATGATAGATGGTCGAATCTTTCACGTCTTCCATCTTGAGGATCTCGGGAAGGGCCTCGTCGTCGTTCGGATAGCCGGCGCGGGCGAGCACGACCGAGACGGCGCTGTGCTTGCCGAACGCGACTTCCGAACCGGTCGAGTCGAGCCGGCCGAGGGCGCAGTCCATCAGCAGGGAGGCCAGGTTGCCGCGGAACCGGGCGAGGATGCTCTGGGTTTCGGGGTCGCCGAGACGCGCGTTGAACTCGAGCACTTTCGGCCCCGTCGCCGTCAGCATGAGCTGGAACGAGAGGAAACCGCGGTACATCAGTCTGTCGGCCTGCATCCCCGCGACGGCCGGGATGACGATGCGCTGCCGGATGCGCTCTTCGAGTTCGGGCGTGAGGTCGGGCGACGGGCTGACCGCGCCGAGGCCGCCGGTGGTCGGTCCTTCTTCGTTGTCGTGGGCGCGCTTGTAGTCGCGGCAGGAGCTGAACGACACCCACTGGTTGCCGTCGGTGAGGATCGTGTAGGAGCACTCGACGCCCTTGACGCGCTCCTGGAGGATGATGGGCGGGCCGAAGCTTTTGAACAGCCGTTGGGCGGCTTCTTTCGCCTCCTCGACCGAGTTCACGACGGCGACGCCCGTGCCGCGGGAGAAGCCGTCGCATTTGACGACGCGCACCCAGGGGTTTTCGTCGAGGAACCGCTCGGCCTCGCGCGGGTTCGCGACGACCTGGGTCATCGGCGAGGGAATGTTGTGCTTCACCATGAAGGCCGCGGCGAACGCTTTGCTGGTCTCGATCCGGCCGGCGTCGGCGGCGGGGCCGATGACGGGAATGCCCGCCCTGACGAGCGCGTCGACGGTGCCTTCGGTCACGTATCGCGACGAGCCGATCACGGCCAGCTCGACGTTGTCGCGCGCGAACTGGACGAGCTCGGCGTTCCCCCTGAAAGGCTGGCACGCGGCGATATCCCGCATTCCGGCATTTCCCGGGCAGGCGTAAATCTTCAGGACCGACGGGGAATGGGAAAGAGAGTGGACCAGAGCGTGTTCCCGCGCTCCGGAACCCAATACGAGAATCTTCACTGCACAGCCTCCACAACCGGACCTCTGATCGCCGGCGCCAAATGGTACTACAGATCGGTCTCCAAGTCAATTCCACAGCGGCTTTTCCAATTCCCGGTCAACAACCGAAAGGCAAGATATTTCATCATCATGCTGCAGCACTCAATAGAATGAACCGCTGAGTCGCAGAGATGCAGAGGATCAAGCAAACCGAAATAGAGAAGAACGGATACGTTTCTCAGCGTCTCAGCGCAGCGTCTCAGCGTCTCGGCGTTGAATCTTTCAATGTTCAACACATCTGCGGCATCTGCGGATTGGTCCGAAGAAAAACCCCGCCTCGGAAGGCGGGGTTTTCATCAGAACGTATATCGGTTACTTTGCTTTGTTCTTGAGGGCGTTGTATTGGTCGGAATAGACCTTGAGTTCTTCGTAGACTTTCTTCGCTTCGTCGTACTGCTTGTTTTCGACCAGCTTGTTGTATTTGAGATAGGTTTCGTAATACTGCTTCTCGACGGTCTGGATGTCGCCGCTGACCGAGACTTCGACGTTCGCGGTCGGGGTCATGCCGGTGCCGAGCTGGCCGCCCGAGTTGATTCCGAGGCTCTGGCCTTCGCCGAAGGTGATACCGGAACCCTCGCCCGAGGTGTTCGACGCTTCGGTCGTGAAGGTCTTGCCCCTGTTGAAGATGTTGATCTTCTTTCCCTTGAAGATGCCCTGGACCCACTTGGCGACCTTGCTGCCGACCACGCCGCCGACGATGCCGCCGATGATGGGCCCGACGATCGGGATCGGGGAAAGGAGAGCCATGCCGATGGTGGAGCCGACGGAGGAACCGATCAAATCGACCGGGTCGATCTGGCGGATGGCCTTGCCGAGGTTGAACTGGCCGCTCTTGATGTCACCGGCGAGCGAGGAGCCGATCTGGCCGCCCGCCGAGCCCATCATGACCGGAACGACCGCTCCGACGAGGGCGCCGACCGGGCCGGGAAGGAACGCGCGGACGATCGAGGCGGTGAACTGGCCACCCGCGGCGCCCAGAGCCGAACCCACGACGCTGCCGGCGAACTCGACGGACGCGACGGCCTTGGCGGCCTTTCCGAACGACGGCTTTTCACCCCTGATCACCTGGAGGGCCAGGTTGGTGCCGACGGCGACGCTCGTCGTCACGGCGAGGTTGGTGAACGAGAAGCTGCTCTTGAGCGACTGCTTGGCGTTCTGGGTGCCTTCGGCAACGCCCTTCTGCAGTTTGCCCGAGAAGGTGTCGGAATACTGGATATCAGCCTGGGGCTGAAGCGTGCCTTCCTGTTCCTTGGCGGGGTCTTTCTTGTCACCCTTCTTCATGAGGCCGACCTTCTGGGCCAGCGCCACGATGCGGGCGCGGATGGCGTCGATGATCGTCTTCAACTTCGTCTTGATGGCGTCGACGATCGTCTTCAGCTTGGAAACGAGCGCGTCGCCCTTGCCGTTCATCGGCATCTGGCCGGCCTGGACGCCGAGTTCGTTGAGCCCAACGCCAAGCTGCTGCTCAAACGAGGGGTCAGCCGGAAGCCCGCGCTCGGCATACCAGTTGTCGACCTGGCCCTTGTATGACTGCACGCCATCGTTGACCATCGACTTGGTGTTGCCGAGAATCGCCTTGATGCGCTCTCCGATGGTCATCGCGTCCATGTTGGAGGGGGCGATCTTGTTGTAGAGCGGGGTCGCCGTCGTCTCGATCTGTTTGAGCGCAGATTCGATCGTGTTCAGGTTGGTCTTGAGCATGCCGATCTCGGGAACGCTGTTCATCACGGACGAAAGATCGACCTTCGTTCCGGCCGGAATCTGCGTGACGGTCGTTCCCTGCTGCGCGTAGGCCCCGAACGTCGAAGCCACGAACATCAGCACGGTGAAGAGGGAAACCACCCTGATCCTGCATTTGCTTCGAAACATCATATACTACCTCCATTCCCTGTAGGAGCGGTTTTACTATGCTGAGCGGTACAACATCAGCTTCAATTATAGGAACGGATCATCAAAGCGTCAATGCTCCGTTGCCGGACAGCCTGGCAATTTCACGGCGTCAGGCAACTGGATGCAGGCGTTTCGGAAGGAGCGACATCGTTTCGGCGAGGGTCGGCAGGGCGGTCCTTCCGCCGAGCGCCCGGCATTTGAGGGCGGCGACAGCCGCGGCGAAGCCGAGGCAGGTCTGGGTCGGCCAGTGTTTCGTCAGGGCGTAGATCAGGCCGCCGTGGAAGGCGTCGCCGCAGCCGGTCGTGTCGACGACGGGGTTGACCTTCCAGGCCCGCTGGCGGAACAGGACGCCGTTCGCGGCCGCCACGCAGCCTTCCTCGCCAAGCGTGATGCAGACCATGCGCGCGCCGTAGGTGGTCAGTTCCTGGAGTGCCTCGACCGGGTCTTTCGTGTTCAGGAAGCTGAACGCGAAGCCCTTTCCGACGACGAGATAATCGATCAGCGGGAGGAGGGACTCGATTTCGGGGCGGTATGTTCCCGCGTCGAGCATCACGGGGATCTTCATCCGTCGCGCAATCTTCGCCGCCTCGAGCGAGGCCTGGATGTGCAGGCCGTCGAGGTGCAGGAACCGGCTCTGCCTGACGAGGTCCTTCTGCAGTTCGTCGACCTCGAGCGGAAAGGCGGAACCCCTGTGCCAGAAGATCGTGCGGCGGCCCGTTCCCCGTTCGACGGCGATGAAGGCCGTCTGCGATTCCTTGTCAGGGGCCGTGACGAGACCTTCGAGGTTCACCCCTTCATCGGCAAGTCCCTGCTGAATCAGCTTTCCGTACTCGTCGCCACCGATCTTTCCGAGAAAAGCGGTCGTGAGGCCCAGACGCGCGGCCGCGACCAGCGCCGTCGCAACCGGGCCGCCCCCCTGGATCCGGAATGCCGACGTTTCGGCCTTCACGTCGACGGGCGGATACTCGGCCACCGTCGCGAGCAGGTCGATGGAACACTGGCCGAGACCGGCCACGTCGAACCGTTTCATGCCCTGATACTACCGCAATCGATACTTCCGGTGCGAGCGGGGGACGAGAATTTCCGGCACATTTGCTCAGAAAGCCCCGTAATGGCATAATACGGGAGAGAACTCCGATAGGAAGCATCCTGATGTGAGCACAGGCAATTCACGCCCTCCTGCCTCGGCCGGCTCCTCGCCGATCCAGGATCTGCGAAAGCTTTTATCATCGTGGGCCAGGGAAGCCGGCCCACCGATGTTGCGCCCCTCGTGGAACGATCTCCAGCTGCTGTTACTCCCCCTGAAAGGTTCTCCTGCAGCCTTCTGGGACACCTTCCTTCCCTCGCTTCCCCCGTCGCATGCGCTTCTCGCAGCCATGGTCATCGCCCAGTCGGATCCCCAGGTCCGCGCCGCATTCCTGCAGCGCGCATGCACTGCGGCTCTCCAGACATCGCCGGCCCAACTCCTCGACACCCTGAACCTGTTTCCGAAAGAACTCGTCCTGTCGGGATTCGGACCGGCGCTGCTGTCTCCGGCGCCGCTCGGCCCTCTGGCCGCGGCCGTTCTCGCCGGTCTCGAGATCACCATCGCCCCCTGCGACATCCCGATCGTTCTGGCCGCCTCGACAGGCAGCCCCGAGGTGCTCGGGCATCTTGCGCGGCTTGTCCCGCAGGACCACGTCGACTCGGTGATCCAGGACCTCGATACCCAACTCGACGCATCGAAGCCAGGCATCGCCGATCTGCGCGATGCGTTCGTCCGTCTCCTGAAGGAAGGCCCCCGGCATCCGCTCCCTTCCTCGCAGGCCGCTCCGTCTTCGCCCCCCCCCGCCCCGGCCCAGCCTTCCCGGCCCGAGGAATCTATGGCACAGGCGCAGGCGCGACTCGCCGGGCTCCGTCCCGCCGGCGGCAGGAGTTCGGAAGCCGACGAAGATAGAGTATCCGAAGATATATCAAGTCACGTTCACGGCGTCGACAGGAACCTCCTGGCGGGGATCGTCGCCATCGTCCTCTGCATACCGCTGGTACTGTATCTGTCGTCTGACACCGGGCTGGAGTCCGCGGAAACATCGGTGATTCCGCAGGCTCCCGCGAAAGCCCCCAGATTCTGGACCGATGCCGTCACGAAACGAAAGGTCACGCGCGAATTCCTCGCCGCCGACAACGATTTCCAGATGGGCGAGATGTTCCTCGTGCGGGAACAGTATGGCGATGCCCTGTCGCTGTTCCGTGATGCCTTGCATCGTGATGCCGAGCATGTGGCCGCGCAGTTCCGGATCGGCTGCTGTCTCTTTTCGCTCGATGATCACAAGGGGGCCGCCCAGGCATTCCGGAAATCGCTCGAGATGCAGCCCGGCCTTCCGCAAGCGAACCTGTTCCTGGCGCGTATTGCCGTGGCAGCCCAGGAGTGGGACAAAGCCATCGCCTGCTACCAGAAGGAGTTCGATCTGTCAGGTGATGTCGCGATCGCCCTCGAATACGCCGGAACGCTCAGAAAGCTCGGCCGCTTCCCGGAAGCGATCACGCTGCTGAGCAGCCTCCCGCCGAGGTTTTCCGGCCATCTCGAAGTCGTGAACCTTCTCGCGCAGCTGCGGGACGACGCAAAGGGGCTTACCCCATGAAGCGGCGGGCCGTCTCCTTCGTCGAAGTCATCATGGCGATGGGTATTCTCGCCATGTGCATGCTTCCGGTCATGACCATGTTCGGATCGTCCGGTCGTGCCGTGCTGAAGAGCCAGAATCTGGCCTTCGCGGTCGGTCTCGCGCACAGGATTTCCCAGCACCTGCTCGACACCCCCTACGACGCGATCACCGAAGTCGTCCTTCCGGGAAATGCCATCGCCGACGGCCATGACGACGGCTTTTTCAATCCTCTGATCAACCCCAAAACATCCTCATCGGGAGCGCTTCGCATCAAGCAGGCGCAGCTTCCCGAACTATGGAATTTTCTGCGCAAATACGAGTTCCGTTATTCCCTGATCGTGAATAACGTCAATTTTGCCACCGGCGACCGGATGAAATGCATCGGCATCATCATCACCTGGAAGGAAGGCGGAAAGGATCTGCTCTACAAGCTTTACACGTATGTACCAGACCTTTAGACGCAACGGACGGGGAACAACGTTCATCGAGCTGTTGATCGGCACGACGATCCTCGCTCTCATTCTCGGCTTCCTCGCCCGCTGGTTCTTCATGCAGAAGGAGTACCAGAAACGGCTCACGCGGATCAGCGACATCCAGAACGACTTCCGGCGGGCGAGTTGGGAAATGATCCAGGAGCTCCAGATGGCCCGCACGATCATCTGGCCGCGGATCAACTCCGACGACTCCCTCCGATCCGATACGAAAGTCGTGTTCAAGGATTTCACGGGAAGAATCATCTCGTATTACCATGTTCCCGGCTCGCGGGAAGTGCGCCGGTGCACGATTCCGAACGGTCCTGGCGAGGCGGTCGTCAACCCTGTTCCCATCGGCAGGGGCATCGCCACGATGACCTTCACGGCCACGAGTCCCACGAATAGGGTCATCTCCTACTGCATGTCGACGGACGGCGTCTTTTCCCTCGACGCCGTGTATCTGATCAACACGGATTGAACCGATGATGAGCAACGATCGGAAAGGCATCGCTCTTTTTCTGGTACTCGGGCTGGTGGCCGTATTCGTGCCCGTACTGCTGTATTTGTCGCAAACGGGGAGCTCCCAGGTCCGGCTGGCCATGAAATACCATGAAGTCCACCAGTCGGAAGCAGCCTCCATCGCGGGCACCAATTCGGGGCTTTCCCGGCTTCGCGGCAATATGACCGGCCTTCAGCAACTCACGAACCTGCTGATCGGCGAGATCGCCTACGATCTGACCATTCAGCCGACCGGGACGGGGATACTGACCCAGAACCTGTATCATCTGTTTTCCAAATGCGCCAAGGGGCAGCATACGTTCATTCTCATGAGCGACGCGGAGCAACTGTATCCCGATCCCGACCCGCCCGTGACGGTCATTCCCCATGACAGTTGGAACACGATCGAACCGTATGACATCAACCTGGTCGCGGACGTAACCTCGATGGAAAACCTCCGCGGACAGGATATCCTGAGTTACGAAGCCGTGAAGAATTATGAAAAATCCGTCTCGAAATCAGCCTATTCCAGCGAACTGCTGTCGAAACAGGGCAAACTGCCCACCGAACTTCAGGCCGATTGGACCAACATCGTCACGATTCTCGAGAAAGAAAAGATCACCTACTGACTCGCTGCAGATTTCCCATCCCGCAGAAGGTCCATTCCGGAAGTTCACAAGACAAGTGAAAATCGGTTACAATTGATACGAGGAGAGATCCCAAAGGGAGGTACAGAGACTTATGACCATTCGACGAACAGCAATGGTTTCCCTGGTCGGCCTTTTTGTTTTCACCCTCGGGGCCGCTGCGGCAGATGATGATTACAAGGGCGACCGCAAGACATCGGTATCGGACAAGACCAGGAACAGTGTCGAGGGCGAGGGCTTCAGCCTCACCACCAAAGATGCCACCCCGTCAGGAGTTCAGATACGCCCCCTCGGTGAACTCGAACTCGCCATTCAGGAATACCTGATGTATTTCAGCGCATTCCGCGATGCTCAGCAGTCGACGAATGTCGGCGAACGCGCGAAAGCCCCTCAGTTGCTCAGGTCCTACCGGATCTCCTACGCCAAGGCGCTGAAAATGATGAGAGACGACAAGCTCATCCATCCGATGATTCCCCAGAATCCACTCAAGTTATACATGGATACGGCGAAAGATGCGATTCTCGGCGATCCCAAGGCGCGAAGACGCGTGTACAAAGAGGTCAGGGAAGCCGTCAAGCAAGCGCTGAAAGACGGAAAGAGCGCCGACGAAATCGTTTCGATCATCAAGGATATGATCGCAAAGGCGAACACCAAGTGGGAAGAGGGAAGCAACGACGGTTCCAAGCCCAAAACGCCAGGCGATGGCCCTCCCAAGAATCCCGGAAGCTCTGGTTCCACCCCTCCATCCCCTCCTCCAGGGCCTACTCAGCCTCCATATCCCGCCCCCACCCCCGGTCCAACCTCCACCCTCTAACCCTCCCCAGCCAGGAAACGGACCCAAGGAAATCGTTCAGTCTTCTGACCCCACTCACAAGTCCGGAGGGGGTAGTGATGGCAAAACCATTGATATCCAAAAGCCGTAATGTGTCCGGCCTCTCATCAGCTTCTTCCCCACATAGAAACCATTGACACCTTCGAACGATAAGAACCAGGCCCACCACTCGTGGAAGACCCTCCCCACCGGGGGGTTTTTCGTTGCCACCCTCGCGGTGCTGCTTCTTGCGGCACCGCTTTTTACTGCTCTCGACACCCGCCTGCGTGATTATTGGAGCCGTCTCCGACTGAATGCAGCGGCCCCGAGCGAGCATCCCCTGGCAGCGAAACTCGGCAACCTGCTTCCGAAGCCGGTTACGCCGGGTCCGGTCGTGCTGGTTCTCGCCGACGACCGCTCCATTCTCGGCATCCACAACCTGTATCAGGGGAACCGGCAGGCATACGCCGACGTCGTGCGCATCATCGCGAGCGCCGGCGCGCGCGTCATCGCTATCGACACATTCTTCGGCACGCTGAGCGGCGACGCAAACGCCGATGAGGAGCTCGCGGAAGCGGTTTCGGAAGCGGGGAACGTCGTTCTCAAAGCCTTCCGGCGCGGCCCTGAGACGATGACGACGCCGTATCCGACCCTCGCACGGGCCGGTCACGTCGCGCCCTCGTATTTCAGCCCGCTGGTCGACGAGACGATCCGGCGGTCCTCGGCCATCTTCCGGCCCGTCCGCGGGCAGCCGGTGCCGGGTTTTCACGCGGAGATCGTACGAATCTGGCTGGGTCTCCCGCTTCAGAAGCTGAGCTACGAGTCAGACCAGCTGACGTTCAAGGCGGCATCGGCGCCGATCTCGATTCCTCTCTCGAACCGCGAGCACACGCTGATCAACTACAATTTCGACCCGCAGGCGGTGACCCGCGTGTCGCTGTATGACGTCAAACAGGGCTCCGTCGCCCCGGCCGTCTTCCGGGACAAGATCGTCATCATCGGGCCGGCCCATTCGATGAGCGAGGAGCGGCTGTTCACGCCTCTCGGCAAGCCCGAGTTCCCGCCGTTCATCCATGCCGTGGTCGTGTCGAACTACCTGGACGGCACCACGCTGACGCCCGCGCCGCCGTGGCAGGCCCCGCTCGCGGCTGCAATAGTTTTAGCTATAGTATCGTTCATGCTGGCTCCGCGGCTGCAGCCGTTCGCGTTCGGGGTGATCAGCCTGGCGGGCACGATCGGACTGTTCGCCCTTTCCGCCGTCGCCTTCTTCGGGTACGGCCGGATCGTCGACGTCACCTCGACCGTCGCGGCGCTCGATCTGACCTTCTTTTTCGCCGTCGGCATGCGCTACTACGCCGAGCAGTCCGACAAACTGCGCATCAAGAACGCGTTCCAGCACTACGTCACGGCGTCGATCGTGAACGAGATCCTGAAAGACCCCGCCAAGCTCAACCTTCACGGCGAGGAACGCTGCCTCTCGCTCTTCTTCTCGGACATCGAAGGTTTCACGACGCTGTCGGAAGGCCTTTCCCCGCTCATCGTCGTGAACCTGCTCAACGAGTATCTGACCGAGATGACCGACATCATCTTCAAGTATGACGGACTGCTCGACAAGTATGAGGGCGATGCGATCATGGCGGTGTTCGGCGCCCCGGTCGACCAGGCCGACCACGCGATCCGGGCCTGCCGGTGCGCACTCGACAGCCAGAAGGCGCTCTCCGAGATGCGCGCCCGATGGCGAAAGGAAGGCAAGCCGGAGCTGTTCGTCCGGATCGGCATCAACACCGGCGTCGTGGTGGTGGGGAACATGGGCTCGCGGATGCGGTTCGACTACACCTGCATCGGCGACAACGTCAACCTTGCCGCCCGCCTCGAAACGGCCAATAAGATGTTCGGAACCAGCATCCTGATCAGCGGCGACACCGCCGACCTGGTCAAGCCGGCGATCCTCTGTCGCTTCCTCGGCATGATCCGGGTCGTGGGCCGCAAGCAGGCCGTGCCGGTCTACGAGGTTCTCGCGCGACTCGACGGTCATGACGGCGGAGATCTCGAGCTCCAGCAGCACCGGAAGAAGACCTACGAAGACGCTCTCCAGATGGCCCTCAACCGGAACTTCGCCGGGGCCATCATGTATCTGACGCAGTATATGTCAGCCGATGTCGAAGACAGGCCGGCCCGGCTGCTGCTCGAGCGCTGCAAGTCGTATGCCGCGGCCCCACCACCGCCCGACTGGGACGGCATCATGATCCAGGAACAGAAATAGCATGGCGGTCATCCCCGGGGTGGTGTATCATCGGATCATCATGCGACGCCTGCTGCCTTCCCTCATTTTCCTCACGGCACTCGGTGCGGTCATGCCCTCCCCCGCTGCCGCCTGGCGGAAGTGGGAACACGTGCAGCCGCACGATCTCGAGATCACCCTCCGACCAGACACGGCCGAAGTCGTCGCCGGAGAGGTTGCGACCTTCACGATCACCCTACGCAACCGCACCGACAAGACGGTCGATATCCGGTTCGAAACGGGTCAGCGCTGGGATCTCGCCGCATTTCACGATGGCACCCAGATCTGGCGCTGGTCGAACATGCTGCGCTGGGAAGATGTCACGCACAGCATTCCGATCAGGACGGACCGCCCCGAAGCCGCAGTTCTGGGCTGGCGGACGGTCGATCGCAACGGCGCGCCGCTTCCGCAGGGTGTGTACAAGGTGCAGGGCATGGTCATGTGCGAACCACGGGCTCTCGTCACCAACACCGTCGCAATCCGGCTTCTTCCGCCGGTCGAGCGGCGGCTCGACACCATGAAGGTCAAGATCGGCTCGTATTTCGAGGTCAGGGTGCCTCGCTTCGTCAAGGGCCGGCAGGTCCGTTGGGAGACAGACTACGACTACAACGACAACCGGATCGACCCCGTCGAGCGACGCAGTGACGACAAGGACGAGGTCATCACGTTCGTCGCCAAGCGCATCGGCCACGTCACAGTCCGCCTGTACGAGCATCCCGAATTCAAGCGCGCCGACAGTTCCCTCGAGCGACGCACCTTCCGCGTCGAGGTCGTCGAGAACGACTGACGGCAACAGCCACCGGAGGCCCACATGAGCAGCCCTCATTCCAGCAAGCGCACCATCGAAGAGCTGATGCTCGAAAAGCAGATCCTGACGGCCGAACAGCTCGAAAAAGCCAGGAACATCCAGGCACAGACGCTCGAACGACTCGAGGAGATCATTATCCGGCTCGGATTCATGGCCGAAAAGGATCTTCTCGAGCTGTGGGCCGAGTTCCTCGGCGTCGCGGTGGTCGATCTGACCAACATCAAGGTCGATGCCAAGATCCTGTCGCTGATTCCGGAATACCAGGCCAAGCAGTATAAAATGATCCCCTACAAGCGGGCCGGCAACCGGCTGACGGTCGTGATGGCCGATCCGTTCGACATCATGGCGCAGGACATGATCGCCTTCCTCACCCAGTGCAAGCTGGACATCCTCATTGCGCCCAAAGCTCAAATAGAGCTCGCTATAAAACAGTTGTATTCCTGGGAGGGTTTCTCGGTCGCAGGCGAGGAAAGTTTCGTCGGAGGCGGTGCGGGCGGCGAGTCGGGCGAGGACCTCATGCGCCGTACGTCCGAGGAAGGGCCGGTGGTCCAGTTCCTCAACGCGATCTTCAAGCAGGCGATTCTCAAGCGCGCCTCCGACATCCACGTCGAGCCGCGCGAGGACATCCTGCTGGTCCGGTTCCGCATCGACGGCATCCTGCACGATGCGATGACCGGTCCCAAGAGCCTGCTGGCGCCGCTGATCAGCCGCATCAAGATCCTGTCCCACCTCGATATCGCCGAACGGCGCCTGCCACAGGATGGCCGTCTGAAGGTGAAGATGGAGAATCGCGAGATCGATTTCCGCGTCAGCACCGTGCCGAGCCTGCTCGGCGAAAAAGCCGTGCTGCGTCTTCTTCAGCGCGAAGCCTCGTTCGACCTCGACAACATCGGCTTCCTGCCCGAGGATCTCGACAAGCTCAAGGGGGTCATGGACGAGCCCTACGGCATGATCCTCGTCACCGGCCCCACCGGCGCCGGCAAGACGACGACGCTGTTCGGCATGCTGAAGTATTTCAACAATACCGAGATCAATATTTTCACCATCGAGAACCCGATCGAGTACCGCATCGACGGCATCACGCAGGTCCAGACGAACGAGAAGATCAACCTCGACTTCGCCCAGGGGCTGAGAGCCGCCCTGCGCCAGGATCCCGACGTCATCCTCGTCGGCGAGATCCGCGACCTCGAAACGGCGGAAATCGCGTTCCGGGCCTCGCTGACCGGCCACAAGGTGCTCTCGACCCTGCACACGAACAACGCGGCCGCATCGATCACCCGCCTCATCGACATGGGCGTGCCGGCCTACCTGGTCACGGCCGCGGTTCGATCGGTCATCGCCCAGAAGCTTCTCCACCGCATCTGCCCCCACTGCCGCACGGAGTACCGGCCCTCGCCGAAGACGATCCAGCGGCTCAAGCTGCCGCCCAACAAAGTGATGGGAGCGAAGTTTTTCAAGGGCACGGGCTGCAAGCACTGCAACCAGAGCGGCGTCTACGGTCGCCAGGGCGTTTACGAGGTGTTGATGGTGACGCCCGCCATCCGCGACGTTATCGTCGATGGCGGCGGCCAGGAAACGACGATCAAGCGTGTGGCCCGCCTCGGCGGGATGAAAACCCTGCGCGAGATCGCCATTCAGCGTGCCATCGAAGGCGCCTGCACGCTCGAAGAGGTGCTGTACGTGACCCCGTCTGACGACGAGGCTCCCGGCCTCGGAGCGGCGGGGCTCGCGGCGGTGCTCGGGCGCGGCGCAGGCCAGACGCTCGTTGTTCCGGCAGCCGTCTCCGTGCCGGCCGGGGTCACGGAGGCAGGCGGCCAGGGCCGGCCGCTCGACATGAACGATCCCGTCATCCGGTCGCTGATAGCGCGTCTCGAGGAGGAGTTTTTGTTCTTCTCCGACGAGGATATCGCGGCCAAGCTCCAGATGAGCCTTCTGCAGGTCCAGGAGGCGCGGGGCTCGCTCGGACTGACCCATGACCGCGAGGGCTTCCGGAAACGGTTCGGCCGCCACCCCGAGGAATTGAGCGAAGACGAGGTCCTGGGGCTGATCGAAGATGTCCAGGAACGACAGGGTCGCCTGCCCGACTTCGTGTTCGACGATCCGTCGTCAGGCGCGATCTTTGCGAAGACCTTCACGAAGATGGCGTTGAAGCTGCTTTCCGGCCGCGTCAGCGATCCGGAGGAGATTCCGGCGGCATTTTCCGACGAATTCTGCGCCGGATACGGCATGGACCAGGCCATCGCCTTGGCCGGCGGGAGCCGGTTCAAACTGGTCGAGATGGTCCTGCCCGAACGGTACAAACCCTGGCAGTTCGGCGAGGCGGACGCCTGGATCGCGAACGGCGACCTTGGCGAGCGAACCCGCGAGGCCCTCGAATGGCTCATCACGACGAAGCTGGGATGCAGCCGTGGCGATCTTCCGCAGATGCTGACAGCCGAGGTCATGCGGAACTGCGGCCTCGACGTCCTGCTCCAGCGCCACGGCAATTCCGTGTTTCGAATGGTGCAGTCTATATATCCAGGAGTATTTCAACCTTGGCAGTTCGTCGACGAGGAGTCGATCATCTGGTTCCGGGAGGACCGGTATGAGACGGCCCGGGCGGCCACGCGGTGGCTGATCGAGTCGCGGCTCGCGATTCCCGTCGAGGAAGTGCCGCGCAAGCTCACGCTCCGCGATTTCCATCAGAACAGTCTCTCGAAGCTGCTCGATCTGTTCAACCAGAACCTGTTCCAGGTCGTCGACAACGCGTATCCGAACCGTTTCAAGGCCTGGGAATACTCCGAGCAGAGCGACCTGTGGCGCTCGGCCGACGCGCTCGACAAGGCCAGAGAGGCCACGGCGTGGCTGATAGGCGAACGCCTGCAATGGGAAACGGCGAAGGCGCCGGCCCAGCTGACGCGCCGCCACTTCCTCAACAACGGCCTGGGCTGGATGATCGGCAGCCTGTTCAACCACTCGCCGTTCCTCGCCCTCGAGAACAGTTTCGAGGAGCTGAAGAACAACGAGATCTTCCAGAAGGCGCTGTTCGGGTACGCGCAGGAGATCCGCGACATCACCACCCGCTGGCAGACGCTCGCCGAGAAGATCGCCCTGAATCATTTCGGGAAGGCGAAGTTCAAGGTGACGCTGCCGAACCTGAAGGTCGCGCCGGTCGTGCCCGAGACCGAAAGCATCTACTACAACGCCGCGAACCAGATCGAGTATGTGCCGCAGATCGTCGTCGCCAAGCTCAGCGCCTACGATGATTTCAGCGACTTCTCCAACTGGGTGCCCTACTGCGACAGGCTCGTCTACTGGGTTCTCGCGGACGACCGCGCGCCCGGCTACGCGCCGCCCTCGCACCCCAAGGTCAAGCTGGCCTTCTCGGACAGCCTCATCGGAAGCCTGCGCACGAAGGGGCTCCTCGACGTCGTCGAGAAGGTGAACTCGCTCAAGAACGGCTTCGACCGGCTTCTCGACCGGAAGGCGCCGGCCGGGATGTGACGTTCAGCCGGCCGGCGGCTCGTCGCCGGACCGGCCCAGATGGACCTCGGCCCAGATGCCGAACATGAACAGCCCCCAGAGGGCGAACCCCCAGTCGCGCCGCCGTTCCTCGAGCTCGCGGTGCAGGGACATGATCAGCGCCGTATCGGGAAACCAGGTCCTGAAAAGCGACGAATGGACCGTCGTCACGAACGCCTCTCGGAGCGGCCCCGTGAGCCAGGCGGCAGCGGGGCTGTTGAAGCCGGATTTCGGGCGGTCGATCAGTTCGTCGGGCAGGACGCCGCGCAGGCTCCGGCGGAGGATTTTCTTCGTCGAGGCGAGGTCGAACTTCTGACGCCACGGGATGCTCGCGCTTCTCGCCAGCACGTCGAGATCGAGGAACGGACTCCGCAGTTCCAGGCCGTGGGCCATCGACGCGGTGTCGGCCTTCACGAGAATGTCGTCGGCAAGCCAGGTCCGGAGGTCGACGTAAAAATGGCGCCGCTGCTCGTCGAGGCCATCGCACCGCTCGTAGAATGTCCTGAACCGGTCGAAGGGCGTATATTCCCCGAGATCTCTGACGAGATCGGGGGCAAGGAGTCCGCGGCGGAGGCTGCTCTCGAACAGCGAGCGCCAGCCGAAATGCGCGAACGCAGCATCGGCCCCGGCCCAGCGGCAGAACTGGCGCACCTTGTATTCGAGCGAGACTTTTCCATACCCGACGGGAACGATGCCGCCGAGCCTGTCGGCGACGCGCAGCAGGAACGCCCAGCCGGGAACGAACCGCCGCCCGAGCATCGCGAGCAGGTCGGCGCGGCACGTCTCGTACCCGCCGAACATCTCGTCGCCGCCGTCGCCGGTCAGCGCGACCTTCACCCGCTTCGAGGCGAGCTGGCACACCTTCCAGGTCGGCCAGGCGGACGAGTCGGCGAACGGCTGGTCGAAATGCCAGACGAGCCGCCTCAGCTCGTTCAAGGTGGGAGGCAGGATCTCGACCCCCTCGACGCCGACGCCGCGCGAACGGCCGAACGCCTCAGCCCGGACGCGTTCGTCGAAACCGGCTTCGGGAAAGCCGGCCGAAAAGGTCCGCATGTGCGGATACTGTGCCACGGCCATGTCCAGGACCGCCGACGAGTCGATCCCGCCGCTCAGGAGACAGCCGATCTCTACGTCGGCGACGAGCCGCCGTTCGACGGCCTGCCGGAGCAGTTCCCGCACTTCTTCTTCGCCGGCGGGGCGGCACGGCTCTGCAAGGAGATCGGCAGCATCCCACCAGGCGCCGGTGCTCAGCGATGACGAGGGAACATCCAGCCTGAGCCAGCAGCCGGGTTCGAGGCGGCGGATCTGCCGGAAGACGCTCTTCTCGCCGCCGATGTACCCGACGGCGAGAAAATCGCTGACGGCCCGCGCGTCCAGGTCGTCGCGGCAGCCCGGCAGGACGCGCAACGCCTTGAGTTCCGAGGCGAAGCCCAGAGTTCCATCCGACCAGGTATAGAATAAAGGTTTTATGCCGAGGCGATCGCGGACCAGCGTCAGGCTGCGCTCGACGGAGTCCCAGACGGCGAAGGCGAACATGCCGCGGATGCGCGGCAGGCACGAGATGCCGTATCGCTGCCACATCCGAAGCAGCACCTCGGTATCGGAACGGCTGCGCAGGGGCGCTTCGGCCTCGAACGCCGCCCGCAGCTCGCGATAATTATATATTTCCCCGTTGAATACCAGGTGAAACCGGTCGTCCGGCGAGGAGAACGGCTGGGCGGCGTGTTCGCTCAGGTCGATGACGGCGAGCCGCTGGTGCCCAAGCCAGGCGTGCGGGAGCAGCAGTTCGCCGCGCCCGTCGTCGCCGCGGTGCCGGATGCGCGCCAGCATCCGGCGGCCGGCCGCCGGGTCCACTCCCGGTCGTCGCGTATCGATGATGCCGGCGATGCCGCACATGGGACGTCAGCTCTTTCTGTGTCGCATCACCACTCGCCGGAACAGGGGATACTCGAACAGGAGGCCGGCGAATCCCCGCTTGAACCTGAACCGCGCGAACGGGCGGTAGAGGGCGATGATCAGCCTGACGATTTTATAGTAAAGCGTATCTTCAGTCGTCAGCAGCTCCGCCTTGTGATCGATGAAGTAGGATGTCACCTGCATCATCTCGATGTCCCGCCGGATCCGGGCGGTGTACCAGGGTTCCCGTTTGTCACCCTCCTGCTCCTCGCGGGACCAGTCTTCGAGCGTTACGGGAGGACGATACCCATGCCGCGCGGCCACATCGGCCATGACCGTTCCCGGGAGCGGATGAAACTTGTTCGGCTGGAAGACGAAGGCGCGCGGGTTCTCATCGAGAATCCGCAGGAGCAGGCGCCGCGTCGCCGCCATCTCCCCGCACGTTTCGCCGGGGGCTCCGACGATCCAGTTGTAGGCGGCGATCAGTTTGCCGTTCTTCGCCAGGCGCCGGTTCGCCTCGATCGTGTCCTCGACGGTCACGCCCTTTTCATACAGGGCGAGGATGCGCGGCGAACCCGATTCCAGGCCGACATGCAGGATCTCGGTGCCGCTTTCGGCGAGGTCGTTCAAAAACTCGTCGTCCATGCGCAGGATCTCGTTCACGCGCGCCCCGCGGAAGCTCATCGGGATTTTGATCCGCCGCCGCTTCAGCTCGTCGAGAATGCCCCTGATATGCTCGGTATTCACGAACGAGTCGTCGTCGTAGAAGTAGATCAACCCGGCGTCGTATCGGTCACGCAGGTATTCGATGTGATCGACGACCTCCGTGGCCGGCAGAGGCAGCCACTTCGGCTTGTATTCTTTATACATAGCCGGCGATATACAGAACGCGCACCGGTAGGGGCAGCCGAACGCGCTGTAGATCGGAAAGACGCGGCGGGACGTTCCGAAATGCGCGTAGACGCCGTAATCCGGAATCAGGTGGTACGGAATCTCGCGGAGCGGCACCGGTTCGAAGCCCCGGAACGGCTTCCTGCCGACGATCCGCCCATCGTGTCGCGAATACAGCCCCGGGATATGGTCGAGCTGGTCACTCGTCGGCGTATCGGTTGTGGCAAGGACCCGGCTCAGCCGGACGGCGGACGAGACGCCGGAGCCGCTGATCGCGTAATCGATGGCGGGGTTTCCGAGAACCGTGTCGGGAGCGATCGTCGCGAGCGAGCCGCCCCAGACGACGGGATACTTCCCCGCCGCTTTGACGGCCCGGCTGACCTCGAGAGCGCTGGCGACGGGCGCGCCGCCCATCACGGTGAGGCCGACCCACAGCACGTCCGCGTCGAGGGCCTTCACCACGTCGGCCGTTCCCCCGGCCGACGCGCGAAGATCGATGATTTGCACGTCGAATCCGTCCTTGACGAGCCCGGATGCGACGTACAGCAGGCTCAGGGGCGGATGGCGGACGAACTCGCCCGCAACGCCCATCGAAGGCTGGACCAGGATGATTTTACGGTCTGTCACGGAGTCGTTCATATAATCTACTCATGATATATGCCTGAAATGCGGCAAGCACCGTGAGATGCAGGACAACCCAGGTGATTCCGATCGTGATGCCCCAGAAGCCTGGCCCGACCAGGCCGGACGCGGCAAGCAGCGCGGAACCGAGAAGGAAAAGGATCGTCTGCGCGAAGATGCAGTGTCCCGGGCGGAACATCAGGCCCATGCTCAGGATCAGGAAAAAGGTTCGCAGTGAGTCCCGGACATGGCGGACTTTGGAAATCCCCGTCCGGTCGCCGTAGCCGATCGGCACATAGCTGACGAACCGGTTCGTCATGCATGAATAGACGGTCAGCGACGTCGAAAAGGAGAACTTGAGACTGAACAGTTCGCGGCCGCTCGTGACGATGTCGCGCCTGAAGACGCGCATGCCGCTGTTCGGATCGGGGGAATGATGGCCGGTGAAATACAGGATGAGCGACCGCAGCAGGAGCCGCAGGGCCTTGACGAACACGGTCTGTTTCTCAATCCGGCGGGCGCCGATGATCATGTCGTACACGCCGGCCAGCGGCAGCATCTCGCCGAATTCGCGCGGATCGTACGTTCCGTCGGCGTCGATGATCGCGATCAGGTCGTGGGTCGCACGGTCGATCCCGGTCAGGAGGGATCTGCCATACCCGGTGTTCTTCGGGTGGCGCACCAGGATGGCCTCGGGCGGAACGGCCGCAGCGGTCCCGTCGGTGGAGCCGTCATCGACGACGATCACTTCCAGGGGGCCCCGAAGCCTGCCGGAAAAGGCGTCGAAAACCGACGTCACGACCCCCCCGATCGCCCGCTCCTCGTTATACGCCGGGATGATGACGGACAGGCCACAGCCAGGCTCCAGTTCCCATGGTCGACTGATCTTCCGCTGTCCGCTCATGCCGCGATTATACACCAGTTCCGCTTTCCGGGGTAAGAAAACCTGCCTGCGCGGACGCGCGAACGCCCATCCCGGCCGTCATCGTGTATACTTCGGATAGAGTCCCGACCTTCGATATACGTGAGGAAGGATGCATCCGAATGGATGAAGTTCTGCGTCTGCTGCTGATCCCGGCGCCTATCGTGGGCATCCTGCTGTTCATCTCCGTGACCCTGCGTGTGATAGCCTGGCTGGGCGGCTGGAGCCGTCTCGCGGCGGCATACCCCGGCCGGACACAGACCGCTGGAGAGACATGGAGGTTTCGCAGCCTGCGGTTCAGCTTCTGGGCGGCATACAACAACTGCGTGACGATCGGCGGCGATTCCCAGGGTCTGCACCTGTCGATGCCCTGGTTCGTCCGGGCAGGTCACGAGCCGATCTTCATCCCCTGGTCCGACATGCAGGTCGTGGAACGGACGAGCGTTTTGGGCCTGTTTCCCGTCGTCAGCCTCGCGTTTAAAAACTGCCCCGGAATCCGTCTCAGCCTGCAGGCAAGCCTCCTGGCCGAAGTCCAGTCAGTCGCCCGGAGCCTTCGGCCAGCGTCGGAAGACGTCGAGAGCGATAGCTGAGCCGGGGAGTTCACAGGGCCGCGAGCGCCGCGAATCCGGCCATCATCAGAAAAGCGCCGATCCACCGGCCCGACGGGCTTTTCCGCTCGAGAACGATGTCGTGAAGACCGGCCGGCAGAACAGCCGTCAGGGTTCCGTCCCTACGATCCGGTGCCAGGCGGATCTCCCGGCCGTCGGCCGTCAGCCGCCAGTCGCGATCGTAATGGGCCGCAATGCGGATCGTCGCCCCGCCGCTGGCGACATCGGCGCGAAACGTCGTTCCGGCGAGGCCGGGCTCGCCGGGGAACACCCTGCCGGCGCCCCGAACGATCGTCGCGGAGAAGAGGGGGATCGCATCGGGACGGGCGGCGGCAGCCAGCGGGGCGTGAAACGGCTTGAACACGGGAGCCACCGCTCTTCCCTCGCTCATATAGTACTCGATATCCGATGTTCCGAACGGTTTGCTTATCCCCGCGAAAACGGCGGAAATCGCCGGCAGTCCGCCGAACAGGGCCAGGAACAGGACCGGCACGGCGATTCCCGGCAGCCTTCTTCCGGCCATCCGGGCACATGCGAATCCCCCGTCGGTCATCACGGGGGTGAGAAGGATCTGCGCCGGGATCAGCAGGCGCCAGGAGAATTCGAGAAGCTCCGCGAGCGGCGAAAGCAGCTGCCAGAAAGGCATGGACCACCGGAACATCGCCAGACAGGCCAGGAACCCGGCCAACCCGCACGGAAGGGCGCCCCTCCTGCGTGCGACGGCCGCGCCGGCGATCGCGAGCCCCAGCAGAATCACCACCGCCAGGAGGATCCAGGACCGCAGGAACCGGAACAGGACCCAGCCGTATTCCGAGTGAATCCGCCCCCCGCGGTTCAGGAGGCAGTCGAGGGCCGGCATCAATCCCTGCGCCCGGCCGATCTCGACCGAAACGCTTCTGCCGTTGGCGTCCTTGTCCGACCGGAACACCTCGTCGATGAAAAGCGACTCGATCCCGGGCCTGACCTTGTTCTTCCCTTCGAAATGCGCCTCCTTCACCGAGAGCATCGCCGGCAGCAGAAAGGGCGCCGCCAGACAGCCGCCGATGACGGAAGCGGCAAGGAACGTGGCGAATTGCCGCGGCGATCCCGCCATGACGGATCGTATGACGGCGACGACGGCGGCAAGGCACAGGCAGACGAACGCCATCTGGAGATGCGTCCAGCACATGACTCCTGTCGCGACGGCCAGCCGGCGGAAATTCGTCCTCATGCCCGCCAGCACGCAGGGGAAGAGCAGAACCGCGCACAGATGCTGGAAGAAGAAGTTGTGATAGAGATGCATCGCAACGCCGGGACCGGAAACGAGGCACAGGCTTCCGACGATCCGGCGCGGCCAGGAAAGCCCTTCCGACCTGAGAAATTCGCGCATTCCCCAGGACCCAGCAAGCGCAAATCCAACCACGGCCAGTTTGAGAGCGAGTTCCGGCGCGAACCCGGCCAGCACGAAGAGAGATGCAATAAACAGCGGCAACTGCCCGGAGTAGCGGAATGTCAGGGCTCCGAAGCCGTCGAACACGAAGGGGTCCCAATCGGGAATCCCTTTCGTCGAGACGAGCACGAGGGCATAATCGTTCGCGGCCCGCAGGTGAAGCGGCATATCGATGGCGGCGGGAGCCCCGGGCTGGAGGAGATACAGTAAAAAGAGCGGGAGGACGGGCAGCACGACCTCGATGAATACTCCCGCTCTCGACGACGTCCGCACATGCTCCAGAAGGGTTCGCAGAAACGAGAAAGCCGGCATTCGGGACTGCGCGTTCCGGATGCCGGCTTCCATGAGTTTTCTTCGCCGGGGATCAGGCCGGGCGTTTCGTGAGGCCGCGTCGGGCGATATCGTTCACGGCGAATGAAGCGACGTCGTCGGCGTATTTTCCGGGGCCGAAACCGGCGTCGTAGCCGAGCTCCTTGGCAAGCTCGTGGGTGATGCGGGGGCCGCCGCAGACCAGCACCACCTTGTCGCGCAGGCCCTCGGCTTCGAGCAGCTCGACGAGCTCGGTCAGGTTCTGGATATGGACGTTCTTCTGCGTGACGGTCTGGGAAACGAGCAGCACGTCGGCCTTCAGCTCGGCCGCCTTCTTCACGAACTCCTCGTTCGTCACCTGGCTGCCGAGGTTGTACGCCTCGATCATCTCATACCGTTCGAGGCCGTAATGGCCGGCGTAGCCCTTCATGTTCATGATCGCGTCGATGCCGACCGTGTGAGCATCGGTGCCCGTGCTGGCCCCGATGATGACGACCTTGCGACCGATCCGGTCGCGGATGAACTCGTTCGTCTCGGGCATGCCCATCACCTGGTTGTCGACCGTGTGAACCTTGATCGCCGTATAGTCGATGGTATGTTCGCAGGTGCCGTAGACGACGAAGAATGTGAACTGGGCGTCGAGACTCTTGTGGTAGACGACCTGCGGCTCGCGCAGTCCCATCTTCTCGGCGAGCTGGGCGGCGGCAGCGATAGCGCGGTCGTCGTCGGCGACGGGCAGGGTGAACGACACCTGCGTCTTGCCGTCGTTCATCGTGTCGCCGTACGGTTTGACGCGTGTCAGGTCGAGGGTCTTGTCGAAATCCTTCTTTGACGTCGAATACAGGCCGCTGCTCATGATTTCTTCCCTCCCAGCATCAGGTCGATGAACGGATTGACGTAAGCGGTATCTTTCTCCACGACCCCTTCGAGGCCCTTGCCGCCGTTGACCGGCCGTTTCACGCCCGCGAATTTGCCTTTTTCGAGCGTCTTGAACAGGCCATCGCGCTCGATCTCGGCGAGCAGCCGGGCGGCATCGTCCAGGACCGCATGGGCGCGCTGCTCGATGACGCCGCCTTTCTTGAACTCGATCTCGTCGCCGAGCCCTTCCATCGTGCTGAATATATAACGAGCGTTTTCTATGGCCAGATACCGGTCCGACATGAAGGGCGTGTGGATCGCCTCGGTGAGCATGCCCAGCAGGCAGATGCGCTGGTTCGTCATCGTGGTGACCATGTTGAACAGGGCGTCCTGCACGTGGCCGCGGAAGATGTTGCCGGTCATGAACTTGGTCGGCGGCATGTATTTGAGGGGCGCGCGCGGGAAGATCTCACGGGCCATCTGTGCCTGCGCCAGTTCGTAGAGGAAGCCTTTCTTCAGCTCGGGATCCATCTCGAACGCGTGGCCCAGCCCCATCTGTTCCTCGGGCAGCCCGGCCAGCACGGCGAACTGCTCGTTGATGAACTGCGAGGCCAGGACGGTGTGCGCGGCCTCGAACGCGTCGTCGGTGGTCAGGTAGTTGTCCTCGCCGGTGTTGATGATGACGCCGGCGAACCCATTGATGATGCGGGAGAAATACTGGTCGACCATCGTGCGCTGCATGTTGATGTCGCGGAACAGGATGCCGTACAGGGCGTCGTTGAGCATGACGTCGAGCCGTTCGAGGGCCCCCATCGAGGCGATCTCGGGCATGCACAACCCGGAACAGTAGTTGCAGAGCCTGATGTAGCGGCCGAGTTTTCCGCCCTCCTCGTCGAGGGCGGCGCGCATGAGCCGGAAGTTCTCCTGGGTGGCATAGGTGCCGCCGAAGCCTTCGGTCGTGGCCCCGAACGGAACGTAGTCGAGCAGGCTCTGGCCGGTCGTGCGAATGACGGCGATGACGTCGGCGCCCTGTTTCGCCGCGGCGCGGGCCTGAACGATATCTTCGTGAATATTTCCCGTGGCGACGATGACGTACAGGAGCGGCCCCGTCTTGTCGCCTACGGCGCTCAGCGTCTCCTCGCGCCGCGCCCGGTTCGACCGGATGCGCTCGACGGTCGCGCGGGCCAGTTCCGTCACCTTCGCCCGGACTTCGAACAGATCGCCCATCGGAAGGGCGGCCAAATCGAGCTCGCCTTTCGAGGTGCGCTCGGCGATCTGCTGGGGCGCGAGGCCGGTTCTGAGGACCGCGTTTCCGATCGCGTTCGCGGCGCCCAGCGCCAGCTTGCCCGCCTTTTGCAGGTGCGCGACGACGACGTTCGGCAGCGGCACCTCTTCGGCATCGACGCCGTCGATGCCCAGGAGGCGCAGCACGGCGCGCTCGACGGTCACCGTCGTGTGACGGTCGATGAACTTCTGGGTGTCGAGGGCAATCTTGTGAGCCAGTTCGCGCGCCTCGGCAACCCGCTTCGGATCGAGATTCAATTTGCTGTGTGACATCCGATTCTCCATTCCCTTCCTCGTTCAGCCGCGAAGCTTCGCCCGGGCCAGCTCGAGGAGTTCCCCGTCGAGGCCGAGCAGTTCCGCCACCCGCACCGCATCGCGCGGCGGGGGGCTGTCCCACTCGACCCGTTCGAGCCGGTAGTCCATGTGCTCCTGCAACTGGTCGAAGCTCCGCTCCTTCTGGATATCGAGCCGGCTCCGCAGTTCCTCGAAGTCGGCCCGTTTCAAACCGATCACCTGGAAATGCCTCATTCCCTTCCCCACCACGTTGCCGTAATGCGTCGAGGCGAGACAGAAGCCATTATACCGCGAGACGAACTCGAGAAGTGCACGCATCAGCGCCTCGCCCTCTTCGGGGTTGGTGCCGCGCGCGAACTCGTCGAGAGCCGCCAGTCCCACGCCGTGCCGCATCAGCCCGAGCAGGCGTTCGACCTCGGCCACCTCGGCCCCGAACGTGCTCAGCCCCTGTTGCACCGACTGCAGGTCGTCGGACAGATAGAACAGATACGCCAACGGCGGCATCACGAGGCGTGCGGCGGGCACGAAAAACCCGCACATCGCCAGCGCCGCGTGAAGCGTCACCGTCGCCAGCACGACGCTCTTGCCGCCCATGTTGGCGCCAGTGATCACATTCGACCCCGTTCCCAGCTCGACCGAGATCGGCACGAACGCCCTGCCCCGATCGGCCAGCTCGGCCGCCACCATCGGATTGACGGCGTCCGTCATTATATATTTACAAGCATTCTCTATGACATCCGGCCGAACAGCGTTCAGTTCGAGCGCCAACAGAGCTTTCGCCAGCAGGAAGTCGAACGTACCGACGGCGGCGACGCAGGATTCGAGTGCCGGCAGGGAAGTGCGCAGCCGGCCCGTCAGGGTGCGGCGCACCTGCTCCTCGGCTTCCCGTTCCCGGACCACCAGTTCGCGGCGCCGCTCCGTCAACGCATCCCGGGATCCGGAGCTTCCCCCGGCCGCTTCGTTCAGGAGTTCCCGCTCCACACGCTGCTTCTCAGCCCGGACGGAGGCTAATTCCGGCGCATACGAGTCGGTTAGAAAAAACGACCTCGTCACCGGCGGATCGGGATTCAGGGACGCCACCACCCCCGATACGTCAGGAACCGCCACCCGCACGTCAGAAAGGCCGCAGGCAGCGGCCAGGGAACGAAAATCACCGGCATTGATGGCGAAGTTCTTCAGCTCGAACAAATCGACCTCGTCGAGAACGCGGCCCTCTTCCCCGAGCCGCCCGAGCGTCCCCCGGACCTCCTTGAACCGCTCCAGCACCAGCCTCATATCATCAACCCAGGAACGATTCGCCCGACACCAATCCAACAGCAGTCCCACCGAATCCAACTCGCGGTTCAGCGCCGCCAGCTCCGTCGCGGAAAACGGCGCAACCGCCTTCTTCCGCTCATGCCCGAACGGCGTAAGCGGCTCACATCGCCCCATCACCCAGGAAAACCCGATCCGTTCTTCCTGTTCCCGCCTAAATCCCGGCAACATACCAGCCTCCGATCACATCCACGAGCGGCAGGGAAACAGCCGCAGACAGGGTCTTCATGAAGACGGTGGCGGCATCCGGGCCGGCCGCAACGGAGCCGGGGTGCACCGCGACGCAGGCGACGGTGAGGGGGCGGGCGGCCCGGACGTCGATGCCGGCGGCGCGCAGTCGTTCACGGCGACGGTCGTCGAGGAACAGGCGGGTGCCGTCCTCGGTGACGAGCACAAGCCCTGCCCAGCCGCGTTCACGGGCCGACGGCTTTTGCCCGAGGAGCCGGTCGACGACCTCGTTCGTCACCGCTCCGCGGATGCCGATCGCCACGGTCGAGTCGCGAACCGCATCGGCCGTATCGCGATCCATCCCGGCTGTCGCGAAACCACGCGTTTTCTTCGCGTCACGGTCGATGACGAGAAGTTTCGCCGGCCGGTCTTCGCTCTCGCTGGCAAGATACCGGCCGGAGATGTCGGCCGGGGCCGCGGCAAGGGACAACTGTGCCAGAACACGGCCGGCGTCCGCGACGCAGCTCTCGACGGACCGTGCCGGGTCAGGCCTTACGGTGAACACGGCGGCACCGCCGCCCGACGGCGCGGCAAGACTCAGGCGGCCCTGTGCGCCGTCGACGAGCACCCGGCGGGCGCCGTGCGACTCGAGAAGCCGGCAGACGCGCGTCAGATCGGCTACGACCGAGGGCCCGGCGAGCTCGGTCCAGCCGCCGCTGTGCGCCTTCACGATCAGCACTTCGCCGAGGGGCGTGTGAATCCCCGTATCCGCCAGGATTTCGCGGGTGATGTCCCCGTGGGCGAGGCAGCCCGAGGCGGTCGCGAGAATGGCTCCGCGCGGCACGGTCAGCACCGCCCGGCTCCGCTCGGAAGCCCCGTTCAGCGCGGCGCCGTCGACGCCCACCGACGTCACCCCGACCGGCTCGCCGAGATGGGCGTCGAGAAACGCCTGCAACGCGGTCGTCTTGCCCGTCCCCTGCCCCGAGCCGACGAAGGCGAGACTCGAACATGCCGACGACAACGTCCGGAGCTTCGCCAAAAGCTCCGCCCGCGACAGCCGTTCGATGCACCTCACCACGTTCCGGACCTCACGAACATCGTATTTTATTATGTATTATATATATATTCACCATGTTCACGTAGGGGCGGGTTTGAAACCCGCCCCTACAGACGCGTGGCAATTCGTGTTTCATGAGACGTTCGGGCGCACCCGAGGGTGCGCCCGAACCGGACGGTCAATGGTCGTTTCCGGCCTTGCGCTTCTTGCCGCGCAGCTTGCGCTGGGTGACCTCGGGCTCGAGGGCGATTTTGCGGTGAGACAGGCCCGCGATGCCTTCGAGCTTCACTTCCCGCTCGCCGCGGCACACGTCGCACCGGCAGCCGGGCTTGTAGTTGCTCGGCTCCTCGTAGCAGGAGATGACGCCTTCGAAGTTGCGCAGGATCACCTTGTTGTACCCGTGCGAGATGGCGTAGTCGGGCATGACGGGGATCTTGCCGCCGCCGCCCGGCGCGTCGACGACGAAGGTCGGCACGCAGAAGCCCGACGTGTGGCCCCGCAGCCCTTCGATGATGTCGATGCCGACCGCCACCGGCGTCCGGAAGTGGGAGAGGCCCACCGACAGGTCGCACTGGTAGATGTAATACGGCCGCACCCGGGCCCTGACGAGGCCATGCACCAGGCGCCGCATCACATGCACGCAGTCGTTGATGCCGCGCAGCAGCACCGACTGGTTGCCGAGCGGAATGCCGGCATTCGCCAGCATTTCGCAGGCCCGGATCGACTCTTCGCTCAGCTCGTCGGGATGGTTGAAATGCGTGTTGAGCCATATCGGATGATATTTTTTCAGCATCTCGACCAGGGCGGGGGTGATGCGCTGCGGCATGACGACCGGTGTGCGCGAGCCCAACCGGACGATCTCGACGTGCGGAATCGCGCGCAGTTTCTTGATGATGATCTCGAGCTTGTCCTCAGAATACAGCAGCGGGTCGCCGCCCGACAGGAGCACGTCGCGGATCTGCGGCGTGTTCCGGATGTATTCGATGGCCGCGTCGATCTGGGCCATCGGAAGCGGCAGGTCAGTCTGGCCGGCGAACCGGCGCCTCGTGCAGTGCCGACAGTACATCGCACACTGGTCGGTGATCAGCAGCAGCGCGCGGTCGGGATACCGGTGCGTGAGGCCCGGCACCGGCGAATCGCCGTCTTCATGAAGCGGGTCGACGAGGTCGGACTCGGACTTGTACAGTTCGTCGACCGTCGGGATCGCCTGCTTGCGGATCGGACACGCCGGGTTGTCGGGGTCGATTTTCGACAGGTAATACGGCGTGATCGACATGCGGAGTGACTGGAGGCATTTCTGGATGCCCTCTTCCTCCGATTTGGTCAGCGAAATGTATTTTTTCAGCGACTCGACGTCCGTCACCCGGTTCGCAAGTTGCCAGCGCCAGTCGTTCCACTGCTCGTCGGGAACGTCCTTGAACAGGATTTTTCTGCGATTGACTGCCATTCGTCGTTCCCCGTCAGGCCGTGTAGGATTCGCGGAAGAGCTTCATCAGGGCCGGGCTCTCGCGCAATAGCTGGAGCGTTATCTCGGCATGGTCCTTCGTGTACCCGTTTCCGATGATCATATCGACGTCCTTGCCGACGCCTTCGGCGCCCAGAGCGGCTTTGGTGAAGCTCGTCGCCATCGAGAAGAAGTAGACGATGCCGCCGTCGCGGACGGGCAGAATACAGGACATCTCGGAATTCGGCACGTTCAGGCAATTGATCGTGATGTCATACTCGGCGCCACCCGAGGCTTCCATCGCCTTGGTCAGCACATCCATCGGATCCTGGGCGTTGGCTTTGATGACGTGGTGGCAGAAGCCGAGATCCTTCAACCGCTGGATGTTCTTCTCGCTCTGGCCGATGCCGACGACAAGGCCGGTCGGGCCGACACGCTTGCGGGCTTCATACGCGCACAGGATGCCGGACTTGCCGGTTCCGCCGAGGATCAGGACCTTCTGTCCGGGGCGGACGAGTTTCGCGGTCTGGGCCGGGGCGCCGGCGACATCGAGAGCCGCCATCGCGGCCGCTTCCGGTATATCGGTCGGTATTTTAGCATACAGGCCGGTCTCGAACAGGATCGCCTGGCCCTTGATGTCGACGCGGTCGATCTTCATGTGGACCTTGTCGATCGAGTCGATGCGGAGCGGCGTCTGGGAAAGCGAAACCAGCGTCACGATCTTGTCGCCGGGCTTGAGCGCGATCTTCTTTTCCAGCTTCGGGCCGATCTTGGCGACCTTGCCGATCAACACGCCGCCCGAACCGGTGACCGGGTTCTTCATCTTGCCCTTCTGGCGCACGATCTCGCAGATGCTGGCCTTGAGCTTCTCCTCGTCGCCGCCCGCGGCTTCCTTCAGCTGATGGAAACTGGCCGAATCGATATTCAGCGCCTCGACATCGATCAGGATCTCATTGTCGAAGATATTCATGTCATTGGAAACGACATCCGCCGCCTGCGGCAGAACGCCCTTGGGCTCGATAACGCGATGGGTTCCGTATTTGCAGCCTGTCTTCATAATCTCTCCTTGTCCTGATGTCTGGCGCGCCATCAGAGCGCCATGGGCTTGATATGCTCGGAAATGATCAGGTCGGCTTCGGTCAGCGATTTGATCTCCTCGATCGTCACGTCGGGGTGGTGTTCGCGGAGGACCAGACCGCTCGGCCGCACGTCCATGACGCCGAGCTCGGTTACGATCATATTGACCTCGTGATGCGCGGTCAAGGGCAGTTTGCACTTCTTCAGGATCTTCGGCCGCCCCTTCTCGGTATGCAGCGTCGCGACGATCACCAGCTTCGCGCCGGACACGAGATCCATCGCACCGCCCATTCCCGGCACTTTTTTGCCGGGGATGATCCAGTTCGCGAGGTTGCCGTCCTGGTCGACCTCGAGCGTGCCGAGAATCGTGGCGTCAACGTGGCCGCCGCGGATCAGCGAGAACGAGGTCAGGCTGTCGAAGAACGAGCCACCAGGCAGAATCGTCACGTTCTGGCCGCCCGCGTTCTGGATCTGCAGGTTTTCTTTGCCGGCCTCGGGAACGGGCCCCATGCCCGTCATGCCGTTCTCGGCCTGGAAGGTGACATGCACGCCTTCGGGAATATAGTTCGCAACCAGCGTGGGAAGCCCGATACCGAGATTCACCAGCCAGCCGTCCTTCAGTTCGGCCGCGATGCGTTTCGCGATGATGGTTTTCGCCTGATCGGGATTCGGAATCATTTCGAGCCTCCCTTCGCCACGACGTAATCGACGAGCACGCCGGGGGTCATCGCGTCTTCGGGCGCCATCTGCCCGATCTCGACGACCTCGTCGGCCTCGCAGACGACGGTCTCGGCGGCCATCGCCATGACGGGATTGAAGTTGCGCGTCGTGCCCTTGTAATAGACATTTCCGGTCTTGTCGGCCCGGCTGGCATACAGCAGGGTCACGTCGGCCTTCAGGGGAAGCTCCAGCAGGAATTCATGGCCGTCCACGACGATTTTCTGCTTCTCTTCCTCGACGATCGTGCCGACGCCGACATGCGTCAGGATGCCGCCCAGGCCGGCGCCACCAGCCCGGATGCGCTCGGCGAGCGTTCCCTGCGGCACGAGCTGGACTTCCAGGACACCGTCATTCATCTGCTGGCCCGCTTCGGGATTCAGGCCGATGTGCGACGCGATCAATTTTTTGATCTGGTTGTTCTTCAGCAGCTTGCCGACGCCCTTTCCGGGGAGGCCGGCGTCGTTGCAGACGATCGTCAGATCGCGCACGTTCATCTCGACCAGCAGGTCGACGAGCCCTTCGGGCGTGCCGCAGGTCATGAATCCGCCGACCATGATGGTCTGGCCATCCTTGAACAGGTGCTTCAGATCGTTTTTCTGAGCGAACTTCTTCATGCGTTTCCTCCGGTCAGGCCGAGAATCGCGCGCGCCTCGGCCGGGGTCGCAACCTCGCGGCCCAGTTCATGAGCGATACGGACGACTTTCGCGACGAGCTCCCCGTTCGATTTCGCGGGAACGCCCTTCGCGAGGTTCACGTTGTCCTCGAAGCCCACGCGCACGTGGCCGCCCAGCACGATCGCGACGGCCGCCGTCGTGAAGGCGTTGCGGCCGATGCCGCTCGCCGTGAAGGTGCTGCCGGCCGGGATGCTCTGGGCCATGTAGAGCAGATCGCGCGGCTCGGCGGCGATGGCGCACGAGGTTCCAAGAACGAAGTTGAAGTGCATCGGTCCGGGAATGTGGCCCTTGCGGTTCAATCGTATAGCGAGATCTATCATTCCCTTGTCGAACACCTCGATCTCGGGTTTGATGCCGTTCGCCTTCATGCGTGCCGCGAACTCGATGATCGTGTTCTCGGTGTTCACGAAGATCTCGTCCCCGCCGAAGTTCACGGTGCCGCAGTCGAGCGTGGCCATTTCGGGCTTCAGCTGGAGCGGCTGCATCCGCTCCTCGTTCGTCATGCCGACGGCGCCGCCTGTCGAGGGCTGGATGATGACGTCGGGGCAAACCTCGCGGATCGCCTTGATGGCGGCCTCGAACCGTTTCGCCGACTGGGTCGGCTTCCCGTCGTCCTCGCGCACATGCAGGTGGATGATGGACGCCCCCGCATCACGGGCGGCTTTCGCCTCGCGGGCGATCTCGGCCAGCGTGTACGGCACGGCCGGGTTGTGGTCCTTGGTCACTTCCGCGCCGCAGATGGCGGCGGTGATGATCAGCTTATCCATATCTACAGATATACCTCCATGCGCTCAGTACTTCGCCCGCACGTATGCGAGCGACTCGGCGATCATGTCGATGGTGTGTTTCAGATCGGCTTCGGTGTGCCGATGGCAGATGTAGCCGTGGTGGTACGGCTGCATGAACACGCCGCGCCGGATCAGCTGGGCGTAGAAGTCGTGCCGCTTCTTCTTGTAGGCGCCGGTCGCATCCTTGGCGAACGTGATGAACTGCATCATCGGGATGCCGGACACTTCCGCGCCGCAGTCGGCATCGGCGACGACCTTGCGCATGTCGGCGATGAACGTCTCGCCTTTCTTCCACATCACGTCGAGCACCTTGTCGCGCTGCATGATCTCGAGCGTCTTGAGGGCCGCGACCATGGCCAGGCTGTTCGGGAAGAACGTCGAGGAGACGAACGCCTCTTTCTCGAGCTTCTTCATGAACGGGG
Organism: uncultured bacterium; assembly: GCA_964389325.1. Taxonomy (GTDB): domain Bacteria; phylum Muiribacteriota; class Ozemobacteria; order Ozemobacterales; family Ozemobacteraceae; genus MWAR01. Next base: position 62,164 of record CAYMEN010000011.1, on the reverse strand, counting down.
CCTTGCCGACGAGCGCGCTGATCTCGTATCCGTTCGCGAGCGCCTTCCCGAAGCAGGAAAGGTCGGGCGTGACACCGTAGTGTTTCTGCGCGCCGCCGATCGAGACGCGGAAGCCGGACCGGATCTCGTCGAAGATCAATACGCATCCATATGTATCGGCCAGTTTGCGTACGCTCTGGAGGAAGCCCGGCTTGGGCTCCTGGAGGGGCAGGGCGAGCGGGTGGCCGAACGGGGTGACGATGATGCCGGCGGTATCGCCGCCGTGCTGTTTCAGCAAAGTCTCGAGCTCCTCGAGGTTGTTGTAGTGGAACTCGTGGATGTCCTCGTACAGCTTCTCGGGAATGCCGCCCTTCACCTCGACGCACCAGTCGTGCCAGCCGTGATACCCGCACCGCAGGATCTTCGTGCGACCGGTATAGCAGCGGGCAACGCGCGTGGCGAGGGTCGTCGCGTCGGAGCCGGTCTTCACGAACGCGGCCATCTCGCAGCTCGGGATCACTTCGCGCAGTTTCTCGACGAGTTTGTTCTGGATCGGCTGTGTCAGTGAAAAACAGAACCCGTGCTCCTGGATCTGGCGGATGACCGCATCATCGACTTCCTTCTCGCGGTAGCCGAGGATGATCGGGCCGTAGGCGCACAGGTAGTCGATGTACTCGTTCCCGTCGACGTCGCGCACGCGGCACCCCTGGCCGTCGGTGAAATAGATCGGATACTCGCCCTCGACGAAGTTGTAGGGACGCCGGATGCCCGCGACACCGCCAGGAACCAGGGTCTTCGCCAGCTCGAACTCGGCGAGGCTCTTGTCGAGTTTCAGATGAGGTGCTTCTTTCATGATCGTTCTCCTGTCCTCCGGTTCAGATGTTCGGGTTCTCGACGAGCATCGCGATGCCCATCCCCGCGCCGATGCACAGCGAGGCAATGCCGAGCTTTTTGTTGCTCCGCTTCATCTCGTACATGAGCGTGATGAGAACGCGGGCACCGCTGGCGCCGATCGGATGGCCAAGCGCAATTGCGCCGCCGTTCACGTTCACCTTGCGGGAATCGACGCCCAGCTCTTTGCCCACCGCAATCGACTGGGAGGCGAACGCCTCGTTCAGCTCGAACAGGTCGATGTCGGCGACCGTCAGCTTCTGGGCCTCGAGCAGTTTGCGGACCGCGTAGACGGGGCCCATGCCCATGATTTCGGGCCGCAGGCCAACCAGGCTGTAGCCGCGAATGTAGACCATCGGGGCCAGCCCGAGGGCCTTGCATTTCTCTTCGGACGCGACAAGCATCGCGGCGCCGCCGTCGTTGATGCCTGACGCATTGCCGGCCGTGACGGTTCCGTCTTTCTTGAACGCGGGCCTGAGACCCGAGAGCTTTTCGAGAGACGTGTCGGCCCTGATGAATTCGTCGTCCTTGAAGGTGACGTCGCCTTTCTTGCCTTTTATGATAACAGGAACTATTTCATCGGCAAACCGGCCGGTCTGGCGGGCGGCAGCCGCGCGCTGCTGGCTCTGCAGGGAAAACTCGTCCTGTTCCTGCCGCGAAACCTTGAACTCGTGCGCGACGTTCTCGGCAGTGATGCCCATGTGGTAATTGTTGAAGGGGCAGGTCAGGCCATCCAGCACCATGGTGTCGAGAATTTCGCCGTGGCCGAGGCGCATCCCGTTGCGGGCGCCCTTCATCGCGTAGGGGGCGTTCGACATGCTCTCCATGCCGCCCGCAAGCGCGAGTCCGACCTGGCCGGCACGGACCGCGTTGAACGCGAGCCCGACCGCGTGCAGTCCCGATCCGCAAACGGTGTTGATCGTCGTCGCGGGAATCTGCTGGGGAATGCCGCCCTTCATCGCGGCCTGGCGGGCCGGATTCTGGCCGTTGGCCGCTTGTAAAACATTGCCCAGGTAGACCTCTTCGACCGCGTCGGCGGCAACGCCGCTGCGCTGGAGTACAGCCTCGACGGCTTTTGCTCCGATTTCGACACACGAAAGGGGCGCAAGGGCACCTCCGAAGGAACCGATGGGCGTCCGAACCGGACTGGCAATGGCAACTTTGATCATGAACTGCAACCTCCATTCCCTGTTGATAGTCACCCCCATGCTATATCTCCGGGGGTACGACCGGGTCTTCCCGGTCATCAGGCATTATACGACTCTCCGGGAATTTTGCACTCCAAAATTTCGAAATGTCTCCGAAACCGAGAACCAGCCTGAAGATTTCCGTCTTTTCACACACCCGATTCGTTGACACTCTTCCCTTTCGTCGATACTATCGGTGAAAGCCCCTGTGTACGGGCCAACAGGAAGATTTTGCATACGAAGGGCCTCCCGGCATGAACCGGGCCTGCAAAATCGGTATCGAGAGGAGATCGGAACATGACAAAGCGTCCCCGGATGATTCGAACCCTGTTTGCGGGACTTCTGGTTCTCGGGGTCTGGTGCGGGCCAACGGATGGCGCGGCCAGGCGCGGCCTTCACGCGCCACTCTCCTGGCGAACGATCGATGAGCAGGACGCATACGACGGGAACGACCTCGGCTGCACCCTGAAAAACGGTCAGGCGAAGCTCGCGCTCTGGGCCCCGCTCGCGACAAAGGTCGATGTCATCATCTTCGACAGGCTCGACCAGACCAGGCAGGTGGGCCGCCTCGCCCTGCATCGCGGTGCCCGGGGTGTCTGGCGCTGCACCGTGACGCCGGCGGACGTGTCGGCGGCCTCGTCTGCCGATGTGCGCGGCTATTATTACCAGTTTGAGGTCACCAATCCCGGCCTTCCCGCGAAACGCGTGCTCGACCCCTACGCCCGTTCGATGGCCCCCGTCACGATAGACCCGGCGGGAACCTCCGGCGGTGCGAGCGGAGATATGGTCGGCAAGGCGGCGTTCGTCGATCCCGGCTCAGCCGGGAAAACGCCGGCACAGGTAAATATCAGTAATTATACAAAGCGGGAAGACGCCGTCATTTACGAAGTGCATGTGCGCGATTTCACGGCCGACCCGGGAATCGCGGGCAATCTCACGACGCGCTGGGGCTCCTTCAAGGCGTTCAGGGAGCGGCTCCCCTACATCAGGGACATGGGCGTGACACACATCCAGCTGCTGCCGGTCATGGCGTGGTATTTCGGTGATGAGACGCGCATGCATGAGCGCGAGCTCGCGTGGTCGACCCGGAACAACCAGTACAACTGGGGCTACGACCCCCACTCGTATTTCTCGCCCGACGGCGCGTATTCCGGGCGCCCCGAAGACGCCGAACGCCGCATCGCCGAGCTGAAAGAGCTGGTTGATGCGGTCCACGCCGCCGGCATGGGTGTCATTCTCGACGTCGTCTACACGCACATGGTGAAGGCCGATTTCCTGAACGACATCGTTCCCGACTACTACTTTTTCAAGGACCCCCAGGGCAACCTGCTGGGAGATTTCGGCAACAACCTCGCCACCAACCGCAAGATGGCCGCCAAGCTGTTGGTCGACTCGGTGTCATACTGGTTCCGTGAATACGGCATCGACGGCATGCGCTGGGACATGATGGGCGACGCCACGCAGGATGTCGTCCAGCGAGCGTTCGACGCAGCCGCGGCGATCAATCCCCGGGCCATCTTCATCGGCGAGGGCTGGCGCACGTTCAAGGGGCACATCGAAGATCCCGCCCTCGCCGGAAAAGGCGCGGACCAGGACTGGATGGCCGTCACGGACAGCGTCGGCGTCTTCTCGGACGAGTTCCGCAACGAACTGAAATCGGGCTTCGGGTGTGAAGGCGAGCCCAGGTTCCTGACCGGTGGCCCGCGCAACATCAGAAAGCTGTTCGCCGCGATCAAAGGCCAGCCATCGAACACCCCGGCAACGGCACCCGGCGATATGGTCCAGTATATCGAGGCCCATGACAATCTCCCGCTGCACGACGTCATTGCCCAGGCGATCCGGAAGGACCCCTGGATTCCCGCGAACGAGGCCGAGATTCTCCGGCGCATCCGGCTCGGCAACGCCATCCTCCTCACATCCCAGGGGACAGCCTTTCTGCACGCAGGCCAGGAGTTCGGCCGCACCAAGCAGTGGCTCGGCCAGGGAAAACCCGAGCACAAGTTCCACGAGCTTCGCGACGCTTCGGGAAAGCCATTCCGGCATCCGTATTTCATCCACGATTCGTACGATTCATCCGACGCCGTCAACCTGTTCGACTGGGCCCGCGCCACCGATGCGAAGCGGTTTCCCGAACATCACCTCACCCGCGAGTTCACCCGCGGCCTGATCGCCCTGCGCCGTTCGACGGATGCGTTCCGTCTCGGAAGCAGGGAACTCGTCGACAGGAACGTGAGCCTGATCGAGGCGCCCGAGATCGCCGCGGATGATCTCGTCATCGCCTGGCGCTGCACGTCAACCGGCGGAGAAACCTACCGGATCTTCGTCAACGCCGACCATCGGCCGCGCACCCTGACGCTCCCCTCCGGAGACGTTCCCACGGATCACGACGTGCTCGTCGATGCCACACACGCGGGCACGGTGCCGCTGACCGATCCCGCCGGGCTCGTTCTCGATGCCGGCCGGATCACGCTCGATCCCCTCACCGTCGTCATCTTCCGCAAATGAGCGCGGCGATGTCGATTTTCCGGCACACCTGATGCCGGAAACCCGGCAGCATCCGCCGCATCGTTCCGGGAAAACATCTCTTTTCATCGCTGTTTGAGCCCTTGGTACGCCGATTGCTTTTCACCCTCGCATCACAATGACCGAATCATCTCAGGAGGATAGAACAGTGAACGTTTCGACCAGACTGGTTCTCGGTGCTCTCGTGCTCGGCCTGGTTATCTCGGCCCCCGCTTCCTTCGCCATGCAGGACGACGGTTTCAATCAGATGCTCGCGAAGAAGCACACATCCTCCTCGATGCCCGACAATTGCGATCCCGACAATCCCGATGACGGCGGCTGCGGTGGCGGCGGCGGTCATGACAACGGCAACGGCGGCCCCGACGACACGCACGACGACGGCGGCTGCGGCGGCGGCGGTTCCGACGGCGGCTACAGCGGCGGCAGCGACCCCGACGGTTCCGGCGGCGGCCTCCCCTTCTGATCATCTGTTTCTCCAAACCGGGCGCTCCACGGGGCGCCCGGTTTTTCATTTCCAGAATCATTCTTCTCCGTCTTTCATCTGCGCCATCTGCGTCATCTGCGAATGAAGCTGGCCAGCCCACGTGGCGCAGGGGCGGATCGTGATCCGCCCGGATTCATCTGTGAAGCATGCAGAGAACGTGTATACTGACATTCGAACGTCATTCGGAAACGAGAACCGGGAGGGCACACACAGGTGCTGATTTGGAACAAGTCCGAGGCTGGCACGATCCGTGATTCGAACCAGGAGCGGTGGCACCTGGAAGAGGATCTCGGGCTTCTGATCATGGCCGATGGAGACGGTCCGGCCGGCAGCGATCTTGCCGACCTCGCGATCGCGTCTCTAGGGCGAGGCGCACGGCGGCTCGGGTCCCGCCAGACACGCCTGGCGGGAATTCCCGCTGATTCCCGTATCTCGAGGGCAGCCCCCCCCAGCACCCCCCTTTCGGAGATCCTCGAGTCGACGTGGCAGGAAGTCGAGCTTGCCCGCGTGTCTATGGCCGGCGGAGGCGCTTCGAGCCTTCATCTCGCCGTCGCCTGGATTCGCCAGGGCTGTCTGTATGCCGCCACCCTCGGAAAAGCAGGGCTCATCGCGAGCGTCGGCGACACCATCCATCGTCTCGAGCCGGCCGGCCTGCCCTCTCTGGCGGTCGCCGCCGGTGTTTCCGATGCCCCACCGGCAGTCGGGGCAGCGGCCCCGAATCCCGTCATGGTTCCCGCGTACCTCGACCCGCTTCCCGTCACCGTGGGTGACTGGGTCATGATGCTCTCCCAGGGTCTGCTGATATCCCAGCCCATCGACGAGATCGTGCCCGTGACGCAGCTCGTCCATGATGATCCCGAACGGCTCACCGACGGCCTGTTCCGGAAGGCGTCGGTGCGGTATGACGGCGATGACCGGACGCTCGTCCTTGCGAGGTTCCTTCCCTCTGACATCACCAGAACGATCATGTCGGATGCCGTCATAAGCACCGATTTCGACAGGAAATTCCGCGTTCCGCTTTGGGTTCCGCTCGTGATTTCCGCGCTGCTGGCAGTCCTGGCGGCCGTAATCGGAACGTTCACCGGAAGGAGCGACAAATGATGGCGCGATCCGTTCCCGCAACCCGTCCGCCGGTCCGCATCTACACCGTCACCTGGTGTCCCCACTGCAACCGATTCAAGGAATGGCTCGATGAAGAGGGCATCGCCTACCTCGACCACGACGTCGACGCCGACGACGCCTCATGGCAGGAGGCGCTCGCGCTGACGGGCGGATACGACATCGTCCCCGTCGCCGAGATTGGCGGCAAAGCCGTCTGGGGCACATTCGACCAGGTCTTCAAAGACAAGATCCGCCACCTCCTCGCCCACCCCGCCTGACGCATCCTGCGCGAGATTGCACCGCTCGAGAGGAAGATTCGCAGACTTCGTAGATGACGCATTTTTTATACTAGAATATATAGTATCAGCCCTGCCGGTGAAAAGATGCTTCTGGGCATTCCCTGTCTCACACGTAGCACGACAATTGAGCCGCATACTCGATACCATTCGTGGCGAGGTGTCGAACCACGGACAAGGCTGTCCATGAGTTTCCGGTCACCCTTCGATGCCTCAGGATGACCGGAACCGATTGTATCCACAGCCTGATATGAGACGATGAATAGTTCACCCCTGATGAGCGGAACCAGCGTCATCTGCGGATCGTCATTCCAGCTCCGGGTTGGTGGGTTGCCATGAATCGACTTATGAAGCGGAAGGTTTCGGCCGATGGGTACTGTAGAGCATCGACATCCGGCAGGAGAAACGTATGAACACGGTACGCCCCCCCTTCATCATGGCCCCCGACGGCTCGCTTCAGTGCGCCGATCCCTCTTCCGACCCGCATCTCCGCAGCAGAGGTTCGCGGCCGGACACCCGCGCCGGGTGGGTTCGCGCCCGCTGACCGGCAGCCTCCGGGATAACTGACATCATGGCCATCAGCACTCTCCCCCCCAGTGGCATGCGCGATTTCCTGCCCGCCGAGTTGACGCGCAGGCGGCACGTCGAAGGCGTTATCCGGCGTGTCTACGAATCATTCGGGTTCGTCCCGATCGAAACGCCGACCGTCGAAAACCTCTCGACCCTCCTCGGAAAATACGGGGAAGAAGGCGATCAGCTCCTGTTCCGCATTCTTCACCGGCGCGACAAGCTCGCCCGGGCCCTCCAGCAGCCGTCCGTGACGGAAAAGGATCTCGCGGAGATGGGCCTGCGCTACGATCTGACCGTTCCCCTCGCCCGGCTCATCGCGAACAGCAAGGACCTGCCGAGGTTTTTCAAGCGATACCAGATCCAGCTCGTCTGGCGCGCCGACCGGCCCGGCCGCGGCCGGTTCCGCGAGTTCCAGCAGTGCGACGTCGACATCACCGGCACCACGTCGCTGATCGCAGAGGCTGAAGTCTGCTCCGCCGTCGCCACCGTGCTGAACGAGCTTGGATTCAAGGATTTCCACATCCATCTCAACCACCGACAGCTCCTCCGGTGCCTGATCTCCGCCGCCGGTCTGCGGCCGGACCAGGAGGAAACGGCCCTCGTCGCCGTCGACAAGATGGACAAGATCGGCGAGGAAGGCGTTTTGAAAGAGCTCCAGACGCGCGGCATCACCGATGCATCCGCGTCTCTGCTTCTCGAGATGCTCCGCCGCCCCGAAGGCCTCGACGAAGCCGGCGAGCTCGCCCGCCTCGAGTCACGGCTGAGCGGCATCGAGGGCGCATCCGCCCATATCATCCAGCTTCGTGAACTGCTCGCCGTCTCGGCCCACACGCCGGCCGGCTGCCACCTGCGCATCGACGCCACCCTGGCCCGTGGTCTCGGCTATTATACCGGCCCGATCTTCGAGATCCGATCGCCGCTTGCCAGCGGCAGTCTCGGCGGCGGCGGCCGGTATGACAATCTCATCGGCATGTTCCGCGGCCAGACCATTCCGGCCGTGGGCTTCTCGATCGGATTCGAGCGGCTCGTGATGGTCATGGAGGAAAAAGGCCTGTTCGGCAATCTCGCCGTGGGACCGGACGTCATGCTCTGCCGCTTCGACGACGTCGACCCGGCCGAGGCCCTCAAAGCCGCCACCGCGCTTCGGATCGCGGGCGCGAAGGTGGAAGTCTACCCGGAAACCCCGAAACTCGGGAAACAGCTCGCCTACGCCGAGTCGGCAGGCGCCCGCGTCGCGGCAATTCTCGGCTCGTCGGAAGTTCAGTCGGGAAGCATCACGCTCAAGCATCTGTCGACGGGAGAACAACTGACGATGCCCGCCGGCGAAGCTCCCGCTAAGATCAGGGCCTGGCTGCATCCCTGAACCACATTCATCCCCGCACGCAACGGCGGCCCGATCGCACCTGATCGGGCCGCCGTCGCGTGTCATACGTCCAATCACCTCGACGGGTGACGGTCCCACGTCTCTTCCAGATGTTCGACATCTTCGCGGCGGATCTGTACAGACCTTGCTTTGAAAGCATGTTCCAGCGTGTCGAGTTCTTCGACCAGTCCGTTCCCGAAGTAGTATTTCAGTTCGTTCCGCGAGGTTCGATACAGGGTCGGTCCCTGATCGAGGCAGGCCAGAGACCGGTCGGCAACCTCATCCATGGCATGCAGCAGGCCGTCGTCGAACGTGACGGGAAACAGGCAGCTCACCATCGGCTTGATCTCATGGTAATCGATACCCTCATGCAGACAGAACGAATGAAGACTGCAGCCGCGCTTCCCACCCTCACGATTCAGAAAAATACAACGCTCTCCGACGGTCATCGTTCTGACGAAGGAGCCTCCGGGGAACTCCGGATCATCCGTGGCTGTCACCCCGAAGAAATCCTTCGGATGAAGCCCCGTGAATTCGCTGATCCGATCGGCATGCAGCATGATCCGTCGGACGTTCAGAGCATCGACGTCGACACCGTAGGAACAGCAGGAATCGTGACAGAAGCCGCACTCGAGGCAGTTGCCAAACGAGCGTTTCTCGAAAATCTCCGAATCGATCCTGCGCAAAACCGGCACGCCATATCTCGAGGGAAACGTCCTGGAAAGATCGTATATCATCGGCGCGCACTCTAGCACGACGGTCATTCGGGGTAAAATCCGCCCCATTCCGGCGCCGTTCGGACGTGCCTCATGGCAGTGAACGGCACGAACGGCGCTCGACGGCTCATATCGGGGCTTCACCGCTCTCACCCGGGCGCCTCGTTCGGCCGTCGCACGGTTCATCCGATGCGGCGGGGAAAGCGGAAGGAGAGTTCTTCTTTTGCGCGAGGAAGGAGGCTGCCGAAGCGGTTCAAAACCTCTTGATATACATCACGAGATCGTCGCCGGGTTTGTAGAAGTCGCGAATACGCGCATCCTCGGTGTAGCCACGGCCGAGATAAAATTTTCTCGTCGGATCGTACAGAGGCTTGCCCGACGTTTCGCAGACCAACATGCGCGCGCCGCGTGCTCTGACGTCGTTTTCGCTCCATTCGAGCAGGGCCTTGCCGGCGCCGGCGCGCTGTATGCGGGGATCGACGACGATCCAGTACAGGTCCCAGGTTCCCTCCGTCAGAGGGCGAAGACCGTGACAGGCGTATCCGACCGCCTGGCCGTCCAGTTCGGCGACGGCGAACAAGTAGTCCGTCTGGCCGGGCTGCGTCAGGGCGACGTCGACCAGTTCGAGTGCCACGACGACTTCCTCTTCGGAAAAAAAGCCTGTGGCGCGCACCATGGACTCGATGGCGGGCCGGTCGGCCGCACGAAGGTTGCGAATCAGCGGTTTCATTTCGATTTCAGGGCCATGCGGGCGATCTGCTCGATTGCGTCGTCATAGACGAGCCCCATCTGCGGGAGAGACTTGACGAAGCCTGTCCCGGGACCGATATCGGGATTCGGGTTCAGTTCGAGAATCCACGGTTTGCCGTCCGCATCGACACGCAGGTCGAGCCGGGCATAGCCGCGCAGATCGAGAGCCGAGAACGCGGTCGCGGCCAGCTTGCGCACTTCCGCATCGAGCGCCGCTTCCAGAACGGCGGGGGCCTTGACCGGGGTTTTCATGAACTCTTCCGACTCCTCGCTCCACTTGGCGTCGTAGGTGAGGATCTTCGGCCGGTCCGGGGGAAGCTCGGAGTAGTCGATCTCGTTGATGCCGAAGCGGAGGCCGCCTTCCGTCGCAAGAATGGCGACATTCAGTTCGCGGCCGTCGATATACCGCTCGATCAGCACCGGCAGCCCGAATCGGTCGAACAGCAGCTCGAACCGGTCTCGTGCGGCCTCGACGTCATGGACGACGCTGCCGAAGTCGATCCCGAGCGACGCGTCCTCGGTCGAGGGTTTGAGAATCGCGGGCCAGTCCTGCCACCCGTCGAGGCCGCGCACGTCGTAGAGGGCGGCGAACGGCGGCGTCGGCAGCCCGACATCACGCAGGAGCCTCTTGGTGCAGATCTTGTCGAGAAGCAGAACCAGCGCCTCGGGGGGGTTGCCCGTGCAGGGCACCTTCAGCCAGCGCAGCAGGAAGGGAACGGCTGCTTCGAGCCGGCTGTTTCCGCCGATCGTCTCACACAGGTTGAACACCACATCGGGCTTGAATTCGTGGACGGCGCGGAGCAGCGGCCCCGGGTCGGCCCCCACGAGCAGGGGCACGACCTGGTGGCCGCGGCGTTCCAGGGCCGACCGGACCGCGGTGGCGGCATGCTCGACACCGCGGTCGGAAGTGGTTTCGCCTTCCCAGCGCTCGACGATGGCCGGGGCGTTGACCAGGATCAGGACGCGCATTTGAGCTCGGCGCGCTGCTGCATCAGCAGCCCCTGCCGGGCAAACGACACGTCGAGAATCTCACCGATCAGTTCGCGGTAGGTCATTCCCGTCGCCTTGGCAAGGATGACGAGGTCTCCCTTCACCGGCGACAGGCCCGGCAGCGGGTTGCACTCGATGAAGCGCGGCTTGCCCATCGAATCGAGCCGCACGTCGACGCGCGCGAAATCGCGGCACTCGAGGGCCTTGTAGGCGTCGATCGCGACTTTATATATTTGTTTCAATATTTCTGGGGAAACTCGGGGCGGAATATGGTAGTCGACCTGGTTGAGATAGTCGCGCTTCGTTTCGAGCGAGTAGACGAACTCGTCGAGCGGAACGTTGCGCGGCGAGATCTCCATGGCGCCGATGACACGTGGCATGTCGTTGCCGACGACGCCGACGGTGCACTCGAGGCCCGGCAGGAACTCCTCGGCCAGGACCGGGCCGTTATACGCATCGATCAGCGCCGCAATGCGCTCTTTCGCACCTTCAGGGTTCGTGATGCGTGACGTGTTCCGGATCCCCTTGCTCGAGCCTTCGGCGTTCGGCTTCACCAGGATCGGGAAGTTGAGCCCGGTCAGGTCGATCTTGCGCGGGTTTTTGAACAGCCGGCCATTGGCCATCGGAACACGTCCGTTCGCGACGCGCTTGGCAAGCTCCTTGTCGAGGGTGACGCCGAGCGTGATCGCATCCGAGCCCGAGTAGGCCACGCCGAGCATCTCGGCAACGGCCGGGACCTGGGACTCGCGGCATCTTCCGCGAAGCCCTTCGGCGATGTTGAACACGAAATCGTATTTTCCGCGGGCCAGGATCTCGGGAAATGAGCTGTCCGCCTCGAGCACGTCGACCGTATGGCCGAAGCTTTCTATCGTATTCGCTATAGCAGCAGCCGTCTCGGGAGAGTCGAACTCTTCGTATTCGTCGTCGGGACCGCCGAATCCGCTCTGATACCTGTCGCTTCTGTTCACCGCAAGTGCCACTCTCATCTCAGCACCCCCGTCCTGCTCTTGTTTCCGCCGGTTTGCGGCGGGGTGTCGGAGGTCGTATCGAGCTTCAGCGATCCTGCAAACATACTCCCAGGGGTTTCTTGATCCATTTCGTTTTTGTTTCTTAGGCCGGCCTCCCGACCGACCCTCCGCTCACCCTCGCCGGGTGCCACGGAGTCCTCATGAGCCTTGCGGCTCCCGCGCACATCGTGAAACGCCCGCCTATACCGTCTGGCCTCCCTGGGTTACCGCCTGGCCACGGGATTCCGGGCAAATAAAAAAGCCTCCCTCGACGGGGAAGCGTGAAATCACGATTCTATCGGGAACCTGCGTGCAGCGTCGCCTCAGTCGGTGACGCCACGCTACCAGTGATGAGGGGTCTTCACCTGTCATGGGACTGCCGTTTGCCTGCCTTTTCGCTCTTCGCGTTTTTTCTTGTCTCGGCTCGCCCGATGCTCCTGTTTGAGAGGCATTCGGGAAGGGCTCCTTCACGAGCGTCAACTCCTTATAGCATCAGGAATCTCATCCCACAAGGGGAGTCCTGAAAAATGTATAAAAATTTCGCATGAGATTGTTACGGCATTGCATATATCTCTGTTTCAGGCAGTTTCAGTAGGTGGGCGATGATGGCGATTGATATTTTTTTCTGGACTCTCGCATGCGTTGTTTTTTCCCCATATATCGATGGATGTGATGTGCGATTCCGTTTTCAGAAATTCCGCTCATCCCTGAGCCGCAATCTGCCGATATGCCTTATGGAACAGAAAAATGCTTTTGCTGGAGGCTTGAAATGAATGTCGGCACCGTTACCACCCGTTCGCAGCAACTCGAGACGACCCGATCACGCGGCCGGAACACCGAACCGGCAATCAGCTTCGACAGTACCGAGCGTCGCATGGAGCACTCGTCGTTCCAAAGCTCCGACATTCTCCAGGACTTCTGGAACCTGACCCGGCGGATGTCACGCCAGGACCAGATGTCGCTCGCCGCGACCGTGCTGGCGTCACAGTCGAACCAGAACGGCATTTCCAATGAAACGCGTTCCTTCATCGCCAACCTGAAGACCCGGTTCAACCCGTCCGAACTCGAGACGATTCGCGGCATGTTCGAGAAACATGCATCTCTGAAAAGCAAATCGGAAACGCAGATCCAGGATCTCTGGAACCAGATTCAACAGGTCCTGTCGGGGAATGCCACGGAGGAGACCGGCGGCAGTCTCACCGAAAACGGCACTCGTCCGCTACCCAGATCACCCGAGGAAATTTATTTCCAGACCACCCTCCATACGATCGATCGCGTGAACAAAGTCCTGGCCCTGTAGGGTTTTGTTCCCCGTTCTCATATCCCCTCCCTCTCTCCTTTTTTGAAATCCTCCTTTACCTTTTCCCCCTCCTTCATGAACGAAGAGGGGGCTTTTTTTGTATCACACCGGAAGCACCGAGAAAAAGCGCGGCGCCGGGATTCCGGCGCCGCGCGGCTTGTAATATATCTGTTACAATTATTTTTTCTCGGTTTGTTCTTCCGTTGCCGCAGCCTTCTGAGCGGAAGCGGCGGGGAGCTTCGAAATTTCATCGAGGAATCCCTGCTGGTCCCTGAATCCGACGATCCGGTTCACTTCACGGCCGTCGGTGTCGAGAAACAGAATGGTCGGGAACCCTTCGACCTTGTATTTGTCGACCAGTTCGCGGTTCTTGTCGGCGTCGATCGCCACGAGAACCAGTTTTTCACCGGCAGCCTTCTTGAACTCGTCGGTCGAGAACACTTCGTCCTTCAGCTTGGTGCACCAGCCACACCAGGTGGCCGTGAAATCGACCATCACGATCTTCGACTCGGCACCGCCCTGTTTCAGGCCTTCGTCGATGTTTTCGAGCCACCCCTCTTCGGCGGCCGAAATCATCAGCGGCAACGCGACAAGAGCCAGGACGGCAAACAGGGTCATCACCAGTTTTTTCATGCGTTCTTCACCCCAGTTCGATATCGGAGATTCTTTCTCCCGCCCCAATGGTAATCGCCCTGCCCCAATTACGCAAGTCGCCCTGATTCACCGCTTTCACCGCCGAGACGCGGAGGCGCAGAGATCATTGTTCTGCGAGAAACCCAAACAACAGTATAAGATTGATACCCGAATGTTGCGATTTCGGCCCCCACATCGGCTGTAGGGGCGGGTTTGAAACCCGCCCCTACAGCGCAACGTTGATGAGGACCAGATTGAACATCCCAGACAACGAGTTCCGATGAAATCGGTATTTCTCTGTGTCTCTGTGACTCTGTGGTGCTATCGTTCAATCGGAATCGTGATCGGCGGGAAGGACGATGCGGCGCTTTTTTTCCTCGTCCTTCGGGCGGAACAGGATCAGGACGCGGCCGATGATCCGCACCAGGGTGCAGCCCGCGTGTTCGACGAGCACGTCGGCGACCTCGTCCTTCTCGACGCTCGCGTTGTCGAGGATCTTGACCTTGACGAGTTCCTGGGCTTTCAGGCTGTCGATGACGCTCTGAATGACGGTCGGCGTGACGCCACCCTTGCCGATCCTGACCATCGGCTCGAGGTCATGGGCCAGGGTCTCGAGGTATTTGCGCTGTTTCGAAGAGAGTTTCATAAAGCCTCCAGCCGCGATGCGGAAGTTTGAAGAGTGACGTTTGAAGTTTGAAAAGGAAAGGAACTGGAGCGGGCATGTATTATATTGATCGAAATTTTGAGATGCCCGACTGGCGGAGATCGGCGTTGATGAGGTCGAGGGCGGCGGCGACGCCGGCGAGGAAGGGCACTCCCGGGATCGATGGATCGCGTACCATCTCGTCGACCGCCACGTCGGCGGCGGTTTCGACATCCCGGCTCATGGCGTCGAACAGGCGCTCCTGGAAGGCGTCGGTCCGCCCCTCGAGGGCGAACCGCAGCCAGGCGATCGCGAACGGCGTCGTGCGGTGAAGGAAGCGGCGGACCTCCATGGCCAGCCGTCCGTGCCAGTCAGCCCGGAGACGCCCCCCCAACTCGCACGCCCGGCCCGTCAGGAGGAAACCGCACATCGCCGCGTCCCCGTCGGGGAACGCCCCCATCCCCCGGCCGACGATGGCGAGGACGGGCCGCTCGGCGGCCTCGACGAGGGATTCCTTCAGGCTTCGCGAGAGATCCGCAAGGGCGCTTTCGAGCGGCGGCGGAGTTCCGCGCAACGCGCGGGCGAGAGAACATTTCAGGTGGCCGGGGAAATCCCGGACGGCCGCAAGCCTGTTCGAAGGCTGGGACGGCGCTTCCAACAGGCTCAACATGCCGTGTCCCGGAACGATCAGTTTTCCCCCGGCGATGGACCAGTTGTCTGCCACAAGTTCGAGGTCAGGGCGCGGAAGGCGCTCGAGAACGATCGTGTCTGGCCCGCGACCACGCTCCGGCACGACGAGGGAAATCATTCGTCCGTCAGGCGTGAAAAAAATGAGGGCATCATTGCCACGGTGCCGAAGGGCCAACCCTCCGACAGCCGTATTATCCGCAAGACGCGGGTCGACGCTGAGAACGCGACCGAACAAACTTTCTTTCACCTTCATCGCCTCGGATTGTAACACCCCCCGCGGATTTTTTCATTAACCGCTCAACCCCGTTACGCCGATAGATGAGATCAGACCGTATTCTGCCCAAAGCCGTCATTGGGAGACGAGAAGATGTACAGGAGCAAACAAATCCGCATTGGCAGCCATTTTGCTTTCATTCTGGCTTTCCTCTGCATGTTCGTATTCGCCGGACAGGCCGCTCACGCGGCAGCTCCAACCCTGGTGACTGCGAGTGTCGTTCTGACGAACGATCTCAACGGGGACGGCATCGCGGCCATTGGGGATACGGTCGAAGCGCGAATCGAGTTCATCTCATCACCGGCATTTTCCGGTGTGAGCGTCAGCTACACTGCCGTCGGCGGCCCGGCACTCGGCATGAATGTCACGACCCTGAATCCTGTAGCAGGCAGATACTTTGCCGTATGTCCCTGGACCGTGACGGCAGGCACTCTCAACAGCGGTTCATACGGGGTAACCTTCACCGTCACGAACGCCGACGGATCGATCGCTCCCGCACCGGTCGCATACTTGAACTTCGACACCAAGCCCCCGATACGAAGCTCGATCATGACGGCCAATCCCAATCCCGGGAAACAGGGGGACACCGTCCAATTCAATCAACTCCTCCAGGCCCCGGATAACGGAGTGACGACTGGAGCAGCCGTACATCTAAATTTAACAAGTATCGGTGGCCCCGCTGCTCAGGCGATGGACTTGGATCCGTTTTCCACAACGTATGTGCTGCCAAGCAATCTCGATGGGAACTATTCTTTTCCGGTCACGATCTATGACAAGGCGCGCAACTCCAATACCTACAACGATTTCTCGATGAACATCGACACGAAGGCGCCGAGCGTCGTTTCGGCGAACGTCGTCAACCAGGCCGGCACGACGCTTCCGGCGCTTCCCGGCCATATCATCAAGTTCACCGTGAATCTCCAGGAATACGACGGGGACCTCGTCACGGCGGATCTTTCGACGTTCGGCACGACCCTCTCCCTTACACAGACATCCCCTCCCGGAGGAACAACCTTCGAAGGCACGTTCACCCTTCCGCAAAAAGACGGAGTCGAGGGGACCAATTATCCCTTCACCATCAACATCACCGACAACGCCGGCAACACGTCGTCGACCATCGTGTATCTCGCGGCCATCAGCCTCGACCCGCCTGTCCAGACGACGGCGGCCGTCCAGGTGCTCAACCAGGACATGACCCCTTCGTCGAACACACAGCTGGCGAGCATCGGCATGCACCTGGAATTCAGCTCGAACATCTCCTCGACCCTCGAGGCGAGCGTCACGGTCGACCTCTCGGCCATCGGCGGAGACGCGAACACCGTGATGACACGAGTCACGTCTCCCTTCGTCGCGAACTCCCCGATGTTGTATATGGCAACATATACTATTCCCGCCGGTGCGATCGAGAATGTCTCGCTCTACACGTTCCAGGTGACGGCGCGTGATTCGGGCGGGAACGCCGTCTACCGTTCGACGACGCCATCGGTCCGGATCGACAACAACCCGCCTGTCATTTCGGCCGTTTCGGTCACGAGCAGCGGGGGGGGCGCCATCATCCATCTCGGCGACCAGATCACGATCGAGGCGACCGTGACGGGCGTCGAGACGGGTTCGGTTTCGGCCGATCTGCGCGCCATCGACGGGACGGCCGCCCGGAGGACCTTCTCGAACATTTCGGGGAACACGTGGCGAACCGTGTTCACGGTCGCGACGAGCACGGGAATGCTCGATACGTCCGCCTTCGCAGTCAAGGTGCTCGTCACCGACGACGTGACGAATGTCGCCTCGATGGAATCTGCTCTTCTGACGGTCGACAACGACCCGCCGGTCTTTGTCAGCTCGGCCTGGAGCGTCAATCCACCTCTCGACGGCTCGCATCCATATGTCCGGATTGGCGACCAGCTGACGCTCGACGTCACCACGGGGCCGGCCGTCGACCCGCTTACGGTGAAGGTCGATCTGACGAGCATCGGATCGTCCTCCGCCCAGATGAGTCTGTTCGCGGCCAACCAGTATCGTCTCGTGTTCATCGTTGCCGAAGGCCCGCAGAACCTTGGCGCGACGCTTCCGGTCAGCATCACTGACGACGCCGGAAACGCCGCCTACCTGAGCGGCCCATCCACCCCGGCGAACGCGTCCCACACCATTCCGATGTTCGACCAGCTGCTGCCGCAGCCCAGCGGCAGGCTGAACCTGAGCGTGGCGAGAATCGACCCTGCGCTCGATTCGCTCGGACTGAACGTCATCAACCTGAACAGGCGACTCGCCTTCGGCTGGCCGGTGAGCTCGACGGGGCGAGACGCCCCGGGCGAGTGCCGGATCGATCTTTCACTCGTCGGAAGCACCTCGACGGAGCTGATGACCTGGGCGGCCCTTCCGGTCGCCTCCTACGGCTATTTCATGAACGCCGCCTCGCTCGGCGTGGCGATCGATGATCCCGCCTACACGTTCATCGCCACGATGACCGACAAGGCCGGCAACACGATCGCGACCACGACGTCCGTCTCCTATATCGTTGATTGTATTCCGCCAGTTATTAATTCACTCAGCGCGGAGGTCGTCGGCGGCGGCATCGCCACGATCGGTCGCCAGATCCTGTTCCGGGCGAACGTCAGCCTGGCCGATGGAAACGCGCCCACGGTCGATCTCACGACGCTCGGCGGCAGTTCCGTACAGCAACTGACGTCCGCGGGCGGCGCCGATTACACGTTTACGGTCACCGTCCCTGCCGGCACCTGGGAGTCGACCACGGCCTCCTGGCCGATCTCGATCTTCGATTCGCGCGGCAACCTCGTCTCGAGCTTCACGAACACCCTCACGATCGACAACAAGCCGCCGCAGGCCGGGGCGCTCCAGGTGAGTTGGGTCGACGTTCCCACGGACGGCATGATCAGGCTTGGGAACACCGCGTCGTTCACGATCGCGATTTCCGACCCTGCGAACGCCGGAACGGCAACGATCGATCTGACGTCAATCGGCCGGGGAAGCGCCGAGCATATGTTGTACAGCAACGGCAGTTTTTCTCTCACGCTGTCCACTCTCGCGGCTGGCGCAGAGTATCCGAACCATGTGTTTACGGCCCTCGTCACGGATGCGAGAGGCAACCTGGTGACCGTCACCTCGACGGCCGTCACCGAAGTCGACTGTCTTGCCCCCGGCTTCGCCAGTTGCGGCATCTACATTTCGCAGGACAACGGGGACAATCCCATCGTCGGCATCGCGAACACCGGAGATATCGTGACGGTGTATGCGAGCATCACGAGCTACATCGACGCGGTCGCGTCCGCCTCGATCTCTTCCGGAAGTATATCTCTTGCTACAGGAACGATGACTTACGTGCCGGCGCGGAACCGGCACGAAGTGGATTTCACGATCCCCTCCGGCAGCGGGATCTGGAATCTCAGCTACACGCCGCTCATTTTCCAGGCCACGGCGACGGACAACGTGGGCAACAGCTCGTGGACCGTCTCGGCAGCATCGGATTTCACGGTCAAGAACAAACTGCCGGAGATCGACACGGTGACCTTTTCCCTTTCGCCGAATCAGAGCATTGCGAGTCTCGGCGGCATCCCCGTGCTGAACATCGGCTCCGGAACGACAGACAAGCTGACCGCGACCGCCTCGCTGAAGTTCGGGGAGGCCGTCACCACCGGCGTTCTCGATCTTTCGGAGGTTCCCGGCGCGCCTTCCGCCCTGGCGCTCGTCGTCGCGGGGAACTCTGCCGGAACAAACAGCGTCGATCTGTCGAGGTATCCGCTGACCGACTGGATCACCGCCACATTCACGGTCACCCTTCGCGATCAGGCGGGCAACCCGGTGAGCACCGGAACGCAGTTTTTCGTCGATACCGTCCGGCCCACCCTGACGGGCGCCACGTTCGACGGAACGACGTTCAACATCCACATTTCCGAGGAATACGAGGACTCGAGCGTCGCCTCGCAGGGCGCTGAATGGAGGCTCATCGGCAGTTCATCCGCCGGCCTGCTCGCCTCCATGTCGCTTTCGGTCGGGACGTTCTCGACTCTGGGATGGAACGACTTCGACATCCAGCTCGGTCTCGACGCCCGAAAGACGCTTTCCACCTGGGCCTCTACGCCCCTCTATCTCGAGGTGACGTCGGTCGCGACGGCTCCCCTGATGGATGCCGCCGGCAACTGGCTGCCGGGATATTCCCGCTACCCCGTCACGATCACCGACTCCACCTGGCGCGAGCCCGCGAAGCTGACGAACTTCATCGTCGACACCTCGAACTGGCCGGCGTCGATCAGCCTCGACCTCGTGTTCGACCGCGCGATGGCCTCCGACACGCTCGTCGCGTCGAACGCCGTCCTGCTCGTCTCGCCGATCGCCTACGAATTCTCGAACATCGATTATACCATCGGCTATGTTTTCCAGGCGTCCGACACCGTTTCCTGGCCGACTCCCAACCAGCTTCACATCGAGCTTTGCGACCATGCCCGCGACTGGTTCGCCCGCAAACTCGGTTCGGGCACCTCGGTCCTGCGCTTTGCCAACCGAACCTCCAGCAGGGTGTTCGTCCGGGACCAGCTCGCCAAGGCTGCGACGACCTACACGACGTCGGCCCCGTTCGCCTCTTCCGCGATCACCCGGCCGCCCGCCTCATCTTTCGCCGTGCAGGATCCGCCCGGCAACATCACGCTCGTCGTCGGCAGCGGCACGCTCGACATCAATCTTTCCGAGCGGGCGCTTCTGTATTCGAACGATTTCAACGATATCGACGGCACGGCACCAACGATGGGCATGCCGGTTCCGACCTATGCGAAGCGCTCCACGCGGTTCCATTCGAAGCTGATCCTGCATGACATCGGCGCCGATCCGGCAACGTACACCCGTCTGACGCTCCAGGCGCTCGATCTCGCGATAAATCCGCAGGCGGCCACGACGACGGTCCATCTGGTCCTGACCGATGCCGACACCGCGAACGTCATCGCGATGTTCCGGAACAACGCCACGCCCATCTGGCGGATGCGGGTCGACGAAGGCGCGTTCGGCAACTGGTGGGACCAGCCCAGCCAGTTGTATCTGCCCTCGGGCAACCCGGGAGCGATGACCCTGACCCCGCCGGCCTCGACCGGCACAGCGCGCATCGTCGCAGCCGCGATCTCCGACCCGCCGCCCACGAAGAATGCCGACGCCGGCACGCTGTTCTTCGAGTTCGACTTCGAGCCGAACTACATCGGCAACACTCCCGTTCCGCTCTCCTCCGCGGCTCCGACGGCCCGCATCGCGAGCACGACCGGCGAAACGCTCGCCACCGGAACGTTCGTCAACTGGACGACCCGCACAGTGGCGGGAAAAACGCGCTACACCGCGCGGTTCTCGAATGACGTCGCCCTTCCGACCGGTGTCCAGAAGATCGACGGCAGGCTCGAAATCTGGGACGTCAGCGATATATTTGGGAATATTCTTTATTCGCAGGCCGTCCCGGCCGCAACGACGACCGTCTACGACCTGAACCTGCGCAGCACGACCGATACGCGGGGCTTCTCGAGCGGAACCAGCCAGCTCATGTTCGACACCCTGGAGCCCACGATCACGTCGATCACCCCGACGACGATCTCCCGTCTGGGAGCCGGAGCCGGCGTCTTCACCGTCACGTTCAGCGAGCCGATGAACACCTCGGCCGGCACGCCGCAGTTGAGACTCTCGACGGGCACGACGACGCTGACTTTCACCCATCGCGGCTGGAGCGCCGACGGCACCGTCGCGACCTACTCGAACGACACGGCGTTCACCGAATCGCTCGCGCAGGGCATCTGGAGCTACACTCTCACGGCCGCCGGCGCCGACCTCGCCGCGAACGCTTTCTCCGCCACGACCCAGGCGGCCGAAATACGCACGCAGGCCCCGTCGATCAGCTCGATCAGGCTCACCGAGACGAGAACGCTGCTTTCACCCACGGCCGTGACCGATCAACCCCAGAACCTGCCGTACAGCCCGGCAAACGGCGTCGCCACCGTCAGCATCGCGTATGAGGCCACCGCAATGAACCCCATCCACACTCTCCGGCTCGTATCCGGCGCCGCATCCTGGACGACGATTATCACGCTCGACGCGGGCCGCATGAACGGCACGGCGACGATCGATGCCGCCCTCTTCGGAACCCCGGGCGCAACCGGCCCGGCTTCCTACCTGGCGCAGATATACGACACACAGGGGAATACGAACGACGTCGCCACGTTCGTCTACGACTTCCTCGGCGCCAATCTCGACTCGTTCACCCTCACCGGCGTCGGAAGTTATGCCGGAAATGTGTATTATGCCGCGACCTCGACGCTGATGGCCGTTTCGGCGCATTCGACGAATGCGACGGACATGCAGCTCCTCACCGTGAAGCTCTCGGGCGGCGCGACCTCAACCCTGCCGCTGAACCAGCAAACGCCAGGGAATTACACCAACCAGATCGCAAGCTCCTTCCCGGAAGGTGATTACCTCCTCGGTCTCAGTGACCTGGCGGGCAATCCCCAGACAGGCCTCGATTCGATCGCCCTGCGCATCGACCGGACCGCGCCGACCGTCACGACGATCACCCCGAGCAGTTCGCAGATCGGCACCACGCCGGCCGGCACGGGCATCTTCGAAGTGGTTTTCAGCGAGCCGATGAACGGCGATCCGCTGTCTATTCCGACGGCGCAGCTCGCGACGACGACGCCGATCTCGACGGCACCGGCCTGTTCGAGCAACACCGTGTATCTCGCCTTCACGGGATGGGTATCGAGCACGACCGCCCGGTTCACCAACGTCGCGAATATCGACGCCGCGTATCGTCCCGGCAATTACGCCTACACGGTTGCCAATGGCCGTGACCTGGCCGGGAACGTGACGAGTTTCACCCCCGGTGCCGTTCTCGACATCCAGGGACAGGGGCCGGCGGCCGGCATCGCCGTCTATACGCAGCACAATAGAATTTCCACGACCTCAATCCTGAAGGATTATCCCCTCAGCGACACGGCCGACCCGGGCGTCGCAACGGTCAGCATCGCATACAGCAGCGCCAACCCGCCCAATCCCCAGCACTCGCTGATCATCTTCAACGCGGCCGGCGTCCAGGTCGCCAGTTATGCCGTTCCGGCCGGACAGCAGTATGCCTCCGTCACCGTCGACGTCTCCGACTGGGGCGTCGGCTCATCCCCCGTCGATCCGGTCGCTTCCGCCACCTACCGGTTCAAACTCGTGGACGGCCTCGGCAACATGTCGGATTTCAATCCGACCGTCTTCCTGTATGACTCGCTTCCCGCGACGTCGAACACGCTCACGTTCTCCGGCAACACCGGTATCGCCTCGGGCGGATTCCAGTATTACTCGCCAATCCTCGGCAATTTCACCCTGACGATGGCCACCACGGGCGCGACCGACGCGCAGCAGCTCGTCATCCTGAACGAGGCATCGCTCGCGACATCGAGCGTGATGATGACGGCCAATTCGCCTTCGGCGACCAATCATTCCGTCACGACCGGCGCCTCTCTCGTGACCGGGCAGTATGGCTTCTCGTTCGCCGATCTGGCCGGCAACTTCGCCGTCGGCGCGGCATCGACCGTCCGCGTCATCGCCGATTCGACCGCCCCGACCGTCGCGAGCGCGACGCCGATTTCGATGGGCGCCGTGGCCGCGGGAGGCGCGACGTTCACGATCATCTTCTCCGAGCCCATGAACCCGGATCTGTCGTATATCCCGGCCGTTTCGATCGCCACGACGACCGTCGGCGGCACCACCCGCATCACGCTCGTCCCCACGCCGCTCTCGGCCGACTGCTGGATCAGTTCGACGACCTGCCGGTTCACGAACACGACCGCCATCACCTCGGGAATCACGCCCCAGGGCGCGTGGGACTACGTCGTCTCCGGCGCGCGCGATTACGCCGGAAACCAGAACACGGTCCCGGCTTCCGGAACGCTCCAGGTCAGCCTCTACTCGCAGGCGCCCTCGGCCACCCTGAACGTATGGACGCAGCAGCCGCTCCTGACGGGGTCGGCCTGGCTCGCGAACCAGCCCTTCAGTTCCCCGGCCAACAACGGCGCAGCCAGCCTGACGATCGCCTACACCGTCGGCCCTTTCAACACGCCTCATACGCTCCAGATGTATAACAGCTCGAATATCCAGGTCGCTACGTATTCTCTGCCGGCGGCAGCCGCGGCGGACATCCCGATGACCCTCGACACCGCCTCGTGGACCTCGGCGCCCGGCCTCGCCGAAACCGTCGGCCCGAACACCTACAAGTTCAGAATCGTCGACAGCCTGAACAATCTGACCGCAGAACTCACCGCGGCAGCGGGCATCGTCGCTTCGCTCACCTACGACAGCAAGCCCGCCTCGATCACCGGCTTCGTGTTCAGCGACATCGGCATCGCAAGCGGCGGCATCAAATACTACTCGCCCGCCGTCTCGGGGAACACCACGATCACGCTTTCCACCAACGCCACGGATCCGCAGCGGCTGATCATCGTGAACGCGGCCCCCCCCGCGACCTGGATCGTTCCCCTGACGCAAAGCGCCCCGACCTCGACCACGCACACCGTCGCGACGGGAAGCGGGCTCGCCGAAGGGCTCTACGCGTTCACAGCCGCCGATCTGGCGGGCAACTTCGCCTCCGGGCCGGAGTATCTGAAGCTCGTCCAGGTCGACGCGTCACAGCCCGTCGTGATCGGCGTCACCCCCTCGACCGTCACGTCCGGCTCGCCGATTCACACCCTCGCCGCAGGCGCCGGCATCTTCGATGTGAAGTTTTCGGAGCCGATGAGCTCGGCGACGATTCCGATCGTCACCCTCTCAAACGGCGTCTTCTCGACTTCTCTCGTGGCGTCTCCGACCAGTTCCGACTGCTGGATCAGCTCGACCACCTGCCGTTTCGTCAACTCGGCGGCCATCGTCGCAACGTTCCCGCAGGGACTGTATTCCTACAACATCAGCGGCGCCCGTGATTACGCGGGAAACACGTCCGTCACGTCGAACGGCGGATTCCAGCTCGAGATCCAGGCGCGCGGTCCGACCGTCCTCTCGTATGTCACGCGCTCGCAGCAGTTCACGACGGGAACGGAAACCTTCACCGGTCAGCCGTTCAGCCACCTCGTCGCACCGAACGCGGCAACGCTGACCGTCACGCTTTCCACGGCGTCCGGAAGCGGAACGTTCCTGCACTTCATGCAGAACAACGTCACCGTCGCGTCCGTCACGCTCGCCTGGGACGGAGATGAAACGGTCGGCACCTTCACCTGGGATGTCGCGACCGGCCCCGTGCCGGCGAACGGCAATCCTTACACCCTGCGGCTGGTCGACCAGTTCGGGAATCCGTCGCTGGAAACGACCACCTGGATGATGGACGCGACAGCCCCCGTCATCCTGAGCGTGCCGTCGGTGTCCGGTGGAAGAACCGCCACGGGAACCACATACACGAACGCCCCACTGACATTCAAATTCCAGGCCGCCGAAACCCAGGCCCCGCGACTCCGGGTCTGGACGGATATATCAACAGATACATATTCAATGGTCGCGACCTCCGGAACAACCATGTGGAGCGGCTACTGGAACCTGTATGAGAGTCGCAACACGCTGCAGAAGGCGACCGACGGCGTCTATCTCGTCGACATCGTCGACGCCGCCGGCAACGTCGGAACGCCGACGGCAGGCCTCGCCACCTGGTCCTGCCGCGTCGTCGTCGACTCGACCACCCCGGTCGTGGCGACATACGCCCTGAAGCTGAACGGGAACTCCGTCACCCGCTTCGCCCCCGCCATCGGAAGTTTGACGATCGAGGTCACGGCCACGACGGAAACCCTCACCGAGACAGGCATCTGGCAGGTCGACGTGCTTGACCGCTGGAGCCGGCTGATCAGGCGGCTGCCCCTGGTCGCTTCGGGAACCATTTTCGAGGCGAAGTGGGACGGCATGAACGGTTCGGGGATGCCGGTCACCGACGACAATTATATTCTTGTTGCTACAGATTACGCCGGCAACCGTTCGACGCAGTCGGTCACGATCTACGTCACGACGGCAGGGTTCCGCGTCATCAGCGCGACCGAAATCACGAGCGGCACCGTCGACCTGCTGTTCAGCCTGCCGTTCGACCAGGCCGGCATCCAGAACGCCGACTTCACGATCCCGAACGGTCTCTCGGTCGCGACCTTCTCGGTCCGCACCACGACCCTCCTGCGGCTCACGTTCGATTCGGGCATGCCGCACGGCGCGGACGTTCCGATCACCGTCAACGTGGGATCGATCACCAGCGACGAACTCGTTCCCATCGCGGCTCCGGGCAACGTCGCGACGGTCACCGCCGTCGATGCGCTGGGCCCCGTCCTCTCCGACATCAAGCTCACCGGCCTGGCTGGCTCGAACTGGTTCAAGGCCGTCTTCGACGAGCAGGTGACGGAATCGACGGCCGAGACAGCCTCGAACTACACGCTGACGACGTCGGGCCGCACGCTCACCCTCTCGCACCTGCAACTCCAGGCCGACGGTCTGTCGGTGACGGCGTCCGCCTCCGAGACGCTCGCCGAAGGAACCTCCTACACGCTCACGGTCAACGGCGTCGAAGACCGATTCCAGAACCGGAGCACGGGCGATCTCGCCTCGTTCACCTTCCGGGGTGCCGACGTGACGCCGCCGGTCATCACCCTCGCCGCCTTCTCGAACGCCGGCAACGAGCGCGACATCATCATCGCGGTCAAGACGAGCGAGGCGCTTCTCAACGGCGGTTCGCCGGCCCTCACGGTCACGCCGAGCACGGGAACCGCGGTGTCGGTGTCCCTCACCCAGGCGCAGCCCCTCACCTGGACAGCCGGGTATCACCTGAGTTCGAACGTCGGCTACGTCGTTCTGTCCGTCACGGCGACGGATGCGGCCGGCAATTCCAGCACGAAGAGTCTGACGTTCTCGATCGCCACCGTCAACGCGAACGTCACGGCAAGTCTTTCGTCTGCCGACGGCATGATGACGGCCGGATTCGGCCGAAAGAGCCTCAAGAGCCAGACCTTCGTGAAGATCCTCCCGCATGAACTTGAATATATTGCATCATATACATCGACGACGGCAGGCATCAAGCCGAAATTGTCGGCATCCCTCCGACGCTCCGCGGCCGTATCGACGGCAAAGCTCGCGAGTCAGGCGTCGGAACTCGTTCCGATCGGTCTGGCCTACGAGATCAGCATGTCCCGGAGCGCGGTCGGAAGCGGTTTCAGCGTGAAGGCGGCACTGCCCCGGGGAATCGCCAAAACCGGCATTGCGCTCTTCCGTCAGGCTGATGACCAGTCCTGGCAGGCTGTTGGGAAACGCGAATCGAACGGAACGATCGTTTCGGACGGCAACGTCCCGGGTACGTTTGCTCTCCTGCGCGACACCATGGCTCCGCGCCTCTCGATCACGACAAAGGTATCGGGCGACACCCCCCTGACGACGGCACGGCCTCGTTTCGAAGGAAGAGTCGAGGAGTACGGCTCAGGCTTGAATCCCGATTCCCTGGCCGCACGAGTCGACGGCGAATCGGCCCAGCCCGTGACGCTTCTCGAAAACGGCTCGATCGTCTTCGTTCCGCTCGAGGAACTGACGGGCGGCAGCCATGAACTGGTTTTCGAGGCGGAAGATGCGGCCGGCAACAAAACCGTCACACAGGCCGTCAGATTCGACGTCCAGGTTCCGCTGTCCATCGGTGAGATATCGATCTACCCGAACCCGGCGAGAATCCGGTCGACGATCAGGATCAGCGCCAACAGGCGTGACGTCGATCCCGACCTGGTCGACGTCGACATCTACGACACGGCCGGCCATCGGGTGCGGACGCTGTCGGGCGTCAGCCCGGTCCGGGAAGCGGCCGGAGCCTCGGCGAGGTTCCTCTACGACATGGTCTGGGACCTCAGGAACGACGACGACGAGACCGTTGCGAACGGCGTGTATCTGGCCCGCGTCACGGTCCGCGACCCGGACAATCCGAACCGCAAGGTGAAGAAGATCCACAAGATCGCGGTATTGCGCTGACGACTGGCACACCCAGGAGAGCATTCATGAGCAGAAACGCAGGTTCAGAAATATCTCGGCGGGAATATATCAACGCCCGGCGATTCGATATCCAGCTGTTCGTCCTCGCGATCATCGCCACCAGCCTCCTTATTTCGGCCGGTTGTGGCGGAGGCGGCGGAGGCGGAGGCCGTCAGGTGCTTCCCGGCGAGAACCCCCTCGGCCCTGGCATCGGTACCGGAACAGGGACGGGCACTGGAACGGGAACGGCAACCGGCACGCCCCCCGTGGCACCTCCCACTCCCGAAGAAAATCTTGCCGACGGATGGGTGGACATGGGGTATACGAACTTCACGAGCGCTGCAGAGAAGTTCCAGGCCGTCATCAACTCAGCATCATCGACCGCCGCCCAGGTTGCCGAGGCATATAACGGACTCGGCTGGGCCCGTGCCAAGAATTTCGGGATGAGTTCGGGCATAAGCGAGTTTCAGCAGGCGGGGAACCTGCCCGAGGCACTGGTCGGCCTGGCCTTTGCCTACGTCCAGTTATCGACCGGCGCGGGATACACGCAGTCGCTGACCTATTTTTCGCGGGCCGGCGCCGACACGCCGACGGCCGTCATCACGCTTCCGCACTCGACTCTTGGCATCACCAACGGCGAGATTCACGCGATGTATGCCTACGCACTCGCCATGACGGGGAACAACGCATCAGCCGCGGCCCAGATCAACGCGGTCTGGACGTCTTCGACACCGGCCGGCTCGCCGGTCGGCCAGATCCACGCTCTGCTCGTTTCCCTCGGCACCCCCGGCGTCAACCAGTAACCCGGAGAATATTCGACAACGAACCACGGAGACACGGAGACACAGAGGAAAGCAGCTTTTCATTCTCTGTGCCTCCGTGACTCTGTGGTTCGTTGTTTGTTCATCGTTTCGTATTTTTTTTCCCGGCCACTCTACGTTTCCCTTGAAGATGCCGATGATTTGACCCGGATAATCCTATTTTCGCGGTTTTTCACCGTGGAGGGGCTGGAATATGAGAATTCACAGACGGGGCAAAACATCCAACAGGTGGGTGCCGGCGCTGCTGGTCCTGCTGGCCATGGCCGGCACGGTCTTCGGCACGCCGACGAACCCGACCCTTACCCTCACGTCGGATGCGAACGGCGACGGGATCGCGGGCGTCGGCGACACGATCACCATGTCCTGCCGCAGTTCCAGCGTGACCCCGGGCGACACCCCTTATGTCGACGCGGGCACCCTCGGGAACTCTCATTTCACCCTCGCGAACGTCGTGTCGACATATTACAGCTCCATCTACGGCCCCCTCGCCAAAGGCAGCCTCGACACGACCGCGTTCCGGCCTCGCTTCTTTGACGACACCGGCTTCCTCGATTCCAGCAACGGCATCTCGGTCGACGTCCAGCCCCCGAGCTGCCCCCTCGGAATAACCCTTCCGAGCACGTATGCCCATGGCCCCGGCGGCATCTACAAAAAAGGCGACAGCCTGTATTTCACGCTTCAGTTCGACGATCAGGACGGCATCGCCGGCGGTGGCCGGCTGCGTGTCTACGCGGACCTGACGACGATCGGCCTCGGAACCAACGTTCCGCTTTCCGGCCCGACCGGCGTCGGTGTCTATACGTTCAGCCAGACCCTCCCGTCAGGACGCGAGCGGACCGCCGATACGCTGTCGGTCCTGGCGGTCGACGATGCCGGCAATCGCACGACCCTTGCCGCGGCCATCAGCTATGACACGCGCGAACCCGAGATCGAATCGGTCACGGCCGTGAATGTTTCCGGCAACCCCGTCGTGAAGGTCGGCGACCAGGTCAAGCTGACCGTCGTCATCTCGAACTACGACAACGACAAGGTCACCGCTTCCCAGAGCATTTTCTTCGGCTCCACGAAGCCGGTTCTCACCAAGAAGAGCGGCTCCGTCGGCACGTCGGCGACCTTCGAATACCAGTTCACCGTCGCGGCCGGCACGAACCTCGAAGACACGAGCTGGCTCCAGTTCCAGGTCTTTGCGAAGGACGACGCGGACAACGAGGTCGAAGGCTGGTCGAACGCCCTCGCCTACGACACCATCGCCCCGGGGTTCCAGGACGCGATGGTCTCCATCATCGACAAGAACGGCGCGATCAAGCCTTCGACCATCGCCGTCATCGACGACATGATCCGCTTTTCGGGCAACCTGCAGAGCCTGCCCACCGATGTGACGCTCACCGTCGACGTTTCGGGAATCGGCGGCGTCACCAACCAGATCATTCCGACGTCTCCGGCATCGACCACGTTCGGACTCGACTTCAAGATTTTCCAGGGAACGTCTGAGGATTACACACCCCGGGCATTCACAATCACCGCGAAAGATAACGGCGGAAATATTGTCTACCAGATCACCATGCCGGTCCTGTACGTGGACAATCTGCCGCCGGTCCTTTCCAGCGCCCAGCTGACGAAGATTTCGAGTGGTCTGGCGACGGCGAAACTGAACGACACGATCGCGATCCAGGTGAACGTCGCGAACGCGGACGGCGGGGAAGTCTGGGTCGATTTCCAGAACATCGGCGGTCTGGCCTCCGATACGCTCAGCAGTTCGGGTGGTTCGACGTTCCGTCTCGAAAAGACCGTTCTGGCACCCGTCTCCGGGTATTCGATCATCGACTCGAGCCGCTCGTTCGTGATCTGGGCGAAGGACAACGCGGGGAACGTCGTGCAGATGACCTCGCCATCACTGTCCATCGACAACGATCCTCCCGTCTTCACCCTCGCGACCTACACGGTCCAGCCGGACCTTTCGAGTTCCCATCCCTATGTCCGGGCAAATGATGTGCTCACGTTCAAAGCGACGCTCAGCGGCTCGACGCTCACGACGCCCCATGATTCCGAAACGGTGACGGTGAACCTGACCGCGCTCGGCGGCAGCGCCAACCAGGCTCTGACGTTCGATGGCGGGGAATATACCTACCAGATGACCGTTCCGGCCGGAACGGTGAACAACACGAAGTCCTTCTCGTTTACCGCGACGGACAACGCCGCGAACACCGACGGGCGCAACGTCAGCATCCCGATCGACAACTACAGCCCGGTCGTCGGACCGATGACGATCACGACGCTCACCGATGTGAACAAGGTCGGCGTGATGAACGTCGGCGACACGTACGCATTCGGCGTTTCGGTCGACGATCCGGATGGCGGAACCTGCACCATCGACCTGTCGATGCTCGGCAGTTCCTCCATTTCGGTCATGACCTACGACGCGGCCCTCAAGCGGTATTACACCACTCTGAACGCCACCGGAACCTCGCTCGAGCAGGCCGGCTACGTCTTCAAAGCCCTCGTGACCGACAAGGCCGGCAACACGATGAGCTCCCTCTCGTCGGCCGCGACGGTGGACTGCGTGATGCCGGTGATCTACTCGGCCAACGCCACGTTCCAGGACCTCGTCGGGAGTTCGACCTGCGCCAACATCGGCGACAAGGTCACTATTACTGCTAATATAGAATTAACACGTCTCGACAACGGCACACCGAAGGTGAATCTCACATCGCTCGGCGGCGCGGCTGCCCAGGCCCTGTATGATGACGGCGTTCACGACGATGGCGGCGCGGGCGACGGTCTGTTCGGCTATACCCACACGGTCGCGGCCGGCACGACGAACGGCGTCTGGACGACGTTCACCGTCGAGCTGACGGACGATGCGGGCAACCGCGTCCAGATGGCAGCACCCGAAACCGTCTACGTCGACAACCAGCCTCTGACGGTCACCTCGTGCGTCGCCTCCCAGACGTTCGACAACAACGCCAACACGGTCGTCGATCTCGACGGCGTGTATACCACGTATCCGATCGTCTCGACCGATTCTCTGCGCCTCACGGTGAAAGTGACGGGCGCCGCAAACGACCTGGGCACTCTGACGGTCGATCTGACGCCGCTCGGCATCCAGAACGCCGAGTATCAGATCACTCCCACCGTCGTCACGGGCGGCTGGACGTTCACCCAGGAGTTCATGCCGATTCCCGGCTCGACCAACAGGCAGTCGGTGAACTTCGCGATGAAACTCACCGACCGCAACGGCAACGAGACGATGGTCCAGAGTTCCCCCGCCATCATGATCGACAACCTGCCTCCGACCCTGATCGTCTACCCGATCAGCTTCGTCGTCGACAACGGCAGGCTCAACGAGGCCAACGAAGGCGACGTTCTGCAGATCAAGGTCCGCGTCAACAATCACGACGGCATCCTGCCGATGATCGATTTCGCGAACCTGTATTACGACAACGGCATGACGCCGCCTTCCCCGACCCTCTTCCCGCCCACCGGCGGCCCGAACGAGTATACCTACGAATGGACCGTTCCGTCGGGTCTCGGCACGACGGCGTCGCTGACGATCCTGGCCTACGACAGCTCGGCCAACATGACCTACGGCTACACCAACAGCGTGCGGTTCCTTTCCCGCGTGCCCACGTTCAAGTCGTATCCGTCGACACGCGTCGAGCTTTCCCAGGACCGCGTGCCCACGGGGTATCCGAACAGGATCGCAAATCCGCCGAACGGCTACAACGCGCCGGCGGGTGACGAACTGACCTTCACGGCAGTCCTCGGCACGGTCTACAACACGGCCAACTCACCCGCGGCGACGGTTCTCGTCGACATCCGGTCCATCGTCAGCAGCACGGATGATGATTTCGACACGGCCTACGCCGACGGCGACTTCAACACCTACTGGTATCCGCTGACCTATCGTTCATCGATCAGCGGCGGCGGCAACTACGTGTATAGCGCCTCATATACCGTCGAGGCCGGCAGTTTCGACATTCCGACGGCCAGTTACACCGTCCGTGTCCTGCACCCCGACGTCAACTCGATCGTCATGGCCTCGGCCACGATACAGTGCAACCCGCTCTCGACGTTCGGTTCCGACAACCAGATCCCGACCATCCAGTCCCAGGGTCTCGATATCGTGGACGAAAACGGCGACAATGTCGCCTCCGGCCTCGTGAACATCAGTGACATCCTCAGCGTCTGGGCTGAGGTCAATAATTTCCCGGACTATTATTCGCCCGCCTCCGTTACGGCGAAGATCGCTCTCACCGGGAATCCGAACCCATTCCTGTCGATTCCGCTGACCCGCGTCGGCACCTCGCAGATCTGGTCTGCGAACTTCAGCGTCGCGACCGCGACGATGCAGAACTGGCCGGAAGTGGGCGGTATCATTGACGCGACAATCATCGTTAACGACGATGCGGCAAACTACGCGATCCGGACCCAGCCCTCGACGTTCACTGTGGATAACACGCCTCCGGTTATCGACTCCGCTGCCATCACGGTCTACAACACCAGCGCCTTCGCGGCCCCCGACCAGCCGGAACTGCGATACGCAAACGTAGGCGACGGGTATGAAACAACGGGTGACGGCATCCCGGGCGACCGCCTGATCGCATCGGTCACCATGTCGGCGACGGCGATGGGCAGCCTGGCGTGGATCGACCTGTCTCCCGTCCAGGGAACGTCTACCTACGGTCTTTCCTCACAGGCCGGAACATTCAATAATATTCGCTATACCACCTTGCCGGGTTACTCGATCGCCACGGCCGTCATGGACCTTGCGACCCTGACCTTCAACATCTACGTCCGCGACGACGCCGGCAACAGGGCACAGACGACCGCCGACGTCGCGATCGACACGACCCGGCCGCAGCTCGAGGAAGCCACGTATGACGGGTTCCTGTTTTCGCTCAGGTTCAGCGAGACCATCAAGCTGAACCCGACGACGTTCGACCCGACCTTCA
Source organism: uncultured bacterium (assembly GCA_964389325.1). Taxonomy (GTDB): domain Bacteria; phylum Muiribacteriota; class Ozemobacteria; order Ozemobacterales; family Ozemobacteraceae; genus MWAR01. The sequence continues at coordinate 29,006 of CAYMEN010000011.1, read as the reverse complement.
TCCGCATCGGGAAGACGGGGAACCTGACCCAGGCGAACACCCTCGGCAACAACCCGAGCGCGTTGAATCTCACCGCGGACGACCTGGTCTCGACGATGAACGATTCGAACATCATCGACATCTTCGTGTCTTCCTCGACGCAGGCGAAAATCGCGGACTGGGGCAGCACGACGCTCTACATCGCGATGGGCCATCTCGAAGACACGGTCTCCGGCGAAGCACCGGAAGGCGACCGCGACGCCTTTATCGGCAGAGACCTTGCCGGCAACTGGATCGTGCCCCTGCCGCGCGCGTCCACGACGCGAATCACCATCCCCAGCACCTATACGACCAGGCCGAAGCTCGTCGGCGGTTCATGCATCATCAACTCCGAAACGGATGCCACCCTGGCCCTGAACTTCGACAAGGACATGAACCTCAACACGATCGACACGACCACCCTGGAACAGCTCGCCGTCTGGAGAAACCGCAGCTATAACCAGGAGGACTACGCGAACCGGTACCGGTTCCGCCAGGCCGTCAGCAGCGAAACGATCGACATGGACTTCTCGACGTCCCGTGTCGTCACCCTGAAACTCGCTCCGGAAACGATCGACTGGCTCGCCCTCCAGTATACGAGAACATCGGGGTTCATCAACCTCGCCGTCAACGATCCGCTGCCGACCAACACGAACTTCAACATTCCGAACTCGGTTCCGCCGCTGATCCGCGACCAGGAAGGCAACCGCATCCAGGGAATCGCGCCGTCCGTGGCGACCATGGCCGTGCTGACGCCGCTCAACTCGATGTTCTCGATCAACGCCGTCTCGCTCACCTCGAGCGGAACGCAGTCCCTGCTGAAGATCGATTTCAACGCCGCGACGTCGCGACGTGCGCGCCTCTACACCGACAACTTCACGTCGGATGCGAACCGCGTCATCCTGCCCTGCACATCGCCCGTCAGCTTCCAGAAGATCTATCTCGCGAAGAACGCCAATCTCACCGGCGGCTCGTTCCCGCTGACGTCGGCATACGTCGATTACACCCAGTTCAACGGACTGAACCCGCAGTATGCCTCGACGGCCGTGACGATCCCGCTCAATGAAAGCGCTCTGCAGACGATCCTCTCCTGGGGCAACAAGCAGCTGTATATCGCCTGCGAGCAAGGCGCCTTCGCCGACCTGTGGGGGAACGAATCCGCCAGCTATAAAAATGCTGACAACACCGCAAAACCGATCACCTTCGACCCGACCGGCACATCAGCCCAGCCGCCGCGCATCTTCTCCGTCGCCGTGGCGCCGGTCGTGGCGAATCATCCGAGCAACACCGACATTCAGCTCGTCAAAGGCCCGGCCGCAGGCGGCCTGACGTATGAAGTCGCGTTCGAAACCGCGACGATCAGCAACAACCTGCGCCTGCCGATCGATCAGAGCGTCACGCCGAAACTCGAACTGCGCGATCCTTCCAACGGGTTGGTCGACCAGGCGACGTTTCTCGGCTGGACGACGCACCAGATGGACGCGGTCACGCGGACGGTGGCCCAGTTCCAGAACTCGAACGCGTTCGCAAGCGGCGCCCTGCAGCGCGCTTCCTGCACCGTCGTGGTCTCGAACTTCCGCGATCTGTTCGAACTGACCGGTGTCACCCATACAGAGAACGCCACCCAGGTCTTCGACCTGTCCATGAAATCGACCTCGGCCGACGGCTTCGCGGGAACCGCCAGCCGGACGCTCGTAATCGACAACCAGGCTCCGAAGCTCGCCCAGATCGATCCGAACAACGCCACGCTGGGCATCATGGCCGCCGAAGCGGCATCCTTCACGCTGATCTTCGACGAAGCGATGAACGCCGAAGTCGGGTATCTCCCCAGCGCCTACCTCAAGAGCGGCGGCTCCTCGATCACTCTGAAGTGCACCGGAGCGACCGACGGGCCCGCGAACCGGTCCTTCAGGTTCGTGAACGCCCAGGCCATCAGCGGCATCGAAGGCACCTTCCAGTTCTACGTTTCCTCGGCTCTCGACGAGGCCGGCAACGCCTACGCGACCACCAGCACGGGAACCGGCACCGTCACGATCAGGGCAAAAGGCCCGGTTCTCACCAAGTATGAGATCAGATCCTCGCAGGAAACGACCGGGAAGAGCGGAATCGGCCTGGATTACAGCCCCTTCTCGACCCTGGACGGCCAGGCTGACAACCTTGCGACGATCAGCGTCTTCTTCTCGACCGGAACCGCCGGCGATCCCTACTGGCTGCACATGGTCCAGAACGGCGTCACCGTGGCCAGCCGGTCGTTCACGCCCACCGTAACGGGTGACGGCCTCGTCGGCGTGGTGACCTGGGACGGCCGTCAGAAGACGACCGATGCCGCTCCAATCGACGGCCGGTATACCTACGAACTGAGGGTCTACGACAATTTCTTCAACGAAGCCAGCATCAGAGGCGCTCTCGTCTACGACTCGAAGGCACCCCAGATGTCGCAGTGGAAGATCAGTCACGGCGGCCCCACCCGCACCGGCGACACGATGACCTTCTTCAATCCGCAGATTCACTCGTATGTGAAGATCGACGCCATTGGCGCGACCGACGGAGGTGCCGTCTATCTGCGCATGATGCCGCTGGACTCGTCCGTGAGCACCGCCACGCAGACCTACGCGATGTCGCCTCTGAGCCCGAGCGGCAAGACCCTCTCGTTCAGCGGCCGCACGACAGACAACAGCGCGTTCCTGCTCGACGGGGAATACTGGCTGCACCTCGTGGACGCCGCCGGCAACGTGCTTGCAACGCCGTATACACGGTTGTTCATCGACACCGTCGGGCCGAACATCTCCAGCATCAGCATGGCCCTGACGGGCGGGCAGCCCGTGACTGAGCGGTATAACCCGCGTGTCGACAGCCTGGTCATCTCGCTGACGACGGACGACCTCCCGGACGTTAGCAGCGGCCCGGCCTACATCCGCATCAAACAAGGCTCGACGGTCATTCGCGATCTCGAACTTCCCGTCCCGAATGGATACAACTTCAGCGTGACGTGGGACGGGAAGAAAGCTCCGCCAAGCTCGGAATACGTCGGAGAAGGGCAGTATCAGATCACCGTCATCGACAGGTCCGAGAACCAGGGTGTGAACGGAGGCGCCGTCTATTCAGTTCCTCTCGACGTCATCACTTCCGACTTCGAGTTCACCGCCGTGAAGCAGACAGGTCCGACAACCCTTCTGCTGAGCTTCTCGCACGATGTCGATCCGGCACGTGCCGAGACAGCGAATAACGGCCAGTATGTTCTCTCGACGAATCCCGGTGTCGACCCGGGTGTATACCCGACATCGGCCGTTGCCAACGGAAAGGCGGTCACGCTCACGTTCGGCTCGGTTTTCACAAATAGCGTAACATATACAATGATTGTCGCGAGCGCCACGAGCCTCGACGGATACCAGTTCGACGCCCCGCAGAGTCTCACATTCACCGCTGATGGCCAGGGGCCGCAGTTGTCGCAGGTGACGTTCGACGGAGTCGCAAACGCGCAGGAGTTCAACGTCGTATTCGATGAAGTGGTGAATGCGACCTCGGCAACCACGTTGTCGAACTACACCCTGACGGCTTCGGGCGCGACGGTCGATCTCGACCCGAGCCGGATCTTCGTGCGGGCCGACAACCGGTCGGTGCGCCTGAAAGCCCTCTCGACTGCGCACATCAAGGAAGGGATCCTGTATTCGCTGACGGCCAAAAACATCAGCGACACGATCGGGAACGTCGTCACGACCCAGTCCGTCGAGTTCGAGGGCCGCGACGTGACACCGCCGGCGATCCGCGACAACATCTTCGTCTTCAGCAACCCGGCGAACCCGCTCGACATCACGATCGTGGTCCAGAGCGACGAGACGCTGTCGGAAGCGCCGACCGCCGCGGTCAGCCAGGACGGCGGCACGGCCCAGACGATCAAGCTCCAGGGCAGCAGCAGCAATCCGAAACTGTATATGGGCGGTGTCCACCTCGCCAAGGCCGGCACGGCATCGATCAAGGTCACGGCGACCGACATGTCAGGCAACAAGGCGGTCGAGACCGTCAGTTTCGCCACCGCCTACGTCAACGCCAATGTTCTCGCCTCGGTCAGCACGCCGGACAAGGCGTTCACCGCCGAGTTCGCGCCGGGCAGCCTGAAGGCGGACAGCATCGTCGCCGTCATCCCGACGCCGCTCTCGAAGCAGGCCGGGACGGCCTCGGTCCGCGGCGGCATCCGGCCGTCGTTCCTGGCGGGCATGCCGGCGGCCGACAAGCAGGTGGTCCGGTTCGCGACGGTCGGCGGGGAGGCTTCCGAAGAGCTGAGCCCGGTGCAGGTCGGCTACACGGTGACGATCCCGACAGGTCAGCTGGCCGGTTCCTACAAGGTCTCGATGGCCCTGCCCGGCGGTGTCCTGCCGGCCGGTTCGGGCCTGTATAAAGCTTCCGACGACGGGAAGTGGGCGGCGGTCGCCGCGGTCGTGAAGAACGGTCGCATCGACGCTTCCGTTTCCAGCGCCGGAACCTTCGCCCTGCTGCGCGACACCGTGGCGCCTCGGGCGAACCTGCTGACGAAGATCGAGGAGAAGACGGCGTTCCGCACCGAGCGGCCGACGTTCGAGTGGAGCATCGCCGAGGAGGGCTCGGGCATCACCGATGCCGGCGTGAAGGTCTTCATCGACGAGAGCGACACTGCAGGCCGCGTCATCCTGGAAGGCGGAAAGGCCGCGTTCACGCCGCTCGACCGGCTGATGGACGGCGACCACACGATCGTGCTGAAGGCAAAGGACCTCGCTGGCAACGAGCGCGTGCTGCCCGCCGTGCGGTTCCAGATCCAGCCGGCGCTGCAGGTGTTCGAGATCGTCCAGTATCCGAACCCGGCCCGCAGCCGCGCGACCTTGCGCGTCGCCACGAACCGCAACGACATCGACACGGATGATCTCGAAGTGGTCATCTACGACGTCTCGGGCGACCGCGTCGCGGGCGAGGGAGAACTGAGCGTCGTGAAGCGCTTCGACGGCACCCGCCGGGTTGTCGACATGGCCTGGGACCTGCGGAACCGCGACGGTCGGAAGGTCGGAAACGGCGTCTATATCGCCAAGATCAAGCTTCGCGATCCTGACACGGGGAAAACCACCAAGGTCACCCACAAGATCGCGGTGTTGAGGTAGAACGGAGAACCGCCATGAACAGAAAATTCCTGGTTCTGATGATCATCGGCAGTATCATTCTCGTCGCCAGCGGCTGCGGGGGAGGCGGAGGCGGAAGCGGCCGCTACACCCTGCCCGGCGAGATCCCGACCTCTGGAACGGGGAGCGGAGGAGGCGACGGAGGAGGCGGAACGACGGAAACCGATCCCGACTCGATGATCGCCTCGGCCTGGGAAGACTACAAATACGGCGCCTACAGCAGCGCCATCGGCAAGTTCAACCAGGTGCTCTCCCTGACCAGCGTTACCGAAAGCCAGAAGGCGGAATCGTATAACGGCCTCGGCTGGTCGCTGACCAAGTCGTCCGGCGTCAGCTCGGCCATCTCGGCATTCACCCAGGGCGCCTCGCTGAGCAACGAAGCCAAGATCGGTCTCGCCGCCGCACTCATTCAGCGTGGGGAAGCCAATAGTCTTCCGAACGCGATCCAGGCGATCCGCGACGCGGGCATCGTGAGCACAAGCTCGAAATTCACGCCCCGCGTCGACCACCCGATCGGGATCAGCAACGCCGAAGTTCACGCCATGCTCGCATTCTGCTACTTCTGGACCGGCGACAAGACGAGCGCGGCATCGCACCTGACCCAGGCCCACCAGGAAGACCCGGCTTCCGGCAGTCCGACCGACCAGATTTATCAGACGCTCGTTCGCCTCGGAGTGTATGCTACTGATTGATATATAATAATTGCCACACAGAGACGCCCCGGCAGTGCCGGGGCGTTTCGCATTCCCTCATGGTGCAGGGGCGGGGTTCAAACCCGCCCCTGCACCATGAGGGAATACGTATTGAAACAGAGTTGAGCGAATTTGAAAATATTTTTGAAAAAGCATTCGGGAAACTGCGCTTTTGGCCGAAAGGGGTTGATGAGCAGTCTCATCGTTTGCCAAGGGGGAATCATATGAGTATGATCCGCAACCTTCTCCTCCTCACGGCGCTGGCCGCAGCGACAGCCGCGCCGGCGTTCGCAGATTCGGCCGGCCGGGCCGGAGCGTTTCTCAAGATGGGTGTCGGCGCCCGCGCGCTCGGCATGGGCAGCGCCTTCACGGCGATCGCCGACGACTCGACGGCGGCGTTCTGGAACCCCGCGGGCCTCGCGACGCTCGAGAAATCCGAAGCGTCCTTCATGCACGCCAAGCTGACGCTCGACCGCACGTACAACTTCCTCAACTACGCCCATGTCATGAAGGACAAGGACGGGAAGAGGAAATACACGGTCGCCCTGTCGCACATCCGGTTCGGCATCGACGGTATTCCCGAAACGCGCCTGGCGCTCGATGGCAGTGGGAACCCCGACACGACCGGAACGGGCGTTTATGTTCCCGGCAATCCGGTGTATATCTACAGCTATTTTGACGACACCGAGTCGGCCACGTTCGGCACGTATGCCCGCAAGCTTTCCGACAAGCTGTACGGCGGCGTGAACCTGAAGCGGCTGAACCAGGATTTGTTCACCAACTCGGCGGACAGCTGGGGTATCGATCTCGGTTTCCTGTATAAAGCCTCCGAAAAGGGTACCGTCGGTCTTTCGATCCGCGATATCGGCGAGAGCCTGAAGTGGGATACCGACAGCGGCCATTCCGACACCGTTCCCATCACAACCACGATCGGCGGTGCCTACAAGACCTCCGACCGCATGACGGTCGCCGTCGACGTGAACAAGGTCGAGGATCTCGACGCGAAGTTCCGGGCCGGCACCGAATACTGGCTGAACGACAACGCGGCCGTGCGCATGGGTTCCCAGGCAGGTGACCTGACGCTGGGCGCCAGTTTCAAGCTGGACACGTGGCGGTTCGATTACTCGTACGTCGACGAGACGCTCGGCGAAGCCCACCGCATGTCGGCCTCCAAGCAGTTCTGAGGCGGGGACCGGGTTCAAACGGGATTTCAGGGACGATCGGGAACATTCCCGGTCGTCCCTGGTTCGTATCGGGGAAAAATCTCGCGAGGGTGCGCCTCAGGGCGGGTTTGAAACCCGCCCCTCCATCGACCTCCCATGGTTTCAAACTTCGAACTTCACATTTCAAACTTCTTCGAAGTTGCAACATGTTGCAACTTCGAAGAAAATGCTGTAAGGTGGTCACGCTCGGAGTTGAGCATCCCTGGGAGGAAATGTATGGAACTGAAAATCGACTTAAAGCCCAAGGCTGACGGCGTCATGCTTATCGTACTGCGCGGCGAGATCGGTACCGAGACGGTCAACGATTTCAAGGACAAGATCGATCAGATCGTCGCCGAGGGACAATCCAAGCTGATCATGGATTTCCAGGAAGTGAACTACCTGAACAGCATGGGGCTCGGTGTCGTTGCGGCGACCCTGAAGAAGGTCAAGAAGTCCAAGGGCGACCTCAAGCTGATCCGCCTCTCCCCGGCGGTCCAGGAACTCTTTGAGCTGACGCGGCTCACCAAGGTCTTCGAGATTTTCGAAACCGAGGAAGAAGCGGTAAAAAGCTTCGCCTAAGCATCCACCGGCCCCGGCACCTGCCGGGGCCTTCGTGTCGATGGCCATCACCTCCCGCACCCAACTCTTCGGTCTCCTCGGCGACCCCGTCGGTCACTCCGTGAGCCCGGCCCTCTGGAACGCCGCCTTCGAGGTATCGGGAATCGATGCCGTGTATCTCGCCTTCAGCGTCACCGCCGACCGTTTCGAGTCGGCAGTGCACGGCCTCAGGGATATTGGCGCCGGCGGCCTGAACGTCACCAGGCCCCACAAGGAGGCCGCTTTCCGCCTCTGCACCACCCATCACGGCGCGGCGGCCGCGATCGGGGCCGTCAACACGCTCTGGTTTCCCGGGAAGGGGGAAATCAGGGGGGCCAACACGGATGCGGATTCCTTTTTCGATCTGCTTCGAAACGAACTCCCCCCGTTCGAACGGGCGCTTCTTCTCGGAGCCGGCGGGGCTGCCAGGGCTGTTCTCTGGGCCTTTTGCCAAAGAGCGATTCCCGTGGTATATTGGGCCAACCGGACCCGATCACGCCTGAAAACGTGTTTTCCGGCCGGGACTACCGATGTGGTCCCCACCTCCTGGGAGGAAAGATCCCTATCGGATGCCGTTCATCGTGCCGATATAATTGTGAATGCCACCCCTCTCGGCTGGCATCATGATGATCACCTTGAAGTGCTGAACGAAATCGACGGAGCCAGAACAGTGTACATCGACCTGAACTACGAGCCCTCCTCCCACCTGTTGAAAGCTGCGCGGGATGCCGGGGCCCGCGTCATCGACGGTTCCGAGCTGCTGATTCGTCAGGGTGCGGCGGCATACACGCTCGTCACGGGGCAGCCTGCTCCCGAGGCTGTCATGCGGCGCGCCGTCATGAACCTCATCCGCGGATAGGAAGGAACTGCAGGAATGACTGACATCCAGCATGCGGCGAAGAAGATGCGCCTGGGCGATGCGCTCATCTCCGAAGGCCTCATCAACGAAGAACAGCTGCAACAGGCCCTCGCGCTCCAGAAGAAGAGCGGCAAGCGTCTGGGCGCCGTGCTGGTCGAAATGCATCTCGTCACCGAGCATGACATCGTCCAGATTCTTTCCAAGCAGCTCAAGATTCCGTATATCGATCTTTCGAACTACCTGATCGACCCGGTCATCGCGAAACTCGTTCCCGAGCACATCGCCAAGCGCCACATGCTGATTCCGATCAACAAGGTCGGAAACAAGCTGACCGTTGCGATGGTCGATCCGCTGAACATCATCGCGATCGACGACATCCAGCTGATGACGGGCCTGATGGTGAAGCCGGTCGTCGCGACCCAGAGCGACATCAACAAGGCCCTGCAGGACGCCTACGGTGCCGTCGCCCAGCAGGACAAACTGATGGGCGAGCTCGACGATATCGGCAAGGAAGGCGAAGCGGGCGGCGGCGGCGGCGACGATCTCGACCAGCTCGGCGAGCTCGGCGAAAACGACGCCCCGATCATCCGCCTCTGTAACCTCGTCATTTCTCAGGCCGTTCAGAACGGCGTTTCCGACATTCACATCGAACCGTTCGAAAAAGAGCTCCGCATCCGGTATCGCCAGGACGGCGTTCTGTTCACCGCCATGTCACCGCCCAAGAAGGCGACCGCGGCCATCACGTCGCGCATCAAGATCATGTCGTCGCTGAACATCGCCGAAAAGCGCCTTCCCCAGGACGGCCGCATCAAGATCAAAGTGGCGAACCGCATGATCGATCTTCGCGTTTCGATCCTGCCGGTCATCTGGGGCGAGAAGATCGTCATGCGAATTCTCGACCAGACGTCTCTGCGCGTGAACCTCGAGGATCTCGGCTTCGAGCCCGAGACGCTGAAACGATTCAAGGCAGGTATCGCCTCTCCCTACGGCATCGCCCTGGTCACCGGCCCTACGGGCTCGGGAAAAACGACGACGCTGTATTCGGCCCTCACCTCCCTGAATACGATAGACCGCAATATCATGACTGCCGAAGACCCGGTCGAATACATGCTTGCCGGTATCAACCAGGTGCAGTGCAAACCCGAAATCGGTCTGAACTTCGCGGCAGCCCTGCGCTCCTTCCTCCGCCAGGATCCGAACATCATCATGGTCGGCGAGATCCGCGACTTCGAAACGGCGGAAATCGCCATCAAGGCATCGATGACGGGCCACCTGGTCCTTTCGACCTTGCACACGAACGATGCCCCGTCGACGATCGGTCGTATCACGAACATGGGCATCGAGCCGTTCATGGTCACCACGTCCGTGCTGCTCGTCCAGGCCCAGCGTCTTGTCCGCAAGATCTGCAAGGACTGCAAATACGAGATCAAGCCCCGCGCGGAGCAGATCTCCCAGTTCGGCATCACGCCCGAACTGATGCGCCGCCTCGAGCTGCCTCACATCAACGAGAAGAACATGCTGTTCTACAAGGGCAAGGGCTGCGAGACCTGCAACAACTCGGGAAACAAGGGCCGCGTCGGCGTGTATGAGGTCATGATCATGTCTGAGCGCCTGCGCGACATCATCCTGAACGGCGGTTCCACCGATGACATCCGCAAGCAGGCGATCGATGAAGGCATGTTGACCCTCCGCGAATCGGCTCTCCGCAAGGCGCTGCTCGGCACCACCTCGATCGAGGAAGTCGTCCGCGTCACGATGGGCGAGCATTGACCGGTCGCGTAGTATATCTTTGGTTATAAAGAGTAGAAGTCCTCTCATATAGGAGTATCAGGGAATGTTCGTCCTCAACGATCTTCTGAATCTGGTCATCGAAAACGAGGCCTCGGATCTTCATATCACGGTAGGCACGCCGCCCGTCATCCGCGTCGATGGCGAGCTCGTTCCCACCGACCTGGACGTGCTGACCCCGATGGATACGAGGTCGCTCATCTACAACATGCTGACGGCCGAGCAGCAGAAGGAGTTCGAGGAGAAACTCGAGCTCGACCTTTCCTACTCGGTCCACGGCTTCGGCCGGTTCCGCGTGAACGTCTACAAACAGCGCGGTTGTATCGGCGCGGCATTCCGCGTCATCCCGACCAAGATTCCGAGTATCGAGGAACTGCGGCTTCCCGGCAAGATTCGTGAGTTCACCAAGCTCCACAAGGGCCTGGTGTTGTTCACGGGCCCCACCGGCTCGGGAAAGTCCACCTCTCTCGCCTCGCTGATCAACATCATCAATGAAGAGCAGCGGTGCCACATCATCACCGTCGAAGACCCGATCGAGTATCTGCATTACCACAAGCGGTCGGTCGTCAACCAGCGCGAACTGGGCATCGACACCCACTCGTTCGGCGAGGCGCTGCGGCACATCCTCCGCGAAGATCCCGACGTCATCCTCGTCGGCGAAATGCGCGATCTCGAAACCGTGAGCACGGCGCTGACGATGGCCGAAACGGGCCACCTCGTCTTCGGCACCCTGCACACCACCGATGCGGCCCAGACCATCAACCGCATCATCGACATCTTCCCGCCCCATCAGCAGCCGCAGATCCGCTCGCAGCTGTCGTTCACGCTGCGCGCGGTCGTCGCCCAGCAGCTGCTTCCGATCGCCAGCGGCAAGGGCCGCGTGGTGTGCTGCGAGGTGTTGACCGGCAACCCGGCTGTCGCGAACTGTATCCGCGAACAGAAAATCTCGGGGCTGTACACCATCATGCAGACGAGCCAGAACGAAGGGATGATCACCTTCGAGCAGTCCCTGCGCGACCTGTACATGCGCGGCGACATCACGCTCGAAGAAGCGATGATCCACACGATGCATCCGAAGGAACTCGAGCGCATGCTGAAGGGCTGATGTCCGCTTCAGCCGCGCGTTCATGGCGTACCTTGACATCCAGGCGTTCTATTTGTACGCTTAGGTTGGATGAAGTAGAAAAAGAAAGGAGGTGAAAACTATGACGAAGCGACGCGGTTTCACCCTGATTGAACTTATGATCGTTATTGCCATTATCGGTATTCTGGCGGCTATCGCTATCCCGAACTTCCGTAAGGCCCGCGAACAGGCTCGCGAAAAGGCTTGCTACGCGAATATGCGCGTTCTCCTGGGTGCCATCGAGATGTACAACATGGATACCCCGAACATGGAAACGAGCATGTCCAATACCATTATCACCAATCTTTCCAACGCGAACTACCTGAAGGGCGGCATCAGCAAGCCCGAGGCTGGTTGCAGCTACGGAGCGAACGGCGATCTTACCGGATCCGGCAAGATCAAATGCAACGTTCACGGCCAGATCGAAGCCAACTGATTCTGTTCGGCTGAAAAAGGGCGAAAGAAATTTCGCCCTTTTTTTCATGCCGATGTTCTCCACACCCTTTCACTTGTTCCATCCTCTATGCTAGCCTTTGCACATGCCGGAAATCACCCATTCTGCTCCTGACCTTCTGTTTCCCTTTCTCACGTTTTTCTTCGCGTTGTTCGGAAGCCTGCTCGGGAGCTTCAGCAACGTCGTCATCCTGCGGATGGCCGAAGGGCGGTCGGTCGTGTTCCCGCCGTCTTCCTGCCCCCACTGCAAGCATCAACTGTCGGCTCTCGATCTGATCCCCGTGTTCGGCTGGCTGCTGCTGCTCGGGAAGTGCCGGTACTGCAAGGCGCCGATCTCGTGGCAGTATCCGCTGGTCGAAGCATCCGCGGCAGCCATCGTCGGAAGCATGTTCGCGGCAAACGGTCTGAGCGCGGCGTTCGTGGCGGGCGCGGCCTGGTCGATGATCTGGTTCATCGTGTCGATCCTGCATCTGCGACGGGAATGCACCGCGCCGGCCCCCTTTCTCTGGCCGCTTGCCTATCGCCTCGCCCTCGGATACGCCATTGCGCCACTCCAGCCCCTGGCCTGGGCGGCGGCGCTCGGCGGCGGTGCCGTCATGGGGGCCGTCGTGCGATACCGGCATCCGGAGTCACCGACGGCGGCCTGGTTCGGGATAACCGTCGTGAACCTACTCTCCACGCGACAGCTTGGAGCGGCTTACCTGGCGGGGCTGCCGATCATTCTCGTTCTCGCCGCCAGGCCCGGCGACCCCGCCGTCAGGCAGTCGGTATACGCGATGTTTGCCTGGAATGTCGCCGGCATCGCCGCCTGCGCATGGGCCGGGAATCCCGGCTGGTGATCAGGAAGACATACTTACTATTATATATTCCTTCTCGCGCGGCGACAGGTTTTTTTTGAGCCGGCGCATGACGTCGCGCCCACGGTCTCCAGAGCGTGCAAGGCAGACCAGAGCCGTCTCGCGAACGTCGGCGTCCCGTTCCGAAGCGAGCACCCGTTCCCATGCACTCGTCCCGCGGTCGCCGATGCTGATATAAATGGCTTCCACGGCGCATTTGCGCACATAGGGATCGGGGTCATCGAGCCCCCGGAGGATGATCTGGCCGATACCGTCACAACGACACTCGCCCAGCCTCAGCAGCGCCAGGCCCCTGATGCGGGGGTCCCCGTCATTCACGGCCTGGAACAGCATGTCAGGCTCACCGGTTGCCTGGGGCGAACCGATGCGGCCAAGCATGCGAAGAAACGTTTCGTTGTCGGGGCGGAGCGCACGGGCGATCCGCCGCTTCAGCCCGTCCTCCTGAGCGATGAGGCACTCCTGGATGAACTCGATCTCGCCGGGAACGGCCGCGATCGACTCGAGCAGCCAGCTGGGCCAGTCGCTGGGCTGGAGTGTCGCGAACAGGTCTCTGATGAGCGCACGCGCATCCGGGGTAAACCGGCCGGTCCGGGTCGCATGCTCGACCGCGCTTATGACGGCCTGTTCGATGTCGCTCTTCATGTCGGCTCTTCCGTGTTTCGGAACTCGTCTGTTACAATCAACCCTGCGATTTTACCATGAGCCCTGCCCGGGCGCATGAGACATGGGCATGAGAGGGCCGAGACGATGTCGAACAGTGTTGGAACGCTTTTCGGCGTGCCGTTTCGATCCGGTATGAACCGGTGAACGCTCCGTTGAAGTCAGCCTTCCGCTGGGACGCCGGGCTCAGGCAGCCTTTTTATTATGGCGTATATAATATTCCGCTTCGCGGGCGAGATCGGTTTCAGGCGCCAGTTCCGACACGCGGCGGAACCGTTCGAGACTCGTCGGCATGCCGAGTTCACGTTCCAGCTGTCCGAGCCTGAACAGGTCGGTCGGCAGAGGGGCACTGCAGGCCAGGAGCCTGCGCAGCATCTCAAACTCCCCCTTCGTGTCGCCCAGGGCGCGCAGGACGGCGGCCGCCCCATGCAGGCCCGGCTCGAACGTTTCGCTGACCATGAGCGTCTTGCGGTATTCCTCGAGGGCCGATTTCAGCCGTCCCCGCTCGAAGAGGATGTCGCCGAGCAGGCGGTGTCCCTCGAGATGCCCGGGGTGATGCTTGAACATGGTTTCCAGAACGGTCGCAGCCTCGACATACCGTCGCTCCTCCTTCAGGATTTCCGCGAGTTCCATCGCATACGGGGCGCGCTCCGGATATCGGCGGGCAAGGCGGCCGTAGATGTCGCGCGCAGCATCGGCTTCGCCGACCTGGCGGTACAGCCGGCACATTTCCTCGAGAAGTTCCACGTTGTCGGGCTGGGCCTCGGAAAGGCGCTCCATCATGACCAGCGCCCGTTCGACGTCCCCGAGCCTGTGGTGACAGCGTGCGAGAAGGAGCAGGACCGCCGGATGCTCCGGCAGCCCCTTCAGGGCGGATGCCAGTGAGACGGCGGCCAGCGCGTATTTTTCCTGGCGGAAGAGGCACTGGCCGAGGTTGAAATGGGCGTCATGCGCGCTGGGATTCCGTGCCACGATCTGGCGGAACTGCTCCATCGCCTCATTGAGGCGGTCGCGGCGCATGTGAATGACGGCGAGGCCGAACCGGGCCGCCTCGAGGTCGGGACTTGCCTCGATCGCCTTTTCATACTGAGCGGCTGCGCCGGCGAAATCCCCGTGGCGACGAAGCAGCTCGCCGAGGGCGAGGCGGATGTCGGCACGATCGGGAGCCGCGTTCGCGGCGCGCATCATGAACGTGACCTGCTGTTCCCGGTTTCCCATGAATTCGTGGAGCTTGGCCAGAGCCAGGAAAACGGCGTGGGACTGCGGCTGAAGCTCCTGGGCACGCTCGAGCGCGAACCGCGCCTCGTCGTGGTTGCCGAGGCGGGCGAGGCAGAGGCCAAGCTCGATCAGGGCGGCGACCTGCGACGGATCCTGCGCCAGGAGGCGGCGATACGTCCGGACGGCCTCGTTCAAGGCTCCCTGGCGGACATACAGGCGGCCGAGCTTCTGCAGCAGCCCCAGGTCTCCGGGCACGGAACGGCACTGCTCCTCCATCGAGGCGAGCAGTTCAGGCAAAGCCTTCGGCCGTTCGAGCATGGCACCTCCTCCATCTACGCGCCATCCGGGCGCGTTCCGGGAACCTCAGGTCTTCAGGGCTTCGATTTCCCGGACGAGACCCGGTTTGTCCGAATCACGGAAAAAAGCGGATCCCATAACCAATACATCGGCACCGGCGTCGATAATCTTTCGTGCGGATTTCCGGTCGATCCCTCCATCGACCTCGATGAGGGTCTTCGCGCCACGCTCGTCGATGAGCCTGCGGAGCTTCGCGATTTTTTCGATGACCGGTTCGATCATCGTCTGGCCGCCGAATCCCGGGTTCACCGTCATGATCAGCACCTGGTCACAGACATCCAGGAGATACTCGAGGCCGTCGATCGGCGTCTGGGGATTCAGGGTGATGCCCGACGCCGCGCCGAGCTCGCGAACCTGGGCGAGATACCGCTGGGAATGGCGGCACGCCTCGAGATGAAAGGTGATGCGGTCGGCGCCTGCCTGGCGATAGGCGGCAAGCCACTGGTGCGGGGCTTCGATCATCAGGTGCACGTCGAACGGGAGATTCGAATGGGGGCGCAGGGCGGCAATTACCGGGGGACCGAAGGTGAGGTTCGGCACGAAATGGCCATCCATCACGTCGAGGTGCACCCAATGGGCCCCCGAGGCCTCGATTGCGGCAAGGCCCTCTTGCAGACGGGAGAAATCGGCGGCAAGAATGGAAGGGGCAACGAGAATCTTGCGACTCATGCGCCGCTCACCAGAAAATCAGCAGGCTGACGAAGAGGACGAGAAGGAAGCTGCCGATACCGATCGCGGCATAGGGATGCCGGATCCACAGCTGTTCCTCGACACCCTGCCAGATCTTCCCGGCGGGGCGGCCCTGCACCTTGTCGCGGCCGCCCTGCAGGAGGCGCAGAACGGGTTTCGCCGCGGCCGCCCTATCCCCCTGCAGCTGCATCTCCTCGGCGGGGCAGAGGGTCGAGGCGGGAGTTTCGACGGCATCGGGAGCGACGGCGAGAGCGGCTGAACCGACGCAGCGGCTGACACAACCTGCGACAGGCGCCCCTCCCGGAATTGCCCTGAGCGGCGCAGACGATGATCCCACGGCAACGCTCGCCGTCGCGGCGACAGGCTGCGCCCGGGCCGTCATCACGCCCGAGGCGACGGCTGCCGCAGTCACCGCGGCGGAGGCCTTCCGGCCATTTATAGCATCAACTATTTCAGAGGCCGTCGAGAGTCTGCGCCGTTTCATCTCACGTTCGACGCGTTCGGCATCGCCGGACACGTGCATCAGGTCGGACAGGCCGACGAGGAAGGCAGCGTGATCGGTGAAGCGGTTCCTGACGGTGCGGGTCAGCGTCTTCTCGATGAACTCGGCAACCATCTCGATCTGTTCCGGAGCCAGCTGGGAATGCCTGATCCGAAGGGCCTGGCGCAGCTTGTCGTCCCAGACTTCGTTGATTCCGCCACGTCTTCGCATCGGCGACTCCCCGGCAAGGAGCTCGTACAAGGTCGTTCCGAGAAAGTAGAGATCCGACTGGATGCCGGCTGCCTCGTCCGAGCCGGCACCTACCAGCCGCAGACGCGGCAGGGAGAAGGAAAGGATCTTGATGAGCCCCGTGTTGGTGCGGATGATGTTCGACAGTTTGATCGAGCGGACGGACACCCGCTGGTCGCACGCATGCTGCAGAAGGACGGCAAGCTGCTGGACCGCGCGACAGGCATCGAAAAACGACAGGGGCTTCTCGCCGTGGATGCAGGCACGCAGGTCCGTTCCCTCGGTGAACTCAGTCACGGCGAAGGGACGGCCCTCGTACAGATCGAAGTCGAGCACCGGGACGATCGAGGGGTGGGAGATGCCGGCGACGAGTCGCACTTCTTCGCTGAAGGCCTTGACCCGGTCCTGGTTTTCGGCCATTTCCCCGCGCATCAGCTTCACCGCCACGGGCATGCCCGTCTCGACCTCGAGAGCGGAGTAGACCTCGTACATGAGGCTTTCGGCAAGCGGCTGACGAATCTCGTATTTTCCGTTTATGGTTTTTCCAATCATCTCTCTGTCTGCCTCCACGGGTCTGCTGGCTTCACATCGGGAAAACGCTTATTGAACGGGACGGTCCTCGATAGGCACGTCGTTGATATAGATCTGGACCTTGCTTCCCGGAATACGGGGCACCTCGACCCTGATCTGGTCGAGAGGTTTGTGCGTGCCGGCGTAGACCTGGCGGCGGCCCTGGGATGACACCTGGAAGAATTTCACTTCCTTGGGCATGAAGCCGTCCGGCATGGCGAACATGACGGTCGCGTTGTCGGCGGAGGGCTTTGCCGGCTTCTCACCTTCGGGCCGATCCGCAGGGGCGGGCGGCAGGGCCTCGGGCGGTATTTCGGGCTCGGGCTCGTCGGCCATGATGATACGGGGGGGCGGCGGGGCGTCCGGGGTTTTCGGCTGTTTCGCCGCGGCGGCGGGCTTGCCGCCGGCCGGTTTCGCAGCCGCAGACTGGGCCGGAGCCGGTGTGAGGGAAGGAACGACGTCGGTGAGTTCGAACCGTTTGAACTCTTCCGGCGAGGATGTTTCGGGGTCTGCGCCATTCGAGACCAGCATGTCGACGGCCATTCCTTCGGACACTCCCTCATATGGGGCCGGTTTCGTCGCGATGACCTGGAGCTTGGGCTTGTTCGGGTCGCGCCGGAAAACGATCTTGCCTTCGCGCAGGCCCCAGCCCTGGAGGCTGGTTTTCGCATCGGCAAGCGTTTTCCCGGTCAGGTTCGGAAGCGGCGCCCGTATCTGGCCCGTTCCGAGGCTGATCAGCAGGTTGACGCCGCCCTGCGTTTCCCATTGGTTGGAGGGCAGAGGCGCCTGGGTAATGACGCGGTCGCGCCTGATCCGGGAACTGGCCACGAACGAGCGGCTCCCTTCCTTGAGCTGGGCATTGAGCAGGGCGAGTTCGGCCTCACGAGGGCTTTTGTCAATGAGGTCGGGCACGGCGACCATCTTGCTTCCCATCGATATGGTCAGCAGGATCTTCTTGTTGGGCTTCACGCGGGTGCCGGGATCGGGATACTGGGCGATAACAAAGTCTTTGGGATATCTGGGATCGAACTTCTCATCGCGTTTCTCGATGATGAGGTCGGACGGTTTTTCCTTGAAGACAACCAGCAGGTGTTTGCCCCGGAAATCCGGCACTTCGACGGTTTCGCCCCGGTTGAAGAACTCGTTCAGGCGGTCCTTCGCGTAGAAGAACCCCGCGATCAGCAGGGCCACGAGAAGGCTCATCAGCAGGACCATCTTGACCAGAATGAGGAGGCAGGATTTTTTCTTGGCCATCGGTCACTTCTCCTGCTTGCCGGAAAGCTGGCCGCATGCGGCCAGGATCGTCGCCCCGCGCGAGCGGCGCACGGTGACCGGCACACCGGCTGTTTTGAGCACTTTCCGGAACTCTTTTTCCGCGTCCTCGTCAGCCGGCCTGAACGGCGAGCCGGGAAACGCATTGAATCGCAACAGGTTCACGTGACACAGCAGGCCTTCGCAGAAAGAGACGAGGTTCAGCGCGTCGTTGAGCTGGTCGTTCTCCTGCTTGAGCAGAACGACCTCGAAGGTCACCCGCCTGCCCGTCCGCTCGATATAGCCGGCAACCGCTTCGCGCAGTTTCGCGAGGGGGTATTTCCGATTGAGCGGCACCAGCCGGCTGCGCGTCTCGTCGTCGGCGGCGTGCAGGGAAATCGCGAGGTTCACCTCGCCGGGCCGGTCGGCCAGCTCGCGGATGCCATCCACGACGCCGGAGGTAGAGATCGTCAACCGCCGCGAGGCAAGCCCGAGGCCCTTGGGATCGGTCATCATGTCGATGGCATCGAACAGCGCACGCCGGTTGAGGAACGGCTCGCCCATGCCCATGAACACGATATTCGTCGGTTTGCGCCGCATGGCCCTGACGAGCATGAGCACCTGCAGCATGATCTCGTCACGGGTGAGATGGCGGCGGAAGCCGCCGGCGCCCGTTCTGCAGAACACGCAGCCGACGGGACAGCCGGCCTGCGTCGAGAGGCAGAACGTCAGCGCGTCGGCTTCGTCGTCGGGGAGGGCGACCGCTTCGATGCGTTCGCCGTCGGACAACTCGGCCACGAGCTTGACGGTCCCGTCGGGGTCGACGAGCCGCTTCGCCTCGCGGGGCAGGATCGAAGGGAAACGCTCGGCAAGCCTGGCGCGCGTTTCCTTCGAAAGGTTGGTCATCGCATCGAACTCGAAGACCTGTTTCTGGAAGATCCATTCCCAGACCTGCCGGGCGCGAAAGCTTTCCAGACCGAGCTTCTCGAGTTCGGCGGCGAATTCGTCAAACGATAATGACAGCAAGGGCCGATCGGACATAATGAGCCTCCAGTCAGATCATCGGCAGAAGGAAGCCAAATCCTGACCCCGGACGGAGAAATTCTTTTCGGATGAACGGGGAAGACCGGCTCAGTGGTAGTTGAATTTGTCGAGCATGTCGCCCATCAACTGGACGAGCGTCAACAGTTCCTTGGTCGTCGCCACATACTGACGAATATAGTTCAGCTGCTCGTTCACGGCGCTGGCGACGCGCTTCGTTCCCTCGGACGTGATCTTCGTCGCGCCGGAAATGCTCTCGATGCTCTGCCTGAGCGAATCGATATTCGCCGACTGCTCGCGGCTCGCGTCGCTGATCTCGCGGATCATGCCGTTGACGTTCGTGACCGAGGAGACGATGAGGGTCAGGTTGTTGCCGGCGACGTTGGCGACATTGACGCCCTCGATGACCTTGGCCGTGCCCTTGTTGATCGTCTGGACGGCGATGCCGGTCTTCTCGAGCATGCCCTTGACCTTCTTGCCGATGTCTTCGGCGGCCTCGCCCGACTCTTCGGCCAGCTTGCGGACCTCTTCGGCGACGACGGTGAACCCCTGGCCGTGCTCGCCGGCGCGGGCGGCTTCAATCGCGGCGTTCAGGGCGAGGAGGTTCGTCTGGTAGGCGATGTTGGTGATCGTGTTGACGATCTCGCCGATCTGGATGCTGGCGGAGTTGAGGTTCTCGATGACGTCCTCGAGGGCGAGCACCTCGTCCTTGACCGCCTCCATCGTGCCGATCGTCTCGGAGACGGCTTTTCCACCGCCAGTCGCGACGTCCGACGCCTCGCCGCTGTTCTGTGCGGCTTTCTGGGAACGGTCCGCGATGGTCTGCGCCGAGGTGGAGACTTCCTGGATGCTGGCCGTCGTGTTTTCAAGAGTGTTTGCTATATAATTCGAACTTCGGGATATTTCCTGGACGTCGGTGAAGAAAACCCGGACGTTCTCGTCGGAGAAGACGACCATGTTCGTGAGCGGCTCGAGTTTGGACCGGAGCTCGTTCGCGATGGCCCGCGTTTCGCTGAGGACGTTGCGGGAGGTGACGAGAAACCGGTCAAACTCGGCAGCGCAGTTGAGCAGGTCGATCTCTTTCGTCTCGACGTCTTCGTTCTTGAAGTGCGAGAGCCGGTCGAGGATCTCCTTCAACGGCGAGAGCACGTAGGAGATGAACCCCATGAATACGGACACGGCGAGGGGAATGAAGGCGATCGAGGCGATCAGGTAGGCGTGGGACCACCAGTCAAGCCGGCCCAGCCCTTCGTCGAGCTTTTTGAGCTTCTCCTGGGACGAGTCGACGTATTCGATCACGTCGAGCTTCGATTCGGCCTGGCCGGGAAGCGCCCGGATCGCCAGCACGGTGCTGCGCTGCTCCGTCGCCATTTTCGCCTTCCAGAGGATGACGTTCGCTCCCACGACCGGAATGAGAAGCGTGACGACGAGCAGGATCAGCAGTTTGTTCTGTAATGAGATGTTCTTCATAAGGCGTTTCGTGCGGCTGGTATTCTACCACATCGCAGCTGACGATAGAGGAATGGGTTCGTCCGAAAGCGGGCTCATCCGGCCATATCCAGGCGGACCTTTCCCTGCCTGATGATGCGGGGGGGCCAGGAGGAGAAGTCGGCGACGGTCGAGGGTTGCGATGGTTCGAGGCGGCCACCGTCGAGGACCCAGGCCACGTGTCCGGAAAAGATATCGGCGATGGAAGCGGCGTCGGAGAGCGGCGCTTCGCCCGAACGGTTGGCGCTCGTCGTCAGGAGCCGGCCCGGATACGCGCGCAGCAGCCGGAGCAGGTCGGGGTGATCGGGCACGCGGATGCCCAGGGTCGGGTGTTCGAAGGCTGCGAGCGGCTTTCCCGCGACGGGAAAAACCCCCGTGAGGCCGCCCGGCCAGTGTTCATCGAGAACGCGCCGGACACGCCTGTCCGGTGCGATGCCAAGAGGCTCGAGTCCCGAGGAATCCGGGAGGAAGAGGATGAGGGGCTTTTCCTCTCCCCTGCCCTTCGCCCGGTAAATGGCCTGCACCCCGTCTCGGCTGCCGGCATCGGCGGCCAGGCCATACAGCGTGTCCGTGGGCAGGGCGACGACGGCGCCGGCCTTCATCTCGTCGATGAAGCGGCTCCACACGCCGGCATTGCCGAGCAGGTCGGAAATCGTAAGGATATGCGTCATTCCATTCATTCCCTGCGCCACACGATACAGCGCTCGAGGCCGGCGGCATCGTCGTATGCCGCGAAAAATCCGAGACCGGGGGCCGGCAGATCCAGAATCCGCTTCCGCTGGCCATGGCCGTGTTCGACGGCGAACCATCCGCCCGGCTTCAACACGCGCGCCGCATCGGCCAGAAGCCTGCGGAACGGTTCGAGCCCGCCGGCGCCGCCGTCGAGAGCGAGACGAGGCTCCCAGTCGCGAACGTCCGGCATCAGCCCGGGCATATCGTCCCGGTCGATGTAGGGGGGGTTCGACACCAGCAGGTCGAGAGAACCGGTTTTCAGGGCCTCGGTGAGATCGCCCCGAGCGAGTCCGATACGATCCCGCACTATTGTATATGCATCTATATTTTTTTCAGCCCATCCCAGCGCGTCGGGCGAAAGATCGACCAGCCAGCCGCAGGCGTCTGGAAACCAGGCGGCGAGGGTGAGGCCGATGATGCCCGTTCCGGTGCCGATATCAGCGAACATCCAGCGCCGTCCCGCGGGAATTCCGGCCCGGAGGACCACCGCGAGGCGTTCGAGCCACTCCTCGGTTTCCGGGCGCGGAATGAGCGCTCCGGAGCCAACGAGAACGGGGTGTCCAGCGAATTCCCAGCGTCCGAGAATGTACTGAACGGGTTCGTTGCGGCAGCGTCGCTCCGTCCATTCGCGGGCCAGGGCGATCTGCGCGTAACTCGCCGGTTCCGGGTAGATAAGCGGCAGGCGGCCGCGTTCCACGTTCATGACGGCAGCGAGCAGCAGGGCGGCTCCGGGGCGCGGTTCCGACACGCCCGCGGCCTCGAGCCTGGCGACGATCTCGCGCAGGAGGTCCCGGACGGTCAGCATCGAAGGGTCAAAGGGATGCGGCGCCTTCCGCCTCGAGTTTCCGCAGGTTGTCGGCTTCGATCAGGGCGTCGATCACCTCGTCGATGTCGCCCTCGACGATCTCGGTGAGCCGATGCAGGGTGAGGCCGATGCGATGGTCGGTCAGCCGCTGCTGCGGAAAATTGTAGGTGCGGATGCGCTCGGACCGGTCGCCCGTTCCGACCTGCGAGCGGCGGTCTTCGGCGCGAACCTTGTCCTGTTCGGCGCGGGCGTTGTCGAGCAGCCTCGTACGAAGGATGCGCAGGGCCTTGGCCTTGTTTTTGTGTTGGCTCTTCTCATCCTGGCAGCTGATGACGATACCGGTCGGTATATGAGTGACGCGGACAGCCGAGTCGGTCGTATTCACGCTCTGCCCGCCCGGACCGGAGGAGCGGAACACGTCGATCCGCAGTTCCCGCTCGTCGATCTTCACGTCGACGTCTTCGGCTTCCGGAAGCACGGCGACCGTGACGGTCGAGGTATGGATGCGGCCCGACGCCTCGGTCGCCGGCACGCGTTGCACGCGATGAACGCCGCTTTCGAACTTCAGGCGGCCGTAGGCACCGGCGCCCTGGACGGAAAAAATGACCTCTTTCACGCCGCCGATGCCCGTTTCGCTGATGCTGAGCAGTTCGGTCTTCCAGCCCCGACGGTCGGCATACCGGGAATACATGCGATACAGCTGACCTGCGAACAGCGCGGCCTCATCACCGCCAGCTCCCGCGCGAATTTCGCAGATGAGGTTCTTCTCGTCGTCGGCGTCTTTCGGAATGAGCAGCATGCGGAGCTGTTTTTCCATGCGCTCGATCTGGGGACGTAGCTCGGCAGCCTCTTCCCCGGCAAGAGCCCGGAGCTCGGGATCGCTTTCGGATACGGCCATCTGCTCGGCGCCGGTGAAGCGCCTGTGAAGATCGTGATAGGCGGCGACGGCGACGGTGATCGGCTCGATCTCAGCCCGTTTCTTCGCGATCTTCTGGAACTCGGCGGGGTTTGCGAGGACGGCGGGATCGGACAGCTTGTGCGTGAGCTGGTCGAACAGCTCGCACAGAGCCTGGAGGCGGTCGAAAATGCTCACATGCGTTCGATGAGACCGCGGACCAGCGCCAGGAAATACGGCTGCGCCGCGGCTGCCGCGGCGATCACGTCCTCATGGTTCACGTTCTCGTGTCCTTCGCCGGTCGCCATGTCGGTCACGCAGCTGATGCCGCAGATGCGCTTGTATCCGCCGTGGACGGCGACGAGCACTTCGGGCACCGTCGACATGCCGACGGCGTCCGCACCGATGATCCTGAACGCCCGAAGCTCGGCAGCCGTCTCGTAGTTCGGTCCGGAAACCGCAACGTATACGCCCTTCTGCATCGGCGCCCCGATCTCACGGCCGATCTTCATCGCAAGGTTCACCAGTTCCGGCGTGTAAACGCCCTGCATCGCCGGGAAGCGGGGACCGACGCCGTCGTCGTTCTTGCCGCGAAGGGGATTGTCGCCCATGTGGTTGATATGGTCGGTCATGACCATCAGGTCGCCGACCGAGAACGTGCGATTCAGGCCGCCGGAGGCATTGGTGATGATCAGGTCCGTGCAGCCCAGGCCGCGAAGAACGCGGATGGGGAAGGTGACCTCGGTCATGCCATAGCCTTCGTAGTAATGGAACCGGCCCTGCATGACGGCGACCTGCTTCCCGCCGACGCGGCCGCAGACAAGGCGGCCCGAATGGCCCTTGACGGTCGACACGGGGAAATGCGGGATATCGCGGTACTCGACCACGACCGGATCTTCAACCTGGTCGGCGAATTTTCCCAACCCCGAGCCGAGCACGACGGCCACGGTCGGTGGCGTTGCGATTCTCCCGCGAAGCATCGCAAGAGCCTGTTCCAGTTTGGTCTTCATACCTTCCCCCGCGTCGAAAAGTTCGTTCAAATCGAGAGTTGAAGCCTAACACGGCCCTTCGGGACTGTCAAACGTTCCCGGAGTCAGGGTGAGCGCATGAGTTTCCCGTGTATACACGAACGGACGTGAATCACGGAGAACACGGAGATTTCACAGAGAATTCCATTTTTCTCTGTGAAACCTCCGCGAACCTTGTGTCCTGGTATGTTGAAAAAACGTAAATTCACCGCGGAGGCGCCGAGGCGCTGAGGAGAAAATTTTTGTTCATCTTTTTGACTCGTTTCTTTCTCTGCGCCTCTGCGACTCTGCGGTTCAATCTTTGTTTCTCCGTGATTCAGTGGTTGTGAAAACCGATGCGTTTGCCCTGGTTCCGGCGCTTCAGAACCTGCTTTCGACGCCGAATGTGGGGCCCGCGTAGCTGACCTTCACCGTCTCGTCGGTCGTCCTTCCGCGAAGGAGGAAGTACCGATAGCCGAGGGAGCCGTACCATTCGGTTTCGGCGGGCATCTTTTCATAGTCGCGACCGATCAGGAAGGCGACGTCGAGGTCGGTCAGATCGCCAGCCGTGTCGCCCTGTTCCACCGTGAAATACTTCAGCGAAGCATTGACCGCGGCGTTGGAATTGATCTTTCCCTCCCCTTCGAAACCGACGTACGGGATCGGGAAATCCTGGGTCAGTTCTCCGGACCTGAAGCCGCCGGAAACGCGTTGTTCGACGTGCATGAACGCATGACTCATCTTTCCGCCGAACAGGAAGCGCCAGGCCACATCCCCGGTTTCCTTGATCAGGCGCCCGAATCCGACATCGAAGAACCGCGCCTCGATGTTCAGCAGGGCCCCGAATCCGTAATTGAGGTTGTCGAACGTCATGTTCTTTTTCAGGAGGCCACTGTGGTCGAAATGCATATAGTCGAACCGAAGCTGGTTTTTCCTGGAGATATTCCAAGCAGCCTTCATCGCGAACCGGTTCTGGTCGCTGATGCTCGTCTCGTCCGCAAGGTTCAGGTTCATGCCTCTCGATTCCATTCTGCCGGACAGGTCGCTCTGCCATCCACGCATCTGAAGCGTTATCCGGGGTTGTCCGACCTTGCCCTGTTTTTCCACAGCCGGCTCTGTAACCGGCTCCACGGCCGAGACAGGCGGAGCGGGTTCAGCCGTCGAAGGGGCAGCCGGCATGGGTTCCGCAGGCACCGGAACGTCGGCCGCGGGCTCTTTCGCTGCGGGAAGGGCCGTCACGTCGATCATCTCACCCGTCACGCCCTCGAACTCCGCGAGATACTCGGCCAGCAGGGCATGAACGCTGTCAGGCGCATCCGCTTTCATCTGGTTGGCAAACTCCTCGATTCCGCTCGCGGGATATTTCGCCTTGAGGATCTTGCAAAGCTCTTTCGCATTTTCATGATTGCCCATCATCAGCCAGGCCTGAGCGGCTCCATAACAGGCGCCGGGGATGTTGGCGTCAGCCCCCTCACGCATGACCTGCTGGTAGACGTCCGCCGCCGCCGCCCACTCCTCTTTTTCCATCAGGAATTCAGCGAGGCTCGACAGCACGAAGCCTTTCTGCGTCTTGTCCGAAGTCTGCCCCGCAGCGTCCATGAACTTCGCGGTGACTTCCTCGACGCTGCCCGTCGCGCGACTTCTGATCGCATCCTCGAATGCCCGGCCGGCACCCTGGGCAAAGCATGCGGAAATCCCGGACACGATCACCGCGACAGCCATCATACGAATCACCAGTTTTTTCAGCATGCGTCTTCCTCACGTCCATCGTTTTTTGTACCAGGCACCGAATGTTCCTTCGTCCTCACGGCCCGAAGACGACATGCGCCGGAACATTTTACAAACTTATACATATATATTCAATACGATCCATATCATCGGGATGCCGCATATACGGCATCCGCCAGCGGCACGTATACGCTTTTGGGGAAGGCGCTCCGCAGGTGAACCAACACGCGGCCCGCCTCTTCGAGATTGCCGACTTCGATCAGAATGCGTATCAGGTAATAGAGAGCCCCCTCCTTCACGGCAACGTTGTTCGTTCCCTCGAAGGCTGACCTGAAGCCGAAATATGCCTCGGTCGTCTGGCCCATCGCATACAGGGTGTAGGCGTTCAGGAACCGGTATCGGTCTACGGGGATGCGCTTCGGATCGGGGCGAACGCGTTGCAGGAAGGTGAACGCCGCCTGCGGGTTCCGTTCCTGGATGTAGCACTCGGCCAGCAGGAACGCGGCCTTTTGGAACTCGTCATCGCTCAGGCCTCCGTAGAGCGCGTCGGTGAGGGCAAGGCGCGCCGAGAGATACTCGCCTTCCTCGAAGAACTTCGCTCCCTGGAGAAACTGATCTCGGGCGTGTCGGGGTCTTGCGTTCGCCATGAGGGTCTTCGCGATATAGTCTCTGGCATATTTTGTCATGACTTCTTCCGAGAGGCCGTTGAAGCACGAATCGAGCTCAGACTCGACATCGCCGCTCTCAAGAAGCCTGCTGATGAACCGGTGCAGGGCCTCGCTCCCGAAGGTTTTCAAAAGGAACTGCACCTTCAGGTAGTTTTCGACGTATCGTTCCAGAGAAATCGGATTGCCGTCGTCACTTTCATCCTCATTGCTGAACTGGGCCAGGCTGAATCCCCGGCGCATCAGGGCCTTGATCCTGGCCAACCCCTGATCGGCGGCGTGCACCGCCGTTCCCTCCTTGATCCACATCGGCATGGCTTCGTAGGTGGCAAGGCCGGTAATGTCGGCCATGACGGCATGCGTCAACTCGTGGGTCATTTCCTCGATCAGCGTCGCCTGGCCGGTGACGAGGAACTCGAGATCGAGATAGATATAGTGCAGGATCCTGCGGCCGGCGGTCTGGACGGAACGTCTCTTTCCTCGCAGCCGCAAGCCGTTGTGGGTCAGCTCGTCCGAAAAAACGACGATCACCTCGAGACGGTCCGGAACGGGGATTCCCAGCGAGCGCTTGATCTTCTGCAGGGCTTCCTGGTACACGAACGGCAGATCAGCGAGCATTTTTTCGTATTGCGGCGTGCCGCGATACCTGCCCGCGTAGCTCGTATCGATGTTGAGAGCGGCCTCGCCGCTTCCCGTTCCCAGCAGCAGGGCCGCGGCAACGAGAAGCATCAGCCCGCAGATGCGCTTCATACCCTCACCGCCCTTCGGCGCCGGCCGGCGCTGCCGCCGGCGACGTCTCGCTTCCGACGGTTTCCGCCTGCATCGGCAGCGTCGCCAACACCGCTTCGATCTGCGGCGCCAGGCCTGGAACAGTCTTCGCATCCGGACGTGCCGCGATGCGTTCGAACACGGCACGGGGCGCATCGAGCAGATTCATTTCTCGGCAGATGACGGCATTGTGGAACTCGATTTCCGCGGAGGGGGTCGCCACTGACTCCCTGATCTGAAGCATGATCTCGAGGGCCTCATGCGCCCGGCCGTTCTTGTGGAGGGCCCATGCCAGGGTGTCCATGCTGAAGACATACCCGGGCTGGAGGTCGACGGATTGTTTCGCCAGTTCGAGAGCAAGGGGGAGCTCCCGATCGAGTTCGAGGAGGGCGAACGCCAGATTGTTCAGCAGAACGGGATCCTGCGGCTCGAGCCCGACCGCTTTTCTGTAGGCTTCGACGGCGTCGCTCCGCTTGCCCTGGGCCGTGAGGACATCCGCAAGCAGCATCCATAGGCGATACTCGCCCGGATGAAGCTTCACGGCCTCCGAGGCGGCCCGGGCAGCCTCGGTGGCAAGCCCGAAACCGCTCAATTCCAGGCCGAGCGACACATGAAATCTCGCCGATCGAGGCTCGGCCCGTACGGCATTCCGGAGATGCTCGAGGCCGGTAGCCTTGTTGTCGGCATCCTGGCTTTTTGCGAGAAGCAACAGGCCCCTCAGGTGATGAGCCGATGCATCCTGCGGATTCTTAGCCAGCGCCTCCCCGGTCCAGGCCAGGGCCCGGTCGTGCCGGCCAAGAAGAGAGGCAACCCGTGCCTGGACGACAAGCCGGCCAGAAGCTGGCAGAAACGCCATTCCCAGGACAGTCAGGCAAAGAGCGAGCCCCAGCAGCCGTGCCATACCCGGCGCCCATCCCCCGCCCCCACCGCTGGCCCCGTTCCCGATCAGCGCGGTCAGGCCTTCATCGGCTGTCGGTGACGACGTCCCATGGGCGGCAACGGACTGGGGCACCTCGATCGGCGGCATCGCCGTCCGGGGAAGCCGTGATGCAGCTCCGACCACACCGGCACTATAGAATAGGATAAATATGCAGAATTCCATTCCCAGGATCAGATACGGTTCGTCGGCAAGCGTGATGCCGGGATGTCCGCTGCCGAGGATTACGTGTTCGAGCGGCAATCCCATCAGAACGGCCACCGGAAGCAGGACAACGGCATAGATCCCTCCACGCCATGCCGAGATCATGTCGGGGACCCTGCCGGACGTCGCGGCGGCCAGCCACTGGCCAACGGCGCCGCCGGCATAGACGAGAGCCAGCATCACCCCCAGGTCGGCCCCGGATTCGAACGGAGACTCCCATCCGATATCCCAGGCAAGCATGATCCCGACGACCACCAGCGAAACGGGAGTGCCGAAGAGCAGCGTCCGATGACGCCCGGTATCGAGAAGCGACGCGAGGTCCCTTCCGCAGGTCGTGCAGAATACCGCCTGCTCCTGCAGTTCATTCCCGCATTCGGGGCATCGTCGTCCGTTCATGCGATCTCGTGAAGTTCTCCGGCAAAAGCCTTCTGCATGAGTGATCCGACAGTGGCCGGATCATCCGTCTGTCCAAGCACCCACATGAGTTTGACGAGGG
Organism: uncultured bacterium; assembly: GCA_964389325.1. Classification (GTDB taxonomy): domain Bacteria; phylum Muiribacteriota; class Ozemobacteria; order Ozemobacterales; family Ozemobacteraceae; genus MWAR01. Next base: position 28 of record CAYMEN010000011.1, on the reverse strand, counting down.
CCGTTTCAGGGGTCATGTCCATGGCCGG
>CAYMEN010000010.1:100157-144197 GCA_964389325.1 uncultured bacterium | reverse complement strand
CATCACAACGGGCCCAAAACCGTCAAACCGGTAACGGGCCCACCGGTGATGACAGCCATGACGCGCCTCCAGGACAAATTCGATGCAAAGGCGGCCAAACGCCCCGCGCCCGCCGGCCCGATCGATGAACTCGCGCAGGCGACGGTATCGGCAGCCAGAGAGTATTTCCGATCACATCCTCCGACGGACAAGCGGGTGAAGCGCCTTCAGGCGAAGCCGGCCGTGGAGGGATTTCTGAAGCCGGATACCGGGGGATGGAAAACCTCCGCCGCCGTATCGCCCGTTCGCACCAGGAATTTCCCAACGAACGTTGAAGCTTCGAACTGCCGTTTTGCCATTATTTCCTGGCTTTGCCGTGCACTTCCAACAATTCCTGGTAATACTCGTTGAAGCGCTTTTTCAGCTTACCTGTGATGAAGTCGATCTGAGCCAATTTTTTGTCAGCTTGTTTTCGGAGTTCCGGTGAAGCCAGCGAGTGATTTTTGGCGAACACGATGACTTCTCTGGCTTCCTGGAAAACCGGAATGAAGGCCGATGACTGGTCTGGGCACCTGAAATCGACGGTTTTCCCCAGAAGCCTGGTGCGTCCGTACATCCTTTCAACCCAGACGATCAGATGTTCGATCGAATCCAATCGCTTTTCGTTTTGGATCTCGTTTCTGATCGTCTCGACAAGAAACTTCTGACGGATTTCTACAAGTCTTTCGGACGTTGCATCTTCGATGCCCCGGGCCATGTTGATGATGTAATCTGAATAGCAGGAGGCAAGCACGGTGGAGATGGTGTCCTGTTGCGTGAATCGGACGTCGCTTCCGATGAGGGAAGATACTTTCCGCCCGGCAAGAGCCTCTTCGAAGGTTACTGCGGAAACCAGCCTGCCAGAACTGAGAATGGCCAGGGACACCCCGGCGATCAACCACATTTTCTTCATGCTTTCCTCCTCAACAGATTCTATATTCGATAAGACAATTTTATAATTATAAGAATAGTTTTCGCATGTGTCAATTTTTGACAACATCGTCGAAAAAAGTGAATGATTTTGGGCCTTCCGGGCCCGGGGGATGGATTGGTATAATGTAAAAACAGCGTTGCAATCCATCGAGTAAGGAGTAAGCCCATGAAACGCACCCTCAAGACGATCCTTGCCGGCATGATGATCTGGTCGGCGACGATGATTCCCGCCTCCGCCCAGGAGTGGATGGACGCGACGCACCTGTTCGAAGACGAGACGAAATGGCTGGCCGACAATGCGCTGAAAGAGACGCGCGGCGAGTACATGCTGCGCACGCGCGGCATGGTCATGTATGCCGATTCCAAGCCCGCCGAGGTGGGCGACGAGGTCACCTTCACCACCATGAACGTGGCCGAGAAGAAGCCCGAGAAGACGCCGGCCGTGCTGAAGAAGATCGGCAAACACTGCTACGTGTTCGTCGAGAAGGGCAAGACGGTTTCGGCCGCCGCAATCGAGAAGATCGTCAAGACGTTCGACGAGAAGATCTACCCGACCAACACCTCGACGTTCGGCTCCGAATGGAAGCCCGGCATCGACGGCGACGACAAGATCACCCTGCTGTTTCTCGATATCAAGGACGGATACGGGAAGGACGGCAACAAAGGCTACGTCGCCGGCTACTTTTACGCGGGCGACGAGTATTCGAAAGAGAAGAACCCCCAGAGCAACGAGCGCGAGATGCTGTATCTCGACATCGACCCGGCCGACCCGACGAAAGAGAGCTACCTGGGCGTCGTGGCGCACGAGTTCCAGCACATGATTCACTGGCACAACGACCCGAAGGAGCACACCTGGGTCAACGAGAGTCTGTCGCAGCTGGCGACCTTCCTGAACGGGTTCGACCACCCCTCGCAGGTGTTCGCCTTCATGAAGGCCCCAGACAACAACCTGTGCGCCTGGTCGCAGGAGACGCCGATCGCCAATTACGGTCAGGTGTACCTGTTTGCCTATTACATGATGAACCACGCCGTCACCAAGACCGAGGCTGTGAAAAAAGAGTTCGTGCGCGACCTGGTCGCGAGCAAGGTTCACGGGACCGACGGGTATGAGCGCACCCTCAAGAAACACGGCGGCAAGCTCACATTCTCGCAGTATTTCGACGCGTTCAACGTCGCCAACCACCTGAACAACCCCACGATCGCTTCCGGCCTCTACGGCTACGACAAGAACCTCGGCAAGCTGAAACTCGACCCGATGCTTCACCACAAGAACGCCCCCTTCACCGGGAAGGGCACGATCAAGTGCTGGTCATCGCGTTCGGTGACGTTTGACATCTCGAAGGCGACCGGCAAGATCACGGTCGCGTTCGCCGGGCAGACCCAGAAAGCCGAGGAGAACGTCTCCAACGCCTGGTCGGTTGCGGCCGTGATGATCGACTCGAAGGGCAAAGCCAAGGCCGGCATCGAGTGGCTGAAACTGAAGACCGGAAAGGGTGAGCAGCAGCTCGAAACCTCCGCCGGCACGCATGACACGCTGATGCTCGTCTTCGTGAACCGCGGCCACGAGGGCGGCGACATGGAACTCGCCTTCGCCAAGGCTGCCCCGCCCGCCCAGTTCGCCTACTCGGTCGGCCTCTCCGGCGGTTCGACCACCGTCGCCGCCTCCACCCGCAAGAAAACGGTCAAGCCCCGCACCTCGGTTCGCCGCACCACCGTCCGGCGCTCGATCGAAGAGATGGCTGCCCGCAAGCCCATCGGCGAGGAAATGGCCCGCGTGCTCTCCGACGGCAGCAGCGTGGTTGCCGCGATCACGAACACCGCCGTGAACAACGAATACGAAAACCAGAAGAACGAAGAGACCGCCCTGTTCGAGGATATCCGGCAGGATGTCGTCGACGGCAGGATGGGCACGCTCGTCGATTTCGTAGAGGTCTGGAAGGCCGCCGGCGTCACCGCCCGCGAAAACCTCGCCGGCCTGCGCACGCGGTTGATCGACTTCCTGCGGTTCGAGTCGATGCAGAACAACCGCTCCGACCTCGACGCCTACATCTCCGACCTCACCGCCTGATTCTCCCGCATTCCCAAACCACGCCGGTCACGGGCTGACCGGCGTGGTTTGTTTCAGGAAGGAGAGGAATCCGCAGATGACGCAGATGACGCAGTTGAAAAAGAATGCGACCGATTCGGTCGCATTCGAAGAGCAAGATGTATTAAAAAATATATATCTGCGTAATCAGCGGCATCTGCGGATTCCGTTTCGGGTCTTTCAATCCGAGTCGAGGACGGAGATGCCGGGGAGGGTGAGGCGTTCGAGGAACTCGAGGCTGGCGCCGCCGCCGGTCGAGACGTGGGTCATCTTGTCGGCGACGCCGGCGGTCTTCACGGCCGCTGCCGAGTCGCCGCCGCCGATGATGACGATCTTGCCCTTCTCGGCCATCTTCGCGAGTTCGACCGAAAGCCTGGATGTGCCGACCGAGCCCTCCTTGATCTCGAAGGCGCCGATGGGGCCGTTCCAGAGGACCGTGCCGGCCTTTTCGAGAATCGAGAGGGCGTGATCGATCGAAGCTTCGCCAAGGTCGAAAGATTCCCAGCCTTCCTTGATCTTCGTGACGTTGCGTTCGAGGTTGCCGACGCACTGGTTGGCGAAGTCGAACTTGTCGGTGATGACGAAGTCGCGCGGCAGGACGATCTTGTCGCCGTACTTGTCCATCAGCCTCTTCGCCGTGTCGAGCATCGACTCCTCGACGAGCGACTTCTGCACGTCGAAGCCGGTGGCCTTGAGCAGGGTGTACCCGATGCCTCCGCCGACGATGAGCTGGTCGATCTTCTGGAGCAGGGATTCGATGATGCCCAGCTTGGTCGAGATCTTCGAACCGCCGGTGATGCCGACGAACGGCCGCTTCGGCGCGCTGACCGCCGTGCCGAGATACTTCAACTCCTTCTCGACGAGCAGACCGGCGAGCTTCATGCTGACGAACCTGGTCACGCCGGTGATCGAGGCGTGGCTCCGATGGCTCGTTCCGAACGCGTCGTTCACGTAGATGCCGTCGGAAAGGCCGGCGAGGCCACGCGAGAAGACGGAGTCGTTCTCCTTCTCGCCGATCGCGAATCGCAGGTTCTCAAGAATGTTGATCCTGCCCTTGACGATGTCGCTCTTCTGGATGAGCACGCCCGACGAGGCGATGCTGTTCTCATGGAACACGAGATCGTCGAACCGGTCTCGCAGATACGCGGCGACGGGCTTGAGACTGTATTCCGCGTAGATCTCCTCGCGGGATTTTCCCTTCTTCTCCTGCTTGTCGGGCTCGCCGAAATGCGAGCAGAGAATGGGCGTGGCGCCCAGTCCGAGAAGGTAGTTGATGGTCGGAAGCGCGGCGTCGATGCGGGTCGAGTCGGTGATCTTCCCCTTCGACAGCGGCACGTTCAGATCGAGACGGACGAGCACGTTGCGGCCGCCGAGCAGCTCACTGCCGACACTGGTGATGACCTTTTTTCGGAACCCCGTTTCCTTTTCGAGGGTCGTGATCTTGTCCTGGATGATCCGCTCGACTTCCTTCGCCGCGTCGACGGATGAGCCTGCCTTTCGTATCGTATCGAGAATATTATGCGTCTTGATGAAGCTGTTGGAAAGGGGGGCTGACCCGCGATACAGGTAGCCGCCGTTCGCGTCGAGCGTGACCAGCTCTCCTTCCCTCAGAACGACATCGGTCTCGCCCTTGAACGTCACGGTCCGTTGTTCGAGGTCGATGATCGCGTTCGAACAGCCGACGATGCAAGGCTTGTTGAGGGTGATCGAAGTGATGGCCGCATGCGAGGTCCGGCCGGGGAAAATCGTGGCGATCGCGTGTGAATTGTTGATGATATAAAAATCCGAGGGTTTGGTGTTCTGGGCGAAATACACGATGTTCTCGCGGTTCCCCTTGATCTCCTCGAGCTTTTCGGGGGTCAGCACCAGCGTGCCCAGGACGATGCCGTGGTTGATCGGGACGCCTTCGCAGACCGGGGGTTTCCACTCGCGATACTCCCCCTCGACCCTCGGCACCGAGATGAACGGATTCGAGGTGCAGAGCCGCTCGATGCGCTTGATGAACTCCTCGATCGTGATGACGCCCTTCTTCAGCATGTCGGTGCCGACGACGAGCTTCGCGTAGTTGCTGATGCTCGCCCGGCGTGTTTGCAGAAGGTAAAGACGGTCGTCCTCGACGGTGAACTCGATGTCGAGATCGTGCTTGAGCTCGCGCTCGAGCATGGCCTTGTATTTCAGGAGCTCGGCGCGGATATGCGCAGGGATCTCGGAGATTGAATGGGTGATGATGTTGCCCATCACCACGTCCTCACCCTGGGTCATTTCCTTGTATTCGCCAAACAGCTCGTCGTTTCCGGTGATGGGGTTGCGGGTGAACAGCACGCCGCTGAGGCAGGAGGGGTTCTTGTTGCCGAACACCATCTGCTGGACCGTCACGGCGGTGCCGTACAGCACGTCGATCGAGAGCTCCTTCAGATACTCCCTGACCGTCTGCGACCGGCTCGAGGCGAAGACCAGCCTGATGCACTTGACGAGCTGCTCGAACGGGTTCGTCAGGAACGAGTCCCCGAGCTCTTTCCGGACGATCTGCTCGGCCCGCGCGATCACGGTTTTGATCGGCTCGGTTTCCTCTTTCTCGACGTTGATCTCGAGCGCCACGATGACGTTCTTGAGGAACCGGAGGTAGATGCTGGAGGCGAAGGTTTCTCCATGCCTGGCGGCGACGACCTTCAATATATCAGGTGTTATACCGACGTTCAGGATCGTGCACATCGAGCCCGGCAGGGAAATGGTGGTGCCGGAACGAACCGAGACGAGCAGTGGCTCTTCCGGGGAACCGAGTCTCCGGGCGGTTTTTTCCTCGAGCTGGCCCAGGTAGGTCTTGACGGCGGCCCTGAACCCGCTGATGTCGGCGTTGTCACTGAAAATCGCCTTGCAGATGGGAAGGCCGAGGATGAACGCGTGCGGGATGTTGACCCCGAGATCGTGCATGTCGATGATGCCGTTTCCCTTGCCGCCCAGCCAGGGGCGGACGGTGTCGGGGGTGGGGGTCCAGGTCGTGGCGATGAACGCGTCGTAGTTGCCGCGGACGGCCGGGACTTCGAGCGCGCGATACTTGCCATAGAGGCTGTTTTCGGCGTTCTTCGAGGCGAGTTCCCGGTTGAGGAACGAGATGATCTTTTCGATGAACTCGTTGAGCGCGTGGAACTCGGTCGTGCGAACGAAGTTATTAAAAAACCTGTCCTTGATGGGGGACAGGTTCGATGTCGGGATCTTGTATGCCTCGAGCACGTAGTTGAGCATCTGGCCGAGGCGATGGAAGGTCGTCTTCTGCATGTGCTGCTGCAGCTCGATCGAGATCGTCTGCATCGTCCGCTTCGTCTTGAGGATCTCGATGGTCTCCATCGCGTAGAGGGCCGAGAGGTCCTTGAGCAGCTTCTCGTTCGATTCGGTGATGATGCCTTTCTGGTTGAGGAGCCCGAGGACCTCCTTCACGAGGAGGATGCACTCCTTGATGTTCGCGAAGGTGACCGTCTCGTAATGGTTGTTGGTCAAATCGTTGGTGAAGAGGAAGACGAGCCTGCCCAGGTCGAGATCGAGATTCAGGAAGTCGAACAGGGCGATGCGTTTCTCGAAATACGACTTCTTCAGGAGCATCTTGAAGCTCGCGAGACGTTTGAGACAATCGAAGAGATTGTGCTTGTCGTGGATATATGACGACGTGCATATTTCCAGGAACGTTTCCATCTCCTTCCTGAGGAAGCATTTCTCGAACAGGTCGAGGTGCTTCGCCAGGTTCGCTTTGACGGTGGGGATGTCGCCGTTCTGGTAGTCCCAGAGGTAGCTCAGTTTCTCGTTCATCTCGTTGGCGAGATCGATGAACTCGCGGTCTTCGGAGCCGGTGACGTACCGGTTCGCCAGCGCCATGTAGCCGGCCCGCCTCATCGGCTCGGGGTCGTTGTCGATGACGAGCTTGAGATATGGATTGATATACTTCGTGAGAATCCTCGGGGAGAGGCGCCTGTGGACTTCCTTGCGGAGGTCGCCAGCGAAAGAGCGCAGGGGGTCGTTCCCGGGGCGCGCTTCCTCGAACTGCTCGGCGGCGCTTCGGATGTCGCCGATCAGGTCGCTTCCGCCGGAGCGGATCGGGAGTTTTTTCAGGAGCTCCCGGAAGTAGTAGATATACTCGCTGGAAGGGGACTCCATGCCGTTGAGGGTCTGCACGGTCTCGTCGAGCACGCGCTGATAGATGGTTTCGATGTTTTCCTTGACGTCCCTGCCGTCGTAAATCTTGTCTTCCTTGTCGAGAAGCCGGATATTCACCAGAACGGCGATGATGATATCGATCTTCCGCTCCTGGACAGGCTCTTCGCGGGATGCAACTATCTTGTTTATTATTTTATCCCACGTGTTCAGGGGTTCCATCGCATGATCGGACGCGAACAGAGCGGTACTGCCGGTTGCCATACCTTTCCTCCCTCGGTGAACTCTCTTTTCTGAATAACACGTCCGTCCCAGATTGTCCATTTCGGCCTCACACACGGCGCCTGGGGGATTGCATAACACCACCGCTGAATCACAGAGGACACAATGCCCACAGAGGTCTCACAGGGATTTCTCGCCAAACTCTGTGAACCCTCTGTGCCCTTTGTGCTCTCTGTGATGATGCTGGTATCTCGGGTTTGTGCTACCAAGACAGCAGGGAAGAACCGCAGATTTTAAGCCAGGCTTCGTGGCTTCGGTAGTCGGGGCAGCGCTGTTCGACGAGGCGCCAGAAACGCTCGGAGTGGTTCATCTCGTCGAGATGGGCCGTCTCGTGGACGACAAGGTAGTCGATCACCCAGGGCGGGGCCATGACGAGCCGCCAGTTGAAATTGAGGTTGCGGCGGACCGAGCAGCTTCCCCAGCGGCTCCGAGTGTCCTTGATCGTCACGGTGCCGATGCTGAGCCCGTGCCGGCGGCACAGGTCGCGCACGCGCTCGCCCAGCACCCGCCCGGCCTGGGCCCGAAGCCAGTTCTCGATCATGCGACGGACCTCGGCCTTCAGCCGGTCGTCGGGCACGGAGGCCGGAACGCCCGCCCGGATGACGCCTTCATGCTCGAACAGGCGGCCCTCGGCGAACGGGGTGCGCCGGATCTCGAGCGCGAGCCGGTTTCCGAGATAGGGAACATCGGTCATCGGGCGTCAGACCACTTCGTCGTATTTGCCCCCGCCTCGGTTGACGAGTTTCTTGAACCCGTGCTTCTTCAGATTGTCGTCGGACAGAATGTTCTTCGTCGAGGTGTCACGAACGGTCGGAGTGGCGTGCATGGTCCTGACGATTTCGGCGCCGCAGTCGGGGCAGACCGTCAGCGCGTTCTCGCTCATCCGCTGGATGATCTCGTAGCATTCGCGGCAGGTGTCGCAGGATTTTTCGGGGTTCTTCGCGCGATATGTATATGTAGGCATATATAAAGCTCCCTCAGGAATCGTTGGCGGGAATGACGGCGTCGTTTCGGGGCTTCCGCCGGAGTTTCGGATCGAACAGCAGGCCCGCGGCGAGAAGGGCGGTTTCCCGGGCCTGCCAGACGGAAAGAGGCTGTTCGGCGTAGCCGAGGCCGTTCCAGGTCGAGGCGACCGCGTCGAGACCCGCGCCTTCCACCGTTCCGGCGAGAACAAACCTGTCCATGAACGAGAGCGATGGAACGACGGTGCGCGGCGTTTTCGAGAGGTCGGTCTCATGGGCGTAAACAACGGGATACGGGCGGTTCGGAAGCACGGAGGTGATGGGAAACGAGTGCTCCGCAAGGGGATCGGTCGAATACCAGAACACCCGCAGCCCGGGAACGAGCTTGAATCTCGCGCCGGTTTCACCGGGCGGGAACGCGGGCGCCGGAAGCGATTTTCCCGACGGCACTTTCTGGGTCAGGCGATGCTCATGTATGAGAATGTCCGAGAGGACCGCCTGCTCCAACCTGGAGAGCTCGAGGCTCGCGATGAAGAGAGCGAGGCCGTCCCGGACGGCATCGGGTCCGAACTGGTAGAACGGTCTCCGGCTCGTGCGCCAGAACGTGGCGAGCGCCTCATACATGGCGGATGGCATGCTTTTGAAGCGCATGCGCATGAGAGCGCCCAGGGTCAGGCCGAAGCGGCCGGGGTTGCCGATTCCCTCGACGATCTTGCCGATATCCTGGACCTTCACCATCTCTTCGGCCGAAAGCCAGTTCGTGCGGACGACGGCATACGGGGGAAGGGGCGCGCATGCCAGCTCGCCAGCATCGACGTTGCGCTCGAGCAGCGTTCCGCGAAGCACCTTGACCCAGCCGACCTGGACGGTGTCAGGCTTCCAGGAGACGGCCTCGTCGAGCGAGGCGAGGAACAGTTTGTAGGTTTCGCCGGGGAGGCCGGCCAGCAGGTCGAGGTGGATGTGGCATTTCGTGCGGGCGCGCAGGCGTTTGATGTTTTCGGCGAGGCGGGCGACGTCGGGTGCCCGGGAAACCGCCTTGAGCGTCTGGGGATCGGTGGTCTGAACGCCAATTTCGAGGTGGAACAGGCCGGCCGGCGCCTGGCCGAGAAGGGTGAGCAGCTCGTCGTCGAGAATATCGGCCTTGAGTTCGAGGTGGAACTGAACGTTGCCCTTCTGGTGGTCGAGAATGTGCCTGATGATCGCCGCCGCCCGGCTGGTATCCTGGTTGAAGGTGCGGTCGGCGAAGCGCACCTGCTTGTACTCTGAGCTGATGAACCAGTCGATGTCCGCACGGACCCGGTCGAGCGAAAACGTGCGCCACGGCCCGCTCACGGAGCTGAGACAGTAGGTGCAGCGATACGGGCAGCCGCGCGAAGCCTCGTAGTAGGTGAAGCCATTTCCCCGGCCGTACAGGCCAAGCTGGAAGGGGGAGGGGATGATGTCGAGGTCGGAAATGAACTCGCGGTCGGGCTCGGTGATGATCTCGTCGCCCTTCCGGTGGGTGAGGCCGGCGACACCCGCGATGCCGCTTCCCGACTCGAGCCTGAGCATGAGGTCCTCGAACGTCGCCTCGCCTTCGCCCCGGATGATCGCGTCGATCCAGGGGTGGCGCCGCATCAGCAGATCGGCCTGATGGGTGACTTCGGGGCCGCCGAGCAGGATGAACGTATCGGGACAGGCGGCTTTGAGGGCCCCGCTGACGGCCAGCACATGATGGAGACTCCAGATGTAGGTCGAAAAGCCGACGAGCAGCGGCGAGCGCAGAATCAGTTCCTGGATGAGAGAGTCGGTTCCCATGTTCAGATCGTGGTCGAGGCGGTCGATCTGCCGTCTCTCGGGAACTCTCTGCCAGAAACCCTGCAGCATCGCGCAGGCAAGGCCGGCGTGCGTATGACGGGTGTTCAGCGAAACGAGTAATGGATTCTTCATGGTTCTGAAACCATAGTATAATGCAATTCAGGCGAGGCAGACAAGCCTTCGGATCGGCCGAATGCTTTTCCGGCGCCGATATGAATCGTTATCTGAGGGGGCGGGCCCGGGCATGGGCAATGAATCTCGAGAACGACCGGGGGAGCGCGTTTATACTGCCGAACTGCTGCGGCGGGTTCCCCAGAAGCTGTTTCTTTCTGAAGGGGAGTATCCTGCGTGGCTCCCGTTCGGACTTGCCTTCCTGACGATCCTGCTTGCGACGACCTGGTGTGCGGTATCGGCACGTTCCGGCTGGGGAACGGCGGCGGCGGCAGTCGGAAGCCTGGCGGCCCTGCTGGCCGGCTATGCAGTGTGGCTCGTCATTCGCTGGTTTCTGATTCCAGTCCTGCGCGCACGGGGCTTCTACCCAATGGTCGAGTATCTGCCCGAGGAAAACAAGATCATCATGTACGACAGGCCGGGCCTGTCGCTCTGGGGCGAGGAACACGCCATCGTGACGGCGTTCCTCGACAGTCTGACCGGTGTCATTCTCGTCCGGGAAGCATCCTCGTGGGTCGTTGTCATCAGCCTGAGAAAAGGGAATATGGTCCGTCTCGAGTCGTCGGCGAGGAGAGACAGAGAGAAGGCGTGGGAACTGGCTTCCGACCTTGCTGCCATGCTTTCGCTCCCGGTGTCAGAGGCGCCAGATAAGGGAGGGTGAGATATTTCATCACTCTGTTCATGGTTTTTCATCAGGTGCCGGTTGACACGATTCAGGCTTTTCCTCCCTTTCACGGATATTCACGCCCCCCACAACCGGTTTTTGCCATGGGAAACATTTCACATAAGTTGTAGTAGGCATTGGAAGCACTTTCTGAACGATAAGGGAAGGCACGGATGTGCGTAAATGACACATTGTGATGTCTGAAAATTCTCCCGCAAGTCTCCTCTTATGGGCTTTTTCTCCGGGCGTTGAAGTTCCGGGAGGCGTATTATGGCCTGAAAATGCGCATGGGAAGAGGGGCAAACGAGGTGCGTGTGATTTTCACACGTGTTGCAGAAAGTGAACATTCGAGAATTCGAGAGAAATCCCGATTTCAAGCCTATTTTGAAGTTGGCACGAACCTTGCTCTATTATTTACAGTTCATTGAAAAGAAGATTTCCGGGTTCTAATCAGGAGATTTCGGGGCATGACCCGATCTTGACTGAAGTTACCGCATCATCGCAGTTCCAGCCGCTCCACCGACGCAGCATCTGCTTTTTCATCATAACCCTTTTCTCACTCTCCCGGCTGAAACACTATTTACACCCGTTCATCCAACAATCACACCTTCTTCATCCCATAACCCGGAAACTCTTTATATATTTCGCCCCTCTTCGAGGGGCACACGATTTCCTCTCAAAAGATCCTCTCACTTTCGCCCCGGCCTTTTTAAGCCGGGGCTCTTTTTTTCTCTTATTCCATTTCCTCGCGCCACCATGGTTCTTTTTCAATGGCGGAGGGAAGCGGACACTCGGAAAGAAACGCGATTTCCTGCTCGAGATGGTGGCGATGCTGAAGCTCCGTTTCTGCAAGCTGTTTGAACAGCTTTTTCGATTCGGGGTTTTTCACTTTCTCGGAAACATGATTGTACAGGCGATACGAGGCATCCTCGCCTTCGAGGGCGACCTGGAGGAGTTCCATGAATCCAACGCCCGGATCGATCTTCAGTGAATCTTCGCCGGTATGTCCGAAGCAGCGGGGCGTGGGCTTTTTCCCGGGGGCGATTTTCTCGAACAGGGCGACCAGTATTTCCTTGTGGGCACGCTCGGTCTCGGCCAGGAACTTGAGCTTGGCCTTGGAGAGCTTGTCCTTACTCATTTTCGAAAGGTTCTCGTAGAGCGCCTGCGCTTTGATTTCCATTCCCATGGCATACTCGAGCACCCGGCTGGGAGCGGCGTAAATCCAGGGAGCGCGGATGCGGTCGTAGTCGATCAGGTTCGCCGCAAGCGCCTTGTTGAAGGCGGGGAGGTCTTCCGGGGTGCGCGAGGTGATGAGGTTTCCGTCGACCATCACTTCCGCGTCGCGATACAGGGCGCCGGCATTGACGAGATCGTCACGGATGCCTGGATAGCAGGTCATCCTCCTGCCGCCCACGAGTTTCGCGGAGATCAGAACCTGTGGGCCATGACAGATGGCCGCGACGGGCTTGGCCTGCAACATGAACTCCCTGACGAAAGCGATGGCGCCCGGATCGAGGCGAAGGAGCTCCGGGGCGCCTCCTCCTGGAATCAGAAGTGCATCGAACTCGCTCGCATGAACATCCTGCACGGTCGCATCGATCGTGACCACCGAGCCGTTCTGCCCAATGACAGAGCCACGTTGGATGCCGATGAACCTGACGTCCGCTCCGTGCTCGCGAAGATGCGAAACCGGGCTGCTCACCTCATCGTCGTTGAATTTCCGTGCGACAAGAACCGCCACCATCTTGTTCTTCATGAGATCCTCCATCTCGTTGTATGAACCGCTGTCTCATGTCAAGATATCACTGCTGACCGTCCCCGTCAAAATCGGGGAAAAGGACAAACTGCCGGCGGTGTGTTACTCTCAGGAATGATGAACCACCGGCATCGCACGTGGACCCTCGGAACCCTGTCCACCTTCCGGAAGGCAATATATATAACGTATGGTATATGTGTTGCCGCTCCCGCGTGGGGCGCTCTCGGAGACTTCACGGGAACGGGGTATCCTCCTGCCGCGGCGCAGGACGCGCAGGGGGGCGCCGCATCGGCGACGGTTGCCGATGCGTATTTTCCAAGAACCGCTTCGGGGGCCCTGTTGCCCTACGACCCGTTCATGGACAACCGTCTCGCGGCCCCCGCAACGCCGCAGGGCGTCTTCGGCCTTCCCGTGAAGGAGGTCGAGCGGATGCTGCGCGCATACGGCGCGAAGCCGTTTTCCTACGCGTTCGGGAAGGAAAGCCGGATGCTGCTGGCCGCGTATCTGATCACGATCCGGTTCGACCGGTCGCGGCGTGTCGGCGGCATCGTCGTCGAGCCGAAAGCGCCGGTTCGGAGCATCGGGGCGAGCGCTCAGGCGTTCTTCACGCAGATGTTCCTGAGCGGCATCGATCCCTCGACGTTTCGGACGCTCATCACGCCGGAGAAGATATCCATCCTGTTCGAGCCGCCCGTGAAAGAAGCCGTCAGGGAAAAGAAGTAAAGGGTGATGTCAGGATTTCGGTTCCGCCGGTTCCGACGTCTCGGCGGGGGCGGGAGTGACCGGAGGCGGGCTGAACGGGCCGAGGCCCATGTAGCTCAGCAGACTGGTTCGATACTCCCACATCGTGCAGATCGACAGGGCTCCGACGACATACAGGTAGACAAGTTTCTCTGGTGCGAAATACCAGATGTAGGGAATGCTTGCGACGGGCATGGCACCCGCGGCGCTGACCGCACCGGGCCGGACCGAGAGGCCCCAGAAGGAAAGGGCCGCCCAGACGAGAAAGGCGATGAACGCCGGGATCGGGAGGATCGTGAACAGCACGCCGGCGGTCGGAGCGAGGCCTTTCCCGCCTCTGAAACCGAGAAAAATCGAGTGGCAATGGCCGATAACGACGAAAATGCCGCCGAGGCACACGACGAGCGCGTAGGCATCATCGGACGTCTGGATGAACCGGTTCAGCAGAGGGGACATCGCGATCCAGCCCTTGAGGATGTCGAGGGCCGTCACGATAATGCCGAGTTTCATGCCGAGGAGCTCGAACACGTCTCCCGAGGCTTTCGTCGTCCATGTCCCGTCTTTGATGACGGTTCCGTGCCGAAATATTCTTGCGAATATATCGCCGAAGGGAATGGACCCGAGAAGGTAAACGAGCAGACAATACGACAGGATTGATTGACTCATGTTGTTGTACCGGTGCGGCGAATGAAATTCGCGAATAGCTGTGGAATCAAAAACGAGATGCAAGGTAACATACCGGAAGATGAAAAGCAACGACGAACATCTGCAGAGCGCCGGATGAACCGGCATCCATCCGGAGGAATCGCCGAGCTGGAAGCGCTTTTCCCCAGCCTCGTCACCTTTCCCGATCCGCGCAGAGCCCGGAAAGACGGGCTCCTCGCCGTCGGCGGCGACATGCTGCCGGGAACGCTGATCCGTGCCTACGCCCGTGGCATCTTTCCCTGGACCTCGGACCCGATCACCTGGTGGTCCCCGGACCCCAGGGCGATCTTCGACATCGGCTCTTTCAGGCTTCCTGGACGGGGCGAGCGGTATCTGCGCTCGGGCAGGTTCGAGATAACCTTCGATACGGCCTTCCAGAGCGTGATGGAAGGATGCGCGAGGCCGGCGCCCGGCCGCGAGGAGAGCTGGATAAGCCGGGAGTTCGTCGTTTCCTACACGCGGCTGTTCCAGATGGGGTTCGCGCACAGCGCGGAAGTCCGATTGGAGGGGAGGCTCGTCGGCGGCGTGTATGGCGTCGCCCTGGGCGGCTTCTTTGCCGGGGAGTCGATGTTTCACACGGCTTCGAATGCGTCGACCGTCGCGCTCGGTGCGCTCATGGAACGCCTGAACCGGCGAGGCTTCACGCTTTTCGACACGCAGGTGATCACCCCGCACACCAGGCGGCTCGGCGCCTTCGAGATTCCACGGGGCGAGTATCTCCGACTGCTCCAGTACGCCCTCCAAAACCGCTGTGACTTTCCCTGATGAGTGGGAAAATTCGTCCGCACCTTTTCAGGCGATGACGACTCTGGTATAATTCCGCCCGTTCTATTCGGTGAATTCCAACGCGGTGATCGACATCCAGGAGCGCAGGACCATGGCGTTATTTTCCGGCCGGCTGGCACGTTATGTTTTCTTCCTTTTCGCCGTCTGTGCGTTCGTCATCGGCTTCCTTCCGGGGGTGCATGCCGAAGCCCTTCGCATCACGGACATCAGGTTCTGGCAGAGTCCCGAAGAGGCCCAGATCGTCCTCGACATGAGCGGCGTGCCCCGCGTGACGCCCGTCCAGACGTTGCTGGACGGAACGATATTTTTTGATATTGAAAATGTCTCGTTCAGGCCCGGCAGGCAGAGTTACCCCCTGAACAACGCGTTCGTCCAGACGCTGAGCGTGCAGGAACGCGTGCGCGGCGGTGTCCGGGTTTTCCTCCGGCCGGCCGACGGCGTGATCAACCGGACGTTCGTCCTTCCGGCGAACGCCGACAAGCCTGACCGCATCGTCGTTTTTCTCGGCGAACCGGCTGTCTCGGCCGAATCGAGGCGCGTCCAGGAGGTCGAGGAGATCCGGCGCCTGAAAGCGGGCAACATCAAGATCGTTGTCATCGATCCCGGTCATGGGGGCGAAGATCCCGGGGCACGGCACAACGGTATCATCGAGAAGGAGTTCGTTCTCCAGATGGGCCGGCTGGTCAAAGCCTACTTCGACAGAGATCCCCGCTACAAGGCCATCCTTACGCGCTCGGGCGACTATATCATCCCGCTCGAACGGCGAAGTCAGATCGCCGCCCGGTACGGCGCCGATGCGTTCGTGAGCCTCCACGGAAACTACAACAGGAAACGGGCAATCGCCGGTCTCGAAGTCTATTACGAGTCGCCGAAGGGCGCCTCCGGTGAGGCCGAACGTCTTCTCGTCGACGCGGAAAACGGGCAGGACGCCGTTGGAGGCGTCGGCGCCTCGCTGGGCGGCAGCTCCAAACAGGTGATCGTCCAGAAACAGGCGGAGGTGATGTTCCAGAGCCGCCAGCTCGCCGAAAAGGCCGCCGCCCGGCTCGGTTCGGCCGTTCCCGGCCTGGGTATGCGCGGCGTGAAGCGCGCAGGGTTCAAGGTCCTCCACTCGACGGCGATGCCTTCGATCCTCATCGAACTCGGGTACATGTCGAACCCGTCCGATGCCGTGAAAATGCGCTCATCCGATGTGAAAACGCGGCTTGCCCAGGCGGTCTATCTGGGCGTGCGGGATTTTCTCGAAGGCACCATCCAGCAGGGATACGACGCCGGGTACCTCGAATACGTGAAAAAGGTCGAGGCCGAGAAGAAAGCCCGGGCGGAGCGCATCCGCAAGGAACGGGAGCGGCGTGCCAAGGCGCTTGCCAAAAGCAAACCGTATACCGTGAAGAAGGGGGATACGGTCGCTTCCGTCGCGAAGAAGTTCAAAGTGACCCTCGCGGCCATCCGCGACCTCAACCAGTTCGGAAAGAAACGCGCGCTGAAAGCTGGAGAAACCATTCGCATCCCAGGCCGCTGACATGAACCGGAAGAACGTATCCGGCCGCGGGCGTCCGGGGCGGAGGAGGCTGTTTTGAGTCTGCTCGGCAACCTGAAAATTAAGACGCGACTGTTCATCACGATGATCATCGTGTCTTCCGTTCTGCTCGGCCTGAACCTGTATATCACCGGTATGATCCGCAGCACGGTGAAATCGCAGATCCCGCTCCAGGTCCAGACACTGTTGACGGCCGAAACGAACCGCATCGAAACGATCATCGAGTCGTATGAAAAGCTGACTCGCTTCATCTCGAGGCTCGACGCCACCGTGCAGTTCCTTTCATGGACGATCCAGCAACCTGATGCGGTCGATGCGATCGAACAGTGGCGAAAGGCGTTACATTCCCCGATGGCCCAGATGTCGAGGGTCGGCGGGCGGGGAACCGGCGAAATAGCCGAAATCGCAATCCTTTCCGTCGACGGAAAAACCCGGTACCGAATCGGCCGGGGAGGGGGGGGCCTGCCCGCGGAGCAGACTCCCTACGATTCGTTCGTCCCGGACATGTGCATCGCCTCCATGTCCGAAGACGTATATTATAAATCTCCTATTGTATTTGCGCACGAATCGACGTTCCTGCCTGCGGGGAAGACCGCTGACCGCCTGTCGACACAGTATACGGCGGATGACGCCGCCCTCGCCGCCGGCCCGGCCGCGAGCGATGAACTCAGGCAGCGTATCATCTACTGCGGCCTGCCGGTTCTTTCCGAAGGGCATATTATCGGCGCCGCCCTCATCGGCATCGATCTCGAAAACCTTCTGAACGGCGTGCCCTCGGCTCTCGATTCGGTGAACGGCAAGGCATCGCTGGTGACGTCCGACAAAATCCATTACGGATTCTATATCGCCCACTCTGATATGAGCCTGGTCCTGGACCCGAAGCAGAACATCTGCATCAATACGGACGAAATCGACATCCAGGACGCCGCCGATCGCATCCTTCAGGGAAGCGCGGCGATCGCCAGGTTCATGACCGGCAAGCGCGATCACCTTTTCGTCGCTGCCTCGCCGGTCAGGAACACGAACTGGGTCATGCTCGGCATCGTCGACTCGAAGGGCATGCTCGGGGCGCTCGACGAGGCCCAGAAGTTTTCGATGTTCCTGATCTTTTTCGGCCTGTTCGCGATGACGGCCATCACGATGATGGTCATCCGCGGCGTCGTCTTCTCGATCAACGGGGTGTCGATGGGCCTCGAGGAGATTTCTCGCGGTCGCGGCGACCTGACGAAGCGCATCGCAGTGCATGGCCGGGACGAGATGTCCGAAGTGTCCGACCGCTTCAACAAGTTCATCGGGTATATCCAACGGCTTCTCCTCCAGATTCAGGATGTCATCAACCGCCTGTTCGGCATGTCGAACCAGATTTCCGACGCGACATCTCAGGTCAATGAGTCGGTCCAGAAAATTCTCGGAAACACCCAGCGGATCACGAAGGCGACGCGCGAATCAGCGCTGACGCTCGAAAAGACCGCCGCCGCCATCCAGGAGATCTCGGCGAACGCCCAGCTTGTCGCGAAACGGTCGAACCGCGCCTACGAGGAGTCGGTCCAGAACCGGACCAAGGCGAACCAGGGCATGGAATCGGTGCGTGAAGCTTCGGCGACGATCAAGGGCATCGAACGGGCCGTCGGCGACTCGTCGCGCGTGCTCGAGGAGCTGAAATCCCAGTCCAGGCGCATCGGGAAAATCGTTCTGACGATCACCGCGATTTCCCGCCAGACGAACCTGCTTGCGCTGAACGCCGCCATCGAAGCCGCCAGGGCCGGCGAACAGGGCAAGGGCTTCGTCGTCGTGGCCGAGAACGTGAAGAAGCTCGCCGAACAGAGCGCCAAGGCCGCCGAGGAGATCGGGGCCCTCATCGGCGAAATCCAGCACAAGACGAACAAGGCCGTCGACGAGATGACCCAGGGCAAGGAAAAGGTCCAGGAGGGTGTCGGAATCATCAACCGGGCAGGTGGCCTGCTCGTCGAGATCGGCATGGCATCGGAATCCGTCAATGTCCAGATACAGGACATCAGCAAGTCGAGCGCGGAGCAGAGCAGAAACATCGAGGCCGTCAGCTCTGCCATCGAAAACCTCTCACTCACCACGAAGACCACGACGAGCGAAATCGACCAGGTGCTCGACTCGATCAAACTCCAGAAAGACAATATCTTCGAGATGGCCCGCATCACCAAACATCTGGCGATGGTTTCCGAGGAACTCAAGCGCATGCTCACCAACTTCGTCCTGGAGATCCGGGAAGATGCTTCGCCTGCGGCAGAGACCGTTGCCGACGGCCAGCCGGGCGAAGCGGGGAAAGATGCCACCCCGGCAGACGATGGCCAGGAACCCCCGGCAGGCAAGCCGGCCGCCTGATCCCTCGAAATGCAGGAACGCCCCCGAACCCTTGTTCGGGGGCGTTCCTGATATGAGGCCTGAGCCATGTCCCCTCATCCGCTTGCCCTGAGCTTATTGGGGAGCGAGAGTATTCGTGCTCCGACAGGCTCACCACGAACAGGTCTGTACATGAGGTTCCGGTCACCCTTCGATACCTCAGGGTGACCGGAACCGATATAATTCACAGCCTGGTAGGACGTGCGGATGAATCTCAGAAGGACGAGAGGGAGTCCCGGCTCAGCGGGGTTTCGCCGTGGAGAACACGGAACTCGAGCTGGCTGCGCACCGTTTCGCGAAGATCGCTCACGGCCTTGCCGCCGAATCCGGTGAAGGCGTCGCGCACGACGGAGGCGTCACCGTTCTCGAGGTGGGTGCGGACGGTTTCGGTGACCCTGTCTCTGAGAGCCTCGTAGCGGACGGCGCGGGTTTCCGCATCCTGGTCGGTTGCGATCTCCTCGACGAAGCGCACGAGGTCTCTGAGGGATTTTTCACGCGACGCTTCGAGCCACTGGACGATGCACCGGTTGAATTGCGGGGTGTGAATCTGGGCGTTTGGCTGATACATGCTGTCGTCATACATCACTTCGCCGAAACAGGCCACGCGGCCGGTGCCGAGGTCTTCGCAGGCGGCGATCGGAACGGGCAGTTTCGGGGTGTGCGATGCGTAGATGTAGCCGTCATCGAGGTTGTCAGCGTTCTGGTTGTACGAGTCATCGTCGCCGGTCGCGAGGAGAGAGATGTTCTTGGTGGCCTCGAGGCCCTTGTTCCCCTTGGAGATCAGGGAACAGCAGTTCCTGACGAGAATGTTGGACACGCCGTTGATGATGGGGGATGGATACGTCTGGATCCAGGCGCGCCAGGGGGCGCCGATATTGTTCGTTGGGTCGCAGAACTGGTCGTCATTGAACCGGATCGAACTGCCGACGCTCTCGAGAATGGTGTTATGAATTGCTGTCATGCTGCGGTTGCCGTAGTCGGAGCGGGAATACAGCATGATCGAGCCGCCCTTCGCGACGAACTCCTTGAGGGCCGCCAGCTCTTCGGCGGTTACGGGCTTCGATGGCTCGGGGAAGATGAAGACGAAGGCGTCTTTCAGCTGTTCGTAGGTGATGCCCTTCGAGACGCTTCTCATCTGGAATCCGAGGCTGTTGAAGAGGTCCATTTTCATGCCGCCGAACTTGCCGGTATAGTATTCGATATTGCCGTGCGAGCAGTCGACGTAGATGATCTTCGGCTGGACGTCGACGGTGTACGACTCGGTGTCGATGATGGTCTTGCCCTTCATCAGCACGACGAGAAGCTCGACCTGGCCGAGCCAGGATATCTCGACGGGGAACTCGATCGAGGAGGTGCCGGTCGCCTTGAGACGGCTGATGGCGGTCTGGCCGAGGATGTTATCGGGCGACATGGCGGTGTGATACAGGATCACTTTCAGGTTCCTCGTATCGGCGGCGCTCGGGTTGATGATCTTGACCCGGGTCTTGAAGGGCTTTCTGACGTACACCTGTTTCGCGTTGATCGTGAAGGCGTCGATCTGGGGCAGGGGAACGCCATCGCCCGCCGGGGTCGTGATCGAACCGTCGAACGTCACATACTGATCGGGGATACGGGCGTCCATCGAGGTGGCCCTGAACGTATAGACCGATGCGGGCTGGAGCCCCGTCAGCGTCACGGTGTGGATCGTGGCTGCATTATCGATGAGCTTCGACTGGCCGAGGTCGGAAACACCGTAGTAGATGCGGGTGTCGGAAGGCTTGTTCGTCACCCACTGGAGCGTTGCCGATGTCGGGGTGAGCGATACGATCTCGGGCTTTTTGGTGAACTCGAGAGGGCTCTGATTGCTGCTGAAATGGACGGTCTTGCCGTCGGTCCAGCTGTCGACGTGGCCGTCCTGATCGGTGCGGAACACCTTCATCTTGTAGAACGCGTATTTTTCGAGAGTTTCCTTGTTCGGATGGCCGAACGAGTTCTTCGCCCCGACGGAGATGACGCCGTATTCCGGGCGGGCCAGATCCATCAGCGGGTTGCCGGACGAGGTCTTGCTGCCGTGATGGCCGGACTTGAGGACCGTGCACTGGAGCTTGTCGCGGAACACGTTGATTGCTGTCGCTTCGGCGCCGCGCTCGGCGTCACCGGTGAACAGGTAGCTGATTTTGCCGGCCGTGAGCTTGATGATCAGGGACTGTTCGTTGGCCGAGACTTTCACGGTGTCGGACCCAGCGCGATCGACCGTGGTGACGTCCGGAAGCTCGAACCCTCGCTTGAGGGCGGATTTATCCTCGGCGTGGAGAACTTCGACCTTGATGTCCGAGCCCCAGTCGAGCCTGTCGCCCATCTTTGCCTTGTTGTATGGAATGCCCTTGGCGACGATGGCGTCATGGAGTTTCATGTACAGCTGCGCATCGGTGCTGCTCTCTTCGGGGTCGCCGCCACCCATGGAGTCGGACGAATAGACGAACTCGCCGATCGGAACCGACTGGATCAGCTGGAGGTAGCCGCCGAAGTGATCGCGGTGGGGGTGGGAAATAACCGCAACGTCGATCTTCTTGATGCCTTCTTTTTTGAAATAGGGAATGATGGAAGCGTTTGCCGCGTCGGCCTTGTCGTCACCCGCGTCAATGAGAATGGTTTTTTCAGCTGTTCTTATGAGAATGGCGTCACCCTGGCCGACGTCGAGAAATGTGACCCGTACGGTGGATTCGCCTGCTGCAAAGGCTGCTGCGGCCAGCAAAAAAACCAGCAGAAACGCTGGAATCAGGCGGCGCATCGATCGATTCTTCATACTCTTATGCTCCTTATGGGATCGTGCGTGAACAAGCTGCCGAAGATACGAATACACGTTGATTGTACAAATTTGAAGGGGGGGGTGTCAATGGAAGGAGCCTGAGAATCAGGGAATTTCTGTAGCGGGGAAGAATTTTCCGTCCTGCACAGCCTTTTTTGCGTCGAATCGTCGCTCGAGGTGCAGTGGGGGCTTCGAGTCGATATCGATGTACAGGGAAATATACGGCGTTTTCCCCAGCGTGTCGGTTGCAAGCCGCATCCCGACAGTTTCATGCCGGTCACCGCTGAAATGATACGACCGGCTGTCGTTCGGACGACTGCGGGTGACGGTTCGCTGTTCGGGCGAGAAGTCATAGGTGATCTCGCCGTCCTTGCGGGCGATGATGAGGGTATACCGACCGTTCGATGCACGCGCGGCGGTATGGTCCTGGCTGCCGGCGAGATCTCGGTGAATGTCGTCGCAAAGGTGAATGAACGAGGTCTGTCCGGCGAAACCGGATGTCTGGAGATCATGCTGACGGCGAACCGAGAACATGAACCGAACGAACACCGTCAGGACGAGTGCCACGATGAGGGCGACGAAAAAGGCTTCGGTGATCGTCCAGCCGGCTCTGCGGGAACGGCCGGGCAGGGGCACCATGTGCTCTCGTTCGAGTCTGCTATTGCGGCGGTGCAACCATGAATCCTTTCAGTTCGAGGGCTCTCTGAGCCACCTGGATGCCGGGCATACGAAACGTCGTATCGAGGGCGATGATCTTGATGCGGTGGTCCGAGCCGGGTTGGATATCGATGTTGATTTCACAGATGAACTGGCCGACGATCTGAACGCCCCGATACCGGTCGAGAATGCGAGTGTACGTCGCGCTGTCGGGGTTGCCGAGGTCGTCGAAGGGAACGGATCGGAAATCCGCAAGACACGAGGCAAGAAGTGTGTTGGCCATGACCGAGTCGCGCGCCCCGAGGGATATCCGCCGGACATGCGTGATATGGCGCGTCAGGGGGAGCAGAAAGCAGGAAAGCACCAGTATCGCGACCAGCACTTCCACGAACGAAAACCCGTATCGTCGATTCATCCTGTCACTTTTTGACGACCTCGACCCGCCTGTTCTGAAGCCGCCCCTCTTCCGAATCGTTCGATGCGGTCGGTTGTGATGCTCCGAATCCGACGGTGTCGAGCCGATCGCCTGCAATGCCGTTGTTGACCAGCCACGTCTTGACTGCCTCCGCACGCTCGACCGAAAGCTGCTGATTCACCGAGGCATCGCCGGTGCTGTCGGTATGTCCTTCGATGAGAAATCTCGACTCGGCGCTCGACTGGATGAGAAACAGCAGCCGCTGGAGCGTCGGATACGAGTCTGGCTTGATCGTGGCGCTGTTCAGGTCGAACGTGATATCCCGGAACACGATGCGGCTGTCCTGTCGCAGATCGTTCACGGCCGAGCCGAGCCCCCACTCGTCGGGAATGAGAAAGCCGTCTTTCGATATCTCCGGCGAGCCTCCCCCGGCGAGTTCGGCGCCGGCAGGCATCGGCGAAACGCTTGTGACCGCCGTCGGAACCGCTCTGGGCGAGGGAAGCGACGCGTCAATCGCAGGGTCCTTCGGATCGGGAAGGGAGGGGGCGTCCGATGCCGCCCGGCCCGCCCTGAACGTGAACCTGAACTCCTGGCCCTCGAACCCCACCGTTCCGTTGATCTTTTCCCCGAAGGCCGGAACTCCGCACAACATCCCGGGAAGAATCACGGGAACCAGGAGCCTGACGAATTTCCTGAAGGATATCCGCGTCGTTTGTTGCATCAGTCCGCCTCCGTTGCAAGATTGAAGATCATTTTCGCGCCCGGCTTCAGCGGCCGGCCGAAATCAAAGAGTCGCCGGGTGCCCTTCGCCTCGCGCCGGATGCCGTTTCCAGAAATAGTATATGATATAGATAGTTCCCCGCCGCGTTCCATCGCATGAATGACACAGCCGTCCGGAACGGCAGTGATCTTCCGGGCCATCCTGACATCCGACTGGAACGACTCGAGAAAGGTGCCCATGGCGAGATAATAGGCCGAGGTCTGCTGATCTTCGACGATGGTCGAGCTCGACCGGAAATGCATGTAGAGGAAGGTGCCCGTCAGGATCGCGAGCATCGCGACCACGATCATCACTTCGACCAGCGTGACGCCGCCATTACCTGCCCGGTTCAATGACGTACTCCTCTTCCTCGGAAATCTTGTACCGGTACAAGGGATTCGGCTGGCCCGCCGTGTCCTGCCTGAACGGGTCGAACCTGCCGTCGAAGGCGATGCTCTTTTCCTGCCCGTGCAGCATACCGGCAAGGTCGAGCTTCCCGGCGGCCACGCCGCCGAGAATCCGGAACCCGCTTCTGGCCTTGAATTCGCCGCGCAGGCAGACGAGCCGCGCCTGGATTTCAGCGGGGGTCTCGACCGAGATATCCTTCGTGGTGATCAGCGTCAGAGGGTCGGAGGCGATGATGCCCGCCCGGAGTGCGATGTTGCCGTTCACGATGAGGATGCCGCCCGCTTCAACCGCAAGCGGGGTCGAGAGGTCGAGGTCGCCCTGGGTGATATAGACGATTCCGGGAATCCGAAGTTTCCCGTCGCGGATACAGCGGGAGGCGAAATCAGCCGGGGTCGGGAATGTCACGGTGATCTTCTGCTGGAGTTCCTTGAGTCCCTCGATATCGGCAAGCCGTCCCTCATACACGGGAACGGAGCCGCGACTCACCTTTCCGGAGGCGGAGCGGAGGGAATCCCGGAGATTTCCTCCCGATGGCTCCCATTGTTCAATATCTGTAACTATATCCGGAGGCGGCTCGGTGAACGAGGACGATACCGGGTCGCTGACCGTCCCGCTCTCCTTCGCCTGGACGTAGAGGTAGTTCAGACTGTCGAGAAAAGGGTCCGTCGTGATCTCGGTCGCCATGGGCCGGTATTTTCCCCAGGACGGCGCGGGATCGCTGACATTGATGCCGAACAGCAGGGCGAACGTGTGGACGTCGGCGGAGTGGTTCTGCGGGGGATTCTTGAACAGGTTTTCGAACGAGGCCTGGTCGGTGAAGCCTGGAATGACCGTCGGCTTGAACGGCACGACGCGCTGGGGATACGAGTTCGGGTCGACGAGATCGACCTGGATGAGCCGATACTGGATGTAACTGCGGAACACCGGGCCGAACACGATCGTCGGTGACAGGCGTGACCCTGTGCCAAACGGCCGAATCAGGGACGCTTTCGGAACATCCCCAAACAGGTGTTTGATGCCGAGGATGTCGTTCACCTGCTTTTCGGCGGTGCCTGAGCGGGTCGTGACGGTGAACCGGGCCTTCATTCCCTGGTAGCGGCGAAGCATATCGCGGAGCACCTGCGGGGCCGGAACCTGGAGTCGGCTTTTCAGGCCGGGGTCGCTGTACTGCCCGAACCGGAGCAGGACGCGGTCGTCGTATTCCCCCGTCGTGCCGGCCGAGCCCGAAAGGTGAAGCGTCCACGAGGCTGACGTCGAGTTGAGGAAGATCCAGCCCGAGTCGCGTGCAAGGTCGGGAATGGGCGGGAAGGCTGGAACATGGATCGAGGAGTCGACGGCGTTGTAGGTCGTTTCGTGATTCTGGAGCAGGAGCGGGGCGCCGTTGTCGAAATTGTCGGTCGATGCGCCGCGGATGAGGCTGTTGATCTGGTCACCCGGGGGCGACTCGCGCACGAACAGCGTGAACTTTGAAAGAACCGGGTGTACCGCGAGAAACACCTTGAACCCACGGGAAACGCGGACGCGGCGGGCGCTTCGGCCAACCGAGGCCGTCGAGACGATCTGCATTTCCCCGTATTTTTCGATCGGATCGGAGAGAAAGCCCACGATCGGGTCGAATTTCCGGGGCTTCGTCACCCTGGCGATGATGCTCAGCGTTCCGCCCAGCGACTGCCGGTATTCATCGAGCGATTCGGGGATTTCGATCACATGTTCCTTCGTCTCGTCGGGCGTCGGGTCGAAAATCGCCTTCAGCAGCTCGAACGAGAAAAAGCTCGGGCTCGGGTTGTACGACCCGCTGGCCAGGACCGTCGAGGCCCACGCCGCTCCCGCCTCGGCCAGTTCGAGGGCCCGCGTGCTTTCGATGTAATGCGCGGCGCTCTGCACCTGGCCTCGCGAAAGGAAGCTGAGGGCCCCGAAGAAAATCGCCAGAACGAGCATGATGCCCACAACGAGGGGGAAAACGAACCCCCTCCGCTCTCGCGGACGGTCGCACAACCCGTCGCCTGGCGGGGACGCTGTTCTCATATCGCTCCGTTCAGTCCTGGCCGCCGGAGGGCGCCGTCATGGGAACGAACCCGTCGATCAACTCGTCCCCGCCACCGGATGCGGTTGACGTCTCGGTTTGAGGCACGGGGAGCGACGTGGCGTGTTCTGCAGGCTTGTCGGGAATCACCGGGGGCCGGACTGCCGATTCGGGAGGCGAAACAAACCGGGGTGTGGGGATCGAAACACCTCCAGGGCGCTGTTTGATCGGCTCGGGAAGCGTTCCAGACGCTTTTTCCGCTGGAACGGGCCGTTGCAGGGAGGGCGGGGCCGAGGAAACATCGGCCGGCTCAGGCGTGCCGGTTCTCGAGGATTCAACCGCAGGCGGGGTGGGCGGTTGGGAGCGCATGGCGGTTAATCCGTATTCGATCACCCCGATGAGGACGGCGCCGGCGGCAAGAATGACGACGGGGCCGATGCCCACCGGGGCGGATACGGCAGCCGAGGCTTTGACGGCGCTCGATGCGGATCCGGCGGGCTGGGGATTGCCTGCCGTCTGCTTCGGCGGAGTCGCCGGCTGAGCAGGGATGAGCGGGGCAAGCGATTCCCAGAGCCGCACCGCTTCGTTCGTGTCGGGCGACATCCTTGCACAGTGGGTGCGAAGCGCCTGTATCTCCGCATGAGCCTGCCTGCACTCGGCGCAGGTGGAAATATGGCGGGCAATATTCTCCGGCAGGGAGCCGGACGCGGAGGCGGGGGTGTCGAGCCACTCGAGATAGGTGTTACAGGGCATCTGTCCCGGCCTCCTTTCGTATCCGGCACAGGGCGCGGAAGACGATCTGTCTGAGCGTTCCCTCGCGTATGCCGGTGATTTCGGAAATCTCGGTGTAAGAGAGCTGTTCGACGTGCTTGAGAAGCATGACTTCGCGCTGTTCCGGAGTCAGCCCCTTCAGCCATTCCGTCATTGAAGCCTCGGTGTCGACGGTATCCGCCGGGTTTCTCGGATCGGCGTACGGGGCCCAGCGGTCAGGGTTGTCCGGAATCGTGACCGTTTTTGCCGTTTTCCTGCGTTTCAGGTCGATAACCATGTTTCTGGTCATGGTCAGCATCCAGCTCTTGAACTTCGACCGCCCGTCGTAGGAGGCCGCGTGCTGGGATATCTTGAGAAATACTTCCTGGGCGAGATCGCGTGCGGTTTCCCAGTTTCCACACAGGCTTGCGGCGTAACGGACGACGAGGCCGATATGTCTGAGAAAAAGAAGTTTGAACGAATCGACTCTTCCCTGGCGGAACTGTTCCATCAGGGCGTCGTCAGATGCGGACTCCAGGTTTGGCGGAACAGGAGTGGTCATGGATGACGGCAGGTCAGAAACGATCAGGTGTCATATTGATACAGGTTCCAGGTTTTCATGATGCTCACGAGTTTTTTCGCATACGAGGGATCCGTCGCGTATCCGCACCGCTGGAGCTGGGCGGCGAACATGTCCGGGTTGTCCTTGTATGCCATTGCCGGGCGGTAACGATTGCCCTGAAGCAGTTTCGAGTGGTCGTCGATGGACTCGGACCAGGTGTTGTAGGCGCGGAACTTGTCCTGGATCGTGACATGGCGACCGTTCAGATACTCGCGGGTCGGCATGGTCACCGAGCCGGCCGGGCCGGTTCCCTTGATGCCGAACAGGTTCTTCGCGCTGCCGATCGTCGAGCCACCCCAGCCGGTTTCGAGCGCTGCCTGGGCGATCGTGACCGACGCGGGCACGCCCGTGCGGGCCATCGATTGCTTCGCGGCAGGACCGATGAGCCTGACGAACTTTTCGGGAGGGAGTTTTCCGCCCTTCCAGGCATTGAGTTCGGCCGAATCGACGCCGAGACTCGCCTGGGCCGATGGCGTCGAGGCGGGCTGATTGCCGGCCGGTACGGTCGGTATCTTCGAATTCGTCGTGGAGGCCGGCGGAAGGCCGGTCGCGGCGATGATGTTCCCGATTTCCGTAAAGAGTTTGGAGAGTGCGTCGAGAAAATTGATCAGTGACTCGACGACAAGGGCGACGGACGTCTCGGCCGGGGTTGCTGAACCGGACTGCGCCGCCGTCGCCGTGACCGTCGAGGTCTGCTCCGTGCCTGTCGAACCCTGTTCGGGAACGAAGCCGCCGAGCCCCTCGTCGAAGGCGAAGCCGATGCTGCCGACGCCGATGAGAATGACCGCCAGGAAAGAGGCAAGAAGTTTCCGGACGGGTTTTCGATGGTTGCTGCGATTGGTCTTCATCGGGTGTGCCCTTCCCTTGTCGGTTGTTCGGACATGAACGGATCGAAATGGTGGCCTCGAGAAACCCTTGTGACGGTACAAACGATTCTTCCTGACGTTATGTTACACGCATTTTGGCACGCTCGTCATCCGGCCGGTCAGCCGCACTTCGAATAACCGCACCGCTTGCAGATGACGCAGCCGCTTTCGTGCTCGAGCCGCTCGCCGCAGTCGGGGCACCCGGTCGGGGCGCGGTCGCCGTCGATCAGACTCTCGGCGGGCTGGCCCTTTCCGGCGGCGGCGCCCGAGGTGGGCGTGGACGTCTGGGGCCGGATCTGATTCGCCTTGCACGAAAGGTAGTATTCCTCGATGGCTCGGCCGATCGCGTCGGGGCAGGAGAGCACCTTGATGCCGTTCGCCGGTCCGCCGCGTTTGAGCGTCGACATGCACCGGATGCCCTTGAGCTGGTCGATGATTTCCTGCACGTCGATGCCGGCGCGAAGGGCGAGCGACGCGAGACGGGCCGACGCTTCGGACTGGGACGGGCAGCCGCCCCCGCGGCCGAGGCTGGTGAACACCTCACAGAGGCCGTTTTCATCGGCGTTGACGGTCACATACAGGTTGCCGCACCCGATCTTGTACCGCTCGGTCGCGCCGACCGTCCGCTCCGGCCGTGGCCGCGGCATGATGCTGGCATGAGCACCGGCGGGCAGACCTTCGGGAAGGGGCTGTCCCACTTTCGGCTGGCCGGCGCCGAGGTTCAGCACCTGCTCTTCGCGCGAACCGTCGCGATACACCGTGATGCCCTTGCAGCCGAGGGTATGGGAAAGGCGGAACACCGTCTCGACATCCTTGATCGTGGCTTCGTGGGGAAAGTTCACCGTCTTGCTGACGGCGTTGTCGGTGTATTTCTGGAACACCGACTGCATGCGCACGTGCCACTCCGGCGAGATCTCGTGCGCCGTCACATACACCCGCCGCAACGGTTCCGGAACATCGGTCAGATCGTGGAGATGGCCCTGCTTCGCGATCTTTTCGAGAAGCTCGGGGGTGTAGAAGCCCTGCTCCTTGGCGACGGCGAGGAAATCCTCGTTGACCTCGATCAGGTGTTCCTTGTCGAGCACATGCTTCTCGTAGGCGACCGCGAACAGCGGCTCAATGCCGCTGGAACAGCCTGCGATGAGACTGATGGTGCCGGTCGGGGCGATCGTCGTGGTGGTCGCGTTGCGCACGGGGGGCATCCCGCGCTTCTCGAGGGCCGAGCCGGCGTAGTTGGAGAACGGGCCGCGCTCGCGGGCGAGTTCGATCGAGGCGTTCCACGCTTCACGCTTGAAGAACCGCATCAGTTCGTCCGCCAGCGTCAGGGCCGCTTCGGAATTGTAGGGAACGCCCATGCGGAGGAGCAGGTCGGCCCAGCCCATCACGCCCAGTCCGATCTTCCGGTTGGCCTTCGTCATCGTGTCGATCGCCGGGATGGGGTATTTGTTCACCTCGATGACGTTGTCGAGGAATCGGGTGGCGAGCCTGATGACGCCGGACATCCGCTCGTAATCGACGCGCGCGGCACCGCCTTCCCTGACGACGAAGTTGGCGAGGTTGATCGATCCGAGATTGCAAGATTCATACGGCAGGAGAGGCTGTTCGCCGCAGGGGTTGGTCGATTCGATCATGCCGACGTTGGGCGTTGGCTGATCGCGGTTGATCCGGTCGATGAAGACGACGCCGGGCTCACCGTTCCGCCAGGCCCGCTCGACGATCATGTGGAACACCTTCGACGCTTTGAGCGACCCGACGGTAGCCTTCGTGCGCGGGTTGATCAGGTCATACTCGGTGTCCTTCTCGAGGGCTTCCATGAACAGATCGGTGACGGCGACCGAGATGTTGAAGTTCGTGAGGCTGTTGTTGTCTTCCTTCGACTTGATGAACTCGATGATGTCAGGATGATCGACGCGCAGGATCCCCATGTTGGCCCCGCGCCGGGCGCCTCCCTGCTTGATCGTGTCGGTGGCGACGTTGAACACCTTCATGAACGAGATCGGGCCGGAACTGACGCCGCTGGTGCTGGCCACGGTGTCGTTCGCCGGCCGGAGCCGCGAAAAGCTGAAGCCGGTGCCGCCGCCGGACTTGTGAATCAGGGCGGCCTGTTTGATGGCGTCGAAGATCCCGTCCATCGAATCCTCCACCGGCAGTACGAAGCAGGCGGACAGCTGCCCGAGCGGCTTTCCGGCGTTCATGAGGGTTGGGCTGTTGGGTAGGAAATCCATGCCGGTCATCAGTTCGTAGAGCATCGGTTCGAGCTGGTCGGGCTTGTACGGCGAGCCGGGAAAACGGTCTTCGGCGTCCGCGATCGCCTTCGCGACCCGGTGAAACAGCTGTTCGACGGTTTCGATCGGCTGTCCGTCGGGGCCGCGGGTGAGATAGCGCTTGGCGAGCACCTTCTGGGCGTTGGCGGATATGCGGGGCATCAGGCTTGTCGAGGCGGTGGCGGTCATGTCGGTCTCCTGTATGACATCTGGACGGTAGGGAAAAACATGCGCGAAAGATCAGCGCATGACGGCTTCGAGAAGGGGTTTGAGCTCCGAGATCGGAACCAGGACTTTTTCCACGGCTCCAAGGGAAACCGGCAGGATCAGCTTGATCGCATCCCGCTGGCGCTTCTTGTCATGGAGAATAGCATTGGCTATAGATTCAGGCGTGTATTCGCGGGGAAGCTCGACCGGCAGGTTGAACTCCTTCAGCAGGGCGGTGAGGCTCTCGGAGTAGTCTTCCTTGAGCAGGCCGCGGGCGCGTGAGACGGAAAGCGCGGTCAGCATGCCGAGGCCGACGGCTTCCCCGTGGTGGTGCCGGAGGTAGCCGCCGAGCACTTCGTAGGCATGGCCGAACGTGTGGCCGAAATTGAGGGCGGCGCGGCTTCCCGTCGTGTCGAGTTCGTCAGATTCGACGAACGATTTCTTGATGTGCAGCGAGCGGCGCACGAGCCGCTGCATGAGCGGAAGGTCGCGGGCCTTGATCGAGGGGCAGCTCTTCTGGATGAACTTGAAATAGGGGGCATCGGCGATCGCGCCGTGCTTGACGGCCTCGACGATGCCGTAGGAAAGCTGGTTGAGCGGCAGGGTGCGGAGAGCCGAGACGTCGATGCCGAGCAGCGCGGGCTGGTGGAACGTGCCGACGAGGTTCTTCCCTTCGGGGAGGTTGACACCGTTCTTGCCGCCGAGCGACGCGTCGATCATCGCCAGAAGCGATGTCGGCATCAGGACGAGCGGAAGCCCGCGCATGTAAACCGACGCGGCGAAGCCGGCGAGATCGCAGACGACGCCCCCGCCGAGCGCGATGACCGGGCTCTTGCGGTCGAGTCCCGCCTCGAGGAATTTCGGAAACAGGGACTGAGCCGTTTCGAGCGTCTTGTGTGTCTCGCCATCGGGCAGGATTGCCTCGGAGGTCTCGAATCCCCTGGTGCGGAGTTCGGCGATCAGCGGCTGGAGATACCAGCGCGCGACGGTTTCATTGGTGACGACGATGCACTTCTTGTGCAACCCCAGCCGTGACAGGCGTCCGACGATCTCCGAAAGGATGTCATGCCCGAGAAGGATATCGTGCGACATCTGCCTCGCAAACGAAAGTTTCTGCGTTTCCATGACCCCTTAGATACCCCATTCTCCCGATTTTGCGCAATGGTTCGACCAACCCGACGACGTAGGGGCGCTTCGCGAAGCGCCCCGAACATCGCCATCTGCGGATCGTTTCCCGCAACCCGTTTTTTATCCCTGCAATGTCAGCTTCGGGGCGAAAAAGCGCAGGGCATTGTCGCGAAGAATGCGCGCCATCTCTTCCGGCTCGGCGCGCCGCACCTCGCACATTTTCCTGAACGTATGCTCGATCAGTGACGGATCGTTCCGCTTCCCCCGGAAGGGAATCGGCGCAAGATAGGGGCAGTCGGTCTCGAGGTGAATCCGGTCGTCCGGCAGGAAGCGGAAGATCGTCCGTGTCTCCTCGCTTTTCGCATAGGTGAGCGGCCCGCCGATCGAGAAGGAAAACCCCTCATCGAGCGCCTTCCGCGCGGTATCCAGGTCGCCCGAAAAACAGTGCAGCAACACCCGCGGCGGCCGGGGCTCTCCATCGATGAACCGGAAGAAGTCCTCGAAGGCTTCGCGGACATGGATGATGACGGGAACGCCGAGTTCGGCCCCCAGTCGCCACTGGGCAAGAAACACCTCGCGCTGGATATCGCGGGGAGAAAAATCGTAATGGTAATCGAGGCCGATCTCTCCGATGCCGAGCGTGCGCGGGTCACTGGCAAGGCGCCTGAGTTCATCGAGCGAAGATGCATCCCATTTCTTCGCGTCGTGCGGGTGCACCCCCGCCAGCGCCCAGAGCCAAGGCCTCATATGCGCGATCTCGACCGCCCGGCGGCTGGTTTCGATATCCGTTCCGACATTGATGACGGCCGCCGGATTCGACGCAGCTGTCTTTTCGATGACCGCATCGAAATCAACGGCAAACGCCTCGTCCTGCAGATGCGCGTGCGTGTCGATCAGTCCGTTCATGATAAATAGCGGTCCTTGTATAACAAAAGCCTGTTTCGCGTTCCCGTTCGTGCTGAGCCTGTCGAAGCGCGAGTGCGTTCGCCCTTCGGCACGCTCAGGGCGAACGGGGAGATTTCATTCTGCAGGACGCAGGAAAAGCGATGCGATATTTCGCACATAATGTATCTATCATAATACAATATCCGGTATCTGCGTTCATCTGCGTAGTCTGCGTATAATTCAGAGTCCTGCAGCCCAGGGAAATCTGTGACTACTTGACGCGACAGCCGACCTGGGCGGGATTCTCTGGCTGGACGAGCGCCAGTCCGCCGTCGGCGGTCTGCGCGGCGAGGATCATGCCGTGCGAGACGATGCCGCGGATCTTGGCCGGCTTCAGGTTCTTCACCATCACGACCTGCTTTCCGATCAGCTCTTCGGGCTTGTAGAAGAGGGCGATGCCCGCGACGAGCTGGCGGGTCTCGGTGCCGAGATCGACCGTCAGTTTCAGCAGTTTGTCGGCGTTTTCGACTTTTTCCGCCGTCACGATCTTCGCCACGGCCAACTCGGTCTTCATGAACTCGTCATACTCGACGAGCCCGTCGGACGCGGCGGCCGGGGCGGACGCGGCCTTCACGGCTTCGACGGCTTTCTCGGCCTTCGCAGGCTTTTCCGATTTGGGCGCCTTTTCCCCTTTCTTGAGGGCCTCGATGCGGGCCGTCTCGATCCGCGGGAACTGGGGGGCCGGCTCGTTGCACCGCGTGCCATCCGGCAGCTGGCCCCACTCGACGAGGTGGAGCGGGGTGAACTGGTTTCCAAGTCCGAGCTGGTCGAGAAAGTTCGGGGCGAGGTGCGGCATGAACGGCTGGACGAGATGCGTCACCAGCCGGACGCCTTCGCCGACCGTGTAGAAAACCTCGTCGAGAGCCGCCGTGTTGCCGGCCTTGGCCAGCGCCCAAGGCGCCGTCTCATCGACGTATTTGTTCAGCCGGCGAATCAGATCCCATGTGCGCTCGAGCGCCTGATGGAACAGCATGTTGTCCATCGCGGCGTGATACTCGGGAATGATGGCCTTCGCGAGTTCGACCACCTCGAGCGTCTGGGGCAGTTTCGGCTCAGCCTTGTGAAAGACGCCCTCGCGGTTCTTGCGCATCATGGGAAGCATGCGGTTGCAGAGGTTGCCGTAATCGTTCGCGAGGTCGGCGTTGTAGCGGGTGATGAACGAGTCCTCGGTGAACTGCGCGTCGGCGCCGAACGTCATTTCCCGGAACAGATAGTAACGGAAGGGGTCGAGACCGTATTTGTCGACGAGATCGAGCGGGCTGAGAACATTGCCGACCGACTTCGACATCTTGCCGCCCGCCGAGATCCACCAGCCGTGCGCGAAAATCATCTGCGGCAGGGGCAGATCCAGCGCCATCAGCATCGTCGACCAGTAGACCGCGTGGGTCGTGAGGATGTCCTTGCCGACGAGGTGCACGCTCGCGGGCCAGAATTTTTTGAACGTATCGGGGTGTTCGGGGTAGCCGATTGCCGTGATGTAGTTGAGCAGTGCGTCGAACCAGACGTAGGTGACGTAGTCGGGGTCGAATGGCAGCTCGATGCCCCACGCCAGCCGCTTTTTCGGCCGCGAGATGCACAGGTCGCCGAGCGGCTGGGCGAGGAAGCCGAGCACCTCGTTGCGTCTGTTCTCGGGCCTGATGTAGCCAGGGTTGTCCTGAATGTAGTCGATGAGCGCCTTCTGGTATTTCGACATGCGGAAGAAGTAGTTCTTCTCGGTGATCTGGTCGACCGGCCGCTTGCAGTCGGGGCACAGCTTCTCGGGAACTTCCTTCTCGGTCCAGAAACGCTCGCAGGGGGTGCAATACCAGCCCTGATACTGGTCTTCATAAATCTCGCCACGCTCTTTCAAAAGGGAAAGCGCGTTCTGGACGCCTTTTCTGTGGCGATCCTCGGTGGTGCGGATGAAGTCGTCGTTCGTGATGTCGAGGCGCTTCCAGAGGGCCTTGAACTTCTCGACGAGGCCATCGGTGTGCTGGAGCGGGGTGATCCCCTTCGCCTTCGCCGCCTGCTCGACCTTCTGGCCGTGCTCGTCGGAACCCGTCAGGAAGTGCGTCTCGCGGCCCATGAGCCGGTGATACCGGCTCGCCGTGTCGGCCGCGAGCGTGGTGAACGCGTGCCCGATGTGAAGCTCGGCGTTGGCGTAATAAATAGGGGTCGTGATATAAAATGGGCGCTCAGGATGCATCGGTTCACCTCGATGAGTATTGTATGAAAAAAATTATGTACATTGCCGTCGAGCGGCCGACGGCGTCATGCGCTGGCAGGTGTGGCGGCTTTGGAGCCCGCAGGCGGGTGGATGACCGCGCGGTTGCGCCCGCCGGCTTTCGCGGTGTCGAGGGCGACCATCGAAAGCGCGATCAACTGGCGGGCGTCGGGGGAGGTTTCGGGGAACGCGGCGATGCCGGCGGATGCCCCGAGCGTATAGGTCCTTCCGCCATATTCGAACGTCATTCGCTCGAGCGAGTCCTTCAGGCGGCCGATCAGGAACACGCCGCCGGCCGCGTCGGTGTTCGGCAGGAGAATGTAGATACGGTCCTGGACGCGGGAGGCGAGGTCGGTGTCGCGCAGGGCGTTCTGGACGGCTTTCGCGACGTCGTTCCCGACCTGGAGGGCAAACTCGGGAGCGGTGTGCTCGAGGATCGCGCGGTAGTTCTCGAGATCCATGACGACGGTGCAGAGCGGCTGCGCGTAGCGAACCGAGCGGGAGGCCTCTTCTTCGAAGTAGCCCTTCCAGATACGGTGGTTGATCATGCCGGTGGCATCGTCGCAGAAGAGGTTGCGGTACAGGCGGTTGCGCTCGATCACGAGGGATGCGAGCATCGCGACGTCTTCGGCATAGGGAATGTCTTCATTCCGGAACAAGGGAGGCGAAATGCGGTTGAGGAAGTTGATCACGCCGAGGATCGTGCCGTCAGAAGCCTTGATGGGGGCGCAGAGGATGCTGGCGACCTTTTCCTCGCGTGCCTTGAACTCGGTGAACGACTTGAACCGCGGGTCCTTGTGGCCCTTGTTCGCGAGAAGCGGAACGCCGCCCTTGAGGACCTGGCCCGCGAGGCCTTCGTTCGGCTTGAGCTTGATGGCGGGATACTGGTCTTCGGCGAGGTCGTCGAGGAGGGATTGTTCCATGCCCCGCATGCAGGCGACGGTCAGTTCGAGGTTTTCGCGGTTGAGGAGGAGGATCGAGGCCCACTGCACGTTCATCGTGCGGACCGCCTCGTCGAGAATCGTCTTGAGGTTGGTCTGGAAATCGAACGTGGTGTTGAGCAGCTGGGCGACTTTCAGGCATGAGCGGGTGAGCTGGAGCTGACGATCGGTTTCGGAGCGGGACGCCTCGATCTTTGCGGCGTCCTCGTTCTTCATCCGCTGTTTCTTGGTGATGAGGCTGATTTCGCCGTTCCAGATGCCGAACACGCGCGAGACGCTCGAGGCGACGTCGGCGATCTCGTCCTCGCCGGTGTCGTTCACGGGGTTCGCGACGCGTTTTTCGATGAAGGTGTCGAGCCTGTGCCTGATGCGGGCAAGCGGCTTCGTGATCGAGACCGCGATGATCCAGGAGGTGACAAGGCCGAGCAGCAGGAACGCATTTCCGATGAAAACATAGACCGAGAGGTTGACGGCGAGCTCCATCCAGCGGATGTAGCAGAAAACGCCGATCGGCAGGGCCATGATCAGTAGCGTCGTGATGATGATTCGGCCTTTGATGCCGATATTACGGAAAAGTTCCACCTGTGCACACCCCTCCGGCTGATGGATTCTAGGCGAGCACGCCCGAATTGTCAAACCCCATTCATGGCAGGAACAACAGGGATCACAACCTCTGAATCACAGAGATCACAAAGGGCACGGAGAAGTCACAGAGATGCGAAGATCGCTTCACCACAAAGATTGTTTCCCCACAAAACACCAGTTCTCAATCCGTAGGGTCGGTTCGCGAACCGCCCTATCAACGATGGATGACGATGGGGGAATGATTCATCGGGTGTAGGGGCGGGTTTCAAACCCGCTTCGAGGCGCACATCCGAGGCTGTTTTCGATCGATGGCCTTGCGATACACCGATTCGGTGCGGCCGGCGAACAGGTCGAGGTTGAAGTTGGCGAGGGCGTGGGACCGGGCCGCGAGACCGGCGCGACGACGCAGCACCGGGTTGATGATGAGCTTCTGAAGGGCATGCGCGAGGCCCGCCGCGTCTTGCGGTTGGACAAGGAACCCCTGTTCGCCGTCCTGGATGATTTCGGGGATGACCCCGACCGTCGTCGCGACGACAGGCTTGCCCGTGGCCATGAACTCGAGTGCCGCCCGGCAATTGGCTTCGGAGCCGACCGAGGTGACGAGGCCCGCGTCGCAGCCGTTGAGCAGGGCGGGCAGGTCTTCGCGACGCGTCATCGAGACCCGGAGACGGTCGGCAACGCCGAGCCGCTCCGCTTCGGCCTGGAGCCAGGCGACCGTGCGATTGCTCTCGTAGCCGATACAGGCGAGCACGACCGGCGTCGGCAGCCCGCGCAGCAGGCGGAGCGCGTCGAGCGCGTATTCATGACCCTTGACCGGGTCGAGACGGGCGACGAGGCCGATCACGAAACTATCGTCCGTGATGCCGAGTTCGTCACGGAGAAGCTGCGCCGCGCCAGGATCAGGGCTGTATTCGTCGGTGTCGACCGCGCCGTAGACGACGTCGATCCCCTCGTCGGGAAACTCGAGGATCTGCCGGCACAGTCGCTTGTGAAGCTGGGAGCCGACGATGAGATGGTCGGTCCAGGCATGATGGACGTAGCGGTTGATGAAATGCCCCTTGGGCGGGTCGATGTCTGTCCGAACACGAACGACGGCGGCTTTCGGGGCGGCCTGGCGCGCAACCATGCCGGCCATCCAGGCGCCTTCATTTATATGACTTGATATAATATCTGGCCTGAACCCGGCGAAAATTTTCGACATCCGCCTGATGGCATGAAGATACAGGCCTGGATTCCGATGATTCAGGCGGATGGTGTCGTCGCAGGGGATGCCGGCCTTCCGGGCACGGTCGAGAGGCTTGCCGGGCTCGGTGAGCAGAAGAACGTCGTGTCCGTGGGCGATCAGCTTCAGGCACAGGGTGATGCAGTAGTTCGACGCCCCGCTCCAGTTGGGCGAGTTGAGAATCTGGATCGTCCTCATGAGCCCCGGCCGCTCCTTTCGAGAAACTTTGCGTAACTGGCGACGATCTGGAACGCGTCTCCCAGCGCCGCGACGTAACCCTGCCAGCCGTCACGCCAGCCGCCCTTGAGCAGGTATCTCCGGAGGAACCGACTGAGCGGGCGCGCGAACAGGAACCGGGCAGAGTCGACGAAGCCCGGCTTGCGCCCTTCCCGGAGCCAGAAGTCTGCCTGGAAGGACGTGTAGAAGTTCATCTTGCGCAGGTAATCGTCGAGCGAGGGGTAGGGGAAATGATCGAATGGTTCCCGGAGCATGCCGGTGCTTCCCTGCACCTCGAGGCTTTCGTGGACGTGCCGGTTGGGAAAGCCGGCCTTGCCGCGCCTGAACAGGCGAAGCTGGGCATCGGGATACTGGCCTCCGTGGGCGAGCATGCGGCCGAAAAAATGGTTGCGCCTTGGAAGGCGGAACGCCGCATGGGGTGTGTCGTCAATCGTGCGGCGAATCTCGTCGACGAGAGGGGCGGGAAGACGCTCGTCGGGGTCGAGATACAAAATCCAGTCGGTCGTAAGCTGGCCGAATCCGAACGACTTGTTCACGTTGAGATTGGGGTCGTTCTGCCGCGAAAACAGCTTCACCCGATCGAACGAGCGGGCGATCTCCGCCGTCCGGTCCGTCGAGGCGCAATCGACGACAACGAGCTCGTCCGCGAACGCAGCCGACTCGATCGCGCCGGCGAGGTGCGCTTCCTCGTTGTGGGCGATGATCGAAACTCCGATGGTGGGCATGAAGCGATGGGCTCCCGTTTCAGATAATGAAACCGCACGTCGTACCGCGCGTAGTATCGCAGATCGGAAAGCCATCTTCAAGGCGGTTGACATGGGATATGCGAATCGACTAAGGTTTCACCTGCTAGACGACAACAGATAATGAGAAGAGGGCCTCAAGATGGCAAACCTGCCGGCTGTGTTCCGGGAATGGGCGCTCGAGCCACGAGATATGTCGGTGCTCGCGTCCCTGATTTCCCTCATGCTCGACACCGATTATCACAAGGGAGCCGATTTCCCTGACTGGATCGGCCTCTGTCCGATGGACGTCGTCGAGCACAAGTCGGTCTGGATCGGTGACTGGGAAAACAATGCCCGAGCCGGTCTCGTCGCCCTGATCGCTGATGACAAACCGAAATTCTATACCGACACGATGCCTGAGTTCGAGGCGTCCCTCGAGGCTCTCCGCACGCCCGGAAACCATTTGCGCGCAGGCCTGCTGCTGCTCGAGCTGGCCGCGGCAGAGGGCTACTGGCCCAAGGTGACCGGGGATGAGTATTACAAAGGCATTTACATCAGCCCGGAGATACGAAGCGGCGTTCTTCGTACCGTCTCCGAAAAATTCGGCTTTCCGGCGTCATTCGGCGAGGAACTGCGCTCGCTCCTCGAGGTGCGGGTCCTCGAACTGACGAAGCGTGTCGGGGTGGCCGAGCCCCGTGAGTTCGAAGGCTGGAAGCAGAACATGTTCACGCTGGGGATCAGCGCCCCCTTCTGGAAGGGCGGCCTGGCGGCGAACCTGGGCTCGGGGCGGAGCTCGACGTCCACGAAAAAAGACCTGGTCCCATGGTCGCTCAGCCACCTCGGATCGGGAATGGTTCTCGCCGATGATATCGGGCTGCCAGGGATCGACAAGATATTTGGTGCGGGAGGGGGCCTGGTGTTGGCTCCCGGGCTCAAGGATCTGCTGCCCCCAATGGCTCTCCTGCAACAGGAGACGATGCTCTGCGCGGGAGCGAAGTATCTAGTATTCCTGAACGGCGTGGTGAGGCGCTTCGGTGAAGAGACCGTCGCACGCGGTGAGATCGTGGGACTCCTCCACCGGAGTCGTGATGGCTATTGCCGTGCGGTCCGCGATAATCACAGATATGTCGGAAGCCTGTTGTCGGCCCAGTTCGTCGGCAACCTGTTCGATGCACTCATCGAGATGTCGAGTGCGCCCGTCGCGTGAGATTCCGGTCGATGAGCGCGTTCCAGATTTGAATACGAGAAGAAACAGCCAGGAGGAAACGAGATGTTCGAAACATTGTTGCTGAAGCTGAGAAACGTGCCGCAGAACCCGGAAACGGTCTTCGAACCCTTCGCCCAGGAGATGTCGAGTCTTCTCGGCGCGGACCTCTCCGCTATCGCCGTCTACGGAAGCGCGGCGTCGGGCGACTATGCCTACGGCCACTCGAACATCAACATGGCCCTGCTGTTCAAGACCGTGACCGTCGGGCACCTCAAGCAGATTGCCATTCCCGTCGAGAAGTGGATGGTCAAGGGCTTTGCCGCCCCGCTGATCCTCACGGCCGAAGATCTCGAACGCTCCCTCGACGTGTTTCCCCTGCTGTTCCAGGAAATCCGCGACAATCACAAGATGATCAAGGGTGACGACCCGTTCGGGGCGTTGAAGATCGACAGGGCTCTGCTCCGGCTCCAGGTCGAACAGATGCTGAAGGGGAAGGTGACCGAGGCCCGCACCGAGTTCCTCGCCTCTGGCGAGTCGCTGAATACGTTCGAAGCGATGATCGCGAAATCCTTCAACAGCTTGTATCCCGTGCTGCGCGGCCTTCTGTCGCTGTCCGGCAAACAGCCGTCGATCCGCAAGGAAGTCGTCGTCGCCATGGCCGAAGAGTCGTTCGGTCTCGAAACCGGGGTGCTGACGGACGCTCTGCGGCACAAGATGGGCATGCTGCGCCTTTCCCAGAAGCACAATCTCCTGGCGTATTTCGAGCGGTATCTGGCCTCGATCGAGAAACTCGCGATCGTGGCGGATAAGCTGGAGAACGCTGCCGGAGCCTGATCCCGCGGCGCGTGAGACCGTATCCGCCCCGGACCTGCAAGGCGGGGAACCGGATCGTTCGGACGTTCCGAAACGCGAAAATTTTCTGGAACTTTTGTTTCTGACGGCAGTCAATGCACGCCGGACGAGATCGATTCGTCCGTTTACACACCCTCAGGAGGCACCAATTCGTGATCGAGATGAAGGATGTCACCAAGTATTACGGGAACTTCCGCGCGCTCGACGGGATTTCCTTCTCGGTGCAGGGGGGTGAGATTCTCGGTCTGCTCGGCCCGAACGGGGCGGGAAAGACCACCGCGATGCGGATTCTCACC
This sequence comes from uncultured bacterium, assembly GCA_964389325.1. GTDB lineage: Bacteria > Muiribacteriota > Ozemobacteria > Ozemobacterales > Ozemobacteraceae > MWAR01. The sequence continues at coordinate 103,139 of CAYMEN010000010.1, read as the reverse complement.
TGTTTCCTGCCTGCGACGACGGGCACCGTCACCGTCGACGGCTTCGACGTGTTCGAAGACTCGATGGACGTGCGCCGCAGGCTCGGGTATCTTCCCGAGACGCCGCCCGTCTACCCCGAGATGACCGTCAGATCGTATCTCAACTTCGTCGCGGACATCCGCGAGGTCCCGGCGAAAGACTGCCGCCGGCGCGTCGATACGGTGATCGAGCGCACGGGGTTGGTCGACCACCAGATGCGCGTCATCGGCACCCTCTCGAAGGGCTACCGGCAACGTGTCGGCCTTGCCCAGGCGCTGGTGCATGACCCGGCGGTGCTGATTCTCGACGAGCCGACCGTCGGTCTCGACCCGAACCAGATCATCGAGATTCGCAATCTGATCAAGGACCTCTCGAAAGACCACACGGTCATTCTCTCGACCCACATCCTGTCCGAGGTCAGCATGACCTGCAAGCGCGTGGTCATCATCAACGAGGGCCGCATCGTCGCGGAAGACAGCGTCGAGAACCTCGAGCGTCAGGGTGGGGCGGCGACCTCCTACCGCATCGGCCTGCGGCCTGCCTCGCTCGACTGGAAGGCCTGCTTCACCGGCATCGAGGGTGTGAAGGTCGAGGGCGAACAGAGCGACGGTTCCATCGTGCGGTTCACCCTCGCGCTGCCCGACCACGCCGCATACGACGGCGTCTTCAAGGCCACGGTCGCGAAAGGTCACGTCTTCACCGAGATCACGCCCGCGCGCGCCTCGCTCGAAGAGGTGTTCCTGCGCCTGACGCGCAGCGAGGAGAACGGCGACGGCAACGGCAATGGCGACACTGACGCGAAAGGAGGAGAGGCGGCATGAAAATCTTCGCGATAACGAAAAAAGAGCTTCAGACCTACTTCTTCTCGCCCGTCGCGTATCTCGTCTTCGCCTCGTTCCTGCTCGTCGTGGGTTACCTGTTCTGGATCGTCCTCGTCTCGAGCAAGCTCGCGACCCTCGAGCCGCTGCTGTACAACGCGGCGTTCGTGCTGCTGCTCGTCTCGCCCGTGCTGACGATGCGTCTCATCAGCGAGGAGCGCCGCGCCGGCACGATGGAACTGCTGCTCACCTCGCCGATCTCGCCGTCCGAGATCGTGATCGGCAAGTTCCTGGCCTGCTTCATATTGTATCTATTGTTGATACTATTGACTTTCCAGTATCCGCTGATCATGTCGATGTATGCCGAAAAACTCGACATGGGGCCGATCATGAGCGGGTATATCGGCCTGATCCTGCTCGGCGCCGCGTTCATCTCGGTCGGCCTGTTCGCCAGCTCGCTGTGCGAGAACCAGATGATCGCCGCGATGCTCAGCTTCGGCGCCATGCTCTGCTTCTGGGTCTTCGGCTGGGCGAAATACGCCCTCGACAACGCGCTCGGGGAGATCCTCGGCCAGCTCTCGCTGTTCGAGCGGTATTCCGAGTTTCTCAAGGGCGTCGTCGACTCGGGCAACGTGATATTCTTCGTCGTATTCATCGTGCTGTGGCTGTTCATGGCCACGCGCGTCGTCGAATCTGACCGCTGGAGGTGATGAGCCATGACGACGCACAGACGTGACACCCGTTCCGTTCTCCCCGTTCTCGCCCTGATCGCCGGGCTTCTCCTGCTGCTCGCCTCCGGCATCGGGTATCTGATGTTCCCCAGCAAGGGAACGATAGCGCTCGGTATTCTCGCTGCCGGCGCGTTCCTGATTCTCGGCTCGTTCGTCGCTTCGCCGCGCATGCTGAAGGAGATCGCGACCAGCCGCACATCGTGGCTCGTCGTGAACGACGTGATCCTGGTGCTGGCCATCATCGGCATCGGCGTGTTGCTCTCCTACATCGGGTTCCGGAGGCATATCCGGTACGACTTCACGCGCGACCGGCTGTTCTCGATCTCCGACTCGACGATCAAGGCCCTGCGCGGCCTGAAGAAGGACGTGAAGATCACGGCCTTCTACCCGAAGGGCTCGCTCGAGTTCACGATGGTCGACGACCTGCTCCGGGAATGCCGCCGCAATACCGACCGGCTGTCCGTGAAGATGGTCGACCCGTTCCGCGACCCGATGACGACCAAGGCCATGAACGTGCACTCGGCCGGCACCGTCGTCGTCCAGTGCGAGAACCAGCGCAAGGACATCCCGGCGAACGAGCTGTTCCTGCAGCCGCCGCCCTACGCGCAGAAACGCGAACCCCCGAAGTTCCAGGGAGAACAGGCGATCACCTCGGCCCTGCTTAACGTGACGAGCGGCGCCAAACGGAAGATCGCCTTCGCGAAGGGCCACGAGGAGCCGGGCCTGACCTCCTACAAGCCCGACGGGCTTGCCGCGACCCAGCAGTTCCTCGCGCGCGAAAACTACGACACGGTCGAAGTCTCGCTGCTGGAAGGCATTCCGACCGACACCACCGTGCTGGCCATCCTGTCGCCGGCCAAAGGGTTCCATCCCGACGAGATAAAAAATCTCAGACAGTATGTAACCGAGCGCAAGGGCGCCCTGCTCGTCGCGCTGAACCCCGACAACAAGGCTGCCGAGCTCGAGCAGTTCCTGAGCGAGACCTTCAGCGTCACCTGCAACTCCGAGATCATCATCAGCCCGCGCGGCATGAACGGCGATCTCTCGATCGTCATTCCCCGCTACAGCCCGCACCCGATCGTGAAGGAGCAGATGGAGCGTAACTCCGCCGTCCTGATGCAGGTCGCCCGCGGTCTCAACATCGAGCAGCGCGAAACCTACTCGTCGCTCGCGTTCCTTCGCACCGACGAGAACTGCTACGGGAAACGGCCGCCGTCCTCCCTGTCGGGGCTGTTCGCGGACCGGCGGGCCTTCGCGGACCGGGAAATCCGGGCGGACGGCCTGGGCTACCCCGCGCTGGCGGCCCTGCTGAAACCGGGCCACCTGCTGGCGCTGCACAAGAGGAGCGGCTTTCACACCGCGCTGTTCGCCGGCACCCTGCGGGACTATGGCTATACCGAGGAAAACCTGCCCG
>CAYMEN010000010.1:84853-100147 GCA_964389325.1 uncultured bacterium | reverse complement strand
CGCCGTCCTCCGTGCTCCAGGGCCAGATCCAGTTCGACCCGAACACCGACGTGCGCGGCCCCCTCAGCCTCGGCCTCGCCCTCGAAGGGAAGGGACCCGCGAGCGGAAGCCGGGTCGTCGTCTACGGCGACGCCGATTTCGCGACGAACATGCTGCTGCAGGTGCAGGGCAACGCCGATCTCGTCGTGAACACGTTCAACTGGCTCGCCGGCCAGGAACAACTGATCTCGATCAGGCCCAAGCAGATCGAGTTCGCCCAGATCGTCCTCGACGCCGAGGCGTCGCAGCGCATCATGATCATCTGCGTCGTCGTCTCCCCGCTGCTCGTCATGCTGCTGGGCGGCGCCGTCTGGTGGTCCCGCAGGAGGGTGTGAGCCGTGAAGAAACGATACCTGACGACCGGCATCGCCGTTCTCGCGTTCATTCTTCTCTTCCTCTACGCCAACATCTACGAGGTCGACGTCATTCCCGAACCCGGGATGGACAAACCCGTCCAGCTCGCCGCCACCGCGAACGCCGACGTGCGCGTGCTTGCCTGGCAGGCGGGCGGTGTCCCTGATATCCGCCTCGAAGCCGCCGGAACGGGGGCCGACAAGAAATTCTCGATCGTGAAGCCCCGCCCGCTCCGCGCCGACAACGACGTGGCGGCCGGGATCATCCGGTCCTTCTCGGACCTCCAGTCCGATCTGACCATTACGGCGACCCAACCCGCTTCGTTCGGCTTCGGAAGCGACTCGCCCCGGATCACCATCGAGACCGGAAGTGCCACGATCGTTCTGACCCTCGGCCACCAGGCCCCGGTCGGCGGTTCCGTCTACGTCCAGCGGAAGGATGACCCGAACGTCTACGTCGTCGGCAACAGCGTCGTGACGGCGTTCCGCAAGAGCCTCTCGGACCTGCGCGACAAGGCGATCTTCACCGAGGACTTCACCGACATCGCGTCGGTCACCGTCGTGAACGGGTCGGCGACGTTCGAACTCGCGAAAACCTCCACCGGCTGGGATATGTCGGCACCGGTCGGCATGCCGGCCGACGCCGGCGAGGTGTCGGCCCTGATCTACGGCATTCACGACCTGAAAGCCGACCGGTTCGCCGAGGAGTCCACGCCGGAATCGGCGGTCCAGGGCTTCGATGCGCCGTCATACAAAGTCGTGATGCGAACGCCGGCCGGCACGACCTTCGAGTTCGCCGTCGGGGCAGAGAACGACGGGTTTGCCGCCGTGAAACGCTCGGGAGACGAAGAGGTGTATCTCGTTTCCCTGGCCTCCCTCGCCCGGGTGAAAAAGGATTTCACGGCCCTGCGCACCAAGGACCTTCCCGCGATGCCGCCCCTTGATGTGAAGCACCTGTCGATGCGCGTCGGAACCGAAACGTTCGAACTTGTGCGCGCCAGCGACACCTGGAAATACGAGGGCCGCACGGTCGACAAGAGCCATGTCGAAGGCGTGCTGCAGGCATACGCCAATTGCCGGGTCCAGGAGTTCCTCTCGGACGACGAGAAGAAGGCGCACGGCCTCGACGACGTGAAAACCTGCGACCGACTCGTCCTGAAATCCGACAGGGCCGGGCGGACCGTCTTCTTCGGCGCTCACGAGGAGATCGAAGTGATTATCCAGCTCGAGGGGGAAAAGGAGCTGTATCGCATTCCCCGCCTCCTTCACAGCTCGATCCTCAACCTCGCCGACGAACTCCGCAAGAAACCCGAACCCCCCCCCGCCGCGACGGCTTCCGCACCGGCCGCCCCGGCATCCGCTGCTGTTCCCGCCGCGGTCCCAAATAAATAAAGTATTCTATAGAACACCCCTGGAGCCACCAGACTTCGGGGGTGTTCCCTTCCAAACCCCAAATCGTCCCGGGGCAGGTTTCAAACCCGCCCCTAAAGAAGAAGGGCAACCACTGCCGTAGAGGCGGTTCGCGAACCGCCCTTTTTCCCTGTTTTTGACCTGACTTTGTGTCTCTGTGCCTGGTATGTTGAAAAACGTAATCTCATTGCGGAGGCGCCGAGGCGCTGAGGAGAAAATATTCGTTCATCTTTTTGACTCGCTTCATCCTCTGCGTCTCCGCGACTCTGCGGTTCAATCTTCGTATCTCCGTGGGGAACTTGTGGTAAAATTCGCGGTGCGACACCGAAAACGGTGCGAAGCGTGACGAACAGGGAAAAAGGAGCGGAATGATGGAAGGCATGCGGTATGCAAAGAGGGTTGAGAATCTCTCGCCCAGCTCGATCCGGCAGATGATGGCGATCGCCAAGCGGCTCATCAGCGAGGGAAAGACCGTCTACGAGCTGAACATCGGTCAGCCCGACATCAAGTGCATTTCCGTGTTCCCCGATGCAATCGCCGAGCGCGCCCGCGAAGGTCACTCGGGATACTCGCCCTTCATCGGCGAAAAGTTCCTGCGCGAGACGTACGCGCGGTATCTGAACGCCTATTTCGGCCGCACCCAACGGCGCCATCTCGTCATCGACACCGAGAACGTGCTCGTCACGTGCGGGGCGTCCCAGGCCCTGACGAACACGTTTCTCGCGATCTGCGAGCCTGGCGAGGAGATCTTGTGCATCGAGCCCTTCTTCCCGCCGTATGCCGGCTTTCTCGCCGTCTCGGGCGGCGTCGTGAAAAGCGTGCCGACCTTCGCCGAGAAGGGGTTCGTCCTGCCTCCCGACGAGGTCATCGAAAAACAGATCACCCCCAAAACACGCGCCATTCTTTTCAATAGTCCCTGCAATCCTTCCGGCAAGATATTCACCCCCGAGGAAGTGACGCGGCTCGCGAAGCTCGCCATCAAGCACGACCTGTTCCTGATCGCCGACGAGGTCTACCGCGAGATGATCCTTGGCGACGAAGATGCGTTCAGCATTCTCGAGGTCGAACTGCCGCCCGACCAGATGGAATCTTTGATGAACCGCATCATCGTGATCGACTCGGCGAGCAAGAGCTTCGCCCTGTGCGGCGCGCGCATCGGCTTCGCCGTGGCCCGCGCCCCGATCATCCAGAAGATCTCGATGGTCCAGGCGCACACCGTCGCGAGCGTCTCGGACATCCTGCAGTATGGTGTCGCCGCGGCATACGACCATGCGCTTCGCCACCCCGGCTTCTTCGCCGAGATGCGCAAGATTTATCGCGACCGGCTCGACGCTGCGATGAACGCGATCAAGGAATTCATGCCCTGGGTCGTCGCGCCGCGCCCGGCGGGCGCGTTCTACCTGATGATCCAGTTTCCCGGCATCGAGGACATCAACGACTTCGCGCTGTTCCTGCTCGAAAAATTCAACATCGGCACCGAAACCGTCTGTGTGACGCCGGCCATGAGCTTCTACCAGACGCCCGGCCGCGGAGCGAACGAGGTCCGGCTTGCCCTCGTCGTAGACCCCGAGAAGATTCGGCGCAGCATCTTCATCATTGCCGAAGCCTGCAAGGTGTACAAAGCCCGCATCAAGAATCACCAGGGCCTTCACGCCCTGGCCTGACCCGGAGCCAACCCCGTGTGCGGGCGATTCAGCCTCATCGCGACCTGGCAGTCCCTCCTCGACGCGATGAAAGCCGAACCGCCCGTTCAGTATACGGCAAGATATAATATAGCCCCGTCCCAGCCCGTTCTTCTCCTGCGGCGCACCCCTTCGACCGGCTCTAGCGAGTTCGTGCACGCCCTGTGGGGGTTCCTCCCTTTCTGGACCGGTGGAAAGCCCGCGAAGCCCCTGATCAACGCCCGTTCGGAAACGGCCGCAACGAAGCCCGCGTTTCGCGCGGCATTCCGGCGCCGGCGCTGCCTCGTTCCCGCCACCGGCTTTTACGAATGGAAATCCGAGGCCGGGCGGCGAGCCCCATGGTATTTCCGGATGCGTGACGACAAGCTGTTCGCTTTCGCGGGCCTGTGGGAAACGTCCGTTTCACAGGATGGGGGAGAGATCGACACTTGCGCGATTCTGACGACGTCACCGAACGATCTCGTCGCGCCTGTCCACGACCGTATGCCGTGCATTCTCCCGCCGGAATTCTGGCCCGCGTGGCTTGGAACCGCCGAAGAACCGGCCGGTGCAGGCGAGACGGGTGCGCTTCAAAGCCTGTTGTGCCCATTCCCTGCAGCGTCGATGATTGGAACGAGAGTCTCCACCGCCGTAAACTCGGCAACCGTGGAAGGCCCCGACTGCATCGCCCCGCCCGGCCCCGAGACGCCGCCGCTGCCGCTCTGATGCGAAGCCCTCCGCGTCAGACCGATATCCGGGGGCGCTTCGCGAAGCGGCCCAAAGCGGTGTGTGGCGTTGGGGCTATCTCCAGAGGGGCGGATTTGCAAACGGCGGGGCATGTGGATACCATGCGATGTGATAGATTCCGCACGATGGTGCGGTGAACCGGAGATACATGGCGATGGGCTGTCTGATACACGGGCTTGTTGGGGCCACCTGCTTTTTTACGCTCGTCTTCTCGGCGATGGGGTATATCGGCATGCAGATCGTCAACACGGAGCGGGACGAAGCCGGAAAACATGCAGCGGCGGCGGTTCAGAAGCGGCTCGATGAAGTGTTGCGGCAGGACGGCCCCGCGTGGGTGAAGGGGCGGCTCGAACTTGCTTCTGGCGCTGTTCCGATTCTGTGCGGCGAGCAGCCTTGCCTGTGGAAACGCACCGAACGGTATGAATCGATGGCCGAGGATATTCGCAAGGCCGGCGAATGGACGAAACGACACACGTTCCGGAAGGTGAAGGATGACGTGACAGGCGCTCCATTCGAGATGACGGATGGCTCGGCAAGGCTTCGATTCGGCGAATGGCTTGGAATCAAACCGTGGGATGATCTTCTCCAGGTCCGTCACGACCAGGCCCCCATCGTAAGCGCGATGGCGGAGGCGCTGCCTGCATCCGCCACCGTTGCGTGGCGTGTGAAGGAACGGTTTCTGCTGGCCGGGCAGGACGTCTGGCTGCTGGCTGATTTCAAGGGTGGGACGCCCCAGGGCTACGTGAACGGGGTGGTGTATCTCACCGGCCTCGGGCCTGAGCGGTTCTCCGCAGTCCTGGCATCCGGCGGCGAACTCTCTGACACGATGAAATGGGTGTTTCTGATCGGCATCGTCGTGCCGCTGCTGTTTTTCGGGTCTCTCATCTTGAAACGGAGATCCTGACGGAGTACACTTCGTTTTCACCATCACTTCCAGTCATTCCAGGAGACGAGCATGCTAGACATCAAGTGGATCCGCACGAACCCCGATGGCCTCAAGGTCAATATGATCCGACGGTGCGACGTCGATTTTTCCGATCCGGCCGTCGTCGACCTGCTGAAGAAGGCGGGCGTGGAGCCGAAACGCTCGAAGGCGGCGATCGACGCGCTCGTCCCGCACGCGGCCACGCTCCCGTTCCCGAAGCTGGCCCCGCTCGAATCCCTCGATGCCGACCGCAGAAACCTCGTCTTCGAGGTCGAACAGCTCAAGGCGAAACGCAACCAGGCGTCGATGGAGATCGCGAAACGCAAGCAGGCGAAGCAGCCCGCCGATGATATATTGGCCGAAATGAAATCGGTTTCCGACCGGATCAAGAGCCTCGACGAGAAGGTCGCCGAGGTCGACGGCAGGCTCGACGAGATCCTGATGACCCTTCCGAATATCCTGAACGCCGGCGTTCCCGCGGGCGGCGGCGACGAGGAGAACGTCGAGACGCGTCGGATCGGCGAAGCCCCGACGTTCGGGTTCCAGCCGAAAGACCACGTCGACGTCGCGACGAAACTCGGCATCGTCGATTTCGACCGCGCCTCGAAGATCGCCGGGGCCAGATTCTCGGTCCTGAGCGGCGACGGCGCCCGCCTCGAGCGCGCGCTGACCACGTTCATGCTCGACCTGCATACCGGCGAGCACGGGTACCGCGAAGTCTGGACGCCCTACATGGTGAACTCGAACGCGATGCGGGGAACCGGCCAGCTGCCGAAGTTCGAGGCAGACCTGTTCAAACTGCAGAATACCGATTACTATCTTATTCCGACCGCCGAGGTGCCCGTCACGAATCTCTACGCCGGGGAAATCCTGCCTGAGTCGGCGCTGACGATGAAGATGACGGCCTACACCCCCTGCTTCCGCAGCGAGGCGGGCAGCTACGGGAAGGACACGCGCGGCCTGATCCGCCAGCACCAGTTCGACAAGGTCGAGCTCGTGAAATACGCGCATCCCGACAAATCCGGCGAAGAACTCGAGTCCCTGCTCGCCAACGCCGAGGAAGTGCTCAAGCGGCTTGGCCTGGCCTACCGCGTCGTCACCCTCTCGTCGGGCGACGTGGGCTTCTCGGCGGCGAAAACCTACGACATCGAGGTCTGGCTGCCTTCCCAGAACTGCTATCGCGAGATCAGCTCGTGCAGCAACTTCGAGGACTTCCAGGCCCGCCGGGCGAACATCCGGTTCAAGGGCGAAGGAAAGGGCGCCAAGACGGGGTTCGTGCACACCCTGAACGGCTCCGGCCTCGCCGTGGGCCGCACCTGGGTCGCGATCATGGAAAACTTCCAGGACGAGGGCGGCAGGGTCTGCATTCCCGACGTCCTGCGCCCCTACATGGGTGGTAAGACCCACCTGGAGCCGGCCGCCAGATGATCCAGACAGCCGTGACCGCCCAGATCGAAGCGATTCTCCGGGCGAACGACCGGTTCCCGACGGAAGCCGTTCGCGAGCTCGTCGCACGCCGGGAAGACGCCGTCGTCCCCCTGCTCGAACTCCTTGAGAACGCCGTCAACAACTCCAGTGAAGCCTCAAAGCCCGAGTATATGGGGCACATCTACGCCGCGATGCTCCTCGCATCGTTCCGGGAACGCCGCGCGCATCCGCTCCTGATCGAGTCTCTCTCCGCGGCGGACGAGCACGATCTCGACATGGTCTGGGGCGGGATGATGGTCGATTATATGCCGCGCCTGCTCGCCATGACGGCCGGCCCCGACGTGTCGGGCCTGATGGAGCTTGCGGATGACGAGAAGAAGCCGGAGCTGGTGCGGGAACTCGCGATCGAGGCGCTGGGCTGCCTTGTCGCGCGCGGGGAACAGCCGCGCGAGCCCTTCATCATCCTCCTGCGACGCCTGCTCAGCAGGCCCCGCTCGAAAAAAGATGCCGAGTTCGTCACGTTTATCGCGATGATCGCCGCAGACATCCACCCCGGCGAACTGGTCGACGATCTTTCGATGCAGATCACCGCCGGAATCATCGATGAGGAGTATTTCACGACCGACGATCTGAACATGATGGCCGCCGAGCCCGTCGAGAAGATTCTCCAGTTGACCAGCGAGAGCGTATCGATGCGCTTCTTCGACGACGTTGTCACCGAAATGTCGGGATGGGATTGTTTCAACACGGATCAGGTTCGAAAAAACTCCGATGAACAGAGGGAAGTGATTCGGAATTTCTTCAATCCGCCGCCCGACCTGCCGGATTACGACGAAGAGCTTCGGGATATCGAAGAGATCGAGGACGCGGTCATCACCAGGCCGGGCCCCGGCGCGCGCCCCGCGCGCGGCCCCGAGGCCGGCCGAAACGAGCCCTGCCCGTGCGGCAGCGGGAAGAAATACAAGAAGTGCTGCGGGCAAGGATCGTAACGGGTCGCAGCGGATCTCTCGCACGCTTCGCCCTTGCAGCGGCGTTCGCGGTCGTCATTGCGCTGATGACCGGCTGCTCGGGCCAGTCGGGCGGGCTGCCGCCGTTCTCATACCCGATTCCGACGAACTTTTCCGTCACCGGCTCGATCGATATCGGCGACGTGGCTCTACACACCAGCCTCGGCGGTGTCCTTTCGATCGATGGCGGGTCGGCACGCGGAGCGGCCAGGGCGGCGATGCTCGACCTGAGCGTCTTCCAGATCACCGTCGAGGACGATCCGGCCAACTCGGCCACGGCAGGAAAGACCGGGACATTCTCGATCGCCTCGATGACGATCCGCGACCAGATCGTCCTGCGGGCGAAGCACAGCGGTTATTCCGGCTTCATCCTCGAGTGGATGGCCGCAGACGCGGCCGGACTGTTCGGCACGAAACAGGCGGCTATCACCGTCTACTCGACGGCCCGCTCGTTCATCGCGCGAACCCTGCGCGACCGATTCGGCAGGCGGATCGATCCGACACAGATCACCGACGGGGAGATTCGCGCCGTCGTTCTCGCCATCACCGACATCCTCGAAAAGCATCCCGAAAAGATCACCGGCGGAACCCGGCTCGATGACGTCGCCGAGGTGCGTTCCGCCGTCGATGCCGCGGCCGATGCCCTCGAGACTGCGCAGCGTGGCTCTTTTCCGCGCGAATGGACGATCCTCGTCTACCAGGGCGGCGACAACGGCCTTTCGAACGTCCTCGAAGAGGACATCGAGGAGATGAAGCGGGCGGGGCCGCCCGCAAACGCGGCCGTGATCGTCCAGAACGAGGATACGGCGCTGGGCACCAGAAGAATGCTGCTCGGAACCGGCAAAACGACGCAACTGGGCGGAACAGCCGGGGTGAACGCGGCCGATCCACGGGTGCTCGCCGATTTCATCTCCTGGGGCTACCGGGCGTTTCCGGCGCGGCGGATGGCCCTCGTCATCGCCTCGCACGGCACCGGCTGGCGCCCTGTATCAATACGGTCAGCTATTATATCTGACGATTCGGCGTCCGCGATGATGAGCATCCCCGACCTGCAGACGGCGCTCGCCTACGGAACGAAGGTCCACGGGGGCTTCCGGCCGCTCGATTTCCTGGGCCTCGACGCGTGCCTGATGGGCATGTTCGAGATCGCCGTCCAGCTCCAGGACCACACCTCGTATCTTGCGTTCTCCCAGGCGAACGTGCCTGCTCCGGGGTGGAATTACGAAACGCTGTTCAAAAGCCTCTCCGCATCCGTGCCCGCGGACGGTCTCGCGTTCGGCCGCACGGCCGCCTCCGCCTTCAAATCTGCCTACGAATCCGCCCCCCTCTCCGGCCGATACTCGGGCACGATGTCGGTGGTCGACATGGCGAAGATCCCCGGCCTCGTGACGAGGTTCGCCGCCTGGGCCGCCGCGATCAGGGCCGACCTCCCGCTCAACCTCAACGCTCTCGCCGGGGCCCGCGAGGCTCTCGTCGACGCGTCCTATGGACTGACCGGCTCCGAACGGTACCTGGTCCAGGCGTTCGAGTTCCCGGACCACCGCGATCTGCAGGACCTCGTCGCGAATCTCCGCTCGACGTTCCCGAACGCGAACATCGCCGCTGACAATATGAGGCAATATATAACGACATCGAATCCCGTTCCCGTCACGGTCAGGGTCGGAGACAGGTACCGACGTGCGACGGGCATGTCGATTGCGTTCCCCGGCCCCGGTGAATACGCAGGGTATCTCGGGCCGTATGGGAAGATGCGGTACGCCGACCTCGCCTTCGCAGGCGCAACAGAATGGGACGAGGTTCTTGCCGCGATGAACGAAGCCGGGTATACCTCGCCGGTCGACGGGAGGAACCTGTTCGTGAAGCTCGCCTGGCCGGTCGGGGCCGACCTCGACCTGTGCATCGGCGAGCCCGACCCGGGCAATGCCGCCGACCCCGAACGGATGATCTGGTATTCTGCAGCCGTCGGCGCCGAGTCGCCGAACGGAAGATTCAGCCCCGATTCGAATCAATCGGGCCTGCAAGAGGAAACGTGGTCTGCCGGTCGATACATCCTGCCCGGCGTGTACCACGTGGCCGTCTCCTCGAGAAGCGGAATGGCCGTCCCCGTGCTCCGCCTCACCACGATCGCGACGTCGACGGAGATAACCGGCGATGCGGTTTCACACGATGGCAGCTTCTCCGCTGTGAAGATAGTGGTTTCCCCTTCCTCGATCGTGTTCCAACCAATCCTTCCCGCCCCCCCGGAAGATGAAGAGTAGGGACGAGTGCGGGTGGTTTTCTCCGTCCCCGGGAGCATCGGCATGCCATGACGGGGGGAGACTGGCGAGAGGGCACGGGGGAGACGGAGTTCTCGAGCATGTTCAGGGAGTGTGAGAACTGGTTCGCATGCAACATGAAGCGCATGTGTGGGCCGTAGCGAAATTCATGCCTTGTATGTCATACTAACTGCAAAAGAACACTCTTCACGGGAGGTCCGGAATGAAACCACACTCGGGTATTCATTGCGTTCTTGTGTTCGTCTTTCTTTTCGGAACCCTTGCAGGAGCGATGTCCGCACAGGCTTCGCCGCTGGATAAGGTCGTCGAGTTCTATACGTCCTCGGTTCCGAACCCGCCGAGAATTGACCTCGATCCGAAAGCCGTCTGGGACATGGCGGAAACGGGCGACATCATCATCGAAAACAACCGGGCGTTCCCGCAATGGTATGCGATGATCGGCTCTCTCGTTCCAGACTGCAGTTTCGTCCATGCCGGGATGATCATCAAGGGCCACGTGCTCAAAAGCCTCGCCGCCGAAATCAATCCGTCCTCCGTAAAAACCCTGCATGCCTACTACAGGGGGGCGCCGCCCCGCCTGGTGGGCGGGAAGATCAAGAAACTGTATGACTGGTTTCCCTATCCGGTCGATCCGCAGGGCATCTACATCGTATCTCCCGAGCTGACCGTCAATACATCCCTCAGCAGAATCGTCGCCATGAACCTGAAGGATTATCTTGTCGACCCGTCCATCGGATACCCGACCAAGCACATACGGCTCATCCGGCCACATCTCGCGACGCAGAGCCTCGTGCGCACGCTGGCCAAGTATCTGACCTACCATGTCATCAAGGAGACGGTCTACGACATGGGCTTCGTCTCCACCGAAAAGGAATCCGCCGTCTCCCGGCTGCAGAACGGGGAACTGGTGTTCGATCTGAGCGCCGCTCCCGTGCCGCTCTACTGCACGGAACTGGTGTACAGAGCCCTCAGGGAAGCCGGCATCACCATCCCGACCACACAGATCAAGAAAGCAATTTCCGGATCGCTCTCGAAAATCCCGCGAATGCCCCGAAGCGTGCTCCAAAAAATCGATTCCCCCTTCATCACGGCCGACGTGCTGATGAGGGGAGGAACCGTGATGTACCAGAACGATCCACCACCGACCGTCAAGGAAGCGATCGCGGGGATGGTCGATCTCAACTTCAAGGCGGTCTCTCAACGTCTGCTGGAAAGTTTTCAAAATATAGTTAATAATATGCACGCGAAGTGAAAGGGGAATCGAAACATATGAAGAACCATCTGTTGGTCATCGTTCTGCTGCTGACATGCATCGTCCCGGCTCTGCCCGCAACGGCGCAGGTGAATTATCGTGTCACCGGCATTCCCTCGATCATCAACCATACCCAGGGCGCCTATGTCATTTTGCGCACGGGCGACGGGCGGATTTTCAACCTGACCGGCATTGACGTGACGAGAATCAGGCCGTTCGACGGAAAGAACGTCATTGTCGAAGGCTCTGCCAGGCAGGCCGACCAGATCACGGATCTGAAGGTCACCAGCATCAACTTCACTCCGCTTGACCAGAGTGCCGTCGTGCTGCCGCCGTTCAAAGCGCATCAGCGGCCGGCGAAACTGATCTCACACGACACTCCCGTTTACAGGGTGCAGGACGTGCGCTGGGGCTACATTCCCGGCAAGGAGCGGAACAACGGGAATTTCAGATTCGTGAAGGCGACGATCGATACCTCAAAGGTCGATCGCGCGTATTTCGTTCTCAAGCCCTTCCCGCCCGAATGGATCGCCGCGCATGCGCTGATGCTCTTCACGTTCCGGAAGGGCGGCATGGTCAATGAAAACGGGGAAGAGTCAGTCGGGATGTTCCTGAGCATAGAAGCTTACCAGCGGACCAACCAGAACTACTCGCTCAAGGATGGCCTCAAGAACACGTTCGGCTCTTCCTGGATTCTCGGGACCTGGGACGACTACACGACCCAGTCGTGCGATGTGCAGAAAGAGCGGCTTTTTCTGTATCCCCTGAAGCTCACACAAAGCCAGATCGGCGCCCTTGCCGCCGAGAGCATCCTCCAGGCGACCGTGAACCGGCAGGGGGAGTATTACAATACCGTCACGAATAATTGCACGAACAATCTTATCGTTCTGCTCAACCGCGTACTCCCCGAATCTCAGCGGATCAACCTCTGGTGGATCCCCTCGATGGTCTACAACATGAAGGCCACGATGCCCATCGCGGTTCCGAAGATGCTGATGAAACGCGGCCTGATGGCCGAGCCGCTACCCGAGGTGAACGCCTCGAATTTCAAGGGCATGTTCACCAAAAGCGTTTCGAATGCCACCTGTCCTCCCGTGAGGCCGGTGTTCAGATGATGAGACATGCGATGACGCTTCGGCGCTCGCTTCTTGCGGCCGTCTGCCTGATCTTCGCCGCGCTGCCTTCCACGCAGGCAGCGCGAATCGGTGTCTTTCTCGGCACCTTCGATCCGCCGCACCAGGGCATGATCACCATGATCGAAGAGGCGAGGACGCGGCTTCAGCTCGAGAAGATCTACATGCTTCCCGTGCCTGAGCCCGTCGACCGGTCCAAGGCCTCGCCGCTCGGGAACAGGCTTGCCATGATCCGTCTGCTGGCCGGCGACATCCCCGGCCTCGAAACCATGGGTGAGGCCGACCTGAAAGCCGTCGCCTCGCGAAATCCGCACAACCTCTTCGAGGCGATGCGCGAGGCGATCAGGGAACGCGGCTCGGAAATCGACGACCTGTTTCAGATCGTCGGTGAAGACGCGCTGAAGAAGCTCGTCGCGCGCCGCCAGCTTCCCGGAAAGAGCGAACGCCGGACGCTGGTCGTCTTCCCGCGGGAAGACGTTCCGCAAAACCGCGATCCGTCGATTAAAGCCCTCGAAGTCGAAGGGAAGCTGGTCCGGCTGGGGGTGAAGGTTCCCAACCTGTCGGGAAGCGATCTCCGGGCCCTCCTCGGGAGAGGCATCGAACCCGGTTCCGACGAGATTCCCGCATCCGTTCTCACCTACATCCGTCGCGAAGGGTTGTACGGACTTCCGGCTGCTCCGTTGTCCCGGGAGCTTCTCGCCGGCTTCGAACCCGACGGGTATCTTGCCAAGCCGGTTCTGCTCCATGGACCGACCACCGACACCATCTTCGCGCCGGCGCATCTCGAAAGCATGCTGCCCCCTTCCGCGGCCGAGGGCTGGATCCGGGAAGGATGCAGTGACTTCCCCGGCGCGCTCGCGCCCCTGCTCGAAAAGCGGGCGATGCAGGTCGTTCTTTTCCAGGCACCCACGACGGATGCCCTCGACTGGCTCGAGACGCAGGGCTGGCGCACGCTGTACGGCTACGTGCCGCCCGAAGGCGATGACCGGCCGATGCTGTTCTTCGGCCGCCAGAGGAGCGACTGGCACCTCTTCGTCACAGGGTTGTACGAGCAGGACCGTTTCGCCGGCCTGGTGGAGGAGATGCGATACCAGTTCGCCCGCTTCCAGATCCCGTTCGAGCGGTTGACGGTGCTGGTTCCCGCCCATCAGGCCTCGAACTGACCCTCCATTTCGTGAGCGGGAGGAACCCAGATGAACCGAAGGCCCCTTCCGGCCCTGGCTCATCCTGACGACTGCTGCCGTTGTCTCCGCACACCAGGTCCCAATCGGACAGTACCGCTGGGATACCTCCAAGCCAAGGAATCCATCTTTCCTCCGCTCTGAACGGATGGAAACAGGACGGCCCGCTCGAGTTCAGGGCGCGCCAGGAAGGCTCCTGGATCGCGCAGAAATACCTGGGTATCCTCGACGTCCTGTTCATCCGGTGACGCGACGGAGACGCTGAAAAAAACGTCAGTTCAGCGCTTGAAGCCCTGGAGAATCCGTTCCTTCGAGGTCGCGTAGACGGTGTCGATGGCGCTGCCGGTGCCGCTCGTGATGGCGGTCTTGGCAAACGTGCCCATGAAGTTCTCGATCACGTTGTCGGAGGTGTTCTTGGGAAGGACGTTACTGGTGATCGCCGAGTTCACGTCGTTCTTGTAATCGTTGATGATGCCGGACTCGACCATGCCGGGGACTTTCGCGACGAGTTTCTTCATTTCGGCGGCGAAGTTCACCCGGCCTTCGGGATCATATTTGTAGCGGGCGAGCCCGTTCGCATACATTTCAGAGATGATGACCCCGTTCCAGCCGCCGTAGGTGTTGAGGGTTTCACGCTCGGCCTGGATGAGGATCTCGGGCATGCGCATTTCGACGACATCCCAACGGGTGTTTTTCGACTTCATTTCATAGACCTTCTGCTCAACCAGCGCGGCCTTGTACTGCGAGGGGCTGATCAGGGCACGCCTGCCGTCGAGAACCCGGGCTTCGTCTTCGGTGAGTTGTATTTTGCCGGCTTTGTAATCCTTGTATTTCTGAAGCGTTTCGTTCAGGGATGTTACTTTCTGATTGCACTGGGCATACTTGTCGTCGTAGGATCTCGCGATCGCCGTGATCGCCTTGTAACGGAGCTGATCCGCCGGAAGAGCGGCATACTCGGGGTTGTTCGCCTTCAGGATCTCCATCATGGCTTGAACGTGCTTTTCACCACCGGAAAGCTTGCCGAGCTCGAGCATCTGGTTGAGCTTGAGGTCGCGGTCGAACTTCTGAGCGATGTCCTGTTTCGCGGTCACGTTCGACGGGAGTTGTTCGTTGTTCTGGGCGACGACACACTGCTGCATCCACTCCTGGCGTGCCGCGGATACTTTCGAATTGTAAGCCTGAAGGGCTTTTGCGTAGGTGACCGGGTTGCGGTACGACCTGATATTCGGTTTCCCCTCGACGAGGGCCTGATACTTTTCGTACAGGGTGTTCGCCTTTTTCCAGTCTTCGTTCTGGAGGCGGTAGAGATCCTCGATAGCTGCCTTGCGCGCCTTGGGAGCGTCGTAGAGATTGTATTTGAGAGCCTGGACCGACAACTGGCCGGCGCGCACGGCGAGATTGTTGGCGGCCGAGTTCAGGCCGGCTTCCATGGGCTTGATCGAATCTTTTTTTGTTTCGAGACCCGCGATGACGGAGTTGTAATACTCGTATGCAGCCGTTCCGGGCGGATACGCGTTCCGCTCGGCGCGAACCTCGTCGATGTCGGTGTTGATGAACTGCTTTTCGAGCTCCGCCCCGGCCATGCCGCCGACGAAATTCGTGGGAATCGTCGAGACGAGGCTCGACAGGGCCTTGCCCTGGGCGGTCGAGCCGAACACCTTGACCGAGAGGCGATCAGCCCAGCGTCCTTTGTCGTAGGTGTACATCTTGTCGGAGATGACTGAGCCGGCGAACCCGGTAATGACCGAACTGAGGGCGGCTCGCTTGAGGTCCTTGGTGAAGTCTTCTGCCGAGTAGCTTTCGCCCTTCATCGTGTCGATATCGGCGCGGAGTTTGTTGAGTTCGAGAGTCTCGCTCGCGGTCAGGGGAAGCCCCGATCGCA
>CAYMEN010000010.1:78872-84843 GCA_964389325.1 uncultured bacterium | reverse complement strand
ATCGCACGTGCGACTCGAGAATCGCATCGATCCGGGCCTCGGCCGAGGCTATTTTTTCGGGGTAGTGGAACACGTTTTTCGCCCAGAGATTCTTCACGGCGCCGCCGACGCTCGATGACACGGCGCTGCCGGCGAACCCGATGGCCGCCTGGGTGAGGGCGACGCGGGTGATGGCGGAGCCAACGGTGGGGCCGACGGTGCTGAACAGGCCGCCCGTCATGAGGTTGAACGGGGCCATCACGGCCTCGACGGCCGCGCTGACCGTGACGTCGCGCCAGATCTTCAGGTCTTCCTTGGGAACGTCGCGATACTTCGCATTCATACGCTTTTCGTAGGCATACGTCATGACGCCGCCCATCGCCGCGCCGACGACGATACCGCCGACGATCATCGCGACCGGGGAAAGCGGGGCGAGCAGGGCCGTCGCGAGCATGACCGCGAACGAGGGAACGATCGCCTTGCCGATGTTCCAGGCGATTCTTTCGAGAAGGGGCATCTCTTTCGAGCCCTCTTTCCCGAGGAACTTTTCCTTGAGGGCGGAGAACATCTTCCCGAACCAGCCCTTGGCCGTCTGCGGCACCGTCGTGGTGATGAGCGTGCCGGCAGAGGAGGCACCTTGGGTGAGGGAAGATTGTTCCGATGATGTTTTCCCTGGACTCGCAGCCTGCGTAGTTGATTCGGCCTGCGTTTCGGGGGCATTGGTCACTTGCGCCCCGCCGCGCGACTGCGTGACGAGTCGCTGATACTGGGAATACGCCTCCATGTAGGCGTTGAACTTCGACTGGATCTCGTCGATCGGCGCTCCAGAGGAGACGGCCGACGAATAGGTTTTGTACGTCGACTGATACCGCTCGTTCGCCGCCTGGAGAGCATCCGGAGTCTGCGCCAGCAGCGGCGCGTACCCTTGCGCGACGAGCGAAAAGATCAGCAGCCAGACGAGAAGTATGCGTGATTTCAGCTTCATCATATCGCAATTGTACGAATGACCGGGAGAGGCGTCAAGTTCCCTGTGGTATACTGACCCCGTATTCGGGCTTCTTCACGACCGAACGGATCCATGATTTTTTTCGGAGTCGACTGACATTATGAAACATCCCCTCCGCACTCTTCTCTGGAGCTTTCTCCTGGCAACATCACTCCTTACCACCGGCTGCGGCGGCGGTGGCGGAGGAGGAGGAGGAGGAGGCGTTCTCAGCCCTGACACGGGTTTCGAGGGGGTGTCGGGAGCGCTCGACTTCACGCAGCTCGCCACCCCGACGGGATATACCTCCGCGGGCTGGCCAGTGCCGTCCGGCGAGACCTCCTTCTCGGTCCCGGCTTTCACGAACTCGAGCGTTGCCGGGGTTCTGCTCGCGAATTTCACCTCGGCTTCCCAGACGATCGTTCTGTCGGCAAACCAGTCGCCGTTCGCTGCCTCGGCCAGGAGCGAAATCACGGCTGGCGTCCGTGCGTTCGAGCGCAGCCGGCTCTCCTGCTTCCATGCCGGGCTCCGCTCCCTCGAACGGAATCATTCGAGGTTCGTGAAGGGAGCGCCTTCCCGGCCGGACCGGGCATCGATCCGTGCGGCGGCGCCGGGCGCGACGCACGTTTTCAAAGTGTACAGCGACGGCGGGTATTTACCGGTCACGGGGAACCTGTATTCCTCCACGCAGCTTCCCGACGGCTCGGGATATCTGAGATTTTATGCTGATTCGGCGATCACGCAGACGGATTCCGTGAAAGCGTATTTCAACAGCCTGATCGCCGGCTGGAATTCCATATTCACCACGATGCATGCGACATTCGGCGAAGAGCTGCAAAGCGGCGAGACACCCACGGGCATCGACCTCGGGAATGATATATACATCCTGATATCTCCCACGTTGAGCGATATCGATCCCCTGCTCGCGGGCTTTTTCTACTCAGGAGACCTGTATCCGCCCGACCGCCTGACGAACGGCATCAGCAACGAGCTGAAAATCTTCTATCTGAACCTGCGGGTGGAAGGAAGCGACGCGCTGACCCTCGATATCATGAAAAGCACGATGGCGCACGAGTTCCAGCATATGATCTTCTACTCGAACAGGATCAAGAATGGGGTGACGTCGGACGACGCATGGCTGAACGAAGCGCTCTCGGCTTACGCCGAAAGCGTCTGCGGCTTCAAGGTTACGAATGAAAAGAACCAGTCGAAGGCGATCCAGATGCAGTACTACTTCAACGCGATGAACCAGGTGCCGCTGGTCCAGGACGACGGGTGGGGCAGCAACGCGCAGTATGGTCAGGTCGCCCTGTTTGGCGAATGGCTTGCCGAGAAAGACCCGTCGGCACTCAAAAGCCTGTATGCGAGCTCGAAAACCGGCATGGCCGCCGTCGAAGCCGTGACGGGCAAACCGTTCGAAACGATTTTCACCCAGTGGATGCTCGCGATGTATCTCGACGTGCCGAACAGCATCTACGGATTCAATACCCTCGACTGGAACACGGAATACAGGTTCGGCGATCTTGCCCCGATCACGCTGACCGGCCCGATCAAGACCGGGAAGAACCTGGTGAGCGATGCGTCCCTCGAAGCGTCACCGTTCACTCTGATGCCAATGTCCTGCTATATGATCAAGTTTTCCGGCGGTGGGAACGGCGAGAGCCTCGATTTCTCGATCCAACCGGGAAGCAGTGTGACGGTTTTCGAACTCAATAAATAAAATACCGTATATATCACCGGCGGCGGAATTCCATCGTCGGAACACCGCCGCGGTGCCAATTTCTGTAGTGTCGGTGACACCCGATGCGTGTCGCGCCGCAGTTTATTCCTTGATCGCGATGCTGGCCGGGCCCATGCGGCGGGCATCGTAGAGGGCGTAGGTGACGCGCTCGATCATCGTGGCGGTGGTGTCGTCGTTCTTGACCGAGGTGATGCCGAAGCACATCGATGTTTTGAGGCCGTGCTTCGTGAAGGTGCGCGATGCGAGTTCGTCGCGATAGCGACGTATGACGGCCTCGGCGCGGTCGATCTCGGTGTTCGGGAAATACATGATGAACTCGTCGCTTCCGAACCGGCCCAGGATATCGACGCCGCGGATGCAGAACTTGAGGGCGTCGGAAAGCTCGCGAAGGAGCTCGATGCCCGAGTGCGAGCCGCAGGATTTGATGATCGGCTTGAAGTTGTCGACATCCATCACGATGAGCGACAGGGGGAGTTTGTACCGGTGGGACTTTGCGAGTTCCTCGGCGAGACGGTCCATGAAGTAGGTGTAGCAGAGAAGCCCGGTGTCGGGGTCGTACCGCCGGAGATCGTCGAGGGCGTCGAGCAGTTCCTCCCGCTCTTTCGCGGCGCCGCAGAGGCCGGCAGCGGCCTGGACGAGCTGGATGACGAGAGGGGAGTCCTGCGGGTCGCACTCGAAGTAGACGACGAGAAACCCGTACACGCCCGCAGATGAGGAAACCCGGGCGGCGACAGCCATCCGGTAGTCGGTCTCGATCTTCATCTCCTGGTATTCTTCAGGATTGGCGTCGCGCTTGATGATCAGGAGAGGTTCGGAGTAGAACAGCCGGCCGATCGCGCCCGTTCCGACCTGGCGGTGATACGCGTTGGCCGCTTCCTGGAAGATGTTGTGGCTCTGGGTGACTTCGAGTTCGTCGGTGCGCTTGTTCTTGCAGACCAGCGCCGCTGCCGTGGCACCAAGGCTTGCTTCCATGCACCGCATGATCCGCTTGATGGTGCGGACCGACCGGCGATCGGCCGGAAGCCCAGAAAGCGTCTGGCAAAGAGCCGGTAAGACATGTTCCTTCATCGATTCTCTCCTGATGTTTGCAGATGGGATACCTGGCGCAATTCTTCCGGGAGCGGGCGAAAGTCTACCTTCTTATCGGTATTCGGTAATAATTCTCTCTCAAAAAAAGTATACCATACTCTGTTGAGCAGGAAGAACGACGATTCAGGGCAAGCGCATGAGTATCTTTCGCAGCATTGCCGTTTTCCGTTCGCCCTTCGACAAGCTCAGGGCGAACGGGGAGGCCTTCATGCCTGATGGACCAGCTTCCGGCCAACCTGAGGCGAAGGGTGACCGGGAACTCATGACCCGCCTTGTTCGTGGTTCGATACCTCACCACGAAGGAAAATTGTGATTATTCCCAGGATGGCAGGCGATGAGTATTTCGGAGCGTATTCATCCTTCCGTGAATTTCCCGAAAAACCCCGGAGTTTCACGTTCGACTTTTTCGACACATAAAGAATTGTTTTCAAAGCGATGTTTCAGGTGCTTCATTACCACAGTCTCCTCAAGACGAATAAGTAACATATATAAATATTATACTATATAACGGCGGGAGGATTTGAAACAGGAACCATGAAAAAACCGGGTTCGGACATTCGCCGAACCCGGTTGTTTGGGGGTTCCTCAGTAGCCGTTCAGGAAATCATACCAGTAGACGGCGCTCGCGGCATCCTTGTAGACGATCGCGATCTTGTTCTCGGTGGCGACATTGGTGGCGCCGATCGGGAATGCGGCTCCAGCAGCGAGTGCCGTCGCAGCGACCGATACGGTGCCGTCGGTGTTGAGCACCACGAACTTGGCCTTTTTGCCGTCGGCACCGTCTCCGTAGGCGATCAGGACCTTACCCGCGTCGGTGTTGACCATCGGCAACTGCCAGCTGTCCTGGGTGGTGCCGAAGATCACCGGGCCGGCCTGGAGCGTGCCGGCGTCGTCATAGATCCGGATTTTGCCCTGGTTGCTGTCGTTGCTGTCCTGGTAGGCAACCATCGCATTGTTGTTGCTCATCTTCAATGCACCCATGAGCCCCGACCTGGTATTGGCAATCACCGCACGGGCCTTCGATACCGCGCCGGCGTTGTTGTAGACGCTGTAATAAAGGTCGAGATTGGATTCCTCGGCCGCGTCGAAGGCGATGAACTTCTCGTCGGTGCCGACGCCGCAGGCGGCAATACCCCGGATTTCCTTGGGGTTTCCAAACTCAACCTGCGTCGGGAACGTCAGCGTTGAGTTGTCGCTGAGTTTGCTCATCGCACACTGGGAACCCTGGTTGGTGCCGCTCCAGTTCCCGGATGTGTAGTAGAACAGGCGATCACCGTTGATCGCCAGTTCCGGGCCAAAGAAGGAGGCTGTGTAGTTCGAGGAGATGATCTTTGTCCCCACCCACGAACCATCGGTGTTGATCCGGGAGTAGTAGCAACCGGTGGCGCCGTCACTCGAGGCGAACCCGATGTAGACGATGTTGGCTGCGCTGAGTTTCATGTCATATTTTGTGTTCCACGTATCGGCCACGGTGTTGGCGTAGAAATCCGTGGGCTGGGTTTTCGGGAGGCCGTTGATGCCATAAACGATGGTCTTGCCCCGGTTGGTGGCGAGGTCCTTGTAGGCGAACATCAGATCGCCGTTGGCCAGACTGAGAACATTCGGAGACGCGATATTGGTCGTCTTCGGGGAAACAACCGGGTAGAGATACTCGAACGCTCCCTTCTTGGCGGCGATGGCCAGGAAGCAGGTGGTATTCGATCGAAGGTTGAGCACCTGGGTCTGGGTGGCATTGGCCGTCCAGTCCATGATCAGATCGGCACCCGCGATTGCACTCACCTCGGCGAACGTGTCGATGGCTGCGGATGTATTCGATTTCACGACCTTGAACTGGTAGTTGGCCGATTCCGGGTTGGTCCAGTTCAGCGTCAGCGAGAACGGCAGGGAATCGGCTGAGACTGTCGGCCAGACCGCATACAGGGTGATGTCGGCAGCGGCCATATTGAAAGACCCACTGAACGGGTAGAAGGTTCCCGCACCGTTGGCCTGAGTATTCCAGCCGAGCGGGCTGGCGCCGTCCTTGGCCAGGGCGCCGGTGTTGCCCAGGACGGTGACGTTCGCGCCGTTCTCGTAGGCGCCGTTGTCGGTCGGCACGGAGCCGCCGGTGTTGCCGTTTCCGTTGTAGGTGACGGAATAGGTCTGATTGGCCGTCCACTTGGCATACAACGTCACGTTGGTGC
>CAYMEN010000010.1:0-78772 GCA_964389325.1 uncultured bacterium | reverse complement strand
CGGTTTTCACGAGATTTCCGGTGTTGCCCAGGACGGTGACGTTCGCGGCGTTGGCATAGGTCGAACCGTCGACGGGGACGGAGCCGCCGGTATTGCCGTTTCCGTTGTATGTGACGGAATAGGTCTGATTGGCCGTCCACTTGGCATACAACGTCACGTTGGTGCCGCCCATGGCGAAGGTCGAGGCGGCAGCCCGATCGGTGCCGCTGCCGTCGGCGCTGGTGTTCCAGCCGGCGAAGGTGAAGCCGGTTTTCACGAGATTTCCGGTGTTGCCCAGGACGGTGACGTTCGCGGCGTTGGCGTAGGTCGAGCCGTCGACGGGGACGGAGCCGCCGGTGTTGCCGTTTCCGTTATAGGTGACGGTGTAGGTGACGTTGGCGCCGACCAGGATCGGGAGGCTCGCGGTGGCGATTTTGCCGTTCGCGGCGATGATGCGGAGGCTGAGCGTCGCGATGCCGGCCGTGTCGGGGGCCGTCCAGGTGCGGATGCGCTTGCCGCCGTCGGTCTGGGTGTCGTTGCCGAACGTGCCGCGGGTGGTCGACCAGACGAGATTGTCGTTCGACGTGTCGGTGGGCGTGATGACGCCGGTGACGGTGAGTTGCTCATTCGGTGAGGCGGTCGTCCTGATCGCGTCGTCCTTCATCGCGACGAGAAGAACCGTCGGCATCGCCGATGCGGAGGAGCCGCCGCTCGTGGGAACGGTGATGACCACTTCGAGCGGGCGATCGGCCGATACGAAGGAAACAGGGATGTTGAACTGGTTCGACTGGCCAGGATTGACGACGAGATCAAATATCGAATTCAGGCCTTCGAACGTCGGCAGAGGCGGTGTCACGAAAGAACCATTCTGTCCGATATAAAATACCTCGCCCCAGAGGTAAATGGGGGTTCCCTGGGGGAGAACATTGCCGTTCTCGTCGGTCATGATGCCGCGGACGATGTTCGTCGCCGTGAGCAGGCCGAGGTCGACGACCTTTTCATCCTTCTCGACGAGGGTGTTCGACGTCGAGCGCATTTTATAGACGGTCACATTGTCATTGAACTTGGCGACCACCTTGAACGTGCCGGCCGGAACGCCGACGATGCGATAGTTTCCCTGTGCGTCGGAGACGGCCTTGAGTGACGGAAACTCCTCGAGCCAGACGTCGGCTCCCGCGACAGGCACAGGAGCCGCGGCGGCGCGAATCGAGAGGCCCGGCGTCCGGGTGATCGTTCCCCGGATGACGCCCGAACCTAGGTCGACGGGGTACACATAATCGAAATCGCCGTAACCGGTGTTCCGGCACGCCGTGAACGAAACGACAAGGGCCGCAAGCAGCAGTACAAGAAGAAACCGGGGAATGAAATTCCTCATGGGAGCCTCCAATGTCATATCAAAAAAGGATACCGAAGAGTTCCAGGAAGTTGATGGGAAATAGTACAAGTTTGGAGAATGAAATTTCAATATATTTTTTTGGAGGGTTGAAACGGCGCAGATGCAGGTGAAAACAGCGAATTGTTGGAGTGACAGGGGTGTAATCGAAATTGGGGGGGCTTGTTTTCGCAACGCTGAAGCCATACACTGAAAAGGTATTCGGACACCGTATCGTCCGAGCGAGTAACACGTATCGTCCTCTGGCCCTCATTCCCCGTAGTTTGCGCGTATCAATATCACGAGTATGGAGTAACACATGCGCAGTATTTCACGGTTTGGTATTTCCTTTGGTATCGTTTTTCTTCTTTGCGGCATTGTGCCCGTGTCCTACGGACAGGAAGGCATCGATTGGAACTCCCGCCTCGACGGAATCCAGGATGCTTCGCTGAAGCGGACGCTGGAAAACAGCATTGCCACAGGCCTGATCGCTGATGAAGCCGATTTTGAAACGGCGGTTGCGAGGGCCGAAACAAGATTCCGTTCGCAGAATCCCACGTCCCGTTCGTCGGTTCGCGCCGGCGGAAACACGCAGGCGATCCGTGACGCGATCGCAAAGTCGGCGGCGCCGATTCCCGGCCTCGATCGTGACGCGGTCGACGTCGAAAAGAACGAGGGGCTCCGCACGACCTTGTTCAAGCCCATAGCAGAAAAAGTGCCCGCGAGTTATGAAGCGGCCTACCGGCTTGCAGTCCAGTTCGACCCCCGCGTCGGCACGGATGACAACGACCGGCTCTCGAAGGACATCGACGCCTACCTGGCTTCGATCGCGAACGACCCGGTGATCAAACAGGCCCTCTCATCGACCGGAACGACGATGTCGGACCTCAAGCGCAACTGGTTCGGATCGGGCGCCGGCTTCGAACACGTCATCTGCGGCGAGATCAAGGGAACCGGCGTGAGCGGGTATCACTGGTGGTACAAGTTCTATCGCGACGAGCAGAACGGGAACGCGAAATACGTCAGCACGCTCGACAACGCCGGCAGCGAGTTCGCCTACACCGGCGCCTTCACCTGGGACCCGGACGGCTCAGGCCCCCTGCCGAACGCAAAAAAGAAGAAGGGCGGGTTCACCGTCGGCTGCTCGGCGCAGGCCCTTCTTGCACTCGGCCACATCGCCATCGAAAGCGCCCGGAAACTGGGCTCGGTGCCCGGCGCCCTCACGTTCGACGCGGCCGTGAACGGCCGGACCTTCACCTGGCAGTTGTATACCATGGGGGGCACGATCCGGAGCTTGTATCCCATGGGCGGCAAGGGTTCCGATGTCGATGAAAACAGGGTGGCGGAAGAATACTTCGAACTCGAGGAAGAAGCCCTGCAGGCCGTGAACCCCGCCGGTTCCCTCACGGTCCACTGACGAACAGGAACGGCACGCCACATCGCCACAGTGGGTTTGTCGTTCCCTCCGAATAGCGCGTAGGGGCGGGTTTGAAACCCGCCCCTACATCATATTATATAATATGTATTATTCGCCGAAGAGGAAGCGGGAGAGAATCGAGACGAGCATCGCGCCCCAGACGACGGCGACGAGGATCCAGACGAAGATCGTCATCTTCGCACGCTGTTCTTTCCGTTCAAGCTCGATCTGCTCCGGTTTTGTCTGGCGAACGATGGGACAGGCCTGGAAGGCTTTCGCGATCTTCTCCTTCGGCTCCGTCGCGGCCGCGGCTTCTTGGCCGTCGGAAGCGGCGGAAACTGCTTCCTGCGCTTCGGGGCCGGGAGATTTCGGTTTTTCGAGCGCCGCTGTTTCGCCCGCAAGGAGTTCCTCCGGGGAGGAGATCTTGTCGAGCGCAATGGAAAGCTTCTCCGCGAGTTGTTTCAGAACGACCTTCTTCTGCTCCGCGATTCCGACGGGTGCTGCCTCGACGGCAAGGGCGACGGAATGGAGGATTTCCCGGTCGGGGTTCGAGCAGAGAATGAGGCCGATCTTTTCAACGAGTTCGGGATTTGCCTCCTGGTGAAAGGCCTTGAGAAGTGGCTCTCGAACGAGGCCGAAGTCGACGAGCGTTGCCGCCGGGATTCCGAGGGCGCGCTGGCGAACGCTGTTGGACATCAGGAGACTCGACACGAGGCTTTTGATCTGGTCGCGGTCGATGCCGCCAAACGCGCGGGTCGCGTTCATGCGGATCTTGCCGTTCTTGTGCTGCATGAGCTGGGGCAGGTAGATGCACAGATACTCGGAATCGAGTTTCGAGAGGGCATCGATGGCGGCGGAAACCTCGTCGGGATTCTCTTTCGCAAGATACGGCTTGACGATCTGCGCATCTTCGGACGATCCGAACCTTCCGACGACCTTGATCAGGGCACCGAGCTCCTTGCCGCGGGAATCACGGATGAGGGAGGGAAGGCGTGATTTGAGGAGCCGGTATCCGTCGATCGAAAGTCTGTTCAGCAACTGAATGCGAGCGGTCGCGTCGAGGGAATCATACTCATCGATATTTGTCGGAGGCAGCGCCGATTTGATCCCCGTATCCGGTTCATCCGGATCGAGCTTCGGGTCGGACGAGTCGATATCTGGAAGGAACGCGTGATCCGTCGAGGATGCTGGAGGAGAACCGGCCGATACCGTGGGAAGCACTCGAACGTCGGCCTTCGATGTCGCGTCCTGATCGTCACACGTTGGCGGGCCGGCTGCAGGAGAGAGCGGAGGCTGCTCGGCAAGGCTCGAGATCGAGGCGCGGAGAAGCCGTTCCTCTTCTTTCCTGACGCGAATTTTGAGCTGATCCAGGAACTCCTGGGCGCTCATCGAAATTTTCTTCGTATCCGCGAGCGAGCGCGCGACGCCAAGCAGGATGCCCTTGACGAGATTCTGATGCTGACCCCGAAGATTCCGGCATATCCAATAGAGGCGGAAGGGAAGTTCGACGTGGGCGTTTGCCATGAAGATGAGGCTCACTCGCAGAAGAAGCCTCGGATCATCAACTTCGGCGGCAAACCGGAGCAGATGGGGCTCGATTTCAGCATACGGGAACGAGGCTGCATGATGGAGGGCAAGAGTCCGTTCAGTCGGTTCCCGGGCAAACATCAGTTCGACGAGATACCGGAGGGCGTGGGGTTTGTCCCAGCGATACAGGCTTTTGATCGCTTTTGCGCGGATTCCGGGATTGGGATTATCGAGAAGGGGCGTGACCAGGCTTTGCAGGTTGTCCGGGTCTATCTTCTCGAGGGCGTCGAGGGCCGCGGCCAGAACGACGGGCTGTGGGTGACGGCACAGCTCGACGAGCGCGTCCGAATCCCTGATGTCGCCGAACCGCTTGAAGTAGCTGCAGATCGAGGGAAGCACTTCGGGCGGGAGGTTGTTCCACGCGGAACTTCGGAGCAGGTCGTTCGCGAGAAATGCATCGGAGGATTCGAGGCGCGTCATGACGAGGGCGAGATCCTCGCGTTTCGTTGGATCGGAGAGAACCCCCTGGAGATCGGCGAGGGTCGAGGGCTGGATCGCACCCCGGAGCCTGAGCAGCTGATACCTGACGGTTTTTGCGACCTGGAACGCGAGTATGTGATCCTTGATTTCGGGAAGCGTCTGCTGAAGGGCTTCGACGACCTGCTTCGCGAATGGCGAGGCTTCGATCTCGGCGAGGAGATCGAGAACGAGCGTTCCGTCGCCGCTTCGAAGCGTCGATTTGATCTCTTCCGTCGCGAAGTTCGATGATGAGGCCGTCATGGAGCCGCCGTTCCAAGAACCTGAAGCATGATCAGAATCCGAAGTTGAGGCCGAACCTGACGTCGGGTTCGACGTTGATCGAGGTGACGAAGAGTTCAGCCTGGACCGTATCGGAGCCGCCACGGACACCGGCATTCAGCGAGACGCGGTCCCCGGAATCGGTATAGAAGTCGCGATAATTCAGGAACTGGCTTTCGAGCATGATGCTGAGGTTTTTCTGAGGCACGTAATCGAGAGCGACGGCGCTGACGAGAAACTCCTTCTTGTCATAGTGCAGCTTTCTGCCGGACGGGAAGACGATTTCCTGCTCGTCAGTGAAGCAGTGTTTGAGGTTGAGATACCCGCGGAGTTTTTCGGAGAGCTTTTCTCCGAGGGTGAGATAGACGTTGCGGAGATGTTCGATCTGGACGAGGTCGGCATTGTTGATCTGGACCGCCGACATCGGGGCGAACATGCCGCCGAGGCAGAGATCCTGCGAACCGGCGTGCGTCGAGTATTTCATTCCGAACCCGGTCGAATCCTCGGAATAGTTCAGAACCCCGATGTGGGGCGCGGACGAGCGCTCGTACCGCAGGTGGTTGACCGACACCTCCAGATTCGGCTGAAGGGAGTAGGCTGCGGACATCCAGTGCTCGTTCTTCTCGAGATCATATTTTATATTGTCGACGATAATATCGCGTTTGGTGACGCCCGTCTTGAGCGAGAAGCCCCCCTTGCGGTTCGTCTGAAAGTCGGGTGTCGGGACGGCGATCAGGCCGCTCGTCCCCGAGAGGCACATCCCCGTGCGAGGCGTGTCTGAGGCGAAGGAAAGGGGCGGTTCCGTATCGTAGACCTTTTCAACGGAGCCCGTTCGTTCCGTTTTCCATTCGAATCCCTCATCCTCGCTCAGCATCTGGGCAGATGCTGAGAACGGAATGGCGAGTGCGAGAAGAACCGTTGCAAGATATCTGTTCATGGATGTTCTCACGGCAGATGGACGACCGAGATCGTCGTCTGGGAAGGTTCAGATGTTCCATTGCTTTTGATATAGCATGTTCTGGTCACGGAAACGTAAGTCGGTGCACCTGCAACGGTTCCGGGAAGGATGATCGAGTAGGTGTCAGGCCTGAGGTTTTCGAACAGGAACTTCCCTTCGGAGGTCGTCTTTACCGTCCCGCCCACGGGATCGCCGTTGCTGTTTTCGAGCGTGACGTCGACTTCGGGGATGACCGCGCTGGTGCTGGCGAGCCGCACATAACCTACAACCGAACCGACAACGGAAGGATCTGGGGTGAGGCCGATGTTCGTCGTGGACGGGTCGACGGTTCCATTCGATGCGATATAGACCGTGCGCGTCGCAGGGGAATACTTGGGATCGCTGATCGATACCGTGTAGATCCCGGCGCCGAGATCGTAAGCGGCGAACTTGCCGTCCTGCGTCGTGATGAACGGACTCGAGGCGACATGATCGCCGTCGCCGTCCAACACGCTGACGGAGATCTCCGGCAGAGCCGTGGTGCCGAATTTCACGTAGCCGATGATGTTGCCGGTCGCCGGGTCACGCGACAGGGTGAGAAGCGACGAACTTGGATCGGCGGTTCCATTGCTGAGGATATAGCAGGTCCGGGTCACAGACGTGAAGTTCGTGCCGGAGGCGTTGAGGGTGTAGGTGCCGGCGACGAGGCCGTAGAACCCGAACTTGCCGTCCGCCGTCGTCTTGAGCGGGCTGCCCGTCACGTGGGCATTATTGGCGTTCTTGAGGCTGACGGACATTTCGGGAAGTCCCGCGCCGGTCGTATCGAGTTTCACGGTGCCGATGACATTGCCGACCACGGCCTCGGTGACGGAGGTCAGGGTGATCTTGGGCAGCGGCGGGTCTTTGGTGCCGTCCGGCTTGTTGGTGATGGCGAAATCCCTGGAAACGTATCCGGACTTCGAGATGGCGACAAGATACAGACCTTCATCGACGCCGGTGAACGAGAAGTAGCCGCTCCCATTGGTGATGGTGCTCATGCCGAGAGCGTTCCAGAGGCCGGTGTCTTCGTCATACTTGGAAAGAACCACATCGGCGAGTCCGACGCCGGCATTGGTCGTGGCATCGACGACATACCCTTCGAGCATCGAGCTTTCCATCGAGTAGGACAGGACCAGGTCTGTCGACGTCGGATCCGAAGTCCCGTCCGTTTTGATGTAGCAGGTTCTCGTCACTTCCGTAAACCCTGTTCCGGAGGCGGTGATGGTGTATTCACCCGGGGGAAGGTCGTAGAACGAGTATTTTCCTTCCGACGTGGTTTTTCGCGGACTGCCGGCCACGAACAAGCCCGTGCCGGCGTTTTTCGCGGTGACGGTGATCTCGGGAAGGACGGCGTTCGTGATATCGAGCCTGGCATAACCGGTGATGGTTCCCTTGATGTCGGTCACGCGGGTGAGGACGATCTGGGTCGTTGTCGGGTCGGCCGTGCCGTCGCTCTTTATGTAACAGGTGCGGGTGGCGGTCGAGTAGCCGGAGCCTGTGGCAGAGACCGTATAATCGCCGACGGGAACGCTCTCGAAAATGTATTTGCCTTCGGTCGTCGTCTTGCGAGGGCTGCCGGCGATGGTGAGTCCCGTCGTGATATTCGTGACGGTTATGGTGATTTCAGGCAGCGGGGTGCCGTTCTCCAGTTTCACATACCCGACGAGGGTCCCGGTGATCGCCGTGACAGGGGCGAGAATGAGATCCGTCGAGGTCGGGTCTGCCGTACCATCGCTTCTGATATACGATGTCCGGGTAACAGTCGTGTACCCGGCGCCTGTCGCCGTGATGGTGTATTCGCCGATCGGCAGATTGTCGAAGGTGAATTTTCCCTGGGTCGTCGTGATGCGGGGGCTTCCGGAGACCTGGATGCCCGTTTTCGAGTCTTTCACCGTGATCGTGATTTCCGGGATGACGTTTCCGGAGAGATCCTTGGCATAGCCCGAAAGCGTGCCGGTGATCGTCGGCGTGGCCTCGATGAAGGTGAGCGGAATACTGGGCTTCGAGGGGGTCATCGCTCCGGTACTCTGAATGTTCACGGGGTAGGCCATCGAAGCATATCCGGCTTTATAGATATTCAATGTATAGAGGCCGGGAAGAACGTCGTTGAAGTAAAAATACCCGCTTCCGTCGGTCAGGGTTGACCGGTTCTGAGGAACCCAGACACCGTTGGAATACACCGACAGGGAAGCGGTCGCGAGCATGATGGGGTTGTTCGTCGACGCGTCGACGACGATTGCTTCGATCGTTCCGGATGCGGGTATGACGGTCGGATTCTTCAGTTCGATCGGAATGACGAGGTCGGCGGGCGACTGGGCGCCGTCCGAGGTGACATACACCGGATACAGCATCTCGGTGAACGTGGCTGAACCGTGACCGACCCGAATGGTGTACAGCGCGGGAGCAAGGCTCGAGAAGATGAACTGGCCGTTCCCGGCCGTCAACACGGGCGACGCAACTTCCTTGTCACCGACGAACAACTCCACGAGAAGGTTGACGACAGGGACGTCGTCGTTCTTGACGAAGCCGGAGATGGAGAAACTCCCCGAATACTCGTCGAGCGTTCCGCTGGTGGCCTGAATGCCGGAAAGGGTCATGGAAATGGGGGTGGAATTGTTCCCTTCCTTGCAGCCGCTGCCGTAGACGACCATCAGGCAGAGCGCTAGAAGGAAAGCCCCTGTGATCCAACCGGGTATCCGTTTCAACATGATTCGCCCCCATCGCGAAAAAATAATAATCCAATATCCTTATCGGCAAATCGTCGTGAGGTGTGAAGGCCGAAGAAAATACGACGCGACTCAATCTCTGGAAAGAGCCTGTTCGAGAGCCTTTCCGATCTTGCGGAGCTGCCTTGCGCCTTCGAGTTTTTCTTTCATGGAAGGAAGACCGATTTTTTCCATGATGCCTTTCGTATCCGAACTCGGTTCCGGCGGCGCATCTCTGAGGAACAGTTCGGAAATCCATCCGGTGTACCCGATGCCGGCGGAGTCTGTCCCTGTCACGCGGAACCAGCGGACCCCGTCGACGAGCTTCCAGTCGAGTGCGGACGATTCCGATGCCGTGGTATGGGCGGGATCGGGAGAAGGCGCTGACGATGTGTACAGGGCATCGACGGAAAGCTTGCCGGAAACGATGGAATACAGAAAAATGATGCCGGCAATGGTTGAAGCGGCATACCGGAAACTGCTGCGGCCCGATGTGGGGGCCGAATCCCCCGGGTCACGATCGGGGAGACCGGACATCGGAACCGGCTGCGAAGTTGTGTCCGCCTTTTCCGGAAGCGATGCGTGATCGTGGGTAGGTGGAATGACTCCGCATTTCATCGCGACGAGTCGCATCAGGGGAAAAACGAAGACGAAAACCAGGACGACGGTCGCTATGAACAGGAACGTATTCATCGGTACTGCTTCACGTGCAAGCCGGCGGTGCGTCGGCGGATACGAACGGCGGAGGGGTCAGTGATGCGTGGCGCAGACGACGTTCCCAGCCGGGTCGATGGAATACGAACAGGGACATCCGGCCGGGAGGTTGAAGCTGCCGGAAAACAACCGTTTGAGATCGAGCTCTTTCATCGGCGGATTGGTCATCGAGTAGAGTTGAAGCTGCTGGGTTATCAGGGCCTTGTTGGTGGCGCAGACAGCGTCCCAGCTGCGCTGGACCGGGGTCGGGCCTTCCTGGCCGCCGGTTGGGACGAGCGATCTGGTTGCCATGAGCGAGCCGATGGCAATGACGAGAACCCCCAGGATGAGCATGATGATGGCAGAGCCGTGTCTAGGTGAATTCATCCGTGTACATCTCCAGGTGAAATACGGTACATAAAGAATACCATACTCGACGACGGTACGCATCAGGCTGATAATATATGCGTACATGTGGAACACTCTTCCGGGCCTTCGGTCGCCGTTCGAGGTGTAAGCGATCCGTGCGCTCGCGATCTGGTCGAAGGGTATCGGTCCCTGGCAGGGAGAGAGAATCATAGATTCCGGCTCAGATGAATGTTGCCGCCCGTCACCCGGCACCAATGACGGGGGTATGATGGCTGGATGATCGGAAATGCCTGATTGATACATGTCACAAGGATCGGCACCCCCGCGCAACAGCTTCATGAAGCTGTAAGAAATGAGGTTGATACGGGATAACAGCATGTCATACCACTCACCGGACGCGTGCAACGGGAGACGATGAGCTGGCGCAAAAAATAATTTTCCACCCCCCTTGACATTCGCAAACCATGCTTCATATAATCCTGTCAGAGTCCTCAAAAACAAATCTGAAGGGAGATACAAACAGGATGAACAAAGCAGATCTCGTGAAGACCATTGCCCAGAAGGCCAAGCTGAATCAGGCCGCCGCTCAGAAGGCTCTTGAGACCATGCTCGACACCTTCAAAGACACCCTCAAGAAGGGCAACAAGATTCAGCTCATCGGCTTCGGCTCCTTCGAAGTTTCCAAGCGCGCTGCTCGCAAGGGTGTCAACCCCCAGACCAAGAAGCCCATCAACATCCAGGCCAAGAAGGTCGTCAAGTTCAAGCCCGGCAAGGAGCTCAAGGAAATGGTCTCCAAGGGGAAGTAATCCGCCCCTCGGACTCGTCCTTTTAAAAAACCCGGTCGTTTCGACCGGGTTTTTTGCTTCCGAAAAAATCCAAAAACGCCGATGACTTCTCCTCCCGTTCTAGGGTAGAATGATACTTCAATTTCCGGTCTCCTTACCCCCCAGGACGCTCAGGCAGTGATTCGTTTTCGAATACTTACGACAAGACGGTGTGCCATGCGATACGGCAGGATGAAGGCGTGAAACGGCTTCTGCGTGCGGTTATCGTTCTGTCTGCCTCGTTCGCGATTCTCGCCGGGGTTCTGCTGTTCTGGGGATGGAAATCCACCGTCGAACTTCCGTCCCCCATTGCTTCGCTTCTGAAAGAGACCATCCGGCAGGATGCCGGCGCCCGGCTCCAGTATGATTCGCTGAAAATATGCGGCTCGGAAGGTCGGGGAACCGTTTCGAACGCCGTTCTGACGAATGCGTCTTCGGCCGTGTTCCTGAAATTCAGGGAAGCCAGCCTCCATCTTTCATCCGGCACGACGTTCGTGGATATCCTGACGGGCGATACCGCCGTACAGCATGTTGAATGCCGGGACATCGATATCGAACTCGGAAATATCCGGCTTCCGGAAAAGAAAACGCCAGTCGAAGACGTGCCGGCGAAGATTCCGGTGAACCGGTTCGCGTTTCGGAATATTCGTGTGCATACGGTGATCGGTACCTTCACCGTCGATGCGGCCGAACTCGACATACGCCGCGTTTCGGCGGAGTATTGCGGTCAGATCGCGATGTCGCGGAATCCGCTGGGGGGGCAGGCGTCGATTTCGTTCCGGATCCCGTTCGACCTGGGTACGGGTTCGGTTTCCATCGACTGGAATGATGTCCATATCCCGGTATTGACGTCGCTGTATCCCATCCTCTGGATCTGGGGCGTGTCGATCGACGCCGGAAGCGCCACGATGGCTCTTCGCTGGACGGGGCATCTCAGAGAGCGTCTCGAGAGGCCCGATTCGAGGATCGACAGCCTTTTCAGAAGCGAACTGAAAGGGCGTCTGGAGATCACCGGCCTTGCCGTCACCCGGGACCATCTCACGACGAGATGGAACGGAACCCTGCACACGGAACCGGATGCCCATGGAACATGGAAATGTCGCCTTGAAGGCGGCCATGCCCATGACCGGCTCCTCGTCGATTCGATTTTTGACGGTTCCGGCGAGGGGTGGGGGATCGGTGCGAGCGGTGCAGCCGATGTTTCGACGGACACGTGGAAGCTGATCGAGCCGTTCGCGCCCATGACGGCATCGATCGGACCGGGAACCGCCAGGCTGCGCTTCAACGCGAGGCGCCCCGCCGGAAAACCCTGGCAGGGCGATGCCACCGGCTGCCTGGACGGATTTCTCGTTGACGGCATGCCGGTCGAAACGGCCAGTTTCTCTCTGCATACGGAAGGCCTCAACATCCGCTACTCCGCTTCGATACGGTCCACGTCGGGCCGGAGCGATGTCCGGGGCGCATACGATCCCGACACGGGACGCGCCGAAGCAGACGTCACGATCGAGGGCGTCAGAAGCGAGTGCATTCGCAATATAACGAAGGATATACATGGTATGATATCGGGATCTCTCCGCCTGGAGGGAACTCCGGCCCGTCCCGCCGAATCCCGCGTGACCGGTCACATCGTCGTCGACGGGCCGGCGTTTTCCGGGCGAACGGCCGAGAGTCTCGAAGGGGATATCACCTGGGACGGCGGCGCATGGTCGGTGCGGGACCCGGTCCTGAGACTGGCAGGCGGGCAGATCGCGTTCGACGGCGTCGTATCTGATCGTCACATCGAAGGGGAGCTCATCGCCAGGGGCGTTCCGTCCGAATTCCTCGGCATCGATGCGGACGTCGTGACGGGGATGTGCAACTTCAGGGCCGACGTTGTCGGTACGCCCAACGATCCCAGATATACCGGAGAACTCTGGACCGACGATGTGTCAATATGGGAACGGCCCGTTTCGATGCTCCGGGCCCGTGTCACCGGGGGCCCGAAGCACCTTGCCCTGGAGGAGCTCCAGGCAGGGCTCGCTGCAGGGGGAACGATTTCCGGGTACCTGAATTTCGATCTGATCGCCGGCACGATGACGGCAAGCCGGTTCGATATCTCACACGTCGACCTGGCTCAGTTTGCCGACCGTCTCCCAGACGATTGGAAAAGCCTCGAGCCTGACGGCCGCGTCGATGCCGTGTTCGAGCGAGTAGCTGCCGAAAACAGGAAGATGGCCTGGAATATGTCGCTTTCCGGCAGAAAGATCACGATCGCTTCGGCAACGATCGACGAGCTTTCCCTGACCGGGTTTCTGCGCGAACATCTTCTGGAGCGGTTCGAGGTCACTTCGAGGATCGGGGACGGTTCGATCGCCCTGAAGGGGCATCAACTCGCGGGCGACGGGTATTCCGGGGAACTCAGGCTTCACGAGATCGATCTGAACGTCCTCGGGGCCGTCCTGAAGGTTCCTTCGCCGCTGCGCGGCATCCTGACGGCTGACGGATCGATTCTCTGGAACGAGGCCGCGCCGTCGGGTGCGCTTACGGTGGTTGTGCGGGACCTGGGAATCGGCGACCGCTTCCTCGGAAACGGCGGCGGCGAAATCGTCGTCGACAAGAGCGGGGTGCGGATGGACAACGCCGCGTTCGACCGGTTGGGCTTGAAGCTCGCCGGAAAGATACGATTCGACGACAGGAACACCTATGACCTCACCTGCCGGATGGAGCGTACGGACCTGTCGGCGCTGCCTGCCGCGTACGGGTTCCGGAGTTTCCAGGCGGGCGACCTGCTCGTCACCGGGTCAGGCAGGCTCGAGGGGCGCATCGGAACCCCGAAACCGGATCATATAGATGCAAATATACAGTCTCTCGAGATCAAGCGAGGGCAGGACCTCATCGTGGCGAACAGGCCGATGCGGTTCCTTTACCAGAACGGCATCGTCGAACTCCGTTCCTTCGAGCTGAAATACCGGCAGGGGCTGTTCGGCATCGAAGGCGTCTGGGACCCGGCCGGCAGGACCGCCATGACCCTCACCGGCCGCGACTTTTCGATCCTCGCGCTCGGGAACCTGCTCGAAATCCCCGACTGGGCCGTCAACGGCAGCCTGTCGTTCGACGGGGGCATCATCGGCTCATACCCGGCGTTGCGGCTCGATTCCAACATCGACGTGAAGAATCTGACGTTCAAAAACCGCGTGATTCCAGAAATCACCGGCGATATCGGGCTGACGGCCGACAAGCTGAAACTGGCTTACGTCACGGTCAGGCTGAACGACATGAGTATCGGCCTTTCGGGAGGGATTCCCCTCCCCGGCAGCGGGGCGCCCGACTCGATGGATCTTTCACTCGAGATCGCGTCTTCCGCCCTCAATGATCTCCCGCTCCTTCTGCCGGAAGTGTTCAGTAATGCGAGCGGCAGCATCCAGGCGTCGATGCGGTTCACCGGTCGTCCGAAAGCGCCGGTCGTCGCGGGGTCGATGAGATTTCAGGCGGATCAACTGCGTCTTCGCGGGATGCCGAAGCCTCTTGGAAAGGTCGATATCGGCATCACCACGCAGAACGGCGTCATCCGGCTCGAACCGCTTCGCGCGACGATGGGGCGCGGCGTCTTCGAAGGCGGCGGCGAGGTCGATTTTCAGAGTGGCGTCGGCTCAATCTCGGCGAGGCTTTCCGGGCAGAAGCTCGATCTGAGCTGGAATGGCATCGACATCAGCGGCGCGAGCGCCACGTTCGACCTCGGGGGCACGATGTACCGCCCCATCGTCCGGGGAAAAATCAGGATTCCAAAGGGCCGCGCCCAGGTCGGGGAGTTCAAAACCGCGTCGGATTTCAAGCTGCGTCTTCCCCTCGAAAGCCTCGATTACCGGTTCGACGTCGAGATCCCCCGAAACTTCTGGGTGAAGAACTCGTTCATCAACGCCGAGATGCGCGGCTCGTTCAGCGCGTTCGGCGACCTCGAGAAGTTTCACCTCGGCGGCATGATCCAGAGCGTCCAGGGATGGCTGTTCTTCCAGCGCCGGAAATTCCAGCTCGAGAACGGCGAGATCAGGTTCGGCGAGCAGGACGAGCAGATCAACCCGTATCTCTACATCAAATCCGTCACGAACGTGCAGAACACGCAGATCTATCTGACGCTCGACGGCACGGTCTCCTCGCTCACGCCGCGCCTGCACTCGTCACCGCCGCTCGCGGAAAGCGATTTGATCGCCCTCCTGACGCTCGGCCGGAGCATGGAGGAGGCGCGCCAGTCCGACTCGAAGGACCTGTTCGAAAAGGAGATCCTCGAAGGCCTCAAGAACACCTACCTGTCCGGCCTTCTCGGCTCGACGATCTCCACCGCCCTGAATCTCGACGAGGTGTTTTTCGGCTCGCTGTTCGACCGGCGAACCGGCATAACCAGTTCTTTCCTCCGGGTGGGCAAATATATAGGACGCAATATATTCATCGCGTACGAAGGCACCCTCTCGAACGAGGGCGACAAGACCTATATCTTCGAGTACCGGCTTCCCAAAGGTTTCTTCATCAACGTCGAAATCGAAAAACCGCGCAACCAGACGCGAATTGGCGTAAAATACGACTGGAGATTCTGAACGGCCCGACGTGGAACGAACGGCCGAACGAGGTGAAACATGAGCGATCTGAGAAATTTCTTCCTCCAGATGGAAACGTCCCTGGGGTCCGGCATCCCGCTGGTCCGATCCCTCCAGCTGATCTCGGCGAACCTGCCGGCGTGGGGTCTGCGGGGAAAGGTCGAGCGCATCGCGAAGATCGTCGACGGGGGTTCGACGTTTTCCGGTGCGATGGAGCAGGTCGGCAAGCCGTTCACGCGGCTTCATGTCAGCTTCATCAGGTTCGGCGAGGAGGCCGGCTGTCTCGACAAGGTCTGCGCTTCGCTCGCCCAGCATTCCGACCGCGAAGTGATGCTGCAGCGCGACATCGTCAACGCCATGCTGTATCCCGGCTTCGTTCTCGGAATCGCGCTCTTCATGCTTCCGATCATCAACGTGATCCAGGCTGGACAGGAGTGGTCGACCGGTCTCCCGGGCGCCGTCCTGAACCTGGGAATCTACGTCGGCGCGATCTTCGGCGGGGCGATGCTGTGGAATTCGAGCCTCGGCGGCACGCTTGATTCGTTCCTCGTCCATCTCCCCTTCATCGGGGGGATCATGCGCCAGACAGCCCTGGCCAGGTTCACCCGAACGCTGGCCGTCGGACTCGCCGCCGGCGTGCCGCTCATCCAGTCGCTCGAAACGGCGATCGCCGTGAGCGGCAATCCCTGGCTTCAGAACCAGCTCCAGCATCTGCCCAAACACGTCGGCAGCGGAAAAGGCCTCAGCGCCGGTCTCGAACAGGCAGGCTGCCTGCCGGGGACCCTCCGCGAAATGATCGCCGTCGGCGAGCAGAGCGGCCGCCTGTCGGAAATGCTCGAGAAGACCGCGAACTACTTCGAACAGGAGGCGTCGAACCGCGTCAGCATGGCGATGAAAATCCTGCCGGCGCTTCTCTTCCTGCTCGTCGCGATGTACGTCGGGTACAAGATCGTCGGATACTGGCAGAACACATTCACCACCCTGCTGAAATAAGGGACTCGTGATCCCCGGGAGAAACGCGGACCGGTGAGGGAGCGACTCGAGCGGCTGTTGAACATCCGCCCCGACGAGTGGGGCGAACTGGCGTATTTCGGGCTGCTCAACACCCTGCTCTGGACGGGCCTCACGATCGGCGAGTCGGTCGGCGAAACCCTTTTCCTCAAGCGGGTCGGCGTCGAGCATCTTCCCAAGATGTTCATCCTCTGCTCTCTCTTCGCGATTCCGATCGGCATCGTGTATGATCTGCTCCAACAGCGGATCGAGCGGCGGCGCCTCTCCTCCGTTCTCGGGGCCGTCGCCGTCACTGCCGTGCTGATCTGCCTGTTCCTGATCGACCGGGAGTGGACGATCGGCGGTCTGGCCGTGGGATTTCCCTTGCTGTATATCGTACAGAATATACTCGCGACCGTTCTCGCCGCCCATTTCACGATTCTTCTCTCGGGCCAGTTCAACACTCTCGATTCGAAGCGGCTGATCCCGATCATCCTCGGCGGGGCCGTCGCCGGTTCGATCGCGGGCGGCCTCTCCGTGAGACTGCTGGCCGATGGGTTCGGGACGGTGAACATGCTCTGGATCTGGGTCTTCATGCTCGGGCTCGGCGAGGTGTGGTTCTCGTTCGGGGGCCGCTCGCTGAAGGCGGCCATGTGGGCCCGCGAAGAGAAGGAGCCGGCCCCGAAATACGTCGGCGAAGGTCGGCTCGACCGGTGGTTCTACGAGGCCCGGGCGGTCGTGTCGACACCCCTGCTGATGCTGCTCGCCGCGTCGATGTTCATGATGACGATCTGCAGATATTTCATCGAGTATCAATACAGCGAAATATTCAATGACCATTTCACGTCGGAGGCGGCCCTCGCCGGGTTCATCGGCATGTACACCATCGTCTCGAACATGGCGGCGCTCATCATCCAGAGTTTCGTGACGGGGCGGCTGATCCAGACCCTCGGCGTCAGCAGCGCGAACCTGTTCTACCCGATTTCGACCCTGCTCGCCTTCACCGGAACGGCCCTCTCCTACACGATTCTCCCGGGCATCTTCGCCCGCTTCAACCAGGAGGGGCTCCGACGGGCGGTATTCCACCCCGTCATCAGCCTGTTCTACAACGCCATCCCGGCGAAACGCCGCGCCCGCTCGATCGCGTTCAACGAAGGCATCATGACCCCCCTCGGGACCATCGCCGCAGGAATCATGATCATGATGTTACAGGGGCACACGCGGGTGCTCCTGGGCGTTTCGGTGGCCCTCGCGGCCGTCTGGTCGATCCTTGCCTGGGGGCAACGCCAGGTCTACAGCCGGAGCCTCATCGACCTGCTGCGACGGTCGCAGATCGAGAGCGTCTCGGACGACGAGAAAGACCTCGGCACGCTCGACGGCCAGACCCAGGCCCTCGTCATCGACGCCCTGAAAGATGACAACGACGAGGTCGCGGAACTCGCCGCCGACCTCCTGATCCGATACGGAGCCTCGTCCGCCAGGTCCGCGCTCCTGCGCCAGGCCGTCGACGCGCGACCGTCCCTGCTCATCATCCTGCTCGAAAAACTCTCGTCGTTTCCGGGCCCCGACACCAGGCAGTTCCTTCTCCGCTCCCTCTGCCATTCCGACGCGGAAGTCAGGCTCTCGGCGCTCAAGGCCCTCATCATCTATCCGCACGATGACGAGATCCGCGCGCGCATCGCCGAGTTTCTCTCGAGCGACGACGTTCGCCACCGCACCACGGCCGCAGCCGGCATGGTTCGCGGCGGTGATCTTGGCCAGATGATGAAGGCCCTCTCCGTCCTCCAGCAGATGCTCCGCGAGAAAGACTCGGATACCGTCGCCCTCGGCATCCACTCGCTCGGCCTCACCCGCGACGAGCGGTTCTGGGTCAATCTCCGCCCCTTCCTGATCAGCGACGATCCCAAGATCCGGCTTGCGGCGATGCGTTCGATGAACCTGATGATCCAGGCCGGGGAAATCTACGAACATCTCGAGATCCTCCAGGCGCTGATCCGCGACTCGGTTCGCGAGATCCGCACCCTTGCGATCCGGATCGTCGGCCGCGTGCGCGCCAGGCAGAGCGTGCCGCTCCTTCTCGAAGCGCTTTCCGACTCGAGCCCGCGCAACCGGCGCCTCGCGTTCGAAGCGCTGTCCGGATGGGGGCCCGATATCCTCACCGACCTCCTGATGATCCTCGATGACCCGCAGGCCTCGATCCATGCTCAGGAATGCGCCGTCAGGCTCCTGCGATTCTCGCAGGATCTCTGCATCCAGGACCGGCTCGCCCGATTCGGATTCGCCCAGATACGCACGATTTACGAACTGAAGTGCGACGAACTCACCATCGGCGGGGAACTCTCCGCAGATGGCGCCGAATTCCTGCGCATGTCGCTGAACGAGCGCGCCCAGGGGCTGCTGAAGCTGGTTCTTGCCCTCGTCGCCCCGGAAGAAAGCCGCGAGGCAAGGACGGTCTTCCGCGGATT
Source organism: uncultured bacterium (assembly GCA_964389325.1). Taxonomy (GTDB): domain Bacteria; phylum Muiribacteriota; class Ozemobacteria; order Ozemobacterales; family Ozemobacteraceae; genus MWAR01. The sequence continues at coordinate 60,089 of CAYMEN010000010.1, read as the reverse complement.
GTACTCCCCGAACCAGGAAATGATGAACAACGCCATCGAAGCCCTCCAGTCGATGGGCGAGCGGACGCTGATCTATCACATTCTCCCCGTGCTCGAAGGCCTGCCGCTGGAGCAGATCGCCGAGTACGGGCGGCGGACCTTCGGCATCGAGATGCGCACGGCGCGGATGGTGATCGGCAAGCATCTCGTATCGATCGAACGGAACCTGAAGGAAGCAGCGATCTACACCGTTGGCATCAACGGCATCGCCGACCTTCAGCCGGCGCTGAAGAAAATCATGAACGCCGATGCCGGCCAGCCACAGATCGCAACCGTCTCCGCGTGGAGCATCGCGAAGCTCGCGGACGACATGACGCGTTCCAAAATCCCCGGGCCGGCTACGGCGCGATGACAGGTGCAGAGACATGATCACGATTGAAAAAATTCTGTTTCTGAAGCGAATTTCGATCTTTCGGAGCCTGAACAGCCAGGAACTCCGCATGATCGCCGAGGTGGTCAGCGAGGAGGAGTTCGCGGCCGGCGAAGTGCTGTTCCAGGAAGGGCGGCCCGGCGACTGCATGTATCTCGTGGTCGAGGGCAAGGTGGCCATCTACACCGGCATTCCTCCGCAGACGAAGACGCTGGCGGTGTTCGAATCTGGCGACTTTTTCGGGGAAATGGGCCTCTACGACGACAAGCCCCGCGCCGCGTCCGCGATGGCCCGCGATATCGCCCGGCTGCTGGTACTCAGGAAAAATGATTTCTGCGAGCTGATCTCGGAATACCCCGAGGTCGCCCTGGGCATCATGAAGGAGTTGAACCAGCGCCTCCGCGACACGAACCTGAAACTGCGCTCCTTCGAGGGCCAGATTCTCGACAAAACGACAAAACTCTACTCGAGAGAATATTTCACGGAATGCATGGCCACGGAGTTTTTGAAGGCGAAAAAAGAAGTGGTCAGCCTGTCGTTCATCGTCGCGAAATGTGCCGCATCGGGGGACAACGTGTATCTCGAACAACTGCTCAGCGAGGTCGGCAGGGTGTTCGGCCTGCACCAGCGGCCGACCGACCTGTCGGCGCGGCTCGGAAACGCGAAAGCCGTGGTCATGCTGTGCGAGGCGAACCGCGACGGTGCGGGCGCCTTTCTGCGCAGGGTCCGCAGGGACATCGACAAGTTCATCGTCGAGTTCCGCGAGTCGCGGGGCAGCGAGGCGGACGTTTCGTTCTTCACGTTCGTGTTTCCCGAGGATTCGCAGGAACGGGAAGCCATGATCGCGCTGCTCGACCAATGCTGAATGCTGCGTCCTGGCCGCGTCTCGGGGCGGGGCTCATCGTCTTCGCCGCCGGCCTCGCTCTCTACCTGCCGACGCTCCAGCCCGGCATCGGCTGGTACAACGCCCCGGAACTCGTCTGCGCGGCGATCACGCTCGACGTTCCGCACTCGCCGGGATACCCGTTGTTCACCCGGCTCGCTTCGGCGGCGATCGCGCTTGTACCCTGGGGCGACCCCGCCTGGCGCGTCAACCTGCTCTCTGCCATCCTCGGTGCGGCGGCGGCCGGCGCGTGGACGGCATGGCTGGCAGGGTGGGGGACCCGTCGCGGCATCGCCGCATGCGCAGGCATCTGGCTGCTCGTCGTTCCCACCTTCTGGGAACAGGCCACCTCGTCGGAAGTATATACCCTCGAATGCTTCATGCTCGCCTCGTTCATGCTTCTCGCCCAGACGGCCCGCGAAGGCCGGGTCGGCTTCGCAAAAAGCCTGGCCGCGGGACTTTTTCTCGCCGCCGGGATCGGTCACCGGCCGACCTTCGCCCTTCTGGCCGCGGCCGCCCTCTTCACGCTTCATGGGACAGGCCTGAAATCCCGTCTCGACGCATCGTCCGGCGCGGGGTTTGCCTGCGGGCTCCTGGTCGGCGCCCTTCCGACCCTCGATCTCTTCGTCCGGCTGCAGAACGAAAACCGCATCCTCATCGATCCGATGATCGGACGCGGTCTCGACGGGTTCTGGAGGTTCTTTTCCGGCGCCGAATACCGGAATGCGATCGGCGTCTTCGGAACGGCCGAGCTTCTCGAACGTTTCAAGGGCTGGCTCTCCGTCGTCACCGGCGCCGGAATCTGGATGCCGGCCCTCGCCGCAACGGCCGTTCTCGTGAAAAACCCGGATTGGCGCATCGTTGCAACCTGCCTGTGGATGACGGCGGCCAATACGGGGTTCGTGCTCAACTATAACGCCTTCGAAGCGCATACGATGCTGCTTCCGACGCTGATGGCGATGGGCGGGCTTGGAGCATCCGCTCTCGCGCGGTTCCGAGGCGGAAACAGAATTCGCGTGCTGCTGGCGGTGACGGTTGCGACCGGCCTCGCCGTTCCCATATCGGCAACGCGGATCGAAAGCCGTTCGCGCGATTCCGAGGTCGTCACGAGACGGATCGCGGCGCTCGTTCCCGAGCGCGCCATGCTCATGATGAACAACGATATCGAGTTCCGGCCGTTGTATTACCTCCGGCTCACCAGGAAGTTCAGGCCCGATCTCGGCATCCGCCTTGTCGACGCGCTGACGGCGTCGGACGCGTCCGAACTCGAACCCGAGGCGGCACGGGGAGCCCTTTTCGGCTCCCTCATCTACCCGGCGAGCGCCGCGAGGGTGTTGGGTGAGCGATACATGGTCGAGCCTTGGGGCTACCTTCGCAGGATCAGAAACCCCGGGCCGGCGGATTTCGCGGACACGATGCCGCCCGAGTGGCGACGAATCGATATCGGGCCAGACGCATCGATCGCGGTCGATCCCGACGTGCAGATTCTGCCGCTCGGCGGACAGGCGGGGCGGATCGCCTCGAACACCCTCCTTCCGGGCGATGTGATCGTATACCGTTACCTGATGCCGATCCGGGCAGAGTTCAGCCCATGCCTTCTGAAGGCCGAACTCGTCGATGATGATGGCGGCGGATACGAAGATTCCGGCGTGAAAACGGGGCACGACATTCACTTTCTCTCCGTCGGGAAAGCCCTGTTGCAGAGCGGGTATGCCCGTGCCTATGCGGTTGTTCAGCGGTCGATCGTCGTGCCTGAACGAGTGCGGGGCACGAATGTCAGGCTGACGATGTGCACTGTCGGCGTCGGCAATTCACCGCTCGAAAGATGGGTGACGGATGTTCTGCCCGGGGCTCACCCCCTCAATGCGGAGGGCGCGACCGAACTGTTCAGGCTGCGTCACGGAATGGGCGGCAAGCCCCTGTTTTTCGCCGGCAGAGCGGGCGGGATCGATGACGTTCCGATCTCCGGACGCATCGTTGCCGCCGAATTTGCCGCGCCTCCAAACATTCCTTGATTTCCCCTATCCCCCCGACTATAATGCTTCAGCCTCGAATCTCATTATCCGGGGAGTCTTTTTGCCACACGCATTTCTGCTGGAAGCAGGGTTCTGGGGGTTGCCCTACGGGACGCTGGCACGCGATCTTCGCGATGCCCCGGCGGCCGTGCTTTCCGTTTTCACCCGCGAGCGCATCCAGGCTGGCCGCGCCAGGATCTGGATAAGCGCGCATCGCGTCGGCATCCTCATCGACGGCATCCCTGAATCCCAAACCGACCAGATGACCGAAATCCGCGGCCCCAAAGCGTCGGCTGCCTACGATTTCAACAGGCTTCCCACTCCAGCCGCCCGGGGCTTCGCATCGGCCCAGGGCGTCGAACTCAAGGACCTCGCGATCCGCGACGTCGACGGGGAAAAGTTTCTGTTCGCCCGCCGTGGGGAAAAAGGCAGGCCGTCGCTCGACATCATCACGAAACTCATTCCTGCGATCCTGGCGGCCCTTCCCTGGACAGGCAGGCCGTGGAACGACGATGCGGTTTTCCCGCAGCCGCCGGCCTATATCTGCGCGCTCGCTGACGAAAAGATCGTATCCTGTTCGATCGACGGGGTGACCTCAGGAAGGGACACCGGGCTGCTCGAAGGCGGGGTGTTCCGCAAGATCGGTGTCCCGTCGGCGGTCGAGTATCCCGGCATCATGTCGGGACTCGGGTTGACCCAGCTCCCCGCCGACCGGCAGAAACTCATGGATTCGCATTTCCAGTCGGTCGTCGAGTCCGGTGCGACGGTGAGGAAGGAGCCCCGCATCCTCGACCGTATCGCGTTCGAAGTCGAGCGGCCCCAGCCCGTCGTCATCAACCTCAGGAACGACGCCTGGATCGAACTCCCCGATTCGGTCTACATGCAGATTCTCGGTGAATCTCCCGCCTACCTGCCCACGGAATCGTCACGCGGCGGGCTGCTCCCGAAACTCGTCGGGTTCGTCGAAAAGCGCAATCTCGCTTCGAACGAGTCCGACGTGCGCGCGCGCGATGTCGAACGACGCATGATCGCCGCCGCCGACGCCTGGGAGATGGATCTCGCAAAGCCCCTCGACGAATGGGCGGCAGGGCTTCGCCAGCTGCCCCAGCCCTCCGGCAGCGGAACGATGTATGACGCTGCATTGAACGTGTCCCGTACGGCCCAGCAGCTGAGCAGGCTGCCGGGGCTTGCCGCCGAGATCCAGGAGTCGCAGGTCGACCGGGTCATCCTGCTGGCGATGTCGGAATACTGTTTTGCGATCGTCCGCAAATACCCCGAACTCGCAGGAACACTGATCGCCGCCGTCGCCGAGCGCAAAGGCGTTCCCCCCGAAACGGTCTCGATCGTTCGCGACACGGCAGGGTTCTGGGCCGGTCGTGACGTGATGCCCACGGACCGCACCGCGATCATCTGCTGCCTCGCCGGGATGCTGGCGAGGTTGCGCGAACTGCCGGCGGAATCGAACAGGGAGGCGATTGCGGACAGGATTCTGAACCTGCTCGTCTCGAATGATATATATATTGATATTATACAGGCCTGCGGAATCGCCGATGCGGCGGCCGCAAGGGGCATCTGGCTCGAGGCTCTCACGCGGAAAATGCAGCGTGAGGGAATCGACAGGCGGAAGTTCGACTGGCTCATCCCCGAGGGCGCGATCGATCCCGTTTCGATCCTGATGGCCGCCCGCTCCTGGAAGGACGGCGTTCCCGCCGATGCGGAACAGCTCAAGTCCCTGCTCGGCAGACTCCAGCAGAGGCTCGCGCTTGCCGGCACCTCCGAGCTTCCCCTGCCGCCCGAGACGCCGCCCGAAAAAGCACTCCACGCGAAGCTCGAGCTCCTCGAGAACCCGTCCTGCCTCTCGTACGTCGATTTGTTCGAACACCTCGCCGGCGCGAGAATCCACGCCGAAGCGTGCCTCATGGACCTTCCGACCGCTCTCGACCTCTCACAGCCTGATATCGGCCGGCGCGTCGCCCTGCTCAGACGGTATGCCTGCCAGCTTCGCCGTCTGCCGTTTCTCTGCGGGACGCAGAAACAGCAGGCATCGTCGGCGGCAGGAGGTGCCGCATGATCCGGATGCCCGCGCTTGCCGCATTCCGGAACTGCGCTGCATCTCCGTCGTCGCGGCATCGAAACAGGTCCTTGCCCCGAAACTCGCTCGCGCATGTGCGTGAGATGTCCCTGTCAACATCCCAGGAGGAATATATCGCATGACCGCTTCTGAAGACCATCCCAACACCCCAGCAACTCCTCCCGCCGGCGGCGCCGGACGCGACGGAATCAAGGGCACGTATCCGCTGCTGCCCCTGCGCGACGTGGTCGTGTTTCCGTACATGGTGGTCCCGCTGTTCGTCGGCCGCAAAAAATCGATCCGTTCGATCGAGGAAGCGATGATGAAGGACCGCAAGATCATCCTCTGCGCGCAGAAAGTTGCGAAGACCGATGATCCGAGCGTCGAGGACCTGTATACGACGGGGACCGTCGCCGAAATCCTTCAGCTCCTCAAGCTGCCCGACGGCATTCTCAAGATTCTCGTCGAAGGCACGACCCGGGTGAAAATCGACAGGTTCACCAAGGACGACGACTGTTTCGAGGTCGAAGCGGCCGAGGTGGTCATCGCCGACGAGAAGACGGTCGAACTGCAGGCGCTGATGCGGAACGTGATCAGCCTGTTCGAGCAGTATGTGAAGCTGAACAAGAAGATCCCCCTCGAAGTCATCATGGTTGCCAACAACGTCGAGGAGCCGGGCCGGCTCGCCGACATCATCACGGCCCACCTGCAGCTCAAGGTCGAGGAGAAGCAGGAGATCCTCGAGGCGTTCGAGCCCCGCGCCCGCCTCGAGAAGATCGCCACGATTCTGAACCGCGAGCTCGAGATCATGATGGTCGAAAAGAAGATCCGCGGCCAGGTGCGCAAGCAGATGGAGCAGATCCAGAAGGAATACTATCTGCGCGAGCAGATGAAGGCGATCCAGAAAGAGCTCGGCGAGGGCGAGGAACGCGGAGATGAGCTCGAGGAGCTGAAAGAGGCGATCGCGAAGGCCAAGATGCCCGAAGACGCCCGCACGAAGGCGGACAAAGAGCTGAACAAGCTGATGAAGATGCCGCCGGGCTCCGCCGAGGCGACCGTTTCCCGCAACTATATCGACTGGCTCGTTTCCCTGCCCTGGTCCAAGCAGTCGAAGGACCGCATCGACATCGAGAAGTGCGAGAACATCCTCAACGAAGACCATTTCGGCCTGAAGAAGGTCAAGGAACGGATCATCGAATATCTTGCGGTATGCAAACTCAAGAAGTCGATCAAGGGCCCCATCCTGTGCCTGATCGGCCCCCCCGGCGTCGGCAAGACCTCGCTCGGACGATCGATCGCCCGCGCGCTGAACCGGAAGTTCGCCCGCATCTCGCTCGGCGGCATGCGCGACGAGGCCGAGATCCGCGGCCACCGGCGCACGTACATCGGCGCCCTTCCCGGCCGTATCGTCCAGGCCCTGCGCGACACCGGAACCAGGAACCCCGTCATCCTGCTCGACGAAATCGACAAGATGGGAATGGACTTCCGCGGCGATCCGAGCTCGGCGCTTCTCGAAGTGCTCGATCCCGAACAGAACCACGCGTTTTCCGACCACTTCATCGCCACGCCGTTCGACGTGTCGAAGGTGCTCTTCCTCACGACGGCGAACGTTCCCCACACCATCCCGCCGGCGCTGAAGGACCGCCTCGAGATCGTATATCTCCCCGGATACACCGAAGAGGAAAAAGTCCAGATCGCGAAGAAATACCTGGTTCCCAAACAGCTGGAATCGAACGGGATCGACAAATACGAGATCACCGTCCACGACTCGGCCATCATCGAAGTCATCCGGAAATACACCCGCGAAGCCGGTGTCCGAAGCCTCGAGCGGGAACTCGCCGCCGTCGGCCGGAAGGTGGCGCGCAACATCATCGTGAAGCTCCAGAAGGCCGACATCAGGGCCAACGCCGATGACAACGATGAAAAGGACGCTCCGGCCGAAGCCGCTTCCGACGTGAAGCCGGCAAAGGAGTCGAAGGAAACGAAGGAGCCACGCGAAGGAAAGAACGGCTCCGAGGCGAAGGCGCCGAAGCTGACCGAAGCCGAGCTTGCCGCGCGTGCCGCGATCGGTCCGATCGCCGTTACGGCCGCGAGCATCGAGTCGTATCTCGGCATCCCCACCTTCCACATCGACAAAAAGGAAGAGAAGGACGAGATCGGCGTCGTCACAGGCCTCGCCTGGACCGAAGTCGGCGGGACGATCCTGCCGATCGAAGTCGCGGTGATGCCCGGCCGCGGAAAGATCATCCTGACCGGCTCGCTCGGCAACGTCATGAAGGAGTCCGTCCACGCGGGCATCTCGTATCTGAGAAGCCACGCGCCGGAGCTGAAGATGCGCCCGATCGACTACGAGAAGATCGATCTGCACGTCCACTTCCCCGAGGGCGGCGTTCCGAAGGACGGCCCGTCCGCCGGCATAGCTATAGCAACGGCTATCTATTCCGCGCTGAACGAAGTGCCCGTGAGCAAGGACGTCGCGATGACGGGCGAGATCACCCTGCGCGGCAAGGTGCTCCCGGTCGGCGGGATCAAGGAGAAGCTCCTCGCGGCCCACAGACATAATATTCACAATATTATCCTGTCGGTCGAGAACGAGAAAGATCTGACCGAGATTCCCGAGGAGATCCGGAACGTCATGAACATCACCCGGGTGAAGGTGGCATCGGAAGTCCTCAAGCTCGCCCTGACCGGCGAACCCAAGACCACGCCGCTCGAGTTTCCCGATTCGCCGTTCGGCGGCCCGTCGGGCAAGAAAAAACGACTGAAGGACCTCGGCCGCGAGAAGCACGAGAAGGCGATCAAGAAAACACGCAAGAAGCGGAGCGCACGGGTATGACCGTCAAAGTCACTTCCGCCGTCTTCAACGCATGCGTGACGAGCAAGGATGCGTTGCCGACGGACGGTCTTCCCGTCATCGCCCTCGTTGGCCGGAGCAACGTCGGTAAATCATCGCTCATCAACAATCTCGCCGGCCGCCGGGAACTCGCCAAAACGAGCTCGACCCCTGGAAAAACCCTCACCATCAACTTCTACCAGTTCAACGAGGCGTTCTACATCGTCGACCTTCCCGGCTACGGCTATGCGAAAGCCTCGAAGATCACGAGGGAACGCATCCAGAAGATGATGGACGAGTTTTTCGAGGCATGCCCGACGCTCAAGGCCGTCGTGCAGATCATCGATCTGAGGCACTCTCCGAGCTCGCTCGACAAGCAGATGTTCAAGTGGATCCAGGATCAGAGCTTCAACTACCTGGCCATCCTCAACAAGGCCGACAAGCTTTCGACACAGCAGCAGATCCGCATGTTCCGCCAGGTCATGCGCGATCTGCATACGGACGGCCCCGGCATCGTCTTTTCCGCCCAGACCGGCCAGGGAAAGGACGACGTGCTCGAGGCCTTCGTGCGGCTTGCGGCGGGCGAGGAGATCCAGCGGTCCGTCTCGAAGCCCCGCCGGACCGAACGACAGGGCGATGGCGGACGGCGCGGACGTCGTGAACGCAGACCGGGCCAGCAGTCCGCACAGCAGCCCGGCCAGGCCGATTCCCCGAAACCCGCTTCTGCCGAAGCGCCGCAGACGGAACAGGCACGGCCGCCCGCCGCCGGCGAACAACAGGCCCCCCAGGGCCAGGGTCGGCAGCGCCCGCAGGGAGCGCAGGGCCCCCAGGGGCCTCGGCGTGAAGGCGGAAATCAGCAGGGGAACCAGCGACGACGAGATCGGAAACGCAGAAATGCAGGTCAGAAACCCGAGGGGCAGGATAACGCCCCGCAACGTCCAAACGATTTGAAACCAGAGGGAGGAGAATCAAAATGAGAAGGATGACGACCGCAACAGCCGCCCTGGCAGTACTGGCACTTTTTGGGCTTTTTCAGCCGTGCGATGCGCTCGCCGCGTCTACGGTGCTGCTCGAGGCGTCACGCCTCGTGAAGTCGGCTGACGCGCTGGCCGACACGGCGCCCGACGAAGCCGGCAAGAGATACCGCAAGGCGTTCGAGGCCGCCTTGTCGCTGACCACCCCCGCGAGCGGGAAACGCCAGCGGGAAGAGGCGCTCGCCCTCGCGACCCGATGCATCCATCCCGACCTCTTCCAGGAACTCCGGATCGCGATCGACACCTATCTGTCCCTGTATCCCCGAGGTCGCCACGCCTGCGATGTCCAGATGCGCAAGGCGTTGATCGAGTATGCCGACGGGAACGCGGCTGAAGCCGAAGCGGCTCTCGACGCAGCGAAATCTCTCGCGAGAGGCTCGAAGCGCGTGAAGCTCGAAGCCCTTCAGCTCGACGGCCATCTCACGGCCCACATGTACCGGTCGGCCGAAACGGCCCTCACGGAGATGCCGACACGGAACCGCACGATCCGCCGGAACAAGAAGCGCTTCAAGAAAGGCTCCGAGCTCGTCGCGGAGGCGCTCGACCAGGTCCGGGACGGCAAACTGACCGGCGACAGTGCCATTCGCGCGCTCGAGGAAGCCATCGAAGGCGGGTATTTCGGCGTGGCCGCACCCGCCGCGGAGATGGAACTCTCGGCGGCGCTCGACCGAAAACAGCCGGCATACCACCGCTGCGAAGTGAATTTCATGGACCAGGTGCGTGAGCACCGCCACCACCTCGCTCCGAATCAGCGGCTCGAACGGATGGTCGCCTTCCTGAACGATTATCCCCAGGCCGACGAGGAACTCCGCGGTCGCGCGATGTTTCAGGCCGCGACCGTGTGCCGGTATGAGCTGAGAGACGCGGCCCGCGCGGCCACATTCATGGAGGACCTCCAGTCGCTCGAAACCTGGAAGGAACGCGTTGCCGTCGAACGGCTTCTCGAGGTTCTGACCCCGGAAAACCTCGACAAGGCCGAGTTCCGCTCCGGCATCCGCGACCTCGTCATCGACCACGCGGCGTCGCTCCCCTACGACAACGGGGTTCTGCCGGTCGTGACCATGGAAGCGCTCACGGAACTCGATGCCCTCAGCGCGACCATCACCGAAGCGAAGTCGGACCTCGGCTCGCTCCTCGAGACGTTCACCAGCAGCCTCACCGTCCGCGGCATCCCGATGCAGGCGATCTACCTCGCCGCGTGCGACAACCGCCTGCGCGCCTGGGAGACGATCGAAAAATCCGGGAAGACCGTCGATGAGCGCGAGAAAAAGATGATGAACGATATTCTTCGGCCGTTCTTCCTGATGACCTCGCCCACGGACAGGCTGCTGCTCTCGGCTCTCGCGCTGTATGAGCGGTTCCCCATCAAGGCCGTCGACATCCTTCTGGTCTATCTGACCCACCGGCCGGATTCCCTGAAGTCCCAGCATGCGCTGGCACTGCTGGCCGACCTGTACAAACAACACGGCGATTATATCGAAGCCCAGTCCGTCTGGAGCACGCTCCGAAAGTTCTATCCGAAATCGCTCTGGACCAAATGAAGCGGGAGTAGCTCATGAAACGGTTTCTTTCCCTGACGGCGATCTTCGTCGCCCTGTCTGTAACCCTGCATGCGGAAGGCCTGTTTGAATACAACGGCCTCTTCCCGTCCGACAGGCCCGCCGAGGCCGCGATCAGCAACTACATGCTGATCGACAAGCCCCGACAGATCGAGTTCGAGGTCATCGACCGTCAGGGAAAGCCGTCCCAGGCCGTGAAGGTCATCGAGATCGTCCTCACCTCCGACACCTCCATCCAGAAGAAATCCGATGCCGGCCTGACGACGGTCGATCTCCCAGAAGCGGGAATTTACGAAGTGAAAGTGCGCCCCGCCGAGACCACGACGGGCGAAATCGGGTTCACCCTCCGGGTGAAGGATTCGGGAAAACCGCCCCAGGGTACGATCGTTGCGTCACCGACCTCGCCGATCGTCACGCCCGTCCAGCCGGCGCAGGTTCCTTCGACTCCCGCCATCGCAACCCAGGCTCCGCCCACGATCGCGACGCAGGCCGCGATGGAGCCTCCTTCCATGGCCGTACCGGCGGCTATCGCAGCCGCTTCACCTTCCGCCACCCCCCCGGCCGCTGGCGATTCACCTGCCCCTGTCATGATCATGCCCGCGGGAAACGGGTACGCGGATCCGTTCAAACCGATCGAACTCCGCTTCGGAACGGATATTCCCGCCGGAACCCCGTCCGAGGCATGCCTGCAGGTATTCGTGCTCGACGCGAAGGGTGCGGAAAAAACGGCACAGGGACAATGTTTCCCAGCGGGAGTCCAGGGTGTCCGGTTCATCCCGGCCGGCCTGATCAACGGCGCGGTGTATCACGTGCGCGCCATCGATCCGCAGTCGCACCGGCGCCTGGCCGACTATTCCTTCCCGACATTCCCGGAGGTCCGCCTGACGATGGCCCGCGGCGATGCCGGCGACGTTCGTCTCGAGATCACCTGGTCTCCGCTCACCGAGCTGATGCCCAGTGCGGAGGGACAGGTCATCCGCCTCGACGGGACCGAGCTTGCCGTCCACTCGTCGGCCGGAGAGATGCTGACCTTCGCAATGAATCCAGACCTGCCGCCGTTCGGAAACGTAAACGGCATCGAATACCGCGCCCAGCCGTGGCGGTTCACGATGACCATCCCCCCCGAAAAACTCCAGGGCGCGAACCAGCTGATGGCCTCGCTGCGGGTCCCGCTGGCCGGTTCCGCGAAGCCGGTCGAGGTCGTGAAATCGACCCTCACGTTCACCGGGCCGACCCAGACGGCGGCGTTCGGTTCCTCGGTCCAGCCCGCCCCGCCCGAAACGCCGGTCGTTGCCTCGGCGCCGGCCGTCGAGCCTCCTGTCGCGTCTCTCCCCCAACTCGATATCGCGACCGGATCCGGCCCGGCCGGCCAGGCGGCACCGGCAACCCCGGCGGTCGACATGCCGGCGCCGGCAGCCGCTTCCCAGGCGTTCGAGCCGGCTCCTCCCGCTCCCGAACCGTTCTCCATTCCGCCGGTCGTTCCCTGTGAAGATCCGGGGGCGTCGGCGACGCTCTCGATCCTGAGAAAGTTCGTGGTGGGAGAGGGCGGCCCCAACGATGCGTTCAGCTGGCCGAAAGGAATGACCTGGGCGGAGGATGGAACCCTCTGGGTCGTCGACAGCCAGAATCGCCGTCTTCTGCGGTTCATCGACGACGGACGCCTGATCACCGCCATGGGGAAGAAAGGGCGTGGCCCGGGTATGCTGGGCCTGCCGATCGATATCTCGGTCGCCACCTCCGGGATCGTCGTGTCGGATACGGCGGCCCACACCGTTCACCTGTTCGATGCCGACGGCGTCTTCATCCGGGCGATCGGGGCCTGGGGCACCAAAACAGGGCAGCTCGACCTGCCGCACGGCGTCTTCATCGACGGCGAACAGGTCTGGGTGACGGACCGCGGGAACACGAAGATTCTCCGCTTCGGCCTCGACGGCGTCTATCGCGGCGGCTTCGGCAGAAAGGGCGAGCTCGACGGCTACATCACGGAGCCCGTAAGCGTTCGAATAACAAACGATATTGTATGGGTGCTCGAAGGCAAGAACGGCAGGGTCCAGAAATTCTCCCGCGACGGAAAAGCCCTCGGTTCCTTCCCGACATCCGCAAAAGATCCCGTGGCGCTCGAGATCGACCCGTGGGGCTACGTCTGGGTTGCCGACGGGGAAGGCCACCGGATCATGCGTTTCGACAAGACGGGCCGGCTGCTCCTCAAGATCCAGCCGCCCGCCGGCGGCCGGCAGTGGATACCGACGTCCATCGCGGTGCGCCGTGACGGAACGATCGCCGTCGGCGACGGTGATGACCGGTCGGTCCATCTCTACCGCCTTTCGAAACCCTGATTCGATGAAACGTCCGATCACGCTCATCGCGTGTGCGTTCCTCCTCCTGCCGGCGGCGCACGCTGCCGCTCAGGCCGCATCCGAAAGCATCGAGACGGAGTGGCATGTTGCTTCGTTTTCCGGCCGGGTGACGATCGAGCGGGCGAATCGCTCGACCGAAGAGATGTCTGAGAGCCGGAACGCGTCGATCTGGATCGGTGAGAAAGTCGAGACGCGGGATACCGGTCAGGCCAGGATCGATGGCCCTGACAACCTCCAGGTCAGGCTCCGCGAACGGGCGAAAATACGGCGTGCCGATTCGTCGGCCTGGGAGGTCGAATCCGGGCTGGCGGGATTCCGGTTCGAACGGACCGCGACCGACTCTCCCTTGAACCTCATCGTTTCGCCCTGGGCGAAAGTCGAGATCAGGTCAGGCATCGTCATCGTGAAGGTCGTCCCGTATCTCACGCGGGTGGCCATTCTCAAGGGAACGGCCGAGGTGACGGGGCAGGGCGGCCTGAAGCGCACGCTCGGCCCGAAGCAGGAATGCGCCGCCGTTCCGTCGGCCATCTCGTCCGTCTACGAAGCCACCGACGACCTCTACTTCGCCTGGTACTGGGACAAACCCTTCTATTGATTCCTGCTGATCGAAAGCCAAGTTGCTGGTTCCGTTCGTGGTGAGGTATCGAACCACGAACAAGCCTGATCAAGAGAGTTTCCGGCCACCCTTCGATACCTCAGGATGACCGGAAACGATATTATCCACAGCCTGGCAGGGGCGGTTCACGAACCGCCCGTCGTCGGCATTTCGGGGCCTGATCAGTTGAAAACGTCGGGGAAAACGTGGATGTTGCGCCGCTTCAACACGTCGTTTTCAAACGTGTCGGCGACCAGGTGAATTTCCCACCGGCCGGTTCTCGGGCTGATCGATTCACGGATGGTGCCCGAGTAGGTGTTCGCGATGCTTTCGTAATAGACGAAGTTGCTCGAACTGTCGAGAAGCCGCATGAAGTATTTCACGACGCCCCCGCCGGGAAGCGGATCGTAAAAGATCGCTGCCTGCTGGCCGTCATACTCGAGGCGGGGCGTTCCCGAAAAGTTGCTCGAGAGCGTCCAGGAAAGGTTTTCGACGAGAAGCGCGTTCGTCTCGCCGTTTCGCGTATATCTTAACGTATAGTTGCCAATATTGAAAGAACCCAGGCCCCCGATGAGCGTCGTTTCATACTGCATGGTGTAGTTGTTCAACCGGAGGGTGTCGGAAATGCGGGTCCCCTGGGCGTTCTCGACCCAGCCGCCGGTGACGCCATCCCCGCCGGCGTAGGCGAACATGCCGTCGCGGTCGTTGGCGCCCTCCTGCGTGATGCGCACGGGAACGATGCCGCCCCTGAAGGGGCCGGTGGAGCCGGAGCCACCGCCGTTCCCTCCGCACCCGGCAACCGCGATGACCGACAAAAGGAAAAACGTCAGGAAAAGCCGTTTCATACTGTCATGCACGATAGCACATTTCCGAAATCCGGTGTAGGGGCGCTTCGTGAAGCTCAGGGCAATCGCATGACAAATCGCTGTTCTTTGCTCAAGGTCATCACTGCGAAACAAAAGCCAATCCTCTGTTGTCGTTCGTGCTGAGCCTGTCGAGGCACGAGAGGCATCGCCCTTCGACGGGCTCAGGGCGAACGGCTGGTTTTCATTCTGTAGGACTCGATAATGCCATTGCCCTGTCGCGAAGCGCCCCTACTTGACATGTGAGAACGCGGCCGATAGCATCATTTCCCATGCGCATTCTTCATTCTCTCGAAGGTCACACCTGGAGCGGCGGGCAGCAGCAGGCGCTGCTCCTGGCAATGGGACAGGCGGCGAAAGGGCACGACGTCCTCCTGATGTGCCAGCGAGGCAGCGAACTCGAACGGCGGGCTTTCTCCCACGGCGTCCGCCTCCGGCCGCACGATTACCGGGGCGAGCTCAACCCGGTGTCCATTGCCGGTCTGGCGAAAGCGTTCAAGGAGTTCCGCCCCGACGTGGTGAACGTCCATCGCGCGTGGGCCCATACCCAATGGGCGCTCGTGTCGCTCGTGCACCGGTTCCGCGGCCTGATCGTCACACGCAGGGTGCTCTTCAGGCCCGACTTCAACCCCGTCAGTCTCGTGAAATACCGTACTCCGGCCGTTCGCGGCTATATCGCCGTCAGCAGGGCCGTCGCAGACCGATTGAAGGAAATCGGGGTGGGGGAACGCCACATTCGCGTCGTCTACTCCGCGAGCGATACGAACCGGTTCAGCCCTGCATCGCGTGAGCCCCTCAACGGCCTGTGGCCCGTTCCGGAGCACGTCCCCGCCGCTCTCCTGGTGGGAAACTACCATCGCAACAAGGGCCACGACCTCCTGCTGGGGGCATTCCCGAAAGCCGCGGACGGCTGGCCAGCCCTCCATCTCGTCATCGCCGGAAACGGCACCGATTCCGGTCCGCTTCCGGAGAAGCTCGCGGGGCATCCCCTTCGCGATCGTATACATATTCTTGGTTATAGAACAGACGTTCCGGCGCTGATGGCCCGCTCGACCTTCACCGTCAACGCCTCCTACGAAGAAGGCTTTTCCGGGACCGTTCGCGAATCCCTTGCGATGGGTGTCCCTGTCCTCGCCTCTGACATCCCGGCGAACCGCGAAATGAACGAACTCTTTCCGATCAGTCTGTTCGAAAGTGGAAATGAAGCCGATCTTGCCCGGGGCATTCTCGCCATGAACGTGCGGGAGCGTCCGGAGGACCGCCTGCGGCGCAGGGAAGCGGCCGTCGACTTTTTTTCCCAGGACTCCATGGTCGATGCGACGCTCCGCGCCTATCGCGATCTCGGAATCCCGGCCGCATGAATCGCCCCGTTCCCGTCCTGTATTACCACCGCGTTGGCGCCCCGGACCCGATCCATCTCAGCGTTCCGACGCCGCTCTTCGACGCGCAGATGGCCTATCTCAGCCGGCACGGCTGGAAAACCCTGACGATGCGTCAGCTGATCGACCATGTGAGTGGGGTTGCGCCGGCGCCGAGGAAGTCTCTCGCCATCACCTTTGACGATGGATTTCGAGACAATCTCACCGAAGCGATGCCGGTTCTCAGGAAACACGGCCTGCGGGCGACCGTTTTCGCCGTCGGCTCGCTCCTGAGGCCCGATTCGGCGCCTCCCGCCCGGGAGTATCGACCGTTCACGGCGGCGCATGCGGCAGCCCGCCGGGGCGATTTCGGGGATTTCCTTTCGGGACCCGAGCTTGGCCAGCTCCTGGAAGCCGGCATCGAGACGCATTCGCACGGCTGGGAGCACGCCCAGGTCTTCTGCGGCTCCCGAATAACCGGCTTCTATCCGCGAACGGACGATCACTGGGCGATTCCGACGGCATGGCGATCCGTTCCCGAAACATCCGACCTCCCTGTCTTTCCGAGAAAACCCGGTCTTGTCTCGAACGCCTGGATTCCGAAGCCGGAACCGTTCGGGCAGCTGCTTGCGGCCGGCGGTAGGAGCCTGTCGATCGGGAACGAACTCGAGTCGCGCCTGTTCGACATCGAGACCGACGAACGGCGGGAACGGCGGGTCCGCGACGACCTCGAACGGTCGAAGCTCCTGTTCGAGCTCGAGCACGAGGCCGGCTGCAACGTTTTCTGCTGGCCATGGGGCGCCCACGACGAGCTCACACGGCGGGTCGCCCGCGAGGTCGGCTACCGGGGGGCGCTCGCGACATCGACGGGGCCGAATGTGGCAGGAACGGACCCCTACGCGATCCACCGCTATCCCGTGAAAAAAAGCGGGCTGGCGCGGTTCGTCATCGGCCTGTGGCTCAGGGCACATCCCGTGGCGAGCCGTGTGTACGGCTATCTCCGGGGACGCGTCTGAATCTTGTGATATAATGAAACCATGATTCTCCACCCAGACGAGATCATCAAAAAAGCGCAGAAGTGCCTGAAGGAAGGCCGGAATCCGGCGAGCGCCCTGTCGGCGATCGGCATGGCCTATTTCGAAAAGGGCCTTCTCGACAAGGCGATCTTCTACTACCAGAAGGCCCTCGAACGCGACCAGACCTTCGCGCCCGCGTATGCCGGCCTCGGCATCGTCTACGGGAAGAAAGGCCTCGTGACCGAGTCGGTCTATAACCTGAAAGAGGCCATCCGCCTCTCTCCCGACTGCGCCATCCTGTACAACTGGCTTGGCGACGCCTACTTCGACCTTGGCCGCACCGAGGACGCGATCAGGGAATACGGCAGGGCCACCGAGCTCGATTCCCTCGACTCGAATGCCCACAACGACCTTGCCGACGCCTACCGGCGGAAGGGCGATTTCGCCCAGGCCCTCGACTATTACCAGAAGACCCTCGATATCGATCCGTCCGATACGAACGCCATCCTCGAAAAGGCCCAGGTGCTCCTGCATCTCGACCGGCGCGACGAGGCGCGAAGCCTTCTGCTCGACATGGTGGCCCGGTTTCCCGAATCGGAAGACACGAAAACGGCAAAAGTCGTTCTCGGTGCCCTTTTTACGCAGGAAGGCAATTACATCTCCGCCCGCGACTACCTCGTCCAGGCCGCCAAAGACTACCCGTTCAACCCGACCATCCAGTTCCATCTCGGACTCTGCGACCTGATCCTCGATGAGCCGGAAGCGGCAAAGGCGCATCTTCAGCGAACGGTCGACCTCGATCCCGCGAATGTTCGCGTCGTTAAACTCATCCAGCAGCTCAGGAAACGCGCCGTATGACGAGGACATCGATCGGCCGCACCGGCATGGTGCTCGTCGTGGTCGCTGTCGGCCTCATCTTCGTCACGATCTTTTTCGCCACGATGATCGGCCGCGTGCGCCATGAGACGGGCCTCACCGCCCGCGCGTCCATCAACGAACGGCTCTACCAGATCGCCACGGCGATCGGGCGGCTGACCGTCCGCAAGCTGCAGCGCGATTTCGAGACGTACGACAAGAAATCCGAAGAGAACATCATGGACATGGTGTTCAAGGGCAAGAAGAAGATCAAGGACGTCTCGTACGACGACGTGATTGGCGAGCTCGACGTCGTGAAGCAGATTCGCAAGGAGTTCAAGTCGCGCTGGGGCGAGCTCGACATTGCCGTGAAATACAGCGTCGAGGTGCCCGACAAGAACGATTTCCCCTCCTACATGACGGGCCTCGAGAGCTCCCCGTTCGAGAGACGTGGATATATATCAGCCGATGTTGTCGTCACCCACCGGAACCATCGGAAACACTGCAAGATCAGCAAGCAGTTCCTGCTGACGCGCCTGTTCGCCGCGCCGTTCCACCGCTTCACCTTCTTCGTCAGCAACGCGGCCTCGATCGATCCCGACAAGCTCAACCGGATCGTGGAGATTCACGACGACGGAACCGTCACCGACGCCGAGCCGCCGCTCCAGTTGTTCAACATGCGCATCACGGGGAGCAAATCCCTTCCTCGCGTCCAGTTCAATCCCGGAACCCCGCCCGTTGTCGAGACTGCCGACGACCTCATCCAGAACGGCTGGGTGTATCTCGGTGGCTCCGGTAACAGCGGAGACGGCATCACCCTGAAAATCATGTCGGGTTCGCAGGGAAAGATGCCCGACGATGACTCCGATTCGAACAACAAAAATAAATATGGCGAGTCTTTTCATCTCTATTATACCGACCAATCGCTCGGCTGGCGCGGGTCTCATGTCTGGAATCAATGGCTTGCCAATCATGGTGTTCCCAGTGCGGATCCGCCCGTCATGAAAATATGTTACGTCGATTACGGTTTTTTCAGAAAGGCCGGCAACGAGGATATTTCAAAACTCAAAGCACCACCGGACGCACCAACCGAGCATTACCTTTTCGAGGGATTCAGTCAGAAGATTACGATGGCGAGCGCGCTGCACCTGTTCGGAACGCCATCCCTGTGCACGCCCACCCTCGTCTTTGGAAAGGTGAAACGTACATACTTGCGTATCTGGGCATTCCTCTTCGGAGGAAACGTTTGGCCGCTGAAAGCTTACCTTCCGAATGAATACAATGCATTGGGGACGTGCATCACCGGGTGGGCGGGATGCAACGAAACATCGAAAACGGCTGTTGAAAAGACTCTCATATCCGGCGACCCCCCGAATCCATTACTCAGTCATTCCCTGTATTATAAAGGGAATCCCGATGCCGGTTTGCCTCGTCTCGTTCCATCGACGCTCGTTCCGAGAAGTTACCTCGAGTCGCTCGTGAACCTCGCGAAGCCCCATACCGTCCAGGCCTGGAACAGCATCGAGGCGTTGCAGCAGAATCCCTACCTGCGGGACGGACCGTCGAAGCTCAGCGTTCCCGACTACGAGTTCAAGTCGGACGAAAACCTGCACTACACTGGAAGAGTGAACTCCATCAGGGCCGATTCCAGATATTTCGAAGCTCTCAAACAACGAACGAGTTTTCTCATCACGCAGAAGCCGAAGACCGGAGATGTTCTTGCCATCAAGGACTGTCCTTTCTTTCAGAAGGAATTCATCGATGATTCAGTATCGTTGCCAAACGGCAAGAAGGCTTGCTACCTGAATCAGATCATCGGATTCGAATCCTCCGTCGATATCAACGACCCGCTTTTGATTCTCAAGGGAGGCATCATTTGGTCGAAAAAAGACATCTACATATCGATGCCAATCATCAATCCGCAGATATACCCTGGCGTATATAATATCAAAACGCCGGACAATTTCGGCTGGCTCACCCTCGTCGCTGGTGGGAATATCATCATCAGAAATAAAAATTTCCCCAAGGGAGAAACGAAGGGATACCCCGAGCTTCACGCGTTTCTTGTCGCTTGTAACGGCGGCAGCGGCAAGGTGCAAATCGATGATAAAATCCACCTGATAGGCGGAGTGGCCGTCGATGACATGGGCCCCCTGATCGAAAAGGGCGGCGTCATCGAGTGGGGTTTCATGCGCGGGGAACTGTGCGAGCGGTTCAATGCCAACGGCAAGAACGACATGACGAGCGAGGATTTCCACGGTCTCTCCATGGGCCCCATGGATGGAGAATACGTGTACGAACAATGAGAAAACTTTTGCCGCGGACACGAGTATAAGAAGATGGGAAACGATCAACGCCCTGATGCCGAGGTGGTGTCGGCCGTTCTCGAAGGCGACACCGACCAGTTCGGCATCATGGTGGAAAGGTACGAGCGGCTCATGTACAGCTATCTGCTGTCCCAGGTCCGGAGTCTGCCGGAGGCGGAAGACATTGCTCAGGAGACCTTCATCAAGGCTTTCCGGCACCTGTCTTCGTTCGATGCCTCGCGCAGGTTTTCCGCCTGGTTGCTGAAAATCGCCCGCAACGTCATGATCGACCGTTTTCGGAAACAGCGCAACGATACTCCCGTCGCCACCGTTCCCGAGGAATGCATCGCGAGAATGAGTTCCCCGCATCCCAGAAACGATCCGGCGGCACATGCCGAGATGCACGAAGAGTTCCGGCGCACGTTCCGGGACATCCTCGACCTCCCCGAAGACCTGCGAACGCCGCTCATGATGCGCATCCTCCAGGAACTCCCCTACGAGGAGATTGCCGACATCCTCGACCTGCCTCTCCAGACCGTGAAAAACCGCATCTTCAAGGCGCGCCAGGCCCTGCGCGGAAAGCGGGATGCCGAACATGTCATGTGAACGCGAAGAACTGCTGAGCAGATACATCGACGGAGACGTGACCGCCCAGGAAGCCTCTGACATCCGGCGGCATCTTTCCGCCTGCCGCGAATGCCAGGCCGCCTACCACGAGATCCAGCAACGGGAAAAATCCCTCAAGGATGTTTTGCAGCCCGTGATCGGATCGATGCACCTGCGCGATCTCGTCATGCGCAGAATCGCCGCCGAAGGTCTCCGGCCGGACCCCGTCGCCTTCCCCGGCAAGGCCGTCCCTGGCCTGACGGCGAGGTATCTTGCCTGCGCCGTCGCGTTCATGCTCGTCGTCGCCTGCGGTCTCATCTTCTACCTGAACACGCCGCGTGACATGCAGGACCGAAAACTGCTCGACATGATCGTCGTGATGGGGCTTGGCGACCAGTCATCCTACGGCCGCAAAATCCTGGCGCGGGGGAACACCTGCTACGGCCAGACCGGCGAGGGAATGCCGGTCCGGGGCCGGCTGGCGATCTTCGTGAACGGCCAGCGCGTCGCCCCGATCGTCATCGGCGGCAGCGCGACGATTGCCCTCCGGGAAGCCGGCCTCGACTGGATTTCCGGCGAAGCCGTCGTCGAGACGCCCCAAACGCCCGAGTTCACGCTCACCGTCGGGGAAGACCGGCTCGCCATGACCGACGCCACGCTCGAGATCAACGGAACGGCGGCTTCGTATGCCGTGCAGCTCCGCAAGGGCACGGCGATCCGCTTCCGGCGAGGTGCCCCGGAATCGCTGCCGCTCGTCAGGCCGGTTTCCTCGCTCCTGCCCGAGACGGCCACCGCCGCCTCCGTTGCCGCTTTGGAAACCGCCTCCACCCCCGTTCGCGAACCGGTGCCCGCGATTGAATCCCCGGTCATCGCTTCCCCCACGGGAGCAACCCCCGACGCGCTCTTTGGCCCCCCGGGGGAACCAGTGACCGGCAAGGCCTCACCCGCTGAATCCCCAAAACCGGTGATAAGTCCCTTCGGCGGCCGCCCGGTCACGAAACTGGAGGGCGAATGATGAGCCCGATTCGCCGGCAGCGCGGCTTTTCCATGCTCGAGATCCTCGTTGCCCTCGTGTTCGTGAGTTTTGCCTTCCTTCCCATCTACAACATGTTCCGGTTCGGAACGCGCGGCGTGGTCAGCAACGCCCGCGAAATCGAGGAAACGAACTATGCTTCCGACCTGATCAACTTCATGCGTGACCGGAAAGCCTCCGAACTCGATGCGTTCGTCACCGAGCCTCCCGGAAAGCTGAAGACGCTGAACAACGATAAGGAGATCATGGAGTTTCTGAACAAGATGAGCAAACCGGCAGGTTCGAAACCCGCCATTCCCCCGATCACGAACAAGGAATATACGCGCAGCATGTCGATCACGAAATACAAGGCGACGAGCACGAAACTGCTCGGCAAGCTGATGGACTGGTTCAAGAAGCGGGGCGAGGTGCCGAACTATCTCGTCTCCGTCAGGGTTGCCCACGTTCGGACAGGCTCCGTGAGCGCGGACGACGAAGTCGTTCTCTACACCATCGTCATGGATTGAAAGCCGATATGAAGCGAACGCAGGGATTCACGCTGGTCGAAGTGATGGTCGTCGTGATCGTCGGCGCCCTCGTTTCCGGCGTTCTCTACAAGATCATGGCTGGCACCTTCGGCACGTTCTCCAAAACCCAGGTGAAACTGACCAACCTTCGGGCCGGCAGCATCCTTATGGAGTATCTCAAGAACGATATCCGCCTCGCGACGGCTGATGCGCCCGTGATCAAGAAAACCGGCGACGATCTGACCTTCAAGTTCAACACGAAGAAAGACACCTCCATCATCCCCATCACTTACGAATATGAGAACGGTTCGGTCCGCCGGACCGGCGACACGCGCGATCGCATCATCAGCCAGGCGAAGGTCGCGAGCTTCTCGATCACCGAGGAGACGAACGATTTCGGGAAGTATCTGAACATCACGATCATCGTCGACGACGAGCGCGATGACGCGAAACGAACCACATCGAGCCGCGAGAACAAGGTCACGCTGCGCGCGGCGCTGTTTCCAAAGTTTTTCAAGACGGCCGGCCAGCTGGACGAAGCCGAAATCTACTGGAACGCTGCAAGATCCAAGGGAACGACAGGAGGAAGCTCATGATGAACGTGAAACGGGAATTTCTGACCGGGGCTCTCATGCTGGTGCTGTTCGCTGCACTCGCCGCGACGTCGCCCGCCCTCGCCGACACGACCTACACGATGAAAGAAGGCGACACCCTCTGGGAACTCTCCGCCAAGTATTACAACGATCCGACGTTGTACCCTGTCTTTCTCGAGGTGAACAACATCGACAACCCCCGGATGATCCCGGTGGGCCGCGAAATCATCATCCCGTCCTTCGACGCTATGAAGAAGGTCGCACAGGAAGTCGATCCGGCCAAGCGCAAGAGCCTCATCAACAAGCTTTCCTCGAATGCCGGTTCGAGTTCGGGCTCGAAGATCGATTCCGACTCGAAAAAAGAACCGCTCAAAGATGCGGATGGCCGGGAACTGAAACCCGTCGACCCCAAGTCGGTTTCGATCCTGAATATCCTGGGCGGGAAAAAGGTCGATCCGAAGAGCATCAAGGACGACAAGGACGCCACCGACTCGAACGACCGCTGACCTGAAGCCGTCAGACCGCATCGACCCGCCGCCTGGCCGGCGGGTTTCTTTCTTTCTTTTCGATGTACCCCTTTGCACCTCGATTTCAAGAGCGCATCCGCAGATGCGTTCGTTCTTGCCGACCACGAGCAGAAACTTGTGTGCTTGCCCTTCGGTTTCCTTGACAGGGTACGGTTTCATTCGTAAAATTGAAGTATCTTTTTTCCGCCTCGTATGATGAGCAGATAAGAACGTAAGGAGTATTGATGATGAAACGGGGTTGGTTCATTGCTTCATTTGCAGCTTTTTTCACGGCATCGATGGTCTGCGCGGAGACTCCAAAGTCTCTCGTGAGATTCGACGGGCTGAGCAGAAAGACCGTTGCTGAAATCGGCATGGCCGGATACGACGTGGCGAAAGCCGGTCCCTCGTTCGCCGAAATCGTCGTCGATGCGCAGGAGCTGAAAACCCTCACGAAGAAGGCGGCGTCAGTCAAGACCCTGATTCCCGACCTCGACGCGTATATCGCCTCTGTCCTCAAGAAACAAAAAAAGGGTGCCGAATATTATACCTTCGAACGCCTGACGACCACCCTCCAGAACTGGGCTGAAACGTATTCCTCGATTGCCCGCCTGGAGTCGATCGGCAAGAGCTGCGAGGGCCGCGATATCTGGGCAATGAAGGTCAGTGACAATCCTGCCCTCGACGAGAAAGAGCCCGCCGTCATCATCATGGGCGCGCACCATGCCCGCGAATGGATCTCGTTCGAAGTGCCGATGGCGACCCTCAAGCTGTATCTCGAGTCTTACGGCAAGGATGAAAAACTCACCCGCCTCGTGAACGAGCGCGAGGTCTGGTTCGTGCCGATGGTGAATCCCGACGGTGTCACCTACTCGCAGACCAAGTCGAAATACTGGCGCAAGAACCGCCGCAACAACGGCAACAACGTGTTCGGCGTCGATCTGAACCGCAACTACGGTTACCAGTGGGGCAACGTCGGCGCGAGCAACAGCCCCTCGTCCGACACCTATCACGGCACCGGCCCCTTCAGCGAGCTCGAGTCGCAGGCGA
Source organism: uncultured bacterium (assembly GCA_964389325.1). Taxonomy (GTDB): domain Bacteria; phylum Muiribacteriota; class Ozemobacteria; order Ozemobacterales; family Ozemobacteraceae; genus MWAR01. The sequence continues at coordinate 35,641 of CAYMEN010000010.1, read as the reverse complement.
TCAAGGCCCTCTACGAGCGCGAGCACTTCCAGGCCGGAGCGTCGTTCCACAGCTATTCCGAGCTGATCCTCTACCCGTTCGGATACGGCTACAACGTCCCGTGTCCCGATGAAGCCACGCTCAGCAAGCTCGCGAAAGAGATGTCCGCCTTCAACAAGTATGCCCCCCAGAACAGCGCCGAGCTGTATCCCGCCATGGGCGACTCCGATGACTGGGCCTACGGCGACCAGAAGACGCTGTCCTTCACCTTCGAACTTGCCAGGACCTTCATTCCGGCGCCCACCGAGATTGCCGGCATCAACAACCTGAATGTGCCGGCCATGATCCACCTGATCGACAAGGCGGGAACCTACGCCGTCACCACCCCCACCGGAAACGAGGAACTGGCGTCCCATCTCGACATGAACGACGCTCTGCAGGCCATTGCCGACGGAAATGCGATCCTGTCCGCTACGACACAGGAGTCCGCGAAACTCGCCGTCAGCGACAAGCTCCTCCGGGTCGGGAAACGCGCCGCCGAGCTGGTCGCGACCGACATGCTGAGCGGCTCCGGCGCGGCACTCGAACAACTCGTCTCCGCACGCGGTGCCAGATATGTGCTGCCGCTGCTCAGGGCACGGATCAACTTCGAGGTCGGCCATGGCGCGCAGATCGACAGCGAGCTCCTCACAAGACTCGAAGCCGTCCGCTGATCTCTTTACAACACAAAACTATGGTATACTTGACCACCGAAAGGTGGTCATTTTTTTTGACATGACGACAGGCAACACGACATTAACGAATATCGCCCTCTTTACGGGATACAGCCACATCGGCTCGTGCCGGGAGTTTACCTGGATTCCGGGTGACGTGATCGGGAAGCAGCAGATGCCATCCCGGTTCATCATCCGCGGCCTCAAGTGCGAATACGACGTCGAAGCCCTGATGATTCGCAAAGACCTGTATCTGCGCACCGATTCCGGCAAGGAATACGTCGTCAACAACTTCCAGATCACCGATATCAACGACGTCGACAACATCGTCGGCTTCGCCGAGAGCTTCGCCCTGCTGTTCGAGAAGTTCCCCGAGATGAAAACCATGATCGAGGGCGAGAACGTCGCGATCACGAAACAGACCCAGGTGATGGCGTTCAAGGTCGTTTCAACCGTCGTGAACAGCGTCAGGGCCGGCCAGCCGATCGACTCGGGCGCCTCGAAGGAAGTGGCGAACGAGCTCGTCAACGAGATCATCCAGGCGCCGGACGCGATCGTCAACCTCGTCGACATCAAGTCGTTCGACGATTACACCTTCACCCATAACATCAACGTCGCGACCCTGTCGATCCTGATCGGCCAGGTGATGCAGATTCCGAAAGCCGACCTGCAGGAACTCGGCACCGGCGCACTCCTCCATGATGTCGGCAAGCTGAAGGTGTCGCTCGCCATCCTCAACAAAGACGGCAAGCTGACCGACGCCGAGTTCGCCGAGATGAAACGCCACCCCTCCTACGGCTACGAGATCCTGTGCCGCTCCAGCGACATCTCGGAACGCTCGCGCATGGTCGCGCTGCAGCACCACGAAAAATTCAAGGGCGGCGGCTACCCCAAATCCATCAAGGGAAACGACATCTCGCTGTTCGCCCGTATCACCGCCATCGCCGACGTCTACGACGCCCTCACCACCGACCGGCCCTACCGCGTCGCGATGACCCCCTACGACGCCATCAAGATCATCATGAGCGGCGTCGATACCCAGTTCGACCCCGAAGTCCTCAAGCATTTCATCAAGCGATTCTCGCTGTATCCGAACGGCAGTCTCGTCAAGCTCAACGACGGCTCGATCGGGATGGTCCTCAAGATCAACCAGAACGCCGTCCTCCGGCCGACGATCAAGATCCTTCGCGACGCGACGGGCGCCAGGACGAAAGGCCGGGTCGAAGTCGACCTGATGGAGGAGAAAGCCCTGTTCATCGCCGGCCCGGCGACGCAGGAAATGCTCAACGTGACCTCGCAGACCCCCCGACAAATGCAGATCTCCGCGTAGATGCGCCGGCGATGTCCATTCCGCCCTTTTTCCCGCGTCATGCTCTTTAAATATATACAAGTATATACCATTATATTTGTTTTCTTCGTCGCCGGGTCCGTTTCGGCCCAGGAAGGGACGCCGGCCAGCCTTTCCGACGCCCTGGTCGATATCGACAGGTTTCTCTCCGAGGAGCCCGAGGAAGAGGCGAGCGGCACGGCCGGCGTGGCCACCGGGCCTGCCGACACTTCGTCCTCCGGCGCGATGAAAAGCGAAACCGTGACGGAGGGCGAAGCCGCGACGGAGTCCGCGCAACCGGACGAACCTGCCGCTCCGGAAGGCTGGATGCCCCTTCCCGTGCTGCCGCCCACCCCCCGGCCATTCGCCGCCGAGATCGGAAAGACCGTCCGGCCGGAAGGGGAGGGGATCCTCGAGGTCGTCGTGACAACCGTGCGCGAGAAAACGCCGCGACAGGTATCGATCATGCCCGACCGTATCGAGCTCTGGGCGCAGGACCGCCTCCTCGCGACGCTCGAAAACGGGGAACCCGGCGTCGAGAACGCGTTCCACCGCCGGACGTTTTCCTTCCCGCCGATGACCATTCCCGCCGGCTACTACTTTCTGACGATCCGGGGGTTTGCCGAAGGCTTCGTCACCCGCGAATGCAAGTGGAAGGGAAAAACCGTCCAGATCGGCATTCATGACGGGAAGACCACGAAACTCCGGGAAGCCCTTTCCATGTTCGTATGGTAGAAGTGCCGAACGATGTGACAATTCCTGGAACCCGGGACGCCTCGCCGAAGTCTAAGGAGAATGAGACCGGGGAAAACGGGGAGCGCGAACTCGTCCGGCGTGCCGCGGCGGGACACCGCCCCTCGTTCGACCGGCTCGCGGCCGGCTACCATCAGGCCGTCTACAGGGTTGCCTACCGGTTCTTCAACGACAAGGAAGACGCGTGCGATGCGACGCAGGAGGTGTTTCTCAAGGCGTGGCGGTCGATCGGTTCGTTCGAGGGGAGATCGAGCTTCAAGACATGGCTTCTGCGGATTGCCGGCAACACCTGCATCACTCTCTCGCAGTCGCGGGCCCGGCAGAAAAAGTCGTTTCTCGAGTCGATCATCGACTGGTTTTCGAAGCGCCCCGAGGACGATCCGGCCGACATCGTCGTCGAGCAGGAATACCAGGCCGAGCTCCGTCAGGCGATCGAGCGGAATATCGCGAAGCTGCCCGAAGCGTACCGCATGCCGGTCATCCTGCGCGACATGGAAGGATACTCGCATGACCAGATCGCCGAGGTTCTCGACATCAGGGAGGGAACCGTCAAATCACGCATCAATCGTGGTCGGCGGTTATTGCAGGAAGCCCTGGAGCCGCTTCTTCGGCAGAGGAGCAGGATATGAAATGCACCCGGCTTGAGGATTGGTACGAAAAACACGGCGACGATCGCCCGGACGACTCGTTCCAGGACATGATCGCGCATGCCCGTTCGTGTCCCGAATGCGCTGCAGCGATGGCGAACAGGGCCTTGCTGCTCGAGACGATGCGCGAGATGACGGCCCCCGAGGCTCCCCACGATCTCGCGGCGCGCATCGGCCAGTTCATCGATATCGAAGAGGGCGAAACCGACGATCCGGAATCGGCCCCAAACATGCTCGATTCGTTCATCGAAGCCTGGCTGCGCCCCGTGCAGACGGTGCTCGTCGCGGCCTGCGTTGCAACCTTCGTCTGGATCGGCATTTCCGACGTTTCCCGCCAGGCCCCCGCACGTTACCAGATCGCCCAACGTCACGGCGCGGCGGAATACCGCCTCCCTGACCGAACGGGAACGGGGCAGGCGCAGGGTGAGTCGGTCCGCCAGAACCCCGTGGAAGGCCAGGCGCTGGCGAAGCTGAGCGATGAGGACGTCGCCGCCTTCATGCGGAAGATGAACGAATACCGCCGAAGCCACCCCGAAATGGACGATCCCGAATCACGCATGCCCGCCGGCATGCTCGCGGCCGACCGCTGAGCCGCCAATCCCGCACCCCGGAGGCCCGACCACGCCATGAAAACCTCTCTGCCCCGCGAATCGTTTCCCCGCAATCCGACAACGTTGTGCGACTTCGACGCTCCCCATGCATTCCGCAGGGGCGGGTTTGAAGCCCGCCCCTGCATCGCGAATGAACGATGTGAAATAGTATATAATAAATATAATATTAAATGGATGTTCCTTGTCCTCTCATTTCTCATCATCCTTTGCGCCCCGGTGCAGTCCGGCCCCGCGAACGAGCTGTTCGGCACGTCTCTCATCGCCGACATCGCCGAACGGGTGAGCCCGGCCGTCGTCGCCATCGAATCCGTCCAGTATGTCCGGCGCCAACGTTTCGGCTCCGGAGATCCCTTGCTCGACCAGTTCTTCGGCCATCTCTTCGAAGACGACTTCTCGGGGTTCAACAATGTCATCCCGCAGAAGGGCAGCGGCTCCGGCGTCATCATCAGCGCCGATGGGCATCTGCTGACGAACGAGCACGTCATCGCGGGTGCCGACGAAGTGCTCGTCAAGCTGAAAGACGGCCGGAAGGCGAAAGCACGGCTCGTCGGCAAGGACGCGAAAAGCGATCTGGCCGTGCTGAAGATCGACGGCGAAACCGCGCTTCCCTTCGCGCCCCTGGGCGATTCGGACAAACTGCGGGTGGGCGAGTGGGCCGTCGCGATCGGCAACCCCTTCGGCCTCGGCATCACCGTCACCGCCGGGGTCATCTCGGCCCTCGACCGCGAGCTCGCCATCGACCGCAACCGAGGCTTCAAGAACCTCATCCAGACCGACGCCTCGATCAATCCCGGCAACTCGGGCGGCGCCCTCGTCAACGCGAAGGGCGAAGTGATCGGCATCAACACGGCGATCCTCCCGTACGGGCAGGGAATCGGGTTCGCGATTCCCGTCAGCTCGGCGCGGCGGATCATCGGCGATCTGATGACGTTCGGAAAAGTGAAGAAGGTGTTCACGGGCCTCACGCTCCAGGAAATCAACGACAGGCTGGCCGAACATCTGGAAATTCCCCGGAAAGGGGCGCTCGTCACCGAGGTGGCGCAGGGCTCGAACGCTGACGGCATCGGCATTTCCCCGGGAGACGTGATCGTTTCCGCGAACGGGAGGGAGATCGACGGCATCGGTGCGTTCAACGACCAGATCAGCCGGTTCCGCGTCGGGGAAGCGGTCGAACTGGGCGTTCATCGAAAAGGCGCGGTGAAGATCGTGAAACTCACCCTCAGCGAGATTCCGAGCAGCGGCAAACGCGGGGCCGCGATGGCCGCAAAAAACCGCCTCGGCCTCGGGCTTGCCGATCTGAACGGCGCGACGCGCGACGAGTTCAACATCCAGGTGACGTCGGGCGTCGTCGTCACGGCGATCCGTACAGGCAGCCTCGGCGATGAAATCGGTCTCAAGCCCGGCGACGTCATCCAGACGATCAACCGGGTTCCCGTCACATCGGCGGCCGAGTTGGATGCCGTTCTCCGGCGTCTTCCGTCTGGGGGGCGCATCATCCTCGGCGTGATTCGCGGAACGGTTGGAAACCTGATTCTGATTGCTGTTCCATGACCGAACAGAAGAATTTTCTATCAAAGATTTGACCGAATCAGCCGACCTTGGTAAGGTAATACTCGTCTGATTTCCATTGACGGCAGCAGAATTATCCTATTATACTCACACTCGCAGCAGTAAGTCGTAGGCAGACAATCGGAGGAAGCCCGAATGCAACTGGCGGATGTTTTGCATGAAAAGATGGTGTTCCTGGATTTCAAGGCCGGCGGAAAAGACGAGGCAATCGACGCGTTCGTAAAGGCAATCGTCGACTCCGGCACGGTCGAAGAGCCGGCAGCGCTCAAGAGCGCCCTGCTCGAGCGTGAGAAACTCGGCACCACCGGGGTCGGTGGGGGAATTGCCATCCCGCATGCCCGTTGCGGCGCGATCAAAGACTTGTCGGTCGCGTTCTTCCGGTCGCCCGAAGGCATCAACTTCGGTGCCATCGACGGGAAACCGGTCAATCTGATTTTCCTTCTGCTCGCTCCCGTCGCATCGGGCGGCCCATATCTGAAACTGCTTGCGAAGATCTCCCGGCTTCTGCGGGGAGACGAGTTCCGGCAGTCGCTCATGGAGGCCGAAGGCCCTGCCTCGGTTCTCGAAATCATCCGGGATAATGAATGACCGTTCGACAACGCCCCGGTCCGGTGCATGCCGGATCGGGGTTTGTTTTCTATCCGCCGTTTTTGCCTGCCTGCTTCTGACGGAGCTTCCGGCGTGGGCCGCGGGCCGCGAAGCCTCGAACGTGAAGAAACGCCAGGAAAATGCCGCCGCAAAAGAAAAAGAGAGCGGTTCCGGTGAGGCCGATGACACCGGCGAGGATCTGTTTCTCCGCGAGGGCAAGGAAAACCAGAAGTTTCTTCCCGATATCTTCCGGTGCCCGGAATGCGGCTACGAACAGGACGAACCGGGATTCTGCCCCGATCACGACGAATCGGTGCTGATCCTCGTCAGGTCGAAGGGGAAAAATCCACTCGAACCCTCGGAAGTTGACGGAAACGAAGATATCGTTGTAGATATTCCCCTGACCGGTCTCTCGCTCAAGAGGGTCGCACCAGCTTCAGGAACGGTTTCCCCGGGCCCTGCGCCCCGCACCCCCGAAAACCGGAAGAAGCAGGAGGATGCTCCGCAGGGGAAGTAGCCATGGTCTTACAAGGGTCACCGAACGAGGAGACTGCCGACAGAAGGCGATCATCGACCGGCCGACTCTTTTTTTATCAGAACGCATCAGGAGGAAGGAATGTCACTGAATCTCACCCAGAAAATCATTCAGGCCCATCTCGTCTCCGGTGAAATGAAGCCGCAGAGCCCGATCGAGATCCGCATGGCTCAGACGCTGACGCAGGATGCGACCGGCACGATGGCATACCTGCAGTTCGAGGCGCTCGGTGTGCCGCGCGTCAAGACCGAACTGTCGGTCAGCTACGTCGACCACAACACGATGCAGGAGGACTTCAAGAACCCTGACGATCACGCCTTTTTACAGACGATCGCCGCGAAGCACGGCCTGGTCTTTTCGCGGCCCGGCAACGGCATCTGCCACCAGGTGCATCTCGAGCGGTTCGGCAAGCCCGGCAAAACCCTGCTCGGCTCCGACAGCCACACCCCGACCGGCGGTGGCATCGGCATGCTCGCGATCGGCGCCGGTGGGCAGGACGTCGCGATGGCGATGGCGGGTTTCCCCTTCAAGCTGAAGATGCCCTCGGTCGTCAACGTCGTGCTCAAGGGCAAGCTCCAGCCCTGGGTCAGCGCGAAGGACGTCATCCTCGAGATCCTGCGCCGCGAGACCGTCAAGGGCGGCGTCGGCTACGTCTACGAATACTCCGGCCCCGGCTTGAAGAACCTGACCGTGCCCGAGCGCGCCACGATCACCAACATGGGTGCCGAACTGGGCGCGACAACCTCGGTGTTCCCGAGCGACGACGTCACGAAGGCGTTCCTGGTCGCCCAGGGTCGCGGGAACGACTGGCAGGAGCTTGGCCCCGACAAGGGAGCGGCGTACGACCGCGTGATCGAGATCGACCTCGCCAAGGTCGAGCCGCTCGCCGCCTGCCCGCACATGCCCGACAAGGTCAAGCCCGTGAAAGAACTTGAAGGCATGAAGGTCCACCAGGTCATGATCGGCAGCTGCACCAACTCCAGCTATACCGACATGGTCAAGGCTGCCATGATCCTGAAGGGCAAGACGGTTCACCCCGAATGCTCGCTCGGCATCGCCCCCGGGTCGCGGCAGGTGCTTCGCATGCTGGCCGACAAGGGATACCTCGCCGACCTGATCGCCGCCGGCGCCCGCATCCTCGAGAGCGCGTGCGGCCCCTGCATTGGCCAGGGTTTCGCCCCGCCCACCAACGGCGTCTCGCTTCGCACCAGCAACCGCAACTTCGAAGGCCGCTCGGGAACCGCCACCGGCCAGATTTTCCTGGTCAGCCCCGAAGTCGCCGCCGCCGCCGCGATCGAAGGCCGCTTCACCGACCCGCGCAAATTCGAGAAGGCCCCGAAGGCCAGCATGCCCAAGGCGTTCACCATCGACGATTCGATGTTCATCTTCCCGCCGAAGGACGGCTCGAAGATCGAGATCTCGCGCGGCCCGAACATCGCCCCGCTGCCCGTGCGCGGCGCCATGGAAAAGAAGCTCGGCGGTTCGGTCCTGATCAAGGTCGGTGACAACATCACCACCGACCACATCATGCCGGCCGGCAAATACCTGCCCCTCCGCTCGAACGTGCCCGAATACGCGAAACACGTGTTCGAGGGTGTCGACAAGGAGTTCTACAAGCGGGCCATGGAGAAGAAGGGCGGCTTCATCGTCGGCGGCGAGAACTACGGCCAGGGAAGCTCCCGCGAGCACGCGGCGCTGTGCCCGATGTATCTCGGCGTGAAAGCCGTTGTGGTCAAGAGTTTCGCCCGCATCCACCTCGCGAATCTCGTCAACTTCGGCATCGTCCCGCTCACGTTCAAGAACCCCGGCGATTATGACAAGATCCAGCTCGGCGACGAGTTGTCGATGGACGTCCACGGCCTCACCGGGGAACTCGTGATCCGCAACGAGACCCGCAACTTCGACATCCACGTCACCCACACCCTGACCGACCTCGATCGCAAGATGCTCCTCGCCGGCGGCCAGCTTCCCTACGTGAAACAACAATCCCACTGACCCCATGTTCGGGCCGCCGGGCTCTCATCCGGCGGCCCGAACCATTTCCGCATCTCAAAAGCCAGGCCGACCTTCCCGTTCGTGCTGAGCCGGTCGAAGCACGAGAGGCTCTCGCCCTTCGACCGGCTCGAAGCAAACGGAGGGATGCGCGATGAAGGAGGTTTGGATCCCATGCTTGGAAAAGGAACCGATGCGAACGACTGGCGCTGGTGGCGCGACTCCGACGCAACCTGGGAACCGGTCTCTTTCGAGGATGGCCTTTCCCGCCTGTCGAAGGCGCGAGAATATGTGCCATCGTATGATATAATATCAAAAGGAATTCTCGCCGCGGGCCGGCTCGGGGCGCCGTTCGGCGGGACCAAGATACTCTGCGTCGGAAGGAACTATCGCCCGCACGCGGAAGAGCTCGGCAATCCGGTTCCGAAGGAGCCGCTGTGGTTCATGAAGCCGCCGAGTTCGCTCGCAAAGCCGGGAGGGGATATCCACCTCCCCGCGGGATTCGGAAGGATCGATTACGAAGGCGAACTCGTCCTGGTGATCGGAAAACGTGCCGCGAACGTGCACCGGGAATCGGCTCTCGACGTCGTGGCAGGCGTGACGCTCGCCGTCGACGTGACAGCGCGTGAACTCCAGAAGACCGACGGCCAGTGGACACGGGCGAAGGGGTTCGACACGTTCTGCCCGCTTGGACCAATCATCCTTCCCTTCGGTGCCTGGGCCTCGGATGTGCGGCTGACGACGGGGGTGAACGGGAAAACGGTCCAGGACGACCGGACGACATCTCTCGTCTTTCCCTACGCCGACCTGATCGCCCATATCAGCGGCTGCATGACCCTGGTGCCGGGAGATCTGATCCTGACCGGAACACCCGCGGGCGTCGGGCCGCTCGCGTCCGGAGATTCAATAGATGTATCTATATCATTCGGCCGCGGGCATTCGACCACGCACGAGCGCGTCATGACTCTTTCGATGAGCGTGTCCGAAAGACCCTCGCATTGACAGGCCCGGCCGGGTCTGGTATGGTCTTGTTCCGATAACGAGACCTGATCCGGAAGGAGTACATTCGATGAAACGCATCATCGTCGGAGTCGTCACAGCAGGATTGATCGCCGTTACGCCGGTCTGGGCCGCCGGGGCCCGCGAAGGAAAGGTGCACGGCAGTTATATCAACGTCCGTTCCGAGGCGAGCCACTCCTCGAACGTCGTCACGAAGAAGCTTCGTGGAGACAGATACAGCATCGAATTCGAGGAGAAGGGCTGGCTCAAGGTTTCCTTCCAGGACGGGACCAAGGGCTGGATTTTCAACAGCGTCGTCGAAAAACAGCTCGCGAAAGAGGCTTCCGCCGAATCGAAGCGTGCCGCTGAGCCTCCCGTCGCCTCGCAGACGTCTGCGCCAGCTCTCCCGAAAGACGTGGCCGATGCGGTGAAAAAGGGCGAACAGAAGGGAAAAGACACGGCCGCGGCAGCTCAGAAGACGGCCGGCGACAAGGGAAAACCCGATGCCCGCGGAACCGCGAACCTGCCCGAAGAAAAGAAAGCTCCAGTGAAACACGAAACGGGCAAGGAGAAAACCGGGGCCGGCGAGAAGGCGAAACTCGATTCGAAGACGACGGCCAAGTCGACCGAAAAGACGGCACAAAAGGATCAGCCTTCGGCCAGGGCTGAAGAAAAAGCGAAGGAAGATCCCACGTCCAGGGTCGACGAGAAGAAGATTGACGAGAAAAAGGCCGGTGAGAAGAAGACGACTGCGAAGAAGGACGTGGCGGAAAAGCCGTCAACGCGCGAAACTTCCGGGACGGCTCCCGGTCTCCCGCCGGTGAAGGCGGTCAGCACGAGCAAGTCCGCGGCGGATTATTACCACGAGGCGATCGAACTGTATGAGAAGAAGCGGTATCAGGAAGCGCTCGACGCCAACAGGTCCGCTCTCCAGCAGGCGCCCAGAAACGCCGAGATCCTGAATAACATCGGGAACTGCCTCTTCAAGATGGGCAAGATCCAAGATGCGATCTCGAACTGGAAAGACGCCCTCAAGTCCGCGCCGAAGCAGGCGAAGATCTGCAACAATCTCGGCATTGCCTATTACCAAATCGATGAAAACGACCGCGCCGTCGAGTTCTACAAGAAGGCGATCCTGTTTGAACCGCAGTTCGCCGATGCCTACTACAACCTCGCGTCCGTCTACGGCTTCAAGGGCCAGTTCCGTGATGCCCTCGACAACTACCGCAAGTTCCTCGAGTTCAACCCCGACGCGACGATGAAAAAACTCACCGAAGAACGCATCGAATACTGTCAGAAACAGCTCAACACCCCGAAAAAGGACAAGAAATGATCACGAGGGGTGCGTCATAAATTATATCTATTGATATTGCACGAAGGGGCGGGTTTCAAACCCGCCCCTTCGTCGCGAATGGCTGTATCACACTCGCGGGGTCAATCGGCGCCTTTGCGGAGGCAGAAGATCGAACCGGATTTCGTCCGGACGAGAAGACCGAAATCCGCCACGGCGAGCGACTCCTCGGTCAGTTCGCCCCCGACGTGGACGCGCCACTTTTCTGCGTAGCTTTCACGATGCATGCCGATCACCCAGCCGTCCTGGGTGCCGATATACATCATCTTGTCTTCGAACACGGGGCCGGCGGCGTAGATGTGCTTCGGGAACTCGCGCGCCTTCTCGAACTTCCCGTCGGACGGGTCGATCTTCCAGAGGATGTCCTTGAACCCGATGTATCCGGCCGCGATATCGACCGCGGCGGGCATCAGGGGCAGGCGATGCTCCATGACCATCTTCCGCGAACTGATCCGGCCACCGTCGAGCTGCAGCCGCACATACTCGCCGTTTTCCGAGAGGAAGGCGCACTCGTCCTTCATCGGGACCGGTGCCGTGACGGGGTGCCAGTCTGAACCGCGCGCCTCGTAGACTTTCGTGCCCTTCGCGAGGTCGAAGGTGACCACCGCGCCGGAGATGAAGCCTGCGTAGACCCGGTCATTGACGATGCTGAGCAGCGCGCGCTGGCCTTTTCCCGAGTATTTCGTGTCCTTGTGCTGGTATTCCCAGAGCTGGTCGCCGGTATCGGCTTGCAGCGCCACGATCCGGGCATTCTGGCAGGCGAAGACGAGAATGTTGTTCGAGAACGCGACATACGGACTGCGCAGGAATTCCTCGGTAAAATAGCGGTTGATACGCTGGGTGGCGTCGATGCCCTTGAGCCAGAGCATCGCGCCCGTTTTGAGCGATACGGCGCCCCAGTACCCGTAATCGAACATCGCCAGCACCAGGCCCGGCGCAACGTCGGTTCTGATGAGCATGGGAATGCCGATCTCGGGAGACGCGTCTTCAGGCGGCAGTTCGAGGCCGGGAAGCTTGCCAGGCCACGAGCAGGACGCGGTCGGGGTCAGCAGGTCCTTGTCGTAGCAGACGAGTCCCTGACGGGTCGGGATGAACGGCTGATCGCAGCGGGTCCAGGCGGGGGCGGGAATAGCCCCCTGCACTTGCTTGTTACGGATCAGTTCGCCGCTCCCGCCCCTGAAGGCTTTCGCGAGGCTCGTGTCGTAACACCAGACGTGTTCCGTGCCGAACTGGGCGGCGCTGGGAATCCGCGCGAGGTATTCCTCGAGGGGAGCGTAGAGATCCGGCCGGCTCCAGATGACGCGGCTTCCGGCTTCCCCGGCGAATCCGGCAAACCCGAAATGAATGCCCAGCAACAGCAGGACGGCGGCGGAGTAGCCGAACTTCCGGCCGTCGGCCCATTCCGAGCCGAACAGCACCTCGAAGAAGTATTTGACGAACAGTGAAACGAAGAAGTTCGCCATCGTCAGGCCAATCAGGATGATCGATATGCCGCCGGACATGAGAATGGGGAAGGGGATATCCTTCTTCGACCAGGCGGTTTTCATGATGCCGAGGATTTCGCGCCAGTTGTTGATGAACGTGGTCCAGAAATCCCCGAACCAGGCGTTGAAGACGCCCGCCGCGAGCATGAAGCCGAACAGCGAGGTGTAGACGATCGAACGCATCAGAAAATGCATCAGGAGCATCAGAACACCGAGGCCCCCGAGAAACACATACGACTGGATCGTGAAAACGGGAAGGCTCGTGTACGAGCCGATCAGCTTTCCGAAGAAGAACGCCTGAAGCAGGACGACGATCGCCAGCGGCATCATCAGGAAAAAATTCATGAACGTTCCTGCGGGCTTCGGCCTTGTCGGCGGCTTGGGAACAGGGTTGATGACGGTTTTGACCGGGTTTTGGCTGACGACGACGACTTCATCCATGGGCAATCTCCCCCTGGCATCTCGGTGCCTGGTTCAACGTAGATGCAATACGCCCTATGTATCGGCGGAACTCTGCGGCCGGCGAAGGTGTTCTCGGAAAATCGAGGATGCCGCGAACCGGGGAGAACCGGAACGCGTCATTCGTGTATGCAACGAATCCGAGTCTTTCCCGGAAAAGCTTCCTTCTTCCGATGTTCGTCTTGACACGGGTATCAGTCAATCATAATATGGGAGCGTGTTCTGCCTCCGGCAGGGCACTTCGTCTGCGTTGCCGCATTGTCAGGGGAGTTCAAGGAGGGCATCCGTGCCGTCGATGATAAAACACCTGTTCATGAAGATCGCCAACGAGCGGGATTCTGAGCTCGAGGCCTGCGAATATCTCGATTCGTTTGCGAAAAAGTGCGGCTTCATGCCCGAAACGATCGACGAAATGCGCCTCGCGTTCATCGAAGCGCTCATCAACGCGAAAGAGCACGCCCCAAAAGGCCTCCCCGACACGACCCAGGACATCTACGCGGCGTTCACCTCCGACCAGGACCTCCTTACCATCGAAGTGCGCGACTTCGGCACGGGGTTCGACCCCTCGACCGTCGAAAAACCCGACATCAAGAAGAAGATGAAGTCGTCCTACAAGCGCGGCTGGGGCCTGATGCTGATGGAAAAGCTGATGGACGGCTGCGAAGTCTCGTCGTTCCCGCCGTCGGGCACCCTCATCAAGATGGTGAAGAAACGGCTCCAGGTCGACCCGCAGGGCGTCGACGACATCGTCCGCGAGCGCAAGCGGATCGAGCGACTCAAATACATCCTCGGCAGTTTTCTCGACCTCAGCTCGTTCCTCTCGCAGAAACGCGACCTCGAGACCGGCCTCCGCTCGATGCTCCGGATCATGCTCGGAACCCTCGGCATCTCCAGGGGCGCGATCTTCATCTACGACCCGGCAAAAGAAGAGATGCACAGCGCCGTCGATATCAAGCTCAAAACGCAGGAGCGCCTGCCCAGGTTCCGGATCTCGACGAAGCTGATCCAGCAGATCTCCCGCCAGGAATCCCTCGAGGTCACCGACACGCTCCTTCACGAGAACCCCGAAATATCGGCCATCTTCTCGAAGGACGAGGTCGCCGGCTGTTATCTCCTTCGCATCGACAGCGATGTGCTCGGCGTCCTGCTCCTCGGGAACACCTTCCGGACCGAGGAAAAGGAATCCTACGACGTCGATATCATGACGACCCTCGCACGGAACATATCTTCAGCTATAAATACATTCCGCCTTCTCGAACAGCTCAAGGAGACGAACCAGGAGCTCGACCTCCACGTGAAGGAACTCGATGCCGTCCGTGAATCCAGCCAGCTGATCTCCTCGGAGCTCGAGATCGCGAACCTGCCGTTCACCGTCGAGCGGATCTTCGCCAACATCCTCAAGATCGGTAAATTCTCGCTCTCCATCCTCGACGCGAACGAGAACAAGTTCCGTATCTGCCAGACGATCCGCACGCTCCCCCTCGTCCTCGACCAGTGGTCGTCTCCGATCTCCCGCTACGTCATCCAGAAGATGGAACCCCTGTTCGTGTCCGATGCGAAGACGGAAAAGCGGTTCCAGTTCCCTCGCGCGGCCGCCTATACGTCGAAGTCGTTCATCGTCATCCCGATCATCGTCCAGGAAGAGGTGCTCGGACTCGTCTCTCTGACCGATCGCACCGACGGCCAGGAGCTCACGGAGCGCGACTTCAACCTTGCGCGGCTCCTGAGCGCCCAGCTGGGAATCGCCCTCAAGAATGCCAACCTCTACAAGCTCGGCATCTCCGACGGGCTCACGAAATTGTATACGTCTCACTATTTCAAAATGCGGCTCGCCCAGGAGATTTCCCGCTCGAGGCGGGTGAAGTCTACGCTGTCCCTGATCGTCTTCGACATCGACGGGTTCCGCGACATCAACGAAAAGCTCGGGAGCGACACCGCCGATTTCGTGCTGTCCCGTACCGGGTGCCTGATCCGCCGGCACATCCGGATCAACGACATCGCCTGCCGCATCGGCGGTGACAAGTTCGGCATCATCCTCTCCGATACAGGGTTCGAGGGAAGCATGACCGTTGCCGAGAAGCTCCGAAGCGCGATCCCCGCCCAGAAACTGATGAACAAATCGTCTGAAATCCACCTGACGGCGAGTTTCGGGCTGGCGACCTACGATAACGTGATGAGCATGGAGCAGTTCGTCGAATCCGTCGACAAGCTCATCGATGAAGCCCGGAAAAAGGGCGGAAATGCGATCGAGACATCGAGGCCACCGGAAAAGAAAGATTGAGGGGGAAACCCCCGGTACGACGAAAGCGCCGCGCACTCCATGCGCGGCGCTTTCGTCGTATCAGCCCTGCAGCGGAATCACAGGGGCGGAACGGGAAGGGTGTCCGAGGCATCCGGCGGGGCCGGGGGATTTTCCAGATACTGGAGCATGGCGAGCGGGTCGGCAAGGCCGTTCCCGTAATCGTTGTCCGGGCCGGTCGGGCCGAGGTCGCGGCTGGTGACGGCCAGCGTCGTGAGGATCGTCTCGAGGTCGGTGTCGGGTTTCGACTGGCGGACCTGCGCCCAGATGCCGGCGAAATGCGCCGCCGCCTGGAGGGTTCCCGAGCCCTGGCGATAGGCGTTGCCGGCGGCGGGGCCCGTGACGGCGAGGCCGGGGGCCATGTAGTCGGGCTTGCGGAGTTGGTAGCCGTCGACGATGGCGGGGCCACAGCCGGAGAACGCGGCGCGGGTCTTCCACTGGTCGAGGGCGCCGATCGTCAATACGTCTGGAAGCGCCGCCATGCCGGTGATGCGGCTGGGGTTGTTGCCAGCGGGAAGGATCGGAAGGATTCCCGCCATCCTGCAGGCTGCAAGAGCATCGCGAATGGCCCGGGGAGCGGCGGTCTGGAAATCGACGGCGAGAAGAACCGCAACGGGGCGGGTTCCCTCGATGGGTTCGAGCGCCCACTGAATGGCCGAAAGAAGATCGTCGGCGGCGACTTTCCCGCGGGGAAGGGTTGCCAGGGCGACGGAGACGTCAGGGGCCGTGCCGATCGTCTTCTCGGCGGTCTTCCCCGCCAGGAGCCCGAGGGGATGAAGGAGCATCAGATCTTCGGTTCCGCGAGCGGCCGTGCCGCCGAACGTGCGTCGGGCAATGATGCGTTCGGTGACGGACGGATGATCGAATGGCACGTCGGGGCCGATCACGGCGACCAGGACGCCTTTTCCCGTCAGGTTCCGCAGGCGGGAGAGGTCCCAGGAACCGCACATCACGTGATTCCAGGACGGGGGCGTCCGCTGGATGGGGGTGCCGGAGACGCCGGTCGATACGGGGACGGCGGGGGAGTCGATCGTTTCGAATCGGAGTGAGGGCCAATCGCCACTCAACCGGTCGACCTGTTCATCCGAAAGATGTGCGGTGACGCCGCGGGCTGACCAGATGTCGCGCGCCTGTGGGTCGTAGGACGCAACGATCGAGCGGATGGCCCCGGCAACACGGCCGCCCTCCTCGCGAATGGCCGCAAACGCCCTGTCGCGGGAAGGAAGAGTGGAAACGCGCTCGGAAAGAGCTTCTGCATCGACCGACTCTCTGGTCGTGACGAAACGGAGCGTGTCGCAAAAGGCCGGGCCGCTCAGGAGCGACCCGGCAATCATCGCAGTTATGACCGGCAGTGCCGGAAAACCGAAACCTCTCACGTCGTGTCCCTCCTCCTTCTACATCTATCGGCCGGGGACGGGGGGAATCTTACTGTTTCACGTTGGTGACGACTTCTTCGCCGGTCGGTTCGTTGATGATCTCGTAGGTCTTGCCGCAGATCTCCCAGTCGCCGGTCGACCAGCCGTTCGACTTGGCGCGGTGCAGTTCGAACCAGATCTTGTTCACTTCGAACTTGCGGTTGGTGCGGGTGGTGATCGTCTTGATGACCTGGAACGACACCTTGGCGAGCAGGAGCGGCTGGCCGTTCATTTGGCCTTCGAACTGCTGATGCACCTTCAGATTCTTGATGACGCCGCCGGCGGCCATGCCCTTGAGAATGTCGAGCAGGTCGAGGCTGATCGTCAGTTCGGCCTGGAAGTTCGTCTGGATCGACTGTTCTTCGGACTGCCAGGTCGAGCCCTTGTTCTCGCGATCGATTTCGCGACCCTTGCGGTACTTGTAACCGGGCTCGGTGTAGCCGTAGCCGGGGAAATATTCGCGGAACTGTTCGGGGGAGATTTTCGTCGTGACCTGCTGGACGACTGCGGCTTTCACGACGCCGAGAGACGTCGTGAGCGCGCGCCGCGCCGCCGGATCGAGCGACTTGTAGATCTCGCTGATCGCTTCGAGCGACTCGACATTCTCTTCGAGGGACGCAAGAAGGAACTTCGCAAACTCGGAACTCTGCTTGGCATGAATCTCGAGGCAGGCGTTGTACCGGGCCATGTTTTCTTCGGTGGGATTCTTCGTATACTCGATGAGAAGCTCCGTCGCGAGCCAATACTGGCGCACGATCTGGAAGGCCTGTGTCTGCACGTTGAAGTGCTTGTGCCCCGGGGCATACCCGTCGAACGCCGCAAAACCGGGCATCACGGATACGTAGGAAAGGAACAGAACCGTTACGATCGTCAACAGATGCTTATACATTCTCAATACTCCTTCTGGGATGGTAACGAGTCATCCAGATACAATAATACCCCTATATCGACTTCGAAGCAATCGGGCGGCAGGGTACAATTCACGCGGCTTCCCTGAACGGCATGCCATACGCGCGTGCTGTTTCGGCGCAGTCCGGATGTTACATAAAATATGCAGCAACGGAAATGACTCAGATGACGGCTTCCCAGGCGGTCGGAAGGGTCAGTGTGACGACGCGGGCATTGCCCGGGGTTCCCGGAGTTTCCCGGGAAAGCATGGCGCCGGGAAACACGGACCTGAGGATGGCATTCAGCCGGAGAATGGCGCTCTTGAACGCCGCCTGGTCGCATTCCGGGTCGTAGGGAAGACCCCAGACGCTGGTGTACAGCGAGGCTGAGTCGACGGGGTTGGGAAAAGCGAGAAACAACTGGATGAGGATCCGGTGGGGAATCGTGCCGGCCTTGAGAACCGCCGTGCTCCTTCCGAAACGCAGTTCGCCCGACGGTCCGTCGAACGTGAAGGTGTCGGGACGGACAGAACGTCTCCAAATGGAATAGTCATCGATATGTATAGGGCGCGCATGGCCGGTCCGGATCAGCGTGACGAACTGGGCCGCACGGGACGGCGCCGTTTCACGAAGGTCCAGGAGACGGCTGAGGCTCCGTTCGCGATGTCGGAATGCGGCGAGAAGGTCGGGCGGGGTTTTTCCGATGAGATGATCGAGAAGGACGGAAGCGTCGATCGATCCGGCGGCCGCGAGGGGCACGGCATAAATATACCAGAACGGATCGAATCCATTCGTTCCGGGATACTGGCTGATATCTTCGGACACCTGCCGGGCGGGCATGGCGGCGGGGTACAGGAGCCCCGCGAGAATACGTGATTGCCGGGTCTGGACGCGGTGGGGCGTCCCTGCCATTTTTCCGAGGGCCTGCAAGAGCACCGACGGGGCGTCTGACATGCCGAGGCGCGCCAGGCAGACACCGATGCCGAACGAGATATCCCCGAGTTCGGAGTTCGAGGATTCGATGCCCTCCATTCCCGAGCGCAGTTCCTGAAAAAGGGAAAGCGCATTCCGGACGTCGTCGTGAAGCAGTCGCCGGCGTGCCCGGAGAAGCTCGACCGTTGTACGGATACGGGGTTCCAGCCGGTCGGCTGACGGAATCATGGCCCACCAAGAATCTGCGGCCCCATGCTTCCCGAGCAGATCACAGGTCCATCCGAGATACGCCGCGGCCTCGCTGGAGCCTCCCGCATGGCCGAACTTCTCCATCGACGCATGGACATCCTTGAACAGGCGGAATGCCTTCGTCAGGTGCCCCATCGAAAGATGGAGCATGCCGAGGGAGAGGCCTGCCGAGGCTGCCCTGGGGCGGTTTCCGAGAAGCGAATGAAGCGATACCGCGCGCGACAGATACAGGACCGCCCGCCTCAGGTTCCCGAGATCATGCTCGACGAGGCCGAGATTCTCGAGAATGCCGGCCTGTTCAGGGGTCGAACGCGACGACCACGCCGATGAGAGGGCCGAAAGGAAATACCGGCGCGCTTCCTCGGGGCGCTCGCGGGCGATCATGAGCCGTCCGAGCGCGTCGTCCGCCTCGGCGATTTTCGCGGGCAGCTTCGCCGACAGGAAACATTCGCGTGCGAGAGTGAACTCCGCCATCGATTCGGTGAGCCTGCCGGAGAGTCTCAGCGTCTCGCCGGTCGCCAGCGCGAGGTCGCCGAAATCCCCTTCCCCGTCCTCGAGGCCCTCGAAAAAGGATTTGCCGCGGTCGAGAAGTGCGAGACCTTCGTCGATCCTGTTTTCCCCGGCGGCGATACTCGCCGCGATGATGAACAGACGGGAGGGCGGCCTGAACTCCGAATCCAGATACCGCCGGATGAGCATCTGAAGGAGATCGATCCTGCCGGCGCCGAACAAAAGGGCGCCGTGCCGCGAAATGCCCGCCAGAACTTCCGCGTGGAAGCCCATCGCGAACGCGACCCGGATGACGGCCTCGACGACGGCAGGTCCGCGCGCGTCGAGGTGCGCACGGACCCAGCCGAGAACGTCGTTCCGCCTCTGTTCGAGAAGGAAGGGACGTCGTTCGACGTGTCTCGTGACGAGCCGCGGGACGGGCTGACGCTCGAACGGCTCCCGGTCGGCGAAGGACGAGAGAAAGCCGTGGAGCGAAACGTGGGCTGACGGCTGGAGGCCTGCGCGGACGATCCCGTCGAGCCAGGCCAGGCAATCAGAATCGGTATAATTATATAAAGGCAGATATTCTGTATGGGCGATGTGGTCTCGCACGGCCGGATGGGCGCGGAACATCAGCCGCTCGAGCACCTCTGCCCGCGCATCGGATGGCGGGCGGGGCAGGGGAAGGCAGAGCAGGGAGGCGGGATACCGCACGTAAAACCGACCGTCCCAGGCCTGCCTCCCGGCGCCGGCGCGCGGGTCGAGCTTCACGGGCGTGCGCGAGAGGCTCGGCGGCGGAAGCTCCGGATGGGCTCCGCGACCAGACCAGCACAGCATGAAGGAAATGCGCTTCAGGACCGTGTCGGATGTCTGGGCCGCCGTCTGGAGCAGAGCGTGCGTTTGGTATGGGGCGCCGGCCAGGATGCCGGCCAGCGTCTCGAGATCGGGCGCGTGATCCAGATCGGCAAAGAGATCCGCGAGCGTCTGCTCGATCGTCGAGACCGTAATCCGCGCTTTCCCGACGAGGACGGCCTGCGTGTGGGCGGACCGCCCCTGGCCATGCGTGACGAAGACGAGCGGCGTTCCTTCGAGCGTCCTGTTCCGGCGGCGGCGGCGCGTGACGATCGTCAGTCGCGGACACGGCCCTGGAAAAACGCCGAGCAGGGCAAGCGCCGACAAGTGCGACACGTATTCGCCTTCCTGCTCCGTCAACTCAGAAAGCTGTCTGAGAAGTTCAGGCGGGAACCTGTTCCCTTTGTGAGGCATACGCTCATCATAGCATACGCCCCTGCGGCGATAAGCCGGGCACGAAGCTTCGTGGGCGTTTGCTGACCGCGGGAAAACAGTTGGTTTGGCAGGGTGGGTGTGCTATTCTGAGCGGGTTTGAACTCCCTCATTTTGTGCATGAAGAGGTTTTCCAGCATGAAGAACCGTTTCGCGATCCTGTCGACCGTGATGCTCATCTCTGCGGTGGTTTTTGTCCTTGGCTGTCTTGGGGGCGGCGGAAGCGGAACCGCACCCGCCGCTCCGGCGGATGTGCCGGCGATAAAGGCCAACCTGAAGGGGTTCTTCGATGCGATGTCCGCGAAAGACCCGGCAAAGGCGTCAACCTATTTTTCCGCCCAGCGCCGCGCCTCGGGAGTCGCCGGAAGCAGCGTCGAGCAGCTCTGGGTCCGCTCGTTCGGGGACGACATCGACGATCCGTCCGACGATGCGAGTTACACCTTCGATATCTTGCAGTCCGAGATCACCTGGAGCGAGGGACGGTACGTCGTTCCGGCCACGTATTTCGGCTTCGATGAGCCGGTGGTCGTCATTTTTTACCTCGTTCTCGAGGAAGGCGCGTACGTCATCGACGAGATCGGCGTCGAAGGCGGCGAGGGAAATCTGGCGGTGAACGCATCGCTCGCAGAATTTTTCCCGGCCCGCGAAGGCGATAAACTGTTCTACGCCGTCGAGGCGCAGGAAATTCCGCTGACCAGCTACGGCATTCTCCAGACCGTCACGGCCCCGACGACCATCGACGGCCGCATCGTGTATACGGTGGTCAGGGAGCCTCTTCCGTTCTCGCAGCTCGACAGCACCCTCGGCGAGGGCGGCATGCCGTATTCCTACGACGCCCCGCTCGGCTCGGCGAAGAAGGTGCGCAGGTCGATCCTGGCCGACCTGTTCCCGGGAAACGAGTCGTCACAGCTCGAGGGAACCTACCGGTTCGCCGTCGCCGACGGCCTGTACTACTACGGCCCCAACAGCTCCTTCAACGGCGGCCGTCCCTGGAAGATCCTGAACGATCCGATCGTGACCGGCGACGTCACCTCCGCCACCGTGACGTTCATGTACGACGGCCAGGCCGTTTCCTGCCAAAAGACCGTCACGGTGGGCGAATACGACCTGCTCGACAACCTGCCGATGGCTGACGGCGGCGCCGAGCTTGCGATTCCCATCGAGGTCACGACGACCTACGACGTTCCCGGGAACCCCTACTCGTCCGACACCGGCAGAACCGAGGAACGGGCGGTCATCTACCTGTTGAAGAGCGTCGGTATCGGCGCCATCGAGGATTACGACCCCGCCACCGGCAGGGTGCAGTTCCTCCAGACGGCCTTGAAGGGCTACGTCAACGGAACCGTGCTGGCGAACCCGGTGCGGGTGCTCGACCCGGGCAGCCTGGAAGCCGTCGCGTTCCAGGAGTTCACGCACCAGTTCGATGCGGACGGCGGCGCGGAGCCCTACACCTGGACCGGCAGCATGCCCGCCGGGCTCTCCATCTCGGCGGATGGCGTGCTTTCCGGCGCTCCGGAAGCCCTCGGCCCGCTGTCGTTCGACGTCGTCGTCCACGATCGCTACGGCCAGGCGGCCACATACTCGTCCATGATCAGCGTGACGGGCGATGCGTTCGGCATTCACGACCCGGGAAACCTCGTCGCGAGCGTCAGCAGGCCCTTCTATCACGATTTCGATGTGGTTGGCGGCCAGGGGCCCTTCGTCTGGTCGAGCCCCGATCTGCCGACCGGCTGGTCCCTGGACTCCGCGACCGGCGTCCTCGAGGGAACGCCCGACAGCGTCGGCCCGATATCCCTCACGATCAACGTGCTCGATGAAGGCACCTCCGAAACCGCGACCTGGAGCAGCATGATCAGCGTCGAAGGCACCGAGTTCGCGATCGTCGACCCCGGAAACCTCGGCGCCGTCGTGGGCGTCGAGTTCATGCGCTACATCGACGTCGACGGCGCGATCGGCGAGGTGACCTGGTCGAGCTCCGACCTCCCGCCGTGGCTCACCCTCGATGCATCGAACGGCCTACTGAAAGGCACCCCGGCGGTTGCAGGCCCCTACAGCTTCTCGATCACCGTCACGGATGCCGAGACGTCGAAGACCGACACCTGGACGGGAATGATCAGCGTCCAGGAAGAGGCGACAGTGTACGAGATCGTGGGATCGCCCTCGCTGACCCTGCCGACGGCCATCGTCGGACAGGATTACCGGTATGTCTTCACCACGAGCTACGGCCCCGACCCGTCGGAATGGAGCTTCCCCGACGGGACCGAGCCGCCCGGCCTGACCATCTCCTCCGTCGCCTCGACGGGCGTTCTGCAGGGTGTCCCGACGTCGGCCGGTTCCTACGAGTTCCGCGTCATGGTTTCCGACAGCGTGGGTTCCGGAACGGTCGACTGCTTGCTGGAAGTGAAGAACCGCATGTTCTACGTCGCCAGCCAGACATCGGCCACATCGATCCGCGTCTCGTTCAACCAGGTGGTGAGCACCGCCGCGATGGCTGATCCGACGGTTTACGCCGTCGAGAACTTCGAACTGAACCAGGCTGACAAGTCCGTGATCAACCAGGAATGGATCGTGCCGTCGGCCGTGACCGCCGACACCTCCGGCCTGTTCGCCGATCTCAGCTTCGGCGCCGCGCTTCCCTCGACGAACGCGACCCTGCGGCTGAACGTCTCGAACCTCTCGTCCGCCGACGGAAACTACCTCGCCTCGGGCGCGTCCGTCGACATCGGCAACCGCGTGGTCTTCCGCGACTTCAAGAGCTGGAGCGATCTCGGCATCACCTTGCCGGACAAGATCTTCATCCCGAACCTCAACGACAACCGGATCTTCTTCCTCTGGAACAACAAGCTCGAGGAACGCTGGATCACGATCTCCGAAAACTCCTTCACCCAGTCGCTGCCGACGGGATACGACGGCAGATGGTTCACCCAGATCGGCTCAGACTGGATGTTCCAGAACATGTATATCGCCACCGATGCAATGGGCAACCTTTCCTCGGTTCACCTCGTCGCCCAGGGCCTTCCGCCATACGATGGAATATATTTTCAGTATCAGGATTTCGTGAGCGGTGCGCCTTCTGCCGCCATCTCCAGCGAATCCACCGGGCTGACTCTCTCTGGCACGACGTTCTACGGGAAGGGGGAGTTCGCCGGCGGCGCCCGCGTCGCGTTCAACATGGCGGGAATGGAAATGGAAAGCGCCGACCTGCAGACGGCCGGTATCCCGCAGATTGCGTCGATCACCCTGCCGTCCGCTGTCATGGCCATGGATTACTACCAGTTCCAGCCAGATTTTCCAGTGGATATCATGGCCATCACCGCCGATCGAACGATCAGGGCATTCAGTCTCCTGGGAGACGGCCAGATCCAGCAGGCGCCCATGACCCACGCGCTGGACGAAGCTGTCTGGTCGACGAATGTTCCCTTCGGCTACGACTGGCTCGAAGATGCCTCGGAGTATCATCTCATCGCCGATCCCGACCGAAACAGCTTCTACAAACTCGGGAACCTCGAGGGCGGCTGGAACACCGTCTGGGAGATCGGCCTCCGGCAAGACACCGCCATGGCCGTCTGGGGCAGCGTCCGCACCCCCTTCTGGATAAAGAAATACCAGGGTCGCATCTTCGTCGCCGATGCTGATGGCATCAGCATGTTCGAAGAATACTGATGCGTATATAAAAATCAAAATCCCCCGCTCCGGCGGGGGATTTTTTTACGTTCTTGAGCCCTGCAAAATTTGCGTTTCCGTTCGTGCTGAGCCTGTCGAAGCACGAGATGCACTCGCCCTTCGACAGGCTCAGGGCGAACGGATGGTTTTCATTCTGCAGGACTCGATAGCATTTGGAAATTTCGAGAACTCCAGGGACGTGATATCGAACTCAGGAACCCGGCAGCACGTCCTCGGAGTGGCTCAGATGGCGATTCAGCAGGTCGGAAAGGTCGCTGACCAGGTAGGGTTTGCGGATGCTGGCCGTGAAGCCGAACGCTTCGGGACGTTCGATCACGGGATCTTCAGCGTATCCGCTCGAGACGAACACGGGCAGGTCGGGGAACGACTTCCTCAGTTCCAGAATCGTTTCCTTCCCCCCCATGCCGCCGGGGATCGTGATGTCGAAGAAGGCGGCCCGGAACGGCACGCCCTTTTCCCCCGACTCGGCGAACAGCTTCAGCGCCTCACGGCCGTCTCCGGCCATGACGACGCGATATCCCATCGACTGGAGCATCTGACCCATGACATCTCGAATGACGGCCTCGTCTTCCATGATCAGAATGGTGCCCGCCCCCCGGTGGTGCGATCGACGGCACGCGCCGTTCGTTCCCGTGATGCTCCCGGACGCGGGGAAATAGAGATGGAACGTCGTTCCCGTTCCCTGCTCCGACTCGACGACGATGAGCCCGTCGTGCTTCCGCATGATGGAGTAGCAGATCGAGAGGCCGAGCCCGTTCCCCATCTGTTTCGTGGAGAAAAAGGGGTCGAAGATGCGGCCGAGCAGGTCGGGGGGGATCCCGATGCCGGAATCGGCGATGGATACCCGGACATAGTTGCCCGCCTCGAGGGAAGGAACCTCGCCGCTTTTCAGACGCATGTTCCCGGCGGAAATGACGATCCGTCCGCCGAGAGGCATCGCCTGCTGGGCGTTGATCACGATATTGCTGATCACCTGGGCGACCTGGTTCTCATCGATCTGGCAGAGCCTGAGATCTCGTTCGAACGCGAACTCGACGACGGCGTTCGAGCCCGAAACGGCGAAGGTGGCGCTCTCCTTGATGATGTCCGCCAGTTGCCCGGCCTTCCGTTTCGGGGTGGCCCCCTTCGAGATGGTGAGCAGTTGCTGGGTCAGGTCGCGGGCCCTGGAGTAGACGCCGAGGGCCATGTCGAGATGCGAGAGAACCTTTTCCGGGTCGTTTTTGCTCATCCGCGCCAGGTCGATGTGGCCGAGAATCCCGAACAGGAGGTTGTTGAAATCGTGCGCGATGCCGCCGGCAAGCAGGCCGAGCGAATCAAGTTTGTCGATGCGCCGAAGGCTCTCCAGCATTTTCAGCTTCTCCGTCATGTCCCGGATGACGGTGACGATGCCGGTGATGGTGCCGGAGGGGGCCCTGAGCGGGGCCGCCGAGGCGGCAATCTCGTGCCGGCCGCCGCTCCGCGAGAAGAGCTCGAGGTGGCCCTCGGTCTCGGCGATATGACCGACGCTGACGACCTCATCGAACAGGCGCACGAACGCATTCAACGTGCTTTCGGGGGAGGTGGACAACACGGTGCCGAAGGGGCGCCCCCGTGCCTCGTCCTGGGTCTGGCCCGTGAGATCTTCGGCGACCTTGTTCATGATCAGGATCCGGCCTTCGATATCCGTCGTGATCACTCCGTCCCCTATGCTTCGGAGGGTGGTCGCCAGTTGCTCCTTTTCCGCCGAAATCGCCTCTTCCGCCCTCTTTCTGTCGGTGATGTCGATGGAATAACCGGCGATGGACGGAGGGTTTCCGCTGATCGTGATGGGAAACTTGATGTTCGTGTACCATCGGCCGTTCACCTGGACTTCGTAGGAGAGTTCCCGTCCTTCGCTCAGAACGCCGCGATCGCCGGCGTCCATCTTGCTGGCAGCCTCCGGAGGGAAGAGATCGTTCGCCCGCTTCCCGATCATTTCCGAGATGGGCTTTCCGAACAGGTTCTCGTGATTTCTGCTCAGAATGGAATATTTCAGGCTGTCGTCTTTGAAAAAAATATATGCAGGACTATGATCAAGAAACTGCCGGAACACCTCTTCGTTCTCGCGAAGCGCGAGATCGCTCCACAGCCGCAGAAGCATCGCGCCGGCCTGGAGCGCGATCATCTCGATGCATCGCTGCGAATCGACCGAAATCGAGTCATGCACGTGCGACGCGAGATTGAGAACGGCGACGAGGCGGCCCTCGCTCTTCACCGGGATGACGGCGATCCCGCGAAGGCCCTCGTTCCTGATGAACGGAGCATCGTTCGCGAACGTCTCGGGATGGAGCCCGTAGATCGGCCCGCTCTCCCGAAGAATTTGCAGACGGGGCGAATCCGCATCATACCGCGATACGACAGAAATATACTCCTTCGACAGGCCGTGATGCGCGAGCAGTTCGAGCGAGCCCCTCCGCTTGTCGAGAATATAGAATCCGCCGCAGTCGATGCCTTCGAGTTGAAGACCGGCCTGAAGAACCTTTTCCGCCGCTTCGGGGATGGTTCTGCATTCATACAGAGCTTGAACGACGTCGTGATAGATTTTCGCCAACCGCTCCGAGACGATGCGTTTGGTCACGTCGCGATCGGAACCTCTGTACCCGAGCAAACTGCCGTTCTCGGCGACGATCGGCTCGGCGTTGCTCTCTAGGTACCGAAAACTCCCGTCCCGGTGACGCCAGCGGATGATCCAGCCCCGCCAGCCGCGCTTTCCGGCACGAAGGCCCGGATATTTCGCTTCGACATCTGCGCGATCGTCCGGATGCATGAACTGGAAGGCCGGTTTCCCGAGGAACTCCTCGAGGGAATAGCCCAGGATCGTCTGAAACACCGCATTGGACGACGTGTGGCGACCTTCGAGGTCCATCGTCCAGATCCATTCCCCGGTCAGCTCGGCGATGGCGCGATACCGCTCCTCGCTCTCTCGGAGCAGCCGCTCGGCTTCCTGCCGCTCTCTGGCCTCAGATTGTTGCGAGTCCATCCAACATCCTCGTCACATCATTCTGTCGAGCGCACGCAAGGCCATGTGCGAATTCACCCGCCTGCGGCGCAGACATATATATCTTCACGTCTATCGTAAGTCTACCATCAACCGGTAGAAAATACCAACGTCGCAACCCACTGAAGGCTGGTGCACCCCCATTTCCGAGAATCCGGTGTCGCGTCCCCGGAACTCAGAGTCAGGAAATCAACTCTCCGCTCCAGAGCAAATCTAGATATTCACGCCATGGCAGAATCAGGATGCCGTCGTCCGTGGTTCTTCGACGGGAATCCATCGAGACGACGATAAATTGCCGTTGAATGCGTTCCTCCGCGAGAGCGCGGAGTCCTTTCAGGTGCTTGTCCTGGACGAGTTGGGACGCCTTGATCTCGATGGCCGTATCTGAGCCGATGAGCAGGTCGACTTCGAACTGAGAGGTCGATCGCCAGTAGGATAATTCGAGGCCTTTTCGGGCATACGACAGCCATGCGCGCGTCTCGAGAATGATGAAATGCTCGAAGGCCGCCCCGAACAGTTCGCTTTTTTCGCAGATGGCGCCTCTCCGGCACAGCTGGTTGGTGACACCCAGATCGAAAAGATAATGTTTCGCCCTCGAGATGGACTTTCTCTTCCGGGTTTTCGTGAAACCTTTGAGGGAAAATCCGAGAAGCGTATCTTCGAGAATCTGCAGATAGCTCTTGAGCGTCGCCGGGGACACCTGGCAGTCGCCGGCGAGGCTTTCCATGTTGATTTCCTGGCCGTTGGCAAGGGCAATGGCATCGAGAAACTCGGAAAAGGCCAGGATATTCCTGGTTGCGGCTTCGGCCTTGATTTCCTCCTGAAGATAGGTTCCCACATAGGATTTCAACTCTTCGGCGAATTCCGGCGAGTCGTAAATGTGCGGAAGCCCTCCGCGATTGAGGTATTTCAGGAGGTCGAAATCGGGAATCTCGCGCGATGTCAGCGGGAACAACCGCGCTTCCCAGGCCCTCCCAGCAAGGAGATTCGCTCCTCCCCGTTTGAGTTTCCGGGCCGAGCTTCCCGTCAGGAGGAACCTGAGCCCATTTTTCTGAACGAGGCGATGAACTTCGTCAAGAAGCAGGGGAAGCTTCTGAATTTCATCGATGACAACGATCCGGGAAGGGTCCCGGTTTTCCTCTTCGAGGACTTTCGGCCGCTGGAGAAGCCGCCTGAAAACATCGGCATCGAGCAGATCGTACATCCGTGCATCCGGAAGGCTCTGATCGACAAGCGTCGATTTCCCCGTCGAGCGCGGTCCGAACAGGAAAAACGACTTTTTCTTCAACAACCCGGCAAGATCCAGAGTTCTCCGATACATTATGAAATTCCTCAACTTAGATATGGAAAATCATGATAATCCAGAACATACGCATGGATTATTATGATAATCCATAACAGATATATGGAATTTCATGAATTATGTCAAAGAGTATTGTTCCCGCATACCCAAGGCAAGTTTCCATTTCCGTTCGCGCTGAGCCTGTCGAAGCACGAGAAACTCTCGGAAATCCTCAACGGGTGATGCGATGAAGTCCTTCGAAACGGGATTTCAGTCTCCGCATATCATCCGGCTGTGTCTGCAAGACCAGGCCTTTCTCGAGCTTGGCCTGGAACCGGGCGGCGGAGGTGATGGGAAATGCGGTCCATATCGTGCCGTCGTGGCCGATGACGAGGCAGAAGCCCGTTTCGGCGGGAATTCGGCCGAGCGCCGGTGGTTCGGGCGGCGCGAGGCGCCAGCAGCGGCATGAAGCGAGCGGCATCGCGTTCGTCACGAGATCGATGATCTGCATGGAGTTCGGGTTGTCGAATCGCGCAGAGGCGGAGTGTACCTCGCGCATGAGCCGTTCGAGACGATCGGATGGCGGCCCCTTCCAGAAGCGGATGACCAGGGGCGGCGTTCGGGGGAGGGTGCCCAGCGAGCGGCGGTTCCCGGCGGCATCTTCGAGCCAGATGTCAGGCATCGGGGCACCGGGAGAAAGGGCGTCAGGGCCAGGCGACAGCGACATTTCCGGAATGATGGTCGCGGAGCCGGAAGCGGTGGGCGAGGGGAACTGGACGATCACGGGCGGAGAACGCCCCGAGTCTCCGGTCGAGTTGCGGGCGACGAGGGTGATCGTCGCGATCTCGCCCGGGTTGAAGTCGCTTTTGACGAGAGTCGACGTCACGGAGGCGGAAACGTTTGCGAGATGCCAGGCTTCATTGAAAATCTGGTACGATTCGGCTCCCTTGACGGGATTCCAGCTCAGAACGAAGGTTGTTGAGGCGAGATCGGTGACCCATGGTTTAGCGGGATCGCCCGGCCTGAGCTGAACGGTCTGCTCAGCCGAGTATTCCGACGCGCCAGCCGCGTTTTCCGCCATGATTTTCACGGTGACCAGCGACCCCGGCTCGAGGCCGACAACGCGCAGGCTCATGACCGACGAGGCGACGACGGCGTAGGGCGAGGTTCCGATCAGGACAGTGTAGGAAGAGGCGCCTTCCACGGCCGTCCAGGTGAGGAGGAAGCCGGAGGACGCGATCTGGTCGGTCGCCACGGTCAGGTCGGGCGGCCTCGGCTTCAGGACGACCGTGAGCGGCTTCGACGCATCGGAAAGCGACGAGGGGTTTTCCGAAACCACGCGGACGGTGACGGACTGGCCCGGCGAGAACCCGCCTAGCAGCGCGGACGTGTCGGACGCCCCGGCGGTCGCGAGAACCTTCCCGGAAGCGTCGACGACGTGATACGCCGTGGCCGTTGGAACGGGCGTCCAGTGAAGTTGGAAGGTCGACGTCGTGACGTCGGTCGCATACACGGTCAACGGCGCCGCAGGCCCCGTCAGCACCGTGGTCGGCGACGAAATGCCGATCATCGCCCCCTGGTGGTAGGTGATCACCTCGACCTTGTAGGTGCGCCCCGGCTTCAGCGACGAAACCGTCGTGTGGTCCCCCGTCAGCGACGCACCGAACAGCGCATGATCGATGCGCACCTGGTAATGCGTCGTCGCATCGGCCGACGCATACGTCGCCCAACCGACCCTGAACGACGCCGGCCGAATCTGAGAAATCGTCGGCGCCTGAAGATGCTCCCCGGCCGCTCTGCCAGTTTCAAAACCCGCACCCCAGACCGGCAGCCCAAGAACCACCAACACCAGCGCCATCAGCATCCGCACTCTCATCTCACCCCCTCTGCACCCATCATACCACACGACCATCCCCTCGATCGCCATGCATCTGCAGGGGCACTGTGCGATGAATCCGATTGTTATAATATTTTCTATAAGTATATATTGCTATATAACAAGCTTCAATATCCATTGATTCCTGTTTCTCGAATGCCGGCGATACCCCTCCCGGTCGTGATGAGCCTGTCGAAGCACGAAAGACTCTCACATGTACGTCAGGCTCGGCAAAGGTTATTGTACTGGGGTTACATTCTGTTCCGGTCATCCTGAGGTATCGAAGGGTGACCGGAAACTCATGAACATGCGTGCCCGTGGTTCGATACCCCGCCACAAACCGAAAGTGAGATTCATCCAAAGGCTGTCATGCCGAGGAATACGAAAGTTCATTTGCCTGGGAAAGGCCCTGTCCGTTGATGGAGCCCCCCCGTGTTTGTCAGTAACCGCTTGAACAGATCGAGCGCGGCGGTCATGTTCTGCGAACGGCGATGAAACCCGCCGTGATCGCCATCCGCGTCGGCGAGGAACAGGTCGACGGTGCCGCCGTGCCTGATCACCCACGCCTCGGCCTCGCGCATGCCGGGAATGCCGTCGCGCTCAGGGTGTGGGTCGCGGCCGCCCCCGTAGAGAACCCAGCGGGTGCCGGCAAAGGGTCTTTCGCCGAATCGGCCGCGCTCGATATCCCGGTTGATCGGAAAATCCGCCCCGGCTTTCCCCGCATTGGCGATGGTGAGCAGGAAGAGCCCGCGCCCGGCGTGCCGATCGAGCGCCGTGACGCCGTAGATATTGGCCGACCCGCGGCTGAAGCCATGCAGAAGGTTCCGCCCGGCCGGAATCCCTTCCTGGCCGAATACCCGGTCGAAGCTTCGATACACCTCGTTCGGCAGAAGGTAATCGCGCGGCCCCTCGCCGGTTCCCAGCCACCACTGCAAGGCGACGATCCCAAACCCCCGCGCCGCCGCCTCCTTCTGCCACAGGAAAAACTCATCGAACGCCCAACTGCCGTGCCCGCTGAGCGTCGCGATAATCGGCGGCCGCACCGCCCCCGCGGGAACCCAGACCAGGGCGAACGTCTTCCCACCCTCGACCGCCGCCAGCCGCGCCCCGAGCCGCCGGGCAAACGCCACCCGTTCCGGACAGGCCTTCTCCGCCTGCCGAACCAGCGAATGTCTTTCCAGACTTCCCCAGTCCGTCACCTCCGCCGCTTCCACGGCAACGACCGCCAGACCCGCCCACAACATCAGAAACCCACGAACGATCCCTCTCATCACGGTTTCACCTCTCAAAAACATGCGATCCGATCATTCAGTCGATTTCGACTACATGATACCGAACTGATGCAACGAACGATATCTTCCTCTTCACACAAACATCGGTGCTGATAAATCCGAGGTATCCGTTCACCCTGAGCTTGTCGTAGGGTGAGCTGCACTCGTGCTTCGACAGGCTCAGGCACGGACGGAAAACGGCCACGATGCAAAGAAACTCATGCGCTCGTTCTGATGGGAGATACTGCGATTGGAGATTCCCGGACGGTCGAGGTATAGTGATTCTTATGACAATTCCTGGCAATACGCGGAGTGATATACTTCGCCGGTTTTCGAAGTTGAAAGTCTGGAAGAGGGGAGACCAGCGTGCTCCTCACAAGCCTCTCCTGATCCTGCTTTCGCTCGGAAGGATCGTGGCGGGTCGTGAACGGTTTGCCAGGTTTGCCGAAATCGAAAAGAAACTGACGAAGCTTCTACGTGACTTCGGACCTCATCGCAGTTCCTATCATCCGGAATTTCCCTTCTGGCACATGCAGTCTGACGGAATATGGGAAATCCCCCGCGTTGAACAACTCGGACAGGAAAAGGGCTTTTCGAAAATTTGCCGAAGTCTATTTCTTCAGAACGATGCTTCAGGAGGTTTCCCTTCGGATGTATACGATGCATTGAAGAAAGATCCGAAGCTTGTCAGGGATATCGCCACATCGATTCTTGCAGCTCACTTCCCCGAATCGTATCACGATGATCTCATCCTTGAAACCGGCCTCGAATGTCTGTTCGGCACGGATTCGGATATAGATATGGCTGTAGATATAAATACTGATACTATTATTCGGCAGAGGAGAAATGCCGAATTCCGTCATCGGATCCTTCGTGCATACGAGTATCGGTGCTGTGTGTGCGATCTCGGTCTGCAACTCGGCCTCGCCCCGATCGGCGTCGAGGCGGCGCACATCAAATGGCACCAGGCCGGCGGCCCTGCCGAAGAGCCGAACGGCCTTTGCCTCTGCGCCCTCCATCACAAGCTGTTCGACCGCGGTGCCTGGGGATTGACGGAATCCCTCCGGATCGTCGTCTCTGAAGAAACGAGCGGGTCCGGAAAGGAAGAATGGCTCCTCCGCTTCCTTGGGCACAAAATCCGCATACCCGCCTGCGCAGAATACAAGCCCGCAGATTCATTCCGGCAGTGGCACGTCAAGGAAGTTCTTCAGCATCCCTTTCTGACTCTTTGATATCAGAAAACCGTCTTTCCACTCCCGCGCATGTGAATCCGCTTCAAGGCGTCCAGCCGTGATTCCTTGGTATTGGTTCGACGACGGGAAACCTTGATCGTGATGTGGTATGCTTTCGTGGCTGCCTTGCTTCGTCGAAGTCAGACATATCAAGAGGCCGCTATCTGCTGAGAGCATCAGGAGGAATACGATGGGACTGTTCGATTCTTTGAAGTCTGTGGTCAACATGGTTACCGGCGGCGCCGCCACCGTCACGCTGGAAGTGGCGCCGCCGACGCCCGAGCGCATCTACGCCGTGAAGGTGAAGGCCGTGGTCGATGCGGCGGATCTCAAGGTCGAAAAGGTGTATCTCAAGATCGAGGGCTGTGAATCCGTCACGATCCGCAACCACAAGGAGATCGGCTCCAACGCCCAGCCCAGGGATCTCTCGAACACCGAGATCATTTACAACCAGGAAGTGACCCTCGCCCCGGCCCAGACGCTCGCCGCGAAGCAGACCTTCGAATGGACGGGCAATTTCCAGCTGCCCGCCGGCCTGCCCCCAACCTACAAGGGGAAGAACGCCTCCCACGTCTGGCGCGTCTACGCCGGCCTCGATGCCTCCGGGAACGATCCCAAGTCCGACTTCGTCTCTTTCGACTATCGCCCCTGAAGCACACGAAGGTCTGATTTTCCTGCAAGGCCCTCTGAACCAATCCGCGCATCGAGATGCTCGTATCGGTTGCGCAATCCCCGCCGACATTCCGAAGTTTTCGAATTTCTTCGTGGTTATTGAGTTCTGCAGATCGAAAGCCAATTTGCCGGCTCCGTTCGTGCTGAGGTATCGAAGCACGAACCAGGGCTCGAGCATTGCTTCAAACCGTTCGCCCTTCGATACCTCAGGGCGAACGGTTTGATGTTCATTCTGCAGTATTCAATACATAGAACGCCAGTGTCTGGAATAGAAATGG
The DNA here is from genome assembly GCA_964389325.1 of uncultured bacterium. Taxonomy (GTDB): domain Bacteria; phylum Muiribacteriota; class Ozemobacteria; order Ozemobacterales; family Ozemobacteraceae; genus MWAR01. Next base: position 1,767 of record CAYMEN010000010.1, on the reverse strand, counting down.
CATCATGAAAATATTAGAACCGGTCTGCGCATTCCCGTCACGGTTCTCGACCGGGCGGCCCCGGGTTTCAGGGCCAGGGCCCTCATGGATTACGAATGCATGTTCATCGGTGAGGCCAACGAACCTGGTTCGCCATCAGGGCCACCAACCAGGAAAGCATTCACAATCACAACGCCTTCGCCCAGATCGAATGGAAGCGGGCCTCAGCATCGAGGAAAACCACGTGACCAGGAAGAATTATATCTCTCCCGACCGTGTGTGGTTGAGCAACTCAGGAATCTTGCCCGGGGGAACGATGACGACGTGTCCGTTCTGCAAGATGGCGACGGGGTTGCCGGCGCGGGAATGGTCGAGAAGAGCTTCGCGAACGGCTTCCTGACACTTCCGTTCGATCTCGCGACCGCGGGGAGTCGGCTCAATGCTCGCTTTACTCATGCGGGGCTGCCCCTTTCCTGATCAGATCCCAGATACCATGTTGAAAAATTCGTTCTCCGTCTGGTCGCTCCTGTGAAGCGACCAGGCGTGTATCGCCCATGGAATTGTCGATGAAGAACCAGGAGTTGGCCTGTGGTTGATAATACGTCAGAAAGTTCGAGAGGCCAAGTCGAAACCGGCGTCTTATGACCTCGGCGGGAACCGAGTGACCGCCCCGACGGACGCGTTCCATGACCCGGTCGATTGCCAGATCGACAGAACTCAGCCACACGAAAATCAGTGTGACCGTGTAGCCGGCGGCCTGAAGCCGTTCGATACGCCGAAGAAGAGCGCGGTTGGCCAGATTCGTCTCGATGGCGAAACTTTGGTGATGCTTCTCGTATTCCGACACTGTTTCGAGAAGAATGCGACTTGCCCGCATATCCTGGGCTGTTCCCTCGAAGCCTTTCAACGTCCTGGCGATTTCATCTGCGTTGATGAATGGAACGCCTTCGGGAATCAATCTTGCCGAAAAGGTCGTCTTGCCGGCTCCGTTTGGACCGGCAAGGATGAACAGTTGCGGCTGTGCTGTTTCATAAGAAGATGGCTGTTCCGCTACACTTCGGTCTCGATGAACATTATCGTCAGAGCGCCACGTATTGGCGGGTTTTCCCAGCACATACAGGGTATCGTAGCTGAAATCACACCCGCAGGGCCATTCGACCGATCCGGCTACAACCCTGACTTCGGAAAAGAGTTTCTCATCTTTCAACTGTGAGAAAATTCCCCGATCAAGAAAGGGTTCTATATCAAAAACTTTTCTTTCGCCGTTCGTGAAGACGACCTCGAGATGGTGGCCAGGCAACGAACGGACGCTTCTCACGTATGGGTTCAAGAGCATTTCCTCACTTGAGAGGTTCTATCGGCTGGGGTTGTGCCCCGGTAATGGCCAATTCCCAGTCTGCCAGGAGATCCTCCCGGTGGATTTCGACCCAGGCTTGCACGAGACGCACCTTGTTACGAGGAAGTTCACCGGCCAGGATTTCTCCATCCGGGATTGAGAACACGGCCTTATGGCCGCCATACTCAGCATGAAAATGCGGTGTCTTGTGCTGTTGGTTGTCGAAGGCATAGAAGCGAATGACAATACCGAAGAACATCGAGACAACCGGCACGTGCGCCTCCTCTTCGTAATGTTCTGCATCGCATGTAAGGACCGCCCATAGTATCGTTCATCGCTGCCCATGTTTCAACACCGATCTGTTTGAAATTCCGACAAAACCCCACTCAAACTCTAATTCTACTGTACCAGGTTTGAATGAAATGCATGAATTCACCACCCATCAACGGTCC
>CAYMEN010000009.1:0-148980 GCA_964389325.1 uncultured bacterium | reverse complement strand
CCTCTAGTGATCATGGTTTCCACAATTTCTCAAAATTTTAGCCGGACAGTAGTGATATGCTATATGCAATATATTCTGGAATCGCGGCGGTGACGGTGCCTTCGCCGGACATGCCGGATACGGCCAGGTCGTAGGTCGTTCCATCGTTGGGCGCCGTCTCGACCACCGTGCAGGTGGCCGGTCCGGCCGTTCCGCCGAGCATGACATCCTCCGGCGTGAAGCCGGTCACGGGTTCCGCGAAGACGACGGTGAAGTGAATCGCGGATGCGTTGGAGGGATCGGCTTGGGTGGCCGCCTGTTCGAGGGTGACCGTCACCGACGGCGCGGCGCTGGCAACGCTTGCCCGGACGGGCAGGGTCACCGCGCGGTCGGCCGCATCGCGCGCGGCGACGTCGAACGTGAACGAGCCGGCCTCGATCGGGATGCCCTTCAGAAGACCGGTGGCGGCCTCGATCGACACTCCCGCGGGAGCTCCGGAAAGCGACCAGACGTAGGGTTCCTGGCCGCCGGACGCCGTCATGGCATGGGTGAACGCGGTTCCGACCGTCCACTCGAACGGACCGGCTGGATCGATAGCAAGTGCTACAAATGGATCGAGGCTGCCCGTGTCGCCGGGCGGCAGGAACTCGCGGCTTCCGACGCTGGCGCCCCACAGCCAGGCGAACCGGACCGGATGGCGCGTGGCGAAATCATACTCGGCGTAGCCGATCAGGCCCATGCCGGGCAGGAAGAACAGCGACGTCCAGGTCACGTCCGTCGAGCCGTTCCAGGTCATGGCGATGTCGAAACGCCTCGCCAGGCCCTGGACCCAGGGCAGGGCGACCGGAACCGACTCCATCACCAGGATGCGCGCTTCGCCCGTTCGGGCCGAGCTTCCCGGGAGGGCGAGCGTGACGGCCTGCGTCGCCGCGTCTCCCTCCTGGACCAGCATATCGGCCAGCCGCCAGGGCCGGCCTTCGTTGAAGCCGGTGTCGGCGCCTTCGAGATACAGGCCGGCGTCTTCGAACGCGCGCACGAAGCCCTGCCGGGACGGATCGAGAATCTCCCACAGCGAGGGGCCGGCCCCGGCGCCCGCGGGCACCGTGAAAAACCCGCGGTCAACGGCGCTGACGCCGTTGGAAAACCGCCCGAATTCGAAGGCTCCGGGATCGACCGGAAGTTCGAGACCGCTCGTCGAGACGCCCGATTCATACGCGGACAGCTCGAGGCGGAAGATCTGCCTGTCGCCCGTTTCGATCGTCGGATCGGCGCCGATCACGAGGTTGCGGAAGACGGCCCGCGTCGCGTTCAGGACCATCGCGCTGACCCGCGAGGCGCCCCGCGGCCTGGTCGAAGCGCCGGGCTCGGAGTCGATTTCCACGAACTGCCAGCGGTTGTTCCGGGCCATGGGCCAGAGAACGTTGCTGGGGAGTGGTCCGACGGACCCGGCCGCCTGGAGCGGATCGACGGCGGCGAGTTCGATCTCGGTCAGGTACCATTGATCCGGTTCCTTCTCGAGCCAGAGCCTGAGGTTCAGCTTTCCCCCGTCGGAATACCAGGTCCAGGCCGTCGCCATCGCCTGGGTTGGGCTTGGATAGACGATCTCATCGGGGTTGAAGTAGAACGTGTGGGTCGCGTTGTCGGACGGGGTATCGATGTCCTCGCCCAGGTCGTGCACGAACAGCGGCAGGAACGTGCCGCCGCCGGAAATGAACCCGCTCTGCGCCGGCCGGCGGAATCCCGCGAGCGCCGCGGTGTCACCCGACTCGAGCGCCAGCAGGATCGACCGGACGCGCTCTGCGACGCGGCTCTGCTCGTCCCGCCCGGGGGCTGCGGTTCCGCCCCCTCCGCCGCCCATGCAGCCGAGCATGCTCATGGCGATGCCGCTGGCCAGGGCGAAAACCATCAGGCATACAGGAAAAAGACGGAAATGCCGAAGGATCCTCTTCATGCCGCACCACCTCTCATGCGCCCGACACCATCTCTGGTGGTGTTCCAGGCTTCATTCTATTGTATGAGGATGCTGCGAAAGATACAAGTGCGCACGAGATTGGCTTTGCGAAAGCTCGCCCTGAGCTTGTCGAAGCCTGTCCTGAACCTGCCGAAGGGGGCGATAACACTCGTGCTTCGACAAGCTCAGCACGAGCGGGAATGCGAGAATGGCGTTTGCTATGCTGGACTCGGGAATGCCCCCGGGGGAGCGGCAGTTCGAAGCATTGAATCTTGAAACCGGCGAATGATGCGCCTATATATGGAAGCGGGTGTTCAAAAGCATGAACGAGTTCACATTTCAGGGTTTTGCCCCATGGTGACGGCGATGAGGCGCTTCATGAGCGGCTTTTCGCTCTGGTCGGCCATTCTCGCGACGGCCGTCGTCACGGGGCTGGCCGGCGGAAGAGGGGGGCGCGGCCTGCTTGTCGATGCCGCGGCGGTCACCGCCGACCGGTCGGTTCTCGAGCTGCTGGCGATCGTCGTGCTGATTTACCTGTATTCGCACCTGCTGCAGAAAACCGGCCGCATGGAGCGGATCACGGCGGTGCTCAACCGGCTGTTCCGCGACCCGCGGGCCGTGATGGTGGCCGTGCCGGGCCTGGTCGGGCTGATTCCGATGCCGGGCGGGGCGATGTTCACCGCCCCCATCACCGACCGCGTCGGCAACCGCATGTCGGTCTCCCGCGAGGAAAAAGTGTTCAGCAACTACTGGTTCCGCCACTGCTGGGAACTCGCGTTCCCGCTGTATCCCGGAATCATCCTCTGTGCCGGCCTGGCGCGCGTCGAGCCGATCGCGCTGACGTGGGCGTTCCTGCCGCTGGCGGCGACGGCGTTCGTTGCGGGCCTGGCGCTGTTTCTCGTTCGCGCCGGGGCGCCGACGGCAATGGAAGGCGAGGCTGGCGAGGAAGGGCTATCAACGCCTGCGCCGGGCCGCCCGACCGCATGGATGACGCTTTCCGAACTCTGGCCTCTGCTCGGTGTCATCGTGCTGGCGCTGTTCAACGTGCCGCTGGTGATCGGCCTGGTCGTGATCATCGCGCTTTTCGCGCTTGCCGAGCGGGTCTCGCCGGCGGAGTTCTGGAGCTCCTGCCGGGGCTCGCTGCATCTTCCCATCCTGGCGCTGATCTGGAGCGTATTCCTGTTCGGGCGGGAACTGGCGGAGACCGGCATGCTTGGCCGGTTCAGCGAATTTTTGATCGGCGTGGGGCTGCCGATGGCGGGGCTGTCGTTCCTGCTGCCGTTCGTGATGGGGGTCCTGACCGGTGTCACGACCGGGTTCGTCGGGGCCGTCTTTCCCCTGCTGCTGCCCATGTGGCCGGCCGACCAGCGCCTTGCCTGGCTCCAGTTCGCCTACGCGTCTGGGCTGGTCGGGGCCTTCCTCACCCCGTCGCACCTGTGCCTGTCGATGACGCAGGAGTTTTTCAAAGCCTCGCTCCGCAAAGTCATCGCGCTGGTGACGCTCCCCTGCCTGATGATCATGCTCGTGGCCTGGCTGCGGCTGCCGTAGCCGCCGGCGGAATCAGTTCGTTCCAGCGAGGGCGGGGCGGCGGGCGTCGATCTTCTCTTTCAGGCGTGCGATGCGCCTTTGGCTGTCGAGAATGCGGACGCGAAGACCGGCCGCGTCGCGAAGGCGTTCCGGGTCGGTCAGGAGGGCTGCCTCGAGGTGCCGCCGGGAAAACCGCAGCTTGTCCGTCGTTCCTGCGAGAATCCCGGCGATTTCGTCGAACGCCGCGAGGGCATCAGAAACGCGTTCGGGCGGTATTTCCTCCGTCGTGAGCTCGTGAACGGTGACCTCGAGGGTGTCGAGGGTTTTCTCGAGCTCCTCCATTCCGGAAAGGGCGGTCGTCAGGTCGAACTCCTCCTGCGGCGCCATCTGGTCGGGGTTCACGAGGCCGTGCATCCGCTCCAGCCGTCGCGCGTCGGTCGCGCCGGTTTCATCGAAGCTCCCGCGGTTCAGCGGGTCATCGAAGGTGAAATTGACGGGAAAATGGCGTTCGAGCGCGTTCCCCGGCCCCTGTTTCACCGTGTCGCGCGGAACCAGCCACTCCGGGGCCTCGGCGGGGATGGTGCATGTCTTCCTGAGGGTGGCGAGTGCTTTCGCGAGATCACCTTCCGCGAGCAGCCGGTCCGGCATGAACCGGCGCTTCGCGGTGAATTCGAAACGATCGCCGATGGCTGCCGCAGCGGAACCGAGAGGGGTGCCGGGGGCGATATCGGTGAACGTGGCGGCCGGGGTCGCTGGCGCGGTTGCCAGACCGAGCAGATCGTACAGGACGAGAAGGGCGGTCCCCCGTGTCGCGGGCCAGTCGAGATGGATGCGGCCGTCGGGGAACGGCTCGAGCAGGTTGGAACGCAACACGGCGGCTTCGTCGGGCGTGCGGTTCCAGAAGGCCTGGCAGGCCTGTTCCAGAAGATCGAATCTCGAAACCGGCGCGGCGCCGGCCCCGGGTGCGCAGACGAGAAGGGTCAGAAAAAAGACGGCTGTACGTACTAAATGTTTCACGGATCTCCGCCGATAGGTGGGATGCCCTTCAATATACTTCGAAGGAGTCTCGAACATGTCGGATATTCGCGAAAGATCGCTGCCGACCTTTGTGCCGCCCGACGACGAGGATTTCGTCATGAACCAGATCCAGCGCTACTCATCGCTGACCGAGCGGAATCTGGAGATGATCGAAAGCCTCATCAAAAAGGGATACGCCATGAACTCGCCCGAGGTCAAGCAGCTCCAGCAGAAACTGCACGATCTCGAAGTGAAGAGCAACTTCTGGCGGACGCGCATGATGCGGTATCTCTGAGATCGGTCCGTCGGGGCACGGAGCGCCGTCGCCCCAGCTCGCACGGGCAGCCTGGCGAAGCACGAACGCCCAGTCTTGGGACTGGAACGCCAGCGCTGCCCGTTGCGCTGTCGCCTCGGGGTGCGCCTTCAGCTCAGGCGGAAGCGCGTTCCAGATGCGCGCGGCCTCGCCGGTCTTCCCCGCGCTGACGGCATCGGCCATTTCAGCCAGCCGGTGAACCGACGACATGCCGGGCCAGGCCGCGAAACAGGCGGCGACTCCCAGAGCCACCAGGCCCAGCCGCAATCTTCGCTCCGATGAGACCAGCCGTTCGACCGGGCCTTCCCAGGACCGTGCGACGGCCGTCCGCTCGGCGAACTCCGGGTGGGTGAGCGTCCATTTCGGCCAGCGCGACGGGACCGGCGAGACGAACTCCTGCAGGCGCTCGAGGGTGCCGGCGAACGTCTCGCTGCCGACGAGCGACGCCGCGAACCGGTCGGCCTGCCGCTCGCTGTGGCGGGTCAGGGACGTGAAGAAGACGATGAAGACCGCGAGGAACACGACCAGGTCGACGACCGAGTTGAGCGACTCGGCCTGCGCCGCGTACCACGGCAGGCGCAGGAACAGCTGGATCTTCGCGAACAGGGAGAGGAAGACCAGGTCGAGCGAGAAGATCATGTAGGTCCAGACGTGGCCGAGCCGGAGATGGCCGAGTTCGTGCGCGACGACGGCCAGGATCTGGCGATCGTCGAATATCTCCATGATATATTTTGTCATATATACAAATCGATATCTCGACGAGAGCCCCGCGACCGCGGCGTTGGGAATCGGCTCGCGGAACGTGTCCCACTGTCTGACGCCCGCGATGGGGGTCTCGGCCCGCTCGGCCAGGTCGACGATGGAGGAGCGCAGGGGGCCCGGCTCCATCGGCGTCGCGCGCCACGCCCAGTTGAACAGGTTCGGCGAGAACAGGTAGAGGCCGACGAAGAACAGCGGCGCCATCACGAAGTTCTCGAGGTCGCTGAGGCCCGGCAGGTGCATCGCGCCCAGCCACGAGTCCTCGATCGCCATCCAGAGCAGCATCGGCGGGAAAAACAGGATGGGCAGCGTCATGCGGGCCCGGAAAAACTCCTCGGCCGTCTGATCGGGGTCGAAGATCCGGCTCCAGGCGGCGCGGAACGGCACGCGCACGATCCAGAGAATGCCGGCGTAGAGGGCGATCGAGACGAGCATCGGCCACGCCTGGGGAAACGTCCGGTACAGGCCGGGCACGAGCCATGCCGCCGGGTCCGAGACGGCGTGAAGGAGGATGATCCAGCCCGTCACCAGCCAGGAGAAGCCCGTCTGGGTCTCGTTGAAGCCCGGCAGCCGGCCTGCGAGCCGCATCCGCGTCAGCGCGCCCGGCAGCAGCACGCGCGTCCAGGCCCAGGTCAGCAGGAGCCAGCAGGCCGCCGCCGTCAGCGGCAGGAATGCGGCCGTTCCCGCGAGTTCGGAGGTGCCGTACGCGAGCAGGATCAGGGGCAGAAACGTGGAAAGCATGGGATGCGCTCAGGCCTCGAACCGTGACGAGATGCGGCCCGTCAGGTTTTGCGTTCTTTCTTTTTCGCAGCGGGGAAGAGGATGTTGTTCAGGATGAGCCGGTATCCGGGGCTGTTCTTGTGCAGGTCGAGCTTCGTCGGGCCCTCCCCGACGACGTGGCTGACGTCGGCAGGGTCGTGGCCGCCGTAGAAACAGAAGGTCCCCTTGCCGATATCGCCTCGAATATATTTCACCGAAAGGCCGTCGTTGTTGTCGGCCATCACCATGACCGCCGGCTTCAGCAGACTCTTGCGGAACCCGGTGGTCTGGCCGAAAAAGCCGTCGATGACGCCGCGGTGGTTCTGGGTCAGCATCGTCGGGATCGGGTCGACCTTCGCCGAGAACTCGAACAGCTTGAACGTGCCGGCGTCGCCCATGTAGTTGTTCGAGACGTCGATGTCGGAAAACTCGTATACCATCGGGTCGGTGATCAGGCTGAAGTTCTGGAACGCGAACGTCTGGCTGAAGTCGAGCTTCGAGCCGTACAGCGGATCAGGCGGGTCCCCGTCCAGCTCCGTCGCGACGATGTCGGTGCCGTTCGCCGCGAGCGCGATGTCGAGCGAGTCGACGGCCGAGCACATGGCGAACAGAAAGCCGCCGTCGAGGACGAACTTCTTGATGCCGCGCGCGACGGCCAGCTTGAGCTGGGTCACCTTCGCGAACCCGTATTTCTGCGCGTCGAGCTGGGCCTGCGTCACTTGCTTGCGGTACCAGTCGGCGAACCGGAACGAGCCGTAGAACTTGCCGAACTGGCCCGTGAAATCCTCGTGATGCAGGTGAATCCAGTCGTAGCGCGCAATCGTCCCGTCGAGCACCTGCTTGTCGTAAAACTTCTCGAACGGGATCTCGGCGTATGTGAGGACCAGCGTCACGGCGTCGTCCCACGGCTCGGCGTAGTCGGGCGAGTAGACGGCCACCTTCGGCGCCTTCTCGAGCAGCACCCGCTCCATGTTGTCGTCCTCGATCTTCGCGAGGATCTGCAAGGCCTCCTCGTCGGGAATCGACGCGGTCCTGACCCCGAGCTCTCGAGCGCGGTTTTTGATGCTGTCGAGATCGTCCATCAGGAACGAGCCGCTCCGGTAGTTGAGCAGCCACTCGACGTCGATGCCCGCCTTGTCGAGCGCGTAATACGCGACCCCGTAGGCCCGCAGATGGTCCGTCTGGTCGTCGTCCATGGGGATCAGCAGCTTCGCCGCAGATACCGGCGGGGCGGTCAGAAGGGCCGCCAGCAGGGCGACGGCGAGAATCGGCAACGAGGGGAGTCGGCGGCGGTGTGCGTGCATTGTCTGTCCTCAGCGGCTCCGGCGGAGCAGATCGGCGATGGCGAGCCTGGCGCGCCGGGATCGCAGATCGCCCGGGAAGCGGTCGACGAACTGTTTCAGCAGCTCCACTTCGCTCGCGGCCGGCGAGTTCGAGCGCTTCATCAGTCTCCAGTGAAGCATCATGAGATCGGGAACGGCCCAGTGGGCGGGGTGGCGGGCGACGAAGGCGTCCAGTTTCGGCATCAGCGCCGCGGCGTCGGAGGCCGTTTCCGAGAACAGCAGGGCTTTCGCGGCGGCGTCGAGGGCGAGGGGCGTCCCCGACGCGGTGCGGGCGAGGCTCTCCAGGGCGGGAACGGCCTCGATCGCCTTTCCCGTCAGGGCGAACCGGTCGGCCTCGAACAGGACCTTCAGCCCGTCCATGCTTCCGGTCGAGCCCATCGTGATCAGCAGGGCGAGCCGGAGACCGTCGTCCATCCAGAGCGATTCCGGATACTCCTCGGTGAGCTTGCGGAGGGAATCGAGCGTTTTCTGATAATCGCCTGTCTGCGCCTGGAGCCAGGCCGTTTCATACAGCAGGCGGGCCTGCCCCTCGTTTCCGTCGAACAGCGGCTCCTCCGGGTCCAGCATGAGGTCGTGGATCGAGATCGACCCGCCTTCATCCTGGAAGGCGACGGGAAGCTCCTCGGCGTGCGGGCCGCGCCGCGGCGTCTTGCCGCTCACGAAGCCGGAGGCGGTCGCGAGCGCGGCTTCGGCCGCCGGCATCTCGTTTCGGGCGGCGCGCAGCCGCATCAGCCACAGGGCCGCGTCGAACGCGGCCGACGGCGCCACCGACGGGAACGGCGGCTGGAGCGCCTCGTTGAACAGCGTTTCGGCGGCCGCCGTGTCGGAAAACCGCTCGAGCGCCGTGTGTCCGAGCGCCACGAACAGGGCCGCCCGCAGCTTCGCGTCGGGGCCGGGCTCGAGCGCGACGGCGGCGGAGGCCGCGTCGAAGGCCGCCTTCGCCTGATCGGCGGAAAGGTCGGGCTGGTCGAGCAGCAGCCGGCACAGCTTGAGCGCCAGCTCCCGGCGGGGGTCGCGGCGGACCAGGTCGAGGCACAGCGTATGCAGAAACGGCGTCGGCGCCGCGGCGAGGCCCTGCCGGATGCGCTCGTACAGCAGTTCCTCGAAGGGCGTGTCCGCGTCGAGCAGGCCGGCGATCTCGGGGATGTCCGCCGCCGATTCGCCCCGCATCAGCACCTCGAGCATGGCTTTCTTCAGCGAGAGCGCCCGCGAGGTCGCCAGGGCCGACTTCAGTTTCTCGCGAAGGTCGAATGTTGGAGATTTATACGTATATAACTTTTCAAATATATCGATCTTGAACATCCCGTTGGCCATCGCCGAGAGATACTCGCCGAGGGCCTCCTCGTGCCGTCCCATCGCCTCGAGCACGCCGGCCCGCTCCTCGGCGAACTGGACGGGGTTGCCGAGTGCCTGGCGGGCCTGGGCGAAGGCTTCGAGCGCTTCGGGATACAGCTTGTGCTCGATCAGCACCTCGGTGAACAGTTGGTAGCCGTCGGGCCTCGGCACGGTCTGGGAGCTGAGATGCCGCCGCCACTCCTCGACGGCTTCTCCAGGCTTGCCAAGCAGGAACAGACAGTGGCCCGACGCCTTGGCGGTTTCCCAGTCGTTCGGCAGGAGTTGTTCGATCTGGCGCAGCGTCTGAAGCGACGCGGCCGGATCCTTCAGGTCGAGTTCGAGCCGGGCGAGCTTGCGCAGCAGCCCGATGTCGGTACGCGTTTCCGGCGACTCGCGCAGCATCTTCACCGCCTCTTCGTTCCGGTTGAGGCTCATCAGGCAGTCGGTGACGAACTCGAGGTAATCGGCGGCCCGGTATCGGGCGCTCCGCTGCTGGATCGCCGACATCAGCCGCTCGACGGTGCCGGTCTTCGTCGCCAGCTTCAGCAGGTCGGCGAACACGTCGCGGCGCGAGGTGCGCTCCAGCAGGTTTTCGAGAAGAAGCTGGGCCTCCTCGGAACGCCCTGTCTGCAGGTAGAACTTCGCGAGGTTCTTTCCCAGGTCGACGTCGTTCGGGTTCGCCTGCCACCGCTTTTCGAGCAGGTCGACGCCGAGCTTGAACCGCTGGAGCGTGAACAGCAACTCGACGAGCGAGTCGAGCGCCGTCGCCGTGTCCCCGTCGTTCGCGGGCCCCTCGGCGACGCCCGACAGCAGCTCGATCGCGCGGTCGTACTCGCGCAGGTCGACGCAGACCCGGGCCAGTTCGATGCGGGCGCGCCGGTTGAGCGGGTGGTCTGGCCACTCCTTCACCAGCTCGTTCAGATGGTCGCGCGCCGCCTTCAGATGCCGCAGGCTGTAGGCGTTCATCGCCTCGTGATACAGGCGCACCGCGTCGTTCGGATTGCGCGGGGCCGCGGGCGCCGAAGCCTGCGCGAACGCCGTGCCGACGCACACCGGCGAGAGAGCCAGCACCGCCGGCAGAAGAATCGGGAGGGCGCGCCTGAACATCGTTTTCACAATTTTTCTCCCGACAGGCTCAGCGATTTGTAATACTCGCGCAGCAGCGTCTCGAAATTCTTCGGATACTCCTCGCGGCTCTCGCCCAGAAAGTCGCGCGACAGGTCGCGGCTGTCGGTGCCGATCTGCGGGAGCGGCTTGTCGGGCGTTGTCTGCACGATCTCGCGCGCCTTGACGGCCTTGCGCTCCTCGCTCTCCTCCTCGCGGTTTTTGATCGACTTCTGGGCCTTGAGCATGCGGTCGTAGATCGACTTCTGCCGCTCGGCGACCTCGCGGCGCAGGCGCGGGTCGAGGGTCTTCGTCTCGAGGTCCTGCATCTCCTTGAGCACGTCGTCGAGCCGGCCCAGCGTCTGCATCTGCTGCTTGCCCTCGCGCATCAGCTGTTCGAGCGACTCGCGAATCTTCCGCTGTTCCATTGCCATGCGCCGCATCTCGTCCATCATGCGCTGGTCGACGGGCGAGCGCTGCTGGCGCATCATCTGCTGGTACAGGCTCAACTGCCGCCGCGTCAGGTCCTTGAACTGCTGCATCGCGCTCGCGGCGCTCTGGCTGTTCTGCGACTGGCTCTGGTCCTGGGTGCGCAGCAATTCCATCGCGAGCAGGTTGAACCGCCGGATGATCTCGCGCTGGTCCTGCCGCGACCGGCCGATCGCGCGGTCCTCGAGGTTCTTCACGATCTCGTTGAACATCGGCTGCACGCCCTGGAGCGGCTGAAGCACCGACGGGTCGATCGTGAAACTCGATCTGACGAGCGTCTCGAGCGCGTTTTCCAGGTCGGCGGCCTGCTGGCGCACGATCACCTGCAGCACCGACGTCTCGTCGATGATTCCCTCGACGGCCGGCTTCTGGCCGCGCATGAACTGGCCGGGCAGCCCGTTGAGCTGCAGCAGCAGCTTCTCCTGGTCGCGCGCCACGTCGAGCGAGCGCCGGACGAACCGCGACAGGTCGAGTTGCTGCTGCTGGCCGCCGGAACAGGTGTTGCAGATCTTCTGGCCGCTTTTGGCGAGCGACTCGAGGAACTTGAGCATCCGCTGCTGCTGCTCCTTCGCGCCGGCCGGGTTCTTCTGCTCGAGGTTCTTTTTGATCTCCTCGGCCGTCTTTTTGTAATCCTCCTGCTTCATCGCATCCCGCATGTTCTTCACATCTTCCGTCGCCGGGTTCTGCTGCTCGCCCGGCTTCGGCTTCTGCTCGGCCAGTTCCTGCGCCTGCTTCTGCAGCTGCTCGAGCTCCTGGCGGAGCTTCTCCTGCTGGGCCGCGAGGTCCTTCAGCTTCGACTCCTCCTCCGGGGAAAGGGCGCCCTGCTTCTGCTTCTCCGCGAGGGCTGCCGTCTCCGACGCCATCCGCTGCTGCCGCTTCAGAAGATCGTCGGCGGTCTTCCCGAGCGCGTCGAGCTTCTGCTCGTCCTTGAGCTGCTTGAGCAGTTCGATCGTGCGATCGAGGTTCTTGAGGTAGTTGTCCATCTTGAAGGCTTCCTCGAACTTCTCGAGCTCCTTCGGATCGAGCTTCATCGTGGTGAGCGACTCGCGCAGCTGCTTCATCAGCCGTTTCGCCTCGTCGTCGAGCACCTCGTTCATCAGCTCGTTCACCTTCTGCATCTTCTCGAGCGCCTCGGGCGACGAGAAGGGGTTGTCCTTCGAGCCCTGCTGGAGATCCTGGAACTTGTTGATGATCTCCTCCGCCTGTTTCTGGCGCTGCTCGCCCTCCTGGAGCGATTCGCGGATCTTCCGCTCGGTCGCTTCGTCCATGCGCCCCTCGTGCTTGATCTGCTCGAACGTCTGTTCGAGAGCCTGCCGGCGCATCTTCTGGGCTTCCATCAGATCCTGGAGCTGCTTCGTCACGTCCTCCTGCGCCTTCTCGCCGCCCTTGTACACGTCGTACATCGACGGCATGTTCAGGTGATACACCGGCGAGGAGGCCGTGTTGGGAGCCGGCTTGACGCCGTCCTCAGCCTTCACGAAATACGAGACCTTCGTGCCCGGCTCGATCGCGAGCGTGTCGAGCATCCACGGGAACTCGACGTCGAACCGGGTCTTCGGGGAAAAATCAGCCTTCAGATTCAGCGGGATCCAGTCCCGGCGGTCACCCACCGCGTACCAGAGAACCGTCGTCACGACGCCGAAATCGTCCGTCGCCTCGACCTTCAGATCGAGCCGCTTCGACGTCGGGAACTCGATGTCCATGGCCGGCTTGAGGATCGTCACCGTCGGCGAGGCGTCGTGAAGGGCGGTGATCTTGAACCTGACGGGGTTGTCGTTCGACAGCCCGAATTCGTTGGTCAGCAGCGCCGACCATCGTGTATCTGTTGCTATGGTAAGGCTCGTCGAGAACGTGTCCCCGTGTTCGATGGCGGCGGTGACCGACGCCCCGGGAACGGTGCTGATGACGGCGCTCTTCAGCCGCTGGCTGGAACGGCCCGTGATGTCGATGCGCGATCCCGAGATGATCGACGCGTCGCCGATGCCCTCGGCGAGCACCTCGGGCTGCGTGGCCAGGTAGGCGGGGTGGTGAAGCGTCAGCCGGAGCTCCGACAGCTCGGGCCGCGGCATGACCGTGATCGAGAACCGGTCCGACGTGACGCGGCCGACGCCGACCTGGTAGTCGGTCGACTCCTGGAGCCCCGTCAGGGTGTAGACGTGGCGCGAGACCGACGCCGTCTCGTCCGGGTACATTTCCGTCGCCGTGCCTTCCGTCGCTTTCGGCTTGAACAGAGTCAGAACCGGTTCCTGGTCGGTGGACTGGCTGGGCGTGACCGAGATCTCGAGATTGTCGCCGAGCGCGAGGATCCGGTTGCCTGGCCGGACATCCAGTTCAAGCAGTGACCAGGAGGGGAGATCGGCGAGCGGCCGGAGAAGGCGCAGGGCGCCGCGCCGGACTTCCGCGGGGGAGAGGAGCGCCCAGACGAACAGCATTGCCGCGACGACCGCAAGCGTGATGGCCGCGCGCCGGCGCGAGAACTTCCTGAGCGCTGCCGCGATGTCCTCGTCCGTCAGGGTCACGGCGGCCGAAGAGACGGTCAGCCGCTTGAGGGCCGACGAGGTGGCGGAGCGGGGAGCGGCTGGAAGCTCGCCGTCGTCCCCGGTCTCGGGCTTGGCGAACTCGGCCGCGCTCGCGATCAGCGATCGGAATCGCTCCGGGGCGGTGTCTTCGATCTCGACCGCCATCTCGACGTCGTCCGGCGGCACGATGAACGCGCGCACTGCCTGGATCATCCAGAACAGCGAAAGCCCCCACGAGGCGAGCACGTGGAGCCAGCGCATCGCTTCAGACTGGAGCTGGGTCCGCTCGACGAGCAGGAAAACCAGCAGAACGCCGAAAAACGACGCGGCGCACCAGCCGAGGCGGGCGATCATCACCCGCGCCTGGCGCTTCCGCCGGTACTGCGCGAGCAGCGCATCGAACCGTTCCCGGTTGTGGGGGAAGGCCGCGAGCAGGTCGAGAGGCTGTTTCGTCTGCATGTCGTTCACTGCGAGAGGGCGTAGAACAGGATGTTGAGGGCCATTTTCATGGCTTCCTCGCGCTTCTCGGGCGGGTTCTCGGGGTGGACGCCCTCGTCCTCGATCCCGTCGCCGATGTCGGTTTCGTAGGTGTAGAAGATGACCAGCCGCCCCTTGCTGAAGATACCATAGCCCTGGGGCGGTTTCCCATCGTGCTCGTGAATCTTGGGAAGGCCCTTCGGAAGGTCGTAGGCCGAGCGGTAGATCGGGTGGTCGGCGGGCAGCAGCGCGAGCTCCTTGTCGGGATACAGCTTGCGGAACTCGCGCCGGATCGACCGGTCGATGCCGTAACAGTCGTCGACCCAGAGAAATCCGCCGTTGTCGAGGTAGGTGACGAGGCGGTTCACCTCGTGGTCCTCGAACTTGACGTTTCCGTGCCCAGTGATATATATCATTGGATACGCAAAAAGCGACTGGTCGGAAATGCGGATCGCGAAGTTCTCGGGGCGCGTCGGCAGGTTGAACCGTTCAGCGGCGGCCTTGAGCAGGTTCGGGAGCGAGGTCGGGTCGGTATACCAGTCGCCCCCGCCGCCGTACTGGATGCGCGGGATGGCGATGGTGCCCCATTCGGCCGCCGGAGCGGCTCCGCAGAGGAGAGCCAGGAAAGCGGAGAGGACCATCAGAGAGGCGAGGCGCTTCGTCGAGGCGTGCATCAGCTGAATCCTCTCTTTCGGCGGATCGTCCACTCGATCAGCGGCAGGATGAGCAGCAGGACGAGCAGGATGCCGCTGTCGCGCGCGTCGAACGTCTTCGTCTCGCGCTTCTGGCCTGGGGTCGGCTTGATCAGGTCGAGAAGCTCGTCGTGGGCCTCGACCGGCCGGTAGGCGCCGCCGGAGAACGAGGCGAGGGATGTCATCAGCGCGATGTCGACCTCGGGATCGTCGAACTCGACCGTCGGAACCTCGACCAGGAGCTTGCCGGAAGCCTCGCCGAGAAGCGAGCCCTGCTTGACGGCCTTGGCGGCGATCGCGTGCAGCCCGCGGGCGGCCGGGATGAACGAGGCCTCGTAACAGCCTTTTTCGGTCGTGGCCGTGAACGTGAGCGACATCGGCTCGCCGCTTCCCGCCTTGAGCTGGGCGGTGACCTGGGCCGAGTCGACCGGCTGGCGGCGCGCGTCGCTGACCCAGACGCGGAGCGTCGAGGGCTGGCCGACGAAGCCTCGCGACGACGGGAGTTCGAGGGTCACCTGGGCGTCCTCGCGACGGTTCGCGAGCCATTTCAGCGTGTTGATGACGAAAGCCGTGTAGGGGCGGATCGCGCGGTCGGTCGGGACCTGGGTGAACCCCATCGGCCAGAGCGGGCCGCCGCACAGCATCGCGACGGTCCCCTGGCCCACGCGGTGCGCCAGGAATGCGGGCTGGAGCGTGCCGCCGCGCGAGAGCGTGGTCGAGAGCAGCACCTCGGTGCCGCTCTTGCGGCCGGGGTAGGTGAACAGGCCGTCGAACTTGGGCAGCGACGAGAAAAACTCCTGGTTCTCGATCGGGTCGTCGAGCAGGCGCAGGAACGCATACGGCGTCTCGCGCGTCGGCAGGGCCAGGCCGCACGGGGTTCCGACCCAGGACTCGCCTTCGAGCGGGACGGGGAAGACCTGGGCCAGCTTCGAGCCGGCGTACCCGAGCTTCGCGTACCCGTCGGCGCCTGGCAGGATCAGCATCCCGGTTCTGCCCGATTCGAGCTTTTTCAGAAGAAGCTCGGCGTGCGGCTCCAGGACCGTCTCGCGGACGCCCGCGAGAATCACGACGTCGGCGTCCTCGAGGTCGGGGGCGATCGCGGGGGCGGGAACGGCGGCCTTCAGCTCGAAATCGACGGTGGGCAGCCAGCGGTCGTCGGTGACGCGCGTCCAGCCGTAGACGTGGGCGTTCGGATCGCCGCGCGCGGCGGCCCGGATGAAGGTCTGGTCCCAGGACGGGGAGCCGGCGAGGATCAGGATCTTGAGCCGCTCCTTCACGACCTTCAGCAGGAAGGCCGCCTCGTTGTTCTCGTGCGTCAGCTCGCCGTCGAGCCTGGGAACGGAAACGGAGTAGGTGAACGCCCCTTCCGTATCGCACGGAATATTTATAGCGAAAGGTATTCTGGTTTGCCCCGCCGGAACGTCGAGGGGCAGGGAGGTGAACGGGGCGCCGTCGCGCAGGACCGTCACGGGGATGGACGCGGAGGCGATGCGCTGGATGCGGAGCTCGCCGCGCAGGCGGACCATCGAGTTGAGATACCCGATCGCGGGCGGCCGTTCGATCGAAACCGCGAGGTCGCGCGTCTGGCCGGTTTTGCCGGCGCCGAGAAAATACAGCGGGGTGCGGACGCGGCCGAGCGCGTCGAGCGGCGAATCGCCCGTGTTGTGCGCGCCGTCGGTCAGGATGACGACGCCGAGCAGGTTGCCCTCGCCGAGGTGGCCGGTGATGTCGGTGACGGCGCGGGTCAGGTTCGTCTGGGGGCCGTCGGCCGAGAGGCCGAACGACGCGACGTCGTCGCGGCCGAGCGGCGCGACCGAGCCGGCGAACGAGAACAGGGCCGGCGTGATGCCCGTCTTCTTCTCGAGCTTCTCGAGCAGGCGGCCCTTCCGAAGCGCCGCCTGGACGCGCTCGATCCTGGTCTGCTCCTCTTCCTTGATGCTCATGCTGCGAGAGGTGTCCATGACGAGGGCCAGCTTGTTCTTCTGGGGGATCCAGCCGGAAACGGTGCATTTGAGCCCCGCGAGCATCGTGAGAAGCCCGGCGACGAACAGGATGCGGAGGCCGGTGAGCGTGATGAACAGAGGCCTCGGGCAGGGCTTGTCCTCGACCCGGTAGGTGAGGATGAACCAGGGAAGCGCGACCAGCAGCGCGAGAAGGAGGCCGGCCCAGCCCCAGCCGAGGCCGAACCGCACCGACTCGATCGTCTGGATCGGCGCCGGGTCGAAGCCGAGAAGCCCCAGGAGCCAGCTCATATCCGGGGACCTCCGCCCGCGCGGATCGGCCGGTTCGCGAGGACCGATTCGATGAGGACCGCCAGGAGCAGGGCCCAGAGCAGGGGCATCGACACGTCGCGGCCTTCGCGCACGGCGACGACCTGGCGGCTGATGCTCTGTTTCGAGCCGGCCTTGTGTTCGAGCCGGATGAACCGAACGACCTTTTTGTCGGGAATGCGCTCGAGATTGCTCTCGCCGGCCGGCGGGTTGACGGCGAACGCCTCTTCCCGGACGACGGGGCCTTCGAGACGTAACCGGTAAAAGCCGGGCTGTTCGCCCGGGGGAAGCGTCACGTGGAGAAGCCCTTCGCCGTTTTCGCGCCTGATCGGGATTTCCTGGGCGTGGCCGGTGGGCGGGGTGAGCGTGATGCGCTTGAGCCCCTCTTCGAGCAGGGTCATCGAGATCGGGGTTCCCGGTGTGACCGCGTCGGCGTTGAGCCCCTGTCGCGTCACCATGCCCATGACCGACGCGTGGACGAACGGCAGGAACGTCGGCCTGAGCGGCCAGGTCGTCCATGACGTGTCGGCCGTGAACGTGATCAGCAGCGACCGTCCCTGGCCGCGGCGCTCCTCGATGATGCCGGGCAGCCCGTGGCTCATACGCGCCAGCACGAGAGCCGACGGGTTCGGCTGCGTCTGGTAAAACTCGTACACCGGCGCCCGGCCGGGGTCGCCGGCCCCGTCGCCCTCGAACGGCTTGAACGCCGGGTGGCCGGTGTCGAGGTCGGTGAGCTGGTAGGAGACCGCCTTGCTGACCGCGTTGCCGACCCGCTTGAACAGCCGCGCCGGAAGCAGGTAGCCGCCGCCCAGCCCGTCGAGCAGATACGAGTTGTACCATGCCGGGTCGACGCGCGAGCCGCAGAACGTGATGAGGTTGCCGCCCCCCAGGACATACTTCGAAAGGCCCTTCACGAGGGCATCCGGGAGGGACCGCTGGTTGACGAGGAACACGGCGGTGTAGTCGGAAAGCTGCAGCCCGGCCGTCTCTTCGATCGTGCGGCTGTCGACCAGGAACGTCGCGCCCTCGGTGCGGCCGAGCGGGTTCAGGGCGAACTTCAGGAACAGGTCCTCGCGGCTCGCCGTCCCGCCCCGGTCCTGCGGCGGGCAGAGGATGAGAACGCGGGGCGGCGCCCGGACCCGAACGGCGAGATGCCGCACGTCGTCCTGGGGAAGCGCGTCGGCGGGCAGGACGGCCCTGACGTGCTGGAGCCCCTCGTCGCCGAAGGTCATCGGGATGTCGACCCGCTTCGAGCCGCGCGGGCCGAGCTCGATCGCCTGCTCGCTCTTCTTGTCCTCGCCGATGAGGACCGACAAACGCGTCGACTGGGGCTGGTCGGAATGATTCACGACGGTCGTCCGCAGCGTCACCTGCCGGCCTTTCATCACCATCGGCTCATCGATGCGCAGCTCCGTCACCGCCATGTTCGGCGGCGCCGCGCCGCCCACCGGGATGACCACCAAATCGATCGTCGGGTCGATGCGCTTCAGGTCGTATGCCGAGAGCAGCGGCTCCCAGGCCGTCTTCGTCATGTCCGTCACGAGGTAGACGGTTCGCTTGAACGCGCGCACCGGCAGCAGCAGCTTCAGCGCGGGCTGCAACGCTCCGGCCAGGTTCGTTCCGGAGACGCTGAGCGGCGCGTTCCGAACCGCGTCCTTCAGCTCGTCCTTGTCCCACGTGAGTTGCGGGAACAGCACGGCGCCGGGATCGTTGCATAGTATAACTGATGCTTTGTCATACGGGCCCATCTGGTCGATGATCTCGACCGCCCGGGCGCGCGCCGTGTTGAACAGCGAGATGCCCTGGTGGGTGGTGCCCATCGAGAGCGAATTGTCGAGAATCACGACGAACGCGGCCGGCGAGCCGCTTCCCGTCGCCGCGACCGAGCCCCCGCCCACGAAGGGCCGGGCGAACGCGAGCGTCAGCAGCACGAGCGCCAGGATGCGCAGGGCGAGCAGGACGAGATGGCGCAGTTTCATGCGCCGCGTCATCGCCTCGACCGAGAGCCGAATCAGCCGGAGGCTGGGAAAGTCGCGCGGGACCGGCGTGCGGCGATAGTAGAGGTGCAGCCAGAGCGGCACGGCGACCGTCAGGGCGCCCGCCAGGAACCACGGGTTTCCGAATGACAGCGGCATATCAGGCCAGCCGCGCGCCGACGGCCTGCCGGCGGGTGAAGAAGCTCTTGAGACTCGCCTCGACCGGCCGCGACGTGTCGGCCAGCAGGTAGTCGATGCCCGATTTCCGCAGGGCCGACTGGAAGGCCCCGACGAACTGCTGCATGCGGCGCAGGTATTCGCGCCGCAGCGAGAACGCGTCAGCGATGATCTCGCTCCTGTCCTCGAGGTCGCGGAACAGCGTCGTGTCCTCGAATGGGAAGGTCAGCTCGTGATGGTCGAGGATGTGGAACAGCAGCACCTCGTGGCGCCGCGTGCGGAGCTGCCGGACCTTGTTGATGATCAGCTCGGTGCTGTCGAGCAGGTCGGAGAAGATGATCAGCAGACCGCGCTTGCGCATCGTCTCGGCGACCCGGTCGAGCGTGTCGCCGATGTCGGTGCGGTCGGTCGGCTTCGTCTGCTCGAGCTCGGTGCAGATCGCCTTGAGCTGGGCCATCCCGGTGCGCGGCCGCAGGATCTTGCGGACGCCGTCGGCGAACGTGACCAGCCCGACCGAATCCTGCTGCTTGAGCATCAGATAGGCGAGGGAAGCGGCGAGCGTGGCCGCGTAATCGAGCTTGCTCAGCGGCGCGTTCCCGCCCCGATAGCTCATCGAGCCGCTCGTGTCCATGATCAGGTAGCCCGAGAGGTTCGTCTCCTCTTCATGCTCCTTGATATAATATTTGTCGGTACGCGCGTAGATCTTCCAGTCGATGTCCTTCAGCGGGTCGCCGGGGACATACTGGCGGTATTCCGAGAACTCGACGTTGAACCCCTTGAACGGGCTCTTGTGAAGGCCCTCGATGAACCCCTCGACGACGTTGCGCGCCTTGATCTCGAGGGCCGCCATCGAGGCGAGCACCTTCGGATCGAGGTAGCGCGAGAGACGCGAGGCGGTGGTCATCGGGGATTATTCGCGGGGCTCGGCGACCGCGGCGAGAATGCGCTCGATGATGACGTCGGTGTTGATGCCTTCGGCTTCGGCGTTGAAGTTCAGCAGCACGCGATGCCGCAGGACCGCATAGGCGAGGGCGCGCACGTCCTCGATCGAGACGTAGGAACGGCCCTGCAGCACGGCGCGGGCCTTCCCGGCGAGCACGAGATACTGGCTCGCGCGCGGGCCGGCGCCCCACGTGACGAAATCGTTCACGAACGGCAGGCCGCCTTCCTTCTTCGGGCGGGTGGCCTCGGCGACCGAGACGGCATACTTCACGACGCGGTCGGAGACGGGGACGCGGCGGACCATTTCCTGGAGCTCGAGGATGCGGGTGCGGCTCAGCACGGGCTTCAGATCGGGCAGGGAGCCGCCCGTCGTGGCCTTCACCATCGTGACTTCCTCCTCCATCGGCGGGTACTCGATGCGCACGTTGAACATGAACCGGTCGAGCTGCGCCTCGGGAAGCGGATATGTGCCTTCCTGCTCGATCGGGTTCTGCGTGGCGAGGACGAAGAACGGCGCGTCGAGCTGGTAGGTCTTGCCGCCGCTGGTGACCGAGTATTCCTGCATCGACTGGAGGAGCGCCGCCTGGGTTTTCGGCGGGGTGCGGTTGATCTCGTCGGCGAGCAGGATCTGCGTGAACAGCGGCCCCTGGACGAACCGGAACCGGCGCTCGCGCGTCGTCTGGTCTTCCTCGAGGATCTCGGTGCCGATGATGTCGGTCGGCATGAGGTCGGGCGTGAACTGGATGCGCCGGAAGTTCAGATCGAGCAGCTTCGCCAACGTGTTGACAAGCAGCGTCTTGCCGAGGCCGGGAACGCCGATGAGCAGCACGTGGCCGCGTGCGAAGAGGGCGTAGAGCACTTCCTCGACGACCTTGTTCTGACCGATGAAAACCCTGCCGATCTCCTTGAGGACCTGTTCACGGGCCTTGCGGATATCGGACAGGGCGGCGATGTCTTGCTGTTCCTGGGCGGTGGCCTTGGTTTCCAACATGATGACCTCCGGGAAAGATGGGAATGTCACCTTATCATGGAATATACCCAGGGTCAAAGTGTGTGCACCAACAGCAGGGCAATCGCATTATAGGGGCGGTTCGTGAACCGTCCGCATTCGCACGTGACGATGTTTGTCCTGCGAATTCCTGGGTTCTTCGGAATTCTCGTTCGTTTCTGTCCAGGACGGCCGATTGTTGACGCGGCCGGAGCGGCCGTGCTAGAACAGGAGCGCATGCGTACACCCGAGTATATGCGAGAGGACGGAGCTTTCACCGAGTGCCGGCTGTGCCCGAACCATTGCCGCATCGCCGACGGCCGGCGCGGCCGATGCCTGGCCCGCGGCCGCGAGCAGGGCCGCGGCGTCCTCCATACCTATGGGCAGGTCACCTCGGGCCACGTCGACCCGGTCGAAAAGAAGCCGCTGTATCACTTCTTCCCGGGCCGGCCGATCTTCTCGATCGGCTCCTACGGCTGCAACCTCTCGTGCAGATTCTGCCAAAACCATGAAATCTCGCAGGAAATCTGCCCCACCGAGTATATCGCCCCCGAACGTCTCGTCGAGCTGGCGGCGGAGGTT
This sequence comes from uncultured bacterium, assembly GCA_964389325.1. Taxonomy (GTDB): domain Bacteria; phylum Muiribacteriota; class Ozemobacteria; order Ozemobacterales; family Ozemobacteraceae; genus MWAR01. The sequence goes on along the minus strand of CAYMEN010000009.1, from coordinate 127,781 downwards.
CCCGACAACATCGGCGTGGCCTTCACCTACAACGAGCCTGGCATCTGGTATGAATACATCGTCGACGCCGCGCCCCTGCTGCATCGGAAAGGCCTGAAGACGGTCATGGTCACGAACGGCTATCTCGAAGCCGAGCCGTGGCGCGACCTGTGCGGCGTGACCGACGCGATGAACATCGACCTGAAGGGCTTCACGAACGAGTTCTACCGCGATATCACGAAGGCCTCGCTCGGGCCGGTCCTCGAGAATATCACCGCCGCCGTGCGCGCGGGCGTTCACGTCGAGCTCACGAATCTCATCGTGCCTGGCCTCAACGACGATCCGGCGACGTTCGACGGGATGATCGACTGGATCGCCGCCCTCTCGCCCGACGTGCCTCTCCATCTTTCCCGGTATTTTCCGAGGTTCCATGAGACCGCGCCGCCCACGCCGGCCGGAACGCTCGAGGATTTCGCGCGCAGGGCGGCCTCCCGGCTGAAATACGTGTATGTCGGCAACATCGATCTCGGGCATCACCAGGACACCCTCTGCCCGGCGTGCGGCCGGACCATCATCCGCCGCGCCGGATACCGCATCGAGATCGTCCAGCCCGGTTCCGCCTGCTCCTGCGGTGCGGCGCTTCCGATACGGGATGCCGATCATGTCTGAAATCTTCGACGACGTGCGGGAAAAGCCGGAAGTCGCGCCGCCCGGGCCGGTCGACCGCTCGTTCGACTGGGGCCCGCCGGCGGTCGGTGTGTCGGAAAATATCAAAGAATATAGTATTTACCTGCTGATCGCCGTTTTGATCGCGGGGGTCGGATGGCTTCTGATCGACACGGGGCCGGATATGCCCCGCGGCTCCGCGGCAAAAAATGCGGAACAGGCCGACGAGGTCGACGTTGCCGGCGACGTCGACGAAGGCCCCGTTCCGTCGGCCGAGCCGGCCGCCCCGCAGGTGACGGTGACGCCGGGCGAGATCGTGCCGATCGTCGCCACGCCGCGGTTCCATGTCCAGCTCGGGGCGTTCGGCGACGAGGAGACCGCCCGAACCACCGTCGAGGCGCTGAAAAAACACGGGCACGTCGCGACGTTCACGGCGCCCGACGACCAATACGAGATGTATCGGGTCCTGATGGGCCCGTTCGCGCAGGAGGCTGAAGCCGAGGCCCTCGCGCGCAGGCTGAACGAGCTGGATTTCCCCTGTTTCGTGGTGGAGTCCGCCAATATCCAGAGTCGAGAGGAGGAGTAGCCGTGAGCGCTCCGCAGAATTCCCGGGAAACGGCGAGTTCGCTGCTGTTCTTGTCACCGTTCCTGATCCTCTTCACGGTGTTCCTGATCTTTCCGATCCTGTATTCGCTCTACCTGAGCTTCTTCGACTCGTCGCAGGGCTTCGGCCTGACGAACCTTCGCTGGGTGGGTTTCTCCAACTACTTCCAGATCCTCGGCATCCACTGGGAGGGCGCGAGCTGGAAACTCAACGACCCCGCCTTCTGGTGGTCGCTCGTCGTGACGGCCATCTACGGCGGTCTCAGCATCCCGCTGGGCATCGCCGCCGCGCTGTTCCTCGCCATCCTGTTGCATAACAAGCTCTATGGAAAAGGCTTCTTCCGGAGCGCCTTCTTCCTGCCGAACATCCTCGACATGCTCGTCGTCGGCGTCATCTGGACCCTCATCTACGCACCGAAATACGGGGCCCTCGCGCAGATCACCACGGCGTTCCTCGGCCCCGAGCAGTTTTTCAACAAGGTCGGCCCGCTCGCCAGCCCCTACACCGCCCTGCCGGCCGTCGTGTTTGCGATGGTGCTCAAAGGCGCCGGCTTCGGCATGGTGCTGTTCCTCGCGGCCCTGCAGAACATCCCCGAGGCGGTCTACGAGGCCGCCGACATCGACGGCGCGTCGAAGACCCAGCAGTTCTGGTACATCACGCTGCCGCTGCTGCAGCCGATCATCTTCTTCATGGTCATCACCGGCATCATCGGCTCGCTCAACGCTTTCACCGAGATCTACGCCATGACCGCGGGCGGACCCCAGCTCGTCATCGGCGAGGAGACGCTCGGCTCGACCTCGGTGGCCGGGTATTACCTGTACAAACAGTTCGAGGGCGGACGGTACGGCTACGCCGCCGCGATCTCCTACGTGCTGCTCGCGATCACGCTGCTCATCACCTGGATCCAGCAGCGGTTCTTCGCCGGCGAGCGCCGCTGACCGGAGGGAGAGAACAGACATGAATCTGCAGAACATCGAAACCGCGATTTCCCGGAAGCCGCCATCCTCGCCGCTCCGGATCGTGATCTTCGTCTCCCTGTTCGTCGTGATGCTCGCACTCTGCGTCGGCATCTCTGGCCAGCTCTACAAGTTCGTCACGATGGTCGCCGCCGCCTTCATGGCCGGGGCCGACCCCACCAAGGCCGGCGCGATCATGAAAAACATGGCTTGGCTGATCGATGGCATGGTCGCGGTCACGGGCCTGGCCCTCGCCTCGTTCGTCATCCGACGCTGGATTGACACCCACGCCGAGCATAGGGCCGAGTTTTTGCGCACCTTCTTCCTCTACATCTGCCTGGCCGCCGGCGTCGTCGTGGTGCTGTTCCCGTTCTTCTGGATGCTCTGCACCTCGTTCAAGCCCGCCGGCACCGAACTGTTCATCAACACGGCGAACCCGTTCGACATCGTGCCCGCCGAGCCCACGATCGGTAATTTCAAGAAGGTGCTCAAACTCGACGCGGCCCCGGCCGGCGCATCGATCGACCCGGTCGAGGCGAAGAAAAATTTCGGCACGTATTTTATGAACAGCCTGACCGTGGCCTCGATGGCTGCGTTCTTCGTGACCCTCTTCGCCTCGATGGGCGGTTACGTGTTTGCGAAAAAGGAGTTGCCCTACAAGAAACAGCTGTTTGGCCTGCTGATGGCCACCATGATGATCCCCGGCATGATGTACATGGTTCCGCAGTTCTTCATGGTATGCAGCATGGGCCTGTTCGGAACGAAGCTCGCGATGATCCTGCCCCACCTGGCCTCGGTGTTCGGCATCTTCATGCTGAAACAGTTCATGGAAACGATCCCCAGCTCGCTGATCGAGGCGGCCCGCATCGACGGCGCCTCCGAGTGGCAGATCTTCCGGGTCGTCATCATCCCGCTCTCGATGCCGATCATCCTCACCCTCTTCCTGCTCACCTTTCTCTCCCACTGGTCGAACTTCCTCTGGCAGCTGATCGTGACGGATTTCGAAAACCCCCTCAGCGTCACCCTGCCGGTCGGCCTGGCCCTCTTCCGCGGCCAGTACACCTCCGACCTCGGCCTGATCATGTCGGCCTCCTGCTTCTCGATCGTGCCCATCGTCGTGCTGTTCCTGTTCGCCCAGCGCTACTTCATCGAAGGCATGACCCAGGGCGCGGTGAAGGAGTGATATCATGAACTATATATCGAACGCTGCCTTCCGCGGCTTGTTCCTTTTCGTCTGCCTCGTCGTGCTCCTCGCCGGCACCGTCTTCACGACGGGGTGCAACGAGCGCAAGACCGAATACACCGCCGACGGGAGGACCATCCTCAACTTCTGGCACACCTACAACGACGACGAAGAGGTCGAGCTCAAGAAGATCATCGCTGACTGGGAAGCGGCGAACGCGAGCTGGAGCGTGCGCCCGGTGCGCATTCCCTTCGACGGCCACAAGCCGAAGCTGCGCACGGCCCTCACGGTCGGCCGCGGCCCCGACATGGCCCGCGTCGACTGGTCGTTCGTCTGCGAGCTCGGCCGCAAGCACGCCCTCGTCGACCTGGCCGGGTTCGGTTTCGATACGATCAAGGATACGTATCTGAAAGCGCCGCTTCGCACCAACTACATCGACGGCCATTACCTCGGCCTGCCCGACCAGACGACCTGCGTCGCCCTGTTCTACAACAAGCAGCTGTTCCGCGATGCCGGCCTCGATCCCGAGGCGCCGCCCAAAACCTGGGACGAGTTCGTCGAGATGGGCAAAAAGATCACGAACGCCGAGAAGGGCACCTATGGCTGCGGTTTCGAGAACACCCTCTGGTGGAGCCTGCCGTTCTTCAACACCTTCGGCGCGACGCTGATCTCCGAGGACGGGAAGAAGTGCCTGCTCGACCAGGAGCCGGCCGTGCGCGCCCTCGATTTCAAGCGTGCTCTGTATGCCGATCACAAGATCGAGGCAGGCGCGTGGCGGGCCGGCTCGATCACCCCGGAGCAGGGCTTCGTCAACGGAAAATACGCCATGATATTCATGGGCCCCTGGAACCTGCCCAAGTTCAAGAACTCGAAGCTCGACTTTGGCGTGACGCTGATCCCCGCCGGCCCGGCCGGGACCTCGACGAACGTCGGCGGAACCAACGTCGTCATCTTCAACTCGGGCAAATACCCGAAGGCCTGCTACGACTTCCTCACCTATTTCACCTCGCCGGACGTGCAGGCCCGCTGGTGCTCGAAACTGAACCAGATGCCGGTGAACCTCAAGGCCTACGACCTGGTCAAATTCGAAGACCCGCACCTGATGACCTTCATGGAGCAGCTGAAGAGCGCCGTCAGCAACCCCGTCGTCACCAGCTACGAGCGCCTCGAAGACTTCGTGAACCCCGAGATGGAAGCCGTCCTGACCGGTCAGAAAACCGCCTCCGCCGCCCTCTCGACCCTCGCCCGCAAAGTCGAAAAACGCGTCCTCACCGACTGACCCGGAGAGAAATCACCACAAAGACACAAAGGCACAAAGATTTGTAAATAATCAGATCTCTTTGTGGTGAAACAATCCCAGCGTCATTTACGAGGAGGTTGATGTGTTCGAGGCTTTGAAGGAGCTGATTCTCGGCTATTTCGGGCTCGACCCGACCCGCCACTGGCCGGTTCGCAAGGCGGCCCGCCTTGAGTTCGATCTCGAGGCACGCGCCCTCAACGGCATCGCCTTCGGCGACCGGTTCGACCGCCTCGAAGCCTTCGGAAAGCCCGACAACTCCCGCCCCGTGTACTTCAATCTATTCAAATATATCGAGCACGGTATCACCGTCGAGATCGATGCCGAACGTGTCGACTACTTCTCCTTCATCTTCGCCGACGAGATGGACGACGAGTTCCGATCGCCGACCGTCCGCTTCCGGCTCACCCCGTCGAAAACCGTCGAACTGAGCCGAAAAACGACGAAGAGCGATATCCTCGGCTATTTCGGCAAGCCCCAGGCCGACGACACTGACGAATACGAAATCCTGCTCGTTTACGAGACCGGTGGCCTGAAACTCGAGTTCGAGCTGACCCTGTCCGAGGGCCTCAAACGCCTGAACGTGTTTCCCGACGGTTCAATTCACTGAACAAGCCGGGAGATCAGGCTCCCACGCCTTCCGAGAGCACCATTCTCAGCGTGCCGTCGCTGAACTCGTGGATTTCGTACCAGGCCCCCTCGTAATACCGGCCATACAGGATGACTTCCATGACGCCGTCCCCGTTCAGGTCGAGGACGAAGGGGATATCCCAGGCGGACGGGCTGTTCGCCTCGCCCTCGGAATCCTTCCTGTGAAACTCCTGATGCAGAACGGCTGTCTCGACCTTTCCGCGCATCAGCCGGCGAAACAATACCAATGAGTATGTATTCTTTTCGAACCGGGGAACCAGCGCGTCGGCGTTTCCCGCGGAGATGACGACTTCCTCGGTCCCGTCGCCGTCGAGATCGGCCCGGACGACCCGCCGGATCACCGCCTTCACGCCTGCCATCCCGTTTTCCTTCAGGATCCGCTCCACCTCGCGCTCATACGGGGCGAGCCCGCCGCTCTGCCGCTTCGGAAGGCGGGGCAGGGCGTCCCATCCGCCTCCAACCGCGAGCGCCTTCCCGCCGGACTTCTCGTCCAGGGTGTCGATCGGGGCGTCAGGCATGCCGGAAACCGGCACCTCGTAATACATGCCCGGCCCCTCGACCTGGCGGGCCGCCCCTCCCGTGCCGCTTCCGATGCGTGAATCGAATCCGTAAATGCCGTAGCTCATCCTGCCGGCGACATGGGGGGCGATCTCTTCGGCGCGTGCCCAGCGACCGGACATCCAGCCGCCGATCAGCCACTCCGCGACGACGGGAACGACCGTTGCCCGGTCAGCCCCGGCACCGAAACAGGGAAGACCGGCCAGAAGAACCAGAAACGCGACATACCCGGCGAAGAACCCCCCCGAACTCTTTCTCATGCTGTCATGGTACGGCAATCCGGCCCCCGTCACAAGACGAATGACTTGCGCCGGCTCGCCGGCTGTGATACCCTTTGTTCCGTTGCGCCCGTAGCTCAGCTGGATAGAGCGTCTGCCTCCGGAGCAGAAGGCCAGGGGTTCGAATCCCTTCGGGCGCGCTGAGATTTCTCACTCAGCGGGTTTGTTCGATTTTTTGACCTGGAAGATGCCGCTTTTCATCCATGACATTGGATAAAAAGCGGTATTTTTTCGCCATGAAAGCGCCTGAGAGGCGTTATGGTTGCTTGTCCGCAACTCAGTTCTTTTCCGGCTGTTTGGGAATGGCGAGGAGCTTTCCGGAGGGGTCGGCCAGCAGAAGCGTCTTTTCTTTTTCCTGACCTTTCCTGCCGAGGATCAGATAATCGCCGAAGGTTCTCTCGATACGGCTGAATTCGGGTTTCAGGACAAAGTTCCCCTGCTTGTCGATCAACCCTTCCGAATCTTTCCAGTCCGTGCTGACCACGGCGTGATCCTTGATGAAATCCGAGGCGCCGAGAAATGTCGGTTGAATGACAAACGTGCCGCTGTGGTCGATGTAGCCCCACCGTTCGTCGCTTTTTGAAGAATCGGTAAAGACTCTCACACTGGCCAGCCCGCAGGAAAAATGTGACCTGTCATTGAACTTGCAGGGAATGACCAGTTTCCCGGAGATGTCGATGAATCCGAAAAGGGGACTCACATCATCCGATTGGCACACGCAGGCAAGACCCTCATGGAATTCATCGCAGACGGTCAGGTTCGGGGGCATTTTGAAAAGGGTCTTTCCGTTTCGGTCGATGAAACCTTGCGAATCATCTTCAAAGATCACCATGGCCATTCCTTTCGAAAAGGGACCAGCCGACTTGAAAGAGGGTGGGATGATGAATTTACCGGTCTTGTCGACATATCCGAATCCTTTCCCGAATTCGCCGCGCACAGCTGCAAGGCCGCCCTGGAAGAGAAATGCCGGCTCGCTGGGGTCGGATTTCCTGAAGGTGAAGAGAAGGTTCCCGCTTCGGTCAAGATATCCGGATTCGGAGCCCTTCTGGTAACAGGCGACATCTTCCACGAAGTTCGAAAGGGTATCGTATTCAATGGGAATGAGCAGTGTTCCGTTCGTGGCAATGAGACCGCTCTTTCCACCGGAAGTGACAACGGCGGAACCGCCGGAAAAGTCCGTCGCGTCGTCGAACGTCGGTTCGATGACAAGCTTTCCGGTTCGGTCGATGAACCCGAACTTGTCCCCCTTCCTTACCCTGGCCAGGCCGTCTTCAGAAAAAGCGAATCTGTACGTGAACCCTTCACCGATCACCTTTCCGGAAGAGGGTTGGATATAGGCGAGTTGTCCGGTTTCCGTGAGAAAAGGAAGGAAAACCTCGTCAGCCCCATACAAACCGGCACATGGAAGAAGCAGGCCAAAGAAGAAAACGGGAACCAGGAGTTTTTTCATTTTTCGGTCCTCAATGGGTATCTTGGGCGATCGACGCAATGATCTCATGAAAGAGCCGGTTTGAACAGAGATGAGAACCTCTTCGGATTTCTCTTCGGACCGGAGCGGACCGTTGTGTTCCGTAACAGCCTGTTCATGAGGTTCCGGTCACCTCAGGTTGAGCGGAACCGATTGAATCCACAGCCTGGTACGTTACGCCGGATTCGTGGCCGGTCTGAAAAAAAGCGTCTCCAGGATGGTCCACCAGGTGCACCAGAGCCAGATGGCAAAGCCGATCAGGAAGATCAGGTGCGGGGGCAGGGCCCCGAGAAGTTCGGCGAGCAGGGTCATGGTGAGATCCGGGTGGTCCCAGCCGGCCTTTTTGGTGATTTTTGCCAGGTGAACGGCGACGTTCGGATACAGCACGGCCATGCGGATCATTTTCTTCCCGCCGGCGCCGGCGAGCTTCAGACCGGCATCGGATGCCATGCCCAGAAAGCGGAGCGTGCCTTTTCCGCCGACCAGGATCGCGCCGAATGCGGGCCTTCCGAAGGTATCGACGAGCTTCGTAAGCTTCTGCAGGGCCGGCACGTCTCCTGCCAGTTTGAACAGGTCGATGATTCCGCCGCCGATTTTTCTGTACAGGCCTCCGATATCGGAAACGAGACCCGAAATCTTTCCGAGATTTCCCAGCCTTTTCGCTTCCAAAGCGAGGTCGATGATGTGGGTCCGGATGGCTTTGCTCATAAATTTGCCGAGGTTCTTGCAGACGGATATGCCGACATCTATATGGGGAGCGAGCGTGGTGGCAAGTCCGAGAGCGGAGAGGACCGCGACGAGTTCGTCGACCTCCTCCCCGGCTGCATAGGCGTAGGCACTCTTCGCGAGATCGCGGACGTCACCGTATACGGTCATATCGGCCGTTATACAACCGACGAGTGACGACGAATCCTCGATCTTTCCGGTCAGACCGCCCCAGAAAAAGTTTTTCGCCTTGCCGGAAAGCGAGTTGATGCGGGAAAGCAGTTCCCTGCGGGTCTCCATGACCCTCCCGTCCTGGTCGAGGTCATGCGAAATCAGGAAATCACAGGACTCGAGTGCGGCATCATAACTGCCGCTTGCGATGAGCGCCCGGGGTTTGGCCGCTGGATCGGCGTCGAACTCCGGATTCCGGTCTTCCCGGATCAACCAGCCGATCGACGTCGGACCGAGAACGAGCGTGATGAACGTCACCGCCAGCCAGACGATCTTCAGTTTTCTCATGGCAGATCCTTTCGAGAGGTTCCGGGGTCATGGCGATGGAGTCGCGGTAAACCACGATCTGGGACCTGTGGTCTTTCGGTGCTTCCTTCGGATTATACGTGGTCCCCGTGATTTTGTACAATTTTCGGCATATCGGAAAAAGAAGTCGCAGAGCGCATTTTCTGAAGTTTCGAGGAGGCAGAGCATGTTTGAGGAATCTTTCGTCCTCTTCCAGGTCGTTCATACCCCATCCTGATGTGATATACTTTTCAAACGAGCGATTTTTACCGGCTGATTAACGGTTGTCTTGGAATCCTGTATTCAAAGTATGGAGAAAAAATGATTTCATCACTGAAAAAATCGGCGATCGTCGTCCTTGGTGCGGTGGGTTTCTTCATGTCCGCTTCCGGCGTCATGGCGCTGGATCCCAGTGCGATGGAAACTCCCGAGGAGATATTCAGGAAGCTCAATGAGCGCATCGATGCGCTCGAGCAGCTCGACTCACGGAATCAGGCCGATTGCTTCAAGATCCGGATCCTGGCCGACAAGCTCTTCCAGGCTGGATTTTCCGACGATTACACGGTTCCCCGGACCGCCGCCTCCACGAGATTCACGCCCGGTGACGGATTGTATGCCGCGTGCGAGACCCTTTCCGATGAACAGCTCATCGGTGAACTGAACGAGATCACCGGTCGGCAGCAGACGTCGGTCGGCTACCAGGGGGCCCAGGACGCCATTTTCTCGAGACTCGACAACGAAAACGGCGAAGTGGAATGCGTCTACACCGGAAAACGAATCAAGACGCAGGGCGAACCTTCCTCCACCATCATGAACGTCGAACACACCTGGCCCCAATCCCAGGGAGCCGTTGGCATCGCCAAGGCCGATCTTCATCATCTCTTCCCCTCCGATGCACGTGCCAACGGAATCCGCGGGAATCATCCCTTCGGTCTCGTGGACAGCCCCGAATGGGAGGAAGGCGGAAGCAAGTCCGACGGATCGGTGTTCGAGGTTCGGTCCCAGCATCGAGGCAATGTCGCCCGGGCCAAGTTTTACTTCGCGGTTCGCTATGGGAAAAAGATCCCGTCTTCCGAAGAGAAAGTCCTTCGCGAATGGAACACCCAGGATCCGGTCGACGACAGCGAGCGCAAGCGCAACGACAGCATCGAGAACCTCCAGCACAACCGGAATCCGTTCATCGACAAGCCTGAATTCATCGAGAGAATCTCCGACTTTTAACCCCGCATCCGAACTTCTTTGCGAAGGGCGCTTCAATGAATGAAGCGCCCTTCGCCATCCCGGTGGCCTCATGGATTGAATCTCGAACCTGGCTGATCCGGAGAGATGAGGGGGCCTCTGAAAATGGGGGAAAGAGGCTTCCTTCCTGCTTCGGCGGGGATCTGGAATTGACACCCGCTCGATGGGCGTGATAGGGTGGTCCGCCCGCGGGAACGGGGATCTGCCGCTTGAATACAGGCATTTCCCGGCGCGGCGAAAGGGTGCGGCTGTGAGCATGACGTTCAAAAACCGGTACGCAGTGGCGGAGGTCCGATGAACCCTGGATCCTTGCAGGATCAGCTTCGTGAAACGATCCGGCAGATTTTTCGCCAGTCGTATGCCCATCTCCCGGTTGAATCGCAGGACATCCCGAAGAACAAGCGACTGGTGCTGGTCATGGCTTCGGATGATCCGACCATCGCGGAGTCGAAAGAGTTCCTCCGCAAGCGATGGGAAATCGAGGGCAACTGGTTTGAACTCCCCTTCGCGGCGGGAATCCGGTGTTCAGTCCCCTCTCCGAGGCCGTTCGCTCCAGGGGTGCAGTGGGGGGTCGACCTCCGCTGGTCCGATTCGCCCCTGGCTGCCGGCCTGCAGCTCCTGAAGCGGGTTCGGCAGTTTCGATCCCTTCGAAAGATGGGCTCGGAGGGTGTGGTGTTCCTTTCGCCGGATGAACTGGGCGTCCTTCCCGCCATCGATATCCTTTCCGCGGTATTCGCCGGAGAACCGGTCTGGGTCGTCACGGGCATCCAGAACCGATATCGGCTGTCCGTCCTCAAGTGGTGTATCCGGGCTGTTGTCATCGGCCTGATCCGCCCCGCCGACGGCGCGCTTGCGATGGCGGTCTACCTTCTGCTGCGCGCGAAAGCCGGGGTGCGCCTCTCATGAGCAAACCGTCATCTCCGCCGTTCCGCGTGGTGTTTCTGACCCACGAGGATTACCACATGCCGGGGGCCCGGGTTCGGTGCTACTGCATGGCCAATGCGCTGACCGCGCTGGGCGCCGATGCCCGGGTGTTTTCGTTCCACGACGAGTTCGGCCGGCCGTACGCACAAATGTGCGATACCGAAATGATGCTCAATTGCTACAGGGCTTACGGGCGTCTGATCGGGGAGCCGGCCGGCACGATTTTCTACGTGCAGCGGATCAACTATCACACGCTTGCGCCGTTCCTTGCCGCAAAAGCTCGCGGATATCCGCTCGTTCTCGATTGTGACGACTGGGATTTCGATGCTCCGATTTTTCACAACCTGCGCCCGTTCCCGGGATTCGACGCCCATTCCTGGCTCGAGCAGGTGGGACGATTCTCGGCCGGCTGCGTCGCGTCGAGTCATGCCCTGAAAGAGGTTCTCGAAAAACTCAACGGGCATGTCGAGTATCTGCCGACCGGCGTTGATACTGCGCGATTCCATCCCCCCTCCGCCGAAGAAGAAGCCTTGGCGGGGTCTCGGCCGGTGACGGTTTCCTGGATCGGCACCGTGTTCCGGCGCGATAACGTGCTGGCCCTTCAGTATGCGATCCGCGTCTTTGCCGAGGTGTTCAGAAAATGGCCTCACTGCAGGCTCGAGATCGCATCGACGGGGTTCATGATCGAGGAGATCAAGCGCCAGGTGGCCGACCGGTATTCGGATGTCGATATCCGGTTCATGCCGTGGATGTCTCCGGATGAGGTGCCAGGCTATCTCCGCCGGATCGATGTCGGCCTGTTGCCGCTGATTCCGGCCAACCGGTTCAATCAGAGCAAGAGCCCGACGAAACTGTTCGAATACATGGCCTGCCGCCTGGCCACCGTTTCAAGCCGGGTGGGGGAAGCCGTCCACGTGGTCCGTGAGGGAATCGACGGCCTTCTTGCTGATGATGAGAACGGCTTCATCGAAGCCTTATTGAGCCTCGTGAAGGATGAACCAAGGCGCCGCGGCATGGGGGAGGCCGCCCGTGCGCGCGTCGAGAGCCGGTTTTCACACGACATCATGGCGCAACAGCTGTTCGCCTGGCTGCAGGGCATTGCAGAGCGGTCAGGCCGAACCGGCGTTCGCGGCTGATCCGTGCAAGCCTGAGGCATGACCATCCCGCCGATTCTCCGGCAGCTGACCACGGTGGCGGGCTCCGCCTATCTGGTGCGCGCCATCAACCTGGTGGTCAGCCTGATCATGATGCGTCGGCTGGAACTGTCCGCGCTCGGTCAGTTCTACACGATCATTGGATACTGGAATGCCTGTACGATCCTGAGCGATCTGAACCTTGGCCGGATCCTGATCACGCGCGTGCAGCAGGAGCCGGAACGCACTTCCCATTTCATTTCCCAGGGATTGGTCATCCGCGCGGGAACGAGCCTGGTCGCTTACCTGGTGACGGTCGGCTGCGCCTGGCTTCTTGCCCCTTCCTTCCAGGTGCGCTGGTGGACTGCCGTATATCTGCTCGGCATGCCCTTTTTCCATCTCCGGTCGACGGTTCATCCGCTCATGCTCGTGCAGAAGGCGTTTGGAGTGATCGCGATCATGGATCTGGCGGTAGCCGTCACCCATCTGGGAGTCGTCTGGGCCACGCTGTCCAATCTGAAAATCGGAACGCTCCTTGCCGTGATGATGGTCACGAACGCCTGCGTCGCGTTGTTCGCGCTCTGGTTCGTGCATCGAAACGGGTTTCGCTGGCGGGGCGACTGGAAATGGAGCGAAGCCCGCGAGATGTTTTTCGCCAGCCTTCCGCTTGGGCTCGGCGGCATTTGCCATATGCTGTACTATCATGTCGATCTTCTGATGGTTTCTTCATGGTGGGGCGACCGCGAAGCGGGGATTCTGGGAATCGCCAAGCGGCTGCTCGATATGGGCATCATCCTGGCTGATTCGGTCATGGTCGTGACGCTTCCGGGGCTTGCCGCCGCCTGGAAACAAGCGCCGGAAACGTTCGGACGCGTGGTGGGAGGAACATTCCGGGTGATGGGGGGGATGGTCTTTCCCGCGATCGGGGCGATGGTGCTCTTTCCGGATGTGCTTCTCGACCTGCTCGCCCGGCAAAGCATCCCTGAGGCGCCCCCGGTTGTCGCTCTGTCGGCCATGTTTCTGGTCGGCGTTTCCTACGGGGTGATCCAGTCGAACCTGCTGGTGGTGGTTGGCCGCAACTGGATGGACCCGCTGTTTCTCGGAAGTCTCGCCGCCGTCAGCCTGGCGCTGAACCTGGTTGTCATCCCGATCTGGGCCAGCATGGGGGCGGCGATCACGATGGGCGTGATCAAGGTGGTCTACTTCGTCGCCGCGCTGAACGTCGGGCTGACCCGACCCTGGATCAGCGGGTATCTGCGAACCATCGGCGTGCCGTGGGCGGTGGCGCTCGCATGCGGCGGCCTGGCGCGGGCGTTCCTGCCGACGCCGCTGATCGCGTTCCTGGTGTTCCTGGCTGCGAGCGGGCTGGTGGGATGGATCGGCTTCGGGCTGGGCCGCGTTTCGGCGGTCATGGAGCCGGGCGCCGAGCCCTCTGCCGATACTGCCAGGGGTGCCTGAGAAGGCCGATTCGAGCGGAGTTCAGAGCTTCGCGAGAAAACCGCCCAGGCGGGACGCGAGCCGCGGGAGTTGATACTCGCTCAAGATCGTTTCCAAACCGCGATCGGCAAGTGCGCGCCGCAGGTCAGGTCGCTCCAGGAGCTGCTTCATCAGGCCCCCGAACTCGCCGGGGTGCCGCGCCAGCAGGCCGTTCCGGCCATGCCGGATGATGCGGGACGCCTCGCCGAGGTCAGAGGAAATGACGGCCCGGCGGCTGGACATGTACTCGAACATCTTGGTCGGGCTCTTGCAGCGCGAAAACTCGGTGTCTTCGAACAGCGGGAACAGCCCGACATCGACGCCGCGCATCAGCTCGGAAATGCGGTCGGGATGCACCCAGTCGAGGACCGTGATCTCGGGATGGGCGGCGGCCCTCTTCTTCAGCTCGCCGAACCAGGTGCCGCCCCCGACGATCTGGAGCCGCTTCGGAACCGGCGACGAGATGGCCAGGAACTGGTCGATGAGCAGGTTCAGGGTGTTGAGATTTTCCCGGTGCATCAGGGTGCCGACCCAGGAAAAGCATACGTCGGGCGCTTCGCGATGCGGGTGCGCGGGGAAGCGGTCGGGCCGGACCCCGGTCGGGATGAGGATCGTCTTCTCATGGTGTGGCGAGACGAGCTCGAACAGCCGATGACTCGAGACGATGCAGCCGTCGGCGAGCTTCACCAGCGTCTGAAACAGGGTGTCGTACCGGAATGGCGGGAACCGGCACAGCCACTTGAACCCGTTCGGGTTGCCCTTCCAGTCGAAATCGTCGAGGTCGAGAACGACCCTGACGCCGAGACGGCGTCGCAGTTCCAGCGCGGCGAGCGCGTGGTAATGGGTGCGCTGCACGATCAGCACCGTGCCGGCCTCATTCCGCAGGTCCCAGGTTGCGCGCAGGTTGGCCAGCATCTTCTGGGTGTCCGACAGCCGCGTGTAGAAGCCGGGCTGGCCGGCGAAATATCGTTCTCCGTATGAAAGCACGTCGGCGTCGAACCCCGCCTGCCGGAGGAAGTGGGCCATGTCGGCGCACCGGATCCGCGCGGCGGGCAGGCTGAACCGCTCGTTGGTCAGGAACAGGAGCCGCTTTCGGCCTGGGGGGGGCGGCCGGGTGCCCCGAAGGGCGAGAAACGACGCGAGAGCCTGCTGGGCCAGCCAGCACGAAAACGCGAGCGAGCCGTCGACGGAAAGCAGCAGCTCAAGCCAGGCGGGTCGCTTCCCGCTCTGAAGCAGCTGCAGGATGCCTCCGGCCAGCCGCCCGGAAGGCCCGCCCGTCATACGAGCACCACCCGGCAAATCATTTCCGGAGAAGCATATCTACTAATATTGAAACGGCTTTTGCCGGCTTGAGGGCGACTTTGTGCAGGATCTCCAGCGGGTTGGCGAAGACCTGGCGTTTGAGCTGGTGCTTTCGCCAGCGCCGCTCGGCATATGCGCAGGCTTTCTCCAGGGCGGCTGACGAGAGGGTGTCGCTCTTGAAAACGGCCGATGTGTACCCGTCGAACTTCGAGAAATCGTTGGAGGTCAGCCGCCCCTGCTCGCGCAGCGTCTTGAACAGGTCGCAGCCGGGGAACGGCGTCAGGATCGAGAACTGCACCGACGCCGGGTCGAGATCGAGCACCGTGTCGACCGTCTTTTTGATCGTCTCCTTCGTCTCGCCGGGCAGGCCGAAGGTGAAGGTCAGGTGCACCTTGATGCCGAGCGACTTGGCGAACCGGATGTTCCGCAGGGCGGTTTCGATGTTCAAGCCTTTTTTGGCGTGGTCGACCAGTTCCTGGTTCGCCGACTCCATGCCGAACTTGGCCGCGGTGAGGCCTGCCTTGCGCATCCGGCTCAGGGTCTCCTCGTCGGACGTGTCGGCCCGCGCCATCATCCCCCAGGGAAGATGGATTCCCCGCCGCTCGAGTTCGTCGCACAACGCCAGCATGCGCTCTTTGCCGATGTTAAATGTATCGTCATCGAAATAGAATGACTTGTAAGGAAACCGCTTCAGCTCGAATTCTATTTCGTCAACGATCTTTTCTGGCGAGCGGAACCGGTAGTTCCGGGTGCGGTACATGATCTGCGGCCAGACGCAGAAAACACAGCCGAACGGACAACCGCGCGAGCCCCACATCTGCAGAGATGGCGCGGGGATGCACCCGGTGAGATCCTCGTAAACGGCCATGCTGAAAAGATGCCGCGCAGGGATGGGAAGCTCGTCGATCCGTTCCCGAAGCGGCCGGAACGGATTTCTGACGACGTCAGAGCCGTCCCGGAACTCCAGTGACCGTATCTCACGCAGACCGCGGTTGTCCGACAACGCTCGAACCAGTTCCAGCAACGTATCTTCGTATTCACCCGACAGGAAGAAATCCGCCTCGGGAGCAAGGGAGAGATAACTGCGCGCGTCGGGGTCCTGCCATGCGCCCGCCACGGCGATCCGGCAGCCGGGCAGCCGCTGCTTCAGCTCGCGCAGGATACCGCGATCGGTCTCGAACGACGGCGTGGAGGTTTCCATGACGACGAGGTCGGGGCGCGCGGCTTCGGCCCTGCGGAAAAACTCCGGCGTCGTCAGCCGCTCACCGCAAGCGTCGATGACCGCAGGATCAAATCCGGCCTCGATCAGTACCGCAGCTGCGTATCCCATGAAGAACGGGAACGGCATATAGCGCGTGCCGTTCCGCTCGAAATGCGGCCAGCGTGAACCCGCCCGGACGTAGTAGTGACCGGGTTTTTCCCACGGTGGATTGGCTAGCAGAACTCGCATGGCAGACTCCTTCCGATCAGCGGCGCTCGACGAGCCCTCTGTAGATGTCCTTCAGCAGCTCGTCGATGTCATACTGGTATTTCCAGTCGGGGTAGTGCTCCTGGAACCGGCGGACGTCGCTCACATACCAGATGTGGTCACCGATGCGGTTGCTCTCGACATACTCGGTGAGCATCGTATTGCCGGTGATATCTTCGCATTTTTTGATGGCTTCGACCATCGAGCAGTGGCTGTGCCGCGAGCCGCCCATGTTGTAAACCTCGCCCATGCGGGGCTTCTGCGTGAACTGCCAGAACGCTTCCACGAGATCATGGCTGTGGATGTTGTCGCGGACCTGCTTGCCCTTGTACCCGAACACCTTGTACGGCGTCTTCGTGATGGCGCACTTCATCAGGTAGGCCAAAAAACCGTGCAGCTGGGTTCCCGAATGACCGGGCCCGGTCAGGCAGCCGCCGCGGAAACAGACGGTCTTCATCTGGAAGTAGCGGCCGTATTCCTGCACCAGCACGTCCGCCGCGACCTTCGAGACGCCGAAGAGGCTGTGCAGGCTCTGGTCGATCGACATCGACTCGTCGATGCCGTGCTTGAAAAAGGGGTGGGCGGTGTCGACGTCCCACCGGGTCTCCTTCTCGACGAGCGGAAGCCGGTTCGGTGTGTCGCCGTATACCTTGTTGGTCGAGGTGAAGATGAATGGTGCCGCCGGAGCGGTCTGGCGGGTCAGCTCGAGCAGGTTCAGCGTGCCGTTCGCGTTCACGGTGAAATCCACCTGAGGTGCCTTTGCCGCCCAATCGTGGGATGGCTGCGACGCGCAGTGGATGATGAGAGCGAGGTCCGAACCGGCCTCGCGGAACACGTTGCCGAGCGCCGCGGCGTCGCGGATGTCGATCTCGAAATGCCGGTAGTTCTTCAGCGATTTCTCGAGGTCGAGGCGCATCCAGCGAGTCGATGCCTCGTCGCCGAAAAACTCCTTCCGCATGTCGTTGTCGATGCCGAATATTGTATAGCCTTTGCTATGGAAAAAGCGGCTGGCCTCCGCTCCGATCAAACCTGCCGAACCCGTGATAATCGCTATCTTCATGGTTCCTCCCCGTGGCAACCCACGGAAATCAAAGAATGTCCTTCAGTTCGTCGTGGTGGCCCTTGATCCAGGAGACGATTTCCGCCACGATGGTGCGCATGTCGCGCTTCGGCTTCCAGCCGAACGTGCGACTGACGAGGGAAGCATCCGTCACGTAGTAGGGAACGTCGCCGGGGCGTGTTTCGGCCACGGATTCCATCGGGACCCGGTAGCCGGTCACCTCCTCGCAGAGCGCGGTCAGCTCGGCGAGCGAGAACGACACGGCGTGTCCCCCGCCCACGTTGAAACAGGTGCCGGTCGCCTTGTCGATGTTCGAAAGCTGGATCACGAGAAGGTCGGCCAGGTCGTCGACGTGGATCGCGTCGCGGACCTGAAGACCCTGGCCGCCGAACCCGATCGTCTTCAGCGGCCGTTTGAACACGTGATGGGCGACCCACAGGGCCACGACACCCTGGTCGACCTTGCCCATCTGCCAGGGGCCTGTGATGATGCCGCAGCGGTTGATGACCGCTTTCAAATTATATGTTTCAATATATTCCTGGATGAGCAGCTCGCTGGCCAGTTTGCTGGCTCCGTAGAGCGTCCGGGGGCCGTCCAGCGGGAACTCTTCGGTGATGCCTTCCGGTGTGAGGCCGCGGGTGAGGGGGCCGCCCAGGACAAATCGGGTGGCTGTCTGGTGAAGCGGGATGCTCAAAAGATGTCTCACGGGGTAGACGCGGCTGGTGGAAAGGAACACCAGCCGTGCGTTCCTGCGGCGGGCGAGTTCGAGAATGTGAAAGGTTCCGAACAGGTTCGTCTGGATGACATACGACGGATCGCCGCCGACACCGGCCAGGACGGAGGGCTCGGCCGAACAGTCGATGATCAGGTCGAGATCCCCGAAACACGCAAAATCCTCGGAAATGCGGATGTCGCCATGCACAAAGGCGACCCCCGCCTCGCGCAGGCGTTTGAGAGTCAGTTCACTTCCCCGGCGATGAAGATTGTCGAATGCCTGGACATTCCCTGCCGGAACGTTCTTTTTGAGGGTGATGGCGAGATTCGAACCGACGAATCCGGCCCCCCCGACCACAAGCGCATTTCGAAACATCAGTTGGCACTCACTTTGTGGAGTCTGCAGGATACCTATTGATTCCTGCATGACAAAAGCCAATTTCACGTTCCCGTTCGTGCTGAGCCTGTCGAAGCACGAGAGGCTCTCGCCTTTCGACAAGCTCAGGGCGAGCGTACCACGTCAAAGCCTGAGAAATCAAGTGTGGGACGTGGCGGAAAACCTGTATACCATGGTATTTTACCCGCCATGGACACTCCGGCGGCAGGGCGGGAAATCGGAAACGAAGGGCGTTTTCGGACTCTTCGCGGCATGTGGAACATGGTTCTTCTTGCCGTGGCCGCCTGCTGGGTATATCTGTACGAGATGCCCTGGCGCGGCGATCTTCTCGGGCTTCCCGCGATCGATCTGGCCTGGATGGCCGCCTGCGTCGGGATCGCCTCATGGCGGGGCCGGTCGTTCGCGGAAAGCTTGCTGTGGATGATTCTGTCGCGCCACCTGCACCTTGCCGCGATGGGGGAGTTCGAGGCGTTCCGGGCGCTGGTGTCGATCAGCTGGGCGGCATGGGGAGGCTGTCTCATCCTTGCCGAAACCGATGAACAGCGGATGCTGCTGGCCGCGTATCACCTCGGACTGACCTTCGATGCCGGCATGTGCCGTCCCATCGGCCTGGGGATGAGCTTCGGCCTCGATGCCGCGGCTCTCGACCTGCTTCTTGTCACCGCCGGCATGAGCCGCATCGCGAACGGCCGACTTCCGACGGTACGTGTGGTGCCCGCCGCCCTGCTGGCAGGAGCTCTGGGCTTTTTTGCCGTGCCTCATGCGGGCGGCCCGGGAAACAACACGGCTGTGATGCTTCTCGCGCTCGCGAGCCTGGCGTTCTTCTTTCTCGCTCCAGGCACTGCCGGAGCCACAGGCGGCCGGCTGATGCAGGTGCTCGTCCTTGCCGGGCTTCCGGTCACCCTGGCCGCGTTTGGTATGATGCTCGGCGAGGCCGACCTGTGGACAGCTTTTCAGAAACGCGTTTTTGCGGGGGGGTTGCACCCGAATCTTCTGGCGGCATACTCCCTCGCCATGCTTACATGCATCATCAGGCCCGCTGAATGGGACCTGGTTCCCGCTCCGGCCCGTCGGGTGGTCCGAGCCTCCTGCTTCGTCGCGTATGTCGGCATCCTGCTGGCCAGTGGCGGCCGGGCAGCGATCCTGGTGTTTCTTCTGACCGCCCTCCTCGTGTTCCGCCGCCGGCTTGCCGACATGTGCGCAGGCTGGATGACCGTGCCCGCCCTGGCCGTAGGCCTGTTGTGCATGTACAAGCTGCTCGACACCTCGCTGTGGTTCGAGGTATTCCATAACGAACGGTATCTCATCTGGCGGGCGGCGATCGACCAGATCCGGTCACACCCCTGGGTGGGCCATGGAATGATGGCGTTCGGACAGTTGCCGCTTTCCCTGCCGGACGAATTGCGGATGATTCCCGGCGACTGGATCTACCCCCACACCCACAACCTGTTTCTCGAAATCGCGCTATCCGGCGGAATTCCGATGCTCGTGCTGTTTCTGATCGCAGGGTTTCTGTGGGGAACCTCGCCGGCCGTGTCTGCCGGGGCTTTCATCCTGGGAATAGCCTTCCTGACGCTGGGTCTGTTCGACTTCGTCTGGTTCACGCCCTCCCTGATGGCGCTCGGAATGAGCGTTTCCTGTGAGGCTGTGCGCGGTTCCGGAGCCTCGGACGAGCCCGTTTCCGGAAGAATGTGGGTGCCGTGGACGATCCTGGGAATGATAATTATTGTGATATATATCGCTTTTACGTTGCATCGGGCTCCGTTCCTGTTCCGGCAGTCGATCGAACTGCTCGGCAGCCGGAATCCCGCCTGGGCCGAAACCCTCGACAGAGCCGCGGCAGCCAGGCCGGCAGACCTGGCGATACGCCTTCAGCGCCTTCTCATCCGCTGGAGCACGGGGACGGCTCCGCGCGAGGCCGATCTGGCAGAGATCGACGACATCGCGGCCGGGTGGCCGGGGTATTACCTTCCGAGGTTTCTCCGCGGCCGCCTGCGGGCAATGGCCGGCCGCCCGGAGCGGGCGCTCGAAGACCTGACCATCTCCGTCACCCTCGAACCCCGCGATCTGCTCGGAGTCCGCTGGGCCCACCTCGCGCTGACGCGTGCCGCAGCGGGTTTGGAAACGTCCGATGCTGCATGGGAGGCGGTTCTGCGTGGAGGGTGGGGACCTTCGCTCGTGCTCGACCACCCCTCTGCCGGCGCGACGATGACGTCTCTCCTTGGTTCCCGCTGGGCGACTTCGGCGCCGAAAGGCATCTACGAGGCCCAGATGGTTGCCGACATCGGGATACACCTTCTCCGGCACGGCTTCCCGCTTCCGGCGAAAGCATTGGATTCCGCGCTGGCTCGAAGCTTTCCGGAACATGTGCGCGATGCCTGGAACCTCCTCGATCTGCTTCGTGTTCCCCCTTCGAAGCTCACGACTGACCCGTCGTGGGGAATGGGGTGCCTCTCCTTCATGCTCGAGCTGGCGGCGAAAACGAAACGAAAAGAAATAATTGAAGATATATACAGGAAAATACAGACGAAAATCGTCCGCCGGAGCAAGGACAATGAAAACCTCCGAAGCGATTACCTCTTGGCCGGGGTCCTCCCGCCCGGCGAGGCGCTCGAGCGGCTGCAGCGGCTGAGAGAGAGCGACCCGGCGAACCCCTGGATCATCGAGCGGTGTGGCGATATCCTGGCTGTCTCGGGACGGCCGGAGGAAGCCCGGGAAGAATGGCGAACGGCCCTGAACCTGTGTCCATCCGCTCGTCTCGAACCGGTGTTTTCCGACGGCCCGCGGCCGTGGGCCCTCGGCTCGACGGGCGACCAGTGGACGCTGGCCTTCGAAACCGCTCTGCGGCGGTACGATCCCGATGCGGGCAGGTATCACCGGCAGGCGTGGGACGCCTTCATGGCACGTCTTCGCGGCAAGATGGCAGATGCGGGGGGAGGCCGGCCATGAACCCTCGAGGTGTTTCCTGGCTTTCCGGGCTCGCAGCCATTGTGATCGTGGCGGCCTATGCCCATGAACACCCGCTGCCCGGGATGGCGCTCGCAGACGCCTCCGGGATGCCGTACATCCTGGGAAAGGGAGTCCTCGCGTTCGCCGTATGCGTCGCTGGAATCCAGACGTTGGAATGGATCGGCAAGGGTGTGCTTGCGCTATTCCGCTCTTCATCAGCATGCCCCGTCGTGAGATTCTCCGCCGGCCTGGCATGGCTGACGCTCGGCAGTATTGCTCTGCTGACGCTTGGCTTTTTACGGCCGGTAACCGCCCTGCTTTTGGTCCTCCCACTCATTGCTGCGATCCGCCTCCCGCGTGACGAGGGCGGGTCGATCCTTTCGGGCATTCACGGGGCATCCTGGCTCATATTGGTTGCTTTCGGCGTCATGGCAGGGGTGTATGCCATCGCCCCATCCACCGCTCATGATGATCACGTCTACCATCTCCAGGCGATCCGCGAGTTCGGCGAGACCGGAAGCCTCTGGCAGCCATCACCGCAGCCCAATACCTACAGGCCGCTGGCTCATGCCGCTTTCCTGGCCTGGCTCCGGCTCCTTGCCGGGGATCTCCTGGCCGGCCTTGGAAATCTGCTTTTCCTGATCGCGGCAGGCCTCCTGATGGCGAGACGATACGGTCTTCCCGGCACGGTGGGGCTTCTGGCCTGGGTGTCGAACCCTGAACTGGTGTTTCTCGCCGGCTCATCCTACGTCGAGCCTTTCCAGTGCCTGGTGTTCGTGGCGATCCTCGTCCTGCTCGGTTCCCCGATACTCCCCACCGGAGCCTCGACGTACCGGGTGGCGGGACTGCTGGCCGGACTGTTGCCGGCGACGAAGTATCTTGGCCTTGCTCTTCTGCCCGTTGCCGCCATTCTCACATACGACGGCGCACGTCGAGGAAAAATCCCCTGGAAGGCCTGTTCCTCTCTGCTGGCCGGCTGCCTGATCTCTCTCTGTCTCGGCGCCGGGCCTTTCTACTGGCGGAACCACATCATGACCGGAAATCCCCTGTATCCCCACGCTTCCAGCGTGTTCCAGGCGAAGTCCGGGATTCCCGGCCTGCCGTTCGATCGACTTCCCGCCGGCTCGAAGGATCTGATCGACTTCCCATACGAGGCGTTCACCGATCGCTTCGGGATGGGCCACGAGATCGAAAACCTCCTGTTTGCGCCATGGAATGTCATCATTCATGGCCACTTTCACACAGAAAAATATCCATTGAAATATTTCGATGGCCAGTTGAGCCCTCTCGTCCTGGTGTTCGGCCTCCTGCTTCTCTTCCATGCCTTCGATCTCCGCATGTCCGAAGCCTCGACATCCTCCGAACCCGATGCATACGCGGGACATGGCGCGGATTTTCGGGCCATTCTCGCCTGCGCCATATGGCTGTCGGGAATCTGGCTGCTGGGAAGCCACCAGATCAGGTTTCTTCTGCCTCTTGTCGCGCTCCTGGGCTGGGCCGTTCCCAGGATGGTCTCCGCAGTATACGCCCGCCGCCTTGCTTTCTGGGTGGTTCTCGGGATCGTGTCCTGCACCTGGACGGCTTCCTATGGATTGAACCGGATCGCCAGGGTCGAACCGCATGTTTCCGGTGCAATGACGGCCGACCGTTTTCTCGCCTCGCATTTCCCCTTCTATCATTGCTTCGACTGGGCAAATCGACACCTGACCGGTGCCGGAAAAGTTCTCGTTCTGCTCGAGGAGCGCACCTTTCTTCTTCGTCATCCGTATCTCTGGACAGGCCTTCTTCCGCACCACGGCATCAATTTCCTTTACAGGAGCGGCTCGGCCGCCGAAGCCGAACGCCTGCTGAAGGAACAGGGCATTGCCTACATCTATCTGCCCCGTCATGCCGCCGCCCTGTATGCGAATGTCGACAGCGAAGAGTTCCAAAAAATCCGGACGGAATTTTTCCAGAATCGCCTCAAGCCCGTCTATTCCGACCCCCAATGCGCCCTCTTGGCTTGGAAAACCCCGTAATCCATCGCGCGATGGACTTCTTCGTGCCTTGATGTCTGGGTTGTCGAAAAACAACGCACCGCAGAGCCACGGAGACACCGAGAAAGAAAATTTCGCTTCAACTCTGTGTCTCTGTCCCTCAGTGGTGATACGTTCTATCTGGTGGAGCGATCGGAATCTCTCGGTATCTGGTTCGTTGATCGGGTATAATGGCCGGACGTGCATTGTCAGAAAGGAGCGAGGCGTGGCCTGGAACTGGATCGGGACCTGGCGTGACCGGCTGGAGGACCTGAAGCGGCATTTTCAGATCGTCACGAAGAACCCCACGCCTGCGCGGTGGTTCAATTTCATCGTCAACGAGATGTGCGCCCGGTTCAGAACCCTGACCGTGCCCGGGTATCCGTATGTGCTCGTCACCGACCCGACGAACCGGTGCAACCTGAGGTGCCCGCTGTGCCCGACCGGCCTCGGCATGAAAGGGCGGCCGAAAGGCGACATGCCCTGGAGCCTGTATCTCAAGGTTTTGCGCGAGCTCTCGCCCTGGGCCATCCGGATCTGGTTCTTCAACTGGGGCGAGCCCCTGCTGAATCCGCGCCTGTTCGACATGATCCGCGAGGCCAACCGGCGCGGCCTGGCCACGAACCTGAGCACCAACGTCCAGTTGCTCGGTCGGGAAAAAGCGCTCGAACTGCTCGATTCCAACCTCGACTACCTGATCATCTCGATGGATGGCTATGACGCCGAATCCTATGGCCGCTACCGCATCGGTGCCTCGTTCGACCGGGCGATGGAGAACATCCGCTTCCTGCTCGCCGAGCGGAAACGCCAGGGACGCACCGGCCTGCGCGTCGAGTGGCAGTCGCTGGTCACTTCATACAACCAGGACCAGCTCGACCGGATCACCGATCTCGCGTCGAGAACCGGCGTCGATCGCGTGCGGTTCATGCCTCTCGAACTGGCCGACTCGCCCTGGACCGGTCGCGCACCCGGCCCCGAGCGGGCATGGCTGCCGGATGCGCGCACTTCCTACCGATACGAGTTCTCCCCCGAAAAGCCCCTGTCAGAGCATGCATGCTTCTGGCTCTACGAAACGATCACCGTCAATCCCGACGGCGGGGTGGCGCCCTGCTGCCGCACGTTCGAGACGCGCGACGATTTCGGCAACGCGAACCGCCAGACCATCCGCGCCATTTTCAACAGCGTGAAGTATCGGCGAGCGCGGGCCATCTTCCGCGGCGGCGTCCCGCTGCCCGGCGCTCCGATCGTCTGCGACCGCTGCCGCGAATACACGCACGCACAGTGACGGAGAAACAAAGCCATCACAAACGTCAAATAGCATGAAATATATTCACGTGCCTCGTGCCGCTTCATCGGCAAGCGAACTGACGTCATGGATATCATGATCCAATTCGAATAGAGTGATTCCGGGAGAGTGAATCAGATGAATGTGTCATATGCGATGCGGTTTGCAATCACCATGCTGTGGGTGTTGTCGTTCCTGACCGTTTCCGCTTCCGGGGAGCATGCCGACGGCAGATGCGTCGAAAAATGGGATTACCTTCTCTATCTCCCGGATTCCCTGGCATCGGACGCGAAGTATCCTCTCGTGGTGGCTTTCTCTCCGGGCGGAGACGCCGAAGGCCTGGTTCGGTCGTGGAAAGAGCATGTGCGCTCGAGAAAATGCGCACTCTATTGTTCGAAGGTCGTCCGCAACGGAATGGATGTGCCCCCCGTCCTGAAACGAATTGCCAGGCAGGTTCCCGAACTCGCGAAGGAATATCCCGTCGACTCGGGGCGTGTCATCACCACGGGCGTTTCCGGGGGCGGAATGACAGCCCATCTTTTTGCATTCCTACATCCGGAGGCGGTGTCCGCCGTCATCACATCCGTCGGATACATTCACGAGAACAGCCTCAAACATACGCAAACCTATCCCAAAAACAAAGTATGCGCCTTTCTGACGAGCCCGACGGACTTCAATTATCAACTCATGCAGGAAGACAAGAAGTTCCTCGACGCCCATCAGTGGAAAACCAGATGGTGGGAGTTCGAGGGCGGACATCGTCAGGCTCCGGGCATCATCATCGATGAAGCGCTCGACTGGGTGCTCGAGCAGCTTTCTCCGGCTTCTTCCACGACGACGCTGCAGTAAGGCACCCCTTGCAGAACACCCGCGGCGGCGTCCCGCTGCCTGGTTCTCTGATCGGCGGCCGCTGCCGCGCACGCACGCGCGCGCGGTGACCGCGCTGTCAGGAGGAAAACATGGTTTCTATCATTCCGCGCGGGTGGAACCCGCAGAACACGACGCTCGAGGGGCTCGAAAGCCAGTATGAGAACCTCCTGAACGCCCGGAACCGGCCGGAACTGACCGCCCTGGACAAGGAGGCGCTGTTCGAGTCCGTCCTTCTCCGGTTCAAGCACTGCTACAAGGTGATGAGCGAGGTCCCCGCGGTGATGCTGATCCGTCGCATGGAGGGCGACCCGCCGAAGGACGTGAAACGCATCTACTGGCGGGCGATCATGAAAGGCTGCATCAAATGTTCGGAACGATGGATCAATGAAGGCGACCGGCTGAATCTGGAGACGTTCCTGCCCTGTTCGTACGATGAGACCAGTGAAGGCGGCGGACTCGCGTTCGTCGGTGAGTTCATCCGGGATGCCCACGCGATGCTGGAAAGCATTGGCGGAACCGAAGTCTGCCTGCCCCGGGACTGAACGACTGACGGCGGATGCCGACGTCCCTGTCCGGCGCGCCGTTCCGGCCATCAGTTCCTCGTCCCTCCCCTGAGAAATCGGGTCTTCAGGAACCCTGGATATTTCTGCAGACCGTCACGATCTCGTGAAAAATAGCAATAAGTGTATTTTCCGGAAATGGCCCCCGGCGGGTTCGTCTGATCCGGTCGAGCACCTCGGTCTCGCGCGCCGCGTCGCGCGGGGAGGGGATGCCGGCTTCCTTCTTGCAGACGCCGATCCGAAGAGCCGTCTCCGCGCGCCGGTCGAGCAGGGCGACGATCTGAGCGTCGATCAGATCGATCTCGCGACGGAGTTCCCCGAGGCGCTCAGGCGGGGTCGTTGCATTCACTGCAGCGGGCTTTCAGGTAGCGCTCGACGAGCTTGTAGTTGGGGCAGGTCTGGTCGTTCTCGCGGCAGTAGGGGCGCTCCTTGTCGTGGCAGGGCGAGCCGGCGTGGCGGAAGATGCGCGGCGCGACTTTCCGCACCTCTCGGAGCATCGCCTCGGCCAGGATACGGATTTCCCACTGGGCCTTGCGGCAGCACCGCTGTTCGAAAAAGTTGAACAGGCTGCGGGCGTTCAGCGTGAAGACCAGCTTGGTCTCGACGGCGTTCGGGAACAGGTAGCGGGCATCCTCGGCCGGCACGCCCAGTTCCAGCAGCTCGCGATACCCTTTCAGCGCCTCTTCCGTGACGGCCGCGAACCGCTTCGCCGCCTCGGGGTTCGCCGCGACCGTCGGCGGCACGACGTAGGGCAGTTCGCGCAGTTTCGTGTACTCGACGTAGCGCTGGCTTTCCTGTGAATACGAGGCGATGCGGTGTCGCACGAGCTGGTGGGACAGTGCCCGCGAGACGCCGTCGACGCTGAACGTGAACGCGACGTGCTCGAACGGGGAGAGATGGTTTCGAAGCCGCAGCTTCTCGAGCAGCTGGTCGATCTCGGTCTCGCCGAGCCGCTCCTCGATCGCCTCGGCGGTGCGGCACGAGTAACAGCGCCGCGCGGCGAGGGCCACGAGCAGGTCGGGGTCGGGGGTGTGCCTGAGCAGGACGAGTTTCATGCGCGTGACCTGACGACGCCGGGAACCGCACCGGGCGCACCGACACCCGGAAAGGACGTGGAGGACCTTCCCGGGCGTGCGGAGAGACGCCCGACAACCTCGCGGCTGACGGGCGACGTGATGATTACTTTTCGGAGGCGGGGACGCCTTCGGTGGCCGGAGCGGCCTTGGCCTTCACGGTGCCTTTCTTGGCGGCCTTCTTGGCCTCGGCTTCGGCGGCGGCCTTCTGCTGGTCGATCTTCGCCTGGAAGCGCTCGACGCGGCCGGCGGTGTCGAGGAAGCGCTGCTGGCCGGTGAAGAACGGGTGGCAGGCCGAGCAGACTTCGACCTTCAGCTCCTTCGCCGTCGAGGCGGAGGCAAACGAATTGCCGCACGCGCAGGTCACATTGATCTTGTTGTAATCGGGATGGATCTTGGCCTTCATGGGGTTACTCCTTGCGGTAAATGCTCAAAAGTGCTTTGAGGCTTCTTCCAGACTGTCGTAGGTCTGGATGATGTGCTGAAGTTGGATGAGTTTGAAAATGCCGTAAATATACGCGTTGAGATTGATCAGAATCAGGTCGCCACCCGCATCGCGAAGCTTCTTGAGCGAGCCGATGAAGAAGCCGAGGCCTGACGAATCGATATAGTTCATCCGCTCGAGGTCGAGCACGATCTTGACCTTGCCTTCCTGGACGAGGCCGTTGATCCGCTCCTTGGCGAGCGGCAGCGTCCACATGTCCAGGTCGCCGATCAACGAAAGCACGACGAAACCCTTCGAGGCTTCCTTGCGCTCGAACGTCAGCTTCTCTTTGGTCGTTCCGTTTTTCTTGTCGGTCATTGGTTCCCCTCCACGTAAGTTGTTTGACCCTTCCGGGTTATTCCCGGCTCAGTGCCGGGGGCGACCTCGGACGATTTCGATGGCCCGATAGACCGCCATCATGATATCAGCTTTCCACTGACTTGACTCCAAATCTACATTTGTAACAGCTTCTCCCAATAATGTCACGACATATCGTGAAGGAAGCATGTTCAGCGCGAGGGCGATCATGTCGCTTTTGCACCGTTCGCAGCTGCAGATCTCGTTTCGGCGGGCAAGCTCGACGTTGACGGCCTGTTCCACCATCACTTCCATCTTGTTGATCATTTTAACCGATGCCATGCTGCGTCAACGCCTCATTCCATCACGTGTGCGAGTCGGAGTCGGCAAGCTTGGTGCGGAGCGTCTTCGGATCGATGTTCAACAGCCGCGCTGCCTGAAGTTTGTTGCCGCCGGTGTATTCCAGGACCTTGCGGACGTACATCCGCTCCATCTCTTCGAGGGTCATGATCTGCTCTTCGCGCATCTGGGAATCGCCGAACGAGGGTGACTGCTGGCGCAGTTTTTCCGGGAAGTCTTCCGGCTCGATCACCTGACCCCGGGAAAGCACGATCGAGCGCTCGATGACGTTCTTCAACTCGCGGATGTTTCCCGGCCACTCGTAGGACGAGAGGACCCTCATCGCTTCGTCGCTCATCGAAAGGCCTGCCTTGTTGTATTTCTTCGTGAATTCGCCGAGGAAATATCCGACGAGCGGAACGAGGTCTTCCATGCGGTTGCGGAGCGGCGGAATGCGGATCTCGACGACGTTGAGCCGGTAATACAGGTCTTCGCGGAACCGCGCCCGCTTGATCTCCTCGAGCAGGTTCTTGTTCGTCGCAGCGATGATCCGTACATCTACCTTGATGGTCTCCTTGCCGCCGATACGCTCGAATTCCTGCTCCTGGAGCACCCGAAGCAGTTTCGTCTGGGTCATGAGCGCCATATCGGCGACTTCGTCGAGGAACAGGCCGCCCGCGTGGGCCCGCTCGAAGCACCCCTCCTGGCGGCCGACCGCGCCCGTGAACGCGCCACGTTCGTGGCCGAACATCTGGCTCTCGAGAAGCTCGGATGGGATGGCCGCGCAGTTGAGGGTGATGAAGGGCTTCGCCCGGCGGTTGCTGGCGCGGAAGATGCTCTGCGCCACCATCTCCTTGCCGGTACCGCTTTCGCCGGTGATCAGTACAGTGACGTCACTCTGGGCCACTTTGTCGATCAGGCCCAGCACGTCACGGATCGCCTTGCTGTTACCGATGATCTTGCTGTCCATGATCAAACCCGCGAAAGACCGGTCACCCCTTCAGGAGGGATAAAGAAAGCCGGCGATAGGGATTGAACCTACGACCTACTGATTACGAATCAGTTGCTCTACCGCTGAGCTACGCCGGCAAACAGTCGGAAAGACGGAGAATATCCTACCACAGCCCCTGTTCCGTGTCAATAAAATCGAAGAATTTTCCCCGGAAAAATTCCGCACCCCGCCTGCTCTTGCGGACGAACTCGCGATGAACGGGGTACCCGATTCCGCTTCCAGGGGTGGGGGAGCGCGCCGGAATGTCGCTGGGGCTGGTTTCAAGCCTGCCCCGGGGTTGGCCATCAAGATGCAGGGGCGCATCGCGATGCGCCCGGAACGCACTCTTGTTCGACATTTGGAGTATACTGACCGCAAGAAACAATTCAGGAATCCCCTTTCATCGAATGAGAAGGAATCGCTATGAAACTCCCCTTCCGTGATCTTCCCGTTCCTGTTCGCGACGAACTCCTGGCCGCCCTGCGCGGCGCCCGATCGAAAACATGGTATGTGCGGATCTACGAAGATCTTCTCTGGCACAAGGCCGTGTCGGTGATCGGCCTTGGCGGCCTGCTGACCGTCGGAGTGCTCATCGTCGCCGGCGTCGAGCGCGAGGTGCGCGTCGGCTGGGCCCCCGTGATGATCGTCGTCTCGATCCTCGGATCCTGGCTGATCCTGACGGGAAGATACCTGCTGCATCTTCACCATCATCGGCAGGTGCCCCGCTCGGTCGTCGCGACACCATATATCATGGCGTATATGAAGAGCGAGGACGATCTTGCGGAGTTCTTTTCGGTCGCCGATATCCGGAAAGCAACCGTCACGATCTACGAACATCGGAACAAGAAGACCGGGCATAAATGGCGCGAACACCTCCTGACGTTCAAAGTCGGCTCCGACTTCGTATCCTGGAACTCCGTCGAGGGCAATCTGATCTTCGACTATCTCCAGCGCGTCGCCGGCCTGGAACGCGACTCCGACGCACCTCCCCGCGGCCCGGCAGTTTCTGCCGAACCGGACGCGAGCGCCGCCTGGCCCGCACTTCTCGCCGAAGCCGCCGCCCGTCCCGCTTCGCCGCTTCCCCGCCGCTGGCCCCTTGCGATGCAGCTCGGTCTGCTGGTCGGTCTTCTTGCCTGGCTTCTCCAGATGATCCTGACGGAGCGCGACCTCTGGCACAACGTGAATGCCTATCCGACCACCCACCAGTGTTATCGCTATGCGTTCCATGCTCCCTTGGGCTGGTACAAGGACAAATCCTTCGACGAACTGTGGGCCAGGCGTCTCTTCGAGGAGGCTCTCTCTGCCCGCATGTCCGGCCCGTCGGGAAATCCGTCCGAGATGTCCCTCTGGAAAGCCAAAACCGCCATCCAAGAATACCTCCGCCTGATGCCGAGCGGCGCGTATCGCGCCGACGTCGCCTCCCTTCACGATGACATCTCCTGGGCCTGGACCGAATCGAACGGCCGCCAACCCCGCGACATCGCCCGCTACCTAGACGACTTCCCGGCCGGCCGCCATGCGACGGAAGCCAGCCGCATTCTCACGGCTGCCGAACGTTCTCCATAAATATTATTAAAGTTATATAACAATAGTATATTATGAAACGTGCCGAGGTGAGGCGAGCTTGGAAGTCGAGGCGCGGTATGGGATAATGCCGCGTTATGGAAGCTTCCGAAAAGAGAAAATCCCGGACCGGTCGGACAACGAAACATTCGGCACCATCCGGCGGCACGCCGCATCGAAGAACAAAATCGATGCCGAAAGTCCCCAACTGGATCATCGAAGCGCGAAACATCTATGCGGCACAAATTTTGATGTGCCTGTATCCAATGTTGGATGATGGTAATGCTCTCGCATCCCTGCTTCCTGGATGGAAAAAGTTTGCCGAGTGCCCCGAGGAGAATTTTATAGATCTCGAATCCATTGACGAGCTGTTCCTTCCCACGGTTGCCCGGCCACTGATGGAAAGAGATTTGGACGTGCAGGCGGAAGCGGCCTTTGCTGTGAGATTCGCCATGTATCCGCCGACCGAGCTTGCCGGTGGGGAGTTCCTGCGCTTTCTCACACGTCGTGGCGACATCTCATCCATGAGAGCATTTCTGACCCAACAGCGTGTGCGAATGGAAACATTCAAACGAGACTGCGCCGAGAAAAAGGAAAAGCGGGATTTCGCCCTTATGGATCGGATACTCGATCGTCTCGAGATGCTTCAGCGGAAATTGGCTCCGGAAGCCGAGCGGATTTCGATCAGAAAGGCTCGCGAGCGCCGCGGGGCTCGGGCTCCGGAACCCACTCTTCTTGAACCGGCTTCCGACGAGGCGACTCGCCCGGTTCCGCCGCTAAAACCGGTATTGGAATTGCCCGCTCCGGCCTTCGACGTGCCGATCGTGATGGAAGAGGGAGTTGCCGGCGCGCCATTTCTCCCCATCCACGGACAAGAGGGGCTGGACGCACTCGGACTTGCCTGTGAGGCAGTCCGGATGCAGCAGCTGAAGGAGTTCGATCAGTTGCTGTGTCAGGATGCCATTCCAGGCGTCATCCCGCACCGGTACCAGTCGGAGTGTGCGCGGCGCGTCCTGACGAGATTCCGTGGCAGGGCGATCCTGGCAGACGAGGTCGGTCTCGGCAAGACGATCGAAGCGGGCATGGTCATCAAGGAATACCTGATGCGCGGCCTGGCGAAGAGCGTTCTCGTCCTGGTGCCGCCGGCGCTTGTGGGACAGTGGCAAAGCGAGATGCTCGACAAGTTCGGTCTGGCATTCGCGACGACCTCCGACGATGAGTTTCGGGGCGAAGCCGGGGAATTTTGGGACAGGCCACTCGTCATCGCATCGATCGGCCTTGCCCGCGTTGACAGTCATTCTCAATACTGTCTTGCCCGTGAATACGACCTCGTCGTCGTCGATGAGGCGCATCACCTCAAAAATGCGGCTTCGAAAAGCCACAAGCTGGTCAAGATGCTCCGTCGGAAATTTCTGCTGCTGCTGACCGCGACGCCGATACAGAATGACCTTGTCGAATTATATAACCTTATCAATCTTTTGCGTCCCGGTACCCTGGGAACGCAGGCAGAGTTCAAAAAACGGTTCGTCAAACCGGGTCATCCGGCCGAGCCGATCGATCGCGACCGGCTTCGTGAACTCCTTGCGACCGTGATGATTCGCAATACGCGTGGCTTCGTCGATGTCAAACTGCCGCGCCGGTTTGCTTCGACCCGGCTTGTTCAGCCGTCTTCCGCGGAAGCCGAACTGCTCGAAATACTCCAGACACGCCTGCGTGAGGCATTCCGGGTCGATCCGACCGGCAGGCGCCGCCTGGTGTTCGCCAACCTCCTCGGAATGGCCGGCTCTTCGCCTGCGGCTTTGCGTCGGGCACTCGATCGCGCACGCGAATCCGACGCCGGAATCATCGCGCTTCCCGATCTGCCACTCCATGCATCTGCCGACGACGGCCGGCCCCTCGCGGCCGCGAAAGATCGCGAGTTGTTCGAACTGCTGCGCAAGGCGCCGGGCGGAAAAGTGCTCGTGTTCACCCGCTTCACCGAAACCCTGGGCCATCTGCAGAGGCTGCTCGATCGCGAGGGAATTCCACACTCGACATTTCACGGCGGCCTCGACGGCCCGGCGCGCGATCGCGCGGTGGAGGCGTTCCGGAACGACGTGCCCGTCATGCTTGCCACCGAGACGGGAGGCGAAGGGCGAAACCTGCAGTTCTGCAACACTCTTGTGAATTACGATCTTCCCTGGAATCCGATGCGCATCGAACAGCGGATTGGCCGTCTGCACCGCATCGGCCAGACCCGGGATGTCTTCATTTTCAACCTTTGCCTTGCAGGCACCATCGAGGAGCGGATCTTGAAAGTTCTCGAGGAGAAAATCAATTTGTTCGAGCTGGTGGTCGGTGAAGCCGACATGATTCTCGGCCATCTGAAGGGAGAAGAAAGCTTTGAAGATCTGGTTCTCGACGCATGGCTCGGAAGTCTCGATGAGACCGAGCGCACGGCACGCTTCGAGGAAATCGCGTCGAAAGTGGCGCGTGCGAGGCGTGTTCATGAAACCGTCAAGTCGGTCGACGATGCCTTATTCCGAGATGAGTTCGAAGTATGAGCCGAGACCGCATCGATACCTTTTTCACCTCATTCCTGTCGATACGCGGCGCGATCGTCGAGCCGTTTCCGGACGGACTCCGGGCACTGCTCGATCCCGAGCTTGCAAGACGTCTGGGAACGCCGTAGGACAGTGAGTTCACGTTCCGGGCCGATCAGGCTGGAGCCTTTGCCGGCATGGGCTCGGAGGTTCTGGAGGCGGCGACGAATGAAAGTTTGGCTGTGGTTCCCGTCGCGTTCGGCCGGTATGAAGGCGTGAGCCTGCGGGGAAAGAATCTCGACGACGACCTGCGTCGTGATTTCACCTTCGCGCGGTGCAGCCCTGCGAGGCTCGATGCGGTTTCGAGCAACACCCCCCTGACCTGTGTCTGGTTCCGGCTTTCGATGATGTCCGACGAGGTGCGCGAACTGCTTTTGCCATTCTCGTGCCTCGAAACGAGCCGCCGCCTTCTCGATGCCGACGAGGAACCACCTTCCGAGTGGAACCTCGAACCGTTGCCGGCCGCCGATATCGAACTTTGCGGGTTTCAGCCCCTCGAAGAACTGTTACGCGAACTCGATCCGGTGGTGCGAAGCCGGGCGGTCAAAGAAGTGGAGAAATTTCAGACCGTCCAAAAGCACCGCCTGGGCCTCGATCTCCGGCGGGTGACCGAATACTATTCGGTGCTCTATGAAGGGCTTGAAGACCGACGCCGCTGCGGTGCCGCGCCGGCCGAGCTCGAGGCGAAAAAACAAGCGCTCTTGAACGATTTCCACCGTCAGGTAACGGATGTACGCCAGAAAGCTTCGATCAGGGTGACGGTCAGGCCGATTGCCGTCCTGCGGATGGAGATGCCCGTTCTGGCTCTCAAGCTCGAGATGAAGGTCGGAACGCGAAAACGCGAACTTCGTCTGACCTGGTCGCCCCTGCGACGGAAGTTCGAGGCGTTCCGCTGTTCTCGCTGCGGCGCGCTTGGCCGCCGGATCGATGGAACCCGCGATGGAGACCTGGTCTGCCCTGCATGTGCCGCTGGCTCGTGAGCGAAGCCGGAATCAGGTCACAGAGCACTCATCATCCTCGACGTCCTTGGCTGTGATGACGGTGGGGTGATAGTGCTGCATGAAACTCAGATAGGCGGCATTATTCCGGGGTTCGTAGTGGTCGTTGACGCTGACGAGAACGCGGCACAGGCACAAAAGACGGGTTCTCAGAAAGCCGGCGTCACTCTTTGGAGGTAATGCCCCATCGGGAAAAACCCGATCGATATGTTCGATCACCAGCCTCGCTTGTCGGGAAGCGGGAAGCGATGGCCCCAGGCCGATCCCGAACAGCAGGTGTTTCCCGAAATTCCGGAAATACTCGAGCGCCTGCTCGACATGGCTGTCGTTGATTTCGGGGTCGTGGTCGCATGCGCGGCATATTCCCTCTTCAATCGTGTCGAGATCATGGTGGAGGGAAATTTCCCTGCCGATGAACTCCTTCAGTTCACGCTCGAATTCGGCCAGTTCCGACGCCTGCTTCCGCTGCAGTTCGTAGGCATGAGAACTGGCCAGGTGCGTGCATGTATCGGGGCAGGCGAGTTTCTTCATTCGGTGGGCGCCGCAACAGGCTGAGCAGATCAACTTTCCGAGGGCCGGGCATCTTCGCTGCCCCTTGCGACTGTTACAAATTGGACATCGTTCCATATCAATTCTTGTTCCTATTATGATGAAGACATGATACTAAAAGATACCAAGGCGACGCAAACTTCGGACGACGGATCGGAGGCGGGATATGCGCTGGTGGTTGCGGCTTCAGATGGGGTGGGGGCTGTGCGGGCAGGCGATCAATATGGTGATGCTTTCATCGGCGCTGGCGCCGACCATCGGAAAATTCTTTGGCTGCCGAGCCATTTACCCGGCCCTGCTTCTGCCGCCGATGATCGTGCTGTTCCTGCTGACCATCGGCTACCTGATGGACAAGTGGCACTGGATGCAGCGGCAGGATGCCCAGCACCGGATGCGGTCCGGCACATGGCAGGAGTTGTTCGACAGGCTCGACAAACTCGAGCGTCTGCTGTCGGATCGCGCCGTCGGAACAAAATGATGTGGAAACGCGAGAGAAACGGGGCGTGTATTGTGCCCGTAAATCCTCATCTGGAGCGGATCTGATGGTGCGGCTTGCATTTCTCGGAATTGTGCGAGACAATATCATACAGAAGTGCTCCGGCATTGGGGTCGGTCTGCCGGTCCGTCGGAGATAGATTTGGTCCTGGAGGAATCACATGTCCGTTAAGGTTTTCGTTGGTAACCTGCCCTTCTCTTGCGATGATGCGAAGCTCAAGACCGAGTTCTCCCCCTACGGAAACGTCGAGTCCGCCCGCGTCGTGACCGACAAGCACACCGGCCGCTCCCGCGGATACGGCTTTGTCGAGTTCTCGGATCAGGCTTCCGCTGAAGCTTCCATCCAGGGCAAGAACAACCAGCAGATGGACGGTCGGCCCCTCACCGTCAGCCTGGCCAAGACCCAGGGCGGCGAGCGCATCTAAGCGTTTTTCCAAAGCCGGAGGCGACCACCGTCTCCGGCTTTTTGCTGCCCGGAAACCAAGGATCTCACCACAGAGAACACGATGAACACAGAGGATTCACGGAGACAATGATATTGTATTTCAACAAATTTCATGTCATCGACCGCATTTGTGCCTGTAGGGGCTGGTTTGAAACCCGCCCTTCCATCGGCCTCGGAGACATATGAAACGATCGAACGCAGTTGCGGTCGATGCGGAGTTGCTCGGCAGACTGATGCGGGATGTCGAGGCGCATGCGGATGCCTATGTGCGGCGCGTTCTCACGGCGTCGGCGGAATACGGGACGTTCGGGCTGCCGCTGCTCGAAAAACTGCACGGCGAGCTGCCGAAAACGGCGTGCGACAACTGCGGCGCCTGCTGCAACGCGGTTTCGATTTTCTCGCTCGAGTATCACCGGATCGTGCGCGACCTGCTGACACGATTCCCGCCGGCGCGCGTCCGCGAGCTGATCGTTTCGGCCCTGCGCATCGACCTTCGGCTGGCCGAGCTCGAAAACGGGGAAAAGCGCCTGCGCTGCTCGTTCCGCGACGACACGGCGCGCGTCTGCGTCGTCCATCCCGTCCGCTCCTTCGCCTGCCGCCTGTTCGGCATGAAGCACGACGATGGGCACCGCGACTGCGATCGGGTGCGCGAGCTCGACGGCGAAACCTGCCCGACCGACGCGGCCGTCGAGTCGATGATGGCCCGCATCCACGATGTCTCCGAAACCCACGAGGTGCGGCCGGGGGAGCAGCCGGTGGCGTTCTTCCCCTTCGAATTCTGGCTGTTCCGCCATGCGCTCGGGCCGAAAAAGGCCCTCGAGATCTACGAGAGGATCCTTGTACCCGCATCCACCCCCCTGACGGCGTTGTGGAGGCTCCCGGCGCGTGTGATATGATGTTTCCCATGCGCCTGTCGGGACGTGTTTGAATCCGGCCCTGTGGGCAGCGGACAGATGTGACAATGGAAGGGGAGAGGGGAAAGTCGTTATGGCAAAACTCCTGCGGGTTATAAACCGAGAACAATGTATAGGATGCTATAGCTGCATGTATGCCTGCAGCCGCACCTGGGGCAAGGCGATCACCGTCGAGAAGTCGGCGATCAGGATCCGCAATTACGCCGGCGTGGAAGGGGCGTTCTCGGTCCGCCCGTGTGTCGGCTGCGACGTTCCCGACTGCGCATCCGCCTGCCCGACCTCCGCCCTGACGCGTCGCAAATACGGTGGCGTCCAACTCGATGCCTCGAAATGCATCAACTGCGGCGCTTGCATCCAGGCCTGCGCCTTCAAGGCGCTCCAGTGGGACACCGAGAAGCGCCAGCCGATCGTCTGCCACCACTGCGGCGTCTGCACACAGTTCTGCCCGCGCGATGTCATCGCGATGGTCGAAATCCCCCGGGAGGCCTGACGTATGCCGAAATTCCGCATGATGGACGTGAACCTCACCGACGGCAGTTCGACGGTCGTCGACATCACCGACCGTTTCGAGACCTGGCTGGGCGGGACCGGCGTGGCGATGAGCCTGCTGGCGGAAAGCGACCCCGCGATCGACCCGTTCGATCCGGCCGCCCCGATCATCTTCGCGATCGGCCCGTTCAGCACGGTTTTCCCGGTCTGCACCAAGACCGTCGCGATCTTCAAATCGCCCCTCACGGGCAACCTGGGCGAGTCGCACGCCGGCGGCCGCCTCGCGATGGCCATGTTCGGGGCCGGCATCCACGTGCTCCGCATCACCGGTCGGGCGCCGAATTTTTCGTATCTGACGATCAACGACGAAAAAGCCGTCGTGAAGCAGGCAAACTCGCTCCGCAACACCTCGGCCCTCGCCGCCGAGCGCATCATGCGCGACCGCGAGGATACGACGCACAAGAAGTCGATCATGCGCATCGGGCCGGCCGGGGAGCGCCTTTCCCCGATCGCCGAGGTCACCGTCGACTCGTCGCGCCACTTCGGCCGCACGGGCCTCGGAGCGGTCATGGGCGCAAAGAACCTCAAGGGCGTCGTCATCTCGGGCGGCCACTCCTGGCCCATCGAGAATCTGCCGGCGTTCAACCAGTTCTATAAAAAGCTCTATGATACGGTCGTGAAATCGACCGCCATGCAGAAATACCACGACCTGGGCACCGCGATGAACGTCGTGCCGCTCAGCCGCATCAACGGACTTCCGACACGCAACTTCAGCCAGGGCTTCTTCGAAGGCGCCGCGAACATCGCCGGCGAGAAGTTCGCCGAGAAGCACCTCAGCCAGCAGATCGCCTGCGCGCACTGCCAGGTAGGATGCATCCACATGGCCTCGCTGCGCGAACTGTTCGACCCCGAACATTACCAGTACAAGTCGTTCAAGGTCTCCTACGACCACGAACTGGTGTTCGCCCTCGGCTCGAACCTGTCGGTCCAGAGCACCGAAGAGGTGCTGCGATTGCTGATCATCATCGAAAAGCAGGGATGGGACGCGATCAGCATGGGCGTCACCCTCGCCTGGGCGGTCGATGCCTACCAGAAGGGCATCATCGGCCAGAAGGAAACGGACAACCTCGTTCTGAACTTCGGCGACGCGGCGACGTACGAGAAGATCATGGCCCGCATCATCTCGGGCCACAACGAGTTTTACCGCGACCTGGAACGCGGCTCCGATTTCTGTGCGCGAAAATACGGCGGCCTCGACCGTTCGATCGCGTTCGGAAAGGTCGAGGCCCCCGGCTACATGACCGGCACCTACGCCTTCCTCGGCTACGCGACCGGGGTGCGCCATTCGCATCTCGACGGTGCGGGCTACTCGATCGACCAGAAGGGCCTCGCCAAGCCGAAATCCGACGAGGAGCAGACGAAGGAACTGTACCAGGAGGCGGTCTGGCGTCACGCACTGAACTCGCTCGTCATCTGCCTGTTCGCTCGCAACGTCTACACGAAGGAGATCATCCTCGAAGGCCTGAACGCGCTGAACATCCCGGGCTGGACGGAAGAACGGCTGATGACGATGGCCCGCCGCGCCCACGCCCTGAAATTCAAATACAAGATGGCCTGCGGCTTTCGCCTCGAGGACGTCGTGTTGCCGGAAAAGCTGACCCGCGTCATGACCAGCGCCGGCGCCGTCTCGGACGACCGCTTCAAGGCCCAGATCAAGGCGTTCCAGACGATGGTCGAGGCCGACATCCGCGAACTTCCGTAACGGTCCTTTCGCACATCTATCCGTAGGGGCGGGTTTGAAACCCGCCCCTGCAATGCATTTGGGAAATGTGATGATATTATACAATGATACATATATA
Source organism: uncultured bacterium (assembly GCA_964389325.1). Taxonomy (GTDB): domain Bacteria; phylum Muiribacteriota; class Ozemobacteria; order Ozemobacterales; family Ozemobacteraceae; genus MWAR01. The sequence goes on along the minus strand of CAYMEN010000009.1, from coordinate 88,450 downwards.
AATGTGCTGGCATGCTCTTCGTGAAATTTTCGGTCCGGGCGGGTTTCACCCCCACCCCTACTTGACAGGGAATTGGGGGAACGGCATATTCTACAGGTCTGAGTGAAAAAATCATCTGCCCGAGGTGGCGAATGTTCAGAAAACTGCTTGCCCTGCTCTCCCTTGCCGGCACGGCTGGGATCATCTACGGTGGAGTCCGGCTGGCGCCCCTGCTGAAGGAACCGGCGAAACTCGAGGAAATGCTCAAATCCTGCGGCCAGCAGTGCTGTTGCGGCTCCCCGATCGGCATCGCGATCGGGATCTTTCTCGTCGCGACGGGCTTGCTGGCGATGATCGAACTGTTCGCATCCGCCGCTCCGGCTCCGCAGCCTGAAAAGGCCGAGGAGCCGGCCGCGAAGGCGGAGGTGAAACCTGAACCCGCACCTGAGCCGAAGCCTGAGCCGAAGCCTGAACCGAAACCCGAGCCGAAGCCGGAACCTGCGCCGGTTCCCGTTCCCCAGCCCGAACCCGCGGTTCCGGCCGTTGCGTTCCAGATCCTGGCGCTGTTCCAGAAAGAGGGGCGGCTGCTCGACTTCCTGATGGAGGATATCTCGGAGGTCGATGACGAGAGCCTGGGCGGCGCGATTCGGCCGATCCACGAAGGTTGTCGCAAGATTCTGCAGGACCGCCTCATCATCGAGCACGTCCTGAACGATCCCGAAGGGGAAACGGTGAGCCTGGGCGAGAAGGTCGACCCGAACGCGATCAAGCTGACCGGCAACGTCGCGCCTGCCGGCCCGTATAGCGGCGTTCTCGTGCATCGGGGCTGGAGGATGAAGGAGTGCAAACTGCCTTCGCTGGTGTCCGGCTGGACCGGCGACGTGATCGCCCCGGCCGAAGTCGAGATCTCCTGAGGAGGCCCGCCGCGTGAGCCAGGCAAAGAACATCGTAGGTGTCGATCTCGGCACGACCAACATCGTCATCGCGCACGCTCCGGTGGCCGATTCCGAATCGGACAAGCCGGATGTCGGCACGTTCCCGATTCTCCAGGAGTTCGCCCAAGGAGCGGTCGAGGAGCGCGAATCGCTGCCGTCCTTCCTGTTCGAGCGGCTCCAGGAGAAGCAGGCCCTGCCCTGGAAGCGCGAGTGCTCCTTCATCGTCGGCGAATACGCGCGCGAGCGCGGCGCCGAAGTGCCCGCCCGCCTGATCTCGTCGGCCAAGTCGTGGCTGTGCAACCCGCGCATCGACCGGAAAGAGGCGATCCTGCCCTGGAACGCCCCTGCCGGCGCGAAGAAGATCTCGCCGCTCGAGGCACAGAGCGAGTTTCTGACGCACCTGCGGTATGCCTGGAACGCGAAAAACTCGAAGGCGAAACTTGAAGACCAGCAGCTGATCGTGACGATACCCGCCTCGTTCGACGCCGCCGCGCGCGACCTGACCGTCGAAGCCGCGAAGCAGGCCGGCCTCGACGAAGTGACCCTGCTCGAAGAACCCCAGGCTGCCTTCTACGCCTGGATCTCCCAGACGACGGCCCCCTGGCGCGAGCAGGTGAAGAAGGGCGACGTCGTGCTCGTCGTCGACGTTGGCGGCGGCACCACCGACTTCAGCCTCATCGAGGTCAGCGAGAAGGACGGCGACCTGCAGCTCGAGCGCGTCGCGGTCGGAAGCCATATCCTGCTCGGCGGCGACAACATGGACCTGACGCTGGCGTTCCAGGCCCGCCAGAAGCTCGAAGCCGCGAAGAAGAAGGTCGACACCTGGCAGACGATGGCCCTGAGCCACGCCTGCCGGAAGGCGAAAGAGAACCTGCTCAACAACCCCGACGCCAAAAGCGAGCCGATCGTCATCTCCGGCCGCGGCAGCAGCGTCGTTGGCGGCTCGCTCAAGACCTCGCTCGACCGCGACGAGATCGAGAAAATCCTCGTCGACGGCTTCTTCCCGTTCTGCAAGATGGACGAAGAGCCGCACGAAGAGCCGGCGAGCGGCTTCAAGGAGCTGCATCTCGCCTACGCGGCCGACCCGGCGATCACCCGGCACCTGGCGAAATTCCTCGAGAGCCAGGGCGGCGGGGAGCGCGATTTCAGTCACCCGAAGGCGATCCTGTTCAACGGCGGCGTGTTCCGGGCCGAACGGTTCCGGACCCGGCTGGTCGAGGTCATCAACACCTGGCTCGAAGCCGACGGGAAGCCTGCGATCCGGGTTCTCGAGGGCGCCGATCTGAGCGGCGCGGTCTCCGCCGGCGCGGTCGCCTTCGGCCTGGCCCGCCAGGGAAAGGGCATCCGCATCCGTGGTGGCGTCTCCCAGGCCTACTACCTCGGCGTCGAGACGGCGCTGCCGGCCGTTCCGGGCTACAAACCGCCGCTCAAGGGGCTGTGCGTGGCTTCGCAGGGCATGGAGGAAGGCGCGACGGCCGAGATTCCCGACCGCACCTTCGGCCTCGTCGTCGGAAAGCCCGTCGAGTTCAAGTTCTTCAAGTCCAACTGCCGCCGCGAGGACCAGGTCGGCCAGCTCCACGAGGAGATGCCGTCCGAAATCGAGGAGACCAGCTCGCTTCGAGCCGAGCTTCCCGTGCGCGACGGCATGGCGCCAGGCACGCTCGTCGACGTGACGCTCCAGGTCGCCGTGACCGAGATTGGCACGCTCGAAGTCTGGTGCCGCGAAAAATCCGGCGACCACAAGTGGAAACTCGAATTTAACGTACGTGATGCTATAAAATAGCACTCCGGAGTGGCACCGGAAGGCATGCCCGGAATCCGGTCGTGCCGGGGGAGCAGACCATGGCCGAAAAGGGCGTGGCGGCCGGAGGGCCGCGGTTTCTCATCGGGATCGACCTGGGGACGACCCAGTGCGCGCTTTCGTATCTCGATCTGAAGGCGAAGAAGCGCGAGATCAAATCGTTCCCGATCCCGCAGTTCGTGGAAAAAGGCCAGGCGAGCGGTTGCCCGACCCTGCCGTCGCTGCTGTTCCTGCCCGATGATCCTGCCGTCTACGGGACGCCACCCTGGAGCGCTGCCCCCGGGCCGATCGCCGGGACATTTGCCCGCCAGTTGGGCGCCGAACTGCCGGCCCGGCTGATTCACAGCGCCAAATCCTGGCTGTGCCATCCCCGCATCGACCGCCTCTCGCCGATCCTGCCGTGGCAGAGCGAACTGGTGCGCGACAAGTTGTCGCCGGTCGACGCATCGGCGGCGTATCTGCGACATCTCACCGACGCCTGGAACCACGCCATGGCGGCCGACGACCCCGACCTGCGCCTGGAAAAACAGCAGATCATCGTGACCGTGCCCGCCTCGTTCGATCCCGTCGCCCGCAACCTGACCCTCGAGGCGATCACCCGCTCTGGCCTGCCGGTGAAAACGCTCTTGGAAGAGCCCCAGGCCGCGTTCTACGATTTCCTGGCGCGGCACCCGAAAACGCTCGAACGCGAACTGCGCGGCGTGAAGACGGCACTCGTCATCGACATCGGCGGCGGCACCACCGATTTCAGCCTGATCGGCGTCGAATGGCCCGATGCCTCGGACGAGCCGCAGTTCTCACGGCTGGCCGTCGGCCCACACCTGCTGATCGGGGGCGACAACCTCGATTTGGCCGTCGCGAAAGCCGTCGAAGCGAAGTTCCACCACAAGGGCCGGAAGCTGGTCGCGAAACAGTGGCTGTCGGTGCTCGATCAGAGCCGCTCCGTGAAGGAACGCGCACTCGGCGAGGCCGGCGACGAGGCGGAGAAGGCGCGTTTCACCGTTTCCGGCGCCGGAAGCCGCGTCGTGGCCCAGAGTTTCAGCCTGGAAGCGCCGCTGCCGGAGCTTCGCGAAATGCTCGTCGACGGCTACTTCCCCGCCGTCTCTTCCGATGAACGCCCGGCCGAGGATGCCGGCATCGGCCTTTCGGAAGCGGGTCTGCCGTATTCGCGCGACCCCGCCGTCACCCGGCACCTCGCCGCGTTCCTCGCCGAACACGGCGCCATGCCGGACGCCGTGCTGTTCAACGGCGGAACGATGCTTTCGAAGACGCTTCGGACGCGCATCCTGGACGTGCTGGCCGCGTGGCGCGGCGGCGAGCCTCCGAAGGAACTGAACAACCCGCACCCGATGCTGGCCGTTGCATCCGGTGCCGTATATTATTCGATGGTCGGTCTGGGACTCGGACACCGCATCAAGGCGGGAAGTCCGGTTTCCATATACCTCGGTATAGGAACCGGCAAGTCGGGGCGGGGGGAGAAACATGTGCCCGAACAGGTTCTCTGTCTCCTTCCGAAAGGCTCTGAAGTCGAGAGACCGTTCGCGATCGCGGGCAAGACCTTCGGGGTCGACGTCGGCCAGGATGTCGCGTTTTACGCGTATTTCAGCCCGTCTGCCCCGCGCGGCGAGTCGCTTGGGGATCTCATGAAATACAGCGCCCGGCGGCTGACCCCCCTGCCGCCCCTTCGCTGGAAAACGGAGAAAGCGGATTCACGTGAAACCGGTATCCGGCAGGTGGGCCTCGACGTCACGCTGCGCGAGACCGGCCGGTTGCAGGTCGTCTGCCGCGGCTGCGGCGACGAGGCGTTCCGGCGGGAACTGATGTTCGACCTGACGCCCGAAGAAGAGGCCGAGACCGATGCGGCCGCCTCGAAGGGGCTGACGAAGCGGCAGACCGGGCAGGTGAAAAAGCTGTTCGACAGCCTGTTTTCGAACGCCCCCGGCAAACTTGCGCTCAACCAGTTGTTCAAGCTGCTCGAAGAACTGCTCGGAACGCGCCGCGAAGACTGGAATACGGCGGTACTGCGTACCCTTTTCGACCTTTCCGTCGACGACGAACGGTTTCAGGCCGGCGATGACGCCCGCATGGCCTGGCTGAGGCTGGTCGGATATTCCCTGAGACCCGGCTTCGGAGCCCCCGGAGACGAGGTGCGGGTCGACCGTCTGTTCGAACTCCGCAAAAGCCCGCCCGCGTCGAAAAACACTGGCCTGTGGTCGGAGTGGTGGATCATGTGGAAACGGATCGCGCCTGGCTTGTCTGCCGAACGGCAGGCCGAAATGGCGGGCACCCTCGAGGCGGTGTTGTTCCCGTCGAAAAAAACGGGAAAAGGGGAGCGCATTCCCGATCAGCACGAGCGGAACCAGATCTGGCGTCTGCTTGCCCAGTGCGAGCGGATTCCCGTCGAGGAAAAAATTCGGATCGGTACATGGATCCTTCGGGCTCCTGGAACCTGGGGGAGAGATCAGATTGCTCTGTACACCCTCGGCCGATTTGGCGCCCGTGTCATGTCGTATGCCCCGCCGACGGCGCTGGTTCCCGTCGTCACCGTTTCCGAGTGGGTCGACCAGTTGCTTCGGCGCGGACCGTCCCCCGCCGGTTCGTCGTATCCCGACTGGGCCCTTCGAGAGTTCGGCCGCAAAACGGGTGACCGGCTGATCCAGGTCGACGACGCGCTTCGAAAGCGCATCTTCGAACGGCTGAAAACGGGCGATCGGAAAAAATCTTTCCTGCAGCCGCTGTTGGAAGTTCAGGTCCTCCAGGCCGATGAACTGGCTGAATTCTGCGGCGAGCGCCTCCCATCGGGGTTCGTCTGGGTATCCGAATCCGGCGGGGAATCCGAAGACGCATCGGAAGCCTGACAGACATCGTCGCATGATCCGGAACCATCCCCAGAAAACGTTGGCTTTCTCTGATTCTTGAGGTCTGGAGAATCCTATTCGTTTGTCCTGAGCCTGTCGAAGGAGGATAGGAACTCGTGCTTCGACAGGCTCGGCACGAACGGGAATGCAAAATTTTTTGATGTACTCTTGCGACTTTCTTGAACGATTGGTAAAATCAAAATATCTTCACCCATGAGTAGGGGTGGGATTACGGTTTTCCTTATAAGTGTAGCGAGTAGTGGATAAGACAAGGAGAAGCTGAATGACCCGAGTATCGCGTATTGTTCTCGTAGCTCTCATGGTAGCCCTGGTCTCCCCTCTCTGGGCCGCTGATGTCGCTCCGGCGATGAAGGACTGGACGATCGCCGTTTTTTTGAATGCGGACAACAACCTCGACCCGTTTGGCGTTGAAGACCAGCAGGAAATGGCCAAGATCGGCTCGAATAACTGGCTCAACATCGTCACCCTGATCGACCGCGAACGTGGACCGGCCTGCTACAACTACATCGAGAAGGGCAAGATCACCAAGGTCAAGGACATGGGCGAGCTCGACATGGGCGATTACAAGCTCTTCATCGAATTCGCGAAGTATGTCGTCGCCAACTATCCGGCGAAGCACTACGTGTTCACCCTCTGGAACCACGGCTCGGGCTGGAAGCTTGGCAACCAGAGCCCGATCACCCGCGGCATCTCCTATGACGACTCGAGCAACAACCACATCACCACCAACCAGCTCGCCGTCGCCCTCCGCGAAATCAAGAAGGTTATCGGTCACAACGTCGGCATCCTGAACTTCGACGCCTGTCTCATGCAGATGGCCGAAGTCGCCTATGCGTGCAGGGACACCGTCGATTTCATCGTCGCCTCCGAAGAAGTAGAACCCGGCAAGGGCACCCCGTATGACGACGTTCTCGCCACCCTCACGAAAACCTCGACGCCCGAATCCTTCTCCAGGACCTGGACAAACACCTTCGTGAAGTCCTACAGCGGCGGCAGCCAGGGCAACGAGGACTGCACCCAGTCCGCGATCAAGGTCGCGGCGATGGGCCAGGTGTTCGATGCCATGAACGGCCTCGCGAAGGCCACGATGAGCGGAAAATACAGTGCTGAGTATAAAACTGCGCTTCAGAAGGTCCAGTCCTTCTCCTATCCCGAGAATATCGACCTGATCCACCTGGCCGCCCTCTTGAAGGCCGCGATCAAGGACGAAGCGATCAAGACCGCCTGCGACAAGGTCACCGCCGCCTGCAACGCCGCGATCGTCGCGAACGGCAACAACGGCTACTCGATGAAGAACGCGAAGGGCCTCGCGGTGTATCTGCCCTCCGACTTCTCCCCCGAGAACGGCTACACGGCTCTCGACTTCTGCAGGTCCACCCTGTGGGATGACATGATCGCCGACCTCTACAAGAAGAACAAGGCTGCCGAGCTCGTTTCCTCCGTCGAAAACGGCGATCTCTCGACTCTCCGCGGGTATGTCGCCAGTTCGAAGGATTCCGCCGCCGTGAGGAAGTTCATCGTCCAGGAACTCAACTTCCGCCTCCACAGCGAGGGCGGCCTTGACGAAAGCCTCAAGTCCGAGGCCTCCGCCCTCGTGCTCGAACTGAACAACTGATATAGACTCTGTTATATAACAGACGCCGGTTCCGACCGGCGCCTGTTGCGTTACCGGAATGGTTCGATGTCCGGTAGTCGGAGAAAAACACTCTTCGGCAGGAAAAGACGAAGAAAAAAGTGAATGATTTTTCGGCAATTTCCCCTAAAAACGAGATTGGACGCCTTTTTCAAGAGGGTCATCGAAGTCTTGACAGGGTACCTTCCGGCTTCTATAATTAAAAAATCCGGCCCTGAGTATAAGTGTCCGTATAAGTATATTAGTAAGGAGTAAGAGATGAAGCGTGTAATCAGTATCCTGGCCGTCGCCCTTTTTGTGGCTTTTTGTGTCGCCCCCCTCAGCGCTGCGCCCCGCGCAGAGAAGGAATGGACCTGGATGGTCTTCCTGAACGCTGACAACAACCTGGACAGCTTCGGCGTGCAGGACCAGGACGAAATGGCCAAGATCGGTTCGAACGACTGGCTGAACATCGTCAGCCTCATCGACCGCGAGAAGGGCCCCGCCACTCTCAACTACATCGAGAAGGGCAAAGTCACCCCCGTCAAAGACATGGGCGAGCTCGACATGGGCGATTACAAGCTTCTCACCCAGTTCGTCAAGGACATGATCGCCCAGTATCCGGCGAAGCATTACGCTCTCGTCATCTGGAACCACGGTTCCGGCTGGAAGAACAAGCCCGGCGACAACATCATGAAGGGCATCTCCTATGACGATTCGACCGGCAACCACATCACGACCGCCCAGCTGAGCCTCGTCACCGCCGACATCAAGAAGGCCCTCGGCCGCAACCTCGACATCTTCTCCTTCGACGCCTGCCTCATGCAGATGGTCGAAGTGGCCTACGCCATGAAGGGCGATGTCGACTACATCGTCGCTTCCGAAGAGACCGAACCGGGCGCCGGTTACCCCTATGACGGCATCCTCGCCACCCTCAAAAAGGATTCGACCCCGGCCGAGTTCTGCAAGACCTGGGTCGCCGCCTATACCGCCTCCTATAATAATGGCAGCCAGGGTTACAGCGCCTCCACCCAGTCGGCTCTCGACATGAGCAAGTTCGACGCCGCCATCGACGCCATCAACGGCTTCGCCAAGGCCTCGATCGCCGGCTCCTTCGGCGCCCAGTTCAAGGATGCCCTCGCCAAGGTCCAGAAGTTCTACTATCGCACCAACATCGACATGTCCCACCTCGTCGCCCTCCTCAAGAACACCATCAAGGACGAGGCGTTCCTGACTGCCGCGAACAAGCTCGAAGCCGCCCTGAACGACGTCGTCCTCGCGAACGGCACCAACGGCTCCACGATGAAAAATGCCAAGGGCCTGGCCGTGTTCTTCCCGACCAGCTCCTACAGCTTCTCCAAGGATTACCTCGAACTGGCGTATGCCAAGGACACCATGTGGGACGAGATGGTCCAGGATTACTTCAAGAAGACCACCGCCAAGAAAATCGTTGCCGACATCGAGACCGGCGATGTCTCCAGCCTGATGGAGTATGTCCGGACCGCCAACGAGAACAACCGTGAAGTTTCCGCCGACCTGATCGCCAAGCTCAACTTCTCGGTCTTCGCCGAAAAGAATGCCCCGGCCTCCCTGCAGGATCTCGTGAAGAACCTGGTCAGCGAACTGAAGAGCAAGTAAGTTTCACCGACCTTCGACAACGACCCCCGGGGAAACCCGGGGGTTCGTTTTTTTTGACAAACGGGAAGACCAGGAACGGGGCGTCGCCCGAAAAGAGAGTTGAACACGAAACGTCCAGATGTGCCCAGCGATATATAGAGTAAGATATTCACTATATATGTAATGGTATTGTATGAACGTCCGGGATCGCGCCGCTGCCGGCCGGAGAAGATGAGTCCAGTATTTTCCCTTGACGGGTTTTCATGCATGTAATAGGATATTTTTATCCTACTCAAAGGAAGCTCGTGAAGATGAATAAAACAGCCCCGAAGCGAACTGGTTCCGTCCCTGCCAAGACCGTGTCTGCGAAAAAAGCCGTCCCGCCGAAGGCGAAGAAGCCGGCTGCGGCCGCTCCGAAAAAGAGCCTGGCGAAGGCCGCTCCCGCCCCGAAGAAGGCGGCACCGGCGAAGGCCTCGGCAAAGAAGACCGCTGTGAAGGCGATCGCTCCGAAAAAAGTCCCCACGGGCAAACTCGCTGCGAAGAAGATCGTCGCGAAGAAATCGGCGCCGAAAAAAATTGCTCCCAAGAAGATGACCTCCAAGAAAGTGACCCCCAAAAAAGGGGCTCCGAAGAAAGCCGTCGCGAAAAAGGCCGCCCCGAAAAAGGCCGCCCCGAAAAAGGCCGCCGCGAAGAAGTCGAAGTCGGCGGGAAAGAAGGCTGCGAAACGGCCTTCTCCAAAAAAAAAGGAGCCCAAACGTGCGCGACGTGAATCGTCGAGCGCGCACGCAATAGCCCAGCGGAAACGAATCATCGACGGCAGTTGGCTTGCACGACCCTGGCCGGTCGAGCGGATTCGCGGATTCATGAGCACCTGGGGAATGACCCAGGCGGAGTTCGCGATTTTCTGCGGCGTCTCGTATGATACCGTCACCTCCTGGAGTCGCGGCCGCCGGAACCTCGTTCGCGTCGATCATGCGGAGCACATCGCGAATGCCGAAAAAGCCGCAGCGAAGCGGAAGCTCCCGGTTCGCGACGGTGACGAGTCCGTCGCGCCGTGGGCGACTCTGCGCACATACGTGCGGCGGCATTCCCCGGCGAAACGGTTCAAAAAAATTCCTGATAATATATATGGTTCGTATGCCATCCTCGGCGTCGAGATGAATCAGGATGATGTACGCCTGACGGACCCGGTCGAAACGGTCGAGATCGGAAAGTCCGAGGCAAAGCAGGCGGACGTTTCCGTGACGATCCACGCTCGAAACCTCGAAATCACCCTCGAAGGCCGCTGGCGCGAACTCGGCGGCGCGAAACTTCTCGAACTGATCGCCCCCGAAGAGGACCCGTGCTTTTTCGGCGGCCACGCGGGATGCATCACTCCCGGCAAACAGAACCTGCGCATCAACCTCTGGCCGGCCGATAAACGGATACCGATGCGCTTCATCGCCGTTAAAATATAAAAAAATATAATATTGTGCCGCCCGCCGGCTTTGCCGGCGGGCGCGCCCGTTTTTCCGGGGTGCGTTCTCCGAGCACGTGAAGAACGGCGTGTCCCGGTGGGAGGGTGCGAAAAGTGGCGCTCGTCGCCGGATGGGTGCTAAGATGGCTGGCAGATGGCATTCGACCGCCGAGGGAGGAACGCATGGAAGGATTTCTGGTTGTCGTCGGTTTCATTCTCATTTTCGTTCTGCTGATCGTTTTCAGTCTCGTTCAGGCTCGGAAGCGACGAGAAGCCTGGCAACAGGCGGCGCAGAAAATGAACTTCCAGTACCTCGAGGCGGATAATTCCGAGGACCGTTTCGGACAATTCAAAATCTTCAATTTCGGCCGAAACCGAAGGACCTACAACGTTCTCGTCGGAAAGAACGACAGTGACGAAATGAGAGTGTTCGATTACAGCTATCGGACCGGTTCGGGCAAGAACTCTCATACCCACACGCAGACGTTGTGCATCATCAAATCGAGCGATCTTTCCCTGCCGCATTTTTTCATCCGGCGGGAAAGCTCGTTCTTCGATTTCCTCGGTAAACTGTTCGGCGGTCAGGACATCAACTTCAATGAAGATCCGACCTTTTCGAAAACGTTCGTCCTGCAGGGCGAATCGGAACAGGCCGTGCGGGAGCTTTTCGACTCGCACATCCGGAACCTGTTCATGCAGTTCGGGGAGCAGAATATGCAGGTCGAGGCCCGCGGCGACACCATTCTTTTCAATCCCGGCAACCTGATAGAGCCGGCCAATGCCCCGTCGCTGATCATGAAAGCCATCAACGTCAAGAAAGCCTTTTGCCGGGATTCGTCCGACGAAACCGGGCCTAACAGCCTGTGGAGAAAATCACAATAGCCTGCGAAGGGAATTCCCCGTCGGCGTATCCGGAATCATCATGTGAAAGATGTGCGAGGGTACGGTTCAGAAGTGCTTCGGGCGTGCCGGGCGGAACGATCGTGTCAGATATCTGTGAAGGATCCTGCGATACGACCGCCTGCGATGAGGCGGTCACCGACGAACAGGACGCCGGACTGGCCGGGCGTGATCGAACGGGCGGTTTCAGCCAGTTCGAGCAGGATCGATCCCGTGTCGGAAATGCTGACGATGCGGGCCGGCAGGGCTTTCGCCCGATGACGGATCTGGACCGAGACGGCCGTATCCGGAACGAGCGGTGACGACAACAGGGAATTCACACGGTCGATACGCAGGATGCGCCCCTCGATATCGGGGGCCTCGCCCGCAACGACCGTGCAGGTCGCCGGATCGATCGCGACGACGAAGAGGCGGCGGCCGTGACCGCCGCCGAGTCCCTTGCGCTGGCCAATCGTGAAGCCGAGATACCCGTCATGCGTTCCGAGCCGCTTCCCGGCGGTATCGACGATCGGGCCGGGACGGAATCCGGGGTGGTCGGCCGGGAGGCGCTCACGCAAAAACGCGACGTAGTCGCCTTCCGGCACGAAGCAGATTTCCTGGGACTCGGGTTTTTCCGCGTTCGACAGGCCGAATCTCCGGGCCAGTTCACGCACCTGGGGCTTCGTCATGCCGCCGAGCGGAAGGCGGAGATGGGGGAGCACGCGGGTTGGGATTTCCCAGAGAAAGTAGGCCTGGTCTTTTGTCGTGTCGGCGCCCCTGAAGAGGCCGACGCCGCCTTCGGGAACGGGCTCGACACGCGCGTAGTGGCCCGTCGCGACGGCTGTGCAGCCGAGCGTTCGGGCTTTGTCCAGGAGCCAGGGGAGCTTGACCGTCGCGTTGCAGCGCACGCAGGGATTGGGCGTGCGGCCGGCCGCGTATTCGGCCGTGAAATCGTCGATGACATCACGTTCGAATGCCTCGGAGACGTCAAATATCGTATGAGGTATATCGAGAGCCGCTGCGGCCGCCCGTGCCGCGGCGACTCCTTCGAGACCGCAGCACGCCTTTGCGCCGCCACCCCGGTCGGCATAGCAGAACGTTTTGAGCGTTGCCGAGAACACCTCGTGGCCCGCTTCCTTCAGTAGCGCGGCCGTGACCGACGAATCGACGCCGCCCGACAGGGCAACCAGCACCCGCTCTTTTGCCATGCTCATGGAGGGGTCAGGAAAGGATCTGGCGCCGGTGGAAGACGAGAAGCGCCAGGGCGAAAAAGACGGCGGCCCAGCCGAGGCTTCCGATGAGCGGCTCCCGGATGACGCTGCTCGAGAGCGTCAGCGACTGGTCGAGCACGCCGTAGATCGTCTTCACGTCCGTCAGCTCGGAAAGATGGCGAGTGAAGCACCAGGGCAGCCAGCGGCCATAGGCGGCATCGAGCTTCGCGAGATAGGGGGCCATCATGACGTAGCTCTGCATGGCCATCAACGGGATGAGGCTCGAGAACGCCATCAGGATCGGCGTTTCGAAGAACAGGGCGATCAGCAGAAAATACGCCACCATCGCCAGGTTCGCCATGAAGCTGATCGTGAGGAGGCGCAGGCCGGTGGCGGTGTCGGCGAGGATCGCGCCGGACTCGCGGGCGTCCATGATGATGGCGCCGCTGCGGCTCATGCTGTGGGCGACCCAGAGGTCGATCTGAAGGAACAGGCCGCCGAGCGCGACGGCGATGAGCAGGAACACCATGACGGCGGTGCCCTTGGCGAGAAGCACCTGCCAGCGGGTGACGGGCGTCAGCAGCAGCGTTTTCAGATGGCCGCGGCCGGCCTCGCCGGAGACGATGTCGCCGACGACGAGGGCGAGGAAGAACGGCGAAATCCAGGCGAACAGCTTCATGTGGGCCGTGAACAGGCCCTGCACCATCTCGACGAGCACCGAATACTCGATGCTGCCGAGGCCGAAGCTGCGCATCTTCAGATACGCGAGCATGGCGGCGATGCTCGCGAGAATTGGCACGACGTTCAGGGCGAGCAGGAACAGGAATGCCTTTTTCCGGGAGAGCACCTTCTTCAGTTCGAAGGCGAACAGGACGAGCATGCGTCGGATCATGTCCGGTTGGCTCCCGGTTCGGAATCGGTGAGGGCGAGGAACGTCTCTTCGAGCGAGGCTTCGCGCGGGATCAGCGCCGAGACGGCGATGCCGCCGCCGACCAATATCCGGTTGACCTCGTGGGACGTGCCGTGTGCGATGTTGATCTCGAGGCCCCGCGGCGCGCTTTTCACGCTGAAGACAGGGGAAACGCCCTTCAGGAGATCGGCGGCCTTGGCGGATTCTTCGGGCGGAAGGCGCAGTTCCCAGGTCTCGTGGCCGTCGTTCAGCAGCTCGCCCACGAAGCCCTGGCGGATCATCTTCCCGTGGTCGACGATGACGACGTAGTCGCAGAGCCGCTGCACCTCGTCGAGGAGGTGGGACGAGAGGAAGATCGTCGTTCCCTCGCGGTCGTGTATATTTCTCAATATATCACGCATCTGCGCGCGGCCCTGGGGGTCCATGCCGTTGGTCGGCTCGTCGAGCAGGAGCAGGGCGGGGTGGTGGAGGATCGCGCCGGCGACGCCGAGCCGCTGCTTCATGCCGGTCGAGTAGATGCCGAACGGCTTGTGGGCGGCATCCGAGAGACCGACGAGATCGAGCGTCTCGTCGACGCGCTGTTTCGTGAGCGGCGCGGCCAGCGAGCCGAACCACCAGAGATTTTCGAAGCCGGTGAACTGTTCGATGAACGAGGGCTTTTCGACGAGCGAGCCGGTTTTTTCGAGAGTTTCGGCACGGCCGGACGGCATCGGGATGCCGAGAAGTTCCAGATCGCCGTCGTCGGGCCGGGCGAGGCCGAGCAGCAAGCGGAGCGTCGTGGTCTTGCCGGCGCCGTTCGGACCGAGAAAGCCGCACACCGAGCCGGCCGGGACGGAAAACGCCATCCCGTCGACGGCCTTCACGCGGCCGAACCGCTTTGAAAGGCTGCTGACCCGGATCGCCGGCGGTTTCTGCGCCGGCGATCCCGTCTCAGTGGTTGTCATAGAGTTCATGATACAGTTCGTGCGACAGGACCTTCAGGATGCAGGTCGCCGGGATCGCCAGCAGCATGCCGATGAATCCGAACACGCTGCCGCCGATGACGAGCGCCAGCATCACCGTGAGGGGGTGCATGCCGATGCTCCCCTCCATGACCTTCGGCTGGACCACGAAGCCGTCGAGGCCCTGGACGACGGCCAGGGCGGCGCCCGCCTTTGCGAGGGTCGCGGCGGTTGCCCAGGAGGCGCCGGTCGTGGCGAGGGCGACCAGAGTGGCCAGGATGACGGTGACGAGGCCGCCGAGGTAGGGGATCAGGTTGCCGACGCCCGCGATCGGGCCGAGCAGGAAGGCGAACGGCAGGCCCGACAGCCAAAGGCCGAGCGTCATCAGCAGGGCGAAGGCAAACGCGCAGACGAGCTGGCCGCGCAGGAGTGCGTTGAGGAGCTTATCTATGTCGCTCGCTATTCTCAGGGTCGAGTCGCGGTAGATGGGCGGGACGAGTTTCGTGAACTGCTGCCAGATGAGATCGAGGTCGACGAGCATGTAGAACGTCAGCAGCGGGATCAGGATCATTCCCATCACGCCGGAGAAGGCCGTGACGAAGACGCCGAACGCCTGCTGGAACAGGCTGACGGTGAGGTCCTTGGCGGAAACGAACGCTTTCGCGGCCAGCTCCCTGATCTTCTCGGGATCGACCGAGCCATTTACCCAGTCGTTGAACCAGGGGATGGCGGCGTATCTGTCATACAGCCCCCGGAGCGAGGCATGGTAATCGCCCGCGATCTGGCGCACGTCGAGCCGGCCGAGCCGCGCCGCCAGTTCATGACCCTCGGCGGCGATCGTGAACAGCACGGGGACGATGACCAGGACGCCGATGATAAAGCCTGTAATATACATGATCAGGACCGCCCAGGCGCGCGGGATCCGGCGGTTCTCGAGCAGACGCACGATCGGGTTGAGAATATAGGCGAGCACGAGGGAGAACAGGAAGGGGGCGATGACGGCGGAGAGCATGTAGACGAGCCAGAGAAGAGAGAGACCGCCGATGATGATCAGGCCGTTTTTCGCCCAGGCCGGGAGGTCGCGCAGATACATGCCTCAGACCGCCTTTCGCATGTCGTAAAACTTGATCATCAGCTCGATCTCGGTTTTGCTCATCTTCATCTGCCGGGCGATCTGCGGGATCGAGACGCCCTGGTCGCACAGATCGAGAACCTGGTTGACGATTTCCGTCTGCAGGGGGTCGAGGCTCGAGATGGCCGGCCTCTCACGATGACGGATGCGGTCGATGACCGACGAGGAATCGAGCGTCGGGTTCTCGGGAGCCGGCGGCACCTCGATAGGCGGGATCTCGACGAGCGGTGTGGGTCGATCGGGAATGTCGCAGGCGGAGTCCTCCGTGAAGGCGGCTTCGGCAGCCGTATCATCCATATGACAGGGCGCGAACGTTGCCGGCCGCTCCTGGATGGCCCGCTCCATGGCCAGCGAACACTTCTTGAGAGAGAGGATCTGCTGGAACAACTCTTCCTGCTCCTGCTCCAGTTTACGTATATGCATATCTATAGATTCAATCCGGCCGTTCGCGGCGTCCAGCTGGTCCTGAACTTCTCGGCGGAGCTTGATTTCGCTGACGGCGGGCGGGGCCGTCGAGACATCGGCCGTGCGGTTCTGGTTCTGGAGGCGACGCTTCATGTCGTCGACCTCCTTCATGAGATCGGTCGCATACAGGCACTTTTTGTCGGCAACGTTGAGCAGCTCGCGCAGCTCCTGGGTTTTGTTGTCGAGCACCTGCAGATTGTGCCCCGAGACGAGCTCCATCTGCTCGAGAAGCTGGTTGAACGCCTTTTCCAGCGCCTTCATCTCTTCCTGCATCTTGATGAAACGTCGCTGCCCGATGCGCTTGCCGACGAAAAAAGTGATGGCAAGAACGATCGTCATGCAAGTCAGAAGCTGGATTGCTGTCCACATCATTCGGGATTGCTCACAGTGCACTGATTATATTGGCTTGCCGCGCGTTCGACAAGTTCGCCCCCCTGGAAAAACGAATCGTACACACGCTTCCCGACAGCAATGATTTATTGCCGGGCGGGGTGGAGCGTGTTAGCATGCCTCGGATGAAAAAAGCGGCGAAAAAAATCATCGGCCTCGTCCTCAGCATCTTATTTCTCTGGCTTGCCCTGCGTAAAGTCGACTGGGAACGGGTGCCTGCGGTACTCTCGGCCGTCGACTGGCGGATCCTGCCGCTCCTGTTCGTCTCCGTCACGATCGAGTATCTGTTGAGAGCGGTCCGGTGGCGGTACATCCTTCACTCGCGAACGATTCCGTTCGGCCACCTGTATGGGGGGCTGATACTCGGCTACATGTTCAACAACCTCTTTCCGGCCCGGGCCGGCGAGTTCGTGCGCGCCTGGTATCTCGATCGCAAGGGCCACGCGCCGTTTTCCGAGGCTTTCGGGTCGGTCGTGATGGAACGCCTGCTCGACGGCATCTGCGTGGTGTCGTTCATCGCGTTCGCGGTCACGAACTTCCCGGTGAGCACCGCGGTCCGGAGCGGCGGGTATACCGCCGTGGCATTCTACGGAGCCGTGCTCATCGTCATCCTGCTTCTCCAGTTCCGGCGGCACTGGATCGACCCGGTGTCGGACCTCCTGCTGTCGCCGCTCCCGGCCGTATGGCGAGACCGGATCTACGACCTGCGCGACTCGTTCATCGGCGGCCTGTCCCTCGTTCGCCATCCGAAGCCGCTGTGGACCGCGATATTTCTCAGTATCGTCGCCTGGACGGCCTCCATCGTGACAAATTATATAAGCATGCGTATGTTCAACCTTCCGATCGGGCTCGACGGTTCCCTGCTGTTGATCGCCGTTCTGTCACTCGGTGCGATGATCCCCTCGAGCCCGGGGATGATCGGCATTTACGAATACTGCTGCATCATCGCCCTGACCGACATGCTGGGTCTTCCCAGGGAAGTATCGGTCGCCTTCGGCCTTGCGACGCATTTTCTGACCTATGTCTACATCCTCATCGTCGGTCTCGCGATCCTCACCTTCGAAAATCTCCACCTTGCCGATCTCGAATCCGCCGCTTCCTCAGAGGAAACACAGCCTGCCAACGGCTGAACGGCATCAGAATAGATGTTCCCGTACCCCGGGGCCCATGGATATAATGGGAGAGTGAATTCGCTTTCCCGAGGAATATGGAATATGAATCGTCGAATGTCGATCGTGCAGGTGACCCTGGTTGCCCTGGCACTGTTTTCCTGCCCCGCGGTTTTCGGGTGGGGATGTAACGAAACGCATCCGGCCATCAACGAGCTGGCGGGCCGGCTGTTCATCGTCAAGAGCCAGACCGATGCGTTCGGCGATAAATACCGGAACGCGCCGGTCGAGCATCGGACCGTGTTCGACGGCATCACCTTCAAAAAAGGCGGTATGAGCGAAAAATCTGCCGACACCGTCATTCTGCGCACGGATTTCCTCGGATGGCTCCAGCGCGGTGGTCACGATGCGGATATTCCGGAAATCGTCATGGGGTTCCGCCATTTTTACGACCCCGTGTATGAACCCCGATACCTGACATGGCTGACGAAGCGCCTGAGAAAGCCGGACCGGGAAGACGTTTCGAGCAGGGAAGCGTTTTTCGATGCCTTCGAGTATCACGCCGACGACTGGAATCTCAACGAAGAATGGAATGGGCAACTCCGGAAGCTCAGGCTCCAACCGAAGCTGATCAAACCGCGCATCGACGGCATCACCTGGGCGCTGACCCACGAAGACAACGATCACTCCTGGATCAACGGCCTGCGCGCCTACAAAGCGGCCATGGAGAACGACCGTGCACGGTTCGGCGGCCTGACCCGGACGCAACTGTTCGCGAAGGCGTTCCGGTGCATCGGCGAGACGATGCACATGGTTGGCGACATGACCCAGCCCGCGCATACGCGCGCCGATTCCCATTCGCTGTTCGAGCCGGTCGAAAAGGCCGTCGACGGCGCGATGGTCCACCGGGTGATCGGGGAAGGCTGGAAGGACCCCGGTTTTCGGCCGACGAGGGAGTTCCCCGTCACGCCCGGCCTTTCACCCGAAGAATTGATGAAGCGTGCGGCCGTGTTCACCAATGCGCATTTTTTCAGCAACGACACGATCGCCGATTACAAAAAATGGGTGTTCCCGCGCAACAGCAAACGCCCGTATCCCAGCCCCATGCTCTCGGACCTGAAAGAATCCGGCGGCGTCTATTACGGCTGGTTCGAGGATGTGGGGTGGGTGCCCCTCGCGAAGGCGACCGGTTCCAGGTTCTCGGTCGTGCTGTTCAAGTCGAAGAAGGTCAACCTCGAGCGCCCGAAATGCAACGTGACGTCCGAGATGGCCGAACCGCAGGCGAAGGTGCTCCTGCCCATCGCGGTTTACTTGGCATCCGAACTGATCGACAGGTTTTTCCCGACCCTCGAGATCGCCGTCGAGGCAAAACATAGCGATGGAAATACGTATCGGGTGTCGGGCACGCTGAAGCACGGCATCGAAAACGACGCGGAATGGCAGAAGGTTGGCGAGATCAGGTATACCGGCGCCGGGTCGATCGTTGTCAACGGTTCCCGGAAGATTTCATGCCAGTTCATCGCCGGTGAGCTGATCGCTCCGTCGATCACCGCCGATGTCGGGGACGAGATCCGCGTGGTCGTCGAAGCCGGCGCCCGCATCATCCGGAGCGAGCCGCTCAGGCTCGACTGACGAGAGCGGACCTCAGCGTGAACGACGCCTGATCAGACTCTGCTCGGTTCTCGCGACTTCAAGGCCGCGGGTGACGCCCTCGTGGTCCGGGTATTTCTCGTGGAGGCTGGTGAAAATATAGTTGGCTTCATCGAACCAGCCCAGCTCGGTGTAGATCCAGCGGTCCTCGCGATTGGACGTGTCATCGGTGCAGCAGAGCGCCACCCCGAGATCGAACTGGAGCGACGGATCGTCGGGCTTCGCCTCGAGGCTCCGCCGGCAGGCAAGAATCTTCTCGAGGTTGGTGACGGCGTCCCGCAAAATCTCGAGCTGCTCGAGGCGCTCGATTGCCAGCGGCTTCCCGCCTTCCCCGCCTGAAGCCTCGAAGGCCTTCAGCGCTTCCGCAAGATTGCTCGTTCCCGCCGTCATCTGCAGCGACGCCGTCTCGGACGCGACGAGTTCGTCATACAGATCGCGCGCGTCATCGAGCCTGTTGGCCCTGACGTAGCCGAGCAGCAGTGCGCAGCTCGTCAGAAAATCCGCCGCATCCCCCGAGGCTTTCTCCTCGAGATCCTCGAGCGGCTTGTTGACCTGGTTCTGAATCTCATTCAGCTTTCTGCCCATCGTAACCGCCTCAACAAAAAAGTTGGTTCATTCCCAAAAGCGCTGAAGGCATTGTAACATTCCCATCAATTCAACAGCCATTGCGCATCCAGGTTGCGCACCGGGCGCATCGCGATGCGTCCCTGCACATCACCGGCCACGTGATCCGCCCGGACCGCCAGATCACCGGATTCCCGGAATCCTGAATTTGATAAAGATATTCCCTCAACTTCGTAAATTTCGTTCTCAGAGTCCACCTGTTTAGGGTATTATTCACAACCTCACGAACTTGAACTCGGGTGGTTATTGATGTCGCAAAAGGCGAAAAACACAGGAAAACCCCTGCCGGTGGCGGTTGTCGGGCGGAGCCCGCTCTTTCCCGCCTCGGTTTCCCCGAAGGCGTTCTGGCCCGGTCTGCTGGGCCTGAAAGGGCTGATGTCCGGCATGTCCGGCGGCCAGTGGCCGTTCAGCGAGATTTTCACGGCCCAGGACCTGAAGGGCCTCAAGTGGTTCGTCATGAAGAGCGGTCTCCTGATGGGACTGCCCGCTGACGGGTTCGAAGTCCCCCCCGATGTTCTCCAGGTGCCTGCCGTTCTGTCGGCGGTTTCCCTGTTCCTGGCGAAGCGGGCCCTCGAAGACGTGAAAAGCTTTGGAAAGGGCACCATTCCTGCCGCCAGGGTTCGCGTGGTCATCGAAACGCGTGGAACTGCCGGTGCCGGTGCCGCCGGGAAGGACCTGGCCGGAATATTTGCCAGTCACTATGGGTTCGAGGCCTGCCCGATCGGTCAGCCATCCCCGCTCCCAGGCTCCATGGCCTGGGTCGCCGCGGCCGTGAACGAACTGCAGGCCGGCCGGGCCGATCTCGTCATCGCCGGCAGCGCCGACGGCGTTCATGCGCTCGGCGCCTGGCTGGACACGCGGGAAGGCTCATCCGGAACGGGACCCGGCCGGTACCGCGAAGGGCTCGGCATGATCGCCCTGCGCCACCTTGCCGATGCGGAGCGCGACGGCGACGATATCTACGGGATCATCGCCGGCGTCGACGCCAATTCGATTCATTTTACCGAAAAGGCACCTTCCGCAACAGCTGCTCCAGCGACGGAAAAGCACGAAGCCCCGCCGGCGGCGGCATCCGAAAGCGCCGGGTCAGACGAACCGGCCGGCCGGGCCGAACGGCTGGCGCGGTATTCCCGGCTTCAGGTGAAAGATATCGTCGAAGATACAACGGGCTCCTGTCTGAATCTTCCTCTCAACGGCCTTCCCGAAGACGGTTCGACCGACGCTTCTCTCGACTGGAAGAAATTGCGCGCCCGTTGGATCGAGCGGACCGGCTCGCACCGGTTTTTCCACGACCTGATCGGCGCCCTGTGCGGGACGTTCATCAGCCGGGTGGTGATAAAGAACCCCGCGGCGTTCGCGGCCGTGGCGGACCAGCCCGTCGTCTTCCTAGCCAACCACCAGATCGGCCTCGAGTCGCCGCTGTTCATGGCGGTCGCCTACGGCCTGACCGGTTTGCCGATCCAGGCGGTGGCCAAGCCCGACCACGTCAACGCCTGGCTGGCTTTCCTGCTCGAGTTCGCGAAAGACTCGCTCGGGGACAAGCATCCATTCCGACTGGTATATTTCGACCGGCAGAATCCCCAGGGGCTGATCGACGACCTGAAGAAACAGGGCCGCCGCGACGCGTCGCTGCTCGTGCATGTCGAGGGCACGCGGGGCCTGACGGCGGACCAGCCCGTGACCCGCATGAGCTCGATCTTCCTGGACATGACCATCGACAAGAACGTCCCCATCGTTCCCGTGCGCTTCGTCGGCGGCCTGCCGGCCCACGCGATCGACGAGCGGCTCGACTTCCCCTACGACAACGGCAAACAGGACTACCTCATCGGCGCGCCCATCCTGCCCGAAGAGCTGAAGAAACTCCCCTACGGCCAGCGGCCGAAACACGTGATGGACCTGATCAACACCCTCGGCCCGGGCCGGGGCGAAGACGTGCTCCTGCCCCCCAGCCGCGAGTTCGGCGCCAAAACCCGCTTCTTCATCGAAACCTTCGGCTTCCCGAAGATGCAGGCCATGCTGTTCGCGATCCTCCAGCTGATCGACGAACCCTGCGACGAAACCGCCCTCCTGGTGAATGCCGTAAAATCAGGCAAACTCGACCTCGCCAGCCCCCAAATCCCCCCCGTCCTGAAAAAATTCCTCGGCCACGTCAAAACGAAATTCTCCTGACATCCACGGAACGATATCAGCCGTTCGAACGCCGTTTCGAAACGGAAGATGTCTATTGTGTTATAAATATATAATATAATGTGCATTGAATGAACTGAAGACGAGCGAAAGAGGATTATCGTCGGTTTTCAGGGAACCGTGAGTCGGAGGGGAGTGAGAATATGGCGAAAGACCATGTGGATGCCGGTCTTGGGAGTATCATGGGTGCTCTTGCCGGAGACGCCGCCGGCGGTGTTCTCGAGTTCATGGAGCATCCGCCGCGTCCGGCGGATATCGAATATGCTCTGAGCATGCCGGGAGGCGGTGTCCATCAACTGGCGCCGGGGCAGATCACCGACGACGGGGAGTTGACACTCTGCCTCGCGCAGGCGCTTCTGGAGAGTCGAAGTCTCGAGGTGGAAAACCATGCCCGATGGTATGCAACGTGGATAGAATCGAGGCCTTTTGACGTCGGGAATACGACGCGCTCTTCGCTGGGCTGTATCCATACGAGCGAAGGGAAGGAAACCGCGCAGAAAGAAGGCTTTGCCGCCGCCATGACGAAAGCGGCGGAACGTCACTGCATGGATTCCAAAGCCAACGGCAGTCTCATGCGCGCGTCGCCGATCGGTGTCTGGGGCCATTCCGCGGACGACAAACAGTTGGCGGAGACCGCCCGGCAGGACTCCTGCCTGTCGCACCCCAATGAATCCTGCTGGCAGGCCGTCGCGGCCTACAGCATCGCCATCGCCGAACTTGTCACGAGCCGTGATCGGAGCAAGGCCTGGGAGCGCGCCAGGAGCTGGATACTCGCATCGGCCTGCGACGAGGTGAAGTCATGGCTGAGTCTCATCGAGAACGACGTGCCCGTTCCGGGACACCCACAGGCCGGCTTCATCAAGATAGCCTTCGTTCACGCCTTCCGCTGTCTGAACAAGGGACGAGACTACGCCGACACCCTGAAGACCGTTCTCGCCGTGGGCGGCGATACCGACACCAACGCCTGCATCGCCGGCGGCCTCGTCGGTGCAGCCGTCGGACTCGATGAAATCCCTGTGACCATGCGCAACGCCGTTCTCGCCTGCGACACGCACGGAGCCCGACACTCCCGCCCCGACTTCCTCCGCCCCGGCATGGTCTTCCCCTCCCTCTCCCGCCTTGTGGAACCTTGAGGGGCCTGGTGAACACAACGTTCAACGGGAGCCTGGAACGTCATGCTCCGAAAGAATCGTTTCGAGTTGTGATTTCAGCTGGGGGGAAGAGAATCTTTGACCGTTTGCCAGACGAGTTCGTGCTGAACGCCGAAATACATGTGAATGAGTTTGTCTCGCATTCTGGCCATGGATTTCCAGGGAATCTGCGGGTACCTCATCTGAATATCTTCAGATACATTTTTGGCTGCTTCGCTGATGATTTCGAATTTTCGAATGACAGCGCTTGATGTCTTGTCATCTTGTTTGAATGTTTCGAAATTCATGTTTTCAACAAAACTCTCGATGGCAAGAATAGCGGCATGAATATCTTTAAGATACAGGAGGGTGTTTCTCACAACCGAACAACCTCTTGTAGAATGGTCGGCCTGAGTTCGGGGCGAATGCCGCTTTCGGGAACCACGTCAACACGGTGATGCAGACGGTCTTCCAGGAAAAGAGTGAGCCCGGCCATGTCGAAAAGCGTCGCACCGGGATGGAATTCGACAAGAACGTCGATATCGCTTTCCGATGTTTCCTCTGAGCGGACGAACGAACCGAAAAGCCCTTTGATATCCGTCTTGAATCTTTCTCTCGCTTCATTTTTCAGATTGGAGAGAATTTTGACGATTTCCAGAACGCGCGGGCTCATTGGCTATCCTCCATGAATTCGGGCTGAGAACCCAATCTGTTATGAGTGTACCGGTTCATCGTTCATACGTCCAAAGAAGCATCTTCTCGAATGCAATATAAAAAGTGATAACTATTTATATTGTTCGATCGCGCGGCGGGAGCAGGCGGCGTGGAGGGTTTCGGGGCTGGCGAGGAGGGTGACGCGGTGTTTCGCGCGGGTGAGGCCGGTGTAGACGATCTCGCGTGACAGCAGGCGGGCGGCGGTGACCGAGGGCGGGGGAGGGAGGATCAGGAACACCTCGTCGTATTCCGAGCCCTGGCTCTTGTGGACTGTCACGGCGAAGGCCGGTTCGGGGCCGGGAAGTTCGTCGACGGGAACACGGAGAATCGTGCCGGGCCGCGGGAAAACGCCGAACAGGCCGCCGTCTTTCGCCGGCAGGATCAGCCCGGTGTCGCCGTTGAACAGCTCGAGACGGTAATCGTTGCGGGTCACCATAACCACCGAACCCGGGAAAAATGCGTTCCAGCCTTCTCCCGGCAGGTCCTTTTTCAGCCGCGCGGTGACGAGGCGGTTGATCGACTCGACGCCGTAGGGGCCTTCCCGGAACACCGTCAGGATCTTCTGTCGCGTCAGGAAGCGAAACGCCTCATCGAGCGGATGGTCCGGCAGCAAGGGCTCGCCGGTCATCGGAACGCCGGTCTTCAAACAGGCCCGGACGACATCCGGAAAGCTCCTGCCGGCACCATTCGTGAATGCGGCCGACCACCGCTCGATCTCCTCGAGAAGATGGAGGGACTCCATTCCGTCGCCGCACCTGGGCTCTGCCAGTGCAGAATATCCTCCTGGCCCGTTGGGAACAGCGTGCGCAGATGATCGCGGTATTCCCCGACGGGGTGATACTCGTTGATCGCCCGGGCGGCCTCGACGATCGTCGTATTTGCCCGGTAACAGGTGAGGAGAACGCCGATACGGTCTGCCATAGGCTGCTTCACCGTTTGTTTCGAGATGTCGAAGCCCGAATCTTCACCCGGAGCAAGAGAGATGATCGTTTCTAGAGCATTTGCTGTTGAACGACGAAACGATGATTTTCTGACGTCGCCGACGAGATCGGCAAGAACCGTTCCGGCCTCGACCGAGGGGAGCTGGTCGCGATCCCCGATCAGCACGACCCTCGCTCCGAGAGGCGCCGCGTCGAGCAGGCGGGACATCAGGATGGTATCGACCATCGACGTCTCGTCCACCAGGATCAATTCTGCTTCCAACGGATTCTCCGCCGAATGCGAAAAGTCCAGTTTCGAGGGCGAGTAGCCCAGCAGACGGTGAAGGGTGCGGGGCTCGAGATACGCGACCGCCTCGTCGCCGGGAAGCTGCCTGCCTGCCTTTCGGAGTTGTTCGAGCTGCATGCGCAGCGACTCGCCGAGGCGCTGGGCCGCCCGGCCCGTCGGCGCGGCCAGAGCGATCCTGCCGGGATTCAGACCGGCCTGGACAAGACACCGGATCAGCGTGAACACCACCGAGGTCTTGCCGGTGCCCGGCCCGCCGGTGATGACGAAAAACCGCCGCAGGAGCGCGGCCGCGAGGGCTGTTTTCTGGTCGGGCCCAAGCGTGAACGCCGAATGATCCGTCACTCTGGTGAAAATGGTCCGCCAGGCTTCTGGCGATGGATGCATGCCCGACTCCGGAGTCTCTTCCGCCCCCAGTCGGAGCGCGAGGGCCGCCTCGAGCCGGTCGACGGCCTCCTGATACCGATGGAAGGCAAGTCTGTGTTCGCTCCTGATCAGCGGCAGGAACGGCGACGAACCGGCAGTTCCGACGATGGAAGAATATGTCGTGCGATTCAAATGGCCGAGGAATGCCTCGAAGAGTTCTTCTCGGCCGGGAAACGGCGGCATCCGGTCATACGGCCGCGCCGGGTCGAGCGACATCGAGAGGCCCCCCTCGAGTCGCACGAGGAACAGGTTCATCAGAGCCGCTTCCAGGCCGGTCCGGGCCTCTCCGGGCGGCAGGACCCCGATGTCGCAGACGTCACGGATCGTCTGGTACGTCGTCGCCGTCAGATCCGTCTCGTGGACGGCGGTTTCGTACAAAGCCAGCCTCCCCTCGTCGCCCGGTTCGGGCCAGATACCGAGAATCCGCAAATCGCGCGTCAGTTCTTCGTGATGCCTGTTCATGCGCTGGCCTCCCTGTCCGGTTTCGGTACGAGCAGCGCAGGGAGCGCCTTTTTCTCGAATTCATCGAGAACGTTGTCCGACAGGCCCGCGAAGAAAATGCCGGGTGATCCACTCCTGCCGTTCATTCCGCGGACGAACAGGTAGCCGGCCCCGGCGATCGGCGTCGTGCCGGGCCGCGTGTTCATCCCCCTGAGAAGCCGCCGAAGGGCGACGGCGTAAAGCCGGTACTGGAGGTGATACCGGTGTTCCTCCATGATCGAGCCGAGCAAGCTCGAACCGTAGCCGTCCGGCGATCGGTTCGTCTTGAAGTCAAGAATATAATACTTATTCTTATATCTAAGAAACAGGTCGATCGCCCCCGTCAGAAGCCCACCGCTGATCTTCGTGCCGAGCAGTTCGCGGTCTTCCGTGCCCGGTGCGGGCATCCAGAAAGTCACCTCGTGCCGCCGCTCCCGGCAGGCCCCGAGCGGCTCCCCGCCCAGAAAGGGAAGGGGCGTGCGCAGGGTTTTCCAGGCCAGGTCGGCCAGTCTCGAGACGTCCGCTGGATCCGGCTGGCGGCGTATCGGATACCGCCGGAACAACCGGTCGAGCACCTCGCGCGTCGCACTGCCATCAGCTGTCAGATCGTCGGGGCTTTTTGCCGCGAGGACGGCTTCGTAATCCAGCAGTTCCATCGCGGCATGAAACAGCGTGCCGGTGCGGGCGCCTGCCGGCAGAGCCGCTTCCGGCTTCTCCGGTTCCTGAAGGGGCTCATCGGCAGGCTCCTCGCAGGGCAGATACTCGAGGGCGGAGCTCGTCGTTTCCCTGTCATCCTCGAGGGAGACCGTTTCGATCATCCTCTCCTCTTCGGCCGGCTCGGCCGCGACGTTACGCGAAGCCAGGCTGCTGAACGAGTTGACGGGAACGAACAGATGTTTCAGGATTTGGGCTTTTGCCGGCGGCGGTTGCAGGAGTTGATCCTGCGATCCTGCCTCGCGAGGGCCGACCGCCACGGCCAAAACGGGCGCTGTGTCCGTATCGTCGGGCGCATGGTCCTTCTCGTCGAGACGCCGAATATATATGCCATCATATTCAATGGAACTGGATGGCGTGGCTGCGTCTCTGGCTGCCAGCGAAGGAAACGCGCGCTCCATGCCGTTGCGGAGGTAGGTGAAGAGTGGGCCGGCCCTGGGCGGCAGTTTCCCGGACATGCTGAAAGGCACGTAGACCCGCCCGACGGCGCGGGTCAGGGCGACATAGAACAACCGGCTCTCCTCCGCCTGCGCTTCGAGGCCGTGAAAATACGCGGCCTCTTCCGAGCCCGTGAGATCGATACGCCAGGAGCGCCTGTTCTCTTCGTCGGGGTTCTCGACGTGATACCGGTGAAACGTGTTGGAGCCGAACTGCGTGAACCATCCCAGCACGAAGGCGACGGGAAACTCGAGGCCCTTCGCCGCGTGGATCGTCATGATCTGCACCTTGGGCTGGTCGCTCTCGACGCGCAGAAGCATGCCGGGCTTGTCGTCGGATGTCCTGTGCGTTTGCTCGGCAACGATGCATCGCCGGAGGCCGGCCGCGTCGAACCGCTCGCGATCTGCGATCAGGGCGAGCTCCCTGCCGAGATCGAGCAGCGTCGTCACGCTGGCGTCGGGGTCGTCGTCCGACGTTGCCGCCTCGGAGAGCCGGCCGGTTTCGTCATACAACGAGCGGAAGAATGCCGGCCAGTTCCCTTCGGTCGTCAGTTTTCCCCAGGCGCGCAGTTTCACCGCAAGCGGCTCCGTGGCCGAGAGGCCGGCGAAGCCTTCCAGGCGCTCGACGGGAAACCGGAAAAACCGTGTGAGCAGGGCTTTTTTCACGGCCGCCTGGTTCGACGGGTCCGCGACGGCGTCGAGAACCAGGGCGATCTCGCCCGCCTCGACCGTATCCAGAAGGCGATCGTGACGGCTCGTCACGAAAGGAATGCCGGCTTCGGAAAGCGCCGCCTTGATCTTCTTTTCGTCCGTGCCCCCCCGCACGAGAATCGCGATGTCATCCGCCCGAAGGGGGCGGGTGGCGTTTCGATCGCAAAACGAACAGCGGCCTTTCAGAAGGAGTTGGATTTCTCCGACGACGAACGCGATAAAATCATCCCGCGCCCGTGAGCCTGCTTCGGCAGACGTACAGACGATTTGCAGCGGACGGGAATCCGGTTTGCCCGCAATCTCGAGGCCCCGGCCCGAGGAAGGCGTGATCCGCTCGTAGCCGCCGACGATGCCGCTCTCGTGAAACAGGCGGTCGATCGCATTCACGAGGAGCGGCGCCGACCGATAATTCTCCGACAGCGACTCGCGCGCGGCGCCCAGTTCGTCCGTCAGCCTCCTGACAGCGCCCTGGAACGTCTCGACGTCGGCTCCCCGGAACCCGTAGATCGCCTGTTTCGGATCACCAACCACGAACAGGTGCCGATCGGGCCGGCCGGCGAACAGAAGATCGAAGATGCGCCACTGGATCGGATCGGTGTCCTGAAACTCGTCGACCAACGCTGCGATGAAACGGCTTCGCAGCATCTCCGCCAGTGCCGGCGAGCGTTCGATCGCCTCGAGCGTCCTGCCCAGCATGCCGGGATAATCGATCTTCCCCTCGTGTCGCATCAGCAGTCGGCTGAATCTGACGCTGTCTTTAATTATGCGAGCTGGTATATAATAATGCGTCGTCTTCAGCTCGAGCGCCAGTCTCTGCAGCAGGGCGACCGCCCGGTTGCCGGAAGGACATTCTTCATTCAACAGGCTCGTCGCATACGAACCGACCTTCAGGTCTCCCGAGTTGTAAACGGCCTTCCACGCTGCATCCCCGATCAACGCATTCAGGAGCGCTTCGCCGGTCGC
This sequence comes from uncultured bacterium, assembly GCA_964389325.1. Lineage (GTDB taxonomy): Bacteria > Muiribacteriota > Ozemobacteria > Ozemobacterales > Ozemobacteraceae > MWAR01. The sequence continues at coordinate 59,874 of CAYMEN010000009.1, read as the reverse complement.
TCCGCCGGACAGATGCGATTTGAGGGCCGCCCGTGTCTCGAGAATCTTCTCACGCGTTACCGTGCTCTTTTTCCCAGGCCCGACGTGCGACAGTTCGGCGATGATCTCCTCGCAGAGTGGTCGGGGATCGAAGGGGCGGGCCGGATCGGGATGGATCGAACAGGTTCGCGGCTGGTAGAACCTCGACGCCCCGGCAGCGAGGTCCAGGAAAAATCCGTTCTCGGCGATCGAGCCGGCGATCTCCTCCCACGCGGTGTCTTGCATGATAAACCGGCGCAGTTCCCCACGGATATACCGGTCATACATCACCGGAAATATATCATCCCCGCTCGTCACATCCTGTACGAGTGGCTCACCGGCCTCGAAGGCGTATTCCCGCAGAAGCGTGAAGCACAGCCCGTGGATGGTCGTCACCATCGACCGGTCGAGCCCGATCAGTGCTGCCCTTCGCCTCCCGGCACGCATCTCATCGCTCGGATCGCAGCTCGTCAGATTCTCGCGAAGCCTCTTGCGAAGCTCTCCGGCAGCGCGTTCCGAAAACGTGACGACCGCCAGCCGCTCGATGGGAATCCCGCGCTCAATGAGCAGATCGAGTGCATGCCTGATGATCTGATAGGTTTTTCCGGTGCCGGCCGAGGCCTCGAGAACCCTGTGTCGCATCTCTCCGCCATTCGGGGTCATGAGGTCGCCTCCTCGGCAGCCGCCTTCGAGCGCTTGTTTCCAAGCCGCTCGAGGTGCTCGACGATCGGTTTCAGCCGCCGGTTCACTTTCTCCATGGCGTCGTCCGGAATCGGCGGCGCCCCGATCGTATCGAACAGGTCGGTGAAAAACGTCGGCGGGGAGTATCCTGCCGAAAGGTCGTCCAGCGTCGAACGCAGGTCTTCGACATAGCTGTCCGCCCTTGTATCGGCCGAAGGTAACTCCGTCCTGTTCACGATCGTGAGACGCAGGTCTTCGAAACGCCGCTGTGCGAGATACTCTCCGGCGAGCATCTTCAGATACGCCCGGGCGAATGCCGCATCAGGGTGAAAGCGATACGAGGCCGTCCCCTGCGGGAATATCACGTGCAGGACCAGGGGCGCGCTCTGAATGATGGGCGTTTGGCCGGACGTTGCGGCTTCTTCGTCCCACACGAGCAGGCCGAGATAGGTAAGAAGATTGGGGAGGAGACCGCCGTCGAGAGTCTCATCCCTCGACTTGCCCTCTCTCGAGAGCAGGCAATGAAGTCCGTCATCTTCCCGCCAGACGAGGGGAAGCCGGCCGCTCAGCTCTATCGTCCATTCCGGCCTCTCCGCCGGGTTCGCGGCCGGGCTGTCCCTTCGCGATGCGGCGGATGGAGGTTGGGGCGCGGGAATGCGTGTTTTCAGGGGTGGAAGCCCGCGAATCTTCCGGGATGTCGAATAATGGCCCAGGATGATGGTTTCGAGGCTTCTGTCCTGGACTCGGGTTCCCATGTGGCTTCGTATCTGATTGACGGTCGTGGTGAACCGTTCCGTCAGACGATTTCGGTCGATCCTTCCCCAAAGCCCGTCCGGAAGCCTCGATCTCAGTTTTTCCCAGTCGTAGGCTCTCTGGAATAATTCCCCGGAGGAGGCCGGCCGGTCTCCTGGCTCGAGGTGAAAGAACTCGTTGATGCACCGTTTCATCAGCCGGCGTTCGATGGCTTCGCCCGTGACGAGCGGCGACGACGTGATCTCTTCCCAGTCCTCGTCGGCGTTTTCCGTGTAGATCCAGCGCTGCAGGATGGCCGTCGCGGGGTCGCGGAGGAAGGTGGAGAGATGATACGTCGACACTTTCACCGTGAGATCCTTCGGTGCCGGCTCTCTCGGCTGGGGAAGCGGGATGCCGCGCTCCTGGCGGGCCTCTTCGAGAAGCCGATCGAGACGATCGCCCCTGGGGAGCCTCGGGGAGCCGTTCCGTTCTGCCAGCAGGAGGGACGTGAACCATTCGTTGCGGTTGACGAGCCTGATGGGGTCGTGCCAGGGTTCCGCGTCGGATACCAGAAACCGGTCGCTGAGCGGTGTCGTCGGGACGATCACGCGCCTGAACGCGGCGTTTCCCGACAGAACCTGGTCTTTCAGGAAGGCTTCGAGCTCGAAGAGGACGGACGACGGATTGAGTTCGGCTTCTTTCGCCGGGTCGATACAGCTGTAGGTGAGGAACATCCGATCGCGGCATGCCAGCAGGGCCTGGAGAAACGTCTGCCTGTTGATGTCGTCGCCGGAAACCGGCATGTGGCCACTCTGGAGGGACGTCCCGGGGAGGGGTTCGACCAGGTTCAGCGAGGAGCGGAGGCCGCCCCCCGGGAACTGCGTTTCTTCGAGACCCACGATGAAGACGTTCCGCCAGGGGAGCGTCGCGGCGGAGGCCAGGGGCGCGAGGGTCACGCCGCCCATGAACGGCCGGCTTTGGCCGCTCGCGCTCACGGTGCAGGCATCGATGAGGCCGGCTCGCACCAGCTCGAGAGGAAGGCCCTTCCGGAGCAGGGGATCGAGGTCGGCGATATGGTCGATCATGGCGAATGCCTGGCTGCGTTCAACGATGTCTCCGGGGTGGTCGGGCCGCGCTGCGAGGCATGTGTCGAGAATCTCGCGCAGGTCCTTCCCCCAGGCGGCGCAGGAGCGCGATTCGCCGGGGAGGCCCAGCCGGGTGACCATGGCGTGAAGAATCTCGACCCCGACGGAAAAGGCGCCCAGCGTTTCATCGTCGGTGGTCGCGAAATCCTGGAACGGCGCATGGCCGCGCCAGGCGGGCATTTCGGTGTCCGCGGGCGAGAAGTCCCGGCACGCCATGAGGCACCCGAGCCGCAGGCGGCGCAGGGCCAGACGCCACGTGTGGGCCTCGGTCAGGCCGATCCCCGTTTCCCTTGCCCTGGACTCGCGGCAGACGTCACAGGGCTTCATGCCCGGCAGATGGCAGGAGCGGCACGTGTCGGCGGCCGTGAACCCGGCGAAAATGCCCAGTTCGTCGGCCCAGGTCACCCAGGCCTGGACCATCTCCGGCCTCGCCCTTCGCGTTCTTTGCCAGCAGGGGTTCGAGAGCAGGCGCAGCACGCCGGATCGCGTGAAACCGTTCCGGGCGAGATCGAACAGGGCTTCGAGGCCGGCCGCGTAGGGGCCGGGCAGAGCAATTCCCTCGCCGGACGAGGTGAACGGGATATGGTGACGTTGGAACGCCTCTTTGAATAAAGGAAGATATTCATCTGGGCGCGTCACCAAGACCGCCGTTTCGGCCGTCTCGGCACCGCTCGTGTCTGTCCGGGCGGCGAGGAGACGGGCGACGAGTTCAGCTTCGTGCTGAGGTCCCGGGCAGGCCCAGATCTGGAGCGAGGCGTCCTGGCCGCGCCGGTTCGGAGCCAGGCCGGACGTTTGGCCGAGCTTCGTTTGCATGACGCTCAAAATGCTTCGTGTTGCTGCTGGTGCGGCTTTTGCCGAGATGCCCGCCGGCCGGAGGTCGCCAAGCCGGTGAAGCAAGTCGAGATACGGGGTTCGCCACCGATCGAACGGATGCGACGTTCCCGCCGGATTGCCCGTGTCGAGCAGGAACAGCGCGACCGGAACCGTCGTTCCGAGTTTTCTGAGAATGCCGAGTGCCAGCGGCGATAGCTTGTCGAAGCCGAAGACGATGATCGGGCGGACCTTCGCAGGATCGGGAGGTGCCGAGAGCCTCGACGCCGCGACGAGTTGACGGAGAGTGAGCCGGTCCGGATACGCCGTGGACCGGAATCCGCCGTCTTTGAATATGGTTGTATATAGATAATGCTGCCATGACAGGTGCGGATGTGCTTCGTTGGCCACCCCCGTCGGCCACGCTGGCAGGGAAAGCGCGTCTGGATCGCCGTTTTCGGGGAATCCCCACTCGGATTCATACTGGTGGAACAGCGCGGCGACCTGCTCCGCGAGCTGCCACGCCCGCCGGGCTCTTTCCGAGACCCCCTCGCCGGTGGATTCGAAATCGGGGTGGGGGGCCAGATACTGCATGACCGGTCCGAGTTCCGCGCCGGCTGCTTCGGGCGGCTCGAGAAGGGCGGCGAGCACGAGATCCCGCAGATGCCCTGCCGAAAGCGGCCGCACTGCCTGAACAGCCGGATCCGCATGCCGTTTCCAGGCATTCCAGAGTCCGTCGTCGAGATTCGAGAACGCCGGCTCGAGCCCACCCTGGAACCGCTGCACGAGATCGAGCCTCAGCCACTCCTGCACCGCAAACCCCGGCGTGATGAACGGCCACGCCTCGAACGGGTCAGGCTCGAAACCCTCCGCCACCTTGTGAAGATAGGTCCCCAACTCCTGAACGAGCCCATCAATTGTCGTCCCGGTCTGCAGGTGAATCGTCATCTATGAACCCTCTTGCAGTTCGACTTTCAGACTGTGATAATAGTATAAATATACATAAATATACTATCTCGTAGTTCTTTGAATGCTCTTCATAGAATTCAAGATATTATATTGCTGAGCTGGCTGTTTCACCAGATCGTTTGTTTGAACTGGGGAACATCAGTGCAAGGCCTTGTCCAACTTGTCGATTTGCTGCAATGGAATGGCAGGTTGGAAGGTCTCAGCCCGAGTGGCGGGTGCAGCCGGGGCCGGTGATGGTGCTGTGGCCGCCGCCGAGTCGGGTGACTTCGAGGCGGGCGGGAAGGCGCTCCTGGAGAGACTCGACGTGGGAGATGACGCCGATCAGCTTTCCCTGCTGGTGGAGGGCGCACAGCACCGAGAGGGCGGTTTCGAGGGTCTCGGGATCGAGGGCGCCGAAGCCTTCGTCGATGAACAGGGTGTCCATGCGGTATTTGCGGCCGACCATGTGGGCGAGGCCCAGGGCCAGGGCGAGGCTGGCGAGGAACTTCTCGCCGCCCGACAGGTTCTTCGCGGTTGCTTTCGCGCCTCCGATGTAGTTGTCGATCACCCGCAGCTCGAGGTCGTCGTTCGACAGGAGATACCTGTCTGACAGCTTCTCCAGCTGTCGGTTGGCCTGGTACACGAGGTTCGAGAACGTCAGGCCCTGGGCGAACTTCTGGAACTTGTCGCCACCGGCCGAGCCGATCAGCTCGTTCAGCTTCGCCCAACGCTCGCCCCCGCGCCGAATATCCTGGATCCGGGCGGCGATGTCGCGATGTTGCTCCCGGTTATTCCCCTGCACGGCCAGCTCGTTCGCCCGCTCCTGCCACGTGACATGGGCCTGGTTCGCCGCCGTGGCCGCCTCCTGCTCCTGTGCGACGAGGGATTCGAGAGGAAGATCGGTCGGCCGTGCGGCTTCTTTCTCGGCGAGCTGGCGTTCGATTCCCTCGAGATTGCCGAGAACCTGCGCCGTCTCGGTCATGAACCGTTTTTCGAGCCCATCCAGCCGGGCGGCCTCATCGGAGGGCAGAAGTGCGGCCCGGAGCGACTCTTCGTCCGCGAAACCGCCGGTGGTTCGGGCTTCGTCGAGCGCCTGCTGAGCCGTGGTGATCTCGGCGGCAATCGACTCGAGGACGGCCCTCAGGTTTTTCTCGGTCGTGATCCGCTGTTCCAGGGCGACCAGCAGGGCCTGGTGGCGTTTGGCCGCCTCGTCCTCCCGGACCTGGTGCATGGCTGCAGACTCCCGGAGTTTTCCCTCCTCGACGTCGGGGTCACGGTCCTGATACAGCTTCCGCCGTTCCCCGGATACGGCTTCCACTTCATCGCCCGCTTGTTTCCATTCCCCTTCGGCGGCCGACATCTGCCTGGAAAGGGCCTCCAGCTCGCTGGTCGCGCCGGCCAGCTTTGCCTTCCCGTCGTTCCAGGCCTCGAGCGTCCGATCGAGCTGTTTCTGTGACTCCTGCCTGGTTTCCCATCGTTCGCGAAGTCTTGGCAGAACATGCTCGTCGAACTCGGAGTATCCATAGACCAAGATATTGCTTCTCAGACGGTCGACCGTTTCCTGAATCTGTGCTTCGAGTTCCAGGCGTTTTCTCTCGAAGGACTGCTCGAGGGTTTCCTGTTGCTGCCGATTTCCGATGGCGGTTGCCATGGCTTTTTCAAGACCCTGAAGCTGGTCGCGACTCGTCGTCAGGGCTTTCGACGCTTGTTCCAGCGCCTCGGTCGCTTCCTGATGCTTCTCGAACGTGCTCTCCGCCGTTTTCAGCGCGGTGCCGGCCGCTTCGACCACCTCCCTCAGCCGTGTCTCGTCTTCGAAGGTGATATTCTCGCCAATATGTTCGGCAAGTTTTTTCCATTTTTCCTGCCGGATTGCCGCGGATTTTTGCAGATCGGCGACCGCTCGTTCGTCCGACGCCTGATTGGCAACCAGCTTCTGCTGAGCACCTCGGGCTCTCTTGAGCGACTCCGCGTTCTTCTTCTGCGCGGCTTTCGCCTTTTTCAGCCGGACTTCGATCTCTTTCACCTGCGAAGCCCCATCGACGCCGGCGGCAAACGGGTGTTCAAGGGCGCCGCACAGCGGGCAGGGCTTGCCATCCTCGAGCAGGTGCCGCTGGTCCTCGAACGAAGCCGTGATTTTCAGCCGGGTCTTCTGCTCGTTCAGTTCTTCGATCTCGACTTCGAAACCGGTCGTCTTCTCTTCGAGAGCCTCGACCGCGACGCCGGCTTTTTCGACCTCACCTTTTCGCCTGACGATGGCTTCACCGATGCGGCGCTCGTCGCCGGCCGACTCCCGGAGTTCGCCTGCGAGGCATTGCGCTTCCTCCGCACCGGCCAGCCTTTTTGCAGCATCTCTGACCGCCGCCTGGAGGCTTTTGACCGTGGCCCCGGGAAAGGTGCCCGCCATCGACTCTTCCTGCTTCTGACGGTCGGCCGCCTGTTTCGCGACCTCCTTCTCGGCCTGTTCGATGCTCTTTGCAAGCGCGTCGACATCGTGCCTCGCCGCCTCGAGCGTTTTTCGGCACGTTTCGAGTTCCTTCGCCGTCGCACGCAGATCTTTCTCGAGCTCTCCATGCCGCCCAGCGAGGGCTTCGAGCGCCTTCAGGTCTCCGGCTAGCCCGGCGTCGATCGCGGTTTTCGCACGTTCGTCTTCGAGGTGACTCTTTTGTGTCTCGCAGGTCGCGATCGCCTTTTCGGTCGTGCGGACACGGCTTTCCGCCTCTGCCTTTTTCTTCCCCAGATCCTCGAGCTGAGCGGACAGTTTCGCCCGTGCCTCTTGCCGGTTGCGAAGCTCCTGGTCCACCGCCCTGACGTTCTTGATCAGATCGAGTTCGATGGCGGAACCCTTTTGAAACTCGGCTTTTGCTGCTTTGGCCTGTTCCAGTTCGAGCTGGGCGGTTGCGCAGTCGACGCGTGCAGGGGGAATCCCCGATACGGCATGGTCCAACTCGGCTTCCCGGCTTTTCCTGCTCGCAAGCAGCGAATCCCGCTGCGCCAGGGGGAGCCGCGCGGGCTCTGCTTTCCGGCTTGTCTCCAGCTTCTGAAACTCGGCGGCGTGGGTTTCGCGCTCGGCGGCGAGGGCTTGCCGGCGGGCGAGCAGGTCGTTCCGGTTCTGGAGAAGACCCTGGAACTCCCCGATCCAGGCGATCTGCCGCTGAACCTCCTGCCTGCGGCCGTCGCATGTTTCCCAGTCCCTGTGAAGTCCCTCGGTCGTCCGGCTGAGGGCGTCGAACTCCTCGTCATTCAGGAGGGTGATGCCTTCGATCCGATGCCGGAGTTCCGTGATCTTCGCTTCCACGTCGGCATGGCGCCGATATGCCGTAATAGAAATGATACGATATATATCAGTTCCTGTTATTTGTTCCAGAATCTGTGCCCGGTCGGCCGGCTTCGCATCGAGGAACGCGGCGAACTGGCCCTGGGCGAGCAGACAGGTGCGTGTGAACCGCTCGTAGTCGAGACCGGTGATTTCCTCGACCTTGCGGGGAACTTCGGAAAGTCGTGTGGATTCCCAGGCATCGCCCGGCCGTTTGCCTTCTTCCTGGATGAGTTGCATGTGGGCCGGCTGGAGGTTCCCGTCGGGTTTGCCGCGGGCGCGCCTCTGTTCCCAGCGCGAGCGAAACCGCAGCAGGCGACCGTCGACGGCGGCCTCGAACGTCACTTCCGACTGGCAGAAGCCGGCGCCCCGGCTCATCAGTTCGTTTTCCGAAGCCAGGCTGCTCAGGCGGGGAGTTCTTCCGAACAAGGCGAGGGTGAGCGCGTCGAGAATGCTCGTCTTGCCCGAACCGGTGCGGCCGGTGATCGCGAAAATGCCGCGGCCGGCCAGTTCCGGGCTGGTGAAGTCGATTTCGAAATCCCCCTTGAGCGAGTTGATGTTGATGAACCGGACGCTCAGGATTTTCATGCGTTTCCTTCCTCACGAACCTCCAGATAGATCTCCTGGAAAGCCTCGCGGACTTGGATTCGATCTTCCGGAGAGAGCCCCGATCGTTCGATGCACAATTCGAACACTTCCCGCGGAACCAGTTCGTTTGCGTAGCCCTGGGGCTCGCCGGGCACCGTGACCCGGTGTGCGAGATCCTGGCAACCGATGATGTCGACGGGGAGATCCTTCGCCAGGTCGTTCACCCGGTCTTCGAGGTCGGGCATGAGGGTGTCGCCCGTATACTCCGCATACACCCAGGTTTTCAGGGGCGCATGATCGAGTTCGTGCATCTGGCGTCCGATGGCGGCCAGATCACCCCTGACCGTCGCCAGACGGCGAAAAACGGGGACCGTGAGCGAACGAACGTCGGCGGGCGCGGCCGAATCGAAAACCAGCACCTGTTTCTCGTGGGCGGCCTCGTCGAACGAACACGGAACGGGCGAACCGGAATACCGGACGCGCGGGTGGTTCGGAACGATCTGCGGCCGGTGCAGATGACCGAGAGCGACATACGCGGCTTCGTCCGGAAAACAGGCGGCGGGGAAGGCTCCGAGATTGCCGACGTAGAGCTCGCGTTCGGAGCCGGCGAGGGAAGCGCCTTCGGCGAACAGGTGGCCCGTCGCGATGATGGGAAGGTCGGGGCGGCCGAGTTCCTTCCGCCGGGCGAGGGCGAGATCGACCTGCCGGCGGTACCAGTCCGCCGTTCCCCTGATGATGCCCTGGGTGCGAATGTCGCCCTGCTCGCCGGCCTGGGGAATGTAGACATCCTGATCGCGGAGAAAAGGAATGGCGCAGACGAGAACGGCTGGATCGCCGGCGGCGTCATGCGCGAGAACGAGGTCATTGTCAGGCTGCTCGCGATCGCGGATGGCGGTGACGGTGACGTTGATCGCCTTGAGAACCGGTTTTGGCGCCTGAAGCGTTGCGGGCGAGTCGTGGTTGCCTCCGACGACGATGACGCTGCGACAGCCCTGCTCGGCGCACCGGCTCAGGAAGGAGTAATACATCTCCAGGGCATAGTTCGGTGGCAGGCCCGAGTCGAAAATATCACCAGCTATAAGGAGAAGCTCGATGCCCTCATCCTTCACCGTATCGAGAAGCCATGCCAGGAACGCGTGGTGCTCCTCGTCGCGTTTCTGCTGTTTCAGCAACTGACCGAGATGCCAATCCGAGGTATGAAGAACCTTCATTGCATGCCCTCCCATGCTGCCTCATCGCAGGGACGCGTGATGCTCCGGAGTTCCGAGGCAGGGTTTGTATATCCTATCAGATTCGCCATGTAGGAAACGTTGGCTTCGTGTTTCAGCGTGACAAATGCATCGGGTTCCGACAAGCGGGCGCTCATGAACGGGGCGGGGGATGCCGATAGGTTTTCTAGCCTATTCTGGAGGTTGTTTCATGATCTCCCGCGCAAAACGCCGTTCGCCCGCATCGCATCGCGGGTTGTTCCTGTTTTTCGTCGTCGGTCTGTTCATGCTGCAGATCGCCTTCGCCTTCACCATTCACGGGGACATCGGGCCGCAGTCGCCCGTCGTGCCGGGCATCGACCGGCCGGCGTCGCCGCTGCTGGTGGGGCGCATCGACAGCCTGATCAACCAGCCCTGCATCCGGCAACCGGTGCGGCCGGCGCCCGAGGGCGCATTCGCCCCCGCGGCCAGGAGCATCCCGCCCGAGCCGGTCGCGGTCGCTCCGAAAGTGACGACCAGCGCGCAGGAGGTTGCCAAGGCCCCCGCCGCCAAAAACGTCCAGGTCCAGGAAAAGGGGCGGTATCTCGAATACACGATCGAGCGCGGCGACACGCTCGATTCGATTTCGACGAAGCTTTATGGCAACACCCGCATGACCGGGGCGATCGTCCGGCTCAACAGGATCCGTGACGAGAAGGGCCTCCAGCTTGGCGAACGCCTGCTCGTGCCCCGCACCGGCCTGGTCGTCCGACTGGCCGCCCGCTGACCCCCGACGCCTTGCGCCGCCCCGTCCCGGTGCGCCGCCACCGCCCACGCCGGGCGGAATCCGCTGAAACGATACCAGGAACCGCATGATATCAACCTCCATCAAGTCGCTGAATCTGCTGTGCATCGTGGGTTATCTGATGTTCATGACGCTCGCGATCGACTCGTCGATCGTCGACGCGCTGGTCTTCTTCGTCTCCGAGGAAGACGGCACGGCCGTCTTCGCGACCGGCGCCGTCCGCACCACGTCGCTCGGCAAGGCCGACGCCGGTACCTCCGGGTTCGCCGCGGTCCAGTTCAAGTCGCTGCCCCTGAGCGGTTCCGGCAGGATCGATACGTCCGCGATGCGAACGTCGTCCGCCTCTCAGACGCCTCCGGTGAACATCGCGATGAATGCCGGCCTGTCGCTGAAAAACACCTCCGGTGCCGCCATGATCGAGACTGCCGCGTCCGCCGCCGGCAATTCGCATGAGATGGCTGCCCCGCATGAGGAAGTCATCGAAGAGGCGAGTGGCGCCGCATCCTTCACCGCCGACGCCCTCGCGGCAGCCGACGACGACGAGACCGGGGAAGACGGCGAAGAGTGCGCCAGCGAGTCCGGCGAGATCGACGGCGATGCGTCAGAAACCTCCGTTGCAACGGCACACTCCGGCAGCCAGGTCCCCGTCATCGGCATGCGGCCTGAAGTGAAGCCGGCCTCAGCCATGGCCCCCGTCTCGGTGCCGATGGTCGCTCCGGCGCCGGCCCCCACGCACGTGGCGAATCCCGGACCCGCCGCGGCGCAGACCGCGAACGCGCCAGTGGACGGCCGCCAGCTCTCGATTCTCGAGGTCATCCGCCTCCTGCCCACCCGGCCATGGCGGTATGACCCCGGCCTCGACCGGTATGTCGTCGACTACAACGCCGACACCCGGATCGTGATGACGATCCGGCCTGCTCTCCAGCGCCTTGTGGAAAGCGCGTTCAAACATTACACGACCAAGATGGGCGCCGCGGTCATCCAGGATCCCTCCACGGGGGCGATTCTCGCTCTGACCTCTTCCGACAAGCGCACCATCCTCTCGCCCGACTCGCCCGGCTTCATCACCGACAACTGGGCCCTGAAAGCCACGTTCCCTGTTGCCTCGATCTTCAAGATCATCACCGCGGCAGCAGGCATCGACCGGCAGAAAGTCGTTCCCGCCAGCCGCATCCGCATCGGCCGCAAGGCCTCGCTCGAGCTGTGGCGTGCGTTCGCCAAATCCCACAACGGCGTGTTCGGCGTCGTCGGCCGGGCGGTCGGCAAATCCGTCCTGCTCGCCTACGCGAATGCATTCGGGTTCAACCGGCCGTTCTACTTCGACCTGCCCGTGACGAAATCCGTCGCCGACATCCCCGATTCCGGCGTGAAGCTCGGGGAATCGGCCGCCGGCCTGAACCGCGAGTTCGAAGTCTCGCCGATGCACGTCTCGAGCATCGTATCGACCGTGCTGAACCGCGGCCGCATGATGAAGCCCTATCTGGTCGACTACATCGTCCACAGGGGCCAGGTGGTGTTCCGTCGCCAGCCGTTCCCGCTCGCACAACCCATTCCGTCCGGCGTCGCCACGCAGATCTACGAGATGATGCGCACGACCACGACCCATGGAACCGGCAAGCGCGGCTTCGCGTGCTACAAGAGCTGCCCCGCCCTCGCGAACATGAGCGGCGGAAAGACCGGTACTCTGACCGGGACCGACCCGCACTACCTGTTCACCTGGTTTGGCGGCTTCACCCGCACCGGCGGCAGGGACCTCGCGCTCACCGTCCTGGTCGGCCAGCCCGGCTTCTCGTCAGTGCGTGCGGCGTCGCTCGCCGGGCGCATTGCCTACGAGTTGTATACGGGGAAAGCGCCGGGCGGGGCTTCGAACTCGCGCATTGCGCGAAAGTAGGGTGTGAAAATGCGATAAAAACAACATCGCCTTCCGGGGGCCGGAAGGCGATGTTGGTATATTTGTCGTTATTTTTTTGGGGTCTGTTCGGGCACCGTCGGCACGGGGGCCGAATCGGGCTTCGGAATTTCAAACTGGCCCGTCACCTTGAAGGCCGCCGTGTCTTCGCCGTCGGCATCCTTGCCGGGCACGGCCGAGATGACGTCGCCTGCCTTGAACTGCTCGCCCTTCAGGATCAACTCGGCGAGGGGGTTCTCGATGTGCCGGTGGATGCAGCGGCGCAGGGGGCGGGCGCCGTATTTCAGGTCGGTTCCCTGGTCGACGAGGAAGGTGCGCAGCTCTTCGGTGAACTCGATCTTCATGTTCAGGTTCGAGAGCCGTGAGGCGACCTCGTTGAGCATGATGTCGAGGATGTGCAGGTTGTCTTCCTTCGTCAGGGCGCGGAACACGATGATGTCGTCGATGCGGTTGAGGAACTCGGGCGGGAACTTTTTCTCGAGGCTCTTGCGCGTGATCTTCGTCTTCTGCGCGTGCGACAGCTCCTCGAGCTTCTCTTTCGGCTTGTCGGCCTTGGCCTTGGCGGTGTCGCCGCCGACGCGGAAGCCCGGCTTGCTCTCTTCGGAGGTGATGTCGCTGACGCCGACGTTGGTGGTCATGATGATGCAGGCTTCGCGGAAGCTGACCATCTCGCCCTTGCTGTCGGTGAGAATGCCTTCGTCGAGCAGCTGCAGGAGCAGGTTGTGCACCTTCTCGTGCGCCTTCTCGATCTCGTCGAACACGACGACGCCGTTCGGCTTGTTCTTGACGGCCTCGGTCAGGTAGCCGCCCTCGTTGTGGCCGATGTAGCCGGGGGGCGCGCCGATCAGCTTCGAGTATTCGTGGCTCATGGCGTATTCCGAGCAGTCGACGCGGACGAGGTCGGTCTCGTTGCCGGTCAGAAACTCGCACAGCGCCTTGGCGAGCTCGGTCTTGCCGACGCCGGTCTGGCCGACAAAGATGAAGCTGCCGATCGGCCGCTTCGGGTTCTTCAGGCCGACCTTGGCCTTGCGGATCGCCTGCGCGACAGCCGTGATGGCTTCATCCTGGCCGATGATGCGCTTCTTCAGGTGCTTCTCGATCTCCATGAAACGCTGGTTCTTCGCCTTCGCCTCGTCGGCGGCCTCGGAACCGAGCATCGGAATCGCGCCCTGGGGCTGATTCTCGTCGACCTGGATGGTCACTTCCTTGATGTCGAGAGAGGGGTTGACCTTGACGCACAGGTTATACAGTTCCTGTTCGATGATCTCGCCCAGAAGCGGGTATTCGTTGTTCCCGAACACCAGGGGCGCGATCTCGTCAAGGTAGTTCACTACCGATGCGTTGATGATCAGACGCTTGTAGGATTTCTTGTCTGTGATCTTGATGTTCTTGAAGAGCTGCTGCTTCTGTTCGGGCGTGAACGCCCGAATCGCGACAAAGCGGTCCAGTGACTCACAAAACTTCATCTTGATTCCGGGGGTGGAATCCATGGAAGCCCTCCTGGGGGGTTTTCCCGTTGACAAGCACTATCTGATAGGGTATACCAGAGTGTATCACCAACCCAACCATAAGGCAACACCCCACATTTGACGGGACGACGATGAGAGCGAAAGAGGCCGAGGAACACTTCGACAGGGCCATCCATTATTTCCGGGGCGGTTTTTTTCCCGCTGCACTGCACGAGTTCCGCATGGTACAGCAACTCGACCCCGAATACCCGAACATCGCCTTCATGCTGGAAGCGGCCCGCAAAAAGTCCAGCGAGGTCACCGGCCAGCTTTCCTCGTTCATCGAAGCCGCCTTCGACGGGGAGGTCCAGGATCTCTCCCGACAACTGGTCATCGAAGGCTCCGGTGCCCTCGGCAACAAGATCGAGGAACTCCTCCGGCTGGACAAGACGCAGGAAGCGCTTTCCCAACTCGATGCCGCCGAAGCGATCGTTCCCGAGTCCAGGCCCCTGCTTCTCCTGAAGGCGAGCATCCAGAGGCGCCTGGGGTATCTCGAAGAAGCCGAGAAGACCCTCCGGCAGGCGAAGACACTGTTCCCCAACGACCCGGAAATCACCAACAATCTCGGCAATATTTTCCTCGCCCGCGGCCTGTTCCGCGACGCCGAGGAGCAGTTCACGGAAGCCCGCCGCCTGGCCCCCGATGACATGCGCGTGGTGAACAATCTCGGCTCGCTCCGGATGGAAATGTACCGTCTCGACGAGGCGCGCGGCTGTTTCGAAGAGGTGCTGCGCCGCCAGCCCCGGATGGCCGTCGCCCGCCGCAACCTCGACAGCCTCCGCATGCGCATTGCCGATCTCGACCTCGAAATCACGCGGCTGCGGCGCGAATACGGGGCGCACCCCAACTACCCCGACATCGGCCTCTCGCTCGGAAAGGCCCTCCTGTTCCGCGGCGCGTTCTGCGAGGCGGGCTCGCTGCTCGAGGAGCTGGTCGCGAAACACCCCGGCCTGGTTGCCGCTTCCTTCTACCTCGGCACCCTCCGGGAAATGCAGGGAAACTACGACGCGGCCGTCTCGGCGTATCGCGAGATGGTGCTTCACAAGAAGCAGGGCGTCGCGCCGGCGTTCCAGGCCGCGGAAACCCTTCTCAGGCAGGGGTATCTCGAAGAGTCGCTGATCGAACTGAAGAAGATCGCCGTCATCGAGCTCGACATGGCGGCCAGCCGCATCAGCCTGGGCATCAAGTATTTCGAAGACGCGCTCTGGGCCGATGCCCTGAGACATTTCGAGGAAGCGGCAGGCATGAACAGCCGGTATCCCGATGCCTACTACTGGGTGGCGATGTGCTCCCTCCAGCTCGGAAAGCGCGCCGCGGCCGAACGGGGCCTGCGGAAGGCGATCGAGCTGAACCCGCGGTACGCCGATGCCCAGTTCCAGCTCGGCATGCTCCTGCGGAAAAAGGCTCCGGCCAAGGCGAGACAGCATCTGATGCAGGCGCTGACGATCGGCCTGCGGCCGGCCTTCGCCGCGATGGCCGAGCGCATTCTCGCGGCCGGGCCGGAAGATCGAGGACCAACCGACAATGGATGACGTGCTGTTCCAGGGGAGTTTCCCCGCGTTTCCGACCGACTCGTTCATGCTCCAGAAGCTCGGCGTCATGCTTCGTGAGAAGAAGGCCGTTTCCAACGAGGAATGGGACACCCTCCGGAAAGAGAAGACCGATCCCGAAGAACTGATTTTCGCCGTCGCCACCCGGCAGCAGGTGACGCCCAGGATCCTGGCCGAGATCGAGGCCACGATTCTCGACGTGGCGTTCATCGACCTCGATGCGGTGCAGATCCCCTCGGAAGTGCTGAAACTGTTCACGCTCGAGTTGATGGTCGAGCACAAGGCGATTCCGATCAAGCTCAACGGCCAGGAACTGCTGGTCGGCATGCTGGCGCCTGCGAAATCCTCCGAGATTTTCCAGGCGCTCGGGGCCAAAAACCCGACGCTCGCGCTCAAGCCGGCCAAGGTGCTCTGGGACGCCCTCGAAAAACGGCTCAAGCAGCTGTCCGAGCAGAAAAAGCCGGCCGCGCCGACGGGCGGCAAAAAAGGCCCCCGCAAGCGGCTCGGCGACATCATCGTCGAAGCCAAATACTGCACTGCCGAGCAGATGAAGGACGCGCTCGACAAGGCGAAGAAAGACAAGACCCGCCTCGGCGCCTACCTGGTCAAGAACGGCATCCTCTCGAACAAGCAGTTGTCGATCGCCCTTTCCAAGCAGTTCGACATTCCCTACGTCGATCTCGAGGAAAGCCTCGTCGACCCGGTGCTGGCGACGCTGCTTCCGAAGAAACTCTGCTACGACCACATCCTGTGCCCGGTCAAAAAGGAAGAGAGCAAGCTGGTCATCGCGATGACTGATCCGACCGACATCATCACGATCGATCACATCGAGATGATGACGGGCATGCGCATCTCGCCGGTCGTCAGCTCCGAACTTTCGATCATGTCCGCTCTCGGAAAACTGTATGGCGAGAGCGTCGACGCCCTTGCCGACCAGGTGGGCGGTGGCAGCAGCTCAAATGCGGATGAGGCGCTGGGAGATTTGGGCGAGAATGACGCGCCGATCATCAAGCTGGTGAACCTGATCATCACGCAGGCCGTCCAGACCGGCGCGTCGGACATCCACATCGAGCCGTTCGAAGACGAGCTTCGCGTGCGATTCCGCAAGGACGGCGTGATGAAGCTTCAGATGAAGCCCACGAAAGCCGCTCACGCCGGTGTCGTCAGCCGCATCAAGGTCATGGCGAACCTGGATATCGCCGAGACGCGCTGTCCGCAGGACGGCCGCATCAAGCTTCACCTCGCCGAGCGCAAGGTCGATCTGCGCGTTTCGCTCGTGCCGTGCGTCTGGGGCGAAAAGGTCTGCATGCGCCTGCTCGACCAGGGCAACCTCAAGGTCAACCTCACCGACCTGGG
This sequence comes from uncultured bacterium, assembly GCA_964389325.1. Taxonomy (GTDB): domain Bacteria; phylum Muiribacteriota; class Ozemobacteria; order Ozemobacterales; family Ozemobacteraceae; genus MWAR01. The sequence goes on along the minus strand of CAYMEN010000009.1, from coordinate 43,324 downwards.
CTTCGAGCCGCACGTGCTCGAACTGTTCATGGAAGGCGTCAAGGCGCCGAACGGTATCGTGCTCGTCACGGGCCCGACCGGCTCGGGAAAGACGACCACTCTCTATTCGTCGCTCTTTTTGCTGAACAACCCTTCGATCAACATCATGACGGCCGAGGACCCGGTCGAGTACAACCTGATGGGCATCAACCAGGTCCAGTGCCATGCCGACATCGGCCTCGACTTCGGCGCCGCGCTGCGCTCGTTCCTCCGCCAGGATCCGAACGTCATCATGATCGGCGAAATCCGCGACTTCGAAACGGCGAGCATTGCGATCAAGGCGGCCATGACCGGCCACCTCGTCATCTCGACGCTTCACACGAACGACGCGCCGTCGACCATCAGCCGTCTGCTCAACATGGGCATCGAGCCGTTCAGCCTGACGACGTCTATCCGGGTCGTCGAGGCCCAGCGCCTCGTTCGGAAGATCTGCAAATCGTGCGCAGCCGAGTTCAAACCGGCGCCGGACGTCGTCAAATCTCTCGGAATCACTCCCCAGCTGCTGGAGAAACTGCGGCTGACGGAACTCGATATCAACAACCTCTCTTTCTCCAAGGGCACGGGCTGCCAGGACTGCGACAATTCCGGCTACAAGGGTCGCCAGGGCATCTACGAGGTGCTCAGCATGACCGGGAAGATCCGCGAGATGATCGAGAACAAGGCCAGCACGGAAGACCTCCGCAGGCAGGCCCTTGCCGACGGCATGCTTTCCCTGCGCGAATCGGCGATCTACAAGCTGCTGAACAAGCGGACGACGGTCGAGGAGATCTTCCGCACGACCCTCGACGCCGGCGGTGACGACCAGAACTCTTCCAAGCCCGGCGAGAAGAATGCCGCGATCTCCGTTCCGGCTTCCCCGCCGGCGGCTGTCGCGACCGTCGCCGGCGGGGCCGCCGTCGATGCGGGTGTGCTCACCAGCTTCACCGGCGAGCTCCAGGCGTTTCGAGCGAGCCTCGACAAGCTTTCCGCTCCGGCGGGCGGCCAGGTCACCATCGGGGCCGAGGTGCTCAAATCGAATCTCGCCGACCCCCTGTCGCAGATCCAGACGCTGGCCCAGTCGGGAGATCCCTCAAAAGCGCTTCCGATCATCCAGGCTCAGGGCCAGAAGATGGATTTCAACATCCGGAACATGATGTATCACTTCAGCGCGCCCGCCGCATCGAAGACCGCTCTGCCCCTGAACGAGCTGATCGACACGGAAATCATCGGGAAGCTCCGGCATCACGTCGTGACGGCGCGGCTTCTCTCGGGGCGGGCGGACATCGGCCAGGGGCTCAAGGTCGCGAAGAATCTCGCGAAGGACCTTCCGAATATATCTTTCGATATAGAATACTTCCGGCACGTGGTCGCGAACGTCGTCGTCAACAGCCTGATGGCCCTGAAGCCGAACGGAGAGCTGAAGCTCATGAGCCGGCTCAAGCCCGGCGCCGCCGATCGCGTCGAACTCGTCATCTTCGACAATGGCGCCGGCATCTCCGCGGAAGACCAGGTGCGGCTGTTCGCGCCGTTCTCGCCGCTCGGCCGCAAGACGCTCGGCCTCGGCCTGGCCGTCAGCCGGAAACTGATGAGCGCCTGCGGCGGCCAGATCCTCGTCAAGAGCACCCCCGGGGCGAACACGCTCGTCACGATCGAGTTCCCCGCGGCCTCCTGACCGCGGCGGCGGCGGCCGGCCGCCGGCAGTCGATACCTACCGGAGTGGAGGAACCGCCATGCTTCGCCAGTTTTCGTATCTCGGCCTGATCGCCTGCACGGTTGCGACATTTGCGTGCGGGCCGGTTTTCGCGCAACAGTCGCCCGCTCTTCCCGAGGCTGTCTCGGCGCTGCGCGGTTCCAACGATATCGTCGGGGAGCTGATAAGCACGGCCGCCGAGGCTGAGCTCGAACTGAGCAGATGCACGCTGACCGCCGCCCCGGCCGGAGGAGAGGCCCTGGTCGATCTCTCGGTCGTGGCCCCGGGAATTGCGGATGTGAAGCGGCTCGTGGAAAAACTTCGCCGGAACAGAACCGTCCTGGTCGAGAAGTTCGTGGTGAAGCCGTCCGTTTCGGCGACGTCGCCGGAGGGGACGGCGGTGTTCGATCTCATGCTTCGCCTGAACGCCGGGGACGCGGATGGAACTGGTGGAGACGCCCTGGCCCGGCTCGTTCCCTTCGATGAAATGCCCGTTTTCAATATGGCTCGGCCGGCAATCGACGACGTCAGGCTGTACAGCTGCACCGTCGAGGCGAAAGGGCTTCGCTCGCTGCAGATCGTCGCGCCGAGCCTGAGCGGATTGTCGGCCACGCTGAAGCGCGGAGGAAGCGCCATCCCGGCGAGGTCGAAAACGATCTCCCGCTCGAAGGTGGGGACCGAGCAGGTTTTCACCCTCGACCTGAGCGACGACAACGCGTTCATGCCTGCTGCCGACCTGGTCGGCCGCTTCGAACGACTGGGGAACGGCTGCGATCTGCGCGAGATCAGCCTCCAGATGGCGCCCGACGGCAGCAGCCTGCACAAGCTGGTTCTCCATCTCACGCCGGAACAGCTCGCGGGTGCCGGGGCGATGATCGCACGGGAGAACGGACAGGCCATGCTCAAGGCTGATGTCGTGCCGCTCGCGCCGCCGTCATGGGCCGTGACACTGCTGACGGGCCCGTCGTCCGCCTCCGGCCAGCCGGCCGAGCAAGCCGTCTCGCCGCTCGCTGACGTCGTGGCCCTGCTGAGCGCTCCCTGGCCCTCCGAGCGTCGCGGCGGTCTGCAGTTCTCCTGGACCCCTTCGGGGATCCAGATGAACGCCGTCGTGACGAGCGAACAGAATGTGGAGTCCCTCAAGCCCGTCGCGGCAACCCTGGGACTGACCTACCAGGGCGCGAAGCGGCGGGAAAGCCTCGAGACCGGGGCGCTGACGGTCGGCTTCGGACGGCAGGCTGCCGGCGCCGCCGCCGTCGGAAACGTTGCCGCAGATACCTCGCTCGGACGGTTCCTCGGCTTCGCCGATCTTCTCGAAGACAGAAACGTGCAGGGGGGGCGGCGGCTGGTCGTCGCCTGCAATTTTTCCGAAACGCCGAGGTTGTTCGAAAGCGTGCGGGGAGAATTCGGCGCGCGTGTCCGGTCACTTTCCGTCGACTGTTCTCCGGGCTCCCGGTGCAAGGCAACGCTGGTTCTCTCGGAAGGGAGTTCCCCCGATTCCGCGGCAATCATCGCCATGGCCGACACGCTCGTCCGGGCATCGCTTCCATGGAACAGGCCCGAGCAGGACCTCGAGAAAGGCCTGATCGTCACCGGCGTCACGGTGGAACAGCCTGACCGCTTCGTGGTGACGGGGCTGACGCTGAAAAGCCGCCTCATCTTTTCCGACCTGTTTCCGGCGCTCCAGAATATACCAGGTGTTATGGAACCATTCTTCGAGCGCGGCAGTTACCGCGACCACAAGGCCGGCCGCCTGATGCACTTCACCGTGACGGCCCGGCGCGTCGCCCGCTGAGCCGCATGGAACCCGTTCGTCTCACGAAACTGCTCGCCTCCTGGGGCATCGCGTCCAGACGCGCCGTCGAGGAGTGGATCGAGGCCGGCCGCATCAGGCTCAACGGCCAGGTTGTGGACCAGCAGGGCACCAAGGCCGATCCCGATGTCGATGCGATCGAGGTTGACGGGCGCCGGGTGAGGCCCCCGGCGGCGGAACGACGATGCTATCTCGCCCTGCACAAACCCCTCGGATACGTTTCCACCATGTCCGACGAGCACGGGCGGAAAGCGCTTCCCGACCTTCTTCCGAAAGGAACGCCCCGCCTGTTTCCGATCGGCCGTCTCGATCTCGATTCGACCGGCCTCCTGCTGATGACAGACGACGGGGAGCTCGCGAACCGCCTCCTGCACCCGCGCTACAAGGTCGAGAAGGGGTATCGGGTCGAGATCCGCGGGACCGCGCTCTCCGCCGAGGAACAGCGCCGGTTCACGTCAGGGCTCGAACTCGACGATGGCCTGACGGCGCCCTGCCGCCTGAAACAGCTGGACAAGCGGCCCGACGTGTATCTCGTCGCCCTGCGCGAAGGCCGGAAGCGCCAGATCAGGCGCATGTTCGCGGCGCTGGGACGGGAGGTGACGGCGCTCCACCGCATCAGTTTCGGCCCGATCACCCTCGGCACGCTGGAGCAGGGCGCGACCCGGCCGCTGACCGACGCCGAAACGAAAGCCCTGCGGCAGGCCGCAGGGCTCGGGGAGTGACCCGCTTTTATCTATAGTACAAGAGATACGAGCTTGTAGACGGTTTCGTCCTGGCCGTTGGCCGAGGTCATGCGGAGCGAGAACTTCTCGGTCTTCACGCGCGGGCCGAGCACATCGACGATCGGGGGCGTCGCGAAGATGCCCTTCTGCTTGCCGTTCAGCATGACGGCGGCGCGGTTGACGGGGTCGCCCAGCAGCGCGCGCATGGTGCGGCCCTGCTCTTCCCATCGGCCGTCGGCGACCTCGCCGATGTTCAGCGCGACGTTGATCTCGAGATCGGGCCGGATCTTTTTCGCCGCCTTGCAGATGTGAAACGCCGCCAGCGTCGCGCACCATTCGGGGTCGGCGCTGCCGCAGCCCTCCGCCGTGAACAGGCCGACGACGGAGTCGCCGACGTGCATGACGACCTCGCCGCGCTGGTGCCTGATCTCGCCGCCCCAAAGGCTGTACAGCGACTGCGTGAACGAGCAGAGTTCGTCGAGCTTCATCCTGCCGGCCATCGGGAAGAACCCCTCGATGTCGGCGAACAGGACGACGCCCTTCGTCGGGCGCCAGGCGATATCGAGCAGGGGCGTTTCGCGCGTCGTCGGCATCGGATGAACTCCCTCAGTGCAGCTTCGTTACGATCGCCGCCGCCAGACGCCGCAGATGAGCGGCCGCGATGTCAGGCGACACGGCTTCCCGCTTCAACAGTTCGATCCAGACCGCGGCCGCCTGGGCGGGGAGTCCCCGGAACTCGAATCGGACGGCCGCCGAAACGGAAATATCGGCGTTGTCGATGAGTGAGACGGTGAGAGCGGCTTCGCGCTTGTCCGGGCCGGTCAGCCTGACATCCGCCTGGGTATCGCCGGCGGGGAGATGAACGTCGGACAGGGCCCAGGTGCAGGTCGAAACGCCGGGCATGTCAGCCACTTCCCTGGACGTGAACGCCTGAGGAACGGATGATACCGTCAGGGCTTCGAGCCGGCCGAGCCGGTCGGTCAGGCGCGTGACGGGAATGGCGATCGAGACCGTGCGCATGAGAGCCGATGAGGCATCGAACTGCTCCTTGGGGGGGCTTTTGGCTTCCAGAGAGGCATTTGCCTGTTCCCTTGCCGAAGCTTCTTCTTCGAAATCGATTATATCGGCACCTTTATTGAATTCGCCGCCCCTGGTGAGCCCGATGCGCTTTTGCGTGTCCATGGCTTCCAACATATCCGGAGCCGCGACGGGAGCCGGCGCCGGCATCACGACAGGCGGCGGGGGGGGAGGAACGGCCGGGCCGGCACCGGACGGTTCGGGCGCCGGTCGTGTTTCCGCCTTCGCCCGGAACACCTTTTGAGGCGCAGCCTGGGCCATGTGCTGCATGTTCACGGCCCCGACCTGCTGCTGGTGGCGGGCTTCGAGGTCGAGGCCCTTCGGCATCTCCTCGAGCTTCGCCTGGCTGGCTACCGAGGCGAGGCCTTCGATGCCGCTCATCAGGACGGTGACCCGGGCTCCGGCCTGCAGCGTGACCTCACTGTTCGTTCCGAAGTGGACGAGATTCACGCTCGTGTCGGCGCCGACGTCAAGGCCGGTCTTCTCGGGAATCGTCTCGCCCAGCAGGGGCGTCCAGGTCGCGTTGTCGAGGGTGGCGGTACATGCCTTGTTTCCCTCGATCGCCGAGATCATCGCGGCGTCCCCGGCCCATGCGGCGAACGAGCCGGCCGCTGCGGCGAACACGAAGATCTGGAGCGCGTGCCTGAAGGTGAAGGTTCTCATGATCGTTCTCCTCTGCCGTGAACCGGGTTGCTCCCGGCCCGCCCGATGAGGGCATACAGGCGAATCGACTGTTCCCGGCCGCGGATCGGCTTCTCCTCGAGGAAACGCCATTCGAAGGCCTGGCCGGTCAGTCTGACGTGTGTCTCGCTTGCAATGATATCCGTTCCATACTCCTTGTTCAAGCTTTCGAGCCGGGAAGAGGTGTTCACGGTGTCCCCGATCGCGGTGAACTCGGTTTTCCGGATCGAGCCGATGTTGCCGACCAGGGCCGGCCCTCCATGGAGCGCGATCCCGATCTTCAGGTCAAACGGTTCGACAAGTCGGCGGATTTCCTCGGTCCGGACGAACTCCCGCATCGCGAGGGCGGCGTCCGTGGCGCGCATGGCGTAGTCCGGCGTGTCGAGGGGCGCGTTGAAGAAGGCCATCAGCCCGTCTCCGAGAAACTTGTCGACAACCCCGTCGTGCCTGAGGATGATCTCGGTCAGTCCCTCGAAATACCGATTCAGGAACTGCACGACCTGGTCAGGCGACCGGTTCTCGGAAAACGTGGTGAAGCCGCGGATGTCGGAGAACATGACGCAGACCTCGCGCCGGGTTCCCCCGAGAAACGAGTCCGGGGACTGCTGTAATATAGAAGATACAATAGAATCATTCACGTATCGGCCGAACAGCTCGCGCACTTTCCGGCGGCCTTCCTCGGCGCGCCGGTACATCCAGAGGGCGGCGAGGGCGCTGCCGCCGATCAGCAGCAGCGTGGGGCGTGCAAAGGGAAGCAGATGGCCTGCCTTGAACGATTCGGTGACGAGGGCGAACCAGGCGGGACTTCCGAGCAGGGTCAGCAGGAGGCCGCTCATGAGGCTTTTTCCCCATGCGGCGGTCATGAGGAGCAGCAGGAAGACAAGCGCCACAGGCTCGAACCACGGGGGCGGGCGCCGCAGAAAACGCCGGTTGACGAGATTTTCGATGATGTTTCCATGCAGTTCGATGCCTGACATCAGCCCCGCGGCCGTCATCTTGACGTCGGCAATCTCGATGACGCCGACCAGCAGCGTTTTGCCGGCGAAGCGCGCGAGGCGTTCCGGGTGCTCGCGGACGTCTGTAAGGACATCCTTGAATGATTCGATCGGGATCGTTCCCGCCGGACCGGCGAAATCGATCAGGGCTTCGCGTTCCCCGTCCGCATCGGCGAGAGGCTCTCCGGCAACGGTGGGTGTGCCGTCCCCGGAGAGGGCGAAAAGGCCCGGCCGGCTGAGGCTGGCGACGACGAGGTCGATCGAGGGCAGCAGGCGGTTCGTCGAGGGTTCGCGCCCGTACAGGACGGCCGACTGTATCGTGCGGTCGGGGTCGGTCGAGACGTTGAAAAAGCCGACCTGGCCGAAGGGGACGGACCGGAGGAGGGCGTCCTCGATCGTCAGCGGCTGGCCCTTTTCCCAGGTGTAGCCGAGCACGATGCGCAAACCCATCCGGCCAGCGGTCAGAACGGCCTCTCGGAGCGGCTGATCGAGGCTGAACTGGCGCAATATATTTAAAGGTATATCAAAACCGCGATCGGCGAAAAACCGGCCGATATACTCTCGCAGAGCCAGATCCGAACCGGCTTTGAAGACGATGTCGAGCAGGACGGTCGAGGCCGAGGCCTGGGCGACGCCCTTGAGAAATTCGGCATACAGGGGGTTCCAGAGATAGCCCGGCCGCTCGGCGGCGCGCACCGAGGCGTCGTCGATGCCGACGATGGCCAGATCGGACAGAGGGGCCCGAGGACCGCGCCAGGCGAACCTCCGGTCGATGCTCCATCGTTCGAGGTCGGCTACGGGAGGCAGCCACAGCAGGGCGGCGGCGAGGACGCAGAACATCAGCGCCAGCGTGGTCCGTGAAAGGGTCTGCATCGTCATCTCCAAGCGTGATTGCGTTCCAGATAAACGTACCACAGGCCCGTCTCCGTCGCCATGTTTCTGGAGGGGCGGGTTTCAAACCCGCCCGTCGTTCGCCCATGACCATATTTTCCGTGCATCATGGGGAATTTCGTGCAGGATTGCGGCGGTGTGCTATCATGGCGGCGGTCGCCGTTGCATTTCACGCCGAAACGGGCGACCAAGGAGGAACAGGAATGAGCCTGCGAATAGACGATCACCCCATTCTGTCGTTCAAGAAGGGAAAGAAGGTATCGTTCACGTTCGAGGGAAAGAAGATGGAAGGGTTCGAAGGCGAGCCGATCGCCGCGGCCCTGCATGCAGCCGGCGTCCGGCTGCTTCGGCACAGCCCGCACAAAAACCGGCCGCGCGGATTCTTCTGCGCGATCGGCCGCTGCTCGAGCTGCATGATGGAAGTCGACGGTGAAGTGAACGTCATGACCTGCATCACGCCGTTGAAGGAAGGCATGGTCGTGAACCGCCAGGAAGGCCATGGAGTGATCAAGCCATGAGCAGAAAGACGGAAATCCTGGTCGTCGGCGGTGGTCCCGCCGGCCTTTCCGCCGCGATCGTCGCGGCCCAGCTCGGCTCGAAAGTGCTGCTCGTGGACGACAATCCGAACCTGGGCGGCCAGCTCGTGAAGCAGACCCACCGATTCTTCGGCAGCAGCGCCCGCGACGCGGGTATCCGCGGCTTCACGATCGCCGAGGAGCTCCTGAAACAGGCGGCCGAGCTGAAAAAAAATCTCACGATCCTGCTCAATACTTCCGTCGTCGGCTTCTACGGCGACACCGAGGCCGGCATCCTCTCGCCGGAACGGTACGAGAAGGTCACGTTCGAACGCGTCATCGTCTGCACGGGCGCGGTCGAGAACAGCCTCAACTTCGAAAACAACGACCTGCCCGGCGTTTACGGCGCGGGCGCGGTCCAGACCCTGATGAATGTCCACGGCATCCGGCCCGGCAACAAGATCCTGATGGTCGGCTCCGGCAACATCGGCCTGATCGTCAGCTATCAGCTGATGCAGGCCGGCGTCCAGGTCGTGGGCCTCGTCGAGGCGATGCAGACGATCGGCGGCTACCTGGTGCATGCCAGCAAGATCCGCCGCCTTGGCGTGCCGATCTACACCGGCCACACCATCGTCAGCGCCCTCGGAACCGACGGCGTCACCGGGGCGCGGCTGTGCCGTGTCGACGAGAAGTTCCAGATGGTCCCCAACACCCAGTTCGATGTCGAGTGCGACTGCATCTGTCTCGCGGTCGGTCTCTCGCCGCTGATCGAACTGTTCCAGCAGGCCGACTGCAAGATGGTTCACGTCGGCGAGCTGGGCGGCCTTGTTCCGCTGCACGACGTCAACATGCGTACGACGAACCCCCACGTCTACGTCGCGGGCGACGCCTCGGGCATCGAGGAGGCCACGACGGCGATCCTGGGCGGCCGCATCGCCGGCGCGCGCGCGACCGAGAGCGTTCGCGGCGAGAGCGCAGAGGCGGTGAAGGTCGTTTCCGACGCCGTTTCCGAACTGCGGACGCTGCGGTCCGGCTCGACCGGCGAGCGCATCCGCTGGGGCCGCGAGAAGATCGAGAAGGAGATTGCGGCATGCTGATCAACGACGGAATCATCACCCGCGAAGAGCTCGCGATCGTCCTTCCGACCGACGAACGGTTCAAGAAAGGGCCCGTGGCGATCATCGAGTGCCTGCAGGATATCCCCTGCGACCCGTGCGTTTTGTCCTGCCCGTCCAAGGCGATCTCGATGAAGACCGGCATCACCGACCGCCCGACCCTCGACGCAGCCCGCTGCATCGGGTGCGGTCTCTGCGTGCCGCGCTGCCCCGGCCTGGCGATCTTCGTTCTCGACATGACCCACGCCCAGCGCTCGGCCGCCCTGTCGCTGCCCTACGAAATGCAGCCGGTGCCGAAGGTCGGCCAGGTTGTCAGGGGCCTCGACCGCTCCGGGAAACCGGTGTGCGAGGCGAAGGTGCTCAAGGTGCTGTCGGCGAAGAAGTTCGACAGGACGCATGTCGTGACCATCGAGATCCCGAAGGATCGTGCGCTCGATGTGCGCGCGATCAGGGTGGCGTGAGGAAGGAGACCGGACGATGAAGATCGTTTGCCGTTGCCAGGACATCACCGAGGAAGAAGTGATCGCCGCCATCCGCCAGGGTGCCACGACGATCGACGAGATCAAGCGCCTGGTGCGCGCCGGGATGGGGCCCTGCCAGGGCCGCACCTGCCGCCGCCTGGTGGCGCAGATCATCAGCCGCGAGCTGAAAAAGCCCGCCGGCGATATCTACCCGCCGACCTTCCGGCCGCCGAACCGGCCGGTTCCCTTCAAGCTGATCATGAACGAGTATGCCGAACAGCTGGAAGCCGAGAAAAAGGCCGCAGAGAAAGCTGCCGAAAAGGCCGCGAAGGCCGCCGCGAAGAAGGCCGCCGCGAAGGGAGGGAAGAAGGCATGAAGACTTCCTTCGATGCGATCATTATAGGTGGCGGTATCCTTGGCGTCAGCACCGCGTACGAGCTGGCGAAAGCCGGCATGAAGAATATCTGCGTCATCGAGCGGCGGTATCTCGCCAGCGGCTCGACCGGCCGGTGCGGCGGCGGGTTCCGCCAGCAGTGGAGCACCGAGGCGAATACCCGGCTGGCCATCAGGTCGGTGCGGCGTCTCGAGCGCATCGAGGAGGAGCTGGGCTACAAGACCGAGTTCTTCCAGGGCGGCTACCTGATTCTCTCGCACAGCGCCGAGGAGACGGCCCAGTTCGAGAAGAATGTCGCGATGCAGCGGCGGCTCGGCCTCGACGTGAAGATCGTCGACCGGGCCGAGGCGAAGAAGATCAACCCCTATCTCGACGTCGACCGGATCGAGTGCGCGACCTGGTGCCCGACGGACGGCCACATCAGCCCGTTCCTGCTGACCCAGGCCTACGCCAACGCCGCGCGGCGTCTGGGCGCCGAGATCCATCTCTGGACGAACGTGACGGGCCTGATGAAGAAGAGCAACGTGTTCTTCGTCATGACCGACAAGGGTGTCACCTATGAGGCGCCGATCCTGTTCAACTGCGCCGGCAGCTTCTCTCGCACCATCGGCCAGATGCTCAACGTCGAGATCCCGGTCGATCCATACCGGCATGAGATCCTCGTGACCGAGCCGGTCGAGAAGCTGTGGAACCCGATGATCATCGATTTCGGCATCGGCCTCTACGCACGCCAGGAGCACAGCGGCGGCGTCGTGATGGGCATGGGCGACCCGAACGAGCCGGTCGGCACATTCGTCGGCAGCTCGATGCACTTCATGTTCGAGATGAGCCGCCGGTTCACGCTGCTGTTCCCGAAGCTCGCGGGGCTGCGCATCGTCCGCCAGTGGGCCGGCCTGTACGAGATGACCGCCGACGCCCAGCCGGTCCTCGGCCCGGTCGACGAGGTCGAGAACTTCTACCAGGCCAACGGCTTCTCGGGCCACGGCCTGATGCTGGCCCCCGCCGTTTCCGAGCTTCTCGCAGAACAGGTCACCAGGGGAAAAACCTCCCTCCCGATCGACGATCTGCATGTTCGCCGCTTCCGCGGCAAGCGCGAGTTCCACCGCGAAAAATCCGTCGTCTGACGCCGGGTCCGAAAACGAAATCCCGCCCCCTGAGGGGCGGGATTTTTACTCGGACGAATGTCTTGCCAGCGGTCTCAGGGCTTGTAAAACTCGAACCGGTGGCCTTTCCCGTCGAGGAGCACGAGCGCCACGCCCCAGTCACCATCGGCGGGATACCAGAGCAGCTTGACGTCGTGTCCCTTGAAATCAGTCTTCTGCAGCCTCGTGAGAAAGATGCCGCGCACCGAGTCGGATGCAAACCGCGCCCCGTCCGAAAGGAAGGGAAAACGGGTGCGGATGTCGGTTTCCTGTACACCCCGGATCAGGGACCTGCGGTGGGCGTCGTGAATGATATGCTGCTCGAAGATCGGCAGCGTGCACGGCTTGCCAGAAATATCCCAGAAGAGGTAATCGGGATTCGTTAGTTTATATGGCCCGAAATAGAGAAAAGCCGCGGATGCGACGATGCAGATGCAGAATGCCGTCAGGAAAAACTTTTTCATCTCTCCATCTTTCGGCAAGAACGTCCACTTCCGTAACTGATTCCTGATCATTGGTTGTAAAACTGGAGCGGTGGCCCAGAGTGAGTGATGTGGGTACCCTGGCGGATTTGGCGGAAATTGATATAATAGAAAGACTTGAGAACCCACTTTATCAGGGAGGTCGTTCATGTTTCAGTATCTCAGAAAGCCTCTTCTCGCGGCTTGTATCGCCGGGTTGGTCGCCTGTGCCGCGGATGCCCGCACGGCTCCGACGACGGTGTCGACCGACAACGACCCTCTGCATGACGATGCGTTCATGATCTGCACGCCTGTCACCAGCGGAAGCGGTATCATCACCGGCACGCTCGGGAAGATCCTGAACCTTCCCAAGACCGTCAAGATCAACGACGTCGGTTTTCTCTTCAACGCCCTGGGCATGGATGCGATCCAGGTCACGGCAGGAAAGCCGAAGGGCTATCATGCGACGACCGTCATGCCGTATCTCAAGTCCAGCAAGGAAATGCAGGACTCGCTGAAACTGCGCCGGACAGCCCGCCAGCTGAAATACCAGGTCGTCAGCAAGATGCTCAAGAACGTGCCGGAAGACAAGCTCTCGGCCGATCAGAAGAAGGCGATCATCGACTTTTTGTCGCAACAGGCCGGCTCTTCGCTGGTCGTGCTCGAGAAGTCGCCCATGCCCTCGTTCGTTCCGACCCCCGGCCCGTGCATGATTCCCCTCGGCATGGAGCGGGTCGAGGCGAAGAGCGGCAAACGTCTCGGTCTCGAGACCTCCGGCATCTGCGTGCTCGATATCGAGTCCGAGGGCAAAAAACTGTTCTCGGTGAGCGACGCCCTGAACAACGATACGCTCGACCTCGTGCTCTGTCATGAAAACGCGCATGGCATCATGTTCGACATGTATGGTCGGACATTCGCCGCCATCCAGCGCATTTCAACCAACGGTCACGATACCCCCTACATCACCGACCTGGGCATGGCCTACCTCGAGGGGTGGGCCGAAGCGTTCGAAGCCGTCTACGGCCCGGCGAACCCGAAGCTTGCCGAGAAAGATCGCAAGAAATATAATATTTCAGAGTTTTTGTATGGCCGCCAGGATCCGATCCGGCGCGATCGGTACATCTGGGCCCGGCCGACCGGCAAGAAAACCGGCGTCCTCAAGAACGGCCTGCAGTTGGTCTGCACCGAAGGCGTCGTGGCCGGCCAGTTCTACGACATCCTGACCAGCCGTGCCATCACCGCCGCCTATGAGAAATGTATCTCGGTCATGCTGCTCGCCCAGCCCGAAAGCTACCCCGCCTTCGTCCGCGAGTTCGTGAAAATGTATCCGGACGACAAGAAGGTTCTCTACCGCATTCTTCTCGAAGGGCTCAACTACGTGACGATGGACCGCCAGGCGGCGCCGCTGTACAAGGCCTACTACGAGGCGAAGCTTGCCTACGTGGCGAAGAAGCTCGACAAGGAAGCCTTCGACAAGGCGAAGCAGGCGTTCGTCTCCTTCAAGGAAGACCTGTTCGAGAAGGCCATGAAGGGCGCCGATCCGTTCGCGAACGTCGGTCCGGAACTGTGGTTCTCGGGCGCGCTGAAGCTCGAGGGCGAGAAGCGCTCCGGCTCGTCGACCGAGACCAAGCTGAAACTCGCCGCGAAGTTCGGCGGGAAGAAGGACAACGTCTGGAACTTCAACATGGATCTGAACACCGTCACCGCCAAGATGCTCGTCGTCCTTGGCGCAAATCCGGAAACGGCCGCGAAGATCATCGCCGACCGCGAAGCCAAGGGGTTCTTCACCGGCAGTCCGCTCAAGCTCCTCGAGAGCGCTCTCGGCGCTGAATTCAAGCAGGTCATGGAAAAGAGCAGCCTCAAGCCCTACCAGCCCGCCAAGCCTGGCGACTCGACGAAGCAGCTGACCACGCTGTATCCGGAAGACTTCGACCAGATGCGCCTCAGCGGCGACAACTGATCGGAAACCTCACGATTCGCAGACGACACAGATTCATTCACCGGAGTTCAAAAGAAGATCTGCGGAATCTGCGACATCTGCGGATGCTCTTCCGAAGAATCAGAACAAAGATCCCAAAAGGAAAACACCCCCGGGTTCCGGGGGTGTTTCGTTTCTGTTGGATTACTCTTCGGGGTTGGGAAGATCGGGGTGGGGGGAATCGTCGGTGATGGGCATCATGAAGTTGTCGGGCAGTTCCTTTTCCTTGAAGCCCTTCAGCCGCACGGCCGTGCCGTTGCAGACGACCATGACGTATTTGCCCATGAACTCGTGGTAATCGACATCGACGCCGACGATCGCGTGCGCGGCGAGAGTCTTGCCCTCCTTGATCATTTCGACAAGGGCGACGTTTTTGACGGACTCGAGTTCTTTTTCAAAACTCTCCACCCGTCTTCCCACCAGATCCTTGAAACCTGCCGCGATGTTGGCCAGCGTGCCGACGCCGAAAACGGCTTCGCCGGTGACGAGGCCGAGATACTGTTCGATGACGAATCCGTCGATGTTGTCGGTCGTTGTGATGAGCATGCGTTCCTCCGCTTCACGAATGCATCAGAGCATCCATCGTGTCTGAGCATGGTATTACGCCTTGTTGGGAGCCGAATGAATGGCGCCCTGCATGCAGAGCTGTTCGATCTCGGCTTCATACTGCCGGATACGGAAATCGACGGCGTTCAAACGGTCGATCTCTTCCCGGCACTTCTTGGTGATGGCATCCTCGAGCGATTTTTCTTCCTTGCGCAGCGCCTCGATCGAGTTGGTGAGCAGCGTCACCCGCATGCGCTGCTCCGCTGACAGCGGCAGGTCGCCGGTGGAATCCTTCTTCCGGAACAGAGGGATCACGACACCCATGCAGGCCTCCTTTGAACGGTGAGATGTGAACGGGTCGTGTCTTCTTATCGGCGACATTCGGAGGATCGTTGAGCGAAATCTGATTCCCGTTCCCGGTTTGCCATGGCGGGGCGATTCGGTTACAATTTGGGCCATGTCTGAACAACGATCGCCCCGGGAAGCGGGGCACGGAACGTTGAAATCCTCTGCCTGGCTCGTCGTCGCCGGAGGGGGCGCTGTTCTCCTTGCCCTGGGGATCATCCTCGGCGAGCCCGCGAGAATCTTCGAAAAAGCCACTGCGATCTGCCTGCAGTGCATCGGCATCGGATGAGCGATCGGCGAACGATGGTCCAGGCGGTTTCCACCGTCCTGACGAACGGGTATCTCAGGGGCTTCGTCACCGGAAACATCTATACGGGGCCGCTGAAACACGTCTGCGTGCCTACATTGAATTGCTACAGCTGCCCGGGAGCGTTGTTCGCGTGCCCGGTCGGCGCCGCCCAGGTGATCCTGGCCGGCGGCGGCGGTTTCGACCCGACCGCGCCGCACACCATCTGGACGAAACTTTCAGGCATTCTTTCAGGCGCCCCGGTGTTCGTCATCGGGTTCCTGACCCTGCTGGCCGCGTTCGTCGGACGGGCTTCCTGCGGCTGGGTCTGCCCCTTCGGCTGGCTACAGGATCTGGCCCACCGCATCCCCGTTCCCTTCAAGAAACGGAATGCTGGTCCGGGGTTTCTCCGATACGGAAAATACCTGGTCCTTCTCGTCATGGTCATACTGATGCCGTTGTTCGTCGTCGACCGGTTCGGTTTCAGCGAACCGTTTTTCTGCAAACTCCTCTGCCCGGCAGGCACGTTGGAGGGCGGATGGATCCTGCCGCTCCTCCAGCCGGATCTCCGCGGCATGCTCGGCCGCCTCTTCGCCTGGAAAACATTCGTCCTGATCGTTTTTCTCGGTCTGATGACCGTGTTCCGGCGGCCGTTCTGCAACTGGGCCTGCCCGCTCGGAGCCTGGCTCGGGCCGTTCAACCGCGTCAGCCTGTACCGGCTCGAACTCGACGAGGACCGGTGCGTCCACTGCGGCATGTGCGCGAAGGTCTGCCCCGCCGGTCTCGATGCCGAGCGGGAGCTCGATACAGCCGACTGCGTACGGTGCCTCGAATGTGTGAAAACGTGCCCGAAACAGGCGATCGTGACGGTGGGCCCGGGCCTTGCGAGGAAATCCTCGGGTGACCAGGGCCGTTCGCACGAGTGACGTTGATTTTTTTCGAAACAATTCCATAAAAGGAGATATCTCATGAAACGAATTCTCTGGCTGCTGGTTCTGGTCGTTGCCCTCGCCATCCCGGGATTCGCGGCTGATTCCGGCCCGGCCCCCGATTTCACCCTCAAGGGTGTCGACGGGAATGACCTGGCCCTCTCCTCACTCAAGGGAAAAGTCGTCATCATCGACTTCTGGGCCACCTGGTGCCCGCCCTGTCGTGAAGAGATTCCCGGGTTCATCGAATTGTACAAAAAATACAAGGACCAGGGCCTCGAAATCATCGGGATCAGTGTCGACAAGGACGAGAACAAGCTCAAAAAATTCGTCAGCGATAACGGCGTGAATTATCCGATCGTCAGCTTCACGAAAGAAGTGACGGAAGCCTACGGCGGTATCCAGTCGATTCCGACGACGTTCATCCTCGATCATCAGTTGAACATCGTGAGTAAACACATCGGCTTCGTCGAGACCGCCGTCTTCGAGAAGGAAATCGAGCCCCTCCTGAAAGCCGCCGCCCCGGCGACCGATGTCGAACCGATCGCGACGACCGACGTGATCGCCGTGCCCGAAGCCCCTGCTGCCCCCGTGGCGACAGGTCAGGAAACGCCTGCCCAGCCCGAAACCGCCGCGCCCGCGCCAACGACGGAACCCACTCCTGCCCCCTGATCCAGTGAAATAAGCGAACGGTGGCGGCCACCCTGAACGGTGGCCGCCATTTTCATCGGAGGACCGAAACATGCCGGGAATCGATCTGAAAGAACTTCAGGCGCTGTATGCCCGGGGAGTGAACATCATCGAACATCTCGAACGGCAGGGGGTGGACCGCCACACCGCCGTCGAGATGAGCTACGATCTCCAGGCCGGCTCATACATCGAGATTGTCCGGACCACCCATGCGGAATATAGTGAAAAATATACATCTGAGATCGCCTCCGTCATCGATGGGCTGGGCGTCGGCGTTGCGTCTCTGCTCGAAGCCGGGGTGGGAGAGGCGACGACCCTCGCGAACGTGGTGAGCAGGTTGAGACAACGGCCGCCGCACATCTCCGGCTTCGATATCTCCTGGTCGCGCATAAAATATGCATTCAAATATTATTTGTCCGTCGCGGGCGGGCCGGCAAGCTTCTTCCTCGGGGACCTCTTCCGGATCCCCTATGCAGACGATTCGATCGACGTCGTCTACACCTCGCACTCCATCGAACCGAACGGCGGACGAGAGGCGGAGGCCCTGACGGAGTTATACCGCGTGGCGAGGAAATTCCTCGTCCTGTTCGAACCGTCATACGAGATGGCGACCGACGAGGGAAAGGCTCGTATCGAACGCCTGGGGTTTATCAGAGGGCTGCCTGAGACGGCGAAAAAACTTGGATATCATATCAAGGAATACAGGCCTGCGTCCGTCTCGGCGCGACCGTCGAACCCGACGGCGGTCCTGGTGATCGAGAAAAACGCCTCGGCCGTGTCCGGTCAGCCGCCCGAGTTCGTGTGCCCGGTGGGAAAAGGCCCGCTGGCGAAAATCCCGGGCGGCTACTGGTCCGGATCATCTCTCCGGCTGTATCCCGAACTGGACGGCGTGGCATGTCTGACCCCGCGCCACGGTATCGTCGCAACCCATTACGCCGATTTCCACGCAGACCGACCGGCCTGAGCACCCCAGACTTCGGAAAATCGCTTCACCACGGAGACACAGAGGCACGGCATTCGAACCGACGATCGCTCCTTCATGCGTAGGGGCGGGTTTGAAACCCGCCCCCGTGGCGCAACCATTGCGAACTGATTCCGATATACTAGATACAATAGATTCACCCTCAGTCGCACAATGAACACGGAGGTTTCACAGAGGTTTTCCTTTTCTCCGTGGTAAAGCTGTTCTTCCGAACTCCGGTCCAGGTCAGCGCATGACGACGGTGTCGATCCAGAGCGTGCCCGTCGCCGGGATCGCGCCGGCAAACTTGATGCCGATGCTCCTTACGAGGCCCTTTTCTTCCGGCTGGAGCTGATAGGATGCCTTGAAGCCGGTTGCCTGCCAGAGGTTCGGTTTCGCCGTGAAACCGCGTTCCACAAGCCGCCTGGAGAGAGGATTTCCCGCTTCGTCGAGAAGCTCGACCAGGAGGCGGGCCCGGATCTCGCCCGAGCCGCTGAACTGGAACGAGCCCTGGAGCTGCTGCCCCTCCTTCAGCGCGGAAACGGGGATCGGCGGGAGTTCGACGGTCGTTTCGCCTGCATCGGTTCCGGTGATTCGCAGGGAGGCGTAACCGGTTTTCGGCTGGTCGAGATCGCGTGCCGCCTGGCCTCCCGGCGCGACGACGCCGCGCGGAACGCCGTTTCCGGCATCGTATTCGAAGTCGCCGTTGTCGACGAGATTCTCTGATTTGGGAGCCGCAGTCCGGCGGAGGCGCAAATCATCGAACCAGACCTGGCCTCGCGAAATCGGGCCGTTCTGGAGCAGAACGCGGATGAATGTGGCATCCTTCGGCAGATTCACGGCCGGTGTCCCGTTGCCGGAGAATGTGCCTTCGACGGCCTGCCATGCGGCCGAGACCGTGGCACCCGAAAGCACGGGCCAGATGAAGCCTCGCAGACGCTTTGCCTTGTCGTATACCTCGGCGCCGATGCTGACTTTCGAGGCTCCGTCACTCGAACGCATCCAGCCCGACAGTACATACGTTTCGGAAGGATTGACCGCGATCATCTCCGAGACGACCCGCACGGGGCGCAGGTGGGACGCGGGAGTCAGTCGGAGCGAGCCGCGCCCGGTGACGGCCTGTTCCCGGTCGAAGGCGACGCTCCCTTCCTTCACGGTCCAGGTGTCGGGCATGCCCCTGTTCGCGAGGTCTGTCTCGAAACTGCTGTTCTGAAGCAGATTTTCCGGGGTGTCTGAGAGGATATTGAATGAAAGGGTCAGATCGGCCGCGGCGAGTTGGGTTGCCGGAACGCCGGGTGCGGCGGAGAGGGCGGCGGAACTGCCGGGGGCCAGCGAGACGAGGCGGCTCTTGGCCTTCTCGACCCGGTCCTGGGACGGCGGATGGGTGCTCAGATACTGCATGATGCCCTTTTCGCCCTTGCCGAACTTCTGGACGAATTTTTCCCAGAGCACGACCTGGCCGAGCGGGTTGAATCCTGCATTCACCATCCTCGTCTGGCCTATTTCGTCGGCCTCGTACTCGTCATCACGCGAAAACTTCAGCATCGTCACCGCGCCGACGACCTGGCCCCAGGTGTCACGGTCGCGGCCGCTCTTGACGGCTTTCTGCAGCAGAAGCTGGAACGCGGCGCTCTGGCGCAACTGCTTGAGCGAGTGGCGCCGCTCGGCGTGAGCGAGTTCGTGGGCAAGGACCGCCGCGAGTTCGTCGTCGGACCCGACGAAGTCGAGCATGCCCTTGTAGATGAAGATGTTGCCGCCCGGGATGGCGAAGGCGTTGACGGTGTTGTCGTTCAGCAGGGTGATATTGTAGTCGAAGCCCCGATCGCGAAACTGGGGTTTGACACGATCGAACACCGATTTGACCCACCGGTTGGCTTCGGGGTCCTTGTATTTCTTGCTGGTCAGGCTGATGAACCACTTCATCTCCTGCCCGACCCGCTTCTCGGCTTTCGTATCGCCCGTCAGCCACAGCATCATGTTCACCTGCTCGTACGTCTGATATGCCTTGAGCAGGTCGCCGAGAATATTGCGTGCGTCCGCGCCGAAGGGAACCCCAAACAGAAGCGAAGCCGCAAGCACCGCTTTCAATATAAACCGATTCATATACAACTCCTTTGAGCTGCGGCAGCTCCAGCCGCGAGGCATGATTCCCCCCTATTATCCGACACCCTCCGGCGCCTGTAAAGAGTCCCGGAACGGGATGTCAGGGAGAGCCACTTCATGCAACGCAACAGCGGGCCGCCAGATTGCCGAACGGCCGGGGCCGATCCTCACGAACTCCGGGGGCAGCGTTTCATGATCACGGTGTCGATGCCGGCCGGGTTTTTCCCGGCAGCCCCGGCGTCGATGAAGCCGAAGCCGTTGAAGAGCGCCCGGGCGTTTGTTCCCGACGCGATCCCTGCGGCAAATGTCTGCACGAGGATCTCTGCCGTCTGATCGAGCTCGCGCACCGCCGTTTCCATCAACAGACGCCCGATTCCCTTCCCACGGCAGGACGAGGAAACGGCCAGCCACGCAATCTCGCTTCCCTGGCGATTGATCGCGATGATGCCGCCGATCGTCCCGTTTTCGGTTTCACCGCAGAAGGCGCTCCCATCAAGAATGACCTGACGGATGCAACCGCGGAAATCCTCGCTGTCAGCCATGGGGCCGAACAGCGGCTCGACCTCGCGTGCCAGTTCAAGCCACGCGGGAATATCCTCGAGTTTCACAGGGCGTATCATATCCGAATCCTTTCGGAACGTTCGGCAGTGGGCCTTTCACTTGGCCCTGAACGCCTTTTTTGCGGTTTTCATGAATTTGCCGAAGTCGCGGTCTCTCTTGCGCTTTTCGGCGTGGGAGAGCTGGTGAAACTCCGACTCGTGGCGCAGTTTTCTATAGTTGTCGAAATGTTCGCAGCTGAGATCGCCCGATCGGACGGCTTCGCGAACGGCGCAGCCGGGCTCGCCCGTGTGGGTGCAGTTCCGGTACCGACAGCCGGCGGAAAGGGCCGTGATGTCGGAATACCCGCTTTCGATGCCGTTTTCCGCGCCGCAGACGCCGAACTCGCGCATGCCGGGGTTGTCGATGACCAGCGCGCCCCCGTCGAGGCGGATCAGTTCGCGACGGACCGTCGTGTGGCGGCCCTCGCCCGTTCCGCTGACGGCTTTCGTCTCCTGCCTGCCGCGGCCGACGAGGTGGTTGATCAGGGTGCTCTTGCCCACGCCGGACGAGCCGACGAAACAGTAGGTCCTGCCTGGCTCGAGCAGCTGCTCGAGGGCGTCGATGCCGTCCCCCGTCATGTTGCTCAGCGTCGAAACCGGGGCGGTGATGCCGGCAGCGCGGATGTTCGCCAGTTGATCGGCCAGAACATCGGGATCGACGAGATCCGTCTTGGTGAGCAGAATGTGCGGAACGGCCCCGCCGTCCATCACCATGACGAGGTAGCGCTCCAGCCGGTTGAGATTGAAGTCGTAGTGGCAGGACTGGACGATGACGGCGCAGTCGATGTTCGCGGCGATCATCTGGGAGTCGCCCCCGGGGCCCGCCGCCCGCCGGCGAAGCGCAGTCCTGCGCTCGAGCAGTCCGTGGACCATCCCAAAATCGTCGTCGGGCTGCCGTTCCAGGCACACCCAGTCGCCCACGCACGGATGCTCGTGAGGCAGGGGGTGCCGGTGCAGGAAGCTGCCCGACAGCTTCGCCCGGAACGGGCCCGCCGGGTCGACGAGCAGCAGCTGCTCCCGGTCGACCGCCGCGACACGCGCGATCGCCGCGGCCGGCCGTTCTGCCGCCCGCTTTTCGAACCAGTCGCTCCACCCCAATATGGTCAGTTCATCGTGATTCATGTGCATTTGCATCGCTCCGCCGGTCTTGTGATCCAGGCAAGAGATGAAGGTGCCTGCCGCTGTATCTTTTCCTTCGATGGATATTTCAGACAGTATATCATACCAGGGCACTCAAGGGCGGATCACGATCAGCCCCCTACGCCAAAGAGTTCGATTCAGAAAAGTTTCAGCAGGGACTCCTGAAGAGCCGTGGTGCGTCCGACAACGGCGGCTGCGTGATAACCGGCGGCGTGAAGATCGGCCAGGGCCGGCTCGGTTGCATCGGGGGAGAGCAGCATCAGCAGCCCGCCCGAGGTCTGCGGATCAAGAGTGAGCAAACGGTCGGTCTGGGAAACGCCGGTGCCAAAGACGGTGGCATTCTCGACGTAGGCCTGGTTTCGGAACACGCCGCCGGGGATGCAGCCCAGCTCGAGCAGTTCCCGCGCGCCCGGCAGCGCCGGCAGCCGGGTCGTTTCGAACTCGAGCGTGATGCCGCTGATGCTGGCGATGTGGAGGGCGTGGCCGAGCAGGCCGAACCCCGTGACGTCGGTGGCGCAGGTCACGTCGTATTTCTGCATGATCTCCGCCCCGGCCCGGTTGAGCTGTTTCATGGACTCGAGCGCCGCGCGATACTGGGCTGGATCGGCTTCTCCGACGCGCTGGCCTGCCACCAGGACGCCGGTTCCCAGCGGTTTGGTGAGAATCAGCGCCTGGTCCGGACGTCCTTTGGAATTGGCGATCACGCGCGAGGGGTGCACCATGCCGGTGACGGCCAGGCCGTATTTCGGCGGGGAATCGGCGATCGTGTGGCCGCCGACGATCACGCCGCCCGCCTCGACGACCTTCTCCTGGCCGCCTCGCAGGATCTCGCCAAGCACCTCCATGGGAACGCCGGAAGCGGGAAACATGACCAGGTTCATGGCCGTCAGCACCTGGCCGCCCATGGCGAACACGTCGCTCAGGGCGTTGGCGGCGGCAATCTGGCCGAATTCATACGCATCGGAGCAGATAGGCGGGAAAAAGTCGGTCGTCTCGATCAGCGCGATATCGCCGCTGACCTGAAAAACCCCCGCATCATCACGGGTGTCGAGGCCCACAAGCAGCCGCCGGTCGGAAGTCTCGGGAAAGCGTCGGAGCGCTTTGATGAGAAGATCGGGGGCCAGTTTGGCCGAGCAGCCGCCTTCCTTGACGGTTGTCAGCAGGTCGAAGCTCGATGGGGGTGTGGCCTGATGTTCGGAACGGGGCGTTATGCCCAGGGGGGCGAGAAGGTCCAGTGCCTGCCGGCCGTCGGCTTCGGCCAGTTGCAGGCACATGCCGCATTCGGAGGAAATGTGCTTCGGCGTGGCGATGACCTCGAGATTCAGGCCGTCGCGGCGAAGGGCTTCTTCCGCCTTGATGACTTCGCGGGTGTTATGGAACAGCAGCAGCATCTGCCTCATGTGACGATTTCCCTGAGAGCGCGGAGGACATACTCGAAATCGGCCTGCGTGTGGAGGCGGGAAGGGGCCAGCCGGACCGTGCCCGCGGGAAACGTTCCCAGGGTCTGATGAGCGAGAGGTGCGCAATGCAGACCGGCCCGTACATCGATGCCGAAGCGGCCACCGAGGCTGGTGGCGATGGTGGCCGGGTCGAGCCGTTCATGCCTGAACGAGAAAAGGTTTCCCTGCCGTTCGCGATCGGCAGAACGCAGAACGGTCACCCCCGGAAGAGCGGCAACCGCATCGATGAAGCCCAGATACTCCCGGCGCGTGTGGCATGGGGCCGGAGTATGCTCGATTGCCGCCAGCAGACCGACGATGCCGGCGATGTTGCCGGTGCCTGCCTCGAAGACGTCGGGTGCGAACGAAGGCATGGTCGCGCTTTCCGATGCACTGCCGGTGCCGCCGTAGATGAGGGGTTCCAGTCCCTCGGGACGTCGAACGAACACCCCGCCCGTGCCGGTCGGTCCCAACAGGCTTTTGTGACCCGTGAAGGCCACGAAATCGAGTTCCCACTCGTCGGTCCGCACCTCCGTCGCGCCGGCCGACTGGGCCGCATCGACCAGGAGAGGGATCTCGTCCGCCGCCTCCCTGATTTCCCTGAGAGGCTGAACGAGGCCGCTCACATTGCTCTGATGATTGATGACCACGAGTCGGGTGTGGGGTGTGAGCGTTCGACGAACATCTTGCCCCCGCACCAGGCCGTCCGGCTCTGTGGGCAGGGTCCGCCAGGTGATGCCACGAAGCCGCTGCAGGGCGGCCAGGGGACGCAGAACGGCATTGTGCTCGAGCGGCGAGACCAGCACCTCGTCGCCGGGCCGGAGAAACCCCTGTAATACGAGATTGAGACCGGTCGTGGCGTTCGGCTGAAATGCAAGAAGTTCCGGCCGTGTCATGCCGAGCAGCGCGGCAAGACGGTCTCGGGCGGCTTCAACCATGCGGCTGACCTCGAATGCCCGGCGATAGGCGCTGCGGCCATACGGCCCGCCCTGTTCGTCGAGATAACGGGTCATTGCCCGGGCGACTTCGGGAGGCTTGGGGAACGACGTGGCCCCGTTATCGAAATATCTATTGATATACAATTTCCACCTCTTACGGCGCGAAAACCGTCCCGGCGGATGCAATGGTTTGCATGATGTCATACATATTGGAAATACGGCCGACGTGCAGGCTCGGTTTCAGGTTGAAATAGTCGAGACAGGTGCCGCATACCAACAACCGCATGCCTCGGGACTCGAGATCTTTGAGCGTCGGCAGAACAGGGGAATTTTCACAGACCAGGGTCACGCCGGCATTGTAGAACAGGATGACCGAGGGCAGGGGGGAGGTCTCCTTGATCGAATTGATGCACGCCTGCATCAGAATCTTCCCCAGCTCTTCGCTTCCGGCTCCCATGACGGAACGGCTTATCGCCAGGACATAGGGAAGGGCCTTCCCGTCGGCCCTGCAATGCGCTTCGGGACGGGGGGCGGCTGCGGGGAGAGCCGTGCAGGGAGCGCGAACCGTGAATGTTCCATCCTGCTCGACGCTGGATGGCTTGCAGCCGAAATCCTGCAAAAAGCGCAGAACGTTGTCCCGTGCCGCGGCGTTGTCGAGGATGATTTCCAGAATGTCTCCGGGAACGGCAGCCTCCAGGGCCTTTTTCGTCAGCATGAGAGGCTTTGGGCACAGGAAACCGCGCGCATCGATCTTGTTTACGCTCATATCCGGATCCTTAAAAGAATATCCTGTAATCTTATAGTATTAAATATATAGTTCACTACATATTTTATCGACGGGCGGTGCGTGATGAATGCCGGCGAGTCGCGCCGCCTGGGGGTGTGATGCGAGCGCCATGGCAATGCCCCGATCGTCGCCGGTCACGACGACGTGAAACGCGGCGCCGGCCGGAACGGCGCGAATCCAGCCCGTTTTGTCGAGAATCACGCGCGCCACGTCGCCTGCCGTGATCGTTTCTCCAGGGGGGCGCCCGGAAACGGCCGCGAACAATTCAGGCCGGTGGACGTTCGCGGCATCGAGCGGAGATCCGACGCACCAGCTGCCGACCACGGCAACGACGCATGCCGCGCCGGCCGCAACGACCGGTTCGTGTGACCCGTGCGCCTTGACCGGACGTCCTGCCGCCCCGTCGGCCTCGACGACCAGGTGGCGCGCGAACGATCTGAGCGAAAGCGTCTCGTCAGCGGAAAAACCGTGACACTTGTTCCCGTCGATGCGACGTATCACCGTGACCCTGGGCGAAGGTTCGGCGCGTAATCCCGCAACGATCGCGGCGAAATCGCCAACGCGGACGTCGGGACACTGGTCCGGGGTCGGTTTCCAGATTTTCGTCGTGGTGGTGCAGATCACGGGCTCGCCGCGGGCGGCCCAGGAGGCGGCCAGCCGGAACATCAGGGTCGTTTTGCCGCCGCCCCCGATGAGCCAGACGTCGTCATACGCGAGCAGCGGGTTCATCGACCGACGAGGGGAAAACGGTTCAGGATCGCTTCCAGAACGGCGCCGCTGATCGTTCGACTTTTGTCCGACAGGGTGAAGCAGGCCCGGACTTCGCCCCGCGGATCGACATCTCCCAGCTTGGTGTTCAGCGTGACGGCCACGCCGTCGTGCAGAATGCCCCGAAGAACCCCTGCAATGTTGGTCCGAACCGGCACTTCATCGACCCAGGCCACGAGATCGCCTGCCTGAACCATATCGCCGATGACCCGCACCCCGCGGACGCGGCCCGCGGCAGGTGCGCGCAGAACCCGCTCGGACGTCGCGCCGGCGATGGCCCCGGGAACCCCGGTATCCGCCGAAGCGCTGCCCGTTTCGATCAGGCGGCCCAGGTCGTGGCCGCGATGGGTCTCGACGACGAGATGCGCGTCACGGCCGCAGACGGCGCCGGGGCCAAGGCTGATGACCAGCGGAGCCTGCGTGACGGATGTCGCTCCCGCCCGCTTGAGCAGTCGCGCATCGACCAGAACGTCGGGGCGCCATGTGTTGACCGTCCTCGCTTCCGGATCGACGACGACCGCGACATGATCGAGAGCCGCAGGTGGCGGTTCGCCCGGCGACCAGAGCCTGCCGCGAACTCCTTCCACGACGATCTCACCGTCCCAGATCGCGGTGCAGAAGGACACGGCACGCCTGATGGCGAGCGGTTCGTTCACGTCGGTCATGGCGACATCGAATCCGGCCCGGAACAGCCGGTGGGCCGCGGCGCTGGCGAGCTCGCCTGCCCCGAGCATGAGCACTTTCATGCCCGTGCCTCCAGGTCGGAGGGGGTGTCGAGATCGAAGGTCACGCCGGGGTCGTCGACGGGAACGAGCGTCAGATCTGCGGCATGTCGCTGGAGAATGGCCCGGCCGCCCTGGTCGCCGGAAAGCTCCCGCAGCGCCGGGAAATGATGGGCGCCGAACACCACCGGGTGCCCGCGTTTCCCGTCGAAGACCGGCGCGACGATCGCGCGCGGGCCGAGCGGTCGCCAGGCGGCGATGAGGGCGGCGATGGTGGCCGGGGAGATCTCCGGCATGTCCGCGAGGCCGAAAACCACCGCTTCGGTGCCGGGGGGTAACGCGTTGGCCGCCAGCCGGAACGAGCTGCCCATCCCCTCGTCGGCGCCGTCGTTAACGAGGAGCCGAACCCGGGGGCGCCGGCCGGCCGGGTCGGCGTGCCGTCGGACGAGCAGGATTTCGTCAAGCTCCGGCACCGCCGCCCAGCGGTCGAGCGTGGTTTCGAGAACCGTCGTTCCTCGCCACGGCAGGCCGAGCTTGTCGCGGCCCATCCGCCGTGAGGCGCCCGCGGCGAGGAGAATCCCCAGGATCATTTCGGTTCCCTACGAAATCCGTCCGAGGGCCCGCAGGATCTTCTCGGGCGTGAACGGCCAGCTTCGGATCCAGACCCCGACCGCGTCGTGGATGGCGGCGGCGATGACCGGCGCCGCCCCGTTGCACGAAATCTCGGAGATCGACTTCGCGCCCATCGGGCCGAACGGATCGTTGGTGTCGACGAGGACGGCCTTGAAATCCTCGGGCAGATCGCCCATCTGCGGCACCTTGTAGTCGGTGAAGTTCGGGTTCAGGCACCGGCCCTTCTCGTCGAAAATCATCTCCTCGTAGAGGCTGTGGCCGATCGTCTTGAGAACGCCGCCATAGATCTGGCCGAGCGCGAGCTCGGGGTTGATCGGCGTGCCCGCGTCCTGCAGCGCGTAGTATTTCTTAAGATATACTTTTCCGGTGCGGGTGTCGACGGCGACCTCGCAGAAGTGGGCGCCGTAGGGGAACGAGCCCTTGTCGGTGATGAAGTGGGCGGTCGAGATGAGCTGGCCGTGGCCCGTGCCGCTCTGCGTGCTGCGCGCGATCTGCTCGTAGGAGACCTCGCCGGAAAGCCCTCTGACCACGCCGGGCCAGGCGAGCTCGAGGTTGTTCTCGGGCTCCTGGAGCATGTCCGCGGCTTCCCGGATCAGCTTCGCCTTCATGTTCAGCGCCGCGTTCAGCGCCGCGCCGCCCGAGAAATACGTGCCGGATGAAGCGTAGGCGCCGACGTCGAAGGGGGTCGAGTCGGTGTCGGCGGCCAGCACCGCCACGTTTTCCATCGGAACTTTCAGCGTCTCGGCGGTCAGCTTGACCGCGACGGTTTCGAGGCCGGTGCCGAGGTCGGTGCCGCCCGACAGCACCATGAACGTGCCGTCGCCGAACTGCATGATGGCCGCGTTCGCCGAGTCGAGGCCGGGAAGGCCGGAACCCTGCTGGATGATCACGACGCCCTGGCCGACCTTCACGTCGGGGTCGTCGCTCGCGTCTTTCCTGCCCCAGTTGATGAGCTTCTTGCCCTGTTCGAGGGCCGGCCCGAGGCCGCAGGTCTGGACGAGCTGGGGCGTGCCTTCGCGGCCTTCGCCGAGACAGCGCAGGATCTCGAGCATGACCCCTTCGCGCACCCGGTTCTTCTCGATGAAGGCGAGCTGGTCCATGCCGAGTTTTTCGGCCATTTCGGCGGCGGCGAGCTGGAGGGCGAACGAGCCCTGCGGCGCGCCGTAGCCCTGGTAGGCCCCGGTCGGTGAGATGTTCGAGTAGTACGTATGGACGTCGAACCGCACGTTGTCGCAGAGGAACAGCGGCAGGGCCTTGGAGCAGGCGTTCATCGGCACGGTCAGGCAGTGGGCGCCGTAGGGGCCGGTGTTGGCGTCGAGGTCCATGTGGATGGCCGTGAGGCGGCCGTCTTTCTTCGCGCCAAGCTTGATGCGCACCTTCATCGTGTGGCGGGTGCGCGAGTTGATGAACTCGTCCTCACGCGTGTAGCGATACAACACGTCGCGGCCGGTGATCCAGGTGGCCCAGGCGGCCACTTCCTCGAGCACCATGTCCTGCTTCGCGCCGAACCCGCCGCCCACGCGCTCTTTCACGACGCGGATGCGGTTTTCCTTCACGCCCAGAATACGGGCGATGATGCGGCGCACATGCGACGGCACCTGCGTCGAGGCGTGGATGACCAGGCGCTCGCCGTCCATGCGGCTGTAGGCGATATGCGGCTCGACGGGGGTGCACTGCACCTGGCTCGTCTCGTAGGTCTGTTCAAACACGACCTCGGCATCGGCGAACCCCTTCTCGATGTCGCCGATACCGCCGTGAACCGACGCCGCGAGGTTGCGGCGCGGGTCTGCGTGAATCGGGAACTGGTAGATGATCTTCCCTTCGCGCGGGTCGACGTTTTTGTTATAGGTATCGATATCTTTTGGGGCGCCGACCACATACTCGACGTGGGCGTTGTGGACGATCGGAGCCCCGGGGCGCTTGGCGTCGTCGATCGTGAAAACGCCGGGCAGAACCTCGTATTCGACCTCGATCAGCTTCAGGGCTTCGGCGGCGATCTCGGGCGTCTCGGCAACGACGGCGGCGACGCGGTCTCCGACGTGGCGCAGTTTCTGGTCGAACATCCGCCGGTCGTACGGCGAGGGCTCGGGGAAACCCTGGCCGGCCGGGTTGTACCAGACGTCTGGACCATTCTTGTGGGTGAACACGGCGACGACGCCGGGAAGCGCCTCGGCGCGGGCGGTGTCGATGCGCTTGATGAACGCGTGCGCGTGCGGGCTGGGAAGCACCTTCAGGTGGCAGTGGCCCGGGCGGACCCGATCCTCGACGAAGGCCGACTCGCCGCGGGCGAGCAGGTAGCCGTCGATCTTGCCGCTGGCGGTGCCGACGTAGCGCATTCCCTCGCGGAACTTCGGCATCTCGAACGGCGTGGCGGGGTCGCGACGGCGCGCCCTGGCCAGTTCCACTGCGCCGTAGATCTGTTCGTAACCGGTGCAGCGGCAGAAGATGCCGGAAAGGGCGTCTCTCACCTGTTCGCGGGTCGGCCGCTCGACCTTTTCGAGCAGCTCGGCGGCTGCCATCAGCATGGCGCCGGTGCAGTAGCCGCACTGGACGATGCCGGCATCGACAAATGAGGTCTGGATGTGGTTCAGTTCGCGCGGCCGGGCCAGCCCTTCGACGGTGCGCAGGTGCTTGCCTTCGACCTGGCCCGCGACCAGCAGGCAGGTGTTCATCAGGCGACCGTCGATGAGGAGCGAGCAGGCGCCGCAGGTGCCTTCCCCGTCGCAACCGTTTCGGACGGACAGGATGCCTTCACGGCGCAGCACATCGCGCAGGTTTTCGCCGGGTTCGGCCTCGAGCTTGCGGGGGGAGCCGTTGAGGGTGATCGAGATGGACATCAGCGGGCTCCTTTCCTGGAACCGGAGGGATTCGCGGCGGCTTTCAGCACGCGCGCGCCGAGAACGGACGCAATCTGACGCTTGTAGGCGGCACTGCCGCGAAGATCGTCGATCGGCTGGACCGCGGCGGCGATCAGCTTCTCGAGCTGTTCGGGGGAAGGCAGGGGCTTGCCGTCGAGACTCTTCTCGACATCGTGCAGCCGCACGACGTGAGAGTCCACCCCGCCGATGGCCAGCAGGGGCTGGCGCAGTGTGTCGCCGTCGAGGGCGAGCGAAGCCGCCGCCGTGACGATCGAGATGTCGGATGCGGTGCGGCTCTGATTCGCCAGGCCAAAGGTTCGGGAGGTGGCAGGAACGACGATGGCGAGAATCAGCTCGGGAGTGCCGGCCAGAAAGGCCTCGACTGGAATCTCACGGCCGGTCAGTGCCACCCGGGCTTCCGCGACCAGCAGGACCGGAATGAGATCGGCGCAGGACTTGTTGGCGCCAAGCTGCCCGCCCACCGTCGCGGCGTTGCGGATATTGCGGTTGGCCATCTGATGCGCCGCCGTTTTCAAAAACTCTGGAACGTCACGGTGCTCGATGAGTTGCTGGAACGTGACGCTCGCCCCGATACGCAGCCCGTCGGCCGTCGTCTCAATCTTGTCGAGGCCGAGTCCGGCGAGGTCGATGAGAGCCGCGGGGCGTGGGGCGTGGAGGTTGTTCACCTCGGTGCCCCCGGCGAGAAAGACGGCGCCCGGCCCCAGCTTTGATTTGAGTTGAATGGCTTCGGCTGCCGAAGCCGGTCGGTGATATGCAGGAACCATGGCGCCTCCTCGATAGACAGAACGTGGGATTGAATGAGCTATTCAGAATACCATCGCCGGTTTTATCGGGCAAGGTGCTGCCCCGCCATATCAGGGTGTAAGAATGGAGAAACTCTCATGAAGCGCTTTCATGATTGCAGATTCGGAGGCAATCATCGGCTTCACGAGCAGTCCGGTCCGAAGCTGAACATCATCGATGGCGATGATGTCCAGCGGGTCATCCATTGCAACCGTCAGCCTGTTGCCGACGTTGCTGATCGCGATCAGACGATACTTGTGGCACATATACTCGGGGATAATTTTCACGATGGTCGGGTCTAGAAGATGCTGGGGGAGACTGACGAAGGAAATGCCCAGTTGCGCGGCGAGATGCTGAAGAAATTCCGTCTCGTCGAGCAAGCCCATTTCGAGCATGATCTTGCCGATTCTCCGTTCGTCGCCCTTTTGCCTTGCCAGAGCCTCTTCGAGCTTATCCGGCGTGATCAATCCCGCTTCGATCAGGATCTTTCCAATGAGTTTCTTTGGGGGCATGCGGCTCTCCTCGATATCGCAGACATACAGATTCTTGGTACAAAATCCGGCCCCCCGCGTCAATCGACGGAAGATTGCGAGAACTTCACAGCAGGAAGAAGGGCTCTTGAATATACCTTGGATTCCCCTCGAACAGAAGATGACAAGGCGGTTTTCATTGGCTATAATTCCGACCATAGTGGTCTGTGGGCAGTGAATACGTTACACGGGAGAGGGGAATGCTGAAACATCTCACGCAGTTTTACCGTCCGGCGACGATCGAGGAGGCCTGCGCCCTGCTGGCCGCCAAGGATCGGCGGAACGCCGTCCTCGCGGGTGGAACCCATATTGCGGCCGTCAACGACTCGACGATCGAAGGCCTGGTCGATCTCGGCGGGCTGAATCTTTCCTACATCCGCCGCACCGAGGAAGGATATGCGGTCGGCGCGATGACCCCCGTTCAGGACGTTTTCAAGTCGTCGATGCTCGTCGGCCCGTCCGGCCGGCTCCTGCGCGAGGCCGCGGGCAGGATCGGCTCGACCCTGCTCCGGCATTCGATCACGGCCGGCGGCAACCTGATGGCCCTTTTCCCGTGGTCGGATCTGCCCCCCGTCCTGCTCGCGCTCGACGCGCAGGCGCTCTGCCGTCGCGGTGTTCCCAAGCGCACCGTGGCGGTGAAGAACCTGATCGAGACAGGCCCTCGGCACTACATGGAACCGGGCGAGATCCTGGTGGAACTCCAGGTTCCGGAATACGGCCGCGGAACAGGCGTTGCCTTCCACAAGTTCTCGAAGACGACCAACGACTACGCGATGATCACCGTCGCCGTGCGCATCACGATGCAGGGCGAAACCGTGAAGGAAGCCCGCATCGCGCTGAACGCGGTGTGCAAAAAGGCCCAGCGCCGGCCCGATGCGGAAAAACAGCTCGAGAACATGGTTCCGACGGCCGAGCGCGTTGCCGCCGCCGCTGCCGCTGCTGCCCGCGACCTCGACATGACCACCGATTACCGCGCCTCGCGCGAGTATCGCGAAGAGGTGCTGCCTGTATTCGTGCGTCGCTGTATCGACGAAGCGCTGCACCAGGCCCGCGCCTGACGGAAGGGGACAAGCATATGAACGTCACGATGACGATCAATGGGAAGAAGCGCACGTTCGAGATCGATCCCCGCACGCTGCTGCTGGATCTGTTGCGCGCGAACGGATACAAGAGCATCAAGAAGGGGTGCGGGGAAGGCTCCTGCGGCGCCTGCGCCGTGCTCATCGACGGTCGCCCGAAGACCTCCTGCCTGCAGTTCGCCGCCCAGTGCGAAGGAGCGACCATCACCACCGCCGAAGGGCTGGGAACCCCCGACCATCCGCACCCGCTCCAGACCGCGTTCGTGAAACACGGCGCAACCCAGTGCGGATACTGCAACCCCGGCTCGCTGATCGCCGCGAAAGCCCTGCTCGACCGGAATCCCCACCCGACCGAAGCCGAGGTCCGGGAAGCCCTCGACGGGAATCTCTGCCGCTGCACCGGCTACGTCAAACGTATCGAAGCCGTTCTGGACGTCGCCTCGGGAGGGAAGAAAGCATGAAAAAGGCCGTGAAGAAGATCGAAGCGAAGAAGCCAGCCGTGAAACCCTCGACAAAAGCCATCAAGCAGGCGACGTCGGCCGCCAAACCCGCAAAAAAAGCGGCCGGGCCGGCGAAATCCGCCAAGCCGACGATACCTGCCAAACCGGTGAAGTCCGCCGTGAAGTTCCTGGACACCGCAGCCAGGCCGGCGAAGCCCGCCGTGAAGGTGGCCAAACCCGCTGTGAAGCCTGGGAAACCCGCTGCCGAACCAAAGAAGGCGAGCGCCGTGAAGCCGGTCGGGAGTGTTCCGGTGAAGGCCGGCAGAATGGCCGGAACCCCGGCAACGAAAAAGCCCGCGGCGGCTGTCAGGCCGGCCAAGGTTGTGAAGCCCGCGAAGCCCGTTCCCGGGCCGAACGCCGTCTCCAGGAAGGCATCCCCGATTCCCGGGCCGGTTTTCGCGTTCGACCGGCCCGACACGTTCAACGTCGTCAACCACAGCCGCGAGAAGATCGACGGCTACGGCCTCGTCTGCGGCGCCAGAAAATATACCGGTGACTACGATATGCCGGACACGCTCAGGATCAAGGTCCTGACCAGCCCCCACGCCCATGCCCGCATCAGGAACATCGACACGACCGAGGCGAAGAAGGTTCCCGGCGTCGTCGGCGTCTACACGTGGAAGGACGTCCCGCGCATCGCCCACACGACGGCCGGCCAGGGATACCCCGAGCCGTCGCCTTACGACACGTTCATTCTCGACAACAAGGTCCGGTTCGTCGGCGACCGCGTCGCGATCGTGGCGGCCGAGACCGTCGAAGCGGCGCTCGATGCCTGTAAGCTGATCAAGGTCGAGTATGAGATTCTTCCCGCCGTGTTCGATCCCGAGAAGGCGATGGAGAAAGATGCTCCCGTCATCCACGACGAACCCGAGGCCAAGATGCCGATCCCGG
Organism: uncultured bacterium; assembly: GCA_964389325.1. Lineage (GTDB taxonomy): Bacteria > Muiribacteriota > Ozemobacteria > Ozemobacterales > Ozemobacteraceae > MWAR01. The sequence continues at coordinate 9,826 of CAYMEN010000009.1, read as the reverse complement.
TGTTCTACGACGCGAAGCGCAACCACTGCGCCCACGTCGATGCGAAGTTCGGCGATCTCCGGAAGGCGTTCGAGGATGCCGACGTCGTCCTCGAACGGAAATATTACACGCACTATGCACATCACTGCGCGATCGAGCCGCACGTCTGCCTCAGCCATCTCGACGAGAACGACCGCCTGACGATCTACGTCTCGACCCAGGTGCCGTTCCACTCCCGCCGCATCACGGCCCAGGCGCTCGGCATTCCCCTCAAAAAGATCCGCGTGATCAAACCCCGCATCGGCGGCGGTTTCGGCTCAAAACAGGAGGTGCTGCTCGAGGACGTCTGCGGCTTCGTCACCCTCAGGACCCGCCGGCCCGCGAAATGGGAGCTGACCCGCGAGGAGGAGTTCGTCTCGGCCCGCACCCGCCACCCCATGGTCGTCACGATCAAGAGCGGCGTGAAGAAGAACGGCATCATCACCGGCATCTCGATGAAGATCCTGAGCAATACCGGTGCCTACGGCAGTCACGCGCTCACGGTCATGTCGAACTGCGGCTCGAAGGTTCTGCCGCTGTACAAGGCGAACTGCGTCGAGTTCATCGGCGACACCGTCTACACCAACCTGCCCGTCTGCGGCGCATACCGCGGCTACGGCGCGACCCAGGCCGCGTTCGCGATGGAGTCGCAGATGGACGAGATGGCCTCCGCGATCGGCATGAACCCCCTCGAGTTCCGCAAGATGAACCATATCAGGGAGGGTGAGACCTCTCCGGTCTTCAAGGCGCTCGGAGAGGGCCGCGAGGGCGTCGACATGAAGATCGGCTCCTGCGGTCTGCCGAAATGCATCGAGATCGGCGCGCGGGAGATCGGCTGGAAGGAAAAGCAGGGCAGGCCCGGCTACGGCCCGAAACGGCGCGGCGTCGGCATGTGCATCCTGATGCAGGGCAGTTCGATTCCCGAGGTCGACATGGGTGCCGCGTTCATCAAGATGAACGACGACGGCTCGTTCAACATGCTGGTCGGCGCGACCGATCTCGGAACCGGTTCCGACACGATTCTTGCCCAGATCGCCGCCGAGACGCTCGGCTGCGACCATGACGATATCTTGGTCTATAGTTCCGATACCGACTTCACGCCGTTCGATACCGGAGCGTATGCAAGTTCGACCACCTATCTCTCGGGCGGCGCCGTCATCCGCGCGGCCGAGCAGGTGCGGGACCAGATCAAGGCCGTCGCGGCCGCGATGCTGAACGAGCCGGCCGAGAACATCACGATCGAGGACAAGTTCGCCTGGGGCAAAAGCCCGAAGGCCAGGCTCAGCTTTGCCCAGATATGCCGGTTTGCGATGTACGAGCACAACCAGTTCCAGATCGCGGCTGTCGGCAGCCACGTGACCCACGCCTCGCCGCCCCCGTTCTCGGCGCATTTCGCCGAGGTCGAAGTCGACATCGAGACCGGCGAGGTGAAGGTGCTCAAATACGTCGCGGCGGTCGACTGCGGCACGGCGATCAACCCGCAGCTCGCCGACGGCCAGACCCAGGGCGGCACGCTCAACGGCATCAGCTTCGCCCTCACCGAGGAGTTCATCTTCGACGGGAAGGGCCGCATGCTCAACCCGACCTTCAAGAACTACAAGATCTTCAGCACGGCCGATTTGCCCGAGCTCAAGACCTTCCTGGTGCCGACCTACGAGCCCACCGGCCCGTACGGCGCCAAGAGCGTCAGCGAGATCTGTATCAACGGACCGCTGCCGGCGATCGCCAACGCCATCAGGGACGCCGTCGGCATCCGCCTGACCCGGTCCCCCTTCACGCCCGAGAAGGTTCTCGCGGCCCTCAGGGAAACAGCCGCGGGTACGCACGAGTGATGGAGTGCGGAAACCGCCCGGACATTCAGAGCGGGAACCGGCGCCGCCCCCACCTGGGGGTGGCGCTGGTTCTCGTCTGCGGCCTTGCATCCGTCATCGCGCTCCCGACAGCCGAGGCCTGGGGCAAAAAGAAAAAGGGAAAATCGTCCTCCTCCGCCCCCTCCGCGCAGAAAATCTCGGCCGTCGCCGGGAAACTGCTTCAGAAGGCGCGCGTCCTGCGCGAGAAGGGGAAGAACGAGCAGGCGATCGAGACCTACAAGCAGGCCTTGCAGATCGACTCGACCCTCGCGGAAGCATATCTCGAGCTGGCGGATATTTATAGTGATATAAATATTCCGGAGAGCGCTGCGGCGATGCTGGAAACGGGATTACCTCTCGCCGAACAGCTCGGACACGATCCGGCCGAGCTCGCCGCGGCCTGGTGCCGGGCCGCCGAGTTGAACGTGGGGCTCGGCAACCTCGACCTGGCGTCCGGCGACCTCGTGAAAGCGACGACGCTGGCCCCCGACGATCCGCTGCCGCATAAAATTGCAGGCGATATCCATGCGGCGAAACAGCGGTATGACGATGCGTTCAAGGCATACCGGGAAGCCGTTCATCTCGACCCGCAGTTCGGCGACGCCTGGTTCGCCATGGGAACCCTGGCGCTCGAGACGAAACGGGCCAGAGAAGCACAGGCTGCATACAACGGCCTTCTCGGAGCGGATTCCGACCGCGCGCAGCGGTTCGCCGAATCGATGCTGCAGGCCCGCCTGAAACCCGTCGTCGCACCGAAACAGCCATCGGAACGGACCGTCGCTCCAGTCGACGACCCCTATGCCGTTCCGGGAACTCCCTCTGGATCGGGCAGACCACAAACCTCGGTTCCGCCGGTTCCGAAACCGGTGACTGTGACAGCCCAGGATAATCCGTATGAGGGTATCGAGCCTCGCCCCGCATCGTCGTCGCTGACCCCGGCAACGAAACCACCGGCCGCGGCGACGTCCCGGCCACCGGTATCCGCTTCCGCCGGCATCACGGACGTCGCGACGACTTCCCCGCAGCCGGATTCAGCTCCTGCGCAGGAGCAGGCCGCTGCCGTGTCGGCGACCGAAACCACGCCTCTTTCCGATTCGCTGCTCCAGGCGATGGCGGACAGGTTGTTCGACGAGGACCCGGCAATGGCCGACAAGGCCTGTGAAGAGATGGCCCTGTATGCCGAACAGGCGTTTCCGGTGGTCGTCGAGCGCCTTCCCGACCCCGACCCGGACCGGCGTATCCGTCTCATCCGGGCCCTGGGCCGGATGAAGAAGATCGCCGACACCGTCTCGCCGGTTCTCGAAGAACTGCTCCTCGATCCGGACCCCGGCGTGCAGGCCGCTGCGGAAACGGCAATGGACGATCTGAAGAAATAGCGATTCAAATAGAAAACCGGCCGAAGGCAAGCGCCTCCGGCCGGTTTTCCCGTTCAGGTCGGGACTACTGGTTCATCGGCATCAGGACCGGGCTGTCGAGATCCATCGCCTCGGTGTCGCAGACGGGCTGGAAACCGCCCTCCTTGAAGACGCCCTGATACAGTTCGGGGTTATCGCCGTAGGCGACCTTGATGTCCAGCTGGTCCTTGATCTCGTTCCAGCCTTCGAGAATCTCCTTCAGGCTGGAAATCTCCTGGTTGTACTCCTGCAGGAGTTCGGCTGGGGGCTTCACGTGGTAGTCGATGCCAAGGAAGCCGTCGCGCGTGTCGGAGTCGGATCGGTTGGCGAGGGACGAGAACTTCTTCGCCTCTTTCAGGTAGAGCTTGTTGAACTTTCGGTGCTCTTCGTAGGCCGGATAGAGGCCGCTCAGCCAGTCGGCGCCGAGGAAGCCGGAAGAGCCCTTCACGTCGAGGAACGTGCCTTCCTTCAGGTATCTGCGGATGGCGTCGTTGGTGAAATCCTTGTCGAAATCGACGTTCAGGAGCGAGTCTTTTTCGGACCACAGATCGTTCATCAGCTTGGCCGTGTCGAGATTGTGCTTGACGGTCTGCATGATCAGAACGATCTCGGCGGCTTTCTGCGAGATGCTGACGGGCACGTATGCGAGGACTTCCTCGAGCTGGGCCTTGTACCGATCGATCATCGCCTTGGGGGTTTTGAGCTTCTTGTCGGAGATCTGCCAGCCGAAGGCGTCGCGGCATTTCTTGTACAGATCGTTATTGACCACGTCGGGATCATATTTGTAGCCTTCGAGCAGCCCCGAGAGAGCCCGGCGGATTTCCTGCGTGCTCTCCAGGCTCTTCACCAGGTCCTTGATGATCTTGTCGTTCTCCTTCATGGTCTTTTCCATGCTTTCGCGGGCGATCTCGACCTGCTTCGAGAAGAACATCATTTCCTTGGAGCCGATGATGAAGGCATCGGCTTCGAGCGACTGGCTGAGGAGCGCTTCGGTGTAAGCTCCCGTGTCGATGCCGAGCAGATATATGTAGTTGAAGGGGGACTGTTCGATGCGCAGGCCGACGGCGTCGTAGATGCCTTCCTTCAGGTTCTTGGCCATCAGGTAGTTCTTGTATTTCTTGACGAGCACGTAATCGGGGTTGAAGAAGACGCGCTTGATGTCGGCGTTCTTGATCTCCTTCTCGTACCCGCGCGAGTCGATCTTGTTGCCGACCCACGAAATATAGGTCATCGGATTGATCACATGGCCGATAGTGCCGAAGAAACCGCGGTTCTTGGCTTCCTCGCTTTCCTTTTCGTTCGGCTTCCAGGACATGTAGTCGGCCTTCTTGTGCCAGAGCTCCATCAGGCGGGCCATGTCGAAGTCGGGCAGGGTGAAACCGGTCTGGTTGTAATAGGTCATCAGGACGCCCTGCTTCTCGAGTTCGGTGTAGACGGCCTTTCCGGCATCGTGCTGCTTCTTCTCCTCGTCGGTCGCAGGCTGCTGCTCGGCGAGATACTGTCCATAGTCGCGCTCGGCCAGGATCAGAGACGCCGACTTTTCTTCCGGTTTCAGGCTGGAGCGGTTGTTGTAGAACGATTCGTATTCCTTGTCGTTCTGGATCAGGAACCAGTGAGAGGCTCTGTAGGCTTCTTTCCACTTCTTGTTATGCTCGCCGATGATGTCGCCGACCGTCGTGAGGATCATCCAGGCGAGGGTGATCGCCGCGACGACCTGGCCGACGACCGGTATGCAGAACATGCAGACGAGAGCCGCCGCGCCGAAGGCAATGTCGACATAGTTCTTGACCATCGAATACGACCCGTAGCGTCCGCCCTGGCGGTCTTCCGAACTGATGAGCTGCCAGGTCGAGAGAGCAAGACCCAGCACGGCAAGGCCGATACCGCAGGTTCGCGCCGCGCCCTTCACGTTCGAGATCGTTCTCCCACGGCCCGGATTGTGCCCGGTGGTCTTTTTCACCCAGCGAAGATACGATTTGAAGCCCTCGCCGGCGACTTTCGGGTTGTTCCAGCACGGGGGAGGAGCCATGAATTCGAGGAACTGGAACGCCTTGTTCTTGCCCATCGCCTTGTCGAGCTTGTTCGTCCAGGCGAGGAAGCCCTTGAACATGTTGGCGCCACGAAGCGAGGGGTGGATTTTGCCGAAAAAGCTGATACCCAGCGTGGCTTTCTTGACGAGACCCCTTATGTTCCCCGCCAGATCCTTCGCCGTCGACGGCAGACCGGAGATGGCCTTCATCGTTGAGTAGAAGCTGAAGACGTCCTGCTGGCCGGCATCCATCATCATGTATGCGCCGGAAATCGTGGTCAGCCAGTCGCTCCAGGCCTTGGCCTCACACTCCTCCTTGGTCGAACCCCGCAGTTCCAGCATATACTGCAGATATTCGTCGGGACTCATGATGTCGTCGATATCCGAAAGACCTTCCACCTTGTCCAGGTTTACCTCCGGCGAAGGCAGTTCTTCCGCCTGGAGGATCGGAACGAGCATGGGTTCGATCATCAGCCAGAGGGCGAAGAGCAGAATCCAGGGTCGTGCCCGTCGGGAAATTCGGAACATGGTGTACCTCCTTCGAGTCAGCCGTCAATTTGCCTGTACTTCGATACGACAGAAATTCGAATTAGTTTCAACCCTTTCTCCAGCCCGTATGCAGAGAAAGGTATCTTTCCATTATACCAGCCGCAGCCGGCCGTCTCCCAGACATGCTCGGGAAGCGGTGTCCGGATGCATCATTTCTGCCCGAGCCGTTCGCGCGCGACCCGTCCCTCGAGCTGGTCCTTGCCCCCGTCCTTTTCGACCACCTGTTCATACAGCGCCCGCGCCTCATCGGTCTTGCCGACCGCCGAAAGGGCGTTTGCGTAGTCGAGCGCCCAGATCATAAACGTCCGATCGTCGGGGGATGGGTTCAGCTTGAAAAGTTCTTGATACATAGCTACAACTTTGTCGTGGCGACCGCTGTCCTTGCAGACGATCAACAGACGGTTTTTCGCATCGGGGACGATCTTCGAATCGGGATACGCCGTGACGAGGTGTTCGAGCACCTCGATGAGCTCATCATACCGGGGCTTGTCCTCGGATGTCAGATACAGGTTCGAGAGACGCCAGCAGGATTCGATCGCGTGGTCCGTCGCCGGGCATTTCTCGATGACCTGCCTGTGCAACTCCTCGAACCTGGCGGTTTCCCATTTGTCGAGGCTGATCATCTCCTCATACAGCCTGACCGCCAGTTTTTTCTGCTCTTCCGGAGAGAGCGCCGCTTCGGTTTTCCCCTGGGACTGGTTGTCCGCGCCCGCTGCCGTATCGATGAGGGCAGGGGCCGACGAGAGGGCCGGAGCGTGCGCTTCCGGTACCGATGCCGCCCCGGCCTGTCCGAGCTTGTCGAGCTCCTTGCGGGCGAACGAGTTGCCGGCGTCTATCTCGAGCACCGCTTTCCACGAGGCGCGCGCCTCTTCCGTGCGGCCTTTCCGCAGAGAGATCAGGGCCTGCAAATTCAGCAGGGACGTGCTGCGGGGAAAGGCCTGCGTGGCTTCCTTCAGGAGCTTTTCCGCCTCGTCGTACCGCTGAAGTTTGCCCAGCAACGAGCCGGTGTCGCGATACAGGTCCTCCGACGGAGCGCTCTTGAGGAGTTCGAGATATTTTTCGAGGGCTTCCTCGAACTTGCCGGTCCGTTCGAGAGCCCGGCATTCCTTGAGGGTGTCCGTCGGATCGGCCGCGGCGGCGGGAACCCCGCCGGCGAGGCACAGGACAAGGGCCAGCAACAGGCATGTGAAAGCGCGCATCAGGCTACCTCCCGAAGGAAAATGTTGGTTCGAGACACTTGGAATGGAACTGACAGACGATCGAGAGCTGCGAGCCGGCCCCTTCGCCGACCGCGTCGGATCTCAGCTGCATCGCAACGTTGAGATACTGGAAATCGCTGTTGGAGGGAAGCGGATGGAACAGGAACGACTCGACCTGCTTCGCCCCGTGAAAATCCGATTTTTTTCCGCCCTCCGCCCGCGTCAGCGTTTTCGACAAGGGATCGAACTCGTAGGAAATCACCTTTTCTGTGCTGCCGTCGAGCGCGACGAACGAAAACGACGTGTCGGTCACCGACGTCAGGGCTTTAAGCGATCGCACATCTGTACGGAGGCGCTCGACGATCGTATCCATGAGCACCTGCGTGTTGAGCATGTCGGTTCCCTTTTTGAAGGAGCGCGTGGTGCGGCTCATGATGAGGGTGCCGGCCAGCAGGACGAGGCTGGCGAGCGTCGCCACGATCAGGGTTTCGATGACGGACATGCCGTGTCGTTGGCGGAAGGACCGCATCACTGGTCCTCCCGGTATTTGATGGCCTTCAGGTCGATCGACTGGCGGGACGATTCGCTTCCGTCGTCGATGCGCCAGCTGACCTCGACGGTGAGCAGGAACATCCGGTCGGCTTCCTCGCCGCTCGCGTTCTTCACGGTGACGCGGGTCTTGAAGAACCTGAACGACTTTCGCAGGTCCTTCTCGATTTCAGACTTCTTCGCCGCGAGGGAGGCGTGGTCGAGAATCGAAACCAGGAGCGAATCCGACAGGGCATCCGACCAGCCTTTCGACGCGAGGGCTTTCGCATTGGCCAGGGATTCATCGTAAGACTTGGCGAGCAGCCGGTCCATCAGGCTGGCGGCGAGCTGGCCGGCCATCATGTGCTTGCCGACGGAGTGGGTTCCGCGGGCCGTGGTGAAGCCGAAACTGAGCAGGGGAACCATGGCCAGCGAAAAGATGACGAGGCCGACGAGGATCTCGATCATGCTCATGCCGCCGGAGACGCGGCCGCGGAGCGCCGTGCCGCTCATTCCTTCACCTCGTCGGCGGAGAGTCTATAGCCTTCCATATACGATTTGACGCCGACCGCGACGGCAGGCGTGGGATCGGCCATCGCCGGGACATAGAAGAAGATCGGGTCTTCCCCGGCCCTGCCGAATTCCCTCACCCGCTGACTGAGGTTGGGGGTGTTGACGGCGATACCGCCGCAGAAGACAGGCCGCTTCACGGCTTCCCAGGTGACCTGGTCGCATGGGACGCCGATCTTCTCGTTCATCGAGATCAGGTGGACGCCGACCTGCTTGTCGCCTGCGAGCCTGATGGGGTGGCCTGACAGGCTCACGAACGTCAGGAGTTCCTCCTGCTTCAGCTTGCCGATCGAATCGATCAGGGCGGTCATCATGGCGTTGTTGTCCTGGTCGAACCTGATGCCCCTGGTGACGTTGCCGAGGGTGATGTCCTTTTCGACGAGGACGACGCCCCCGCGGATGTCGGTCGTCGTGATGTGGTTCAGGGTGAGACTGCCTTTCACGTAAACGACGCCGTCGACGTGGAACTTCGTCACTCCGTCACCCACGGCTTTCGTGAACGCCGCCTGGCTCGCGAATGTCCGCAGGATGCGCGACTGGACCGTAGAAAGCGAGGGATCACCGGCTCGTTTCTTCGGGTCGATCGTAAACCAGGCCGGCCCAAACGCGTCGAACCGGCCTTTCAGGCGCAATCCGTCGGCCGGCGCGAACTCGTTGTATCCGAACGGACGGCGGATTTTCTTGCTCTCGGGGTTGACGCACAGGTAGGTGTCGATGGCCGAAGTCCCGGCATCGAGGCCGCCCGAGACGACGCGCGACATGTAATCTCCGTACTGCTGGCCGGGTTCCGCCGGCGTGAACTGGACCTGGCTGACGTTGTTGAACGTCGCAAAGGGGGGCGGCTGAAAATTCGAGTTTGCGTTGTAGGGAAGCGGTTGGCCGCCTCCCTGCGCCGACGGATACTCGAAAAACGTGATCATGAAAAATCGCCCGAAGACGCGGCCGAACACTTCACGGGCCGGGCCGTAGTAGAGGCCGTCGGCAGTCTCCGACTCGCCGTTCTTTCCGAACAGTTTCAGCGACGACGCGAGGGCGAGCGCCTGCGGGGTGTCGTTGATCAGGGCCTGGAACGCCGGGTCTGGCCCCATGACGTCGCGCAGAGTGCGGAACGAATTGGTGAAGATTCCGTCCTCGGCATCGTCGGTGATCTCGTGGCAGAAGCCGAGAATGCCGATCTTGGCCATGTGGTTCCGGAATTTGAGCGGTACGTCGATGCCGCGCAGGCTGATGGGCTTTCCCGTGTTGTCGAGGAAGATAGGCTGAAGCTGGAACTTGTCGCCTTTCTTGTTCACTTTGATCCACTCCGGGAACACTTGCCACAGGTCGCTCATGTAGCCCTGAAAATTTTTCTCTCCAGCGAAGTTGAGGTAGATCGGCTTGTCGTCGGCCCCCAGAAATACACGGCCGCATTTGTCCTTGTTCCCCTCGACGTTCGGCGTGGGCCACAGAACCCACGGCTGGCCCTTGTAGGCGGAGTAGTTGGCCGGAACTTCCTTCGGGTGCTCGCTTCCCTTCGTGAACGTCAGATTGATGCGGTCCTGGCTGCCGTACGGCCGTTGCTGCTCGAGATGGAGCCGGTCGCAGAACAGGACGAACTCCCGCAATACCGGCGTCATGCGCATGACGACGAGAAACGGTGCCCTGACCGCCATCGTATATGGACGTTTATTGAACTTGATCGAACAGGAG
>CAYMEN010000008.1:78791-153104 GCA_964389325.1 uncultured bacterium | reverse complement strand
AAGATGAACGACGTCCGCCGCAAACTCCCCGCCGGCGCCATCGGCCCCTTCGTCAACGATGAATTCGGCGACACCGCGGTGGTCACGGTGGCGATCCTGAGTGACGGCTTCTCGATGGCCGTCCTCGCGCTCAACCTGTGCGGCCACGCGAACGGCGTCAGCAAACTGCACGGCCACGTGTCGCGCAAAATGTGGGGCAGCCTGTATCCGAACGTACCCTTCCAGGAAATCCCGATCGACTCCGTCACGAACGGCGTCCATGTCCGCTCCTACATGTCACAGGAACTGTCGACCCTGATGGACCGCTACCTGGGCCTGCGCTGGATCAACTCGCCCGGCGACCACACCGTCTGGCAGCGGATCGAGTCGATTCCGCCCGAGGAGCTGTGGCGGACCCACGAGCGGCGGCGCGAACGCCTCGTCGCCTTCGCCCGCCAGCGCCTCCAGAACCAGCTCGCGTCCCGCGGCGCACCCCCGGCCGAAATCGCTGCGGCGGGAGAGGTGCTCAATCCCGAGACGCTTACGATCGGCTTCGCGCGCCGGTTCGCGACCTACAAGCGCGCGACCCTGCTGTTCCGCGACAAGGAACGCCTGATCCGCATCCTGACCAACAAGGAACGGCCGGTCCAGATCATCATCGCCGGCAAGGCCCATCCGAAGGACGAGCCGGGCAAGCAGTTCATCAAGGATATCGTCCAGCACTGCAAGGACGAGCGGATCCGCCGGCATGTCGTGTTCATCGAGAACTACGACGTCGTCGTCGCGCGCTATCTCGTGCAGGGCGTCGACATCTGGCTCAACAACCCGCGCCGGCCCCAGGAAGCCAGCGGAACCAGCGGCATGAAAGCCGCCGCCAACGGCGCCCTGAACCTGTCCGTGCTCGACGGTTGGTGGGACGAGTGCTTCAATCCCGAAGTCGGCTGGGCGATCGGCGGCCGCGGGGAGATCTCGGACCTCGACTACCAGGACGAAGTCGATGCAAACTCCCTGTATGAACAGCTCGAAAAGGATATCGTTCCGAAGTATTACGAGCTGTGCAGCGACGGCCTGCCGCGGCGCTGGATCACCATGATGAAGGCCTGCATGAGCCAGATATGCCCGGTGTTCAACACCAACCGCATGGTCGGTGAATATAATGACCGCTTCTATATGACCGGGAACAGCCGATACAAGTCGCTCTCGGGAAGCGATTACAGCAAGGTGCGCGACCTGGCGACCTGGCTCGGAAACCTCCGCGGCTGCTGGAACAATATCCGGATCGAGAACGTCGAGACGGCCGGCGGCGACGAGCAGAAAGTCGGCCAGCCCGTCGATGTGAAGGTCCGCCTGTATCTCGACCGCCTGCAGGCGAAGGATGTATCGGTCCAGGTATATTATGGAACCGTCGGCTCCGACGGCATGATCGGGGAAGGAACGTTCGCCGACCTCAAGCCGATCGAGGAGAAAGACGGGCGCTCGCTGTTCGCCGGCGCGATCACCCTCTCGAAGAGCGGCCGCCAGGGCATCTCGGTGCGCGTCCTCCCGCACCATCCCGAACTGATCCACCCGATTCTCACCGGCCACATCCTCTGGGCCTGATCGAATACCATCCCGTATGAAACACCGGGCGGCCATGGCCGCCCGGTGTTTCATTCATCTGGAGGTGCGATACAACGCGAGAATCGAAGCCCTGCTCGGGTGCCGGAGTTTCTGAAGGGCCTGGTTCTCGATCTGACGCACACGCTCGCGCGTCAGGCTGAGCAGTTTCCCAATCTCCTCGAGCGTGTGAGACCGGTCGGTCTGGAAACCGAATCGCTGTTGCAGGACGATCCGTTCACGGTCCGTGAGCGCGGCAAAAAGCTTCTGGACGTCGTCTTTCAGCGCCTTTTCCGAAGACAGGATCTCCGGATCCCCTTTCGGGTCCGTGATGACATCGCTCAGCACGAGGTCTTCCTCGTTGTCGACCATCGTGGTGTCGAGCGAGACGACGTTCGGCGTGTCGGCGAGAAACTTCCGCAGCTCTTCCGGATTCATGCCGACCTCTTCCGCGAGCTCTTCCATCGTCGGCTGGCGATTGAGATGCTTCCGGAGGATTTCCTCGGATTTCTTCAGGCGGAGCCCGGTATGAATGCGGTTCAGGGGAATCCGGATCGTGTTCGTGTGCATCGAGACGGCCTGGATCATGGCCTGCCGGATCCACCACACCGCGTAGGAGATGAACCGCACGTTCCGCTTGTGGTCGAACCGCTTCGCCGCGCGCAGGAGCCCGAGGTTCCCAACCGCGATAAGGTCTTCGAACGGAACGTCGTTGATGAACTTGTACCGCTTCGCCACCGAGACGACGAAACGGAGATTCGCCATGATCAGGCGCTTCTCGGCCTGCCTGGCGGACACCCCGCCCGCCTTGATCTTCGCGAGCAGGATCTCTTCCTCCTTCCTCGAAAGGGGAGGATACTTTTTCAGCTCGCGGAAATACTGCCGCAGAAGCTGATCGGTGGCGGTATTGCGCCTGTATCCGCTCATCATGCGGCCGAATTCTCCGAAGCACAGAGCCTGAGAGCCTCTCTCATCGACGACACCTCAAACCCCTGTTTCGGCAGATTTCCACCGTTACTTGAGGAGAAAATCCCAAGGCGGGAGGGGGGCATGCGGAGAGGATGGAACCAGCGGGTGCCGGGGGAACGCTACGGCTGTTTTGGCTGGAGGCGGAAATACGCTGCAAGCGTTGCAAGCACGCCCGTCGTTCCGCGCCGGGGGGAATACAGGAGCGGGACCCTCGCGTCCCGCGCCGCCTGCGTGACCTCCCGGAGCATCGTGTGCGAAACCTGTTTCAGGATGATGACGACTGCGGCAACCGTGCCGAAGCCCTGTCGCGCGCCGCCAAGGCCGACGAAGCCGCTGATCCACTCCACGTCGAGATTGTGATGTGCCAGCATTTCCCGATATGCCGAGCCGACGGCATCCCCGCCAACGATCAGCACGCGCCGTCCTTCGAAATCATACGCCGCGACCTGGGCCTCGACGGGTTTGCCGGCCTCGGCCTCCTCGCGGCAGATGCTGCATATCTCATCGGGCTGTGCCGGCCGGGGGAACGGAACCGCGGGCATGCGCTCTCGGCAGGCATCACGCTCGCAGACGGGAACCATCGGCAGACGGGGGCGCAGCGCGGCAAGCAGTGCGGAATAGGGCTGCTCGAACCGGATGGCGTCTGATTCCAGGACGAAGGGAACATCCTGCTGCTTCAGCCAGCGGGTGAATTCGGAAACCTCCATTCCAAGAAGGCCGAGCCTGCGCTGAATCGTGACGAATCCCGCCTTGAGCTCGCTTGCCGCTCCGGTCGCGGGGGAGGACGGGGCGGGAAGCCGCTTCACCGGGACGGCGACGGTTTTGCGGTCGGCGAACTCGGGCAGCACGACGGCGGTGACGACATCCCCGGATGCGAAGCCCGGAAACGCGTGCGGAAGCGGGAGAATGTCGGACCGTTCCTCGCAATGGAGCGACCAGCCGAAATCGTCGCTGCGCAGGACACCGACCACCTCGCGCTTCCAGCCGTCCTCGAGAGGCCGCGCCTGGAACACGGAGCCGTTTTCATCACGTTCGAGCATGACCCATTCCCCCTCGACGCAGGAGGCGGGGCGAAGCAGGGAGTCGGAAAAAAGGATGCGGCCGTGTCCCGGGGCTTCGGCAATCCAGAGCCTGTCCTCCGTGGTGCCTGGCGCGGGGCTCATCAGCATCAGCCTTGCGGGAAGCGCGCGGCCGTGGGTATCCATCAGTTTGAGATATCTGGCCCGCTCGTCGCGAAGGCGGTCGATCTGCCGGGAGAGGGATTCCGAGTCGGCGTGGGTCCGTCGCTTCTCGTCGAGTTCGCTCTCGAGCCGTTCGGTGGAAGCCGTGCGGCGGGCGAGGGTGGCCTCGAGCTCTCTGCACCGCGCTTCGAGGCCTGCAATGCGGTCCAGCAGGTCGGAAGCCGTTCCCGGGAGCGCCGAGTCCGCACGAGGGGCGGGCTCGATTCGTTTCGCGAGTTCGGCGGTCAGGGCCTCGAGACGGATCTGGAGGCTTGCGGACTTCGTCTGCTCGCCGGCAAGCAGCTTTTCGAGCGTTGCGGCACGCTCGCCTTTTTCACTGAGCTTCGCTTGAAGTGAGGCTTCGCGTTCTTCCGTTTCCTTCAGGCTTCTGCGGAGGGCTTTCGCTTCGTTCCGAAGCTCGAGCAGGGCCGCATCGGACTCCTGGTCCGCTGATCGGGCTTCGGTCCCTGGCTGGGCCCCTGGGGCGGTGGCCGACTGATTGTATGTCGAAAGATATTTTTCGAACACGGGCTTCGCGCTTCCGCGCGGATCGATCCGGGCGAGAATCGCGATTTTCAGCGGAGTGCCGAACTCGCCCGACTCGAGCCTGGAAAGCGTTTCCCCGGTGATGGCTATGGTCGGGAACTCGAGCGTGCGCGGGTTCGCGTTGACCCATTCGTAGAAGAGGACTTTGCGCAGGACCTGTTCCCGGCCGGCGAACTCCTCGAATACGCTCTGGAACCGTTCGCGGCCGGTGATCGTCTTCCCCTTGACGAGGGCGTTGCAGACGCGCCAGAGGGCCGGGTTTTTCCGTGCGAGGCCGATCAGGACGGGGTCGGGCGTGTCGCGGACGATATCGGCGATGACCCCCGGATCATCGATTAGGCGGGTGAAGATCGGTTCCCAGAACGGGTCAGCCATTGGCCATCTTCTTGAGCCGCGCGAGCAGGTTCAGCGCTTCGAGTGGCGTCGTGTTCTCGACATTGATCGCCAGGATCGTTTCGGCGAGCTCGTTCGACGGGGTGAACAGCGAGAGCTGCTGGGGCTGCGGGGTTTTCACGGTCCGGACGGCCCGGGTCATGCGGCCGACCTCGTCTTCCTCGGTCTTTTCGAGCTCGAACAGGATCTCGCGGGCCCGGTCGATGACGGGCGAAGGCACGCCGGCGAGCCTGGCGACCTCGATGCCGTAGGACTTGCTGGAAGGTCCCTCGTGGATCTGGTGCAGGAACACCATGTCGCCCGTCTTCTCGTCGTGCAGCACGCCGACGTTCAGGTTGAAGACCCCGGTGAGGATCGGCTGGAGGTCGGTCAGCTCGTGGTAATGCGTCGCGAACAGCGTGCGCGCGCCCAGTTGGCGCTGGATGTACTCGAGGATCGACCAGGCCAGTGACAGGCCGTCGAACGTCGAGGTGCCGCGCCCGATCTCGTCGAGGATCAAGAGGCTCTTCGGCGTTGCGTGACGCAGGATCGATGCCGCCTCCATCATCTCGACCATGAACGTCGACTGGCCCCGGATCAGGTTGTCGGAAGCGCCGACGCGGGTGAAGATGCGGTCCACGAGGCCGATCTCGGCTTCGCGGGCCGGAACGAACGAGCCGATCTGGGCGAGCAGCACGATGAGGGCGTTCTGTCGCAGATACGTCGATTTACCGGCCATGTTGGGGCCGGTGATGACCGCCTGTCGGCGCGCGGCATCGAACCGCGAGTCGTTCGGATGGAACTCGCCTGCGCCGAGAAACGCTTCGACGACGGGGTGCCGTCCTTCACGGATGCGCAGGACGGGCTCTTCGACGAGGGTCGGCCTGACGTAGCCGCGTTCCCGGGCGAGCTGTGCGAGTGAGCAGAGCGTGTCGACGTGCGCGATGCCCGCCGCCGCTCGCTGGATCGGTGCGATCCGCTCGCGCACGGCGGTGACGAGCTTCTCGAACAGGTCTTTCTCGATGGCGACGGATTTCTCGACGGCGCTGAAGACTTTCGTCTCGTAATCTTTTAATTCGGCCGTTATATATCTTTCGCCATTCGTAAGCGTCTGTTTCCGCACGTAGTGGGCCGGTGCCTTGTCGGTGAGGCCTTTCGAGATCTCGATGAAATACCCGAACACGCTGTTCTTGCGGACTTTCAGCGTCTTGATGCCGGTCTGGTTCTTTTCCCGCTCCTCGAACTCGGTCAGCCAGCTGTCGCCGTCGCGGCGGAGGCGGCGGAGTTCGTCGAGGGCCGGATCGACGCCGTCGGCGATGACGCCGCCGTCTGCCAGCGACATGGGCAGATTCTCGAGCAGGCTTGCTCCGAGAAGCCTGGCGAGATCGGGCATCGGCTCGAGCTCGGGAGCGAGGGCGGAGATCGACGAGGCGGAAACCCGCTCATGGAGTGCCGGAAGGGCTTCGATGCCCCGGCAGAGCGCCTGCAGGTCGCGCGGATTGCGGCTTCCGAGAATGATCTTCGAGAGAAGGCGCTCGAGATCGGGAAGATCGCGGAGCCGTTCGCGCAGGGTCGCCAGGAGCATGCCGTCCTCGACCAGCGCCGCGATGCGGTCCTGCCGCTCGCGGATCGGATCGAGCTGCAGCAGCGGCTTGAGCAGCCACCGCTTGAGCAGCCGCGCCCCCATCGAGGTGCGGGTGCGGTTGAGGACCTCGAACAGGGTGCCGCCGGGGCTGCGGTCCCGGCCGTCCGGCATCAGTTCGAGATTCCGCAGCGTCGACTCGTCGAGGACCATTCCGTCGCCAAGCCTGTAGGGGGCGGGGAAGCGCAGGTGCGAAAGCGTGCATTTCTGCGTGTCGAGGAGGTAATCGGCCAGCAGCCCCAGCGTGCGCAGCTCGATGCCGGGCATCGCCAGGAAGCGGGGACGGGGCTCGGACGGATACAGGCGGGTCATGGCCTCGAGTGCCGGCTGTTCGCCCATCTTTCTGGAAAGAACCTCGATAGGAAGTCCCTTCCAGGGCATAGGCTCCGAACGTGCGGGAGCGGCGGCGGGCGGTTCCTGTTCGCTGGCTTCGCCTCCCAGGACGAGGATCTCACGCGGGGCCAGGCGGGTGAGTTCCTCGCGGATCTTCGCCATTTCGGCGATGTCCCCGCCCGTCACGATCACTTCACCGGTCGACAGCTCGGCGCCGGCGAGGCAGAACCGCTCGCCGCGCTTCCCGAATGCCATCAGCCAGTTGTTCGACTTTTCCTCGAGCAGCTGCGGGTCGCTGATGGTGCCGGGGGTGATGATGCGCACGATCTCGCGCTTGACGAGCCCCTTCGCGAGCTTCGGATCTTCCATTTGCTCGCAGATGGCGACGGTGAAGCCCTTCTGGACCAGCCGCGCGATATAGGTCATCGCGCTGTGATACGGAACACCGGCCAGCGGAACCGGGTTGCCGCCCGACTTGCCGCGCGCGGTGAGCGTGATCTGAAGCTCCCGGGCGGCGACGACGGCGTCATCGAAGAAGGTTTCGTAGAAGTCGCCGCACCGGAACAGCAGGAGCGCGTTCGGGTTCTCGGCCTTCAGGTCGACGTACTGCTGAAGAAGAGGCGTCAGTCCTTTGTCTTCCGATGCCCCACCGGAAGAGGTCTCGGCGGGTGGGGGGGAAGGCTCGGAAACAGCGGCGTTTTTCCCGGAGAATTCAGGAACGATGTTCACTTCGTCCTCAGTCGAGGCTGATGCGCTCATAGGCAAGATTTCCGAGGCCGATCTCGGCCGAATGCTTCAGCTGGGCGTCGTTGTCGATCTCGTCGTGGATGCAGGCGAACTTCGCCTTGCCCGGCTCGTGGCCCGAAGGAAGGGCGGAGTTCTGAAGGCCGATCTGCGCGTTCACGAGGTCGAGGCAGCAGGCGTCGAGCGCCAGCGGGTCGGTCGAAGCGGCGAAGCCGATGTCCGGCACGATCGGGGCGTCGCTGAACCCGTAACAGTCGCACAGGGGAACAATATCCATAAGTACATTGATGAAGAAAGCCGCGTCGCGCTTGGGAGCCAACACGCCGAGCGCGTGTTCCGCCAGCTTCTCGATGACCGAACTGGTGTCGGAGCTCCAGTTGATGCGGATGGCGCCGACAAGGCAGGCCATGAGGCACTCGCCGCAGCCGCGGCATTTCTGCTGGTCGATCACCACCGGACCGTCGGGCGTCGCCTGGCCGATCGCGCCGGCCGAGCACCAGGAGAAGCAGCGTCGGCATTTCACGCAGACATCGGTGAGAACGCTCGGCCTGATGGCGGTGTGCATCACCAGCTTGGCCGCGCGTGAACAGCAGCCCATGCCCAGGTTCTTGATCGCGCCGCCGAACCCCGTCACCTCGTGTCCCTTGAAGTGCGAGATCACGACGAGCGCGTCGGCTTCGTGAATGCCGCTGGCGACCGAGATTTCCTTGCAGTGCTTCCCGTCGATCTTGACGATGTGGTGATCGCGGCCGGTGATGCCGTCGCAGATGATGACGGGGGCGCCGGTGACTTCCGTGCCGAACCCGTGCTGGAGGGCCGTCATGATGTGATCGGGCGCGTTGCTGCGGCTTCCGGTGTAGAGGGTGGTCGTCTCGGCGAGGAACGGTTTGCCGCCGCCGGCCTTGACCATCTCCGTCAGCGGGCGCAGGTAGTGGGGCCTGACGAACGCCGAGTTGCCGCGCTCGCCGAAATGCGCCTTGACGGCGACGAGTTTGTTCTTCCAGTCGAACGAGTCCATCCCGATGGCGCGGGCGAGCTTGGCGATCTTCGCATCATGGCTGTCCGAGGGACCTTTCGCGCGAAGCCCGATCGTATAAACCCTGGATTTTTTGGTGTTGGCACTCATGTTCGTTTCTCCAGTCGAAGAGGGTGTACGGGAAACAGTCTACGGACGACGATCGCCGGATGCAAGTCGCTGCAATTGTCGATACTGCGTTCCCGTTCCTGCTGAGCTTGTCGAAGCTCGAGAAACGTCGCTCTTCGACAGGCTCAGAGCGAACGGGGAGCTTTCATTCTGCATGACTCACCATGTGCCGCCGGCGGGAACTGGCGTTTGAGGATTTCCACCATCGGGATGACGGTCGCCGCCGCGGCGAGAATGACGAGCCACGCTTGGAGATCGATCGGCCGGCTTCCCATGATCTTCTGCATGACGGGAACATACGTGAACGCCGCCTGGAGACCGATCGTGGCGAGAAGGCACGGCCAGAGGACCGGGTTGAGCGTCGGCGAGACGTTCGGCATGGGGGAATACAGGCCTCTCGACGGGAACAGGAAGAACAGTTCGACCCCGATCATCGTCGCCACGACAGCCGTGCGCGCCGTCTCGAGATCTGCGCCCATGACCTGCCGCTCGTACCAGAAGATGACGAAGCTCACGAACGTCATCAGCAGCGATACCAACACGATGCGCAGAACGAGCTGCCAGTCGAGCAGGGGCCGTTCGGCAGGCCTGGGCGGCCGGTCCATGAGGCCCTTTTCCATCGCCTCGAACGCGAGCGGCAGCGAGAGGAATGCCGTGAGAAGGTTCACCCAGAGAACCTGGACCGGCGTGATCGGCAGCCTGAGACCGAATAAAATAGCTGCAAGTATAACGAGCCCCTGGCCGGTGTTCGTCGGCAGGATATAGACCATGCTCTTGATCAGGTTGTTGAAGACGTTTCTGCCCTCTTCGACGGCCCGCACCAGCGTCGCGAAATTGTCGTCGACCAGCAGCATGTCCGAGGCCTCCTTGGCGACCTCGGTTCCGGACTTGCCCATCGCGACGCCGATCTCGGCGCGCTTGAGGGCCGGCGCGTCGTTCACGCCGTCGCCGGTCATGGCCACGATGTGTCCCTTGCTCTGGAGCGCCTCAACCAGCCTGAACTTGTGCTCGGGCGCGACGCGGGCGAAGATCGAGGCATGCTCGGCGCGCTCGGTGAGCTCCGGCATCGAGGCGGCGCCGATCTCGCGGCCGTTCACGCAGGGGATCTCGGCCTTGCCGATGCCGAGGTCCCGTCCGATCGCGGTCGCGGTCGCCGGGTGGTCGCCGGTGATCATCTTGACCTGGATCCCGGCGCGGCCGCACAACTCGAGCGAGGTGCGCACTTCGGGGCGGGGCGGGTCGATCATCGCGCTCAGCCCCAGGAAGGTGAGCGGCGGGAGCTCGCCGGGAATGGCGGTTCCGTCGATCTTCGCGCAGGCGAGGGTGAGGATGCGCATCCCCTGGCGCGCGAGCTCGTCGATCTGAGCCAGGAACGCATCCTGAGAAAACGGAACGGCTTTCCCGTCGAGCTCGACGGTCGTGCAGCGCGGGAACAGCCGCTCAGCGGAGCCTTTGACCCAGAGCGTGGCCGTCCCGTCGGGATTCCGGTTCAGGCTCGCCATGAGCTGCGAGGCCGAATCGAAGGGAAGCACGTCGAGGCGCGGATGTGTCTTGCGCCACTCGTCGAGTCTGGCGCCGGATTTGAGCGCCGCCGTCAGAAGGGCGCCTTCGGTCGGGTCGCCGTCAACCTCGACGCCGTGCGTCTTGTACACGAGCTGGGAGTCGTTGCACAGGACCCCGGCCAGCAGAAGCCGATCGAGATGAACGTCGCCGTTCGTCTCGACGCCGTCCGCACCGTAGACCTTGCCCAGGGCCGGGTTGAACCCGACCCCGTCGGCGCTGAAGCTGCCGTTCGGTGTGATCATGCGCTGGACCGTCATCTCGTTGGCGGTCAGCGTGCCGGTTTTGTCCGAGCAGATGACCGTGACGCTGCCGAGCGTCTCGACCGCCGGGAGCTTGCGGATGATGGCCTGGCGAGCGGCCATGTTCTTCACGCCGATCGCGAGGACGATCGTCATGACGGCCGGGAGCCCCTCGGGAATTGCCCCGACGGCGGCGCTGACGGCCGCCATGAACATCTCGGTCGCATCGCCGCCGCGCCAGACGCCGAGAGCGAAGATGGCGACGCCGAAGCCCACGACCCAGATGCCGAACGCCCGGGAGAAGATCTCGAGGCGCTCCATGAGCGGGGTCGCGAGTTCTTCGGACTGGTTGATGAGGGCGTTGATCAGGCCGAGTTCAGTCGCGTCGCCGGTCGCCACGACGATGCCCCGGCCCGAGCCGGCGGTGACGAGCGAGCCGCTGAAGCCCATGCCGCGCCTGTCACCGAGGGAGGCGTCGGTTTCCGCCCGACCCACCGATTTTTCGACCGGGAGGCTTTCGCCGGTGAGGGCCGACTCGTTGATTCGGAGACTCTTCGTCTCGAGGAAGCGCAGGTCGGCTGGAACACGGTCACCGGTCGCGAGAAGCACGACATCGCCGGGAACAAGCAGCGATGCGTCGATCCGCTCGTGGCGGTCGGGGCCTCTGAGAACGGTCGCCTCGGTTTTCACCATCCGGGCGAGGGCGTCGATGGCGCCCTGGGCCTTCATTTCCTGGACGAAGCCGATGATCGCGTTGACGATCGTCACGGCAAGAATGACGGCGGCGTCGGTGCCGCGGCCGGCGAACGCGCTGGCGACAGCCGCGACGAGCAGGATGATGACGAGCGGATTTTCGAACTGGCCGAGAAATCGTCTCCAGGCCGGTGTCCGCGGCGGGGGACTCAGAAGGTTGAAGCCAACGCAGTCCCGTCGTTTCGTCGCGTCTTCAGCCGTCAGGCCGGCCGTCGGATCGGCTTTCAGATGTGACAGGAGTTCCGGAAGATCGAGCGAGTGCCAGAGAACGAGCTTGTTCCTGCCGGATGGTTGCTTTTCACACATACGTTGTCATTCTCCGATGATCTTGATCAGAACGCGCTTGCGCCGGTTGCCGTCGAATTCGCCGTAGAAGATCTGCTCCCAGGGGCCGAAATCGAGTTTGCCCGCCGTCACGGCCGCGACGATCTCGCGGCCCATGATCGTGCGCTTCAGGTGCGCATCGCCGTTATCCTCGGCGCCGTTGTGGTGATACTGGGAATACGGCTTTTCAGGGGCGAGCTTTTCGAGCCAGGTCTCGAAATCCCGGTGAAGGCCGCTTTCGTCGTCGTTGATGAAGACGCTCGCCGTGATGTGCATGGCGTTCACCAGGCACAGACCTTCTTTGATGCCGCTTTCCCGAAGGCAGTCTTCGACCTGGGGGGTGATATTCACGAAGGCGCGACGGCCCTTGATGTCGAACCAGAGTTCCTTGCGATAGCTCTTCACGCTGCTGCTCCGTCTGAGGGTATGGGAGGCCGGGAACATGGAGGGTATGGTATCACAAGGAGAAAATCAGGGTATTGACGAATTTCGTGATCACGGGATATACGAATGAAGTCAGAACCCCTGCGTTCAGGATACGTACCTCCCCCCTTGGGGAAATTGAAGTATATAGGAAAATATATGGATGGATCCTCGCTCGAAAACGTAGCGGACAAGCTTCGGGAACACGGATTCAGCGTCACCGTCCATTCGACGGTTGACGATGTCGCCGGCGCTGTCCTGTCGGAAATCCCCTCGAACGCCGTGGTGAACCGGTGCGGGTCCGTCACCTGCGGCCAGTTGGAACTGTTCGAAAAGCTGGCTGCCCGCGGGAACAGGATCAACGACCCATACGAACCGACGCTCGACGACGCGTCCAGGATCCGCGTCCGGAGGGCCGGCCTGACGGCCGACGTCCTGCTGACGGGGACGAACGCCATCACCGTGGACGGCAAACTGGTCAACATCGATGGGGTCGGAAACCGAGTCGCGGGCCAGATATTCGGTCCCGGCAAGGTCGTGATCGTCGCCGGCCGGAACAAGGTCGTGTCCGACGTTCCCGCGGCCATCCGCCGGATCAAGCAGGAGGCGTGCCCGAAAAATGCCCGCCGGATCGGGGTCCAGACTCCCTGCGCTCACGACCGTCCCTGCCCGGCTCCCGACGGATGCTCGTCGCCACAGCGCATGTGCAACGCGACCGTCATCCTCGAGCGGCGACCGCGCCTCACGTCGATCTCGATCCACCTGGTCGACGCCGATCTCGGTTATTGAAAATAATAATATATATTTAACAAAATATACATCAAGGAGAACGACGCATGCTCGAACGAATCGACAAACTGCCCTTCTACTTCACGATCGAGTGCGGCCTCTGCCGCAACATCCTCAACGTCAGCCACAAGTCCATCGAGGAGCTCAAGGGCGTGATGAGCTGTACGCTCTGCGGCAAGCAGATCAAGGTGCCGCAGTGGGAAATCCTGGTGAAGAGCTCGGAAGACCTGAACAACTACCTCGGAGACCGGCTCAACGCCAAGTTCTTCAAGCTGGTTCTCAATCCCCAGTTCAAGGTCGAGGACAACGTCCCCGCGGCCGCGCACTGAAAGGGTCGGGCTGGACGGCCCCGTCCGGGCGGGTCAGACCGCGGCGAGAACGCCCGCGTTGACACGGTCGAAGGCGGGGCGTCCCTTCTCCGCGGCGATGATTGCCGCCGCGAAGTCGAACGTCGTGCCCGCCGCCCTCGAGGTGATGAACGGACCGTCCGCCACGACTCGATCCTCGAGATACTCGACGCCCTCCATCTTCTCCCGTACGCTTGGATGGGACGTCATGCGCCAGCCGCCGGCGACGCCGGCCTTGGCCAGCACGGTCGGTGCCGCGCAGATGGCGGCAACGCGCTTTCCGCCGTCCACGTGCCGCCTGAGCAGGTCGAGCACGCGCGTATCTTCCGCCAGCCGTCTCGTTCCCTCGAGACCGCCCGGCAGGACCAGCCAGTCGGCGAGGCCTTCCTGAAGCTGTTTGAACGTGATGTCGGGGACCATCGGGATCCCTCGCGAACCGGTGACGGGGGCGGTGTCGTCGGCGAGCGAGACGGTCTGAACGTCGAACTCCGCGCGGCGCAGCATATCGACCGTGATCGTCAGTTCCATCTCCTCGAAGCCGTGGGCCATGAACACGTAGACTTTTCCCATGGGATCCTCCTGCACGAATTCAACGCATTGTTTGACATGCCCGGGACAGGGTTTCTATAATACCCGCACCTGATCTCACCGGACAAGGAGCCTTCACGTGAACCATTCCGAGCGACTCGAGCGCCGCCTGCGCATCGTCAGCTTCCTTTTCGTCGTCGTCGCCATCGTGCTCGTGTTCGGCAGTTTCATCATGGCGGCCCAGTCCTACTCCCAGATGGTGAACAATGCCACGCTGAAATCACTGCCGACCGCCGACGCCCTGGGGATGCTCCTGACGATCGTGACGACGGAACGGTTCGTGAACCGCCTGCTGTTCATGGCGCTGTTCGTCATGCAGCTCGGCCTGCTCTTCATGCTGTATCTGCTGTTCACCAAGCTCCGCAGGCTGATCAGTCACGAGATGGGCGAGGATTGACGCGGGGGCCGAACAGCCGCCCGAACCTCAGCACCAGCGGGAACCAGAGGCTCCGCACCAGGATTGCCGGCGAGAGTTTCGACTCGCCCCAGACCCGGTCCTCGAACCGGATCGGAACCTCGGCGATGCGCCGCCCTCTCCGCTGTATATCGTACAGCAGCTCGGTGACGATCGTGGGCCCGACCGATCTATAACGTGTGAAATCTATCCCTGCGAACGCCCGCTGCGTGAACGCCCTGAAACCCGAGGTGCAGTCCCGCACGCGGGTCCGGAAGACGAACCGGAGATACGAGTTCGCCAGCAGCGACGTGATCTGCCGCCCCAGCGTGCGGCCGGTCTCGCTGCCGCCCGGGACGAACCGCGACCCGGTCACGGCGTCGGCATGGTCGAGCGCCGCCACCATCGACGGAATGAACCTCGGCTGATGAGAAAGGTCCGCGTCCATCTCGACGAGGATGTCGTATTCGGGATGCCGCTGGAACCAGGTGAATCCGTCTCGCCCGGCGAGGCCCCGGCCGCGGGGCGGCGGGCGCAGAACCGCATGGATCCTGGGATTCTTTGCGGCCAGATCCTGCGCCATCCTTCCCGTGCCGTCGGGCGACTGGTCGTCCATGACCAGCACGTCGACGGCCGGGTCGAGCGCGAGCAGTTCGTCGATCAGCCGGGGCAGGTTCCCGGCTTCGTTGTAGGTGGGAAGCAGGACCAGAAGTCTGCGGCCGCACAGGGCGCCGATGCTCATGCCGATCGTCCTTTCTCGTTCAGACCCCGCTGTACGGCATCGAACACCGTGTCGACGGAGATCTCCTTCATGCACTCCTCATGGGTCGGACAGCGCCGCCTGAAACAGGGCGCGCAGGCCACCCGCCCGACGACCGACTCGCCGCGGCCGTAGTATTCGATCTCCCGCTCGGTCGTCGAGCCGAACAGCGCGACCGAGTAGACCCCCGTCCCGATGGCAATGTGCATGGCAAGGGAGTCCCCGGATACCATGACGCGCAGCCTCGATGTGAGCGCGGCGAATTCCCGAAGGCTGAACTCGCAGCCGGGAAACACCGAGCCGGACGGGGCGATCGTGCGGGCTTCCTCGTAGATCGCGGCTTCCCGTCGGCCGCCGAGAAAGACCGGCACGGCGCCCGCGTCGAGAAGCCGGCGCGCCAGGGCCGCATACCGGTCGATCGGCCAGCACTTACCGGCGAAGCCCTCTCCGGAACCGAGATGCAGGCCGACCGCGCGCTTGTTGCCGAACAGGCCCGCGGCGCCGTCGGCCCAGGCGCGCTCGGCATCGGAGAGAGGCAGGACGTAGGGGTTGGGGCCCCAGTCGAGTTCGCAGGCGTCGGCGATCAGCCGTGGATACGTGAGAGTGTTGCGGCGGAACTTCTCCTCGTCGTCGATGCCGAGCAGGAACAGGTGTCCGCTCGCACTCGAGAGGGGCGACAGGAGACCATTCGCGTTCCGCCCGTAGCCGTGGCGGGCGGCGGCGGGAACGCGCGTGGCGAGCGCGGTCGGCCCTTCCTCCTTGTCCAGGCAGATGACGAGATCCCATTTCACGGTCTCGGCCCAGAGCGCCGTCTCGAAGTTCCAGGGCAGAGTTTTCCAGACCAGGTCGTTCTGTACGAGCGGCACTGCACCGGGCTGGGTCAGCCAGGTCACCGCCGTGCCAGGGTGCTTCCGGTGGAGGGCCGGCAGGAGCGTCGTCGTTCGCACGACGTCGCCGAGCGCACCGAGCTTGACGATCAACGTGCGGTGCGTCAGCGGCTCGTATCTGCCGCAGTCGGCGCGCCCGCCCGTGAGCGGCCCGCAGCGGCGGCCTCCGCAGAAGGCGCACGGCTTGTCGCCGCGGAAATGGCGGCAGTCGAAATCGGGATGGATGGCGTTCATCATCGTATTCCGTTCAGTATTTTTCATGTCCCCTGGGATACGCAAACCGCACGCCGCCGCGGTATCCCGTCATCGGGGTGAAGACGAGGGTGCGGACGAGGCGGCCCCGCGAGCGGATCGGGAGGGTCTCGGAGGCGAGCGTTGTCTCGCAGGCTGCTCCGAACAGACGCGCTTCGGACCCGGGCTCGTTTGTGCTCACATACACCACGCTCGTCCCGGAAGCTGGCTGACGCCCCTTCCACCAGAACTGCCAGTTGCCCTGGCCGTGAATTTCGGCGACCCGTTCCGGCGGGATGCGGCCGTAGAAGGCGACCAGCGCGGTCAGGGGGCCGCCCTGCCCCACGAAGAGGGCCGTGCGGCCGAACCGCTCGTCGAGCCTGCGGACGGCTTCTCCCATCTGTTGCCAGCCGTGCATGCGGGTGGAGACGTCGGCACGGGGAGGGAGGGGCAGAACCAGGGTCATCGCCTGCACGACGGCCAGGAGGGTGAGCAGGGCGGAAGGTGCGAGAACCCAGCCGACCCGGGAGCGGAGTTTCCCTTCAACGGAGAGAAGCCACTCGGCCGTCAGGGGCATGAGACTCAGATATGCGATCTGCGGCCAGTTCGCCTCGACCTTCGACGTGAGGCCGCGCTTGACGAAAAACAGCATCATCGGAAGCGCGAGCATGCCGAGGAACAGCCGTGCCGGCTCTCTGCACCGGACGCCGTCGAGCACGGCTTTCGCGCCGATCCACCAGAACAGGGGGAACAGCACCGGGCCGATCGTGCCGAGCTGGCCGCCCAGAAACTCCCCGATATTGGCGAGGATGCCGCGGCTGCTTGGCCGGAATCCATGCGCAAACTGGAATCGGAACGACGCCCATTCGTTCTGGCTGTTCCAGAAAAGGATCGGAAGTGTGCCGAGGGCGGCGAGCCCCACCATCATCCAGAAACGGCCGGTCAGCACGCGACTGCGCCAGTCGGGAAACCAGAGAATGGCGACCGCGACGGCCGGCACGAAAAATATCATATTATATTTTCCGAGGGCGCCGAACGCGAGGCAGGCGCCGAGGAACACCCAGTTCGACGTCGCGTCGTTCCCCAGAATCCGGAGGAAGGCCAGGGTGCCGAGACTCCAGAACAGGGCGAGGGGAACATCGGGCGTCGTGACGAGGCCCAGGGTGAAGCCTGCCGGGGTCAGGTGGGGGATCAGGGCGGCGAAAAAGCCCGTTCTCGCGTTTCCGAGACCGTCGCGGCCGACGAGATAGAGGGCCCGGCAGATGAGGGGCAGACTCAGCAGGGCCGGCAGGCGGACGGCGAGGGGGGTGTCGCCGAACGGCAGGCGCGCGAGACCGATCATCCAGGCGACGAGCGGGGGATGGTCGAAATACGACCAGTCGGGGCGTCGCGCGAGTTCCCAGTAGTAGGCCTCGTCGGGGGTGAGGTCGAGAACGAGGGCCATCGCGAGCCTGGCAAGCCAGAAGAAAACGAGAACGAGCCAGAACCGCTGTTCCCAGACGGGGTCGCGGCCGGGGGAGACCACCTGCGTTTCAGTCGGAAGAGGCGAGTCGCTCATGGCCGGCGATTATACCATGGTCGCGCGACGCTTGCCGATATTCCCCGGTTGCGCTAGCATGGCGGCATGGAAACGACGCCGCAGCTTCCCGAATCCGTTCTGCGCGATCTGCAACTGTATCTTTCCGAGGGCGAGACCATCCGGAAGGCGATTTCCTCCGCCTCGGGGGTGGTCGGCCGCATGGGCGAACTGTGGATGGTGCTCACCGATCGGACCGTGTATTTCCACACCCGGGAGTTCGGAAAGGAAGCTGTCGTCGCCCTGCTGATGCGGCGCGATATCGAATCCATCCTGTATTTTCAGAGCAAGCGCGGATATACGCTCACGTTCACTCCCCGCTCGGCCCCCCAGAACATCACCCGCGTCTCGTTCCCGCGGGAGCAGCGCGATCCGCTCGAAGATTTCTGTGAGGAGCTTGCCGACCTGATCGAGTTCCAGGCCGAGGGGCACCCGCCAATCAAACCCGGAGAACCCCTCCTGGCGCCATCGGCCGACTCGCGGCCGTCGGCACCGCCCGCGCCACCGATCACTACCGTGTCGACGGTTCCGGCGATCGGCTCCCCGAGGATGGGCGAGCCCGACCGGGCAGCCCAGGACGATCAGTTCCCGCCGAGCGGCTCGGGAGGCGATTCGGCGGCACCGGCGGTTCTGCCCCCCGCGCCTGATGTTCGACTCGCGAGACCGATGGGACCGCGCGACATGGACCGTTTCGCCGCCGCCGGAGCCTCTTCCGCCCCATCCCCGGAGGCTGTGGGAACTCAGCCGGTGAAAACGCCGGACGTCAGGTTGTCGGTCGGGGAAGGACCGGGATTGCGATACACGGCCGTCGCCACGCTGGTCTCGCTTGCGGTCGGGTTGCTCTGGTACTGGCTTTTCCGCGCCTTGGACGACGGCCGTTGAGCCATGCCTGCGCTGAATTTTATAGCGGATACGATAACGATCTGCCTTTCGGCGGCGTTCGCCTATCTCCTGCGCACCTCCGAGTTCCTGTTCCATGTCGACCCGTATCTGCGGAATCCCCGCCAGTATGCGCTGCTCGTCCTCGCCGCCATTCTGACGTGGCATCTGCTCCTCCTCTGGAGGGGGGGCTACGAACGGAAACTCCTGCTGTTCAGGCTCGATGAACTCCTTCTTCATTTCAAAACCTCGATTATCCTGTTCCTGCTCCTCATGGCGGGCACGTTCCTGTACCATACCTACGACTATTCTCGTCTCGTGCTTTTCCTCTGGTGGCTGACGTTCGTCTGCATCGGCGGCATCGGTCGACAGATTTCCCACAGGTTTCGCGAGATGCTTCATGTGCGCGGCTGGGGCCGGCGGCGAGTCATCCTGGCCGGGTCTGGAACGGCGCTCGACCTGTTCGAAAAGCGTCTCCGGGAGCATCCGTCTCTCGGCGCCGACGTCATCGCGGCCGGGGCGGGCGTGCCGCTGCCCGAGGTGATCGTTGCCGAACACATCGACGAGGTGTTCATCTTCGGCGACCGCATTGCCTATGAACAGCTCTGGGAACTCCGTGAGCGGTCGCGTAACCCCGCGATTCTGTTGCACCTGGTGCCGTCGTTCGGCAACCTGTATCTGCGCCAGATCGCGGGCGGCTTCTTCGACGGCGCCGTGATGCTGAGCGTGTCGTCGCCGGCATCGCGCACGTTCGTCCTCGCGGCCAAACGGACGCTCGACGTTCTCGTCTCGGCGGCGTTCCTTGCCATTCTCGCGCCGCTCGGACTCGCGTTTTCCCTGCTGATCAAGCTCGACTCGCCGGGACCGATCCTTTTCCGGCAGAGGCGGGTGGGGCGCGACGGGGGAGAGTTCACGATCTACAAGTTCCGGACGATGTTCGCCGACGCCGACGCCTACTCACCCACCCCGACGGACCGGAGCGACCCGCGAATCACCCGCATCGGGACGATCCTGCGCTCTTCCGGCCTCGACGAGCTTCCGCAGCTCTGGAACGTGCTGATCGGCGACATGAGCCTCGTCGGGCCCAGGCCCGAAATGCCGTTCATCGTCAAGGGATATACGCCGCTCGAGGCGAAACGGCTCAAGGTCCGCCCAGGCATTACAGGACTATGGCAGGTTTACGCGCGGACGGCGAACCTCCCTATACATACTCATATAGAATACGATCTGTATTACATCGAGAACATGTCGATTTCCCTCGACCTGATGATCCTGCTCGACACGATCCCGACCCTCGTGTTCCGGACCGGCATCTGAAACCGCCGCAGAACCCTCAGTTCCCGGTCGTGAAACGCACCCAGAGCTGAGAAAGGCCGGCGACGGCGAGCCCGGATTTCGAGCGCATATCCGCGTTCGTGATCCGGACGAGGTAGGGGGAACGGGCTCTCAGCGTCCTGACGGGCACGAGCGACAGCAGAGTGTCGTCTTCCGACCACGTGACCCGGAATTCGGATTCGAGCGCAGCGCCGCCGATGGAAACGCTGGCCTTCGCCGTTTCGTCGGTGATATCGAGCTTCAGCCCGCTCGTCAGGCTCGATCGGTCCATCGGCCTGCTGAACTTCACCAGGAACGGGCCGATGCGGGATATGCCGGTGTCGCCGTTTCGTGGCGAGGTCGAGATGACGACCGGCGCCGGGTCGGCGGCCGTCGTGAACGTCGCGAAGACGCCACCGTAACTGCGCAGCACCCTGCCGTCCGCGGTGCGGGCGCCCCATTTCGACAGCATCACCTTGTACCGCTTCTGCGCTGCCAGGGCGGTCTTCGGCCTGAATCGCAGAATGGTGTCGCCCGCCCATTCGGTCGTGAAATACGACGGCACCGCCGATCCGGTGATGGCGGCCGTCATCCCACCCTCGACCTCGACGATCATCTCGAACTCGTCGAAAATCGATGATTTGTCCATCGCCTGCCCGAAACCGACCTCGAACGCGGTCGTGACGGACACTTCCTGCTGGCCGTTATACGGTCGGGCCCAGGAGATGATCGGGTCCGCGATCGGGACCGCGTTCTGGCTCTGCAGCTTCATCCGGACCATCGTCAGCCCGTCCAGCGCCACGGGAATCACCAGGTCTCTCCGCTCGGTGTAGCCGCTCTTCGAGACCGAGATCGTCGTCTCGCCCTGAGCGGCGTCGACGCTCAGGAATGCCGTGCCGTTGCCCGTCGAGAGCTGGCTCGTTCCGGCATTGACCAGCACTTCGTTCAGCGGGAGGGCTTCGCCTGCGACGTCGCCCATCACCACGAGTTCCACGCTTCCGCGGCGGGATGCGAACGAATCGCCACGCCCGACGGCAACCGAGGCTTCTTCGTACCCGGGATGAAACTGGATCGTATCACTGATCGAACTGCCGTTGGCAGGGAACTGCGACACGTAACTGAGATTCCAGTCGAGATAGGTGATCCGGATTTCAGCGGAACTGGCGACGGAGGTTCCGCTATCGAGCGCGAGTTCGGCCTTTCCATCCGCATTTGTGATGCCGACGAGATTCAACGAGGGAATCGTCACCTTGGCCTGGGCGAGCGGAAGCCATTCGCCGTCAGCCGTTGGCCCCGTCTGACTGACGAGAAGCGATGCTCTGTTCACCTGGACCGTCACGCGGTAGACGCGGCCGCCCACGACGGCGACGTTCAGGTTCGACGACGCCGCACCGCCCTTCCCGTCGGAGGCGAGACACGAGATGTCGTAACTGCCCGTGGTGGAGGGGGCTTTCCAGACGGCCATGTTCGACATGTTCTTTATGATCACGCCGTCCGATGCCGTCCAGTTGAGCTGGACCGGGTCGCCGTCAGGGTCGATGGCATCCGCCGTCAGCGTCACTTCGCCTTCGAGGCCCACCATCGCGTTCGAGGAGGTGATATTCAGGATGGGGGAGAGGTTCGCCGACGTCGGCATCTGGGACGTGTCGGTGAGCGTGGTGGTGGTCGTTTCCGTCGTGTCGATGCCGGCGATGGAGTTCGCAGTTGTGCAGCCGCCGAGGGTGGCGGCGAAAAGAATGACGGCGACGATGAAGAGGGCGTATCGCCTGTTCGGCAGGAATGACATGAACCGACCTCCGATGAAAGCCTTTTGTAGAACTATCGGAAGCCGCATGGCTCCATCTTAGAAAAATCGATCGCCTCCGGCAGGCCAGACGCACCCGTTTTCACAACCGCCGAAGCACAGGTCGCAAAGCCAGCCCCTCCGGATGCATTGGTGGGTTTGAAACCGCCCGTGTGCGCAACGATGATTGGATTTGAACATCTCAGGACACAACGTTCACGGAGGTTTTTCATGGAAATGGTGTACAATGTCGTTGCATCGGCGGTGAAATTCTGGTAAGATACTGAACCACTTGACCTTTGTTCGGAGGTGACACGAATGTCTCGGTATTGTCTGGTTTGTGAACGCGGACCCCAGGTCAGCTATCAGCTCAGCCACTCGCATCGGCGCACGAAGCGGCGCTGGAGCGTCAACCTTCAGCGCAAGCGCATCATGCTGCGCGGCAAGCTGGTGCGTGGATACGTCTGCACCAAGTGTCTCGGCAGCGACAAGGTGACTCCGGTCTTCTGATGCGTTTCCGGCGTCGGGCGATCAGCCTCTGACGCCGGCCGGCGGGTTTTCGACCAGCCGGGGATGCCGGGAAGCCAGCCACGCTGCGATCGCGGCGTTGAGGGCGGTTTCCGGCAGCATGTGGCCGAGGTTGTAAACGACCGACGTCGCGATCGCCGAACCGGGGGAGACCCCTGGGGCGGCGAAGAACACAGCGCCGGCGGTGACATGGCAGAGCAGTCTCAGACTGCTTGCAAATGTCACCGCCGCTGCCGCTTTTCCGGCATGCTGCCAGCGCCAGAGGCCGGCCAGGCCGAGGACCGCGTGGGCAAGCGGGTAATCCAGCAGATACTGGATCGGATGAACGATCGTCGGCCGGCGAAGCGTGATGAGCAGACCGGCGAGGAACCCGGCCGGAACGCCGCGGCGCCAGCCCTGTCTGGCGGCCAGCAGTAGAAGCGGAAGGCTTCCCAGTGACAGCGAACCGCCGGCGGGGAGTTCGAACAGTCTGAACTGGCCAAGGGCGAGCGAGAGGGCAACGAGGATTCCCGTTTCGGCTGTCATGTACAGACGCCCGGAGGATGATTCCGAAGAAGTCGGCAATGCGCCGGACGGCTTTTGTTGAGGCCCACCGGCGGGGATGTGTGAAGGTCTGCTGGTCATCCTGAAATGCATACCCTAAGCCGTTGCAGAAGTGGTGTCAAGCGAATGACTGGACAGGATGGAGAATTTTGACTATCCTTACCAGGTATTATCGAATTGCAGTATCGATCCCTCCACCACCGGGATCAAAGACACGCCAACAAACAGAAGAGAAAATATTGGCGAAGAAGATTGGGAGACTCCTGATGAATAACCAAATAATGAACGTATTCACATCTTGCGTTCGCAGGGGGCTGGCGTTCCTGCTGCCCGTGTATGTGCTCTGTGCCATGGCTGTTTGGGCCGGGCCGGCCTTGAAGGAATACAAGGACATTTCGGAGGTGTCGCTCGAAGACCTGCTCGGTCAGGCGGTCGTGACGGCGACGAGACGTGAGACGTCGATGGATGTATCGCCGGCGACGATGTACGTCATCACCGAGGAGGAAATCCTCAACTCGCCCGCGATGACCCTTTCCGACCTTCTCCGGCGCATCCCGGGATTCCAGACGAAAACCTGGCTGTCGCAGTTCACGAACACGTCGATCCGAGGCATGGTCGGCGCGTCCGTCATCAACGAGCGCATCCTCTGGATGGTCGATGGCGTGCCGGTCAACGACGTGCGCGACGGCGGCATCTGGACCGACATCACCCTCCCGCTTTCCAACATCAAGCGGATCGAAGTGCTCTCCGGGCCGGGGTCGGCTCTCTACGGCGCGAACGCGTTCCTCGGCGTCGTGCATGTCATCACCCGCGATCCCGAGGATTACCTGAATGGTGACCTGACGGGAAAATTCCAGGCGGGCTGGGAGTCATTCGAGACGGCACGCTCCGAACTGGCCGTGGCCGGCCGCACGAAAAGCACCTCCTGGCTCTGGGACCTCCACATGAACACGACGGAAGGTCCCGGCATCATCAGAGACCGGAACCGCCCCGGCGAAGACGCCCACAGTGACCGCGCCTGGGGATATTTGTACGGCAAATATAAATTCGGGCACAATAAAATAAACGTCGGCATGCGCCGGGTTGACCAGGAATACGACGGCGCCGACTTCGCCGTGTACCGCTTGTATGCCTGGAAACGCGGCGAGGAGTGGATCGACTGGCACAACTCGTCCGAACGCCGGAGCGGCGCGCGCGACACGGTGGTGGTCAGTTGGCACGGGTATGATGAAAACTTTTATAACTTTGCGGATGTGCCCGACTTGAATTATGAGATCGATTCGTATAGATGGTATATCAATCTCCAGCGCGACATGAAGGTCCGTGAGCGCCACCAGCTCTCGTTCGGCACGGGCCTTCGGTCCGAAACGTATAAAGGGAACGATTTTATTCCGGAGCGCAGGTCGTTCACGAAGGACAATATCAACCTGTTCGCCCAGGACGAAATCACGCTTTCCGCTCCGTGGCGGCTGACCGTCGGCGGAAGATACGACACGCATACCGATTATGAGGACGTGTTCAGCCCGCACCTGTCGTTGATGTATACCTTCGACGATGCAAAGGGACACGCCCGGTTCGGATACGGCAGCGCGTTCAAGGAGCCCTCGAACTGGCAGTCGTACATCGATCAGCCGAGCGGCCGCGGAACCCAGAACATGGAACCCGAAAAGATCCGCACCCTGGAACTCTCGCTCGATTACATGTTCCCCAGCCAACTGTATGCCCGCCTGACCGGGTTCAACATGCTCCACAAAAACATCATCTGGGAAAACTTCGATCCGCTCATCGCCGATCCGGCGTATGCCAGATACGGGATCTTCGGCAAGTTCCATCCCCAGCAACCCGGCGACAGCGCCGACATTCACGGGATCGAGTTCGAGCTCCGGAAGCATTTCTCGACCAGAAACCGGATGTTCCTGACCGGCATGTGGCTCCAGTCGGAAGACAACCAGGGCCGCGAGCTCCAGTACGATGCCGAGAAAAAAGGCGGGATCGGCTTCTGGCACGCCTTCGACGACCGGACGAGCATGCAGCTCGAAACCCATTGGGTCGGCGAAACCATCGACACCAACAAGCGCGACGTTCCCGGCGTCGGAACGCGGAGCGTGTCGAGTTACTCCGTAACGGGCGCGTCGCTCCAGCACCGGATCTCTCCGAAAGAACACATCAAGTTCTCGGCCTGGAACATCGGCCGCAATTCCTCCCAGGAGATGCTCGAAGCCTGGGCTCCCGGAACGCTGGTCAGGTTCGATTTCATCCGATCGTTTTAAGGAAGTATGGGCAGTATCTGCAGGAAAAACCGAATCGGGCCGAGCGGTATCCTGAGAGCAGGATGGATCGTCCTGATTCACCTCCTTGCCTGCGGCAGTCTCATGGCCGCTGACCGGGAGCCGCATGCCGGTGAAATCCCGATTCCCCTGCAGATCCAGATCTTCCTCAAGATCGTGACGTATGATCGCTCTTTCGACAGTTCGGCGTCGGCCCCTTACGACGTCGGCATCGTGATGCGCAACGACGTCTCGAACGATTGCGATCGTTCGTTCCGGCAGGTCGAAGAGGCGCTGTCCGGGAAAACCATTTTCGGCCGGCCCCTCGCGCCGATGAAAATCCTGCTGAAAAACGGGGTGCTGCCGGAGATCGCGAAGGTTCCCGGAATGCTCGTTCTGGTCGGCGACTGGCGGAAAGACGGGGAGATCGTCGCCGGATATGCGAAGAGGCATCGCCTCGTCACGTTCGGCAGTAACCTGCCGCTCCTGAACTCGGGTATCGTGGTCGTGATGACCATGGAGGGAAACAGGCCGGTCATTCATCTGAATCTGAACACGGCACGCACCGTGGGCGCCGACTTTCATGCGAACTTCCTGAAGCACTGCCGGGTCATCCGATGACCTCGATGAAATGGCTGTACCGGGCGCCGCTGCATGCCCAGTTGCGCATCCTTCTGCTGATAGCCTTCGTTCCCGGAATCCTCATTCTCGGCGCGTTCACGATCGTCCGCGAACACTCGATCATCCGGAAGAATTTCCAGCAGAAAGCCGAAGAACTGGTCGACCTGGCCGCCTACAACATGGCGCCCGGCGTCGAATTCGAGGATCTCCAGGCCCTGAACGAGGTTGTGAACGGGTTGACGCGGCGCGGTGAAGTGGCCTACGTCCGCGTGGCTGACCGGAATGGTGTCGTGATGGCGGCGTTTCACCCGGAACAGGCCCCGATCACTTCCTGGAAAGCCGAATTCTCGGCGGTTCCCATCGAATCCTTCGACGACGGCAGCATCCTGCATCTGCGGCATCGGCTGAGCTTCAACCAGCGATTCCTCGGCACCCTTCACATGGGTTTCTCGCTGAAGCAGATCAACTCCCAGCTGTTGTTCAACCACCTCGTCATCGCGATGGTGGTCCTGTTCACCCTCCTGCTGATCGCCTACGTGGCCCGCCGCTTCAGCCGGATGATCACGTATCCGATCGAGACGCTGAAACATCTCGCCGAGAAGCTTTCCCAGCAGAACTACTCGGCTCCTCCGCTGTCGATCGAGGCCGCCCAGGAGATCGAGTTCCTGGCCCATACCTTCAACGAGATGGTCCAGGCGATCAATGAGCGGCAGAACGAGCTTCGCATCCTCAACCTGACGCTGGAAAAGAAAGTCATCGAACGCACCAGGCTGCTCGAAATCGAAACCCAGAAGGCCCAGTTGTCCGAACGGCTGAAAAGCGAGTTTCTGAGCAACATGTCCCACGAACTGCGCACCCCGCTCACCTCGATTCTCGCCTGGCCCGACCTGATCCTCCAGCATTACGACCGCAAAGAGGACGTGATGACGGGCGCTGGCCAGATCAAGAAAACCGCTCAACACCTGCTTCGGCTGATCAACGACCTGCTCGACATGGAGGCGATAGACACGGGGCGCATGCGCATCGAGCCGGTGAAGACCGATATTGCGCCTCTGCTGAAAGAAGTGAGCGAGCACATGGTGGGGTTCTCCGTCAGTAAAAACGTGCAGATCGAAATAAGTGTCCAGGGCGACCTGTTCCCGATCGTCATCGATGGCGACCGCCTAAAGCAAGTGCTGATCAACCTTTTGAGCAATGCCGTCAAGTTTTCCCGAAAGGGCGGCATTGTCCGGTTGGCTGCCTCTGCGAAGGCCGATGAACTCGTTCTCGAGGTTGTCGACCACGGGGTCGGCATTGCCGAAGATGACCTGAGATACATCTTCGACCGCTTCAGGCAGGTCGACGGCACGATCAGGCGCCGCTACGGCGGCTCCGGCGTCGGCCTGTATCTCGTCAAGAACCTCGTGACGATGATGGGCGGCACCGTCGAGGTTGCGAGCAGGCTGGGCGAGGGAAGCAGATTCACGCTGACGTTTTCGAGATTCGGCGTTCCGCAGCCCCCGGCGGACGACGAGAAGCCTGGCATTCCGGTTCCGGAGACGGTTGCCGACCCCGGCAACGTGCGGGAACCGGCCTGAGGCGAACGTTTTCTCAGTCCGCGGGGCTTTTCTGCCGATACACGTTGTGAACAACGTTTGCGGCAAGGAGGTTTTTCCATGAGCACATCAGGCAGGATCCGCGTCGGCGTCGTTTTCGGCGGCCGTTCCGGAGAGCACGAGGTTTCGCTGGTCTCGGCGCAGTCGATCATGAAGGCGCTCGATTCCAGCAAATACGAGGTCATCCCCATCGGCGTTTCGAAGCAGGGAACCTGGGTGGTCGGAGCCGACCCCAAGAAGTTCCTGCCCGCGCCTGAGGAGCGGAAGAAACTCGACGTCGCACCGGCCGAGGCGGCCGGAAAAACCGCCGTGGTCGGCGACCCGTCGCATCAGGGAATGATCCTGCTCGACAGGCAGAACGCCCATCAGCAGGTGAAGCTCGACGTGGTGTTTCCGATCATGCACGGCACCTACGGCGAGGACGGAACCCTGCAGGGCCTGCTCGAGATGGCCGACCTTCCGTACGTCGGGTGCGGCGTCATGGCTTCGGCGGTCGGCATGGACAAGACGACCGCCAAACGCCTGTTCCGCGATGCCGGCCTGAAGATCGCCCCCTTCAGGGAGTATCTGCGCCGCGACTGGCGCGACAACCCCGACCAGGTGATCGCCGACCTCGAAGCGCATCTTGCATATCCCTGCTTCGTCAAGCCCGTGAACTCGGGCTCGTCGGTGGGTGTTTCCAAGGCGCACGACAGGGGCGAGCTTTCCGCAGCCTTCGATCTCGCCGCGAAATATGACCGGAAAATTCTCGTCGAGGCCTCGATCAACGGACGCGAACTCGAAGTCTCGGTGCTCGGCAACGACAAGCCGATCGCCTCGATTCCCGGCGAGGTCGTTCCCTGCAACGAGTTCTACGATTACAAGGCGAAATACGTCGACGACCGCTCCGAGCTCAGGATTCCGGCCCCGCTCGACGACGCGAAGACGGCCGAGATCAGGGACGTCGCGGTCCGGGCGTATCGGGCGCTCGACTGCGCGGGAATGGCCCGCGTCGACTTTTTCCTCGACCGCGACACCGGCGAACTCGTCCTGAACGAGGTCAACACCATCCCGGGCTTCACGAGCATCAGCATGTATCCGAAGCTCTGGGAGGCGACCGGCATCTCCTACGGCGATCTCGTCACCAGGCTGATCGACTTCGCCTTCGAGCGCTACAACGACCGCCAGGAGTCGCTGAAGGCAATTATGTCCTGAAATATATATCTAATTCTACAATTTAGCCGGCGGGGCGCCGTCAGACCCCGCCGGTTTTACTGTTCCGGAGGGGTGCGCGAAATTCTGCAGCCGGCCGGGGTTGAAGCCCAGGCGACGGTGTCGGGGGCGAGGGCCTCACGCATGCCGCCGCTGCAGAGCGCGCAGACGCGGTCCTGCGGGATGGACGGGTCGGTCGTCAGGATCGTCAGCTTCTGGGCACATTCGATGATCTCGAGCCAGGCGCCGTTCGTCTCGAGAAGACACTCGGCGCCGAAACGCGCCTGCCGCCGGGCGATCGCGGCGAGCCTGTCCACGGGCGGAGCGTCGTCGGGAGGATCGTCATCGAGCGAACAGATGTGCTTCGCCTCTCGTTCCCCGCGGTTCCACTCGAGAGCGAGCCGGCTCCTCCAGAGGGCGAGGATCAGTTCGGGAGGAAGGAGGGCGGCGGGTTCGAACACGTGGCCGTCATACCCGCGCAGGGCATGCTTCCGCTCGGTCAGCGACGGGTGAATGCCGGGGGCGTTGTCCCCTTCGCGGAACCGGACCGGCATGAAGTTCGCGCGTGAAAGACGCGTCAGGGCGTGAATGTATGGCTCCCGTCCGACCCGCTCCGCCGCGAAGCGGTCCGCTTCGAACTCGAAGCGGCGGCCCATGGCGGTGAAAACCCTGTTGAGGATGAGCCAGACGGCGAACAGGATCATTCCCTGCATGACCGTCGGGCCGAACATCAGCAGCCTCTCGGCAGGGAGAGGGAGCACGGCCGCCCACAGGCCGGCCGCGAGGGCCAGATCGACCATCGCCAGGAAATACAGGAACAGATGCCCGTTTCTGAGATGCGCTTCCTCGTGGGTCGCGACGGCGACGATCTCGTCTGTGGAGCAGCCGTCGAGAAGCTCGCCGGTGAAGGCGACCGAGTGGGATGCCCTGAAATACCCGAACGAGACGGCGTTCGCGATCCCGATTTTGGGGAGAGGCCACCGATAGAACCTGAACGGGAGATCCCTGAGCGGTCGGGGCAGCTGGTCGGAAGAGATCCGCCGCATGCCCATGAGCGCCGGCAGGAATACGGGGATCACGAGGAGGGTGACGGCCGTCAGCACGCCGAACCCGAGGGCCGGCGACCACGGCGTGGTTACGACCCACCACGGGAGCGCCGCGGACATGGTTCTGAGGATGAAAAAAGCCGCCAGGGGCGCGGCGAGAGGGAGCGCCTTCAGGAGGTGAAGGCGGAACACGGTGGACACATACTCCCGCAGGCTCCAGGCGCCCTTGCGGACGTCGAGGTCCAGCCGGTGGAACGGGATGAGCGTGAACGCGTAAGATAATATCCAGTATATGACGGCGAAGGCGACGTCGTGGCGGACGCCGAGCCGACGGGGCAGGCCGAGCGCCAGGACCAGGAGGCTGCCCGCCGTGACGAGGAACATCGCGAGGGGGGAGCGCTTGAACGCGTGATACGGGGCGATGCGGTCCTGCCCGTCGGGAAAGCGTTTCAGCCAGAGCCGCCGTTCCCGGTCGATGGCAAGAGCCGGAATGGCGACCAGCGCCAGCAGGAGGAGCGAGGCAAGCGGCCACGTGGAATCCGCCCGGCCGGGAGCGCGTGACGCGGGATCGATACCGAGAAGCTGGCGAAGGGCCTGGGCCGCCACGGCATCG
This sequence comes from uncultured bacterium, assembly GCA_964389325.1. Lineage (GTDB taxonomy): Bacteria > Muiribacteriota > Ozemobacteria > Ozemobacterales > Ozemobacteraceae > MWAR01. Next base: position 123,305 of record CAYMEN010000008.1, on the reverse strand, counting down.
GCCGCGGCGAGCCGGTCGGCCGCCGCCGCCGCCGCCGAGACGTTTCCGTCGCGAAGCTCGAGGGACGCCTCGATCAGCGCGATATCTGCCTGGGCCTGCGGCGTCAGATACTGCGGAACGACCAGGAGCCGGCGGATGATGGAAAGCGCGGCCCGGTCATACCCGTGCGCCGCGAGAAGCCATGCGCGATAGACCTCGACCGGGATGCGCTGCTGGATTTCGGCCGATGCCCGCTCGATCTGGTCGAGGGCCCGCAGCATGGCCCGCAAGCCTCCGGCGCCGGACGTCCCCGTGCCCATCGTGGCGGCGAGCCGCTCCTGGACGTCGGCCGGCCGGGAATCCCGGAGGATGGATGAAAGCCGTTCCGCCTCGGGAAAGCCCGCCGGCGGGGTCGTTCCGGGGGTGCCTGAAATGACGGTCAGGAGAATGAACACCAGGGTCAGAATCAGGAGGTTTTTTCGCATGACCGGCATTGTAACGCAACCCGCCCCCGATGGGAAGCCGCTCCCTTCACACAGAGACACGGAGGCACAGAGAAACGCTCACCACATACACAAGTAGAATAAAACAATATCTATATCTATACAACCACAGGGGTGGTTTGCGAACCGCCCCTGCAGCGGGGGGCGATGCGCCCGAGCCGAGAGGCGAAAACCAGCCGGACCGCTGGTTATCTGTATCGAAAAAGAGTTCCTCGCATCCTGGTGTTGGCCGCTCTCTGCGCCTCTGTGACTCTGTGGTGAAAGCTGTTTTTGTGATTCAGCTGTTGTGACCCCGATGCGCTTGCGCAAGGGAAGGGATTCGTGCCACTCTTGGCTGAGCGTCATTCCCAACCGAAAAGGAGCGGCAACGTCACATGAACCTTTTGAACTCACGTTCCCGGCCGGCGACGGTTGCCCTTGTCGTTTCGGCGATCCTCTTCGCGGCCTCGCACGCGCTTTGCCTCGACTGCCCCTCGCTGAGGCTTCTGCCGGGAGCCAGGCTGGGAGAAATACGCGCGGAAGGTCTCGTCCGGGCCGGCCGCCCGCGCGTGGGAACGAACCGGCGGGACCGGTTGCGGGGGCTCCTGAGCCGGCCCGCGGCTTCGGCGACCGTCGTCGTTTCGGTCGGTTCCTGCAGCCGGACCATCAGTCTCGACGAACGAGGGGCGTTCGGCATCGATTTCCCGGTGCCCGCCGGAACGGGGGCAATCCCGCTTTCCGTGACCGACCCGGATGGTGACGTCCTCCTGCGGAGGATCGAACAGCCGCTCCCGGCCTCTCCCTCGCTGCTCGTCGTCAGCGACGTCGACGATACCGTGCTGGTCAGCGAGGTGCCCGAAAAGCGCAATCTTCTCTTCAATTCCCTCCTTCGAACCCTGAAACGCCGGCAGGCGGTGGCTGGAACACGTGATATATATGAAAAGCTATGTGAAATTTCGGGAAGGGGCTCTCTTTTCGTCTATCTGAGCGCGTCTCCGGCGGCAATGGAACGTTTCATCGGCGGATTCCTCGTCGAACGCCGGTTTCCCCCGGGGCTGCTGATCACGGGAGACGGCGTGAGTTACACGAAACGGAAGACGTTCGATCACAAGACGAGCTGGCTGCGTCGGCTGGCGACACTGTTTCCCGGAACGCCGATGCTGCTGATCGGAGACGCGGGCGAGCAGGACCCCGAGATCTACTCGGACTTCGCATCGGAGCGGACGGCGCGTATCGCCGGCATCGTTCTTCGGAGAATCGGCCGGTTCGACGGGATACGGGAAACCCGCGTTCGCGGGCGATGCGCCGCCGCCGGGGTTCCCGTGCTGATCTGGAGCGAGCCCGATGAGTTCCGGGCCGGGCTGGCGACGATGGGATTCAGAATCCCTCGAGCTGCTCGTCGGAATTCATCGTCATGATCGGACGGAGCCTGTCGCGATAGGAGCGGATGAGGGCCATACCGGCCGGATCGATGAGGTCCGTGCCGGAGGCGGTGACGGCGGGCCGTTCCTCTTTCTGCATCTGTTCGAGGGTCTGCTCGAGTTCGGCGCGCTGGGCATCCTTGAGGTTCGGGTCCGCGAGCGCGTCCTCGATTGCCGTGACGGCATCCCGTTTGGTCTTTTCCGCGGATTCCGCCATCTCCTCGGCCGTGAGCTGGAGCCATGCCGTTCCGATGATCACGTCGGCGGCCGAAAAATCCTCCTGGGACTCGAAGCCGGCCTGGCTGAGCGCGGCCGCGGCCAGGGCGCCTTCCGGTGCCGCGGGATCGAGCGTCTCGTTATGAAACAATCTGTACGCAGCCTCGGGACTGCTGGCGAGGACGGTGTCATACACGGCCAGATACCGGGTGATCATCTCTTCCGTAACCACCAGGTCCTGGCTGAAAGCCGGGATGGCGGCTGCCAGAAGCAGAAGAACGCACGCCGGAATGAGTCGCACGGGGTTGATGTTCATGGTCGCTCCGTTGCCAGAAGACGGTTGATCCGTTTGCCGTCACACCAGATGCCCATGAAGCGGACCCGTTCGCCGTCGCCCATGATCGAACGCCGGTCCCGGCCCGTCCAGGCGGTGGTGCAGAGGGAATCAAAGAGCCGGAAGGTGCCGAGCCAGTCCATCGCGTCGATCCCCCGGCATCGGATGTGGCGCGCAAGCCGGTGCTGGCGCATCATCGAGATGAACTCCCAGCGGCGCTGCTCGACGAACCGTTCGTAGCGGGGCTCGAGCGGGGCATAGACCGAGGCGCTGTCCGCCACGAGCGCCGGGGTGCCGCGGATATCGGAGAGAAAGGTGATGAAATTCCGGTCGGAGGAGGGGATGGCGTCGGCGGCATAGAAAAGCTCGCGGGCCGTTTCCTGCACCGTTACGTCGTCTTCCTCGCCGACGCCGATGACCAACAGCGTTCCGGGTCTGATGCCGGAAAGGTCGTAAAGGTCGAGACTGAGCGCGGCGCCGAAGCCGCCCCGTCGCGAGGGATGCAGCACCATGACGGCCTTCGGCTGGGGAAGCTTGAAGTATCTCGCGGATGCGGCGACGTTCGCCGCGATGACCCCGCCGCATTCGTGGCCGATGATGCCGAAACGGTCCCTGTCAGGCTCGACGTGGCCGCCTGCATACAGGGTCTTGAGGGCCTCCTTCATGCTTCGGACCGCGTTTGCGGTATAGTTCGAAAGATGCTCGCCGCTTCCCTGGTAGATCGGGAACACGACGGTATTGCCGCGGCGGCAGAGGTGGGCGATCCAGCCCTGGTAGTAACCGGGATCGGATGCGAGCCAGCCGTGAAGGAACAGGACGACGGGCGCGCTTGCCGGCGCGGGGTTCGCGGGTTCATACAGCACGAACCGCTCTTCGTAGGCGCCAACCTGCGTGATGCGATAGCCGCCGTGCGCGTAATCGCTGCTTCCGGGGCCGGAGGCGGGCTGCTCCGGGCCCGCGGGGAGCGTGACGGCGCCTTGAAGCAGAGACGCCGCGAACAGGAACAAGCCAACCCAGAGCCGTGTGCAGCGCCTCGCGAACGGTGTGACCGAATGCCCGTTCAGATCAGTGTTCTCCCGGCAAGTCCTGTTCCATGGAGGATTTCAAGGCATTCATGAAGCCCCGCTCGACGAGCAGAAGGATGAGCGTGGCGATCAGCCCCGCGAGCGTGCCTGCCTTGATCTCGGCGCGCTTGACGACGGCCAGATCCTTGTTCTCGGCGATCTGCATGTTCTGGGCGCAGACAGCCATTCCGGCAAGCGCGGCGAGAGCAGCAAACAGGCGTTCGAAGTTCCAGACGGCGTTCCACCAGAAGGACCCGCGGCGCGTTTCCCCGGGGAGAAGAGGCCTTGCGGCAAGGTAAAAGGGAACCAGCAGCGGGCCCAGGATGAACACCGTCGCGGTCCAAAACAGGCCGGCGCCTTTGCGGGAACGGCTGTCCCATGCTACCCACAGAGTGACAATGCCCCTCAGCCATTTTGGCCACATGTGCGTTTTCTCCGTTCTATTCTTTCGTGGAAGTCTGTCGAACAAAGAATACCACAAGAAGATGGGAAAATTTCGTGCATTTTTGACGAAAACTTTCCTTCACACATGACGTAAAATCAGTATAATCTGTACATTATCGCAATCAGGGAAGAGAGAGGTGCAAGTGATGAAACGAATCTCCCCGCTGGTTCTCGTCCTTTTCTGTGGCCTGTTGTGCGGTCATGCGAACGCCGGATCGACCGGAGCGGCGAATCCCCTGACCGGTGGTGACATCGTCATCGACGGTTCTGCCGTCGATGACTCGGCGGCGACGTCCCAACCCGTTGCCGTCGAAGCGGCCGCCCCGACCCAGACGACGAGCGCCGTGGCAGCCACGACGCAGACGCAGACGCAGGCACCGGCACCGGCCGAACCCGCCAAGGCGAAAACCGTCAAGATAACGGTGGAGCCCGGTGACACCCTGTGGGGGCTTGCGGAGAAGTATTTCGGCGATGGCTCCAAATTTTACGAAATCGTCGAGGCCAATAAGGCCAAATATCCCTCGCTTGCGAAGAACCCCGACCTGATCATCGATGGCTGGAATCTGACGATCGTCATCCAGCCTGCGCCGGCGGCTTCTTCCACGAGCACGCCGAGCGGCACGCAGAGCGCGACCCAGACTGGATCCCAGACCGGATCCCAGGCCGGAACTCAGGCCGGCTCCCAGACGGGAACGCAGAGCTCGTCACAAGCTGGGTCGCAGACCGGCCAGACCGGCAAGCCTCCGGCCGCCATTCCCGAATACACCACCGAGCAGAAGATCGCCCGCCTGCAGAAGGCCGTCGACGGCCTCAACAGGATTCTTCTCAGCCACAAGAAAACGGTCACGGCCCTCACCGCGGAGACCGTTCGCCTGATGATCGACAACAAGCTGCTGACGGACCCCGAATGGATGGCTCTGAATCCCCCCGAAGGGTACATCTGGGCGATCGAGAACGGGAAGGTCAAGCTCGTGAAGCGCGACGGCAAGCCGGTCACGAATGAAACCGCCGGCAAGACCGACGCCGCCAAGGCCGAGGAAGCCAAGAAGGCCGCCGACGCCAAGAAGGCGGAAGAGACAAAGAAAGCGGAAGAGGCAAAGAAGGTCGAGGAAGCCAAGAAGGCTGCCGACACCACGAAGACCGCCGAAGCGAAGAAGGCTGAAGAGGCCAAGAAAGCCGAAGAGGCGAAGAATGCCGCGGAAGCCAAAAAGGCCGAGGAAGCCAAGAAGGCTGAAGAGGCGAAGAAGGCCGAGCAGGCGAAAAAGGAAGCCGACGTCGCTGCGAACAAATACTTCGAAAGGGATCTCAAGGAAATCGGCATCGCCAACCTGGGCGGGAAGAGCAGCGAATACCAGTCGGCGCTCTGGGCCGCAAACCGGCTCCTTCCCGGAACCTTCTTCAAGGCGCCGCCCTTCCAGCAGTTCACGGAACTGAAAAACCTGGTTGCCCTCCAGAACGAGTTGAAGGCCGCCCATGCCGCCCATGAAAAGAACGTCCGCACCCAGGACGTCACGAACCACGCGTGGAACCCCTTCGACGACGATATCAAATCCACCGCGAAGCGCGTCGAACAGGCCCGCCAGCGTCTCGAAAAGGCCTTCGGCGAGTTCAGGGACGTATACGAACAGGCGAAGAGCAAGGCCGATACCGCTGCCGCCGAGATCAAGACGTACAACGACCAGATCAAGGATATCGAAGCGAAACTTGGCAAAATCGACCAGTATGATCCCAAGAATGCCAAGGAAGTCGAGCAGCTGCTGAAGGACGTCAAGACCGCCAAGGCGCGCATTGAGGACAGGCAGGAACAGGTCGATGCGTTCGCGCCCCTGAAGAACCTGTTCAACATGTAAGAAGCCAGTTGGCTTCATGAAGGAATTCGTTTATACTCAACGGGCGAGGGCAACCTCGCCCGATTTTTTTGATGACCGGAACAGGAGGGGTTCATGAAGAGGCTTTTGATCGGCGTTGCCGTGTCGCTGCTCGCTGTGGTTCTCTGCGTCGCACCCCGGGTGTGGGCCGCCGATGGCCCGGCTCCCGAAGGCAAGATTCTGTATGTCGATACGTCCGAGGCCGGGAAGACCTATCTCGCCTTCATCAACCCGGATGGAACGGGCAAAGAACGCATCACGCCGGCCTATTCCAATATCGTTTTCCCGAAACTGTGCAACGTGAGCGGCTGGATCGGCTTCACCAATAAGCTTCCCGACATGCGCTCCGAAGTCTACCTGCTCAGCCGCGACGGCAAGAAGATCAGGAAACTCTTCGAGGGAAGCGCGTTCGAAGGCTTCTCGCCTGACGGAAAGTTCATCATGTACTCGACCTGCGATAACGTCGCCGCTCTCTACACCTACAGCATCGAGCAGAAGACTGCGGTCAAAATCTCCCAGGAGCTCCGGGTGACGGCCGCCGACTGGTCGCCGAGCGGAGAATGGATCGCCGTTTCCGTCCTGACGGACGACGGAACGAACGATCTGTACATGATCTCGACGATGGCCCAGGGGATCATCCGTCTCACCGATACCAAGGGGGTGAACGAGTCGTTTCCGTGCTTCACGAAAGACGGCAAGAACCTCGTCTTCATCTCCGACCGGTACGGCAGCAGCGAACTCGAATCTCTCGATCTGACCACGAAGGAACTCCATCGCCCGATTCTCAGCGGTTTGTATCCGAGCGTCGCTCCCGGCGACCGCTGGCTCGCCTACGAGAAGGGGGATCACGTGCATGTCGCCCGCACGAACGGCCTCGACATCAAGATTCTCACGCAGGGGCGCACGCCGTCCTGGGTGAAGTGAGCGGTTCGTGATCAAGCTCAAGCGGATTCTCGTTCCCGTCGACTTTTCCGACGGCTCTGCCCTTGCCCTGAACTACGGCGCGTCGTTCGCGCGGCAGTATGGCGCACAAGTGCATCTCCTCCACGTCTTCGAAGAGGAGTTCATGCCGCCGATGCCGATGGAAATGCCGATGACGCTCCCCGCCGCCGGGGGGATCCCCCAGCAGGATATCCACGAGCAGATGCGGCAGTTCGTGGGCGACGGCTACAAGGACCTGTCGATCATCACGACCGTTCTCGGAGGAAATGTAGCGGCAAATATCATAGAGTATGCCGCCGACAACAGGATCGATCTGATCATCATCGGCGCGCATGGCCGCTCCGGGATCCTGACGACCCTCCTCGGCGACACGTCCTATGCCGTCACCAGACAGGCGGACTGCCCTGTCCTGACCGTCAGACCCACCCAGCGCACCTTCATCGACCAGCCCGAGACCGGCATCGGACCGTCGGCCGAAAACGAAACGAAAGACGGCTGAAGGGGGTTCTATTTTTATTGCTATAGAAAAAAGCGGGGCGGTCAGCGCCCCGCTTTTTCGTCTCTCGAGACTGGGCGGCTTCAGCCCATTTTGGTGGCGGGGGGAGCGAGCCTCGCGCGTGCCGAGGCGATGACGTGCTCCAGTTCCCCGAGGACGCGAAACGGGCTTTCGTGCGGGGCCACGGCGATATCCACCTGGTATCGGAGACCGGAGGGCGCGACCCACGTCGTGATCGGTGACACCAGGAACAGCCCCGTCAGGCCGGGGGCGAGGTCCATGAGGAAAAACCTGTCCCGGTGCGGATTGGTGATGATGCGGTGGCGTTCCGCGAGGGGCGGGAACCGGCTCATCGATACGAGCGGGTTGTGGCCGATGCTCCAGGTGACGTCGGAAGAAACGGGAGGATGCTGAAGCGGCCATTCCCGTGCTGCCGTGACGGCGATCCGCTCCTCCATGAGAAGCTGCGAACCGGAGGTGTTGGCGACATTGAAACACCAGTCGAGGCGGAACGCATGTCGCGGAAGCCGTTTTGCCAACTCGAAGGCTTCCCATCCCATGCAGAGGATTTCCTGGTCGGGCAACTGGTCGAGCTCGCGTTCGAGGGCGTCGATCCGTTCCCGGGAGGTGACCGGTGCAAGCCAGTAGCTGATGCGCGCCGGATCGAGCGAATTCGGCAGGGCGTGGCGGTCCTCGAAGGGCAGAATCCAGGCGTCGGGGCCGATATCGCGATGAACCGGGAAACCGTGGTTGAAAAGCCTGATCATCAGCTGGGCTCGTGGAACAGGCGGCGGTGTCACCGGGGAAGGCGCGGCCGGTTCCGCGGAAACGGAAACGGATGCCGCCGTATCGGGCTTGGCGACATGTGTAGGTGGGGGGAGAGAGGCGAGCTTCGTCACGGCCTCGACGAGACTGCGTTTCAGCCGTTTCAGGTCGCCCGGGGGGATGAACATCGCCGGGTCGAGGGCTTTGGTTACATGACGCCGCGCCGCGAAGGTTTCGCCCAGAAGGCCGAATTTCTGCAGCAGCGGCCCCGATTCGAGACCGCGGCCCCCGACGGCGTGGGTGAGTGGCGCCTCGGTCTCGAGACGGACGGGGCGGCCGTTGACGATGGCCTCGACGGCAAGAGGCTGGCCCTCGTGGCCCGACCAGAAGAGGTCGATCGGATACCGCTCCCAGTCCCGGTTCCAGCCTTTGAGCCAGGGGGCGTCATGCGCCGCGTCCGTGCGCCGGAGGACCGTTCCCGCCGGAAGACCGGCCGGGAGCCCACGGACGAGCTTGTGGCTCGACTTGCCGCCCGGTTCCATCCAGGTGATGCGCGCCCCGCTGCGGGAGCCGTCGGGGGAGTCCCAGGAAAGGCCGTCTCCGGGGCGTATCACGACGGACAGTTCTATCTCGATGAGGCCGCCCTTGGCCGGTCCGACGACTCGGCCGACCGTCTGGGCTTCGCGGCCTGGCTGTTCGGGAGTGTTCCACTCCTTCGACGGCGTCCCGCGAAGAAACCCCTGGTGGAACGGCCGGCTGAACACCTCCGAAAGGGCTGCGGCGTGTTCGGCGCCCGGCGCTTCGCCGTCGAGAACCCGGCGATACGCCGCGACGACGCTGTAGACGTAATCCGGCCCCTTCATGCGCCCCTCGATCTTGAGCGAGGCGATGCCAGCCTGGGTGAGCTCGGGCACGGCTTCGAGCAGCCGCAGGTCGCGGGGGCTGAAAAGCCAGTCCCCCGGCTTCCCATCGCCGGCCGCATAGGCCTTCCTGCAGGGCTGGGCACAGGTGCCGCGGTTGCCCGAGCGGGTGCCGAGAGCGGCGCTCCAGAAGCAGCGCCCCGAAATGCTGTAGCACATCGCGCCATGGACGAACGTCTCGATCTCGAAGGGAACGCGGCCGGCCAGGTCGCGGATCTCTTCGAGCGAGGACTCGCGCGGCAGGATGATGCGTGTGATTCCGAGACGCCGAAGAAGCTCGAAGCCCCCCGTGCCGTTCCAGGCGGCCTGTGTGCTCAGGTGGCGTGGGATCGTGCTGCCCCGCCTGGCCAGGAGCGACGCCACGCCCAGATCCTGGATGATCAGTGCGTCCGGCTGGAGGACTTCGTAGTAGTCGAGCGCTCGTTCGAGCAGATGCCGCTCGTGGTCGAAGACGATGGTATTTAATGTGATATATAACTTTCGCTTCAGCGATGCCGTGACATTGCGCGCCCAGCGCAGGGCCGCGTCGTCGAAGTTCGGGGCGAACGCGCGCGCGCCGAATCGCTTTCCGGCAAGATAGACGGCGTCGGCCCCGGCCAGGAGCGCCGCTTTGAGGCAACTCTGGTCGCCGGCGGGGGCGAGAAGCTCGATGCGGCCGGGGTTCGTCATGATGCTCGGGACGCGAGGTGGCGAAGCGCCAGGAGATACCCGTCGAAGCCGAGGCCGGTGACGACGCCGGCGCAGACCGGTGCGATCAATGACCGGCTCCGGAACTCCTCGCGGGCGAAGATGTTGCTCAGATGCACCTCGATCGTCGGCACCGGAAGCGCGGTGACGCAGTCCCGGATCGAGGCGCTGGTGTGGGTGAGCCCGCCCGGGTTGAGAATGACGCCGGCGAAACGGCCGGGTTCCATCGCCTGCTGGAGCTTGTCGATGATGGCGCCTTCGTGGTTCGACTGGAACGATTCGATGCCACACCCGAGGGATGCCGCTTCGGCGTTGAGCCGTGTCTCGAGATCGGCGAGGCCGGCGGAACCGTAGATCTCCGGCTCCCGCTTCCCGAGCAGGTTCATGTTCGGACCGTTCACGATCAATATATATTTCACAGGATATTCCTCCGGTCAGCGTGAGAGGGCCAGGTCAAGGATACCGTACATCCCCCGCAGCGTGCGAACGAGATCGTGGCCGCTCCGGATCTTCAGCAGATTCCGCCAAAGCCGCCCGTGATGCCGGTAGAAGGTCGTCAGGAGGGATTTGAGCAGATGTTGCCGCCAGGCGGCCGGATGCTCGATGGAGACTTCGTCCGCGACAGCCAGCAACGGGGCGGCGTCTTCGGGCAGCATGTCGACGGGGAGACGAACGCCCACCGAGATGCCCTTTGAACGCAGATCATTGGCGGCTTCGACGAAGGGGCGTGTGACGCCGGGGTTCCCGGACGGGGGGCGCAGCCAGACCCGCAGGAGGGCCGGAGAACTGCGCAGGCGCGCCGCGACAAGATCTTCCGGGCGGTCGAACGGAAGGGAAAGCAGCAGCTCCTGCTCATTTCCGATGTCGATCACCTGATTCGCGCGGCCGCCAGAAAGGTTCGGGGTTTCCAGCGAAATGTTTCCGAACCCCGATCTTTTCAGCCACTGGAAAAGGTCAGCCAGATCGCCGCGCGTCGGAGAACCGGCTGCCTCGCCGCTTCGGTCGAGAAGGCCGAGCCAGGGTTGATGGAAGGAAACGGCCGGCAGGGAGACGGCCTTTTCGGCCGCGGCCGCGTATCCGGCATCCTGGGAGAGAGGGGCCGAGGGAACGCCCAAGGGCATTCTCAGATCTGCCTCCAGCGTATCGATCGGGCCATTCAGGCCGCGAGGGGCCTCGAGGAGCCATTCGCAGGCGACGCGACCCGTTCCGTGGAGTGAGGCGTCCCAGCCGGTGCCCAGTTCCGTCGCACGCGGGCCGCCCAGCACCAGCCGGGCCTGGGGAAGCACCTCTCTCAGTCGGTCCCGCATCAGCTCGGCGTCGATATGCTGCCAGGCGAACGCCGCCGCCACGATCACGGCGGCGAACGGCTGGGCCCCCGAAGCGGGGATGTCGGCCGCCTCGGGAAGCCTCTCCTGGAGATCGAGAAGGACGGCCCGCCCCGGGAACGCGGCGGCCAGGCACGACAGGCCCAGCGGCGCCGGCCGGCCGGCCCCGCGCGCCAGGCACCCGCATCGCACCTGGGCTCGCGAAACGGTATGAATGAGAAGAAGTGTCGGCTCTGACATCGAGTCGACAGTGTACCACAAGCGATCTGAAAAGAAGCTGGCCAAACGGAAAAGCGGTTGGTAAAATGTGCGCCTATGAGAGCCACCGACGTCCTGAAATGCATCAGACCCCGCCAGTGGTCGAAAAATCTGATCCTCTTCGCGGGCCTTCTGTTCTCGGAAAAAGCCCTGCTGTTCCAGCCGGCCGCCTGGCTCTGGGCCGCGTGCGGCTTCTTCATCTTCTGCCTGCTTTCTGGCTGCGTCTACATCATCAACGACCTCGTCGATATCGAGCGCGACCGCCGGCATCCAGAAAAATGCCGCCGGCCGATCGCCGCCGGCCTCGTGTCCTCGTTCCAGGCGAAAACCCTGCTGGCGGTCCTTCTCACGGTCGCGATCGTCGGCTCGTTCTCCCTGTCCGGCCTGTTCGCCGGTTCGGCCATCGCCTACTTTGCCCTGAACCTCGCCTACAGCCTGAAACTCAAACACGTCGTCCTGCTCGATGTGCTGTGCATCGCCATCGGGTTCGTTCTCCGCGCGCAGGCAGGCATCGGGGCTCTTCGGGTGATAGATAGAAGTATCTATATGTCTCACTGGCTCCTCCTCTGCACGCTGATGCTGGCCCTCTTCCTCGCGCTCGCCAAACGCCGCCAGGAGCTCGTGACGCTCACGGAGAACGCCGACCGCCATCGCATCTCGCTCGCCGACTATACGCCCGCGTTCATCGACCAGATGATCTCGATCGTTTCGGCGACGACCGTGGTCAGCTATGCCCTCTACACCGTGAGCCAGGAAACCGTGGCCAAATTCGGAACCGACGGCCTCGTGCTGACCGTGCCGATCGTCGTCTACGGCATCTTCCGTTACCTGTATCTGATCCACCTGCGCAGCCTCGGCGACAATCCCTCCGAGCTCCTGCTTGCCGACAGGCCTCTTCAGATGACAATTCTTCTCTGGGCGCTCGCCGTCGCAGCGATCATTCATTCGAACGGGCTGATCACCATTTCCACGCACTGAAGGAGCGAGCATGAATCCGGATATGAACGCAGTGGTCGCCGGCTGGGGCGAAGCCGCCGTCAGGCATCGGAAATGGCTGTTCCTGTGTCTCGTCGCGACGGCCATCCTCGAATTCTGGTTCTGGATTCACCCACCCCGTGGATACGAGGCGACCGATGTCGTGACCGTCGGCGAGGCCGCCGGTGAGCCGCTGATCGGATTCGCCAAGGTCTGGGACCGCCTCATCAACGACGACGCGTTCATGACGGATGTGATGGCGCTCGGCGGATACCCGGTTTCCGAGCCCCGGGAAAAACTCCTGCGCCGTCTTAACCTCGAGATCCGGCCCGGCATGTCGTTCCGTATGTTCAGCCCCGGTATGGCCGAAATCAAGTTTACGCAGGGCAGATACGAGGGCGTGCGCCCCTTCCTCACCGCTTTCACGAAACGCCTGCTCGAACATCTCCGGGCGAACTCCGCTCGCGAGTTCGAAAAGCGGCGGTATCGGCTGGGCGTGAACGTGGAAGCGTTGAGCCGCAAACGCATTGCCCTGCAGAACATGTTCGGCACGGGAGCCCTCATGACGTCGGGCTTCGAACCGGAAGACCAGGAATTCCGGCCCGATCCGGAAAGGGCCAGCGTTGCTGACCTGGCTTCCTCGTCGTTCCTCGGCCTCGCGGGAATGCTGATGATCGACACGGCCCGTCTCCAGGAAGCCGTGACGATGCAGGCATGGAAAGAACTGACCGCGACCGAAACGCAGCCGCTCGTACTTGCCCCGCGTGAGCCGACGCTGCTCACCGACCCCGCATCCCCGGCGCGACTCGTCCAGCCTCTCGTGGGCCTTCTCCACCTCTTCATTCCGATCGCCTTCTTCTTCCTTTTCATCGCCGGGATGACGCTTTTTGAAAGCGCGGGCGTGGATGGACGGCCTGAATCGGGGAGAGCCGGAGACTGAACCCGCTTCCGAAGATGTCGTCAGGGACAGTGACGCTTCGCGCTCGAACCCGCGCCGGAGCGATTCCGCGCTGGCTCGGGTGGTACATGTTCCTCCTCCCTCTCGGAATACCGATCCTCACGTACCTGGTGCCATCCGATTTCTGTATACTTGCCGGTATAGCGGATTTGGTCGCCGGCGTTCGCCGAGGAGATGCCGGGAAGACTCGGTTCGGCCATCCCGCTTCCTTCCTGCTCGCATGGGTCGGACTGTGTTTCCTCGGCGTCCTGATTCCCGATCATCCCGATTCCTTCGCCTTCGATATCGGCTCGATCCTGTGGGTAATTCTCGGCGCCCTGTGCGTCAGACATGGCCTGAGTGACCGTGAAGAGATCGATCAGGCCGTCCGTGAACTGAACGGACTCTTCCTTCCCCTCGTCCTGTTCTGCATCGGAGGCCTCGCCTCCCACTGGATGGGCCTCGACGAATGGACCGGAGGCGTGTTTTCCTTCAGGCTGTATCTGCCGTTCCGGTTTCCGATTCTTCTGGGGGCGTATCTCGTGGCTGCATACCCCTTTGCCGTCATCTGGGCTGGTCTCCCTTTCAAACGCCGGATCGTTCACGAAATCCTGTATCTGATCGTCATCTCGGGAATCGGCGCACGAAGCTGCATGATCGTTGCGATCGGGCAGGTCGTCTGGACGGAATGGAACGCGGCGCAGGACGGTCGGACCCAGTTCCCGCGATGGCTGCGGTTCGGCGTGTTTCTCACGGCCGCGTGCTCGGCTGGCCTGGTGCTCTCGTCCCAGTTCACGTTCCAGCGCTCCCTTGGCGTCGCGGGCGTGGAGGCGTTCGCCAAGGACATACCCCGTGAACGGCAGTACGAGCGTGCCTTCAGCCATCTCCCCGAATGGATCACCGGTATCGGCCTTGGATGCTTCAAGGGCCGATACGGAGAGGAACTGCACAACACCCCCGTCAACCTTCTCGTGGAAACGGGCATCGGCGGCTTTCTGGCCGCGCACGCCGGGCTGCTGGCGGCGTTTCTTCCCCTGGTCGGTGGATTCCGCCGGATGGCCGAACCCTGGAAAACCCGCGTGAACGCCCTGCTTTGCGCCGGTGCCGGCTTGTACGTCCTGGGGTTGTTCCATAACCTGTTGAGAAACCGCTATGTCTGGCTCGTGCTGGCCCTCTCCATCGCGATGTCACATGCCGCGACATCATTCCGGAAGTCTGCCCGGGGTGATTCGCCCGCTTGAAACCCTCAACGGAAGCGGTTCTTGCTTCGACCGCCCGGACCGATGGAATTACGGCGCGGAAACCGCCGGAACGGAATACGTCCAGGTGCGGCTGACGAGTTTCGGGCTGCCGGCCTGGAGCCAGGCCTGGACCCGGTAGGTTTTTCCGGCCTCGACGGGCTTGTTCAGCCCGAAGCGGACCTGGCGCTCCTGTGACGGACCCAGCCCCTTCGCCTGCGACACCATGCCGCTCGAAACGGCCTTCTCGCCGTCGAACACCTTAACCGTCACCGAGAAACGGGACCAGTCGGCGGTGCCGTTGTTCTTCAGCATGAGCGTCACGTCACGCCCGGTGAGCTGGAAATCGGCCCACTCGACGGCCGGCTTGTTCGCGAACGCAACGTTGAAAAACAGGGAAATGCCGCAAAGAGCGACCCCGGTCCAGAAAATCATACGGTTCATATCAGGCATCCTCCAGATGATTCACCGTGAATACGCAATAACTGTCATCCCGCTGGAGAGGCGTGAACCCCGCCCTTTCCGACACGCCAACGGAAATCGGACCGAAACACGAGCGTTTTCGATGTGCTCTTGTATAGAATATATTGATTCATGTATTATTTCCCGAGCAGCCGGACGAACGACGTGAACAGGTTGCGCGAAACCTCGTCGCCCGCGAGGGTTTCTTCGGGATGCCACTGGACCCCCACGGCGACCCACGCCGGATCGGTGCTTTCGACGACCTCGACGAGGCCGTCGGCTGTGCGCCCGGTCGCTTTCAGCACCTCGGGAAGACGGTTTGCGGCCTGGTGGTGAAACGAGTTCGTGAAGGCGGCCGGGCAGCCGAGCCATTGGCGGATGAGCGAGCCTTCCTCGAACGACACGCGATGGCTCGTCGCCCAGCGCGGCGCCTGCTGCGAATGCTGCATCTGGGTCACGCCGGCGATGTCCTGGTGAAGACTGCCGCCGAGCGCGACGACGAGCACCTGCAACCCCCGACAGATGCCGAACACCGGAAGATGCCTGTCCCGGCACCGGCGCGTCAGTTCGAGTTCGTAGGCGTCGCGCAGGGGGTTCACGCCGCCCAGTCGCGAGCTCGGCTCCTCGCCCATCCAGCGCGGGTCGATGTCCTCCCCGCCCGGGAGGAGAACGCCGTCGACGAGGCCGAGATACCGCTCGAACGTCTGCGCGTCTTCCGTCGGGGGCAGGAGAATCACGTCGGCTCCGCAGCGCTGGACGGCGCCGAAATACTTCCGCGTGCAGTAGGTGCGCATCCGCATCTCGTTGTCGCGGACGGCGGTGTCGCAGTAGGCCATGCCCACGAGAGGGCGCTTCCCGCTCATGCCCAGTTCCCTTTCCGGCCCGGATCGAACACGTCGCGGAGCTCGTCGCCGAGCACGTTGAACGCGATGACCGTCAGCGCGATGCACAGGCCCGGCCAGAGAGACAGTGCCGGCTTGATCCAGAGATAATCCTTGCCCATCGAAACCATGCCTCCCCAGGTGGGCAGCGACGGATCGGCGCCGAGGCCCAAAAAGCTCAGGCTCGCCTCGGAAAGGATCGCCGTCGCCATTCCCATCGCGAAGATCACCGTCACCAGGGGAAGACAGTTTGGAAGAATATGTGTAAGTATAATTCTGAGGTCGCTCGCGCCCATCGCCCGTGAGGCGAGCACGAACTCGGCGCTCCGCAACTCCATGGCGGCGCTCCGGATGATGCGCGCCGTTTCGGCCCAGCCGACGATCGCGATGGCGAGAATGACGGTCGTCAGCCCGTGGCCGAGCACCATCGAGATGGCGATCGCCAGCAGCAGGCTGGGAAATGCGAGGAAGATGTCCACGGTCCGCATCAGCATCCAGTCGAGCCAGCCTCCGTAATACCCCGCCGCGAGACCGATGCCCAGGCCGATGAGCAGGGCCGCGAGACGCGCCGCGAAGCCGATCATCAGCGAGAGCCTGGCGCCGTAGATCAGGCGCGACCAGACGCACTGGCCGAGCTGGTCGCAGCCGAGCGGGTACTCGGCGGGCGACTGGAGGCGGCGCATGGGATCCGTTTCCATCGGGTCGTGCGGCGCCAGCACCGGCGCGAACAGCGCGACGCCGAACAGCAGAAGAATCACGGCGATGCAGAACCAGCCCGCCGGAGTGAACCGCCGAAGCGTTCGGATCATGCCTTGCCGCTCGCCATCTCTTCGCGAATCCGCGGGTTGATCCAGGCGTAGGCGAGGTCGATCAGCAGATTGCCGAACACGAATATCAACGCTGAAAACAGCACCACGCCCTGGATGACGGGGTAGTCGCGCTTCAGGATCGCATCCATCGCGAACCGCCCCAGACCGGGCACTTCGAAGATCGTCTCGACGATGACCGAACCGTTCAGAAAGCTCGAAAAGTCGAGCGCGACGACGGTGATGATCGGGATCAGCGCGTTCGTCAGGGCATGCCGCACGAGAATGCGCGCGGGCGACAGCCCTTTCGCGCGGGCCGTTCTGATGTAATCCTGGTTGAGCACCTCGATCAGGCTGCTCCGCACGATGCGGGCCAGGAACGCGCCCGATCGCACGCCGAGCGTGAACGCCGGCAGCATCATCGGCCACAGCGACTGCTCCGCCCCGAACGCCGAGGTCGGGAACCATTTGAGCTTTCCGGCGAAGATATACAGTAGGATCAGCCCTGACAGAAAGACGGGCACGCTGATGCCGGTCACGGCGAACAGCGTCGTCATGCGGTCGATCATGCCGCCCCGGTGCGTGGCGCTGATGATGCCTGCGGCGAGACCGATCAGGATCGAGAACGCCATCGCCATCATGGCCAGTTTCAGCGTGTACGGCAGTTTTTCGAGAATCGAGTCGAGTACGGGCCGGTCGTTCACGACCGACGTGCCGAGGTCGCCGCGCACCATTCGGCCGAGATACGTCACGAACCGCTCGGGGAGCGGCCGGTCAAGCCCCATCTCCTTCGCGATGCGCTCGATGTCTTCGGGAGAGGCTCGGGGCCCTGCGAGGGTGGCGGCCGGGTCGCCCGGGACCAGATACAGCACGACGAACGCGATCAGCAGGATCCCGAAAATGACCGGGGCCGTGCCGACCAGCCGTCGCAGCGTGTATTCGAGCATGGGTGGGGGACTACCTGCCGAGCTTCATGGTCAGACCCTTGTCGACCGAGAACAGCGGCGAAAAACTCATCGTCTCGACCTGTGGCCCGAGAATGTAGCTCTCGTTCGCATACCACAGATACAGCCAGGGGGCTTCGTCCACGACGATGCGGTTCACTTCCTCGTAGGCGAGGGCGCGCTTGTCGGAGTCCTGGATGCGCATCGCGGAAGTCAGCATCGAATCGACATTCTCGTTTTTATAGCGAGCTCTATTTCCACCCGAGCCCCAGTTCTTCGAATGGAACAGCGGGGTCAGGAAGTTCTCGCCGTCCGGGTAATCGCCGAACCAGCTCAGGTAGAACGACGTGGCTTCGCCCTTGTCGATCGAGTCTTTCAGCGCGCTCCACTCCATGGGCCGCAGGTTCACGACCACGCCGTGCTTCTTCAGTTCGCCCTGGAGCAGACGGGTGATCTCGAACGCCGCCTGGGAAGACTTCTGGAAGAGATCGAAGGTCAGCGGCCGCTTCCGCGAGTAGCCGGCTTCTTCCAGCAGCGCCAGCGCCTTCTTGGGGTCATACGAATACCCGGCGAGCTTGTCGGACCATCCCGAAATGCCGGGCGGAATGCTTCCCCGCGCCGGAACGCCGCGGCCCTGCAGGACGGCCTTGATGATCGCCTGCCGGTCGATCAGCATGTTCAGGGCCCGCCGCACGCGCACGTCGTTGAACGGGGGCTTCTGGTTGTTGAACCCGACGTAGACGACGCTCATCGCGGGGACGTCATGAATCCGGCCCGTGAACTCGGACCTGCCCGAGAACCGCTCATAATTCGAGGGGTGAAGCTGGAGCAGGTCGAGATTGCCGCTCTCGAACTCCATCTCGGCCTTCAGGCTTTCGGGGATGATGCGCAGTTCCAGGACCCCGACCTGGGGCTTCTGGGCGAAATACTCGGGAAACGCGGCGAGCCTGACGTAACTGTCGCGCTCGCGGCCAACCATCTGGAAGGGGCCGGTTCCGGCCGGCTTCTCGAAGAACCGCTTCGAGGCGATCTCGACTGCCGAACCCGAAGGCAGAATATAGCACGAAGGCATCGTGAGAAGGCTCAGGAAGGGGGAGAACGGTTCGGTGAGGGTGATCTTCACGGTCATCGCGTCGGGGGCAGAGAGGCCCGCGACGCTCGCGGCGAGACCCTGCAGCCGCTCCTTCGCGCCGAGAACCTTTTCCAGGACCCAGGTGCGGGGCGACTTGGTCGCCGGGTCGAGCAGCCGCTCGAAACTGTAGATCACGTCGGCCGAGGTGAGCGTCTGGCCGTTATGGAACTTCACGTTGGGGCGTAGCTTGAACAGGAACGTCGTGCCGTCGCTCTGAGCTTCCCACGACTCGGCCAGGTCGCCGACCAGCTTCATCTGCTCGTCATATCGCACGAGACCGTTGTAGATCTTGGCCTGGACGCTGCTTTCATTGACGTCGACGCCCCTGGCGGGGTCGAGGTTGCCGGGTTCGCTCGTCAGGTAGGCGCGAAAGGTGCCGCCCGAGACGTTCGTCGAGGTGTCGCCGGGATGGCTGGCGAGGATGCCGACGACGGCCAGCACGAGGCTTACGGCAACGGCGGAAAGCAGCAGACGTTTCATGACAATGCCCCTTATGTTCGGTGGAGTTCTTCCCTACTCATCGGCCGATCCGGGCCGAAACCTGAATGTCGCCTGAACTTCTTCACCGATTACCGACAGGAGGGCGACGCTGGGTTTGCCCCCGCCGCGGGGTTTCGTGGGGCTTCCCGGATTCAGCACCCAGGGAGAGGTGTGGGTCTTGAACTCGGCCCTGTGCGTGTGGCCGTGGATGATGCCGCGAACGCCCGTCATCAGACGACGGAGTGCGTCGTCCAGCCGGTGTGCCATCAGGATGATGCCGTATCCGGGAACCGGAATCGCCCGCGTGACGGGCAGGGCCGGCAGATCGAAATCGCAGTTCCCCCTGACGGCCTGGACCGGCGCGATTGTCTCGAGCTCCAGCAGAAGGCCGTCCGACTCGATATCGCCGGCATGCAGGATCAGGTCGACCCCGGCGAATGCCTCGAATACCCATTCCGGAAGCCCGGCCCCGAACGGCGGCCCGAGATGGGTGTCGGAGATGATTCCCAGCAGCACGGTTCCCGCTCCTGAAACGAAGTGTCGAGGGAGACGCTTGACATCGCCCGCTTCGATGCATACATTCGACGATGACGACCGAATTCGAGGGTCGCCAGCATACACCGCCCGCCGAAGAGGAGCAACCCCATGGAGACCTTTAAGAGGCGCCTGATGGCCGCATTTGTCGACTGTGTCTGTGTGGGTGCCGCCTGTATGTTCACGATGCTGCCCCTGTCGTTTCTCCCGCTCCCCGGCATCGTCATCAACCTGTTGGTCATGCTCGTCATGGCGTTTTTCGGCTTCGTCATGCTGATGAAAGATTCGCCCTACCGCATCGCAGACCTGCTCGACAGGCAGTCCCCCGGCAAGAAAGTCATGGGCATCCGCGTCTGGGCGGCAAACAAGTCCGACCCCATCTCCGGCGAACAGTCGATCAGGCGAAACCTCGTGTTCGCGGTACCCTATCTCTGGCTGGTTTGTGTGCTTGGAATGCGGTTGATTCCGATCGAATTCATTCGGGATATTCTCGTCTACACGAGTTCAGGTCTCGGCTTCCTGCTCGTTCTCGCGGCCTTCGGCTTCGAGATTTTCATGATGTCGAAAGACCCCGAAGGCCGGCGCTGGGGCGATAAAAAGGCCGATACGATCGTTCTGATGGACTGAGGATTCCCCTCAGGCCCGCCTCAGCGAGACGATCCGCCGGGCGGTCAGCCGGTCCATCAGCAGAATTCCCGCCGTCGAACCGACGACGTCGACCATCCAGTCGGCAGCTTCACAGCTCCGAAGCGGAACGAACGACTGGTGGATCTCGTCGCTGAGCCCATACAGCGCACAGAATGCCAGCGCCGCGGAGAAACGCCTTCCTCGCTTTGGAAGCGGCCTGCCGAGCCAGGCGACCGCCCAGGCCAGCACGCCGAGGCCGGCGTACTCGATGAAATGCGGAATCGCGCCCGTCGGCAGGAACAACTCTTCCGTCGGTCTCGGCCGCGATGAAATGAAAAAGATGATGGCGCAGTAACAGACCGTCAGCACGACGGCCTGTGCCCGCGACAGCCTGAACCTCAATCCCCGCTTCATGCAATGACGCTCTTTTCCAATGATGCCGGAGAGGGTATCATACCAGAACCGACATGAACAGAAATCACCTGCTCCTGATCGGCATGGTGCTGCTCACCCTGCCGATGCTCTGGTTTTTCGTGCCCGAGCAGAAGCCCGGCACGATCAGCTCTCTCGACGGCGTCACGCTTTCGAACATCAACGGCCAGAAGTTCAAACTCTCGGGCATGATGTCCGGCAAGAAACTCCTGCTCGTCTTCTGGTCGATCACCTGCGGGACCTGCATCGAGGAAATCCCGTTCGTCATCAAACTTCACGAGAAGCTCGGCGCCAGGCTCTCGGTCATAGGCGTCCACCCGCCCGGCTACCCGCTCTCGAAAGTCCAGAAGTTCGTCAGAAAATTCCCGCAACCCATTCCCTACATGCTCGCGATCGACGATTCGATGCAGCTGAGCCGCGCGTACGAAGTCACCGTCCTGCCGAAGATGGTGCTGCTCGATATGCGCGGCAATGTCCTCTACAGCCATATCGGGTACGATACATCCATGGAGGCCGAGATCGAACATGCCGTCACTTCGAAACTCTGAACGGAACGGCACGGCGCGAGCCTGTGCCCGTGCGGTTCTCATCCTGTCACTCCTGCTGATGGGCGCGCCCGCCGCCCGGGCAGAACAGCCCGCGACCGGAACCTTCGTCGTCGCCGGGCAGAAAGCCCCCGTGCTGACGCTCGAGCGGCTGGACGGCGGCGAGATGACGTTTCCCGAACGTGGCCGCTGGACCATCGTTTTCTTCTGGTCGCTCTTCTGCCATGTCTGCATCGAGGAGCTGCCGATGCTCGCCGAGGAAGTGGCATCGCTGCCGCAGGATTCCGTGCAGGCCGTGTTCGTCTCGATCGATACGGCCCGGATGAAAAAAGGTCTCGGGAACTTCCTGAAGAAGCGGAACCTCGACGTCTGCGTCGCTCTCGACCGGATCGTCGCTTCGTCCAGCTACGAAGCCGCGGATGCCTGGGGCGTGAAGCCGACGCCGGCCGTCTTTCTCGTGAACCGCGAAGGAGTCGTGACCTACTCGTGTGAAGGCCCCTTCGATCCCGAGAAACTGTTCGGGCCACTTCGGGCCGCCCTGAAAGCGCCGTCTTCCTGTCTGATGGCTTCCGAAACAGTCGCGTCGGAGCCGGCGTCCCCGGCCGCTTCAGCCCCCGTTCCGGTGGCCGGAACGGCGTCTTCCGCGGATCAGCCCTGAGGTCGAGATGGAGCAGCGCATGGAAGGATTCGTTCAGGTTTCCAGGACCGCCGTCTGGGCGACGGCCGTTCTCTTTGCTCTCGCGACCGGTTTTCTGATGCTCGTGATGCTCAATCTCGATCTCGACGAACTGCTCGGCGCCGGCAACCTCGTGATGAAGGTCGGCGGAACGGCCGTCACGCGCGCCGACTTTGCCGAACTCAAGCACCTTTCCGGGCCGAAAACCGAAAAGATCAGCGACGCGGCGTTTGCCGAGGAACTGCTCGAGACCCTTCTTCTCGCCGAGGCCGGCAGGCGGCTGCGCCTCGATCGCCAGACCGATTTCGTCAGCCGCGTTCAGGCGTTCGACCGCGCGATCGCCGCCGCGTCGGGTCCGATCGATCTTTCCAGGTCGCTCTTCCTCCTCGAGGAGCTGGCCCGCAGAACCCGGGCGGGGGTTCTCGAAGCCGCCGATGCCGAGCTTCTCACGGATGCCGAAAACAACGGGCAGATCGCCTCCGGAACCTCGGAAGAAGCCCCGCCGGCACGACTGCACCTGAAAACCATCCTGGCCGCGGACGAAGCGGCCGCTGAATCCGTGATGACAGCCGCTGCCGAAGGCGCTCCGTTCGCCGGTCTGAACGCGAGCTGGTCCCGCTCGCCCTATGCCGCCACCGGCGGCGACCTGGGCTGGGTCGGCCCCGAAGACCTCCCGCCGGGAATCTTCGAACGGTGCGAGAACACCCCGGTCGGCTCGCTCACGCACGCTTTCTCTGATGGGAACGGCGTTCATCTCTTCCTCGTCGAGGCGAAGCCGGCTGCGACTCCCGGGCAGAAAGACCGCCGCCGCCTCGGCAGGGTGCGCGCAGAGCGCCGTCAGCGTGCCCTCGACCGGTTCATGGAAAACGTGAAAGCGAATATCCCCTGGTTCGTCCACCCCTCTTTGCGACGACCGTGACGAATGACTATATCTAGGAGTATTGTATGAGGAATGTTTCCAGGACGCATTATCTCGTGCTTCCCTCGTATCAGATCCGCCTGGTCGCGTTTCTGGTGTTGATCATGCTGATCGGCTCTCTCCTCCATGGCCTGTTCCTGTACCGGATCACGGCCCGCAATATCGAGGAAGGCTTCTTCTCCGCCCACAACCGGCTCCGCTCGACATGGGAGATCCTCAAGCCGGCTGTCGTCGTCACCAACGGACTGTCGTTCCTGCTCGTGTCGCTGACCTTCCTGCTCGTCACGATTCTCCTCACGCACAGACTCGTCGGCCCCATGTTCAAGATCGCCGGCCGCCTGAAGGAACTCGCGAAGGGCCGCTTCGACCTCGCGCCCGTGAAGTTGCGCCGCGGCGACGAAGGGACCCTGCTGAGTGACGCCGTGAACGAACTCCAGGATGATCTGAGAAAACGGTTCGCGACTCTGGCCGCGCTCCGGGAACGGATGGCGGGGGGCGCCAAGGTGCCCGACGAGCAGGTTGCCCTTGCCCTGAACGACGCACTGCGGGATATCCGCCTCGCCGAGGCCTCCGAAACCGGCGACGACACCCGCGTCGCCTGACCGCCCGTATGAGCGTTATTTCCCGTATTTCCGTAGGGGCTCATCGCGATGAGCCCTTGTTCGACAATGATATGTTTTGTATCATTATATGCATTATTATATCTTTTGCCTGCCCGGCGTCGGCTGACCCGGGCTTCGACCATCAGCTTGCGGCTTCCCGCGCCGACTGCACCGCCTGCCATGTCGCTGCGGCCACAGCTCCCGCCCTTCTCGTCCCCAGGGCCGGGAACTGGTGCGTCTCCTGCCACGGCGACCAGGCCTCGAACGTCCACCCCATGGGAATCCCCGCGTCAGCGGCGTGCGGCCTGCCCCTCGAACCGGGTGACCGCATCAACTGCCTGACCTGCCACTCGCCCCATCAGCTGCCCCTCGCATCCGAGCCCTGGACGGTCGGCGAGCGGCAGCGACAACGTAACGGCCTCTATCTCACGTATCTGCTCCCGTTCCGGAACACCTCGGGCGAACTGTGCAGACGTTGCCATGCCGACCCCGCCTCGGTGATGCGCGAGGGGGCCATCCATCGCCCCCGCAGCTTCGAGAGCCGCGGATACGCCGGTTCGATGTCATGCATGCCGTGTCATGCTGAAACATATCGTGAGTGGTATATATCACCCCACGCCCGGATGACCCGCAAACCCGCGGACGTGAAGGGACTGCCGGAACTCTCCGCCGCCGATCTCGAATGGCCGCCCGAACGGGTGAAATACGTCCTCGGTTCTCATTACGTCCATCGCTTCGTCGCCGATGCAACGGGAACCCTGGTCGTCCTCCCCCGCATCCTCGATCGAGCGACGAACAAGTGGCTCCCCGTGCGTGATTACGGCTGGACGAAGCGGCGATGGCTCGAACAGTGTGCCGGCTGCCATACGACGGGCTTTTCCCCCGACGGAAACACCTTCGTCGAGCCCGGCGTCGGCTGTGAAGCATGCCACGGCCCGGCCCGCGACCATGCCCGCAGCGGTGCTCCCGAACTCGTGGCGAATCCCGCGAAAATGCCCCCCGGCCGCGCGGAGATGCTGTGCATGTCCTGCCATACCTCCGGTGTCGATGAAACCGGGAAATACCATTTCCCCGTCGGCTATCGTCCGGGTGACGATCTCGCCAGTCACTTCTTTGGTCTCACACCGAAACCTGGCCAGGATTCCACGACCTTCGCGGGCGACGAGTCGATGGACGACCGGCGGCGCCAGTGGCAGTTCCTGCGTGACAGATTGTTCCTCGCGAAGGGCCTCACCTGCGACTACTGCCAGAACTTCCGCGATTTCAAAACCGCCTCGGGCGGCGAATACCTCTCGCACGACGAATACTGCATGACCTGCCATTTCGATCGCGCCGGCCACCCTGCCGAAACCCCCGGCCGAAACTGCACCTCCTGCCACGCCCCCCGCAAAACCGCCTCCGGCGCCTACCACATCCACGACCACAAATTCCGCTTCTGACCCGTTCGAAACCAGGAAAAACCGCTTCACCACAGAGACGCTGAGACACAGAGTTTATTCACCATAAAGACACAAAGCCATAATAATATATACAATGATGTATAATTGTATTCTCTGGACACTTTTCTCACCTCGTTGGGGCGGGCCTTAGGCCCGCCCTAGTTTATTGTCTGTATGTGTCGGAACCCCCATCTGCGCCATCTGCGGCTCGGTTCTTGAAACGAAATCCACATGCCAGGCCCCCCTCTTCATGTCCCTTACATTATTCTTTGTGTCTTTGTGCCTTCGTGGTGAAGCAGTAGACCTATCTCTGTGACTCTGTGTCTCTGTGGTAAAGGCATTGTGTCTCGCCTGAACGGAACGCAGGTTGTACATGCCGGGAAATGTGTGTTAGCATTTCGACGTCATGAATATCGCGCTCGGTATTGCCGCCGTCTCCATGCTGCTGGCGGCATTTTTCAGGATTCTCGAACGTGCCTCCGGCCGAACTCCCGCCTGGCACGGGACGATCGCCCTCTGGTTGGGTCTTGCTTCGGCCCTCGCTGGGATGATGATATCGCATGGTCAGAAGACCTCCATGGCAGCCGGATTCTCGCTTCCTCTGGCCGTTCAGATTGCCGGATTCATCCTCGCCGGCATCTGTGCATGGCTGGAATGGCGGTCGGGCGAGACCTTCTTCAGCCTGTTCGTCCTTCCCGTGGCTGCCGCCCTGTTCGGCCTCGCCGCTCTCGTCGAGAAACTCCTGCTCGGTTCACATTTCAGCGGCCCCTGGTTCTTTCTCCACGTTGGCTTCTCGATCGCGGGTGAATGCCTCTTCTTCATGGCGGCTCTCGCCGCGGCAACCTACCTGTTCGCCCTGAAACGCCTCAAGGAGAAGAATCGCGTCAGGGCCGTCTCCTTTTTTCCTCCGTTGCTGCGTCTCGAGAAGCTCATGACACGCTTCCTGAACGGCGGTTGTGCCCTTTTCGCCATCGGCCTTGTCGCCGGCTACGCCTGGTCGTGGCTCCAGTTTGCCGTGTTCGATCCGCTCGAACCGAAGAAAGGGCTTTCGACGCTCGTTCTTCTCGGTTTCGGAGGAGTGTCTGCCGCAGCCCGCAGGGGATGCCTTTCAGGCCCGCGTGTCGCCTGGGGCGTCATCGGCGGTTTCCTCCTCTCGATGCTTGTGATGATCGGCATCGACAGCAGCATGCACTGGTACCCGAAATGACGGATGACTGAGAACATGCATATATATATGCCAATATTTTTACAGCTGCGGGGAAAAACCGTCCTGGTCGTTGGCGGTGGTGAAGTCGCTCTCCGAAAGGCGGAGATGCTGACCGGCGCCGGCGCCGAATTGCATGTAATAGCACCAGAGATACATGGGAGGCTTGCGGCTCTCCCCGGGGTGCGGTGCGAAGCCAGGCCCGTGACCGATGCCGATGTCACGCAACAGTATCGTCTCGTGATCCTCGCGACCGACCAGCCGGCCGTGCAGGAACGTATGTCTCGGCTTTGCCGGCAGCTCGGCATTCTGTGCAACCGGTGTGATCTTCCCCACGACGGCGACTTTGTGACCGGCAGCGTCGTGAAGAAGGGGCCGATTCTTGCAGCCGTGACGGCCTCGGGAGTCCCGGCGATGGCACGCCTGGTGCGCGAACGCGTCGATAAATACCTCGAGCCAGCCCTGACCGAACTTGCCGGCCTTCTCGAAGAAGTCAGACCGCGTCTGAAGGAACGGCAGTTTTCCCCCGAGCGCCGCGCGGACTTCTTCCGGCGATGGGCGAGCGAGGAGGCTGTCGATGAGGTTCGCAGACGCGGCGTCGATGCGGTGCGTGAGGAGATGATGCGATGCCTCTCCTGATGATCGGGTTGAACCACCGGTCCGCTCCCGTCGAAATCCGCGAACAGCTTGCACGGCTCTGCGGCATATCCGTGCCGGGAGTCGACGGCGCGGGCCTCGAAGCCGTTCCGGTCTTCACCTGCAACCGCGTCGAACTCTATTATGACGGCCGCTATGAAGAGGCTGAAGACTCGTTCCAGCACATGCTCGCCGATGCCGGTCTGCCGCCCGGCGAGTTCGAGCCGTTCCTCTACAGGAAACCGGCCTTCGATGCGATTCAGCACTTGTTCCGGGTCGCCTCCGGCCTCGATTCGATGGTCGTCGGTGAAAACCAGATCATGCACCAGCTCAAGACGTCCTACCAGCACGCCATCGACCGACGATGGGTCGGAAAGCGCCTGCATGCGTTGTTCCAGAAAGCCTTCGAGGTCGGGAAGCGCGTGCGCGCCGAGACGCGCATTTCCGAAAACACCGTCTCGATCGCCTCGACAGCCGTCGACCTTGCAAAACAGATCTTCGGGCCGCTCGGGGAGTGCGGAGCCCTCGTCATCGGAGCCGGCGAGATGGCTTCCCTGACGCTGGTGCATCTCAAGTCGTCGGGAATCGGCCGCCTCGTCTGCACGAACCGCACCCTCGAAAAGGCCGAAGAACTGGCTTCCCGCTTCGATGCCGTCGCAAGGCCGTTCGATGAACTTGGCGACCTGATCGCAGCCGCCGATGTCGTGATCACCTCGACGGGGGCCCAGCGGCCGATTCTTTCTCGCTCCGCGTTCGAAACGGCGATGCGAAAACGGCCGAATCGCCCCATGTTCGTCATCGACATTGCCGTGCCGCGTGACGTCGTCGCGGACGCAGGTGAGATCGAGAATCTCTTCCTCTACGATATCGACGACCTCCAGCACGTGGTCGATGAAAATCTCGGCAGACGGCTCCAGGAGGCTGAACGGGGCGATGCGATCGTTGTCGAAGAGTCCGCCGGGTTCAAGCAGATTCTCGAGTCGTTCACCCTCGTTCCCCTGATCAAGTCGCTGCGAGAACGAATGGATCAGATGCGCAAATCCGAGCTCGACAGCTTTCTGGCGCAACACCCCGAACTGACGCCCGAACAACGTGATCAGTTCGACCAGTGCACGAAGGCGATGCTGGCCAAGTGGCTCCACCAGCCGATCGTCGAGCTCAAGACTCACGGCGCGGTCGATCGCGATCAGCTGAAGATGATCGCATCGATGTTCGGCCTCCCCGAATCGGCGCTTCCGCAGACTCCCTTGTATGTCGTTCCGAAGGCGGGAGAAGCATGATGAATACCTCTGCGCTCAGCATCCGTCTGGGAACGCGCGGCAGCAAACTCGCCCTCTGGCAGACCCGCCATGTCGCAAAGCTGCTCCGCGACCGGCATCCCGGGATCACGATCGAGGAGATCCTCATCAAGACCCTCGGAGACCGCGTCACGGATCTGCCGTTGTTCAAGGTCGGCGGCCAAGGCCTCTTCGTCGCCGAAATCGAACGCGCCCTCCAGGAACATCGGATCGATGTAGCCGTTCACAGCCTCAAAGACCTCCCGCACGCCGATGCCGAAGGCCTGTGCCTCGCCGCCGTGACGTCCCGCGAGGACGGCCGCGACGCCCTGCTCTCGAAGAGCGGTCTCACACTCGCGAGACTGCCGGCGGGTGCGATAATCGGAACCTCGAGCCTGCGGCGCCGCGCCCAGCTTGCCCGTCTGCGCCCCGATCTCGTCTTCGTCGACTGCCGCGGCAATCTCGACACGCGCCTTCGAAAACTCGATGAAGGGGAGTTCGATGCGATCGTTCTCGCCGCGGCCGGCCTCAGACGCCTTGGCTGGGCCGACCGGATCGTCGAGACGTTTCCCCCGGAAATGCTGATCCCTCCGGCAGGGCAGGGAATGCTCGGCATCCAGTGCCGCGCCGAAGACCATGATCTCATTCGCATTCTCTCCGAAATCCTCGAGGATCCGCATGCCCGGGCCTGTGCCACGGCGGAACGCGCCTTTCTTCATCGGCTCCAGGGCGGTTGCCAGACCCCCATGGGCATCTACGCCGAGCCGTCGAATGATGCCTCGCTCAAACTCACCGCATTCGCCGCATCCCCTGACGGGATCGCCTACTGCCGCGCCGAACTCTCCGGCCCCCTATCCGAAGCCGCCCGCCTGGGGCAAAGCATCGCCGAAACCCTCCTGGAGTCCGGCGCCGCCGACATCATGCCCTCCACCCCGCTGTGATATATGCAAGAGTATCGTAGGGGTGCATCGCGATGCCCCCCCGCGCGTTACCTTCAACCATGCGGTTCACCCTGAAGGATGTCTGAACATAGATGAATAAGAATACAAATATCGATACGAATGGCAAAGTGTTCCTCGTCGGCGCCGGCCCCGGCGATCCGGGCCTGATTACCGTTCGCGGCCTCGAACTCGTTCGAACCGCCGACGTCATCGTTCACGACCAACTCGGCGCCCCCGCCTTCCTCGGCCTGGCCAGGCCCGACGCCGAACTCGTCGATGTCGGCAAGCGCTCGGGAGACCACACCCTGCCGCAGAACGCGATCAACCGCCTTCTCGTCGAGCGCGCCCGGGCGGGCAAACGGGTCGTCCGTCTCAAGGGCGGAGATCCGCTCGTCTTCGGCCGCGGCGGCGAGGAGATGGAGGAGCTCGCGAGAGCTGGCGTTCCGTTCGAACTCGTTCCCGGCGTCACCTCCGGCATCGCCGGCCCGGCCTATGCGGGGATTCCGATCACGCATCGCGCCTGCACGCCTGCTTTCGCCGTCGTCACGGGCCACGAGGCTGATGGGAAGGAGGCTTCCAACATCCCCTGGGCTTCCCTCGCCGGTATTGGTACCGTCGTGTTCCTGATGGGCGTCAAAACGCTTGGCGCCATTGCCCGGCGCCTTGTCGAGGCAGGCAAATCGGCTGAAACCCCAGTTGCTGTCATTGAGCGGGCGACGTCTCCCGGCCAGCGAATCGTGACGGGCACGCTCGGCTCGATCGAATCTCGTGCCAGGGAGGCGGGGATCAAGCCGCCCGCCCTTATCGTCGTTGGAGATGTCGTGACGTATCGCGAGCACCTCGCCTGGTTCGAACGTCGCCCCCTGTTCGGCCGGACCATCGTCGTCACGCGCGCCCGTGCCCAGGCTTCGGACCTCTCGAAAGCCCTCCGCGAGCGCGGTGCCGATGTGATCGAATGCCCGACGATCAAGATAGAGCCCCTTTCGCCGAACCCCGAGTTCGATGCCTTCCTTGACCGTCATGAAACATACGCCGACCTCGTTTTTACCTCGGTCAACGGAGTCGAAGGCTTCATCGCCGGGGTGATCGAACGAGGCCTCGATCTCCGGATTCTTGCCCGTAAATCTATCGTCTGCATCGGACCCGCAACGGCGGATGCCTTCAGAACGCGAGGCATCGTTCCCGACGCGATTCCCGAAACCTACGTGGCAGAAGCTCTCATCCCGCTTTTCGAGGGGCGCAAGCCCGGCCGTGTCGCGATTCTGCGCGCCGAGCAGGCCCGCGAGACGCTGCCCGTTGCCCTGCAAGAGCTCGGGTATGAGGTCGACGTGATTCCATTATATCGAACAGTCTATGGAAAACCCGATACGACGGCCCTGATCGATGCGCTGCGTTCCGGCGTCATCGATGCGGTGACCTTCACCAGCAGCTCGACGGTCGAGCGGTTTCTCGAAGCCATCGACGGCGCGGGCATCGCGGCCGGCTCGATTCCCGGCGTGGCGATCGGCCCCGTGACGGCCCAGACCTGCCGCGAGCGAGGTGTGAACCTGATCGGCATGTCCGACGAACATACGATTCCCGGGCTCGTGGCGAAACTCGATGAACTGTTCTCGAAACAAGAACGAGAAGGCGGTGTGCGATGATCAATATCACGAAATTGTATGCCGGGCGATCCACCACCGGCGATCCCCTGAGATACGGCGAAGACGGTCCCGAACGGGTTTCCCACGGACATCATTTCAAGGGCCATGCGGTCTCGGCCTCGGCAGCCGAACGCCGCCCCGTCGTCGTCTGGAACTGCACCCGGCGGTGTAACTTCAAATGTGTCCACTGCTACACCGACTCGTGCAATCTCGACTACGAGGGCGAGCTGACGACCGACGAGGGCCGCCGCTTTCTGGACGATCTCGCCGATTTCAAAATCCCGGCCCTGCTGTTCTCGGGCGGCGAACCCCTCATGCGCAGGGACCTGTTCGAACTCGCGCAACATGCCGTGGAACGTGGCCTGCGCCCCGTCCTGTCGACCAATGGAAGTCTTATCGACGAAAAGACCGCCGCCCGCCTGAAAAACATCGGATTTATATACGTAGGAATATCATTGGACGGCATCGGGCCCACGAACGACTCGTTCCGGGGAGTCGTTGGGGCGTTCGAGTCCGCGATGCGCGGCTTCAGAAACTGCCGCGCCGTCGGGCAGCGCGTCGGCCTGCGCCTGACCCTCACCCGCCGGAACGTCGCCGATCTCGACGCGATCTTCGACTTTCTGCTCGAAGAGAAGATCCCCCGGGCGTGTTTCTACCACCTCGTCTACTCCGGGCGCGGTCAGGCGATCGAAGGCGAAGACCTGACCCACGAAGAGTCGCGCCGCGCCCTCGACACCATCTGCCGCCGCACCCGTCAGGCCGTCGAGGCAGGCGTCGACCTCGACGTGCTGACCGTCGACAACCACGTCGACGGTCCGTATCTATATCTGAAACTAATGAATGAAGACCCGCAACGCGCCGAAGCCGTGAAAAAACTCCTCGAATGGAACGGTGGCGGCGCCCACTCGAGCGGCGTCGGCATCGGCGACGTCGACTGGCTCGGAAACGTCCACCCCGACCAGTTCTGGCAGGACAAAACCTTCGGCAGCATCCGCGAACGTCCCTTCTCCCAGATATGGCCTGATACCACCGACCCGCTGATGGCCGGCCTGAAAAACCGCCTCCCCCTCCTCAAGGGCAAATGCGCAACCTGCCGCTTCCTGAAAATGTGCGGCGGCTCCCTCCGCGTCCGCGCCTTCCGTGTCCATAACGACCCCTGGATGCCCGACCCCGCTTGCTACCTCACCGACACCGAATGCACCCCAGAATGATGTCATGGCAGGTGTAGGGGCGGGTTTCAAACCCGCCCCTACAGGAACTCCGGAGAAATGCCGATACAAAGAGGAACGATGTTCCGTATCGAATTTTTTCAGGAGCTGCGAAGATGTTGGTGGCGGGCTATTGTTTCGCTTTTCTGCTCGTTGTCGGCGCCCTTTGCGCAACGCAGGCCGTTTTCTGGCGTATGAACGGCCGCGCCCTCTGGCGCGGCATCGTACCCTGCTCGGTCCGCCAGAAAATCTTCCCGAAAGACCCGGTCCGCATGGACGCCTTCATGGCCCTCGAGGAATGGACCGCCCTCCTCACCGCCGGCGCCCTCCTGACCCTCCCCCTGATCGCCATGCACGCCACCGGCTTCATCAACATCTTCCCCTGGTCCATGCGATAAGCCGGCTCCCTTTTTGGGGGAGCGCAAAATCTTCCGTACCTGCCCGCCGGTCCTTTTCCGGATCGGCGGCTCTCTTTTGCTCTTGGTCCGGCAGAGAGGCGGAGATGGCCTTTTGGCAAATGTTTCAGCCGGGTTCTCCGCTCCCTTGACCCGGTTTCCGGGATTTGGTAAATTGCCGTCTGACGCCGCCGAATGGAGAGGCGAAAGAAAACGGCGGTACACTGTGAGATGTCTTGTCCCTTCATTCTTCGGGTTTCCAAGTGGCCGGAAAGACCACGGAACAACATAAGGAGGATTATACCAACCCATGAGAAAGATTCTGGCGCTTTTCCTGGTTGTCGCCCTCGTTCCCTTCCTGACCGGCTGCCGCATCGACGGCCTCTGGGGCTATGACGACGATGACGTGTCTTCCGTCTCGGCGTATAACAACATCGTTCCGGTCATTCGGGTGCCCGCCGCAAATGGCGTCCTTTCGAGCCTCCAGGGTACCCCCGCGAACTCCCTGCGCTGCTTCATCAAGGTGACGTCGACGTTCCTGGCTTCCGGTTGGCTCGAAATGACGGCCACGGTGAACGCCAACGAAGTATTCTTCAAGCTGCCGGCCGGAACCGCGCTGACGGCTGATGACCTCGAACTCGGGAATGGGAAGATGCAGTTCCGATTCATTTCAACGAAGATCGATGGAACGCCCGCCGTTATCGATGTCGTGGCTGTCGCGATCACCTCGACGACGACCAGCACCACCGGTACTGCCGGAACCTATAGCTACGCGATCAACATCGATTTCAGCACGACGACAAGCGTGTCTGTCAGCTTCAATGAAAGCTCGACCGACACCTACGAGGCGACGAGTGCTGATTTCCAGACGTTTGCGAACACCGAAACTCCGACCTCCACGGAAGGTGCTGTTGCAACGGATACCTATTATACGATTACGGGTCTCGCATACTCGACGGACAACACCAACTGGACGGCCCTTTCGCAGAATGCCACGTCCCCGACCGACATCAACAAGACCGATCTGCAGAACCTGTATTTCAAAGTCACGTTCAGCGATGCCATCACGAACACCGCGACGGCGACCTTCTCGATCACGGCTGACAACACCGACACGACCGCAAAGACCACCATTACATCGCTTGGCAACAATGCGAACGCGACGTGGGCTGGCGACGCGAAGAGCGTTGTCATTCAGGTGACGGCGAGCACACCGCTGCTGGCCGATGGCAACTACACGCTGTCTCTCAACAGCTTCACCGGCGTGGCCGGCGCGAAGACTCTCCTCTCGAAGGTCAGCGCGTATTTCATCCCCTGACACCCCTTCAGATACCTGATCTCAAAAGCGCTCCGGCGGAAGCCGGGGCGCTTTTCTTTTACCACTGACTGTGATAGAATCTATTGTTGATCACGGTTTCAGGCTGTTTCGACAGCGGAACGGCGTTGCGTGCGCATCTGCGGAGTGGATGTGTTGTTCATTTGAATTGAGGTGTGAATATGCGTTCTTCGTCGTCTCCCCTACTGATCACCATCTGTGTGATTTCGCTTGCCTTTGCAGTTGGTTGCGGCGGGGGAGGTGGCGGCGGCGGCTCCGCAGCACCGGAAGTCTTCACCGTATCAGGCCAGATCGCTGTTCCGGACGGAGTGAGCGACAGTTGGAAATCATCCTCCCTTCGGGGTGTCGCAACTCGTTCCGATCTCGGTCTTACTGTTCAGGCGTTCGGGAAAAGCGGAACGGCCATTTCTGAGGGGCAACGACCGGACGCCGACGGAGGATTTTCATTCACACTGCCGGCAGACGCTGATGCGATCATCAAAGCGACGAATTCGAAAGGATTCGATTTCAGATTTCACCTGGGATTTTTTTCTGAGAGCAAAAACGGAATCGTCATCAACGCGTCGTCGACGGCGCGTGCATTCCTGAACTGGAAACACACGGGATGGTTTGCCGACCTGGCGGACGATGACGATTATCTGAAGGCGATCGTGGCATCGATCACGCAGGTCCTCGGCGGAAACGTGACCGGCGGCATGACGGACATCATTCAGACGATTGCAGAGCGGGTAAGAGACGACTTGGACGACTATGAGACCTCATACCAGGCGATCATCGGGAACAATTCCCGCATTTCGCAAGCGCTCCTCGCTGCCAACGCCGATCCGACAAACCTTTCGGATGCCTATGCCCATATTTCAGAATACCTCCATTCCACGAAATCCGGCATAACCATTTCGAAAAACAATTTCACATCCGTCACGAGCGACAGATATACACGGTATACGATCCGGGACTATTCGTTCACGCCCTTGAACGTCAGATTCACCTCCCCCACAACCGCAAGCGTGACCGTGAGCATGTTTCTCAGCGTTTCTCCCAAGGCTTCTGCGGAGGGAATCGCCGGTTCATACGGCCCTGTCAACTGGGTCATCGGATGGCGCAAGGAAGGGAATGGCTGGCTGGTCTGGCAGGACTTCCCATATCTCAAAACCCAGTTCAATCTTTGATATATATGGTGAAATATAAATAACTCTCCCGGGCGTGTCTCGGACGTGGCGAAGCCGCGCCGCGATGGCATTTGCCGACCGGTGCTGGTGCGGGAACTTCCTTTATCCCATGTTTTGTGATAAGATCTGTGCTCTATGAAACGCTTTTTGTCAGGGCTCCTGCTCCTGAATCTCATCGCGGCATGCAGCCTGTTTTCCGCGACGGCGAACGCTTCCGGCCCGGACGCCCGTGAAGGCGACCAGTACGACGGGCCGGTGATTCGCATAAAGCGCTTTCATGAGTATTCGAAGATGATCGTGCCCGACTCGTTTCAGGGACGCCGGGGCAAGTCGACGCTCGAAGGAAACGCGATCTCGCTGTTCGACCGGATCGAGTTCCGGAGAGACGAGATTAAGACCCGCCTCAAGGGCATTGTGAACAGGTTCGATTTCGATACCGAGGTCGACACGCTTCAGGGCATGCTCTGGCGGAGCCGCGCCGAGCTTCCCGGTCGTAATTCCTGCATGGATTGCCATGCGCAGGGTGATGCGTCGGCCAGAACCCAGCTCTGGATCGGAAAAGAAACGAGATATATCGATCCTTATCCGTCGATACGCGGGAACGCGGCGATCGAGTTTGCCGACGCT
Organism: uncultured bacterium; assembly: GCA_964389325.1. GTDB lineage: Bacteria > Muiribacteriota > Ozemobacteria > Ozemobacterales > Ozemobacteraceae > MWAR01. The sequence continues at coordinate 88,039 of CAYMEN010000008.1, read as the reverse complement.
GACACGGACAAATCCTTCTGGGAACTTCGCCACTGGGTTTCGCATCATCAGCGTGTCAGCGCCGGTGCGTCCAACGGCCGCATGAGAAGTTTTCAGACCGTCCAGAAGGCGAAATCCGCCTGGCTCGGCTGGTCGTGGATCAATCACAAAGATGTCAATATATATACGGAATGGCGTTCCAGCAAGCCGGAGTTATACCAACTCCGCCATGAATTCACCGGCGCCATCGGCTACAAGGCAGGAAAGCGTCTTCAGGTTGGGCTCAAAGGGGGTGTCCTCTTGAACGGCGTCGGCCATTACGACCTTGGCTTCTCGGATCTCGGCGCCGTGTCGGTGTCGACCGACCTGTATTCCCCGGAAACGCTTCCTTCCATCTACAACACCCTCAAAAATGAAAAGTTTGGATACTATTCAATCGAAGCGAGGTATGAATATGCGTTCTAAGCTCATTCTTTCCGTTTTGGCCATTGCCGCTCTCACCCTTTCAGTCGGCTGCGGCGGTGGCGGCGGTGGCGGTTCTTCGACGCCGACATCCTTTTCCGTCAGCGGGACGGTTGCGGATCCGGGAACGGTTGCCGCCGGTTGGAGCGCTGCCGTGCGCGGTTCTGTTCCGACGGGGCTGAAGGCGCAGGCTTTCGGGAAGGCTGGAACGTCTATTTCTGAAGCGGTTACCGTGACGGCCGGCGCGTTCACTCTCTCTGTCACTCCGGATGACGATGTGCTGATCAAAGTCACGAACAGCAATGGATTTGATTTCCGATATAACATCGGATCGCTCAGCGGCAATCAGACGATCGAAGTGAACGCGAGTTCCACGGCAAAGGCCCTTCTGACCTGGCAGCAGACGAACAAACCTTCGCTGAGTGACGCTGTGATTGCGCAGATCGTTGCCGCGATCAACACCGCGCTTGGGGTCGCTCCGGAAGCCGGGAAAAATCTTACCGAACTGAACACGATCACCACTCTCGTAACTGGGCTGATCACCACCCTTCAGACCGAATATTCCGCTATCAAGACAAACAATGCTGCCGTTGAGCAAAACCTCAAGACGGCTGAGACGATGAATGCCGCTCTCATGTATGTTTCTCAAAATCTCACCTCGACGGCTTCACCGAAGCCCGAGGGGTATGGATACGAGGATTTCCGTACGGTGATGCAGGATCGGTATACCAAGTGGACTGTCAATTCCTATTCGTTCAGCGTTCAGGATATCAACTTCACCTCCCAGACGACGGCGAGCGTGACGGTAAGCTTCTCTGCAACCGCTACGAACAAAACGACCGGGGCAAATGCGAGCGTGGGACCTGTGACCAAGGTCGTAGGCTGGGCCAAGGAATCCGGTGTCTGGAAAATCATCCAGAATCTTCCATACCGGTCGGACGAACTTACATTCTAAGAACCCCGTTTTCTTCACAGGCCTTCGGAAATATCCGGAGGCCTGTGTTGTATGTAACAGGCTGTTGATGCCTGTATACCATAAGCCGGTTCTGTATCCCCGGTCGTGCTGAGCCTGTCGAAACACGAGAGGCATCGCCCTTCGACAGGCTCATGGCGAACGGCTGGTTTTCATTCTGCAGGACTCGATAAGGGAAATGAAAGCGGCTTCATGCCCGCTTTTCGTGTCTTTGTGTTTTTGTGGTGAAACTGGCTCTGTGTCTCTGTGACTCAGTGGTTCGGAACCGGTTGCCTGCCAGATGGGCCAGCCTGGTCGGTTCGGGGAGGCGGTAGCCGCGGCAGCAGGTGAGGGCGAGTTCGACGGCGGCTTCAAGGCATATTTTGTGGCCGATCGAGATGTAGACGGGCTTGACGTTTGACCTGGTTCTGACGAGGGTGCCGATGAGGCGGCCTTCAAGGTGCAGGGCGGATTGCGAGCCGGCTTCGAGGGCGGGGTCTTCGGCTTCGCCGCACAGGCGGCTTTTGGCGCAGCCGATGCTCGGGAGGTCGAGCCAGAGGCCCAGGTGGGAGGCGATGCCGATACCGCGCGGGTGGGCGATGCCGTGGCCGTCGAAGATCGCCGCGTCCGGCTTCGTTTTCAATGTGCTCCAGGCGGCCAGCACGGCGGGGCCTTCACGGAACGTCAGCAGGCCCGGTACATACGGGAACGTGGCAGACATGACGGAAAAGGCTTCTTCGACCGTCATACCCGACTGGCGATCCCAGATGACAATAGCTGCATATATTGTTCCGCGATTGGTTGCATCTGCTGTCGTTTTTTCGAACGAACAGTCGATGCCGGCGATCAGGCGGGCATTCGAATCTCCGCGCCGTATGATCCGTTTCACAAGAGATTTCTGGATTTCGATCGCCTCCGAGGGCGAGACATCCCATGCGTGAAGGTCGTTCATGATCACCTCATGATCGAAAAGATATCTTCTGCAATCGAATTGTTGCACCGACAAAAAACCGCGGACCCGCAAGGGCCCGCGGTTTTCGTTGGTTCAGATCAGAAATCCGCGTCGAACCGGACCGCAGTCAGATTTGGGTTCGTGTAACTCAGAACAAAGACCTTTCGCGTGACCGGATCGTAGTAGTTTTCGCCCGCAGAAACCCCGATGGTGTAACTGCGAAGCGGCGTGTTGTCCGGTGAAATTGCCTGCACCCGATTTCCCTGCGCAGTCCAGCGGTTTGCCTTGATGTCGAGAATGAACCTGGTATCGACGTCATACGTGCCGGCGATGCTGGAAACATACTGCCCGTCAAGTGTGGGTCTGAATTCATAGCCGGTGAAGCCGGAAAAACTCGTATAGGCGTAGAAGCTTCCATCCAGCTCTCGCAACAACTTGACGAGCGTACAGCCAGATGTGCCGTAACGAATTTGTCCTGATACTGTCGTCGTCGAGGGATAGTAGGCACGGAAATAACTGAAATTATCGCTCATGTTCTGATACGAAAATCCGACGACAACCCCATCGGCCGTTCCATCCGAACTAACCTGGCACTGAAGGTTCGAGGGACTTGTCAGGCCAGGCAGGGAGGTTTCACCCACGGCGCTCATGGTGGTGGACGTCAATTCCGTCATCGTTGCGACGCCGCCATAGGTTGCTCGCAGGCAATAAACCGTCGACGTCAAAGGACTATAGGCAATGGCGATTTCATTGCTGTCCCAGGCGTCAAAGACGAAAGCCGAGCCGGCGAGAGTGATCGGATCATAAATACGCACCGAATAACTGCCTGCGTTATTTTCGACCACATACAGATTTTGGCCGCCGTACAGGATCGCGACGGCAGTTGCTATCGGGGCAACTTTGGTGATGTTCCCGGTTGAGGTGTTCACTCGGAAAATCTTATGGATTTGATCGGCGTTGTCGGTTCCGGCGAAGTAGATGCTTCCGCTGCCAACGGCCACTCCCTGAGGCATCCCCATGAACAAGGGTACATTATAGGTATTGGATGCAGGAGGGAGGATTGCCTGGGTCATGATGTTCGAAACAGTCATCGGAGCGCTCAGCAGTCTGTCGGCGACACTGAATACGGAAACGTCATAGGCGGTACCTGGCTTCAGACCGGTGAATGATGCGATTGTCTCCGATGTTTTCACCACCTGGAGGGGAACACCCTGTCCGGCCCGGTAGATATGAGCTTCATACATGCTGATGCCGGAGCACGGCGTCCAAGTGGCTTCGATCATCTGGGTCGTGCTGACGGCGGTGAGCCCTGTGACCTGCTTGGGTTCAATGGGTATAGCGCTCGGATACGTGGCCTGGAGAATTTCGACGTTCGGCACGACGACGCGCAGGGCATAGTAGCCGCCGCGAATCGTGGAAAGATCCCCGTTCAGATTCGGTGCGGCGAACCCCGTCGAGATTTGTTGCCAGGGTTCCTGACCAAGGTGGGAAAGTTCGATGCGGCAGTCTGCACTGAAACTGGCGCCGAAAATCGTGATCTGATTCGTTGATGTTGCTATAGAATCGATTCTCGGCCTGATGCTGATGGTCTGATAGGTCTGAGGTGCGACCGTCGGAGCATTCGCGTTGATAATGACCGGGGCATGAGGTGCGATGTCATAGCCGGTGGTCCGCTCGAGATGCATGACATACGAGTCGGCAGGCAGTTCGCGAACGAAAAGGCTGTGCGACAAGCCTCCGCCGGCCGGGACCGTCGACATCTCGCGGTTGTTCGCGGGGGTGGTCTGCGAAACCAGGGTCACACGGATCTGGTTCATATACGAGACGGGCGTGGTGATCGTTGCGACGAGTCTTCCATAGCCGCCGAAGCTCGGGTTCGGAATCAGGTCGAACTGGCCGTTGTTGACGGACGGAATCCCTGCGGTTGCTGTTGCAACAGGATTCGAGGGGGAGAAAATATACTCCGTATCAGCGCAATACAGGGAATACGTTCCGATCGGAACACCGATGAACGCGAAGTTGCCGTCGGCATCCGCGATCGCGGACATCTCGAAGTATCCCGGCAGGCCGCGGGTGCCGGTTGCGATGCGGAGAGGGATCACATCCTTGTATTCATCCTCGGCATCGACGAACTGGGTGCGGACGACGCGGCCGGTCAGGCCGCCCATGCGTTTCGCCGTCGTGGCCGGGACGAGCTGGAGGGCCGGGGCGGCGGAGAGATCGTTGATGGGGGCGCGTACCTCGCGCAGAACGGGGCCTCCGGCGAGAACGTAATTCGGATCGGCGCAGAACAGCGTGTAGGTTCCGACCGGGATGTTCGTGAAGAGGAAGGAGCCTTGATCGTCACTCTGCACGTTGAAGACGATCCGGTCTGCCGACGTGGTGCCGGTTGCGAGACCCAGCAGCACCGCATGAGTCTCCTGGTCGAGACTCAGAAAACTCTGCTTCTGAACGCGCCCGCTCAGCCGCCCGAGAACGGCAGACTGGATCCTGGGGGCGAGGGTGACTTGCGCAGCCTCCGTGACGGTGTTGGGAGCAACAGTCACATCGATGAAAGACGACGAAGGAACGTAATTGGGCGCAACGAACCTGAGTTGATACACGTTGTTCGGCGAAACGGCGGGCAGGCTGAAGAACCGATAGACGCCGTTCTGGTTCGTTTCGGTCATGTTGATGAACATGCCGTTCTGCAGCAGATATACCAGCGTGCCCGAATGGTTCTGCGCATCCCCGGGAATGAACAGCGAGCGGGTTGCCGTGCCGACGATATTGCCGAGAGCCATGACGGGTTTGGTCAGAACGAGCGGCAGCGTGAGGGCCGGGCTACCCGTCGTCGAATCTGCCACAGCCTCGATGGCGATTGGCTGTGAAAGAATGGCGCCGCTGAAATTGGCCATCAGCTGGAAGGGGGTTCCGGTCGGCACGTAGGAGATCTTGAAGTTGCCGGCGCTGTCGGTGACCGAACCGAACGACGTGCCGAGAAGATACACGTGGCCGCCGGTCAGGTCCGTGACGCCGCTGACGGATATCGTTCCCGCTATATCACTCGTGGGCTGGAGCGACGCGTCCTTTGTGGTGACCGCCCCGTTCACGGAAGACAGAACGAGCTTGGTGAGCGCCGCCCGCTCGGTCGCCGATTTCTGGGCCATCAGCGTGTATTCGCCCTCCGGAACCCCGTCGAACCGATAGACGCCGTTGGCGTCGGTCGTCGTGGTCCGTTCGGTCACGGACGAGTCGGGAAGGAGGGAGCCGCGCACCGAGGCGTTCGCCGTATACTGCTCGGCCAGACCCGCTATTTCCGCCTCGTCGGCCCGATAGAGATAGACGTTGACACTTGCCTGCGGAACGCTGTTGAACAGCACTCTTCCGGTGAGGGAAACGAGCTGGGCTTCGCCGGTGGGCGCGACGGGATTGCCGCCTCCGCCGCCGCCTCCGCCGCATCCGATGAGAATGACCGATACAAGAACGAAAAGAACCGCCGGGAGAATGGAAAATCGCTTCATAATGTTCTTCGACTCCTTCAAAACCAGGAAAACAGTGTGCGCTCTCGCTTCAATTGACGACGACGTTGGTGATGGTCAGCGACTCATAGCCGCCACCCGTGAACACGAGGGTATACGTTCCGGGATACAGCCCGGAAAACGAGTAATAACCGTTCTCATCCGTCACCGTCTCGGAAATCTTCGTCAGATCCTGATACAGGGAAACGGTCGCCCCCTGGAGGCGAGTGTCGGGGTTGTCCTTTTCGCTGACGTAGCCTTCGATGCCGTTGTCGGTGACGACGATGACGGCCGGAAGCTCGAGAATCATGTCGCTCAGATACCACCAGCCTTCATCGAGATCCATGATGAAGGTGATGTATGCCGTGGTCGCCGCGGGGTCGGATGAGTTGAACCCGACCGATGTGGAGGTCCGAACTTCGGCACGCGTGGAGGTAGGCCGGGTGATGCTTACAACGGCAAAATTCCACTCGTTGCCGCTGAGATCGCGGAAGCTGAGCGTTTCCGTGGCGGTCGGAGCCGGTTCCGTCTGGAAAACGACGTGAGGCGTCCCCGACGGATCGATGTTGACATAGGGTGCCGAGTCGCCGTTCTTCCAGCCGGCGATCAGTTCGCGAACGGCGGCTTCGGGCGCCGCCTGTTCCCGGGGTGCGCTCGACGTGCCGCCGCCCCCGCAGCCCGTGAGAGTGAGCACACAGGCGAGAAGCAGGGATCCGACGGCAGAGCGGAAATAAACGGATTTACGCATGATTCCTCCACATGAACAAACCGCATCGCGGCAGTCCGTATAAATCGACTTAGAGAAATCATGTTAACAGATGCCAGCGCGTTTCTGCAACATTCTCCCGCGTTACAGAACCGTAGCCGACAGGCTGTTGGCACAAGTGATTTTCAAGAATAAACGGCGTTATTTTTGCGGAGCGTCCTGACTTCTCATGCACGCGGGATACGGCACAGAATGTATATTCTGCCGCGGCGCGTATTGTCCCTGATGAGAGGCGAAGAATGGAGGCAAGCAATTGATTCCTGCAGAACTCGATAGAGCGTGTGAGAACGCTCAAAACGTCACGTTTTGCGGGGTGAGTCGTCGAACAGCCGGAGTTGCGGGTCGGACGGTGTTTCGGCCGGCGGCTTGAGCCCCATATACTCCCAGGCGTGCCGGGTGGCGACGCGGCCACGGTTGGTGCGGGCGAGAAATCCGATCTGGATCAGAAACGACTCATACACGTCGTACAGCGTGTCGGGCTCTTCGCCGACGGAGACCGCCAGCGTGTCGAGGCTTACCGGGCCGCCGTCGAACCGTCGAAGGAGTATTTCGAGGATGCGCCTGTCTACATAATCCAGGCCGAGCCGGTCGACCTTGAGAAGAGCCATGCCCCGGGCAACCGTGTCCGTATCGATCGTCGGCTGTTTTTCAACCTGGGCGAAATCGCGCATCCGCTTGAACAGGCGAATTGCGACACGCGGCGTGCCGCGGGCGCGCTTCGCGATCTCGACGGCCGCGTCTTCGGCGATGGGGTAGGAAAGTCGTTTCGAAACGGTATGAAGAAGGGCCGTCAGCTCCTCGGTTGAATAGTAATCGATACGTGATACGACCCCGAAACGCCCCCTGAGCGGCGCTGCAACGTCGCCTTCTCTCGTCGTGGCGCCCACCAGCGTGAACGGCTGGACTTTCAGACGCAGACTTCGCGCCGTTGGCCCTTTCCCGACCAGCACGTCGAAATGGTAGTCCTCCATGGCGGGATACAAAACCTCTTCGACGGTTTTGCTGAGCCGGTGAATCTCATCGATGAACAGCACGTCGCCTGCGCGAAGCCCCGTCAGCAGCGCGGCGACGTCGCCGGCGCGGGTCAGCACGGGGCCCGAGGTGATGCGGATCTGCACGCCCATCTCGGCGGCGATCACGTTGGCGAGCGTCGTTTTTCCCAGCCCGGGCGGGCCGAGGAGAAGCGTGTGATCGAGCGGCTCACCGCGTTGCTTCGCGGCGGAGATGAAGACTCTGAGCTTTTCGACGATTTCGCGTTGCCCGACAAATTCGTCGAACTTCTTCGGCCGCAGGGTCGGCAGGATGATATCATCTTCGGCGATCGGCTTCGGCGTCAGGACCGACGGCTCGGCGGATTCCGTCCCGATCAGGTCTTCATCCGGGAACGGCACATCCGGCGGCAGAATCGGGTCGGCGTTTTTTGTGCGCTTGCGCATGGGATCAGGCGAAGAATCTCAATACGGCTTCGACGACGATCTGCAGATCGGCATCCGCCGGAAGAGACGCCGAAACATCGCGGATGGCGCGGTCGATCTCCTTGCCGGTGTAGCCGAGGTTCTCGAGAGCGTCGCGCGCATCACGCTCGCAGGCGAGTTTGCCGCCGGCAGGCTGCTGCCCGGCGGCTGCGCGCGCCAGCGCGGCTTCGCTTCCGCCGATCCCGAGTTTCGCGACGTTTTCCTTCAGTTCGATGACGAGCCGCGAGGCCAGTTTTTGCCCGACACCCTTCAGAGACGTCAGGCCCCGCACGTCCTCGCTCATGATCATTTCGACGAGCTTGTCGACCGAGGCGGCGGACATGATGTTCACGGCCAGCTTCGGGCCGATCTTGTTCACGCGGGTCAGGAGCCGGAAAAACGCCCGCTCGTCTTCCGAGGCGAAGCCGAACAACTGCGGCCCTTCCTCGCGCCAGTGGAGGTGACACTTGAGCGTCACGGTTTCTCCGGGCTCGGCAAGCGCTTTCGACGTCGTGAACGGCACCAGGACTTCGAACGCGAGGCCGTTCCAGTCGACGACGACCTTGTGCGGAAACTTCGCTACCAGCTTCCCCCGCAACGTTTCAATCATGCTGAACATCCCGCTTTGCAAACTTCACAGATATTCTCCGGAGAATAATTCACCACAAAGACACCAAGACACCAAGACACCAAAACTCCACCGCAGAGTCACAGAGACACCGAGACCGAAAATAGTTTTTCACTCTCTGTCCCTCTGTGAGTCTGTGTTTCGTTATCATTTTCAACATACCAGACACGAAGAATTTCCGGTGGTTCGATTTTGTGCCTCTGTGTCTCTGTGGTGAACGGTTCTCGAGAAAAAACGAGCGGGTCTTCCTTGCGGAAAACCCGCGTTGTTCGATTCGAAACCCGCTTACTCGGCGGCCGCGGCCTCGAGGTCGGCGTCGGCGATGTCGCCGTTGTGGTAGACGTTCTGCACGTCGTCATGCTCTTCGAACTGGTCGATGAGCCTCATGATCTTGGGAACATCGGGGCTCGCAACCTTGACGGTCGTTTTCGGAATCATCGAAACCTGGGCTTCGCTGATCTTCAGGCCCTTCTCTTCAAGCTTCGGCCGGATGTCGAGGAAGGAGCTTGGATTGTGAAATTATCAACAAGTATATGTAGAACAATTTGATGCTGA
>CAYMEN010000008.1:0-78781 GCA_964389325.1 uncultured bacterium | reverse complement strand
ATCTCGAACCCGTCGCCGACGTCCTTGAGGTCGTCGCAGCCGGTGTCAAGAACGACTTCCGTCAGGCTGTCCTCGGAGGCTTTCGGATTCTCTTCCTTCGAGAGGAAGAAGAAGCCCTTGTTCTCGAACATGAAGGAGACGCAGCCGGGGGTGCCCATGTTGCCGCCGCCCTTGCTAAAGATCTTCTGAACTTCGGCGACCGTGCGGTTCTTGTTGTCGGTGAGGGTGCGGACGAGAACGGCGATTCCACCAGGGGCATAGCCCTCATAGGTGATTTCTTCGTAGCTCACACCTTCCAGTTCACCCGTGCCCTTTTTCACGGCACGGTCGACATTGTCGCGGGGCATGTTGGCATCCTTCGCGGTCTGGATGGCAGCCCGAAGTTTCGGGTTGCTGTCCGGGTCGCCGCCGCCGTTGCGCGCCGCAATGGTGATTTCCTTGATGATCTTGGTGAAGAGGCGCCCGCGGATCGCGTCCAGCTTGCCCTTTACGTGCTTCACCTTGGCCCATTTATTATGACCAGACATTCAAGCCTCCTGAAAGGTAGAGAACTTCAGAGTAGAAACTCGCGCGAAAAGTATACACGCACCCCAGTGTCCCCGCAACAGAAAACTCTATAAATCCCGCCCTCATCTTCCTTCATCCTTCAGACTTCACTCTTCAAACTTCCTCTCAGGCTCCGCCGTGTTCTTCCGGGTCCTGCGCGAGAACGTTCTCGAAGCCAAGTCGTTCAACGGTTTCGATGGCATCGAGATACTCGTCGTGGGTGATTTCTCTATCGAGCGGGGGAACGTCGTGAGATCTGAACGCTGGGAAGAACTGGCACATGAGACTGATGTGAACGCTGGTTCCGAGCTCGGATTTCAGCCACTCGAACGAGGCTTTCGTGCCGGAAAGGCGCTCCGGAAGCACCAGGTGCCGGATGATCATTCCGGCAGTGGCGAGTCCGTCGTCGTCGAGCTTCAGTCTTCCTCCGTCCGTCATCCGGAACATCGCCTTCAGCGCCGCCCGGTTATGCCCGACGTAATCGGCGCAGCGGGAAAGTTTCAGGGCGACCTCGTCGTCGGCGTATTTGATGTCCGGGAGCCAGATGTCGACCAGGCCGTCGAGCAGTTCGAGCACTTCGAGACTTTCGTAGCCTGACGTGTTGTAGACGATGGGCAGGGGAGGGAGCGTCTCGCGTGCCCGGAGAATGCCTTCCAGCAGCTGTGGCACGAAATGTGCCGGGGTGACCAGGTTGTAATTGTGGACGCTGCGCCGCGCGAGCTGCGTCAGGATCTTCACGAGCCTGTCGGGTGGGATCTCCTCGCCGTTGTGAAGCTGGGAAAAAGGAAAATTCTGGCAGAACAGGCATCCCAGCGTGCAATGCGACGTGAACAGGGTCCCCGAACCGCGCGTGCCCGAGATCGGCGGTTCCTCCCCGTGGTGCGCATTCCAGGCCGCGAGTTTCAGCACGGGGCCGGCGCCACAGAATCCCGTTTCCCCGGAGCGTCTCCGCGCCCCGCACTCACGAGGGCAGAGCCGGCAGGGATCCATCAGGGCATACAGTTTCTCGACGCGCGCCATCCCCGCATCATGATCCAGCCGCGGCGTGTATTTCATCCGTTATTGGGACCGTGCAGCCCGGAGCCGCCGGCCGGTTCTGCCGTAGGAGGGCGGCTCGACGCGATCGTGGCCGCAGAGATTACCATGCGTCTCATCAGAAATCCGACAATCCATCAGGATGATTTCAGTTCCTCGATTTGGAGTTCCGTTCGTGCTGCGCCTCTCGAAGCACGAGTGCTCTCGCCCTTCGACAAGCTCAGGGTGAGCGGCGCATCAGGCCGGGCAGGGCGCCATGCATTTTGCTCTTGATACGCGTCGTCTGACATATATGTCGAGTGATATGTTTCACGACTAAATATGCTGATGCGATTATATCGAGTGAAATATTCGTAGAAACCGCTCCGTCAGCTCGTCGCATCGAGCCCCGAATGAATGCGGTCTCGCACCGACTCCATGAGCCGCCGGCCCTCGTCGAGCCAAATGCGCAGCTTTCCGCGAACATCGGCTTCGTAGGTCGGATCGCCCGTGCCGCCACAGTTGATCTTCGCGTTCAGGGCTGCGCCTTCGAGGGCCGCGTATGCCTGGAGGGCCGCGCAGGCCCAGTCGGTGATCGCGTTCTGGTTGACCTTCCCGACCGATGCGTCGAGCGAGCGGAGCAGGGCGATCGCCTCTTCGCAAATGGCGAGGGGCGCTTCATTGGCGGTCTTGCTTGCCTTCTGCATGGCGGTTTTTCGGGCACCCTTGTCGGCGTCGGTCTCCTTCGGCAGGGCCATGGCCGCCAGCATCGTGTCGCAGCCGGCAATGTCGCGCTCGACACAAGCCAGGAGGGCTTCCTGGTGTTTCTTCATGACGCCCTTCAGCGCCGTGTTGTCTGCGTCGAACTCGGCGTATTTCTTCTTTCCGCAGGTGAGCAGGAGCACCATGTGCCCAAGCGATGCAGCCAGGGAACCGGAAACGGCGGAAACGCAGCCGCCGCCCGGGGCGAACGAATCGGATGCGACGTCGTCGCAGAATGCGCGAAGGGTTTTCGACAGCATGCGGTCCATGGAGGGACTCCTTGATGTATTATATATTATTCGAATTTGAACGAGACGCCGCGCGCGGCCGCTTCCTCGCGGGCCAGGTCGGTGACGATCGCGCCGCGCGGGACGAGCAGGGGCTGAAGCGCCGACTGGGCCAGAATGACGTCATCGCGGGTGATGACGGCGCGGCCCGACGCCGGCGCGGCCCGCTCGACGGCTTTCCTGGTGCGAATCACCGCGGCGACGGCTTCGGCCAGCCGGTCGGGGTGAAACTCCCGGACCGTGCCCGAACGGACCTGCTCCCAGTAGCGGCGATAGATCTTGATGAGATGCGGGTTGAACGACGAGTCGGCGGCCGGCACCTGACGTTCGTCGAGAAGAACCGGCAGCCCCTGTTCGGCCGCCGCGGCCAGAAGTCGCGATGGAAACGAGTCGCGCAGACCGAGGGCGAATTTCGCGAGCGTGTTGAGGCTCAGCGGCGATACGGCGACGAGGTCGAAACGGCCGATGCCGGCGATCAGTTCATCAGCTTCGTGAGTGCAGAACGTCCTTGCCATTGGGGCCATGCGTCTCAGCAGGCCGCGGCTCTGTGCCGAAAGCGACAGGGCGACTTCCCAGGGCGCAAGCCCTGCGATCGCCGGGAGCTCGACGAGCGGGTCGGTCTCGGTGCCCTGCTCCGGGCAGCAGCACACGAGCAATGGCTTGAGAATCATTCCTGTTTCCACGTGGTTGTGTGACATATCGCGCCTCGCGAGCATACCCTGAATGCCGGGTTCCGTCAACAGATGCGTGTGATGATGCGCTGGATACACAGTTTAAGGTATCGGCTGAAAATGTTTGTTTCCCTGAGAAGAAGGTTGCGAATACCAGAGGAAAGTGTGATATAGTTTCCAACGATCGGGCCCGGTCCATCCGGCCTGACGGATTTTTCACCACACCCTGTTCGGGAGGTCCGAAATGCCGCGCACCACGTTCCGGGGCTCATGGGCGGCCCTGGTCACGCCGTTTCACAATGGTCAGATCGACCGGGAGGCCGTTTTCCGCCTGCTCGATCTGCACCTCGAAGCCGGCACCGATGGCCTGGTTATCGTAGGTACCACGGGTGAGTCACCGACGCTCTCGAGCGAGGAAAAGTTCCGGCTCATGGAGCTCGTCGCGGGCCGCGTTTCCGGAAAGATCGGCCTGATGCTGGGAACGGGCGGCAACAACACCGCCTCCGCCGTTGACATGACGCGCAGCGCCGAATCGCTGGGTGCCGATTCCGTGCTGGTCGTAATGCCGTATTACAACAAGCCGACACCTGCCGGCCAGATTGCCCATTTCCAGGCCGTGGCCGCCGCGACCAGGCTGCCGGTGCTGCTTTACAACGTTCCGGGGCGCACGGGCATGAACATGACCGCCGCCACGGTGCTCGAGCTCGCCAGAACCCCGAACATCAAAGGAATCAAGGAAGCCTCGGGAAACGTCGAACAGGCCATGGATATCCTGCGCGCCGCTCCGGCAGGCTTCGAACTGCTCTCCGGCGAAGACGCCATCAACTTCCCGCTCATGGCCGTCGGAGCGTGCGGCACGATTTCCGTGACCGCCAACGTCGTGCCCAGGCTGATGAAGGAGTTCGTCGACGCGGCGCTCCGCAAAAACTGGGATGACGCTCTCCGGCGACACTTCGAACTGCTCGATCTGCATCGGGCGATGTTCTTCGAGTCCAACCCGATTCCCGTGAAGACGGCCCTCTCCCTCATGGGCCTGATCCGGGACGAACTCCGCCTCCCCCTGCTGCCCGCATCTGCCGCCACCCGCGACCGGATCGCCGCCCTCCTCGAAAAGATGGAACTGCTGCCGGCCTGAACCTATGATGCTGTTTCAATTCGTCCTCGCCGTTCTTCGCGACGTCTCGCTGATCGATCTGCTCGACGTCGCGATTGTCGGCTGGGGAATTTACAAGGTCCTCCTGCTGATCGAGGGAACCCGCGCGTTCAACCTGCTCAAGGGGCTCGGGTTCATTCTGCTCCTGCTGATGTTCACGAAGGACCTCGACTTCAACACGCTGAACTGGGTTCTTTCGAACACGCTTCCCACAGGCTTCCTGGCGCTCGTCGTCATCTTTCAGCCCGAACTCCGGCGCGCGCTCGAAGAGATCGGCCGCGGATCGATCCTGGGTGAGCAGAGTTCCAACCCCGAAAACATCCCCGAACTCGTCGAAGAGCTCGCGAAGACCATCGAGAGCTGCGCGAAAAAGCGCATCGGCGCCCTGATCGTCATCGAGCAGGACATCGGGCTGAAAGAGTTCATCGACAAGGGCGTTCCCCTGCACAGCACGCTCACCTTCGAGCTGCTCAGCACGATCTTCCTGCCCTTCACGCCCCTGCATGACGGGGCGGTCATCATGAAGGGCGGCACCATCGAGGCGGCGAGCTGCTTCCTGCCGATCTCCCAGAACTCCGATCTTGCCCGCGAGGTTGGAACGCGGCATCGCGCCGCCGTCGGCATCACCGAGATCACTGACGCGCTCGCGCTGATCGTGAGCGAAGAGACGGGCGCGGTCTCGTTCGCCAAGGGGGGAAAGCTCGTGCGCGACCTGAACGGCGAGAAGGTTCGCGATCTCCTGCGGGCCGCTCTCAAACGCGTCATAAAGGACAGGCGGCTGTTGATGCCGCTCAAGTGAAGCCATGCGAATCAATCTGAAGCTGGTCACGATCCTGCTCGCGCTCGTTCTCTGGATCTACGTGAACATCATCGTTTCGCCGATGATCCGGCGCACCGTGACGACGAAGGTCGAATACCGGAACATGCCGCAGTTGATGCGCGTTCTGCCCGAGATGGCCATGGCGGAGGTCGTCCTCACGGGAACACGCCGCGACTTCATCATCGCCGGCCGCGACCTCGTGCAGGTCAGCGTCGATCTCTACTCGCTCCGGCCCGGCTCGGCCATGCTGCCTCTCAAAGTCACGACCCCGCCCGGCCTGACGATGGTTTCGATCAAGCCGGCCCAGATCGAAGTGACCGGCGAGCCTCTCATACGCCGCGAATTCGACATCTCCGCAGAGGTCAAGGGGCAGACGGACGAAGGCTTCCTCTCCGAAATGCCGAACCTGACGCCGAGGCGGGTGACGGTCGAAGGCTCGAAGGAAGCGATCGAGCGTATCGCCGTGGCCCAGGTCGCCATCACGCTCAATAATTCCAGAAACTCGGTGAGCGAGAGTTGCCCCGTTCTGTTGCTGGCGACGTCGGGAGAAAGCATCGAAGGCGTGAAGATCGTTCCCGAAAAAGTCAACGTCGATATCACGGTGAAGGCCGGGTATCCGGGCAGGATCATCCGTGTCATGCCCCAGTTCATCAACAAGCCGCCCGAGGGATATCGCCTCGAAGGCTTTGACGTCTCGCCGCCGGATGTCTCGATCACCGGCCCCGGGCGAATTCTCGAGCAGATGAACGAACTGCTGACGATGCCGATCGATCTCGCCATGATGACGTCTTCCGGCAGTATCACCGCGCTTCTGAAGTCGCCCGTCGAAACGGTCCGCGTCGCCGGCACCGGGACGGTCATCGTGGGAATCCGCCTGGCCGCGTCACAGGTCGTCCGCCAGTTCGCCGGCCTGCCGCTGACGATCAAAAACTCGAGCAACCAGCACTGCCTGGTCTCGCCGTCGAGCTATACCCTGATCCTGCGCGGCTTTGTCGAGCAGTTGGACAAGGTCTCGCGGGCCGATATGAACCTCGTTCTCGATATGCGGAAAATGGCTCCCGGCAGTTACTCCGTTGATCTGCCATGTCCCGTCGGCGTTCCCGACAAGGTCGAAGTCGTCGAGATCCAGCCGAAAAAGGTCCAGATCGAAATCACGGAGATTCAGCCCGATTCCCCGAAACCGGAGGGCAGTCCCGAAGGCGGCCAGTAAATGGTCGAGATTCGTCGTTGACTTGGTAAAACGTCGCTGGTAAGAATGAGAACCTCATGGATGCATATACGCAGAAATTGATCGATTCCTTTCCCTTCGCCAACAAGGAGCGGAAAATCCAGCTCGTCGAGGAGATCGGCCGCGTGCGCAACGAAACCGCGCTGCAGTTCCTCGTCAACGCGTTCGGCGACGAACACTGGATCGTCAGGAAAACGTCCGCCGACCAGGTGTACGCGTTCGGCGACTCCGCGCTCCCGGTCCTTTCCGCCGCGATCAACTCCTACAGCGAGGATATCCAGCACTGGGCGCTGCAGGTGATCGGAAGATTCGGCAACAAGGGAACCCCGGCCATTCTTCGCGCCGTGAAGAGCACGAACCATGATGTGCGCTATTTTGCCGCGATGGCCCTCGGCGAACTGCGCGAAACCATGGGCATCACGGCCCTCATCAGGCTGCTCGGCGACGAAAAATGGGCGGTCAGAAAGGCCGCCGCCGAGGCGCTGACGAAGTTCGGCGAAGAGATCATCCCGTCTCTCGAGCAGGTGATGAACAAGACGGCCGACGAGGATGTCCGGTTCTGGGTCATCAAGACCCTTGGCCGCATGGGCCCGAAGGCCCAGAAAATCCTTCTCGAAGCCTTGCGCTCGGGCGACAAGCAGATGCGGTACGTCATCGCCGCCGCGCTCGGCGAATCAGGCGACACGCGGGTCATCAGGGTCCTCATCGAATCGCTGGCCGACCCCGACTGGACGATCCGCAAGAGCGCGACGCAGGCCCTTGCCGACATCGGCGAGAACGCAGTCGAGCCGATGATCGAGGCCATGCAGGAGCCCGATGAGGACATCCGCGACGGCTGTCTCCTGGCGCTCGTCCGCACAGGCGACCGCGGCTTGGCGCGGCTGTTCTCATTTATCGAGGCCGTCGACGACAACCAGCGGTTCCTGGTCCGCAAGGGAATCGTGAAACTCGGCTCGCGTGTCGTCGAGCCCCTGCTCCGGTTCTTCAGGAACGGGAAACCCGAAGTGATGAGCTTCTGCGCCGCCGCGCTCGGCGAGATCGCCAGCCCGAAAGCCGTTCCCGCGCTCATCGAGGGTTTGTCGAACGAGTCGTGGAACGTGCGCCGAAGCTGTGCCTACGCCCTCACCGAAATCGGCGAAAAAGGCGTCGACCGCATCGCGGAAGCCCTCAACAGCCAGAATGACGATGTCCGCTACTGGGTGACGCGCATTCTCGAGTCGATCGGCGAGCCGGGCATGCCGTATCTGATCAAGGCGCTGAACGACAAGAGCAAGAATATCCGTTTCTTCGCCGCGAAGGCGCTCGGCGGTTCGAGCAACCCCGAGGTTATCCGCGACCTGATCAAATCGCTTGCCGATCCGTCCTGGAGCGTCCGCCGCTCGGCATCGCAGAGCATCATGCGACTCGAGAACTACGGTGTCGATCAGCTTCTGCGGGCCATGTCCTTCGACAACGAGGACATCCGCTTCTGGATCAGCCAGATCCTCGAAAAGACCGGCCGCCAGCATCTCGAAAAGATTCACGAACATCTTCGCCTGGGCGACCGCGAGCTCCGGCTCTGCTGCTGCCAGGCGCTCGGCGTCATCGCCGATCCCGGTTCCGTCGATATCCTCATGGATGCCCTCCGCGATGAAAGCGACTGGGTGCGTATTTACGCCGCGATCGCGTTGGGAAACATCGGCGACGGGCGCGCCGTGGTTCCCCTGCTTCGGGGACTGTCCGACCGCAACGCCGAGGTGCACCGCAACATCGGGCGTGCGTTCCGGAAACTCGGGGCCGGCGTCTTCGAGACGATCGCGAAGTGCGTCGAGAGCAACGAGATGGTGCTCAGGCGCAACTCGGCCATTGCGATCCGCGAACTCGAGGAAGAGCGAGGCATCGATCTGCTCATCCTGCTGATGAGCGATGCCGAGGACAAGGTCAGGCAGGCGGCTGCGGAGGCCCTCGGCCGATTCCCGGGCCTCAAGTCGCGAACGATTCTCGGTGAAGCCCTGAGCGATGCCGTCTACGCGGTGAGGATTACGGCGATGGCCTCGATCTCCGAGCACGGACAGGCAGAGGGAATCAAGCTGCTCATGGACCTCATCGCCCGCGTCAAGGAAGAACGCGAACTGAGAATCGCCAGGCGGCAGCTGGTTCTTCTGGCCCAGCGAATCCCCGCCAGCTTCATCCCGCTGTTCGGCCACGAGCAGACGGCGGTCAGAACGATGGCGGCCGAAGCGCTTGCGGGTGTCGGCCTGGCCGTCCTCCCCGTCCTGAACGAAGCCGTTGCCGCCGAGGGAGCTTCCGAAACGGTCGTCTTCTGGTGCAACAAGGTCATGAAAACCATCCGCAACCCCCAGGAGCCCCTGAGCGATGCGTGAGTCCCAGGGAACACGATCCGGCTCCTGCCTCGCCTGGCTGAAACTCGCCGCCGTCGCCTGGATCGGAGACACGGTGAGAGCCGGCCTCATCAAGGAGTTCCGGACGCCCGAAGCCGTTCTCGCCGCTGACAAGGTGGCACTGAGCCGCGTGAAGGGCTGGACGCGGGACCGTCTCGACCGGTTCGTCGCCGAACGCGAGCGCCTCGTTCCCATCTGCGATCCCGACACGTTCGAAAAACAGAACATCCGGATGGTGACCTTTGTCGATCCCGAATACCCCGCGCTGCTGCGCGAGATCCACGATTCGCCGCTCGTTCTGTTCGTCCGCGGCCGCCTGCCCGTCGATCCGCGGCCACACATTGCGATCGTTGGCGCCCGGAACGGCACCCAGCTCGGGTTCGACATCGCCCGCGATTTCGGCCGTGAGCTCGCCGCCGCGGGCTTCGTCGTCGTCAGCGGCCTCGCCCTCGGCGTCGATACGTTCGCCCATCTCGGGGCTCTCGAAGGCGGCGGCCGCACGATCGCCGTTCTCGGGTCGGGGCCCGACATCACCTACCCGGCCGCGAACCGGAAAATCCGCGAGCGGATTCTCGCCGAAAACGGCGCGCTCGTCTCGGAATACCCGCCCGGCACCCCGGCACGGCCCTGGCACTTCCCCGTCAGGAACCGCGTCATCGCCGGCATGTGCGTGGCGACCGTCGTCGTCGAGGCATCGGCGCGCAGCGGCTCTCTCATCACGGCCAGGCTCGCGGCCGAGCAGGACCGCGAGGTGTTCGCGATTCCCGGCAACATTCGTTCCGCGCTCGCCGAGGGCACCCTGGCCCTGATCAAGGACGGCGCCCAGCTGGTGACGTCGCCGCACGATCTTGTCGAATACTACGCCCGCCTGCTTCCCGCGCGCGAAACGGCGGCTTCCGCCGCGGAACGGGAAGAACAGGAACTGGACCTGACACATGAAGAAACCCGGCTGCTTTCGGCGATCGCCGCCGAACCCGTGCCGCTCGACCGGCTGCTCGCCGACGGCAGCTGGCCGCGCGACCGTCTGTTTTCCCTGCTGCTCACCCTCGAAATGAGAGATTTTCTGGTGAAGCTGCCCGGGAATATGTATCATGCGAAAATCAAACCCCCTCAGGGGAGGTCATAAGTGAACAAAACCAGAACTCCGCTCGGCCAGCTCATGAAATTGATGGACCTGGTCAGGCGCCAGATCGAGAAAAATGGTGCTTCCTCCGCTTCCACGGAGGAGACTGCCGATGATATGCCGCTGATCGCCCGGCTGATGAAGCAGGGGTTCCGCATGGAAGAGATCGAGACGGCCATGAAGTGGCTTTCCCTGATGAGCCTCACCGTTGCCGGGAAGGGCGTGACCGGGCTTTCCGAGCCCCCCGTCGTCGAGAAACCGTCGTCCGACGTTGCCGAACACGCCAAGTCCGGTGGCGTGCGTCAGTTGCACTCGTCGGAGGCGATCAGGCTCACTCCCGAGGCGCAGCAGCATCTGCTGGGCGTCCTGGAGCGCGGCGAGATCACGCCGCTCCACTTCGAGCGCGCGATCGAATACCTGTGGAAGCACGATCTGCGCGAGGTCACCCCGACCCGCCTCGAACTGATCCTCTACATGAACGACCCCCAGACACAGTCCCAGCCGCAGGCGAATGTGGCGCCGGGAGCGAACGCTATGTTCAGCAGCAAGGTGAATCCGCCCGTGTTTATAAATTAATATGTATAATAGTACTGGCTATATAATTCCATGAGCGCAAAACATCTCGTTATCGTCGAATCGCCGGGGAAGATCAAGACCCTCACGAAGTTTCTCGGCCGCGAATTCATCGTCGAGGCCAGCAAGGGCCATGTGATCGACCTTCCCGATTCGAAGCTCGGTGTGGAGCCCGATCGGGGGTTCGTGCCGGTGTTCCGCGTGGTGCCGGACCGCAAGGACGTCATCATCCGGCTCCGGGAAGCCGCGGAAAAGGTCGAAAACATCTATCTCGCCCCCGACCCTGACCGCGAGGGCGAGGCGATCAGCTGGCACCTGGCGAGCGCCCTGGGCGTTGACCTTGCAAGCTCCTGCCGCGTGACGTTCAACGCCATCACGAAGGACGAGGTGCTGCGCTCGCTCGAGCAGCCGCGCCCCATCGATCTCAACCTCGTGAACGCCCAGCAGTCTCGTCGCATACTCGACCGGCTGGTCGGCTACAAGTTGTCGCCCCTGCTCTGGAAGAAAGTCTGCCTCGGCCTGTCCGCCGGCCGGGTCCAGTCGGTCGCGGTGCTCCTGATCTGCGACCGCGAGAAGGAGATTCTCGCGTTCAACCCCGAGGAATACTGGACGATCGAAGCCGGGGTGAACACGCAGGACCGGCACCCCTTCACGGTTAAACTGACGAAGACGGACGGGAAAAAGTCCGTCATCGGCAACGGCACGGAAGCCAAAAAAATAGTCTCAGAAATAGAATCTGCCGGCCTGCGTGTCGCGAATGTCCTGCGCCGGTCGAGAAAACAGACGCCGCCTCCGCCGTTCATCACCAGCACGCTCCAGCAGGATGCGGCCCAGAAGTTCGGCTTCACCTCACGGCGGACCATGTCGATCGCCCAGCGCCTCTACGAGGGCGTCGAACTCGCCGGCGAAGGTCATGTGGGCCTCATCAGCTACATGCGAACCGACTCCGTCCGTATTTCTCCGGAAGGGTTGGGCGAGGCGCGCGAGTATATCGAGAAGAGTTTCCACGAGCGGTATGGGCTCGAGAAGCCCCGCGCGTTCAAGACCCGCAAGGGCGCCCAGGATGCCCACGAGGCGATCCGGCCGACCTCGGTCTGGAGAACTCCGGAAAAGATGGCGAAGAATCTTTCCGCCGAGCAGTTGAAACTCTATACCCTCATCTGGCGCCGGTTCGTCGCGTCCCAGATGGCCGAGGCGGAATACGACGTCGTGACGATCGACCTCGAAGCCGGCAGACATCTCTTGCAGGCATCCGGCACGACGATGACCTTCGACGGATTCACCTCGCTCTACTCCGAAGCGAAGATCGAAGACGCCGATGCATCTGCCCCGGAAGCCGGCGCGGAAGAGGATGCCGGACGGGAAGCTAGGCAGAAACTCCCGGAAGTCACCACCGGCGAGAAGATCGCGCTGGTGAAGATCGATCCGGAGCAGCATTTCACGCAGCCACCGCCGCGTTTCAGCGAATCGATGCTCATCAAAACCCTCGAAAAAGAGGGCATCGGACGTCCGAGCACCTACGCCGCCATCATCGAGACGATCCAGCAGCGCGGATACGTGAAAAAGGTCGAGAGCCGCTTCCGCCCGTCGGATGCCGCGTTTCTCGCAACCGAGCTGCTCGTGTCGAAGTTCGGCGACATCATCAATCCGAAGTTCACCGCCGCCATGGAAGCCAACCTCGACGAGGTGGAAGACGGCCGGAAAGACTGGGTGCGCCTCCTGAGCGAGTTCTACGGCCCGTTCATTTCCGATCTGAAAAAGGCCGAGACCGAACTCCAGCGCATCCAGTATGAAACCGACTGCACCTGCCCGACGTGCGGAAAGGTCATGATCGTGAAACTCGGCCGGACGGGTAAATTCCTCTCCTGTTCCGGGTATCCCGAGTGCAAATCCACCGAGAACATCCCCGACGAAATGCTGCTGTTCGCGAGCGGCCAGGTCCAGGGCAAGCTCCAACTCCGCGAGACGCTCGACAAGCTCAAGGCTGAAGCCGGCCCCGATCTCGTGCCGACCGACCAGGTCTGCGAAACGTGCGGCTCGCCGATGGTGATCCGGAACGGCCGGTTCGGCCGGTTCATGGCCTGTTCGAAATACCCCGAGTGCAAGACGACGAAGCGCATCCAGCAGGAGATCGGCGTCGCCTGCCCGCTCGACGGCTGCAACGGGAAGGTCGTCGTCAAGAAGGCGAAGGGCGGCCGCCGAACGTTTTACGGCTGCTCCAACTACCCGACCTGCATGCTGACCACCTGGTCGAAGCCGACGGGCGAGCTCTGCCCAGAATGCAAGTCGCCGCTGGTCTGGCATACCACGAAAAAAATGGGCACGTTCATCAAGTGCTCGAAGAAGGGGTGCGACTTCAGGCGTATTCCCGAAAAGGACGAGGGAGGACCCGGTGGCCAGGAAGAATGACCATCCGAATGTGACCGTGATCGGCGCCGGCCTGGCCGGTGTCGAGGCGGCGTTCCAGCTCATCCGGCGCGGGGTGCGCGTCAAGCTCGTCGAGATGCGGCCGAAAGTCCCCACAGGCGCGCATTCGACGGACCTTCTCGCCGAGCTCGTCTGCAGCAATTCGATCGGCAGCAACCTTCCCGACCGGGCCTCGGGCCTGCTCAAGGAGGAACTTCGCGCGCTGAGCAGTTACATTCTCGATGTGGCCTACAAATACCGGGTGCCGGCCGGAAACGCGCTGGCGGTCGACCGCGAGGCCTTCGCCCGCGAAATCACCCGCTATATGACCGGCCACAGCCACGTCGAATTCGTCAATGACGAAGCCGCCGAATTCCCCGATGACGGAATCGTGATTCTCGCCACCGGCCCCCTGACGTCGCCGAAGATGCTGTCCTGGCTGACGAAGACGTTCGGAGCCGACAAACTCGCGTTCTTCGACGCGATCGCCCCGGTCGTCTCCTCCGAAAGCGTCGACATGAGCTGCGCCTTCGTCGCGAACCGGTACGGCGACGGCGAGGAGCAGGGCGATTACATCAACTGCCCCATGAACAAGGCGGAATACGAGGAGTTCGTGAAACAACTGCTCGCTGCCGAGCGCACCCAGCTTCCCGAGTTCGAAAAGGAAGCGAGGCGCCAGTTCTTCAGCGGCTGCCAGCCCGTCGAGGAGATCGCCTCGACCGGACCGGATTCGCTCAGATTCGGCCCCATGAAACCGGTTGGATTCAACGATCCCAGGACAGGCCGCCGCCCGTGGGCCCTCGTGCAGCTTCGCCAGGACAACCTGCTCGGCAGCATGTTCAACATCGTCGGCTTCCAGACGAATCTGAAACACGGCGACCAGGAGCGCGTCTTCCGGCTGATTCCGGCGCTGAAGAACGCCGTTTTCACCCGGCTCGGCCAGATGCATCGCAACAGCTATTTATTCTCGCCCGCATTCCTCACCCCGACCCTCCAGGTGAAGGACCACCCCGACTGGTTCGTCGCTGGCCAGATCTGCGGCGTCGAAGGCTACACCGAATCCACGGGAATGGGCCTGCTGGCCGGCCTGAACGCCGCCCGCATCTGCCTCAAGAAACCGCCCGTCGTGCCTCCCCCGCAGACGATGCTGGGCGCCCTCGTCAACTACGTCACCTTCAAAGGCCACAAACCCAAGGATTTCGCCCCCATGAACGCCAACTTCGGCCTCCTGACCGGCTCCGCCCCGATCGTGAAAGGCGAAACCGCCGAACACCGCCGCGCCGCCGCCATCGTCGAAGCCCGCCGCGCCTTCAAGGCCTTTGTCGGAGACCTGTAAATACGATCCGTGCCAGTTTCCGCCGATGCGAAGCTCTCCTCCCGCATCGGCGGGTTTGTTAATAGCTGAAAAAATACACCCCGGTGTGAATTCCACACCGGGGTGTTCAAAGGCTCAATTCTTTACCAGGGGGAGTTGGAGGCCGGGAGGGTAAACACATGAACCCGCTCGTTCCCGTTTTCGAGGATGACGATTTTCTTTGCGCCTGTATTTGCGACGATCGAGATCGGCGTGTCGAACCTGCCAAGCTCGGTTCCGTTACCTCCAATGTTGGCCTGGAGGTTGCCGGAGGCATCCCAGATCTGGATGAGATGATCCGATGGATTTACTGTGACGTAATAATCGCCGTAGGCAGTGATATCCGCAGGGCTGCTCGCATTCCACGAACGAGAGAAGCTGAGGTTGGTATCGCATACGACAATGCGGTTGTTCCCGGAATCCGCAACGAATATGTTGGATCCCAGGAACCGGATTCCCGCAGGTGAACTAAAGGGAGTACCATCCGGATCGCCAATGACGGAATACGCAGTCCCCGTCGTCATATCAAGGCGTTCGATCTGATCGGCATTGGCATCGCTGAGATATAGATACTGGTCGTTGGTTGTGAGAGCCACTGGGGCTGTATAGCTCGCATTTCCGAATGCCGCCGTTCCAGGACCACCGAAATTGGTCGATGTCGCGAGAGGATCGCCGGACCACGTCTGGATTCGAGAAATGGTTGTCATTGGCCATCCTTCAAGGGTGTAAACCGTTCCCCCCGATTTCGTGACACCCACTAAGGACGTAAACGAACCCGGATCAGTTCCTGCTCCTCCGATTGCACGTTCAAGGCCGAAGTTTGAAGCGAATTTTTTGAGCTTTGAATTGCCTGAATCGGTGATGTAGTAACTCGGATCTGCATACAAGATCGTCGACGGGTTCGAAAGATTGGAATCGCCGCTGCCGGATTGCAGATATGTTTCCACATTCCAGATGATGAAGCTGAACGTTGCCGTATTGATGCTGCCGAAGCTGTCCGTAGCCTGGACCATCAGATTGTATTTTCCTGGGTTCAGGTAGCGTGAAGGAATCGTTGAGACTCCGGTGAACGAGGTCGGAGCGACATCGGTTCCTGTGAAGGTGCAGGCGAGCCTCGCTGCCGGAATTGCGCCATCTTCGTCATCATTTGCCCAGGCTGTGAGATTGATGGCCGTGCTGCTGCTGGCGAGAAGGATCGGAAGATTCCCGGGCGCAGTAGCATACTGGGTAAAATTGATCGTCATGCCGGGAGAGGCGAGATTGTTGATGAGAAGTGATTTGGTTGCGACCGACATCACACCGCACGTATCGGCAACGATGGCGACGATGTCATGCCTGTCGCTCAAAAGAAGTGATGCGTTGAGGGTGTGTGTTTTTGGCCAAGGTCCGGAGAGAGTCGCATTGCCGAGTTGGGTGAGCGTATTCACATCAACCCAGGTGATGGACAGCGATTCGGTATTGTCTGCGTCGCTGATATCGGCAGTGAGAGTAAACGTTTCTCCATTGCTGTACCGGGTTCCGCTGGCTGGATCAGCGCCAATGGCAACGGTTGGTGTTGCGTTGATGTAAAGGGAACGCTGTGCGTAGGAGGCTATTCCCAGTTCATCAGTTGCTGTCAGCCTGATGGTATACGTGCCGGGAGTTTCGAACGAAAGGGAAAAGGCCGATGTGGCCGAATGAGGATCAGTTGTTGCGTTGGGGGCCGTGATCAACCAGTCCAGGCTCGCCGTGGCGACATATCCCCCGGTGGTTTCGCCATCTGTTGCATAGCCGCCGAATGAAACGGTCTCCCCGAGGCTGTACCATTTGTTGGCGCTCGGAGGATTGGTGATGACCGGTGCCGGGGCGGTGTTGGTGGCAACGCCGATGACGAGAGATGTCGAAGAAGACGCGTTGAAGGTATCGAGCGCCGTGAGGGTGATCGTGTGACTGCCGGGGGTGAAGTCACGATAGTCGGTAATGTTCTGTTCCGTGCCTAGCGTATTGGTTGCGTTCCGGATATGTGAATAATCGTACCAGGTATAGCTGATATCCTGCCCTTCCGGGTCGGTGGCGCTGCCGGAAAGACTGACGGCGGCACTTGCCGTGAACGAGGTCTGAGAGGGCGAAACGGTGATGCCAACCCCCTGCGGCGCGTAATTCGAGGCGACTTCGATGACGATGCTTGTGCTCGAGATCGCGGTGCGTGAGTCGGCAGCGGCAAGGGTGATCGAATGGCTGCCGGGAACGAAATCACGATAGTTGGTGATGGTCTGCCCCATTCCTATCGTCGATGTCGCATTCCCGATGAAGGAGTAATCATACCAAGTATAGCTTATGGTATCGTTTTCGGGGTCGGTCGCACTTGCCGAAAGCGTGATTGCTGTGCTGGCCAGGAATGAAACCTGATTGGGGCTTTTCGAGATGCCGAGGTCTTGCGGCGGATAGTTGATTTTGAATGGTACGGATTTCGTGCAGCCGAGACCTTCGGATGACGTTGCCGTCAGCCAGATGGTGTAATCACCGGGAGTCGAAAGGCTCAGGCTGAAGTTGTTTGTCTGGGAGGCGACCTCGGACGTGGACCCGCCGGGATACGTGAGATGCCAGTGATAATAGGACTCGGGAAGGACGGAATTGTCGGCGAGTTTCACGGAACCAGTGAACTGGACGTCTCCCGCGACGAAAATCTCGCCCGTCGCCGGCCGGGAGATCGTGGCTGCGGGTGACGCGGCGGCCGGAACCACGCTGAATGTCCGGGTTTTCGTCGTCGCGTCTCCAGCTGCATCCGTGACCGTCAGCGAAACGGTGACCGACGTCGTGGCCGTCACGGTCGGGGTCGTCCAGTCGGTGATACTCTGGGTGGTCGTGCTGAGCGATCCGCTTGGAACGGACCAGAGATACGTCGCGGCCGAGATGTTGCCGTCCGGATCGGTTGCGCTTGCCACCAAAGCATAGGCAATGCCGCCCGTCAGCGTCGAACTGTCGGCAACGATGTCGACGACCGGCCTCTGGTTCGCGACGGGCATGTAGCCGATGGTAAGCGTCGTGCGTGCGAAAAGGCCGCCTGCATCGGTGGCCTTGAAAGTGATCGTGGCGCTGCCTGTTCCCGAGGACGGGGCGGTCCAGGTGGCCTGCAGACCGCTGGTTGCCGTGGAAAGGCCGCCGGATGACGATTCCCAGAGATAGGTCATGGCGCCGTTTTCCGGGTCCTTTGCAGTCGCTGTGAAGGTGACCGTGGCGCCGTTGTTCACGACGAGACTCGTGGCGTCGAGCGAGACGGTCGGGGGCATGTTCGTCGAGCCGGCCGGGGGAACGGCGGTTTCCAGGACGGGTGGGGTGGTGCTCACGAACTGCGCTGGCACCTGGACTTCTGTGCGGCCGGCAACGTCCACCGTGATGGTCGCGGTCTCGTCGGCGGGGAGAACGGGCGATTCGTATTCCCCGTTGCCGACATAGGTGAACGTTTCGCCCCACACCGTGACGGTTGCCGATGCGATCGTCGAAGAGGAGCTCCCGTCGTTGATGCGGATTCTGACCTTGCGGTCGGCGAGTTTCACCTGAAGATTCCCGGTGTCCTTGGCTGGCTGGGTGGACGAAAGATCGACATTGTACGAGCGCACCTTGTAAATGGTGGAGCCGCTCCCCGTAAGCTTGACAATGACATTGTGCTGCTCGAAGGTGACGGGA
Source organism: uncultured bacterium (assembly GCA_964389325.1). Lineage (GTDB taxonomy): Bacteria > Muiribacteriota > Ozemobacteria > Ozemobacterales > Ozemobacteraceae > MWAR01. The sequence continues at coordinate 60,797 of CAYMEN010000008.1, read as the reverse complement.
GACAGGGTGAATTTTCCGCTTGAGTTCGAGTAGGTGGCGATCTGCGGATACTTTTCGAGGAATACGTAGGCGCGATCGAGATTGACCGCGGCAACCACGGACGCGTCGACATCACGGACCGAGCCGCCTGCAGGAGCCTGGACGGTCCCTGAAATGGAACCGTAGTTTCCCGGCCCCGTGACAAGCGGGTCGTCGCCGCTGCCGCTGCAGCCGAAAATGGCGAGCGCCGCCAATAGTATTCCGAAAAATATATATACTCCGGAAATGCGGTGCCGACTGACCATACTGCCCCCCCGAAAAATGTGATTTTTGCTATTATGATGCTTGCGGTACGCCGCTGTCAATCGGCTCCGGTCAGTTCATTTCATTTTCGTCCCAGCCGGGTCAGCGATGCGACGATCGCTGGCCGCTGCATCAGGTTGTCGAGCATGATCGATGCAAGCCCCTGTCCTGACAGCTTTACAAGACGCTCGGCGCAGGGGCCGACCGCACGGTCCAGCGCTTCGAGCCCTCGGGCGAGATCGTCTCTGGTGGCGGCCTTGCGATCCGATTGAACACCGGCGGCCCGCACGTAGAGATCGGCCATGGCGAGATACAGCACCGGGATCGCCGAACCCTTCAGGGCACCGATGCGGAGCCAGTTCCCGTCGTCCATGAGACGCACCAGGCGGTCCGTGAGTTCTTCCTCCATGGAAACGCCGATCTCGTCGAGTTCGATCGCCGCAAGGGCCGAGACGCTGAGATACCTCTCGCCCAGTTCGGAGAATTTCACCGCCCCCCAGTTCCAGCCGAGGCGGGCGATATCGCCGATCAGGGCCAGGGTCGCCGAAAAACTGCCGACCCGGGCGTCGCTGTCGAGGTTGCGCTCGAGAGCCTGGAAAACGATCGCTCGAATCAGCCGGGCCTTCTGCGCTTCATCGGGTTGCTCCTCACGCCTGATCATTTCAAGACGCTCCCGCAACGGCACGCAGGGTTGTCCGGAAGCGGCTTGCCCCGCCCAGTCCTGAATTCTCTGCCAGATGGCGAAACATTTCCGGCCGATATCGAAATCGTTCGAATCAAGAAGAGTCACGATATCTGCGAACAGAAGCTCGGATTGTTCCTGGTCGAGATTCAGACCCGGTTTCACGGTGAGGGGGGCAGAAGGCTTCATGGCGATCCTCCGAAAGCGAAGTGGTGCTGGGCTGTATCATACACCGCATTCAGCGAAGAGGGAAAAATTCACCGTCAGCCTGGCGGAACTGCGGGGCCTGAACCGGTGAGCGGATTATTTTTGAACGGAACGGCATGAGTGAACGTCTTTGACCAGTGAGAAGCGAAAATGGTATGCTGATCCCAGTCCGGTTGGGTGAGAGGATACGGGCATTGTCGGAAATGAAGACATATGCGAGGGATGTGCTGCGGTTGAGCCGGGAAATAGTGACGGATATATGAGTACGCAGGTCGTCATCCTGACTCGCGATCCGATCTACTCGGTTTTTCTCGAGATGACGGTTCGCGAGTATGGCTTTACCCCCCGCCTCGCAGCCGTCATGGAAAAAGTCGAGGAACTGTCGACCCTCGCCCCGACCGTGGCATGGATCATCGACCTCGACAACCAGACCTCGACCGTCGAACAGGTCGCGAAAAAGGCGAGAAAGCTCGCGCCAGACGTGAAACTCGTCTTCATGAGCTCCGCGTTCACGCGGGACCTCGCGAAGGAATGCATTGCGCAACAGGCCCTGGGCCTTCTGGTGAAGCCGATTGCCATTGCCAGGCTCGTCGAAATGCTCAGCCTGCTTCGCCAGGAAATCACCCTGACCGAGTCGAACCAGGTGCTTCCGAAAAACGAGGAGGACGCAAAGCAGGAAGAGCTCGAGACGGGAGTGCCGATAGAACATCCGTTCCTCCGGTATTCCGATCTGAAATGCCCGGTGTGCTTCCGGCCGTTCCGGACGACCCGGTTCAAACTCTGGACCGTGCCGGTATCCGACACCGATACCGATTTCTGCCCCATCTGCAACGAGTCCGTCCATCCCGAACTGTATACCGTGGTGGTGTGTCCCTCCTGTTATTTTGCACACTATATTGGAAAGTTCGAGGAAACCCGTATCATTCCCGAGCGTGCAAGAACATTCCTCTCGCCGGTCGGCGTCGAGGAACGCAAGAAAATCGCGTTCAAGCTCGAAAGCTTCGGCGGAGAACGAACGCTGCTGCATGGAATCAAGAGTTTCGAGCTTGCGGCACACGACGCCGAGCAGCTGAAAATACCCGGATGGGTGAAACTGGCCGGCGAATTCTACCTGAAATGCTCGTGGCTGTGCAGACGGATGGGGCATGGCCTCCACGAAAAACAGGCCCAGGAGAAGGCCCTCGAGTTTTTCATCAGGGCATACAAACCCTATCGGGCCGAGGGGGGGAAGTATCCGGGGCCGATGATCATCCAGAGCCGCATGGAGTCGGGGCTGGAGCCCCTTCCTGACCGCGGCATCGTCGTCACCGGCTTTCTCATCGGCGAACTGGCACGGCGGCTCGGTGACCTGCGCATGGCCCGCGAGTATTTCGACGAGGTTCTGGAACTGCCCTTCCTGAACAAGTTCACCTCGCTCGTCACCCACGTGAACCACGTGGCCCGCCTCCTCAAGGAAACCGAACAGGCCCTCCTCAACCCCCAGAACCCCTGACCCCGCCTTCCGCACCCTGCTGGTGAAAAACAAGGACCGCTTCACCAAAGGTACAGAGGGGGAAGATTGTTTCACCACAAAGACACCAAGGCACAAAGAACGGTGATAGATCCATAAAAAATGGAAACGTTGTGTCTTTGTGGCTGGTATGTGTGTTTCACTTTGAGAACCAATCCGCAGATGACGCTGATGACGCAGATTTCGCAGCTGAAGCTCTGAAAACCTTCTTCCCCCGGAGTTTCCGATCTCTGGCGAAAAAATGCTCGTTTCAGACGTTCGTTCTTATCTGCTTTTCATCAGGTTTTCATCTGCCCTTCATCTGCCCTTCATCTGCGGATACGTTCCTGAAAACTGAAAATTTTTCAACGGAGTATCTTTGTGGTGAGCGGATTGGTTCTCAAAACAAAACGCCCGCCGTTTCCGGCGGGCGATTTCCTATAACTGATATTATTCTTCGGCGGCTTCTTCGCCCTTGCGGCCGTATTCCTTGATGACCTGCTCGGTCACGTTGGCCGGCACTTCTTCATAATGGTCGAACTTCATCGTGAACTCGGCGCGTGACTGCGTCATCGACTTGAGGTCGGTCGAATATTTGTACATCTCGGCCAGGGGCACGGAGGCCTTGACCTGCTGCTGCCCGCCCATCGGCTCCATGCCGAGAATGCGGCCGCGGCGCGAGTTCAGGTCGCCGATGACGCTGCCCATGAACTCGTCCGGGGTGAAGACGCAGACTTCGTAGATCGGCTCGAGCAGGATCGGCTTGGCCTGGGCCATGCCGGTCTTGAACGCGATCGTGGCGGCCAGTTTGAACGCCAGTTCCGATGAGTCGACGTCGTGGTAGGAACCGAAGTGGAGCGTGGCCTTGAAGTCGATCATCGGGAATCCGGCGAGAACGCCGCGCTTGCGGGCTTCCTGCAGACCCTTTTCGACGGCCGGGATGAAGTTGCGGGGAACGACGCCGCCGACGATGGCATCGACGAACTCGAAATCCTTGCCCGGATTCGGCTCGAACGCGATCGTGACATCGCCATACTGGCCACGGCCGCCGGATTGTTTCTTGTGTTTCCCCTGTACATCCGACTTGCCCTTGATCGTCTCGCGGAACGGGATGCGGGGCTTGCTGATCTCGACGTCGACGTTCCAGCGGCTCTTGAGACGGCTGATCGCGACGTCGATGTGGGTGTCGCCGAGGCCGGAGATCAGGCCCTGGCTCATCTCGGCGTCGAATTCGTATTTCAGGACGCCGTCGTCGTTGCACAGAGTGTGCAGGCCAGTTCCCATCTTTTCCTGGTCGTTCTTCGTCTTGGGGGCGATCGCGTAGGTCAGCTTGGGCTCGGGAAGGGCCGGGAGCTGGAACACGACGTTGTAGCTCTTGTCGCAGAGCGTGTCGCTGCGCACGGAAACCTTCGGCTTGACCAGCATCGCGATGTCGCCGGCAACGACGGAGTCGAGGTCGACCCGGTTCTTGCCGCGCATCGTGTAGAAGGAGCTGAAGCGCTCGGTGTTCTCGCGGGTCGGGTTGTAATAATCGGTTCCGGATGCCATCGTTCCGCTGATGACGCGCAGAAAGATCATGTCGCCGGCCTGCTCGTTGACTTTCTTGAAGATGAAGCTTGCGAAGGGGCCGTCGGCCTTTGGTTCGACCTTGACCTTCGTGTCGGTGCCGGCCGTGACGGCTTCGACAGCGCCGCGCTCGACGGGAGAAGGCATGCAGTTCGCCATGAAATCGAGAACCTGGTCGCCGCCGAGGTTCTTGAGAGCCATGCCGCAGATGAGAGGCTTGATCTTGTTCGCCGCGAGGCCGATCTTGAGGGCGCGCCGCAGTTCGTCGTTGGAGATCGTCTGGCCGTCGAAGAACTTGTTCAGAAGCTCGTCATCGCACTCGACGATCGACTCGACCATGCTTTCGCGCATCTTGGCGGCCATGTCCGCCATGTCGGCCGGGATATCCTTGGTTTCGACCTTCTTGCCGGTATCGTCGGTGTAGGCGTAGGCCTTCATCTCGATCAGATCGATGATGCCTTTCAGGTTCGTCGCGGTGCCCCAGGGGAGCTGGATCGGGATGATCTTGGCGTCGAACGCCTTCAGATCGTCGATCAGCTTCGCGACGTTGATATTTTCCTTGTCGAGCTTGCTCAGGTAGACGGCGCGCGGAACATTGTAGTCATTCAGGATCTTCCAGTTCTTTTCGGTCCCGACTTCGATGCCCGAGCTGGCATTGATCACGACGATCGCAGCATCCATCGCCGGAAGAACCTTGTACACTTCACCGAGGAAATCATCGAAGCCGGGGGTGTCGAGAATGTTGATCTTGACGTCTTTCCACTCGAGGCAGGCCAGGGAGGTGCCCACGGTGGTCTTTCGCTTCAGCTCTTCGGGATCGTAGTTCATCACGGAGGAACCGTCGTCAACCTTGCCGATGCGCGAGTTGGCGCCGGTGTGGAACAGCAACGCCTCGGTCAGAGACGTCTTGCCGGCTCCACCGTGGGAGACGAGCCCGATATTGCGGATCTTGTCGGTGGTATACAGCTTCATTGAGTACTCTCCTCGGAACATTATTCGCCCGCAAAAAGATCAAAGGGCGAGTGTTTCACGTATGTATACAGGAATCAGGCGACAAATGCAACGTGAAAACTTCCTCTCGGGTTGCATCGAAACCCGGATTGCGGTACAACGTTCGGGCCGGCGGCGTCCCCGCTGCCGAACGACCGATTCCCGGGAGGAACGCCATGACTGATTGGTTGTATATGAATACATATTGTCGCGTCAGGTCCGCCGCTTGCGCTGCCTTGCTCGTCATGGCGGGCTTGACGGCTGCTCCGGCGTTCGCCTCGTTCGAGACTCGTCTTTCGGCGGTCCATGCGGCCGTGAAAAAGGGACCACATGCACAGACGGCGGCACTGCTCCAGAAATGTGGAACATCGGCTGTGCTCGAGGACCTGAGGCTTTCCCTGCTTGCCGATGCCCTTCGCCAGTCCGGCAGGGAGGCCGAGGCGCTCGGAATCTACGAACGCGTTTTGAAACTCGACCGGGAATGGCTTCCCGTGCGTCAGGCAGCATTCCAATACGTCCTGCTGGCAGCCAGGCTGCGGGGTCCTGCCGCTCTCGAACAGCTCAGGGAAATCGCCCGCGGGCTCGATACGCCCTACCAGCGGGGAAGGGCGCTCGAGGCGGTGATCGACCTGCACCCGGCCGCTTCGCGCGAGCGTAGCCTCGCGGCTCTCGAGGCGCTTCGTGCCTACCGATCTGAAAGCGCTTTCTACCAGGAAATGGCCGAAAGCGCCGGATTGCTGAAGACCATCGTCGGGGCGCCCGTTGGCTGGACGTTCACGCAGGGCGAATGGATCGAGATCATCCGGGCGGCTTCCCGCGAAAAGCTCGGGACGATCGTCGAACGCGCGCTTCCGCTGATACGGCCGTCTCTCGGTCAGCATGGCGGCGTGCTTCAGCTGGTTCTTCAGGCTGAAGCCCTGGCGCTCGCAGGGCAGAAGGACCGGGCGATGACGCTCCTCACGCAGGTCATTGCCACGCCGGGGCTCGATCGAAGCCTGCAATGTCTCGGACACCAGGTGCGTGGCGACATTCTTCATGGGGCTTCGCGTCACCAGGAGGCCATGGCCGACTACCAGACGGCCCTGCAATGGAAGGAGCCCCCCGTCGACATGTTCGCCGCCCGGTATCGGCTGATGCGGGCGGCCTTCAACTGCGGCCAGGACGAGACGGGGCTGGTCGAGGCCGAGATTCTCTGCAGAAACGGTGTGGCCCTGTCTCTGCTTCCCGTTCATCTGTTCGAAATGGGCCTCGCACGCTTCGATCAAGGTCGCAATACCCAGGCGGTGCCATGGTTCATGCTGGTCGCACGGTATTTCCCCGCCCATCACCGGGCCGACGATGCCCTCGGCTACGCGTCGATCTGCGCCGGATCGACATCGGCGGAAGGAAAGCGGCTGCTCGAACTGCTCGAAGCCATGTATCCCCATTCTTTCTACGTTTACTGGCTCGATCTGGCCCGGCGCAACGCTCCGCTGAAACTGGGCCGCTCCGTTCCGACGGTCGCGAAAAAATGGAAATCGCGCAGTCTTGCCTGGAAGGCCCTGCTGAAAAGCCCCTTCGAGGGAACGGCCCGGGAGGAGATCCGCAAACTGCTTGCTGCACATCCGGATGACATGGGCCTGTTCAAAATTGCCGCCGAGTCCGCCGAGACGGCGGCGCAACACAATCTCACCGTGGCGGTCGGCGAGATCCTGATGCGTTCGACGCTCGAACGGGGCCGGTCCGCTTCGACCCTCCCGGACTGGGCCTGGAAGATCCACTACCCGAGGCCCTGGTGGGCGCGCATCCAGAGCGAATCGAAAAAATACGGGATCGACCCGTTCTGGGCCGTTTCCATCATGCGCGAGGAAAGCCATTTCAACCCGACGACCCTGTCGCGGAGCAAAGCCCACGGCCTGATGCAAATCCTTCCGTCGACGGGCAAATGGATCGCCGGAAAGCTCGGGATCAAAGGCAGATTTTCGTCCGAATCCCTGTGGAACCCGGATCGCAACATCGCCTTCGGCATCTGGTATCTGGGATACCTGCGCGACCTGTTCAAGGGAGATCTCTTCCTCGCCGCGGCGGCTTATAACGGCGGCCAGGGGAACATCGCCCGCAAGGTGGAACAGGGTCCCCATGCGCATCTGCCGGTCCTGACGAGGCTGGATCGGGTGCCGCTGCCGGAGACGCGTGACTATTACAAGAAAGTCATGGGTAGCTGGTGGAATTATACCAGACTATATAGATAGCGCTGATGGCGCGCAATCAGCGACGTCTGCGCCTGGGACCGGCATCGGCCCGGGCGCTTTCGTTCCAGTTTTCGATCAGCCCGAAACAGGTTCTGCTGAAAAGCATTCCCACGGTGAGGGAAAACGTCAGCAGACCGAAAATCTCTGCGGATGAACCGGACATGGGGGAGTCAGAGCAGGTGTGACGAATCGCTCTTGACGAGGGCGTTCACGCTTCCCTGACCGGTGTGTTCCATGTCGGTCAGCCAGGTGAGCACACTCGCGACCCGGAACCTGACGGAACGGCCGATCTTCACGGTGGGCAGCCCGAGTCGCCTCAGGGTGTAAATCGTGTTGCGCTTGACCTGGAGGAATTTCATCAACTCGGGAATCGTCATCAGGTATTCGTTGTTCATTCGGCGGCCTCCCGAAACTGGTTTTCGTGCGTTACAAGGGTATCTATCGTCATCGCCGCGACCGGTATGAAGCCCCAAAAAAGAAATCTGTCGAAACGCGTGCTGATGCGCATTTCAGCGAACGAACGAAAAAAAGTGAAAAACCCTCTTCGGACACCAGCCAATCCTGTCGATCATCTATATGAAGTTCACGTGAGGTTCATCTTCAACTTGAAGCCGGCCTTACGGGGACGGACAACCATATCCCTAACTCCCTTTCAATGTGTCGCGCCGCCGACACATTTTTTATTTCCGGCCATTTTCCGCCACGACGAATCACCCGCACCGCAGGAATTTCTGCTCATACAAGCAGACAAGTCCATCTCTGTGAATCCTCTGCGAGTTTCGCGTCCCCCGTGATTCAGCGGTTGTGCAAGGGAGAGGAAACGGGTAGAATACACGTCGAAAACATCGATCGGAGGGGAAGGGCATGGTTCAGAAATTTTCTTTCACACCCCGGCGTGAAGGCGACGTGCTCGTGCTGGCCCTGAAAGGATATCTCGAAGGCATCGGCGGCGCGACGATGAAAGACCATGTGGAATCGTCGCTCCAGCAGGGAATCGTGCGCTACGTCATCGATTTCAGCGGAATCGAGCTGATCAGCAGTCCGGGCGTTGCCGCTCTGCTGGATGTCGCAAGCCGGGTCATTGACGACAACGACGGCCACATCTCGGTGTATGGCCTGGACAAACATCATTCCGCGGTGCTCGAGATGTCGGGGTTCTTCTATCTCGCGAGCGAGAAACCCGATGCCGCAACCGCTCTCGCCGCCGCAGCTGAGTGACTGCCGTTGAGTTGGCATGAGCGGCGCATGTCCGGGCCGTCGTGACACCCGAAGGCTCTGGATCATCGCCGCCCTGTGCGGACTGTTGCCTCCGCTTTTGCTTGCGGCCCTCGGCCTGTACGTCCTGCGCATCGAGCGGGAACGACGGCTGGAATTGGCCGCCGACCGCCTCGATTCCACCCTGGCCGGGGTTGCCGCCCGCCTCGATCCCGTCACCCATACGGGAAAACGTCTCGAGCGTTTGTCTGCCTACTGCATGCGCCCGGCGGGAACACCGGACGAGCGTAAAATAATATCATACTCAATAAAATATGGCATCGAACCGTATGTCTTCGATGCCGGCGGTGCCATCATCTCCCCCGATGGCCTTCGACTGCGGGCGAAGTTCGTCATGCGGAACCTCTGGTCTTTGCTGGCGTCCCCCCCGGCGAGGAATGAATCCGAAGAGGAACGAAAACTTCGAAAAACCTTCTCCGCGGTCTTCGGAACCGATTTCCGGGTATCCGACCTGCGCCTGAACGAAGGTCTCGTGCGGACCTTCCGGGGACAACGCAATGGTGGATACGTCTTCTGGAAAAGAAGGGGTTCCGGCGTGCCTCGCGACAGGTCCGGCTGCCTGCTGGTGATCTGGAACGGCCCCGATCAGAGAGCCCTGCTCAAAGATCTTGTCGCAGACGCGAGGATGGGTGCCGACGGCCGAAAGAACGGGCTGCAGCTGCTTATACGGCTTTCCAGACCCGGCTGGAGGCGGATCAGCGGACCGCGGATCCGCAGACTGCCTGCGGAGATACGGCCGATGCTCACCGAAAAGGCCGCCCCACCGATGTTCGTCGACGGACGTCTCTGGATGCGGATCGAAACCGGAGATGTCGAAATTCTCGCTTCGATTCCCGTATCGGTGGGTGATCTCGTGAACGCCCGCCGGGGAATCATCTCCCTGGGCATCCTGGCCGGATTCCTGTCTCTTCTTCTCGTGCGAAGAGTGATGAATCGTGCCGCCTTGCGGATGAAACTGGCGTTCGTTTTCGTTCTCGCCTCGGCCTTGCCGATCGCCGGCCTGGGATTCCTGGGCTTCCGGATGCTGCATGACCGCCGGGATACGCTGGAGAAAGAGTTCGGAAATGCCGGTCGTGAACTCCTGCTGACGATCGATCGCGAGTTCGATGGAGAGGCGGGAAAATACCTCTCGGAATTCAGGGCAATCCGCGATGATGCCAGGTGGAAAACCGGGCGTGACTCGGTGCTTGCATCCGTTGCCGATCGTATCGCGGCACGGCAGATCGGAAACGTCGAACTGCGTGATATATATGGAAAAGTATGTATAGATGAGCGTATTCCCGGCTTTCTCGAGGGCATGGAAAACGTCTTTGACGCCTTCGCGCGCGTATGCATGGAGGGTGCCCTGCCGCCGGGCGGGCTGCGGCTGGAGAGCCGGCCCCTCGATCCCATGGCGAAAATGATCTTCGAAACGCCCGAGATGGGCTTTCCGTTCATCGTGTCCCATCCCGATACGGTGCATTTCTTCAGATTCGCGAACAGGAGCCTGATGTGGTACTGGGATGTCTATCGCGATCCCGACTGGCCCTTCCCCTATATCTGCATTGCCCAGCCGGCGGAGGAAGCCGCCCGCCGCTTCCTCGAAAAACGCCTCAAACGCCGCGAGGGTCGGAACGGAACTGCGTGGCGCCTCATGGCGTTCGAGACGTCGCGCGAATCCTGGCTCCCAGCCGGCATCGAAACCGGGGAGACGATGCGGCGCATCGCCGGCCGTGTCAACCTGACCCGGCAGTCCTGGACAGGCAACGTGAAGATCGGGACGGCTGGATACGGCGCGATCGCCGTTCCCGGAGAACGCCTTTCGGGATTCACGCTCGTGGCTCTCTATCCCGAAAGCGCTGTCGACCGGGAAATAGTTGCCGGCCGAGAGCTTCTCTTCCTCGCCATGGGGTTCATCCTGGTGATCGCGTTCCTGACAGGTGGCGTTCTCTCGGACACCCTGCTCGTTCCGGTAGGCGAGCTGTCCAGGGGGCTCGCGGCACTCCGGAACCGCACCTTCGACGTGACACTCTCCTCTTCGAGCAAGGATGAACTCGGCGACCTGACGAACCTCTTCAACACCATGGCGGAAAAACTCAGGCAGATGAGCATGGCCCGAAGCGTGCAGGAGGCGCTGATTTCGGAAACCCTGCCCCGGGTCCCCGGATGGGATTTCGATATCTCCAATCTCACCGCCTCTGATCTCGGCGGGGATTACTGCGATCTCATTCCTCTGCAAAACGGGGCGCTGCTCTTCCTTCTCGGGGATGTCACCGGCCACGGGGCAGGCTCGGCACTGCTCATGGTCATGGTCAAGACGGCCGTGACGAGGTTCGCGGAGGAGGGAACCGATCCGGAGGAACTGATGAACGGTCTCAACCGGCTGATTTTCCGCCTGATGAAACGCCGGAAAATGATGACCTGCGTGATCGGCACCCTTGATCCGGGAACCGGCCGCATCCTGCTCGTGAACGCCGGCCATCCATATCCGGTCAGGCGAAAGAGTTCGGGAGACGTTGAGGAGATTCCCTCCGTCGGTTTTCCGCTGGGCATCAACGATAAAAAACTCAGGCTCCAGGCGGCTGGGATCACGCTCGCGCCCGGAGACGCCCTCGTGCTGTATACCGATGGGCTTGTCGAGGGGATGGACGCCGCCGGGACCGTGTTCGGATACGACCGTATCCATGCGACCGTCCGCACGACCCGCGCCGAATCGGCGAAGGCGATCCGCGAAGGGCTCATCTCGGCGTTCATGAGCCATCACCGTGATCCGAAGCTGGAGGACGATCTGACCCTGATCGTGCTGAGACGTCATGCTTGAAAGTGTGAAACTCCTGTTGCGGGTGACGTCATTTTATATATTATTTGGAATAATTCCCATTCTTGGCGGCGCGTTCCTGCTTCATCATACGATCGGTGCATCCGAGGCCGCGGAGCTGGTTGCGACGGTCGCGGCCCTTCGCGACGAGCTGGCCGGGCTTCGCAGCAGGGTCGACCCGAAAAACTTCTATTCCCGATGGTTCGAATCCCTGGGGCGTGACGAGGTGTCTGCCGGAAACCTCGACCTGACACGGAAGCGCATCGGCCGCTGGGGCGGTCCCGTCGACCTGTTCCGGTTCGACGCCTCTGCCGGGCTCGCGACGATGACCTGGCACCGCCCCGAGGCGCCCCCCGCCATGCAGATCATCTGGCGGGAGCTTTGCCCGGCGCCCGATGGAACGCCGGAGCGTACAAAAACAGAGGAAGCCATGCTCGATCTGCTGTTTGGGTCTGATTTCACCACCGGTCTTCTCCAGACGGCGGGGGGGCAGGGGATGATCATCAAATCCGGCCAGTCCGACAGCCTGCTCTTCTGGAAGCGCTTTGAGAATGAAGGCGGCCTGATATGCGCCGTGTGGCAGGTTCCGTCAGGCGAGGAGCTCCTCCGGAAAATGAAGCGGCTGCATCCCCGCCAGGGGACGACCCTTCTGGCGGCCAGGGCGGGAGAACCGTGGCTCCAGTCCGGCGTGGGTTGTCCCGGGGAATCTGTGACCCGGGCCGCGGATCGGGTCCGCCTCTACAAAGATCCCTGGCTCGAATCCGACGGCTTCGTGTGGGTGCCGGACAGGCTCGGCGAGACGGAGCTGATGGCTTGCCGGCCGAATCCCGCCGTGTCTGCCGCCCGCCTGCGCCTTTCCGTGAACGTGGTTTCCGTTCTTCTGGCTGCCGGGGCGCTGATCTTCTGGTATCGCTGGCTCGTCAGGGGCGCCGATATCTGGGTTTCCGTCCGCGTCAAACTGATTCTCCTCTTCCTCTTCTCAACGTTCCTGCCCCTTGCCGGCCTGGCCGGCCTCGCCGTCGAAGCCGTTTCCGAACGGATAAAGGTGCTGACGGAGCGGGCGCTTCACCAGGGAAAGTCTCTTCTGGAATCGATCGATGCCGGCTACGAAGCCGATCGGAAGCGCGTTCGCGAGGTGTTTCGGCGCATCCGGGACGACCGTGGGCTGCGAAGCCCCGATCCGGCCGTTCGGCAGGCCCGCATCGGCGCTCTCAAGAAACGGCACGCGATGGTCAAGATCGAGTTTCGTGACAGGCGCGGTGAGCTTGTCGTTTCCACCGACAGGCCTGAAATGCTCGCGAGGGTTGAAAATATATTCAGAGTTATGGCACAGATCGGCTTGGAACGTCATGCGCCCGAACTGATGCCGCCTGATGTGTCTGGAACCGTTCGACAGGTCGATCTGTTCACGCGGATGGCCTTCGAAAACCCGGCCATAGGACTCTCTTCGGCGATGGACCAGCCCGGAACCGTTCTCGACCTCGATTTTGCCATCTGCCGCGGCCTGTGGTTCTGGGACGTGATCCGTGATCCTTCCCATCCGGCCGCGTTCGTTAACATCGTGAAGGACCGGCGCGCGGCGGTCGATTATTACCTCAAGCAGCGGTTTGCCGCCCGCACGAAAGCAATCGACCGCTTCCGGGTTTTCGCCTACGACATCGACGCCGGCACCCTGACGGGCCGCGAAAAAGCCGGAATACCGTCAGTGCTTCGCTCGCTTCTCGACAAATCCAGGATCTCCGGAACGGCGGCGACGGATACCTTTTTTCATCGCGGGGTGGAACATCTCGCTGTCTGTATTCCTTCCGTTTTTCTCGGGCGACGTCAGCTGCTGGCGACCATCCCCAGGGAATCCGTCCTGTCCACGCTTGGCGATTTCAAAACCGCCGTCTGGCTGATGTTTCTTGTCATCGCGACGTCGGCCGTGATTTCCGGGAAAATACTGGCGGATCTCTTTCTGAAGCCGATCGCGGAACTCGCCGCCGGTATGACCGCCCTCCAGAAGGGAGACACCTCCGTGCGTGTGCGGGTCGAATCGGGCGACGAACTCGGAGAACTGGGCAACGCCTTCAACCGGATGCTCGAGGACATGCAGGAGGTCCGGATGGCGAAAATGGTCCAGGACGCGCTGGTTCCGGCAGGCAGGCTCACGATCCCGGGGTTCGACGCGGTCGTCATCCTTCGCCGCGTATCGGAGTTGAGCGGAGACTACGTCGATGCGATGAACCTTCCGGATGGCCGCTGGCTTTTCGTGACGGGCGACGTGAGCGGCCATGGCACGAGTGCGGCCCTCACGATGGCGATGGCCAAATCGATAACCGTGCAGTGCGCCGAAGAGAGCGGGGACCCCGTGGAACTGCTCGTTCAGCTCGACCGCATCCTCTTCCGGCTGCTCGATCGGCGACAGATGATGTATTGCGCTGCATTCACCCTCGACACGGAGAACGGTTCCATCGAAATCGCCGGCGGCGGCGCCCCATACCCGTTCATCAGGCGCCGGAACGGGGCTCTTGAAGCGATCCGTCTGGAACACCTCCCGCTGGCCTCGAACTCCTGCCCGGCGCCTTTTCCCCGGCGACGCGTCGTCCTGGAGCCGGGCGACATCCTGATGCTGTTCACCGACGGGCTCATGAAGAATCGCGACGCCGCAGGCCTCCCGTTCGGTGACGAACGGCTCGAACAGGCGATACGGTCGGCGCCGACGACCGATGCGGCGGCGTTTTCCCGAAGTATCACGGCATCCTACGAAGGTTTTGTTGGATCGGCACCGCCGGATGACGACCTCTCCATACTCATCCTCCGCTGCGAGCCGGGGGCATCCCTGCCGGATTGTTTTCCGGTCGGTTCCGGCAGAGTTGCATGAGGCGTTGGGAACGAATAGAATGATGTGAGATATGATCGCCTCGATGAAGAGGAAGGGAGAAATGCGATGCCCGTCGACAAAAAGCCGGCGGTAGTGGTTGCCGCCGTGGGGCAGAACGTGTGCCCGTCCTGCCGTGCGCAGAACGAACCTGGAAGCCTGATGTGCAAACGCTGCGGCGAAATTCTTTCATCGAAGGGAAAAGCGAACAAGGGCCATGCTCCTGAGTTCGACGCGACGGAAGGCGCGTTTCACCCTGGATGCTGGGTTGCCATCGGCGTCTTGATGCTGGCCGCGGTTCTCTTCTTTTTCATGGCGGTTCGTTCCGGCCCGAAGCCGGGAACGTGCGAATACAACCAGGGCCACATCGGAATGGCGGTGTATAAATACAATCGCGCCCATCCCGAATCGAAAATGTCGACCCTCGATGTCGACTCCCTGATGAAACCGGGGAAATCGGGAAAACCCCTGCTCAAGGACCGGCCAACCTGCCCGGTCGATTCATCGGCGCGCTATGAACTCGACACGGACGGGGCCACCGTCATCTGCACACGCTGCACGAAGAAGAAAAAACGGTAACACCGGTCGCGATTTGCCCCCCTGACGGCATTGACGCCGTACGGCAGGCTTGTTATGCTGATGACTCCCGGGGAACACGCCTGGTTTCTCTCCTGGCCGTCTTCCCGTGAAAACCGCTGTGCGGGAGTGTCTATGCGAATTTCGACGTTCAGGGCCCTGTGTTTTTGCGTTGCCTTGATGGCTTTTGTGACTTGCCCGTCCGGGGCTGCAGATCTCTCGCCAACCCTCTTCAATCAGGGAATGCAGTTGTACGCGCGCCAGGATTACCGGGGTGCCGCCGATTACCTCGGCCAGGTGTGCGACATGTCCCCGGATTTCCACCAGGCGCGATACTATCTCGTCTATTGCCTGCTCGCGACGAAACGGCAGGCGGAAGCTCTCGAACAGGCGAAGATTCTCTGCGAAAAGAATCCGGGAAATGCGCAGTTCATAGCGCTTCGAGATCAGATCATACAAACGGCTCCGGTTCGTGACCCGGCAAAACCGCTCGTTCCGACCGCGATTCCTCAGGAAGTGATCCTCGGCGGATACAACAGTGTCGAGACGGTCCGGGAGCCTCGCGCCCAGCCGGCCACGCCGACGGTCCGGCCTGCGGCCAAGCCCCAGTCAGAGCTGGAAAACGCCATCTCGGCGATCGATACCGAGCAGTTTGCTTCTGCCGCCCAGATGCTCGACGTCATCCTCAAAAAAGACCCGAAAAACTATCGTGCCCTTCATTACCGCGGAGTATCGGACCTGAACCGACAGCGGTATGCCGATGCCCAGACCTGGTTCGAGAAAGCGCTCGCCGTGAAGTCCGACAACTTTGAGACGCTGTTCCTGCTCGGCGACGTCCAGCTCAGGGCGGGCAAGGGCAAGGAGGCCGAGTCGACATTTTCAAAAGCGCTGAAGCTGCGTTCGAACGACGTTTTCGCCATGCTGAAACTGGCCGAGGCGAAACGCAAGCAGGGGGCCTTCAAAGAGGCTGTCGAGCTGTATGCCCAGGTGAAACAGCTCGACCCCAACGTCGTCGAGGCACGGCTCGCGCTTGCCGAGACCCTCATCGACCAGGGAAAACTCGACGAAGCCGCAACGTCGGTGAACGAGGTGCTTTCGGCCGACCAGGCGAATCTGCAGGCGCATTTCCTGAAGGGGAGGATCCTCTACCGGAACAACCTCCTCGACGACGCGGCGACCGAGATGAAGCTGGCCCTCACCGCCCAACCGGAAAATATATTCATCAAGGTATGGTTGGCGAAAGTCCTGCTCAGCGGATTCAAGATGACCGAGGCGCTCGATGTGGCTTCCCAGATCCTGAAAGACGACCCCGACAACTTCGACGCGCGGCTCCTGACGGCCGAAGCGCTCATCGGAAGCGGAGAGATCGCCGACGCCGGCGAACATCTCGAACAGGCCGCCAAGATACGCACCACGCCCGAACTCGCCCGCCTGCGGGCGATGCTGGCCCGAAAGGCGGGAAACAACGAAGAGGCAAAAAAATATTATTCGCAATATATACATGAGGATGCCGGGAACGGCTACGCGTCCATGGAATACGCACAGTTCCTCGAAGAGATCGGCGAGATTGCCGATGCCATCAGCATCCTCGAATCCGTCAAAACCGCTTTCCCCGACACCAGTCTGATGCAGGCCGCCGAGGCGCGGATCGAGGCGCTCAAGCCCCGTCTCCCCGAAGGCGGTAATTCCGCTTCCGGAGGGGAGCAGCCAGCGCGGGAGCCCGAGCGGGTCCGGTACTGAGCGTCGCGCGGGGCACCCGTCACGAAAGGACGATCACAGCATGTGTGGAATCATCGGATACATCGGCACGAAGCCTGCCAATGAGGTCATCTTCGAGGGGCTCACCCGCCTCGAATACCGCGGATACGACTCGGCCGGCATCGCCGTGCGCGAAGGCAGCGAGCTTCTCGTCAGGAAAGACATCGGAAAGCTCAGGCACCTGCGGAAAATCCTCGTCGACGAGTTCGGTTCGACGAGCTCCCAGGGAATCGGCCACACGCGCTGGGCAACGCACGGACGGCCGTCGGCGTTCAACGCCCACCCGCACGGCGACTGCCAGGCGACGCTCCAGGTCGCCCATAACGGCATCATCGAAAACTACCTCAAGCTCAAACACAAGCTGCTCGAGGCTGGCCACACATTCGCGTCCGAAACCGACTCCGAGGTTCTCGCCCACCTGATCGAGTCACACTACGGCGGCAACCTCGAAAAGGCCGTCTTTGACGCGCTTGCCGAGGTCGAAGGCGCCTACGCGATCGTCGTCCTGCACCGCGATCATCCCGACCGCCTCGTCTGCGCCCGCAAGGAAAGCCCCCTGATCGTCGGCCTCGGCGAAGGCGAAAACTTCGTCGCCTCGGACGTCACCGCGATCATGCAGTATACCCGCCGCGTCGTCTACATCGAAAACGTCGAGGGCGCCACCGTGCGTCGCGACGGCATCGAGTTTTTCAGGCTCGACGGCACCCCGATCGAGAAGAGCGTGACGCAGATCGAGTGGAACCCGGTGGCGGCCGAGAAGGGCGGCTTCCCGCACTTCATGCTGAAGGAGATCTACGAACAGCCGCAGGTCATCAGAAATACGATCGGTGGCCGCACCTCCGAGGAAGACGGCAAGATCTACCTGACCGAGCTGGGCCTGTCGGGCCCCGACATCTTCAAGACCCAGCGCATCGTCATGGTCGCCTGCGGAACCGCCTATTATGCGGGCTGCGTCGGCAAATACCTGATCGAACAGCTTGTGCGGGTGCCGGTCGAGTGCGATCTTGCCAGCGAGTTTCGCTACCGGTCCCCGCTCGTCGACGCGAACACGCTTGTCGTCGCGATCAGCCAGTCCGGGGAAACGGCCGACACGCTCGCTGCCGTCCGCGAGGCCCGTTCGCGCGGCGCCAAGGTCCTCGGCATCGTCAACGCCAAGGAAAGCACGCTGACCCGCGAGGTGGACGGCCTCGTCTATATCCATGCCGGCCCCGAAATAGGCGTGGCCTCGACGAAAGCCTACATCGCCATGCTCACCGCAATCACCCTCCTTGCTCTGCTGCTCGGGAAAATCCGGGGCATCCTCGGCTCCGACTTCGTGAAGCAGACCATCCGCGAACTCAAGATCCTTCCTCAGCAGATTGAGCGCATTCTCGCGAATGTCGAGCCCATTCGGGAACTGGCCGAGCGCTTCCGCGACGCCAGGAACTTCCTCTTCCTCGGCCGCGGCATCAACTACCCGACGGCGCTCGAAGGTGCTCTCAAACTCAAGGAGATCAGCTACATCCACGCCGAGGCCTACGCGGCGGGCGAGATGAAGCATGGCCCCATCGCCCTCATCGACCGGGAGCTCCCCGTCATGGCCGTCGCGACCGAATCGGCGGTGCTCGACAAGCTCCTGAGCAACCTCAAGGAAGTCCAGGCGCGTTCAGGTATATTGATTGCTATTGTAACCGAGGGAAACCGGGATATCCGTCACCAGGTCGAGCACGTCATCGAGGTGCCGAAAGTGTCCGAGATCCTTTCCCCGATTCTGAACGTCGTTCCGATGCAGCTGTTCGCCTACTTCGTCGCCGACCAGCGCGGCCTCGACGTCGACCAGCCCAGAAACCTCGCCAAATCCGTCACCGTCGAGTGACCCCAGGGAAACGAGCCACAGAGCCACAGAAACTCAGAGAACCTCCGTTGAATAAACCTCCGATTATCGAGCCCTGCAGAATGAAAACCATCCGTTCGCCCTGAGCCTGCCGAAGGGGGCGAAGGCCTCTCGTGCTTCGACGGGCGCAGCACGAACGGCAACGGACGCCTGAAACTCCATGAAACGAATGATTTCAGGATTTCCTCTGCGCGATCTGCGAAATCTGCGGTCGGTTCTTGTGTCGAAATTCGAATGCCAGCCACTGAGACACGGTTCCGCGGTGGCGTAGGGGCGGATCGTGATCCCCCCGTATTGATAAAGATATATATCGTAAAAAAGATTTCTTCGTGTCTTGGTGGCTTTGTGGTGACCGATCTCTGTGTCTCCGTGCCTCTGCGGTGAAACGTGCTTATCCTCTCAGTTCTGAAACAGGATGCTATGGAATCGAAATCGCTCGAGAATCTGGAATTTTCGAAAGTTCTGAAACTGATCGCCGCCTATGCCGGCTCGCGCGCCGGGCAGGATGCGGTCATGGCGCTGCGGCCGGTATCCGATCTGCCGGCGATCCAGACAGCCCTCCAGGATATGGACGAGCTGTACTCCTTCATCGCCGGCGGCGGACACATGCCGGTCGGAGGGCTTCGCGACCTGCGTGAGTTGATGGTCCGCCTGCGGACGGGCTCGGAAAGCCTTTCCGGCGACGATTTGCTGTGCGTCCGGGCCGACATCGAGGTCGCCCGGGCCGTTCAGAAAGCCTTCGAATCCGCCGGCTGGTTCGGCGAACGACTGCCGGACAGCCGTATCGTCGAGCGCGTGAACCGCATGCCCACCCTCGGAACGGCCCATCGCGAGATCGTCCAGGCGATCTCTGACAAGGGCGAGGTGCGCGACGACGCGTCTCCGCGCCTGGCTTCGCTGCGTCGCGAACTCGCTCACGCCCGGGCCGAGATCGAACGCCGCCTGACGGAACTGGTGAACGCTGGCGGAGAGATTTTCCAGGACCGGTTTTTCACCATCCGGGGAGACCGCTACGTCGTGCCCGTCCGATCTTCGAGCCAGAGCCTTGTCCAGGGCCTCGTCCACGACACCTCGGGCTCGGGCCAGACCGTCTTCATGGAGCCGCTCGAGTTCCTTCCCCTCAACAACCGCCTCGCGCGCCTCCGCTCCGAAGAGCGCGAGGAGGTCCTGCGCATCCTCCGCGACCTCACGGACCTCCTGCGGAACGCGAGCGCCGAGCTCGGGGAGATGTTCGAGACCCTCGTCTTCTTCGACGCCCTGCTCGCGCGGGTGAAATTCGCCCGGGACTACGATGCGCACCGGCCCGACATCGCCCCTGACAGGCAGGTTCATCTCGAACGGGCAAGACACCCGCTTCTGCACCCCGACTGCGTCCCTCTCGACCTGGAAATGGACTCGAAAAAAGCCTGCGTCGTCGTGACGGGGCCGAACGGGGGAGGCAAGACGGTCGCTCTCAAGATCATCGGCGTCAACGCGTTGCTGATGCAGAGCGGATGCTATATCATGGCATCGGGCGGCTCGCGGCTGCCCGTGTTCGACACGGTTCTCGCCGATATCGGCGAGGCGCAGAGCATCGAGGAGCATCTCTCCACCTTCACGTCGCACCTCAAACGGCTCAAGGAGATCCTCGACGTGTGCGGCCCGAGATCCCTCGTGCTCATCGACGAGATCGGCGGCGGCACCGACCCCTCGGAAGGCGCCGCGCTCGCCGGCGGCATCCTGAAGGAGATCACCCGGCGCGGCGCGTTTTCCCTCGTCACGTCGCATTACGACGCCCTCAAAGAGGTCGCGTTCGTCACCCCGGGTTTCGTGAACGCGGGAATGGAGTTCGATGAATCCTCGTTCAGGCCGACGTTCCGGTTCCTCATGGGGGTTCCGGGAAGAAGCAATGCCCTTGCCGTCGCGCGGCAGTTCGGCCTGCCCGAGACGGCACTCGCCGATCTCGCCCTGCGGATGGGGACGGGGAGCAACGAAGAGAAGGCGCTGTTCGAGGCGCTCGAGCGGGAACGCCACCGTGCCGAAGCGCTTCGCCGCGCATGGGAAGAAAAAGTCGCTTCCGCCGACCGGAAACAGGCCGAGCTCGATGCGGCACTCGAACAACTCAAGGAGTTCAGGCGCACGAAACGCGACGCGCTGACCGACGAGTTCGAAACCCGTCTGAAGGAGCGCCTCCGCGATATCGAGAGCGTCATCCACCAGCTTCGCGAAGCCGCTTCCCGGGGAGTCGCTGTAGACGCAGATGTCGAGCGTGCCCGCGGGACGCTGTCGGAAGCCAGGTCTGCTCTTGCAGATATCGACGCATACCGGGAACCCCGCGACCGGCCTGCCCCTTCCGTCGAGGAACCGCTGAAAACCGGCGAGATGGTCATCTGGACGGGTATGCCGAAACCGGGCGTTCTCGAATCGATCGACCCCGGTCGCGGAAAAGCCGTCGTTTCCTACGACGGAAAGAGAATGACCGTCCCGAGTGCCGATCTGAGGAGGGCAAGCATCAAAAACTGCCCGGAAAAGCCTGTTTCGACCGTGATCGGCACCGCTGCGCCCCTGATACGGGACGAAATCGACCTCCGGGGCATGCGCGTCGAGGAGGCGCTCGAGAAAACCGAGAGCTATCTCAAGATGGCCGAAGCCCAGAAAATCGGCCGTGTTTTCCTCATTCACGGCAAGGGCACCGGGGCGCTGCAGAAATCCATCCATGAATTTCTCAAGAAAAGCCGCTGGCGCAGCAAGTTCCGGTTCGGTCGCTACGGGGAAGGCGATCTCGGCGTGACCGTCGTCGTGTTCGACCCCGCTGCCGATTCTCAGAAACCCGGCGAAGACGAGCGCAGCGGTCGAGGTGTGAAACTCGCTCCGGGCCGACGCCGCAAGGGCGACCGAGACGCATGAAGCGCGTCTGTCGACGGCTTCCTTTTGACACCGGCTGTCGGCATGGGTATCATGGGGAGGGTCGGGGAACCGACATAACGCGTACCACAAGACAAAAGAGCGTTCAGGGACAGTCATGGACAATTCGATGAAACTGGGGCTGAGCCAGAAACTCACCCAGACACTTAAAATGACGCCGGAGATGCAGCTGGCGATCAAGATTCTTCAGCTGAACAGCATCGAGCTGAAGAACCAGATGGACGAGGTTCTCGAGACCAACCCCGTCGTCGAGCTCGACGAGACCGATGCGCCCTCGACCGAGGTGCCGCTCGACAAGCTGCCCCAGACGTCCGCCGACCTCTCGGCGCCCCCGCCCTCGACCGATTTTGCCGAGCCGGGCCGCCAGGACTACGCGATCGACTGGCAGAAATACATCCAGGACAGCGAAAGCTCCGAAATCCGGGTTTCCGCCGGCGGCTACTCGGGCGACGAGGAGACGACCTTCGAGAACTTCACTTCGAAGAAAAGCTCGTTGCGCGACCATCTCGAAACTCAGCTCCGCGAGGCTCCTCTCAACCCGACCGAGATGAAAATCGGGGAATATATGATCGGCCTGATCGATCGGAACGGCTATCTGCGCCACACCCGCGACCAGATCGCCGACCTCCTGAAGATCGATCCCGCAGTCGTCGAGCGCGTCGTGCGGGTCATCCAGACCATGGATCCGCCCGGTGTCGGCGCCTTCGATCTCCGCGAGTGTCTGCTGATCCAGGCGCGCGATGAAGGTTTTCATGATGACGCCGTGACGGTGATCATCGACCGCCACCTCGAAGATCTCGCCGTCAACAAACTCGCCGCGATTGCCAAGACGACCGGCTACGAACTCGAAGAGGTGCAGGCCGCCGTCGATGCCATCAAATCCTTCAACCCGAAACCGGGCGCGACGTTCCCCTCGGGCGGAGACCAGATCTACGTCACTCCAGACGTTTTCATCCAGAAGACCGAGGAAGGGGAATATGTGGCGACGCTGAACGAGCGTGACATGCCCCGCCTCAGGATCAACAACCTCTATCGCGACGCGATCAAGAACAAAGACCTGACCGACAAGGCGACCTACGAGTTCATCCGCACGAAGCTCGACGCGGCGCGCTCGTTCCTGCGCTACGTCGACAAGCGGAAAGAGACGATTCTCAACGTGACGCGCGCCATCATCGAGGTCCAGCGCGACTTTCTCGACTTCGGCATCCTGCACCTGAAGCCTCTCACCCTGCAGGATGTCGCGGGTATGGCCGGCGTGCACGAATCGACGGTCAGCCGCGCCACGAGCGGGAAATACGCCCAGACGCCGCGCGGTCTGTTCGAGCTCAAGTTCTTTTTCTCGGGCGCGGCCCGCACCCAGAGCGGGGAAGACGTTTCGACGCTCGCCGTTAAACAGCGCATCGACGACCTCGTCAAACAGGAAAACGCTGCCAAGCCCCTTTCCGACAGCGATATTGTCGCCCGCCTGAAAACCGACGGGATCTACATCGCCCGCCGGACGGTCGCAAAATACCGGATGGAATTGAATATTCCCAGCTCGTCAGCTCGCAAGCGTGCATGAAAACGGTTGCATTTTGGCAGGTCCGAAGATAAAGTTACACGGGAGTCGCCATTGTCCGAATCTCTCCGAGCACATCAGCCATTACGAAAACAGATGTATAACCTGCGCCTGATTTTTCTGCTGCTGGCCGCTTTTTTTCTGTCTGCCGCGCATGTCTGCGCCCAGGATGTTCTCGTTCCTGGAGATACCATCCGCGTGTGGGTGAAGGGTGAACCGGATCTCACCGTCGAGCGTGTGATCGGCAAGGACGGAAGCATTTCCTATCCGCTGCTCGGCGCCGTGCCCGTGCAAGGCTTGAAAACGTACGAAGCGGCGCGCACGATCGCCCGCCTGCTCGACGACGGTTATATCCGCCAGCCCCTCGTGCAGATCGAGGTCACGTCGAGGGCACCGGCCCGGTCCGAGCCGCCGGTCATTCCCGCCGTGAGCGATCAGTCGCCTTCTGCGCCCTTCGAGCCGCAAGCCGCGCCTGTCGAACCGTCTGCGGCGCCGCTCGCCGAAACCCGTGTGGAAACAACTCCCCGGATTTCACCTGCACCCCCGCTGGCCCCGAAAGTCGCCACTCCGAAGCCTGTGAGCAAGCGCCTCATAGAAGTCGTCGACGGGAAAAATGGCGCGGGCATCGGCAGTGCCGCGCTCTTCCTCGGCGGAAAGATTTACCAGAGTAATCGTCTCGGCCAGATGCTCATCGAGCAGTCGAGCGGCCGCGTCATCCTCATCGCCGACGGATACAAAATCCTGCAGGGGCCGCTCGAGCGCTTCCTGCGCTCCGGAAACCCGGCCCGCATCGTCATGGACAGGATCACCGTGGCTGGGGTGATAACGGTGAAAGTGATCGATATCCGGAACGGGAAGCCGCTTCCCGGCGTGAAGGTGACGCTCGACGACATGAGCGTCAAGACCAACTCCCAGGGCATTTTCCGGATGCGCGATATCCGTAAGGAGTTCGGCGAGATCAAGCTGGAAATGGCCGGCTACAAGCCGCTTCGCAAGATCATCGATTTCAAGGGGCCTGCCGAGCAGGTGCTGGCGCTGAAACGCGATGAGTAAGCGTGGTTTCACCCTGATCGAGCTGATCATCGTCGTGGGCATTATCGCCGTGCTGGCTGCCACGTCATACAACTATTACCAGGACTCCCTCGCGACTGCCCGCGAGAACGTCGTGAAACAGAATATCCAGATGGTCCGGGAGGCGATCGGCCGGTATTTTCAGGCGAATCTCCTGCACCCCACGGATCTTGATTCGCTCACTCCGACCTACCTCACACAGTCCGCCGAGCAGCTTCTCGTCAATCCTCTCGGGGCAGGGACGATCGAAGTCGAGGTGCCGGTCGACAACAATGTGACGAACCTCCTCCAGTATACGGGTGCCTTCGGCTGGGTGACAGCCGCCCAGAACAAGACGGCAAAAAAGCTGATACGTGCAGTGAGAGTGCGCGTCGACAGCGGATATCTGATCAACTGAAGAATTACGGGAAGCGAAGGGGATAAGAGATGGTCGAACAGGCGCAGAACCAGCCTGAAAAAACGCCGGCACAAGAGGTTACACCGGGCTCCGAGCCCAGGACGGTGCTGTCGTATCTGAATCCGTTCTACGGGTCGGTGTCGCTCAGCGAACGGCTGCTTTTCACGAAGTATTTCACGACGTTGACAAAAGCCGGTATTCCGGTTCTGCGCTCGCTGGGCACCCTTGCCAGGCAGATGCAGACGGGCCCCTTCCGGAAGATGATCTGGGAAATGCGCAACGACGTCGAGGGCGGCATCCCGCTGAACATGGCGTTCCGCAAGAACGAAGACACGTTCGGGCTTCTGTATACGAACCTCGTCCGGGTCGGCGAGGAGTCCGGCCGGCTTTTCAACGTGCTCGACCGGCTCAGCATGCTGCTCGACCGCGAAATCAAGCTTCGCCGGAAGGTGCTCGCGGCGATGACGTATCCGGCGGTCATCACCCTCGTCGCGACCGGCGTCGTGCTGTTCCTGATGCTGGCCGTCATTCCCCAGTTCGCGAAACTGTTCGCCCAGTTCGGGCAGGAACTCCCGTGGCTCACGCAGCAGGTCATCAATACCAGCAGTTTCGTCGGGAACAATTTCCTCAACCTCATCGCGGCGACCGTGGCGATCCTCCTGGTGGTCTACCAGGTGAACCAGACGACCGGCGGGCGCCGTTTCTTCGACAACGTGCGTCTGAAGATTCCCGTTCTCGGAAAACTGACGCAGAAGTATGCCATCGCGATGTTTTCCCGGAACATGGCGACGCTGTTCCAGTCAGGCGTTTCGATCATCACCGCGATGAAGATCAGCATCGAGACCGTCGAGAATATCATTCTCGCCGATGCCCTCAACCAGGTCGTCCGCGACGTCGAAGGCGGGCAGCCGATCGCCAAGGCTCTCGTGAAGGTCGATATCATGCCCGAACTGACCACGCAGATGATCGAGGTCGGCGAAGAGACCGGTAACCTCGACGACATGCTGGAACGGGTCGCCGAATTCTACGAGGACGAGATCAACTTTATGATCGACCAGATGACGGCCCTCGTCGAGCCGGCGTTCATCCTTGTCCTGGGAACGATCGTTGGTGTTATCGTCGTAGCTATGTATCTTCCGATATTCAAAATGGCCAAGGTCGTGTCCGGCGGCGCGGGGGGGCCGGGGGGCGCGGGAATGACGCCGTAACGATCAGGACGAGCGAAAGACGGGCTGGGAAGCCGAGGTATCCCGGCCCGTTTTCAATTTTTCGCACGTTGCTTCTTCGGATTCGTGAAAACGTTGTCGATAAGGTATGTGTATTAGGCTGCATTGTCTGCAGGAGTCGCACCCAATCGAAGGAGCTTGATCATGCAAAACCAGCGGGCCCGGTGTCGCACGGCGATGCGTTGGGCTGTCGTGTGCCTTTCCATGCTGGGATGCCTGAATGACGGATCTGCCTTCGCCGGCGTGTTTTCAGACCTGTCCGTGACGGAGCTGAGTGAGAAGCGGTTGTGCCTGTTCGCCGGGCAGGAGATTTCGGATATCTCCACGCGGTTCATCGCCAGCGATGTTCTGGAAATCGATCTGCCTGACTGCACCTTTTCCGGCGGCCCGAAGCTCGTTCTTGCCCCTCATGCGAAAATCAAGTTCCTCCGCATCAACCAGGTCGGCCGGCAGCCGGATATCGTTCGCGTCGCGGCGGTGTTCGAACCGGGCCTGACGTTTGTCCCGAAACTCGAAAACAAGCGGCTCATTCTCGACCAGATCGGGGAAACACCGAGACGTCCTCTCGTGACGGCGCTGAAACCCGTGCCGCTTCCTCCCAAGAAGGAGTTTGCTCCTGAAAAGCCCGCGGGATATGTCGCGGAGAAAATTCAGGAACCCATCACCCTGAAGGTGCAGGAACCTGTTCCGGCGAAGCCCCGGGAATTCGTTGTTCCTGAAAAAGCCGTTGAACCCGTTCCCGAAAGACCGCGGGATGTCGTTCAGGTTGCTCCGGCCAGGGCCGCACCGGAAATGCCGCGCGCGGCTGTTTCCGTCGCTGAACGCGATTTTCTCGACCAGAAGGTGAGCATCCAGTTCGAGCAGCAGGAATTGACGACCATTCTCGATGCCCTGGCCCAGAAGTTCGGGCTTCGGGTCTTCGCCGATGGCGGCGTGAAAGGGAAATACACCGTTCATGCCGTCGACATGCCCCTCAGGGATGTTCTCAAGAGCCTTCTCCTGCAGAAGAATTTCCAGTATACCCTGCGCGGAAAAGACCTGACGGTCATTTCGCTCGGCCAGCACGCCGACCGCGTCGCCCGCGAACTGCTGTTCAAGGACCTCGGGCTGAAGGATGCATTGCAGACGCTATCGAAAATGATGAACGTCAACCTCATCATCCACGAATCCGTGAAGGACAAGAGCGTCAACTTCTATGTCGAGAACCTCAGCCTGGACGAGCTTCTCGAGCTGCTCATCTCGACGAACGACCTGGTGATGAAGCCTCACAACGAAAACACCTACATCATCATGACGAAGGAAGAGGCGAAAAAGTTTGGCAACAAGCAGTACAGGACGTTCAAACTCGTGAACGCGAAGCCCGCCGAGGTCATCAGCATGATCACCGGCAGCAGGTCACTTTCCGAGAAGATCGACACCGCTAATATGGCCGTCAACGACCGCATCAATGCCCTGTCGGTCTACGAAACGCCGGAAAATCTCGACCTGATCGCCAAGGTCATCGAAAATGTTGATGAGAAGCTGAAGCAGGCCGTCATCGAAGTCAAACTTCTCGAAGTGAACCGCTCGTTCACCAGGGAACTGGGTATCGACCTCAACAGCGGGAACGGCGTCAATGTCAGTGTCCCTGACATCACAAGGATTCCGACATCGTATGCTCTCGGGGCCCGCCTGGTGATGCTCGAAAACGAGGGCAAGGCGAAGGTACTGTCCAGCCCCAAGATCAGGGCCGTTCACAACAAGAAAGCGACCATCAACATCGGGAAGAAAATTCCCGTGCCGTATTTCCGGTATGAAGTCGCGTCGACGACGTATCTGGGCTACGTTCCCCAGACATACAAGGAATACCGTGACCTCGACACCGGCATCCAGCTCGACGTCACGCCCGAAATCTCTCACGACAACGAAATCAGCCTCGACATCAACCTGAAGATCGATGAAGTCGTCAAAATCAATGACGATGGTCAGCCGACGCGCGACAGCAGAAGCACCCACTCGTATATCCGCGTGCAGGACGGCGAGACGGTCGTTCTGGGAGGCCTGATCTCGAGCCAGAACACGACGGACACCTCGAGCCCGGCCCTGATCAACAAGATTCCTCTCCTGAAGCGTCTCACGAGCAAGACGAAAAATGTGAAGAGTGATGTGGAAATGATCATGCTCGTCACGCCCCGACTCGTGAATCTCGACGAAACCGACGAACAGTCACCGGACAAGTCCGAGCTCGTCGTTCAAACCCGGAACTGAGACAGAGGGTTGTTATGAAGCGTCTTAACATGCTGAGGTGCCGGCCGGAAAAGGGATGCAGATCCCTTGATTCACGAGGTTTCAACCTCATCGAGATGATGGTGGCCGTCATTATCATTGCAACGCTCGTCCTGATCGCCGTCAGAGAGTATGGGGAATATATCCTCCGGGCGAAGATCACGAAGGCCCAGGTTGATCTTGAAGAGTTGGCAAAAGCGGTCAGAATGTATAATACGAAGGAAGATCAGCCCTTCAAAATTGCCACTTTCACCATTCTTGAACTGGGAAATTTTGTCGGAAGCTATCTCGAAAAAGAGCCTCCGTTCGACCCCTGGGGAACTCCATATCGACACAATGCAGAGATGGGAATCGTGTATTCGATCGGGCCTGACGGGCTTGACTCGCAGATGCGTGTGATACCCAATTTCCCCTCCGACGATATTATATTCAGGTATATGCCCCAGGAGTTTTTTATCACGAAGGTCGAGTATGTCGATGCCAATCGGAATATCCGCATAGATTTCGGTGACCGGATAGATATCTTCTTTTCTCGCCCGGCGAAAATGTCGAACGTCTCCGTCTTCGATTTCATCACCAACTACCCCGAGAGGGCTCTTGGGAGTGCAATCGTTTCTAGCCCTCAGAGAGGAAATGTTCTTTCTTTCCTCTTTGCCGCGCCGGTTCCCCCGGCGATCATCATAGGGCAAACGACGATTCGGCCAAGGGATTTCATCGACTCGATCGTCGATTGTTCCCCTCAGCCGCAACCCCTGCGAAAACATGACGAAATTTTGATCCAAAGTAGAAGAATGTAGTTAAAAAAAAGAAAAAAGATTATTTTCATGCGGAAATATTCCTGTGTGTAGCAAAAAAGCCTCGCGTTGTGAGCGCGGGGATTTTCCTATGGAGAAGAATAAGAACTTCAGAAGAGCGATTTTTCAAAATAAAAGTGGGTACACTGTTTGCTTAAATAAATATAGATTTATTTCGAGACATAAAGCAGCACGTCCGACGACAAAATATCGCGTTCTTTGACAAAAATATGAAAAAATTACTGGAAAATATGTAAAATGTACGTATTCTTTGGCGGTATGATTATTGTCGATGGTATGATAGTATAGCGCGAAATCTGACCTGAACGGGGCTTTCATGAGACTCTTCCCTTGTTTTATTCGTGGCGGGACCCGAGGGTTTACTCTAATCGAGCTGCTTGTTGTGATTGCGATCATCGCCATCCTGGCAGGGGCAGCCCTTCCATACGTACAGTCTTATGTCCTTGAAAGCAAGGTGAGTAAGGCAAAAGCCGATCTCGAAGAAATCGGCCGCGCTATCGCAATATACGAAACGCGGGAAAAGGGGTACACGGCTTCAGATGTCTCTTTACTCACAGGGCGATATCTGAACAGATCGCCGATCGACCCCTGGGGGCGCCCCTTCATCGTGGCAACCCACGCTGGAACGGTTTACTCTTCTGGCCCCGACAGAAACCCCTCTACCCAGGATGACAATGTGTTCTATATGTACCAGCCCCTTCTTGCCCTTGTCAGGGCCAAGTGGGTGGATGCGAACCAGACAGGCCGGGTTGATGCGCAGAATACCCCGGATTACATTCTGCTCACGTTTTCCCGGGTCATCAACGACAACGCTCCGGGGGCAAATGTGAAAAGTCCGTTGAATTTCGTTTTCAGCAGCATCCCCGATGAACAAGTCGAGAATCTCTTTGCCTGGGACGACGTGGCAACCATGCCTGACGGAAAGGGGCTTGTCATACCCCTGGCGACGTCGGCTTCCATGATCTTCACGCCGGGAAATGATACGGTGGCGGTAAGAGCGGAGAATACGCTTTTTGATACGTCGATTTTTCAGCGAAACAGGTGCATTTCTAGCCAGCCGGTAATCATCAAGGCAGAATAAAAATAGTATTTACACATTTCGAAGGAGAATTGGGTATGAGACGGGGCTTTACACTGATCGAACTGTTGGTGGTCATCACGATCCTGGCAATACTGGCCGGGGCCGCGATGCCGTATGTCCAGTCGTATGTCGAAGAGTCGCGTCTGGCCAAGGCAAAGGCGGACCTCGAAGAAATCGCACGAGCTCTGACGGTCTATGAAACCAGAGAAGGTGAGTATACCCAAGGTGACGTAACGATTCTCACCGGCCGTTACCTGAATAAATCCCCGATCGACCCATGGGGAAAATCTTACCGGGTTGCCACGGCCGAGGGCATTGTCGTTTCGTGCGGCCCTGACCGAGATTTTGATAAAAGCGACGACAATCTGTTTTACCCCTACCAACCGCCTCTCGCGCTGGTCCAGGTAAAATGGGTCGACAAAAACAACTCAGGCGCTGTTGATACACAAAACGTGGCCGACGAACTTCACCTCTTGTTCAGTCGCAAATTGAAATGTTCGACATCGGATATTTTAGACAATACTGCAAAAGGAAAAACGCTGGGAGATTGTTTCGGAATTTGCACGGGAAACTCGATTTTTGCCAGTATTGATACAATTGTCGATACAACGGATGACCCTATCAGAATGGTTGCATCTCGGACGGTTATTTTGAAAGTCAAGAAGGATACCTCAAATACCTTTCTTGTAGGAAGTAGCACGATCCAGGTTACGCGCGATCATCAGACACTGATCGACATGAAATTTCCACAACCGAATTTTTGCATTTCTGACCAACCGGTTGTCATTCTTCCTCAGTAAGTATCTCATACAGGAGAAATACTATATGAAACGCGGTTTCACCTTGATCGAACTTCTCGTCGTTATCACGATCCTCGCGGTCCTTGCAGGCGCTGCCATGCCGTATGTTCAGTCATACGTCGAAGAAGCCCGCCTCGCCAAGGCCAAAACCGACCTCGAGGAAATCGCCCGCGCTCTCATGGTCTATGAAACGCGAGAAGGCGAATACACCTCCGGCGATGTTTCGATTCTCACTGGTCGCTACCTGAACAAGGCCCCGATCGACCCCTGGGGCAAAGCGTATGCCGTTTCGACTTCGGCCGGCTATGTGTATTCCGGCGGCCCGGATAGAGATCTTGGGTTAACGAACTCGGACAAGGCGAATGACAATATCATGTATTCATACCAGCCCCCGTTGGCGCTCGTTTCCGTGAAGTGGGTCGACAAGAACAACTCCGGTGCCGTCGATGCGCAGAACGTGAACGACGAGCTGCATCTCCTGTTCAGCCGCAAACTTGCTACAAGCGATGGTTTGGAAGCACTTTTGTCGTCTGGAAATGCAATAGCGAAGGATTGGCTTGCATCTTGCTTCGCCATTACGGGCAAATACGGCACGACCAATACTGCCAAAATTATTAAGGTTGGCACGAATGACGACTATGACGTACGGGTCATTGCCTCGAGAACGATCGTTCTTAAAGTTGCCGACACCACCGCTTCCCCTGAACCCTTTGCGGTTGGTTCGGATACGCTTTCTGTTGTGGATAATCATGGGGCTTTGTTTGACCTCGCCAAAGACAAAAATGCTTGTATCTCGAACCAGCCCGTGGTGATTCTTCCCCAGTAAAATCAGGTCTGAGCTAATTACCTAACATGGGTTACTTATATAACAGGAGGAATTTTATGATACGCAGACACGGTTTCACCTTGATCGAGTTGTTGATTGTCGTCACGATCATCGCCATCCTGGCCGGCGCAGCGGTTCCCTACGTGCAGGACTACGTCGAGCAGGCGCGCGTCGGCAGGGCAAAAGCCGACCTCGACGAGATCAAACGAGCCATTATGCTGTATGAGGTACAGTATGGCCCCTACACAGGAACGAATATTGCTAGCCTCGTTGGTCCGTTCCTGACGAGAAACATCCCAGACCCGTGGGGGAACGCATATGTTGTTAATGACGAAAAGTCGGTGGCTTTCTCTGTTGGACCTGATGGGGTGGAAAATGGGGCAGGGGCAGCCGATAATATTTCAGTGGAATTTCGCCCCAGGATGGCAGTCACGCGTGTGACCTTTGGCGATGCCGATGGCGATGGTCTCGTCAGCAGTGGCGATAATCTTTATCTCAAAACATGCCGTCCCATTTCTACTCCTGACTCTTCGATTGATAATCTTCAGCTGAAGAATGACGGAGAGGATATTACAGCAACGGCATTGACGGGAAGCACCCCGGAGTATTCAGGCAATCTCTTGAGAATTCCGATTGGAGACATGTCAACTCTCGCAACTTCTTTTTCAATCAATAAATGCGAGTTGACGGTTAAAGGGACCAACGAGATTATGGATAAGAGTAAGGCTGCAGCTCGAGCTGATGTGTTGAAGGTGTTGATTGATTGATCAAAAAGCAAAACCGGTCTCCGCTCGGAGGCCGGTTTTGCGGTCACCGACGAGAAGCTTTACATGCATCGCAGAATTTCTTTTCCGCTGAATGCTTTGTACGCAACATCTTTTCAGGAGAACGTGACATGAAAACCAGAGACGGTTTTACGCTGATAGAGTTGCTGGTCGTTGTCACGATCATCGCTATTTTGGCCGGGGGAGCGGTTCCTTACGTTCAGGATTACGTTGAGCAATCGCGCGTGGGGCGTGCAAAAGCGGATCTCGATGAAATAAAGCGCGCGATCATGCTGTATGAATCCCAATATGGAGTCTACACGAGTGATACCGTTGCGAGCCTCGTTGGGCCGTTTCTCGTTAAGATCACTCCCGATCCGTGGGGGAGTGCGTATATGGTCAGCAATGCGAGTTCCACGGTATGTTCGCTTGGACCCGATGGAAAAGTCGGCACGGGGGATGAGATCATCGTGGACTATCGACCTCGTATGGCAGTGACGCGGGTTTTCTATCTGGATGTGAACGCCGACGGACTGGTTGGTCCCGGTGACGCAGTGCATATTCACGTCTGCCGTCCGGCCTCGGCCGTCGCTCTCACGAATTCCGGGCTGACTGTTCCCGACGCCGGCGGCCCCGTATTGTCGTCTTCCGGTGTGTGGGTGAATGACAAGACGGCCAGTTTCACGTTCGTTCAACCGATTGATCCGGCTTTCAGGCCTGGTTCGAGTACGCTGAGCATCGCGGCCGGAAATGTACTTTGTGACCGAAATTCCAATTCTCCCGCTTCTGCAGCTCGTGCTGATATCGTAAAAATTCTTTACCAGTAATTTTTGGGTTCTAACCTCCGAAATTCAAGGAGAACATGAAATGAAACGCGGTTTCACATTGATCGAACTCCTCGTGGTGATCACCATTCTCGCGGTACTGGCCGGTGCCGCAATGCCGTACGTCCAGTCGTACGTCGAAGAGGCCCGCTTGGCCAAGGCCAAAACCGACCTCGAAGAAATCGCCCGCGCCCTGATGGTGTACGAAACTCGTGAAGGTGAGTATACGTTTGCCGATGTCTCGGTTCTCACCGGCCGCTACCTGAATAAAGCGCCGATCGATCCGTGGGGCAAAGCATATGCGGTTTCGACCGAAGCCGGATATGTTTACTCCGGCGGCCCGGATAGAGATCTTGGCAACACTCCCGCGACGATCGAGAAGGCGAACGACAATATCATTTTCTCGTATCAGCCGCCCTTGGCACTGGTCCAGGTCAAATGGGTCGACAAGAACAATTCAGGTGCTGTCGATTCACAGAACGTTTCTGACGAACTGCATCTGACCTTCAGCAGAAAGCTTTCTTCGCCAACGGCAATTTCTATTGCTTCCAAGGACGTATTAGCGGGATTCCTTTCTAGCAGCTTTGCAATAACATCTACGAGTGATATTACGAATATCATCAAACATGATGAAGACTACGATGTGCGGGTCATAGCTTCGAAAACGATCATTCTTAAGGTGGCAAAAGAGATGAAGGATGTGTTTTCTGTCGGCAGTGACACGATTGCAGTCAGATCAGGCCATGACAATATTTACGATCTTGCGACACCCAATGCAAATGCCTGTATTTCCGAACAGCCGGCGACCATCCTTCCTCAGTAACATCACAGGTTGTATCACAAAAGAGCTTCCGCATGACGGAGGCTCTTTTTGTGTGTACGGCATCATCAACGTGAAGGAATGTACCAACGTCTCATGTTCGTGTGAATGGGTTATTGTAGAGGCGTGAGATGTGTGTTACCATCATCGCACGTATGAACAGACGCGCATTCACGCTTGTCGAACTCCTTGTTGTCGTGGCCATCATCCTCGTCCTGGTCGGCGTGGTTCTGCCGTATTATCAGAATTATGTCAGAGAGGCCAAGATTTCGAAGGCGAGGCATGAACTCGACATTATCAAGGAGGCATTGATCAAATTCAACACCTTCGAAGACAAGAAATTCGGCTTTTCCGGCCAGGGTGCAAAACTCGAACTGCTTCTCGGAACATATCTCCAGAACATTCCATTCGATCCCTGGAGTCGAGCATACGAAGTATACCCCGATCGCGGTCAGCTTGTATGTCTCGGGCCTGACCACATTGCATCCTTTGATGACATCATTGTCGATTATGAGCCTCCCCTCGCGCTTCAGAAAGCGACATGGATCGATACGGACAATAATATCCATATTTCTCCGGGCGATCTGTTGAAGCTCGAGTTCAGCAAACCGCTTCAGGCTTCAAAATCAGTGCTCCTGACAAACGCTTCGCCGCCTGTCGAAGCAGATCTGGTGTTTTCACAAGAGGTCGTCGTTACGAATATGGTTGCATCGACAACGACGGCGAGTTCGACAGATATCTACCTGAACATCCTCGAAACGAATGACGGCACTTTTTTCCCAGGGTCATCCACGGTCATGGTTGCGGAGAGCAATAAAAATATCGTCGATTATGCCGGTCGCCCGGCGAACGGCACGGCAGGCCAGTTTCCAGGCCTGGAAGTCACCATTCAGAATCGTTG
Source organism: uncultured bacterium (assembly GCA_964389325.1). Taxonomy (GTDB): domain Bacteria; phylum Muiribacteriota; class Ozemobacteria; order Ozemobacterales; family Ozemobacteraceae; genus MWAR01. The sequence continues at coordinate 25,959 of CAYMEN010000008.1, read as the reverse complement.
AGATATCATGAAACAGACCCGAAACGATAGTGAAAACACCAAGTTTGAGAACCGGACGAACGGGTGGGGAACCCTTGACGCTCTGGACTGGCTGGTCTACATCGGCGTGATTCTTGTGGCGCTGATTGTTCCGTTTCTTTACTCGCGCCAGACGACGGAAAATTTCCTTACCCCAAAAGAGTTTACGTCAAAGATCGCTCTCGCGTTTTTCGGGGCAATGTTTTGCCTGCGATTCATCGTGAACGGCAGAATTCAGTTCGTTCGAACGAAATTGGATTTCCCGTTGTTTGCGTTTTTCGGCTTGGCGCTCGTTTCTCTCGTTTGGAACGACAATGTTCCGTCAGCTCTTCGTGACCTCCGGGGAACGTTTCTTATCCTGATGCTCTTCCCGCTCATCGTGAATGTCGTGCGAGAGCGTTGGCAGTTCGAGGGCGTGATCTGGGCGATGGTGCTCGTCGGTATCGCGACGAGCAGTCTCGGCATCATGGAGGCGTATAACCTGTATTTCAAGCTCGATGCCGCGAATGGAATCACATTCGTTCGTGATGAGATTCTCGAGGGACGATTTGATTATACGTCCTGGTATATTCCGCTCTTTCCTCAGCTTGCAAGCAAAGAATACTCGATGATGTCGATCGTTTCGACGTTCGGAAACCGGAACTATCTCGGGACGTTCGCGATGTTTTCCGCGTTTTTCCCGCTCGGATTCTTCTTTTATTATCGACATCCACTCATGAAGGCAATTTCGATAAGCCTTTTCTCCTGGATGGTATACGGACTCTACATTACCCGCTGTCGCGCCGCGCTGATGGGCGTTATCGCAGGTGTGATGTTCATGTTCCTCATGCTGGTTCTGTTCGACCGCAGCTGGAAGTTTGTCCGGCGGCATGCGGCCTTCTTTTCGATCATCGGGTGTGTCCTGGCCGGGGGGCTGGTGATATCGGCCATGACAGCGAGATCAACGGATATGTGGGATAAAATCCGAAACACGTTTACGATGGATCGGAACGTCAGCAATACATACGAACGTGTCTGGGTCTGGTATGCGACGTTTCGGAATTGGCTCGACAATCCGAAACTGCCGATAGCCTCGCCGGAAGCGCGGAATCAGATCGACATGGCCGCGGAAACCGGAGAGCTTCCCGCTCGAATCTCGCGTTGGCTGCTGGGCGGCGGTTACGGCTCATTCAAACACTTTTTCCCGCTCCAGGAAGCCAAAACCTTCGATGACGAAAACAAGGAGACATTCACGCCGGTGACCTTCCGGCAGGCTCATAACGACTGGCTCCAGGTGCTCGTGGAACTCGGAATCATCGGCTTCGGGATCCTGCTATGGCTGATGTGGCGCTTCTTCGGCGGGATCTACCATGCGGTCAAAGCCGACATGCAGGGTGTGCGGGCGAGCGATTTCCGGGGTGACCATGTGCTGCTGATCACGTTGGGTGCCGCGATGGTTGCCCAGTTGGCTGCGGCCGTGCCCGACTTTCCGTTCCATCGCATCGAAACGGCGTTGTATGCTGTCATCGTTCTGGCGCTTGTTCCGGTGATGGCTGAAACGATGTTTTTTTCGCGGCAGCTTCCTCTCACGACGGTCGATACGGTCCCGAACGCCCCCGTGTGGGTTGGGATCCTCGGCGTGGTGGCGGGGCTTCTCGCCATCAATTACGAGGTCCGAAGCTGGCAGGCGGATATCAAGGTGCGCGCGGCGGAAGCGTATCTCGGACAGAGAGCCTCCCCCGAAAGTGTCCTGATGGCAAAGCGGGAACTATTGAATGCGATGCAGATCGACCCGCTCCCGGGCGACCAGTATCTGAAGATGGCGACGATTCTCGAACTCGAGAACAAACCGCAGGAAGCCCTCGATTTCGCCAACCGGGCCTGGAAAAACATCAACTTCAACGCCCGTTCGACCTACCATTCCGTGACGTTCAGGCGCCTGCATATTTTCTACCACCTGCTGCAGGACAGGAAAAAAGCTCTCGACGAGGCGCTGTTTGGCCAGTATCTCACCGCGGGCGAGGCGCGCTCCATCTACTACTTCTACGCCGGCAAGATCGCCCTGGAACTCGCCGACCTGACGAAGGCTGAGTGGGCGCTGTCGCGCGCGATGAACTACCCGACGTTCGTCACCCAGGCGGCGGCGAACCTCGCCGTCGTCAAGGCGTCGATGCAGAAATGGCAGGAAGCGCTGAATCTCGCCGCCTCGATTTCGGCCATGGTGAACGAGGCCGACCCGACGATGCTCGATATCATCGGGATTTCCGCGACGAACCTCGGCCAGACGGCCACGGCCGAAAAAGCCCTGAGAAAGGCCGTAAGCCTCGGACCGACACAGCCCGTCTACAAGCGGGATCTCGGCTCCCTGCTGATCCGGACCAACCGGACGGCCGAAGGCCGGTCCCTTCTGGAAGAAGCCTACGGCAGCACCGACCTTCCGCCCCAGATGGGCGAAGAGATCAGGACCCTTCTCGCCTCGCTGACCGTTCAGCAGCGGAAGATGGCCGATGACCTGCTTGCCGCGGGAAACAGGGTGCCCGCCATTGAAATATTGCGCGAAATATATAGTGGCCGCATTCTTCCTGATGGCATGAAAGCGGATGTCGAAGCGAAACTGAAGGAACTCGGCGCGATGATTGCCGAACGGGCCCCGGTTCCGGCGGAAGCTCCGCCCAGCCCGCCCGCTTCACCCTCCTTCCCGCTGCTGACCGGCGAGACGAATGCCGTGCCGGCGACCGGCGGTGCCGCACAATGACCCGCACAGCCTCCCCGGAAAAACGGACTGGCAGCGCATCTGCCGGAAGGATCCTCCTTGCCGTCCTGATGCTCCTTGCGCTCTTCTCCGCTGGTTGTCGTTCCGACCGAAAACTTCCCGAAAGGCTTCAGGCGGATTTTTCACGGAATTCGCCGGATGTTCTCAGGCTGGGGCTGTATGGCGACGTGGTCGACCTGTCCCCGATCGGCCACCATGGCGAATACGATCGGTCCGTCTGCAACCTGGTTCATGCCGCTCCCCTGAAAGTTGCCGCCGATGGGAGCCTGGAGGGGGATCTCTTCGCCTCGTGGGTGAGCTATCCCGACGAAAACGGTCGGCTCATCGTCGACGGCATCTGGAAGCAGGATTTGGCTTGGCATGACGGAACGCCGTTCGATCCGAAAGCCCTCGAATTCACGTTCGCGGCGATGCGCAACCCTGCGAATGCCTCACCCTATGCGGCTCTCGCTTCAGAGGTCGTCGAAATCGCTCCCATGGACCGCGGCAGGCGGATTCGCATCGTGTTTCCGGGGTTGTCGCGCCGGTATCTCGAACTGCTGACGGCCGGTCTTCTTCCTCCGCATCTGCTCGAGGGAAAAAACATACCCGAAGCGATGATCGAACGGCGGATGAGCGTCTCTGATGCGCCCGCAGGCGCGGAAGCCGGAACGTCGACCCAGGTGTTGTACAGCCAGTATCCCGTCGGTCTGGGAGCATATCGTCTCGCGGATAGAAAACGGGGAATGTTCCTGGAACTCGAGTCGGTCGGGGGCGCGGCTTCCGATACGACCAGGCCGACCTTCCAGCGGATTCTCGTGAGGTGCCATTCCCAGTTTGAGACGCTTCTGAACGATTTCCGGCAGGGAAGGCTCGACTGGATTCCGGTTCCATCTGAGATCGCCTCGAAGATCGAAGAACTCCAGATTCCTGACACCCGTTTCGCGCGATACCAGAATCCGAGCTTCCTGTTCTGGGGATTCAACCTGAAGAAAGCCCCGTTCGACCAGGTGCAGGTGCGTAAAGCGCTTGTCGCCGGGATCGACAGAGGGGCTGCCAGATCGAAGATTCCCTACGACGGAACGATTCTCGCGAACATGCCGTTCCCGGCGTCGGTAGCCGGAAATCTCGGGAAAAACGCCCCTGAAACAGCGCAGGACGCGGCCAGTCTCGCTCTTCTGCTCGACGAGACTGAGTTGAAAGATTCGAACGGTGATGGCAAGCGGGATGTGAACGGAAAACCCTTCGCGATGAAGATTCTCGTCAACGAGGAGAACCTCGTCAGGAAGCTGGTTGCGGAGGAAATATCGTCCCAGCTCAGACGTGTAGGCGTCGATGCCTCGGTTGAGGCGATCAGCTGGTCCGAGCTTCTCGGGAACAGGCTTGCCGGCGATACATGGGACAGCTTCCTGCTGGCGTTTCAACTGCCCCGGGCCGGTAATGCCGTCGACCTCTGGCATACCCCGATGGCGTCGATAACCGATTCTCTCAATTATTGCGGGATTTCCGACCCGGAGCTGGATGAGGTTCTTGAGCGGCTCGATCGGTGGCCTGAGCAGGCAAGTCCTTCTGCATATCTTGGCAGCATCTCCGAGCGGCTCGATGCCGTCGCACCGGGTGCGTTCCTGTTCAGGCCGGCGGATGTCGCCGCGTGGCATACGTATCTGACCGGGCCCGAGAATGACGCAGGCATCATCGACATGCGTCCCTCCGCATGGCAAAAGAAGATTGGAAGCGGTGACGCGCCAGCTCCGGCCGGCTCCTCCGATATCCGGTGAGAGCGGATGCCCCCCATCCTGAGCGTTTCTGACTACTCGCTGACCCTGCGCGGCAGCGACGGCCGGCCTCTCCCGGTGCTTCAGAGCGTGAACCTGGAAATCGCCCGTGGCCGTTGCGTCGGCGTCGCCGGCGAGTCCGGTTCGGGAAAATCCGTCCTTGCACTGAGCATGATGGGCCTGCTGCCGCACTCAGCCGTCGTCGCGCGGTCCGGGGCGATCAGGTTCGATGACCTCGACCTGCTTTCGCTCGACGAGGACGCGTTTCGCGCAATTCGGGGCAGGCGGATGGCGATGGTGTTCCAGGAGCCGATGACGGCGATGAACCCCCTGATGACCCTCTTCGACCAGGTCGGTGAGACGGTGCAGGCACATCTGCCCGGGGCGACCCGCGAGGAAATACGAGATCGCGTCATGCGGTCGCTTCAGCGGGCCGGCTTTGCCGATCCCGCAAGGTTCATCTCCTCGTTTCCGCACCAGCTCAGCGGGGGCATGCGCCAGCGGGCCATGCTTGCCATGGCGCTCGTCATGGAGCCCGAACTCGTCATCGCCGACGAGCCGACGACCGCTCTCGATGCGGCTCTCCAGATTCAGCTTCTCGGGGAACTCCGGCGGCAGGTGCGGGCCGGCGGCAGTTCGATGATGTTCATCAGCCACGATCTCGGCGTGATCAGGGCCGTGTCGGATGAACTCGTCGTGATGTATGCCGGTGTCGTCGTGGAATCCGGGCCGACGCAGGATGTGATGGCCCGGCCGGCGCATCCGTATACCGCGGCGCTGATCGAGGCCCTGCCCAGGTTGATCATCGAAAAGCGCCTGCCCAGGCCGATTGCGGGACATCTGCCGGCTCCCGACAGAAAGCCCGCCGGCTGCGTTTTTTCCGATCGGTGTTCCAAAGCGCAGGAGAGCTGCAGGCAGACATTGCCTGGGGTGACCGAGCTGGGAGCAGGTCGCCGGGTGCGCTGTCTCTTTCCGAACGACTGAATTTTCCTTCGGTTATCCGTTGGAGAAACTCTGGAATCGTCCGATAGGAAAGCAATCATCGATCAATTGCGGGGTTCGAGACACTTGTGACCTCATCTGAAAAAACATTTCCCTCCGTGCCCTCGGAAGGCGCGCTTGCTGCCGTCACTGCTGGCCTGGCCGGTGGGACCGGGGTTGCAATCGCGGCGGCGGCAGTTGCCGGGGTGGCTGTGAATGCTCAAACCGAGAAGCCGGTATTATCCGTGGCGGGGATCGGGAAAGCCTTCGAGCTCGAACGGCCCCTCTGGTCACGATGCGCGGACTGGTGGAGCGGCCGGGCTGCTGCGAGGGTAGAGGCGCTTTCGGACGTATCGTTCGAGGTCGGAGCGCACGAAACCGTCGGCATTCTCGGCGAAAGCGGATCGGGAAAATCAACTCTTGCGCGCGTGTTGATGGGGCTCCATCAGGCGGATTCCGGAAAAGCGGCGCTCCAGGGCCGCGACCTGTTTTCCGCCAATCGGGGCGTGGTGCTGGAAAATCTCCGCCACATGCAGATGATCTTTCAGGATCCTTTTAGTTCGCTCGACCCGCGAATGTCTGTCCGGCACATTCTTGAAGAGCCGCTCCGCATCCACGACGTGGGGCGCAGGTCGGATTGGGGCGCACGCCTCGCGAGCGGCCTGGCTGAAGTCGGACTCGAACGCGATGTGCTGGATCGGTATCCCAGCGAGTTCAGCGGGGGCCAGCGCCAGCGGATCGGTATTTGCCGGGCGCTGATCCTGGACCCGACCCTGCTGATCGCCGACGAGGCGGTTTCCGCCCTCGACGTGTCCGTGCAGGCCCAGATTCTCGAACTGCTTCTGCGCTTGAAAAAGGCTCGCGGACTCTCTCTCTTATTTATATCGCACGATATAGCGGTTGTCCGCCAGATTGCCGATCGGGTGCTGGTATTGTATCGGGGAAAGATCGTCGAGTCGATGCTGGCCGATTGCCTTCTTCGCGATGCACGACATCCCTATACCCGCAGGCTTCTCGGCGCCGCCCTTCATCTGCGGGAAGGCGCGCAACTGCCGGCGGATTCGACCGATGCGGCGGGAGGAAATGCTCCCGGAACGGCCGGATGCCCGAGTCGTGACCGGTGTGACCGGGTGAGTTCCACCTGCGCAGCGCCGCCTGCGCTTGCCGAGGTGCATGCGGGCCATCTGGTCGCCTGTCATCATCCGAAAAACTGAAAACATCGGCGTTCTGCACACGCCGAACTGTTTTTGTGATACCTTTATCACTCGATTGCATGGCGTAGCCCGTTCCCGCGGGCGGAGCCTTTCAGGCAATGCAACACTGACGGTGGGCGTGGCATTCCCCGTTCGCTGGAACTTCTGGAGATCGCAGGCATCATGACAAACGTTCGAAACGACGACATCGACACCGAATCCCTGAAGAAGGAAATCAAGCAGGAGCTCATCAAGCGCGAGATCATGATGGGCATGGACGACGACGAGATCGACCTGTTCGAGCTCGGCAAGGTCCTCTGGAAACACTGGCGCATGGTGCTGGTCATGCCCTTCGTCGTTGCCGTCATCGCGGCGCTGTACAGTCTGACGATTCCCAATCAGTTCAAGTCGAAGGCGACGATCTTCGTTCATGCCAAAAGCGGAAGCGGCGGCATGAGCGCGTTACTCAGCAATCTCCCGATGGCGGGCATGCTCGGCGGCCTTGGCGGCGGTGGCGGAGCGGAATATCTGATGGCGTATCTGAAAAGCGACGATATGTCCTCACGTATCATCAGGCAGTTCGGCGTGGCGACGAACCCGATTCTGATGGGAGAAAAAACACCCGAGGATGTGAAAATCGACGATCTGATCAAGAAGATCGGGAACATCGTCAACATTTCGAAAGATAAGGACGGTCTGATCACGATTTCTGCTGAAACGACGTCTGCATCCCTCTCGGCTGATCTGGCCGCCGCGTATCTGGTGAATCTGAACATGTATGCCAAGGGGCCTGCCACGCAAAAGCGCGTGTTCATCGAGGAGCAGCTTGCGAAGGTTCAGAAAGAACTCGATGAAGCCGAATCGAAATTCAAGGCGTTCCAAGATAAGAACAAGCTGATAGCAATTGACGAACAGGCGAGAGCCGTCGTGGACAGCCTGGTCAAGCTCGAATCGTCGAAAGTCGAGAGCGACGTTGCCCTCAAGATGCAGGAAAGCCTGCTGAAGTCGATGGGCAACCTTCCCGAACTGGTGCGCATCGAGGGACAGAAGGTCTCCGAAGAAGCCCGCCAGAAGGCTCTCGACAAGGCAATCGGCGATGTCGAGAAAAAACTCGAGGGGATTCCGGAACTTGCTTTGCAGTATGCCCGCCTGATGCGTGAACTCAAGGTCAAAGAGAAAGTGTTCGAAACATTGACTACGCAATATGAAATGGCAAAAATCTCGGAAGCCGAAGAAGGAAGCCAGTTCGAGGTCATAGACCGACCATACCCGGCCGAGCGAAAATCGAAACCAAGTCGCTCGCTGATCGTGATTCTCTCTGGTATAACGGCTGGTATGCTCGGCGTCTTCCTCGCCTTCTTCGTGGAATTTCTCGAGAAGCGGCGGCGAGAAGAGGCTGCGAAGGCTGGCGGGAAGCGCGAAGCCTGATTTATTTCGGCATGTGAAACTGTTCGAGTGGTTTGCCGACTGGCTCGGGCGTCTGCGGAACAGGAGTTTTTCCGGATCTCCTCGTGAGATGCTTCGTGAGGCAGGCGCCCCGAATGGTCTGTATCGGTGGATCGATACGCTCCAGGATGCCGAGTATCCGCTGAAAGAAACGCCGCAAGGATGGGTGCCCGACCTCGAAAAGCGGCATCGAGCGCGTCGGCGGGGCGCTGGGCAGTATTATACGCCGGAATCTCTTGTGAAGCGACTCCTTGCTGAGACCGGCCTTGCCGGCATATGCGGAGATCTCCTTGATCCGGCATGCGGAGATGGGGCCTTTCTGGTGCCGCTCGCTGAGATGCGGTTTGAACGGAACCACACCGGCTCTCTGAATGAACTGGCCGGCACGGATCTCGACGCAGAGGCTTTGCTGATCTGCCTGGCACGGTTGATTGCCGTCGCCCCCGAGCATGGCTGGCCCCGCCTGGAGCAGCGTGATTTTCTGCTCGACCCTCCGAATGGGCCGTTTCGCGTCATCATCGGAAATCCGCCATACAGGGTGAATCTCCCTGAACTGGTTCGTGCGCACTTGGAAACGCGTTACGAGACGGCTGAAGGCGAAAAGGATCTGTACACATTTTTCATCGAGGGCGGGCTGAAGCTCCTCGAGCCGAGCGGTGCGTTGCTTCTGCTCACGTCGCATGGCTGGCTCGTCAACCACCAATGCGTCAAGATCAGAAAACTCGCGTTTGCCGGGCATGACGTCAGACGCCTGTTCCTCCTTCCAACACGCTTTTTTCCTCAAGCGCCGGGTATCATCCCCGTGGTGACGGAAATCCATCGAAACTTCAGGGAACACGCGCCCGTGTGTATTTATGACTCGTATGATGAGCGCGACGGCTGGCATATCAGGCGGACCGCCCCTGCGAAAAGCTTTCTGGAACCTACCGGGTTGAAGAAAGCTCTCGCAGATCCGACCATTGAAGCGCTCTTTGAAGACATGGAAGCCGGAAATGCCCGGCTGGGCGAGATCGCGAAAATCGGCGTCGGCATTCAGGAGTCGATGCGGCGGGGAGACCGGGTTTCCAGGTTCGTCAGCGACACGCCGCAAGGGACGACGGCCGTGAGGGTCATCCGAGGCCGCGAAGTGGAGCCCTTCCGAATTCGCTGGGACGGGCTGTTTTTGGATTACGGGCCGCATCTGACCTACGCCGGCGATCCGGATATCTTCCGCGGAGAAAAACTGGTGTACCAGAATCTTCGTCATGAGACGCTGCCGGTGCGGCTTGTGACGGCAGTCGACAGGGACGGGTTCTTCCCGAAAAATTCTCTCTCGTATATATGCCGGCCGAAGCTCCCCTTTTCGCTCGATTACCTTGCCGGACTTCTCAACAGCCGCCTCGTCAACGCCTGGTTCGCCGGGAGATTCTTCAGCTTCCACATCACCGTCACGCAGGTCCGGTCCATTCCCGTGCCGGAGGCCGACGAACGGCGGCGTGGGGCTGTCGAGCAGATCGTGCAACGGCTCGCGCGGATTCCGCCGGGAGACGGTATTCCGGAAAATGATGCAATGGCATTGTCGCTCGCCGTGGCCGCCTGTTACTTCCCCGACAGAGATCCCCTGCAGATCGTCCAACAGATTGCTTGAGGCAACGGAAGAGTTTCTGTTCGTGCTCAAGAAAATGAGTCTAAAAAAAGGCTTTTTCTCTGTGAAGGCTCCGTGCCCTCCGTGTTCTCAGTGATTCAGCGGTTGTGAAATCCCGGGCATTCAGACTGACAGATTGCTTGATCGAGTATTTTTCCTGTGATACACTTGATTAGCACTCTGAAACGAAGAGTGCTAAATGAACGAATCTCGTCGACAGGCTTTCATACTCAGGAGGAGACATATGCCGACATACAGTTATTTTTGCCCGGCGTGCGAGAAGAAATTCGATGCGTTTCACTCGATGAAGTGTACGGATCCGCAACTGTGTCCGACCTGCGGAACCGCCGGTAAGAAGCTGCTTTCGGCCAGTTCCATCATTTTCAAGGGCTCCGGATTCTATACGACCGACTATAGAAGCTCGGGATATATCGAGGCGCAGAGTCGCGACAAGGATACGCCGGCCCCCTCCGCACCGAAATCCGACGGCGGCTCGGGCGGCGCTTCCTCCGCGTCGGGGTCCGCGAAAGCAGCCGATACGTCCGCACCGTCGACATCGTCCGGCGACTCCGCGTCGTCGAACCCCACCGCCGGCGGGAAGGAGCAGGCGTGCGCGGCCTGAGTTCCCGTGATCGATCTGTTGCTTGAAGGTCTCGCCGATCCGGACCCCGAACAACGCCGCAGGGCGATCTTCGGGGTCCTTTCGCATCGGCGCCATGACCTGCTGATGCCCCTGTATGACTTGGCCCTGGCGGAAAAAGACGCCGGCTTGGCCGTTCTTGCAACCCAGGTCGTGTTGTCGCTCCGGTCGGCTCCGGCTGACCCGCATCAGGATGCCCGGATCGAGCGGGCAGTGACCGACCGGAACCCAGACCATCTTGACGAGTCTGCCTGGGAGTATCTCGAAACCGCGGGAACGCGCCGACAGAGGCTCCACGTGCTTGCCATGCTGTCGCGGCGTGACGGCTCACCCGGCCAGGCGCGCGGATTCCTTGAAAACTGCATGGGCCATTGCGACCCCGACGTGCGGACAGCCGCATGCCGGCCGGCTGTCGCTACCGGGAACGGCCGCCTTCTCGCCTGGGTGCTCGCGGCCCTCGCGGACCCCGATGCCGGCGTCGGGCGCGAAGCGGTTGCGGCGATTCGGGACGCGCCGCGAACGCTCATGACTGCCGCACTGGAAGAAGCGCTGGCCGATACCGACGAATGGGTGCCGGCCTGCGTCGCCGAGTTTCTCCCCCTCCTTGCAGACGAGGGAATGCGCGAAACGCTCGTGCGGGGAACCGAAAGTGCTTTTCCCAGGGTTGCAGCGCGGTCGCGTGAAGCGCTTGCACGGCTTGATGCCCGGAAAATGGCCTTGCAGTTGCCGCCGCCCCCTCCTCCGCTTTCGAAGCCCAAGGACCGGCCAGTCGAGGTAAAATTCTCACTGCCGTCGCAGAATCCATTCGCGACGACATCTGTCGCAGCTGCACCGCCTCCCGGCCCACTTCCGTGGGCTCATCTCGTGACGATGCCTGGATATGCGCCTCCTGCCGACGGTGTGTCCGGGAACAGTCGTCAGACGGAGCCCATTGCAGATGCCCTCAGGTCCCCTTCCGTGACTGGAGAAAAGCCCCTGAAACGCCCTGGCGTGCCGCTCCCGGAAAAAACGGCTCCTGCGTCGGCGTCTGAGGCCGTTCCTTCGGTTCCACTGGGTCCCGGCGAAAGCGCGAAAAAAGACCGTGTTATTTCCATGCGGAGTAAAATAGCGAAGGGTATACTCGAGAAGTCCGACGTTATCGCTGAAAAACCGGTTCCCCTTACGACGGCACGCCCGCCGGGGGAGGACTTTTCTTCTGGTGAGATCCCTGCGAACACGTCAGAGCTTGTCGATTCGGACGTATGGGAGGCTGTTTCCATCGATTTTGCCGCACCCCGGGAGCCAAGGATGGCAGTAAGGATCGAACAGGCGGAGCCGGCCGTTTTCGATGAAATGGTCACCGATATCTCGGTCGATGACGCGCATCTCGAACAGACAGTGCCGTTGGGCAGAGCATCGGAAACGGTGCTGCAGCATCTGGACGGCATGCTGTCGCTCGCAAAGCCGCCGATGATCGATATGATCCTCGGTCGATACCCCTCGTTCGTCACGGGGCCGCTCGAGCGGTTCTTCCGGCCGGCCGGCCCCGCAGCGCTGATGGAATCGCTTCGGGCCGCGATCGAGCCGCTGATCGCGTTCCTGTCGTTCACGTTTTTGCAGACGTACCTGTTTTTCGGCCGGCGAACGCCGAAAGGCGACCAAGCCGCCAGGGATGCCCTCAACGCACATTTTTCCGGCCCTGCATCCGTGCGGATGCTGCATCATCTCTCGCTTTCCGTGAGGGAGGTGGCAGGGGATGCTTTCTTTTCGACCGGCCTTGCGAAGGCGATGAACGAGGCGTCCGAAGACATGAATCCCTTGTTCATGCTCCGTGAGGTGACGGAGTTCCTGAAAACACCTCCGAATCTAGCAGACGATGGGCTTCGCCAGGTCGCCGGCGGGCTTCCGGTCCTGCTGGCCGCATGCAAGGGAATCCTCCAGAATCCGATTGTCCTGCGACTCCCGCCTGGAGCCCGCGAGCCGTTTCTGAATCTGTCAGGCCCGCGCCCGTGCCCGCTCCCTCCCTCGGAACGCCCTGGCCTCGATTTGCCGGCGAACGAAATCGTTGTTCTCTCGAAAGACCGTTCCGAAGCGCTGGGGCTGTTTCCATATTTCGTCTTCGATGGCAGGAGCGTGATGTTCTGCGTTCCTTCCGATGCCGAGTTCAAGACCCTGCTCGAGAGACTCGGGCTGACGGTGTGAGGCTGCAATTCATGATGCGAAGAGGAAGACCGGGCGTGCTTGCGTTCGCCCTGCTGACGATGTTCTCCGCTCCGGCGTTCGCACTTTCGGCTGAAGAGATTGCCTCGAGGTTCTTTCCCGCTCCCGCGGCGACGCCTGTTCCGCCCAGGCTGGTCCTGCCGCAGCTTCCAAGCCCCAGTGACGGTGATCCTGATGATGTCGGCAGGCACAATGAAGGCGTGCAATACAACAATGACGGAATCAGGGCCCTGGAAGAAGGAAGAATAGGCGAAGCTATACAACTGTTCCGACGTGCGGCCGAAGTTGATCCCCATGAAAAAGGGACCTGGGGAAATTTGGTCCTCGCTCTCCAGCGTGATGGAACCCGTCCCAGGGAAATGTACGAGGCGGCGCTCCAGATGATGGCCCGGAACGACAGGGATTACCACGGGCCGTATGCCGCTGGCATCACCCTGCTCGACAAGCTGAAACAGCCGCGCGAGGCGATTCCCTTTCTGGAAGAGGCTCACAGGCGCAACGCAAATGATCCCGGTCTTGCCGTCGCTCTCGCCCAGGCCTGGGAAAAAGCCGGGTTTCCCGATCCCGCGCTGGAGATCCTCAAAACGGCGGCGCCCCTGATCAAAGACGATCCGTATCCTCAGTATCTCTTGGGAAATCTCCTGCTGGCCAAGCGCGACTACGTGCCGGCCATCCGGGCCTACCAGTCGGTGCTCGACCGCGACAGGGAAGGCTATGTCCACGACGCCTGGCTTCGTGCCAGGTATTACGCCGGCCAGATCGACGGCCTCGTCGAGGCCATTGATGCTGCTTTGCGACGATTTCCTGGCATCATGAACCGCCAGGTGTTGGAACGGATCGCGTTTTCACTCGGAGATCGGCGATACCGACTGGTTGAAACCGTCAACGTCCAGGTCGGCGATCCATCGGCGCTGCAGAAGCTCGATTTCATCATTCGCCTTCCGCCGCAGATTGCCGGTTTCCAGAAAGTCCTGTTGGAGAAGGTTTCTGTCGTCGTGGACGGCCGGGAGTCGGATGTCGAGCCCTCGACGCCGGACGCGGACGGCCGGGTTCGCATCAAGGGCGTTGAAAACATCAGGAACGGGCTCATCAAACTAAAGATGGTATATGATATTGAACGGCGGGCGTGGCTGGGAAGCCGCGGCCCGTTCCAGCCCGTTGCCGAACCCGACTTGGAGGACCTGAAACGCGACGAACGGCTTTCGCTCGAGAATGCCGGGCTGGATGCCATCGACAGGCGGCTTCGTCGGGAGAACGGCAATTTCCTCCAGAACGCCTATCTCGCGATCGGCCGCGGCCTCACCTACCGGGAGAACTTCGAGGAGCACGGCGTCGACTGGGCGCTGGCGAATCCCGACGCCTGCGACTGCACCGAATTCTCTTGGCTCCTCACCGCCCTCTGCATCCGCCGGGGGCTCCCCGCCCGCGTGGTGACCGGATTCCTCGTGAAGGCCGACCTGATCGGAAAAGAGACGAACATCGGCCACGCCTGGGTGGACGTGTATTTCAAGGGAAAAGGCTGGGTCCCCGCCGACCCGACCCTCGGCACTACGATGCACTGGGCATACTTCGGCAACCTTCTCTCCGACCAAATCGTCTTCGATTATTTCGAGCCGTCCCGCAAATCCCGCGTCAGCATCGACTTCACCTCGACCCGAGCAACCATGCCCGTCACCATCACCAACACCTACCTGATCACCCTCCGCTCCTGACACTGGGAAAGCGCATCAAAACCGGGCAGATCACGATTCGCTTCTATCCCATGTGTGTTGCTCCTCGACTCGTAGGGGCTGGTTTCAAACCAGCCCAGCCCGCACTCTTACGACGTAGGGGCGCTTCGCGAAGCGCACGAAATGTTCACGAATATCATCATCAGGCTTTACCACGGAGACACGCCGTTGAAATAAACCCCGGTTTTCAGTATTTCATTTGCCTCATCGCAGATCGGTTCATATAACGAAATCCACATCCCAGACACCAAGACACAGAGTGTGGCGGATTTTTCGCTATGTGTCTCCGTGGCTCTGGGGTGCGTTGATTTTCACAATCCGCTCTCTCTTGAAGTTCCCCGGACCTGATGGTACCATCGCCCCATGGAATACGAGACCGGAAGCAAGCAGGAACGTTTTTCTCTCACGTGGTACGGCTGGGTGTGGGGTGCCCTTTTTCTGATCGTGGGTGCCATTCCCCTCTGTATGTATCTGCGAATTGTGTCTATCAGCCCAGAAGTTCAAGAGTTCTGGACAGGACAGGCTGAGACGTTTGATTTCTTTTCCTTTTATCGTTCCCGTTGGATCATCCTATTAACCGCAATCGGGTTGATCAGTTTCCTGGGTCGATTTTCCGAACGATTGCGGACGTGGTATTCGTTGCCGCTTGCGGTATATGTTTTTTTTGTGATTGCATCGACGATTTTTTCTCAACGGCCTTTTCTTGCTCTGGATGGTGCGCCTGGGCGTTGTGAAGGGACTCTCGTCCTTCTCTCATACGTGGGTATTACCTTCCTTTGCATGAATGAAACAAGGTGGCCAACCTTTCCCAAAAAACTTTTAACAGCCATTCTTGTGGGCGGCACGATCGTGTGTCTCATCGGATTCGCTCAATTCATGGATCATGATCCGTTCAGGACACACAAGGGAAAATTACTGATCATGCCCGAAGCTGTCGAGGACCGGGTTCAATCGCTGGCTTTTCAAGTCGCCAATGGTTTTATTTATTCCACGCTTCCGAATCAAAATTATGTTGGCAGTTTAGCGACTATCCTTATGGCTATAAGCTTCGGGTTCGTATGGTTCACTCGAGGAAAAAGATCGTGGCTTTTTTGGGCTCTCCATTTTCTTGTATATGTGAACTGGCTGGGCTGCAGATCGAGAGCGGGATTTGTTGGAGGCATTTTGGCGCTTATTATTGTATTGGCGCTTGGACGAAATAGAATTTGGCAGAATGTGAAACTGATTGGGTTGCTTCTTTTGGCATACGGAATGATCGCTTTTTGGATGGATTATATTAGCCTGAAAACCCCGAAATCTCAGCGTTTATTCTCGAATTTTGAGCGCCACCTTGAGAAACCCCCATTATTTGCGGAAGAGTTCAAGGATTTGAAATTGGCAACAAATTCATTTGATATTAGTTTTGCTAGCGAGCAAATGCATTGTGAGTTTAATGATGGAAATATGGAGTTTCGAAATCGAAAGGGGCAAATCGTCCCTTATGAACGGATCGATCAAACGATTAAATTTCCAAAAGATCAATTTTTAGGGTTCACCGTCGATGTTGCGACCGAGCCAAACGTGTTTCAGATTTCTCGGTTCCAAACAACGATCAATCTTGTTCATACCAAACAGGGTTTCATGTTTATCGATGATCGGCTGCGGCCGGTTCGATTTCGAGAGATCAAACGGTACGGTTTTGAAGGACAAGATCGGTTCGGGAATGGCCGTGGATTCGTGTGGGCACGAAGCCTGCCGTTACTTTGGCAGGCTGCCGTTCTCGGATATGGTCCGGACATGTTCCTGTTTCATTTTCCTCAGGATGATTACCTGGCCAAGCTTAGAGCGGGATATCCAGCTATGTTGAGGTTCGATAAACCTCATAATATGTTTTTGCAGATCGGGATCAATACGGGTGGGATATCTCTGCTCGCCACTCTCATCCTTTTTGGAGCGTATATTGTGCAGTCATTTTGCATCTTCTGGCGGGCGAAATTCAAGGATATTCGAGAAATTTACGGTGTGTGTATTGTTGCCGCAGTCAGCGGCTATCTGGTGACCGCGATCTTCAATGACAGCACGGTGTCCGTCGCCCCCGTCTTCTGGGCCCTCCTGGGAACGGGCATCGGCCTCAATCTCATCCTCACAGACCGCAGCATCGCATCCGCCCCCGAACTCGTCGACCCAACCCACTAATCCGACCATTCCCACTGCGGGGGCGGGCTTCAAGCTCGCCCCTATCTGTTCATATGTGAATTCGCCCCGCCAGAAACGTCAGAAACGCCCGCGAATCTGTCTCGTGGTCACCCGTCATGATATACTCACTTCTATAGGACTTTTCCCACAGGTCTGTTATTTCCTTGAAATCCGCGAACGCGGCATTATACTCAATATACAGCTCCGAGAAAGCGGCTTCGTCTGAGGAACCAAGCACCCATCGTTCCGGGCAGACACACCCGTCCGTATGCTCGGCGCTTCCTGAACAGTATGTTATCGGATAACTGCGACACATTCCTGGCCTGGCCTCATGAATGCCACATGCAGCTCTCAGACTGGATCGATGCAAAAAAATACACGAACCGTTTTCCCGCTTCAGACAGACGACATATCGCGTCTCGCCGGTCAGTCGTATCGAAAAATACGCATACTCTCTAATTTGCTCCGAAATCGGCTCGAGCATGCACCATTCGGTGATTGGTGTTCCAAGATGTTTTGAAATACGCGCGATATCGATCCCGTTCATTGGGACAATATACGTGCGGCAGCAACGCCCATCGCAACGCTCGCAGGGTATTGTCTTCATAGAGATGAGTGGATTTGCGAAGAGAATTTGGGATCATGCGCCGGAACTGATCCGCAGATGACACGAATTTCGCAGGGTTTCTCTGGGAAAACCATGTGCGAAATCTGTGTCATCTGCAGATGATTCCGTGTGGCAATGGTGTGGTCAAGCCCAGCAGGAGGTGCGGGTAGCCTGGTAGAGAACGCCCATTTTCAGGGCGTGCGAGAAGTCGATTTCCTTCAGGTCTTTGATTTTTCCTTCAACGTCGACGGACTCGACGACGAGTGTGTCGGCGTTGAGAACCGCCTTGACCGAACCGGCGTGGTACTGGAGCTTGCCGTTGCGGGCGATGAGCGACTCAGCGGAGCCGCCGAACTTCGCGTGCAGGGTGTCGCCATCCCAGCGATAGCCGTCGTTCTCGTGCTCGAAGCTCTTGGCGGTCAGGTAGAACTTCGGCTTGTCCTTGTAGGGGTCGCCGGCGGTCGGGCAGAAGGTCGTGCAGTTGCCGCACTCGTTGCAGAAGTCGCCGATGTTGAGCACCTGCGGCTCCTGGCCGAGGCGGAACGTCTCGACGGTCTCGATCTTCCAGCCGTTGTTCTTGCGCACCGCGCGCTGCTTCTGGAAGTCGCCGGGCTTCACCCAGTAGCTCCGGTTCGCGCGGTTCGGGCAGACGCTGACGCAGACGTTGCAGACGTCGTCGCAGTTGAGGCAGCGGCGGGCTTCCTCCCGCACTTCATTGTCGGTGAGGCTCCGGATGACGACACTGAAATTGCCTCGCTCGGAGACGGGGATCTCGGGCAGCTTCAGGCCGCGCACCCGCCGCGCCGACTTCTGCTGGAACTGGGCGGGGGTCAGGTTCTTGTCGACCCTTCCCGCCAGCTCAGGAAGCGGTCTGCCGGCTTTCGCGAGAATGTTCATGGCCGCCTGCCGGCCGTCAGCCATTGCCTTGACGATCGTCGCCGCACCGCGCACCAGGTCGCCGCCCGCGAACACGTTGTCGAGCTTCGTCATGCCGGTTCCCGGGTCGATCTTTAGCTCTTCGGGCTTCATGAAGTCGATCACGACGTCCTGGCTGATCGCCGGAACGATCGTGTCGAACGGCAGTTCTTCAATAGCTCCTGGTATCTTTTCCGGCTTCGCGCGGCCGTCGGGGCCCTTCACGCCGAGCCGCATTTTCTGCACCTTCAGGGCGGACACCTTGCCGTCCCGCGTCAGGACAGCCTCGGGGGCGCACAGTTCGAGAATCTCGATCTTCTCGTCGAGCAGGGCTTCGATCTCTTCCCGGTCGGCGGGCATCTCGGCCCGGGTCCGGCGGTAGACGAGCGTGACCTTGCCAGACGTCCCGACGAGGCGGAGCGCCGTGCGGGCGGCATCCATCGCGGAGTTGCCGCCGCCGATGACGGCGACACGCGGGCCGATTGACACCGGCTTGCCCCGGCGCACGTCGGACAGCAGCTTCAGGCAGTCAATGACGCCGGCCGCATCCTCGCCCGGAATGCCCATCTTCTTCGCCGCCTGCGCGCCGACGGCGACGTAGATGAAGTCGTTCTCGTTGCGTAGCGCGGTGAACCGGTCACGCGTGATGGCCGTCTCGTAGCTGATTTTGACGCCGAGGCTCTGAATCGCCTGGA
Source organism: uncultured bacterium (assembly GCA_964389325.1). Taxonomy (GTDB): domain Bacteria; phylum Muiribacteriota; class Ozemobacteria; order Ozemobacterales; family Ozemobacteraceae; genus MWAR01. The sequence goes on along the minus strand of CAYMEN010000008.1, from coordinate 7,230 downwards.
CATCCTTCATGATCGCATCGGCGGTCAGCCGGAACGCCGGAATCGCGTCGCTGACCATGCCGCCCGCGAACGCCTTCGTCTCGTAGACCGTCACGGCGAATCCTTCGAGCGCCAGGAAGTAGGCGCAGGCCAGCCCCGACGGGCCGGCGCCGATGACCGCCGCCTTCATGCCGTTCGCCTTCGCGGGCTTCGGCATGGGCGAGTCGGGGTTCTTCTCGGCGATGAACCGCTTCACTTCGCGGATCAGCAGCGACGAGTCGTAGTTCATGCGGGTGCACTTGTGCTGGCACTGATGGTCGCAGACCATGCCGAGCACGTTGGGGAAGGGGTTCGTGCGTCGGATGACCTCGTAGGCCTTGCGATACTCGCCGATCGACGCGTAATACATATAGTTCGGGATATCCTGGCTCGCCGGGCAGGTGGTGATGCAGGGCGCCCGAACGCAATCGAACTCGGGAAGCGGCCGTGCCGTCTTGACCGATTCGCCCGTCTTGCTGTCGCAATGATAGGCAGGAAGCGTCGACGCGGTGCCGGCATACTTGCGCAGATTCGTCAGCGCCGCGCGCTTCACGTCACCGTCGAGCCGTCCGGAACGGCGAAGAATAAATGCTTCTATAGAATCGGCGTGCTCGTCGCGCATGCGCGCCGCCAGTTCCTGGAGATACTGGAGCTGGCGGGCATAGCCGCCCGGCTTGAGCAGGTCGGAGCAGACCGTGACGGGTCTGATGCCGCAGGAGACCAGGTGGGGCAGGTTGTAGCAGTCGGCGCCGGCCGAGAAGCTCAGGTCGAGCTCGCCGTCGAACTCGTTCTGCAGCTTCGCCGCGACACGGATGCTGATCGGATGCAGGGCGCGGCCGCTCATGTACATCATCTTCTCGTTCGGCGGGAAGACATCCTTGTGGTTCACGCTCTCGAGCGTGTTGGTCAGCTTCAGCGAGAACTGGGTCTTCATCTCCGCCGACGCGGCGCGCAGGTTTCTGATCAGCTTCACCGCATCGGGGTATTTCAGGTCGTGGCCGAACGCCTCGTCGGGCACGTTGGTCACGAAGCCGAGCACATCGTTCAGGATGTGGCGCAGTTCGACCGGCCCGAGCAGGGTGGGGTTCAGCTTGATCGTCGTGTGGTAGCCGCGTTCCTTCACGAGATACATGCCGATCTTCTCGATCTCGTCGGGCGGGCAGCCGTGCATCGTCGAGAGGGTGATGTTGTCCGACATGCAGTCGGGGATCTCGAGGTCGCGGATCGCGGGGTAGAGCTTCGCGACGGCGGCGATCTTCGCTTCTTTTTCCGCGCGGGCGTTGGCCATGCGGTCGAGGAACCGCTGGACGTTCGGCTTCCTGATGCCTTCGAGATTGTAGCCGACGCTCATGTTGAAGATGAAGCCGCGGCCGCGCTTCACGTCGCGACCGAGCTTGTGGTTCAGCAGGTGGAGGAGGACCCAGGCGTTGAGATACTCGTCGAACGAGTCGTCGAGCCTCATCTCCTGTGACCATTCACAGTTGTAGCCCTCATCCTGCGCATCGATGCAGGGCTTGGACACGTTCAGCTCGTCGAGTGTCTGGATCGTCTTCAGCTCGAGATACCGACTACCGCACAGCCACGCGGCGATCAGGTTCTGTGCCATCTGCGTGTGAGGGCCCGCCGCGACGCCGATCGGCGACTCCATCGGCGTGCCGAACCGGGTCATGGTGAAGGGATCGCCCTCGGAGGGCGTGAAAAACAGGCTTTCGTGAATGCCGAAAATCTCCCTGCGCTCATCGTATTCGCGCAGGATCCAGTCGGCGAGACGCTCGATCGAAATGCGTGCAAACTCTTTCGACATGGGAAAAAGGACTCCTTGCCTTGAAATGAACCGCTCTTCGCCCGGCATTTTATCACAAAATTTCCCCCCGCGACGCTTGACGTTCCGGCCCCCGCCGATGTTGAATACGCGAAGCCTTCGATTGTTTGCGAAAGAAAGGGTGGCTCGATGGCTGTTCTCCGTCTGATTGACCGTGCTGTATATATACTGTTGATTGCGGTTGCCATCAGTCGATCTGTCTCTGTTGGCGCCTGGGTGCTTGCCGCGCTGATAGCCCTGTTGATCCTGATACGCCGGCAATGGGGGGCCGAGTCGGCATGGTTGCCGGACCGGCTTCTTCTCTGCCTTCCTCTTTTCTGGGCAATGGAACGAATTGGGAATCTCCTGTTGCCTGGGGTGCCGGTTGCGCCCCTGTTTGGGGGAATGATCGTATTGTCGCTGTTCATCCTGGCAGCAGCACGAACAACCGAAGCGAAAGAACGCATATCACCTGAACTCGAGTGGGGAATCCTGCTGGCCTTGTCGTTTCAGCTTGGGATTTCCCTCACGCTTCGGTATCTGACGGATCATTATCCGTCTGAAGATTTTTTCGAGCTGCTCTGGCTGACGGCCGCCTTTTATGGAGCCGTGCCGATAAGCTATGCCGTATTTTCGATCGGCTCTGAAACTGGAGCGCTCTTTCCCGTGGCAAAATCCCGATAGGCATTGGTAAGAAGGCCTATCGAGAAAAAGGCCAGCATTGTCACCTCTTCGTCCCCAAAACTATATTCGGTTAGTCCCGATCCAAGGAACGCCACGATGATGGGAAAGGCTGCTTCAGCCATTCCGCGCTCCCAGAGAGGCAAATTGCTTGCGGCAACCATCAAACACCACTTACTGATTGCGGCCCAGAACCAGAAGAACGTCACGAGGCCGAACATCCCTGTCATCGTCAGGATCTGAAGAAACGTGTTGTGGAGATGCCCGTAAACCCAGCCCTTTTCGTGCTCGGCAGGGGTCACGCGGCCCCGGTAATGGGATTTGACATTGTTCATGCCCACGCCGAACACCGGGTGCTCGGCAAGGATGTTGAGACCGATGCTCCAAATGCGCAGACGGATATTTTTCAATCCATCCGGTGATGCTGCCGAGGTGTCGAACGCGTCCTGCCGGTTGCTCATCGAGCGTTGAAGAAGCGCGAGACCGCCGATGCTCAGCATGGTGATGCAGAGAACCCCGACAAGAGCCCTGGGGCTGCGTCGGAACATGCTCAACAGACCCAGGACGAGCCCGATCACCGCTCCACGGGTGAAGGCCGCGAAAAACCCGAACACCTGCATGACCAGGGCTCCCCCAAGAAACCACCGCGTCCTGGCGGATTCCTGGGGTATCACCAGCCACCGGAGCGTGATGACGATGAAGATCATCTGGCATTCGGCAAAGGTCAGAGGCAGGGAGAAAAATCCCGCCGTTCTTTCCCAGGTTCCATGAAGGAGGAGGGTTTTCAGCGGGCCGACAACGGCAACCAGGGCTCCGGCTCCTGCGAGGCAGCCGACAACGATTCTGCGCGCGCCACTGGATAAGACGGCTCCGAAACTCGTGCTGAAGACGAGAATGATCAGGAGTTTGCGCATTTCCGCGATGGCTTTCCAGGAATCCGCCGCCTGCGGCAGGGAGAACAGGCAGGCAAGCGCAAAGCCGAGATAGGCGTGCTCGAACCCGGCCCTCGGAACCGCCCCGGAATTTCTGAACAAGTTCCACACCAGTGCCAGAAACGCGATTCCAAGACAAATCTGGGAGAGTGAAATGGAAAAACCTGCCGTCAGAGCGTATCCGATGAGGCCGTAAAAGGTGATTCGTTGTCCGGAAGTCGTTTTCACAAAGCGCGATCATACCTTGAAATTTCGACCTTGTCCATTGATATCACCCGCGGAAGAAGGCTTGAACGAAGGTGTTGCTGATTGTGTGAAACATTGAATATTCTGTTCTCGGCTGATAGTATCTACACATTGGAAAGAACCTGGGTTACGGTGATATACACATCTCATCATGGCGAATGAACGATGAATACATGTGGTTCCTTCAAACTCGTCCAGATTACGACTGTTCCCATGACACTGGGCTTTTTTACAGGCCATGTCGGGTATATGAAGGAACGAGGAGTCGAAACGGAAGTCATTTCCTCACCGGGGCCGGAACTCGATCGTTTTGCCGGACTCACAGGAATTGCCTGCCATCCGATTCCGATAGATCGTCGCTTGGCACCTGCAAGCGATGTGATTTCCCTCTTCCGGTTGTACCGCCTGTTGAAAGAGTTGCGACCGGATATCGTCCATTCTCACACCCCCAAGGCCGGCCTGCTTGGAACCCTCGCAGCCAGGATGGCTGGTGTGAAATGCAGAGTGCTGTCGGTTTTCGGTCTTCCGCAAATGACAAAGTCGGGAGCGATGAAGACCTTGCTCGATGTGACGACGCGCTTGTCGTGCAAATGTGCGGATCTCGTTTGGTGTGACAGCCCCTCGATGAGAGAATTCATGATACATCAACATCTATGTCACGCCGGAAAGGTTGTCGTATTTGGACATGGAAGTGTAGGCGGAGTCGATGCCGCTCGGAAATTCAATCCGGATACGTATGGGGAAGATGTGCGGCGTGAAATACGATGCCGGTACGGCATTCCGGACGGCGCACCGGTCATCGGATTTGTCGGGAGAGTCGTTTCTGAAAAGGGTATGAATGAGTTTGCCCACGTCTGGCGCATCATCAGGGAGGAGTTCCCCGAGATGCACCTCCTGCTTGTGGGAATTTTCGAGCCATCGGATCCATTGAAACGCGAGAATGAGGAGATGCTGCGAAATGACCCCCGTGTGCACTTGACGGGATGGTGTCATGATATTCCGCAACATCTGTCGATCCTGAATCTTCTCATCAATCCTTCCTATCGGGAAGGATTTGGGGTGGCTCATCTGGAGGCCGCAGCGATGGGGATTCCGGTGCTGGCTACACAAATTCCAGGTTGCAGAGATTCCGTTCAAGACGGTGTCACAGGCATTCTCGTTCCTCCTCGGGATGTCACGGCATTGGAAAATGCCTTGCGTCGTTATGTCGGCGATGCTTCTTTGCGACTTCGACACGGGACAGCCGGAAGAACTCGTGTACAAAACCTTTTCCGTCCTGAATCGATTTCGGAGGCGCTCCTCACGACATACAGGCGCCTGCTTGCAAAGCGCAGGGGGCCGGGATATTGTTAGGGCTCACAAGCCAATCGGCGTTTCGTATGACATCGCCATCTTTCTGGAAAAGAGACGGAAGTTCATGGATAAAAAGCTTCGCATCTTCATTGCCGGTCATCGAGGGATGGTTGGCTCTGCGTTGGTTCGGCTCTTTCAGCGAGAAAGCTTTTCCGACCTCATTCTAGCCCGGAAAAGCGAGTTGGATCTTCGAGATCAGGTTTCAACCGAGCAGTTCTTCTCGCGAACGGTTCCGGATATCGTGATTCTCGCTGCTGCAAAAGTCGGCGGAATCAAGGCCAACATGACCATGCCAGGCGAGTTTCTGTATGATAATCTGATGATTCAGAATAATGTCATTCATCAGTGTGTCGCGAAAAAGGTGCGAAAACTGGTCTTTCTCGGCAGCTCATGTATTTACCCGCGGAATTGCCCTCAACCGATGAAAGAGGAGTATCTCCTCCAGGGGGCATTGGAGCTGACCAACGAAGGATATGCCCTTGCCAAAATAGCCGGACTGCGGCTGGCACAGTATTATAATAAGCAGTATGGCATGTCGTGCCTGAATCCGATGCCGTGCAATCTGTATGGACCAAACGACAGCTTCGATCTGGAGCATTGTCATGCGTTGTCGGCTCTGGTGAAACGATTTTCCGATGCCGTTCGGGAGAACCGAGACAAGGTGACGATTTGGGGAACCGGAACAGCTCGCCGCGAATTCCTGCACGTGGACGATGTCGCCGCGGCGATCTATTTTCTGATGGACAGGTATGACTCTCCTGAGATCATCAACGTCGGCTCTGGCCATGATGTTACGATCAGGGAACTTGCCGAGATGGTGGCTGAAAAAACGGGGTTCCGAGGGGCCCTGGAATGGGATTCGACGATGCCGGATGGAATGCCGCGCAAATGTCTCGATGTGACGAAGCTGACCGCACTGGGATTCAAACCCCGCATTTCCCTCGAACAGGGAATCGAGGAGATGGTTCGCGAGTATCGAGCGCTGAGCGAGCGATAGTTCTGGAATTCTCGAGGAGAGAACAATGATTCCGCTGATGAAGAATGCGTTTCTCAATGAATACGAAACCAAAAAGGCTTTGGCAGATTTCATTCTGCAGGCGCCGAAACTCAGCATGGATGCGAAATGTGGCGAATTCGAAAAGGCATTTTGCAGGTATCAGGGACGAGCCGATGCCATTCTCTTCAATAGCGGCGGAAGTGCCAATCTCGCTCTCTTGCAGGCGCTGCGGAATCTGGGCAGGCTGAAACCCAACGATAAGATCGGCTTTTCTGCCCTGACGTGGTCGACGAACACCATGCCCATCATTCAGGTCGGTTGCGAACCCGTGGCAATCGATTGTGACCGGAACACCTTGAATGTTACGTCGGCAACGCTTCGGGAACGACTCGAGGAAACGCCGTTGAAAGCATTGTTTTTGACGAATGCCCTCGGGTTCACGGGCGATCTCGAGAACATCCGCAAGCTTTGCCACGACAACGAAATTCTTCTTCTCGAAGACAACTGCGAATCCCTTGGCACCGAACTTCCGGAGGGGAAGACCGGCAACTTCGGTATTGCTTCGACGTTTTCGTTTTTTGTCGCTCATCACATGTCGACAATCGAGGGAGGTATGGTCTGTACCAATGATGAAGAACTTGGTGAAATGCTGCGGATCGTCCGCGCCAATGGGTGGGATCGCAATCTCCCATCGGCCCAGCAGCACAAGTGGCGCAAACGCTTCCAGGTGAAGAGCGAATTCGAGGCAAAATACACGTTTTACGAGCTCGGTTTCAATATGCGACCAACGGAAATCACCGGGTTCATAGGACTGTTTCAGCTGAAATTTCTCGAAGAAAACATCGAAAAACGTGAAGCCAATTACCTTCGACTCGAAAAAATCGTCAAGGAAAATCCCGAACTCATTGCCTTGGAACACGGACATATCAAACGTCTATCCAACTTCGCCTTTCCCGTATTGTGCCGGAATTCCGAATCAAGGAAAAAATATCTCGACCAGTTCTCGGGCGCTGGAATCGAAATACGTCCGATGATTGCGGGAAACATCCAGAAACAGCCCTTCTACGCAAAGTATGTACGAAATCACTATGACCTGCCGGAAACCGATTTCATCCATGACTGCGGTTTCTATTGCGGCAACTATCCAGAGCTCTCGGAATCCGACCTCGAAACCATGAGCAGCGCCCTTCGGATTTACTGAA
>CAYMEN010000007.1:56457-157550 GCA_964389325.1 uncultured bacterium | reverse complement strand
ACTTGTACGGAACGCATGGCCGTAGATCCGACGGGCATAAGCGGGAAAGGAAGCGCGCATTACCCGGGGAGGTCTGCCGACCTGCCTCAGTGCTAGCCATGCCGAGAGGCGCGGCGATGGGGCGGCAGAAGTCAGCCGAGGGCATACGAGGCCGATCGACCCGGCCAAAGGCCCAAACATGACGGACGGGGCAGGAGCCCGGATTTCGATGGTGGAAAAAGACGCAGACCGGAAGGCTGAAATGCCTGCCGACTCTTCGGAGAGTAGCGGACGGAATCCGCGAGGGTACGATGTTGGCGCGTCCGCCATCACGGCAACGAGGGAGCCCTGCTGCCCGGAATCGACTCGATTGATGGAAGCGGTGGTCGAACGCGAGAACATGCTGGCTGCCTATGCAGCCGTAATGCGGAACAAGGGATCTCCTGGCGTCGATGGAATGACGGTCGAAGCCCTCATGCCGTATCTGCGGATGCACTGGGCGCACATCAAAGACGCTCTGCTGAATGACGCGTATCAACCGCAGGCGGTCCGATGCGTCGAGATTCCGAAGCCGAACGGCAAAGGAATGCGAACGCTCGGCATCCCCACGGTGGTCGATAGGCTCATCCAGCAGGCGATTCATCAGGTGCTGTGTCCGATCTTCGACAGAACATTCTCTGTTTCAAGTTTCGGTTTCCGACCGGGCAGATCCGCACACCAGGCTGTTTTGCAAGCCCGTTCTTACGTGGCTGAAGGGCGGCGCTGGGTCGTCGATCTCGATCTGGAGAAGTTCTTCGATCGTGTGAACCATGACGTGCTCATGGCGCGGGTGGCGCGCAAGATCAAAGACAAGCGGGTTCTGCGACTCATTCGTCGTTACCTGCAAGCCGGAATGATGATCGAGGGGCTGGAAATGCAGAGAGTCGAGGGAACGCCGCAGGGCGGTCCTCTCTCGCCACTGCTCTCCAACATTCTGCTCGATGATCTGGACAAAGAACTGGAACGCCGGGGCCATGCGTTTTGCCGTTATGCTGACGATAGTAATATCTATATGAAATCGAAGGCCGCCGGAGAACGCGTCATGGCCTCAGTGACCCGGTTTCTGGAATCGAAACTCAAGCTGCGAGTGAATCGGGAAAAGAGTGCCGTAGCCCGCCCATGGGAACGCAAGTTCCTCGGCTACACAATGACGTCCCACAAGCTTCCTCGTCTGAAAGCGGCGCCACAAAACGTGGATCGCTTCCGGAAGAAAGTGCGGGAACTGGTCAGGAAAGGTCGAGGATGCAATCTCGGTTTCTGGATCACAAAGAAACTGACCCCGATCATTCGAGGCTGGGGAAACTACTTTCGACTCGCCGATGTGCGGCAAACGTTTGAGAAACTCGACTGCTGGCTACGCCGAAAGGTGCGGGGCATCATCTGGAAACAACTCAAGAAGCCACGGGCGCGAATGAAAGCACTGATGAAACGCGGTTTGGATGAAACCCGGGCTTGGAAATCGGCTTCCAACGGGCGAGGCCCGTGGTGGAACGCCGGTGCAGGTCACATGAACGAGGCTTTTCCAAAACGTTTCTTTGATGATCTTGGTCTCGTGTCACTGCTCGATTTGATCAGGAAATTCCAATGCCAGTCATGAACCGCCGGATACGGAACCGTACGTCCGGTGGTGTGAGAGGACGGCGGGGGTAACCCCGCCTCCTACTCGATCAAGGATTGCGGATCGGGCTCCTTTCGGTTCCCAGGCTGGTTTATTGAGTCCTGCAAAATGAAAACCAACCGTTCGCCCTGAGCCTGTCGAAGGGCGAAATGAGGAATCATCGGCAAGTGGCTGTTCGTGCTTCGACAGGCTCAGCACGAACGGAGACACGAAGCTGGTTTTTGATATGCAGGACTCAATGGGGCCATGATCAAGGATCACGGTTTTCGGGAGATGGCGTAAGCGAAGGAAGTCCGGCAGCCGATAGGGGTGACGTGCGGGTGAAAAAGATGGGAACGGATCGTTTCCGGATGTGATCCAAGTGATCGAGACTGAACCTGCGGAGGATGGAACGCGTGCATATAGAGTATCGAAAATGGTACAGCAATCGCATCGGCCATGAGATGGAGCTCAAGGTCTACGGCCACTGGGGCTGGCCGATCCTGGTCTTCCCGTGCGCGGGCGGCACGTTTTACGAGTTCGAGGATTTCGGCATGACGGAACTCCTCCGACCGTACATCGACGGCGGGGCGGTCAAGCTGTTCACGGTCGGCAGTCTCGACAACCAGACATGGCTCAGCCAGGACTGGGACATCGCGAAACGCGCCCGGCGCCACGAAGACTACGACAACTACATCGTCGAAGAGGTCGTGCCGTTCATTCACGACCACATGCACGGGAAGACGGGGATCACGGCCATCGGCTGCAGCATGGGCGCCTATCATTCGGTCAACTTTCTCCTCCGGCATCCCGACATTTTCTGTGGCACCATCGCGCTGAGCGGCATCTATCGCCTGCGCCACCTGATCGGGGATTACATGGACGACGTCGTGTACCGCAATTCCCCGCTCGACTACCTGCCGAATCTGAACGAATACGGCCATCTCGAGCGGCTGAAAAAGAGCCGCATCATGGTCTGCGTCGGCCAGGGGGCCTGGGAGAACGAGGCGTTGCCGGATACGCGCGATCTGAAAGCCGCTCTCGACGCCAAGGGCATTCCCGCCTGGGTCGATTTCTGGGGCCATGACGTGCATCACGACTGGCCTTGGTGGAAAAAGCAGCTTCCGTATTTCCTCGAACATCTGCTGAACGGTTGATGCCGGAAACAGCGTTGAACCCTTCTGGGACCCGCTTCCGAACAAGTCGCGCATACGGCGGTTGTACAATTGTGTGCGCTTGTGTTACCATGCACCGCATGTGACGGACTGCCGTCACGACGCCCTCAGACACCCCATCTACACGTCCATGCCGGAGACCACACCATGAATTCGTCATCACGCCCATCGGCCTTTGCGGAACTCAAGTCCCAGCTCGAGCGCATCGCATCGAAAGCGGGCACCGACCGGTATTTCGTGCCTTCTCTCTGGACTCCTGTCGGCACCGGAGTTTCCGATGCCGCGAAGCCGAAAGGCGTCAACCAGGCTCAGTGGCTCCTGGAACACCTGCGGGCGATCGAGCACGCGAAGGATGCCCGACTGGATCCGACGCGTTCGCTCAACGGACAGATTTCCGGCAGCGACGGCGGGAACTGGATCTCCGGCGAAAAGATCTACAACCTCATGGTGCGGCTCGCGACCGCCTACGACCATGATAACGACGGGAAGCTCGGCGGCAGCGCGAAAGACCCGACCCTGAATGCTGCGGGGAAGCGCGAATCCGGGACGTTCCTAAAATCGATCGCGCTTCTGGGCCACATCCGCAGGCTCGGCTGCACGACCGTCCACCTGCTGCCGGTCACCTCGATCGGCCATGACGGCAACAAGGGCGTTCTCGGCTCCCCCTACGCGATCAAGAACGCGTACCGGCTCGAAGAGCGGCAGGCCGACCCGATCGTTCCGATGTCGGTCGACGACCAGTGCCGGGCGTTCATCGAGGCCTGCCACATGCTCGGGATGCGGGTCATCTTCGAGTTCGTCTTCAGGACGGCCAGCAAGGACGGCGACTGGATCGCCGAACACCCCGACTGGTTCTACTGGATCGACGCCACCGTGCAGGACCGCATGTCGGGCGAGACGGACGTCGAGAAGGCGAAGGCGACCTACGGCAACCCGGTCTTTTCGGCCGAGGAGCTGGCGGTCATCAAGGACAAGGTCGATCGCAACGATTTCCACGAACTCCCTCCGCCGCCCTCGTCGTATCGCAGCTTCTTCAAGCTCGCGCCCGAACCGGGAACCGTGCATCTGAACGAGCACGGCCAGTTCCGCGCCGTCGGTCTCGACCCCGCCACCGGGCAGGACGTCGAAGTCCGTGTTCCCGGCGCTTTCGCGGACTGGCCACCCGACGACAACCAGCCGCCGTGGGGCGACGTCACCTACCTGAAGATGTACCGCGACGAGGATCAGCATCATCCGCGGTTCAATTATATTGCATATAATACAATTCGCATGTATGACAAGGCGCTGGCCCGCGACGAGATGGCGAACCGGCCGCTGTGGGACAAGATCCGCGATCTCGTTCCGCATTATCAGCAGGAGTTCGGTATCGACGGCGTCATGGTGGACATGGGACACGCCGTCCCCGTCAGCCTCATGCGCGAAATCGTCGACACGGCACGAACAATCGATCCGAATTTCGCCTTCCTTTCCGAGAACTTCTCGATCGAGGAAAGCAGCGTGAAGGCCGGCTACAACGCCGTCGTCGGATACGCCTGGTGGGTGGAATACAAGCGCGACGGCCTGTACGGCCTGCTCGATCATGTCGGCCGACGCGGCGTTCCGCTCTCCTGGTTTGCCACGGCCGAAAATCACAACACGCCCCGTGCCGCCGCCCGCCCGGGCGGGGAAGCCTACGCGCGGTATGCCTTCCTTCTCAACGTGCTTCTGCCCCGCTCGATTCCGTTCATCCATGCCGGGTTCGAGCTGGGCGAAACCTGGCCGGTCAACACCGGTCTCGATTTTACCGACAAGGATCTCGCGTTCTACCGGGGCAAGCCGCTTCCGTTGTTCGACATGGCGGCCCTCGACTGGGACGGCGCGACCGCGATGCTCGACTTCACCCGGACCGTCCTGGATATCCGGGCGAAATGGGACGATGCTATCGGCTCGACGGATTCGAATTCATTCGTTCCTCTCCGGACCGGCCACGAGGATATCATCGCCTTCATCCGGCGCGGCGGCGGCCAGCACGTCCTGTTCGTCCTCAACCGCGACCTCGAGAAGTCTCATGAGGCGAACATCGACCTTTCCGAGTGGCTGCCGGTGGATCTTCCGCGGCTCGAAAACATGGTGCCTTCCGGCGCGGCAGAGACCTTCCTGCCTCTGCGCGAACGGATTCTGGCGAGCGAGCTCCCGGCGGGCAGTTCATACCTGTTTGCCTGGTGATTGGATATGTTGATTCTCGCATGACAATTGCCAATATCGCGTTCCCGTTCGTGCTGAGCCTGTCGAAGCACGAGAGACTCTCGCCCCCCTTCGACAGGCTCAGGACAGGCTTCGACAAGCTCAGGGCGAACGGGTGGCTCCAGGAATCAATACCTTGAGGAAACGTTTTACGAGAGAGGTGCCGAGCAGATGAGAAATCCGAGACCTCGTGCGCATGCCGCGCACAATGTCCCTCAGAAGATACATCCCGGCGATGTCGAGTCGATGATGTCCCGCGAGAATTTCCCGATCCTCTCGCGGAAAATGCACACCGAGCGCCACCCCTCACGCATGCTGAAGATCAGCCTTCTGATTCTCGGCGGCGGCGTCGGCCTCGCGCTGGCTCCGCTTTACATATTCACGCTCGATGTAAGCATTCCCGACCTGATGTGGCACCAGGATTTCACCGGCATCTACCTGCTCTCCGCCTATCTGCTCTTCGTTGCCCTCGTCGGCCTCTGGCGTTACGGAAAACGTCGCCAGCGCGACTGGATGGAACGCGAGGGGTCCGTCTGAACTACGCCTCCGGGCGCCGATAGCCCACTTCCCGCCTCGTGCGGGTCGGCTGACTCAGAATTTCTTCATCGAGATCAGGTTCTGGTCGGCCATGATCTCGTCCTTGAGCGGGCAGTCGTGCAGGTGGTCGCAGCTCTTGCAGTATTTGTTCTTCTTCGGCTTGAACTCTTTTTCGTTGATCATGCGCCACGCAATCTCGTCGACGTGCTCGACGACCTTTTTGATGCTGTCGCGCGTGCGGGTCGTCTCGATCTTCGCGTCGTGATCGAGCATGAACAGCGACAGCTTGCTGATGCGGAGATTCATCGTGTCTTCGCAGGCCCAGTAGTAGATGCTGAGCTGCTTGTCCTTGTCGACTTCTTCCTGTGAGCGCATCGTCGGCTCGGTCTTGTAGTCGAGAATCTCGTAGGTGCCGTCGGGCAGGCGGTCGATGCGGTCGATGAAGCCGGTCATGACGGCGTATTTCCCGCAGGGGATCTCGAAGTAGTCCTCGATCGAGTGGGCCGGCCGGAACTCGCAGTTTCGGATGAATCGTTCGTAATACATCTTGAGCTGCCGGATGCCGTCCTGCCGGTATTTCTCCTCGGCCTCGGCGGTTCCATAGCCCTCGCGATGCGTCATACGCACCTCCTCGAAAATGCGCAGAACCTCTTCCAGGCTCGGTTTCTCGATCGGGTGGGCGGGGTCGTAGATGTTCTCGAACGTCTCGTGGATCGTCGTGCCGAAGCTGAAGAACGGCTGCGGCTTGGGCGGGATGCGTTGGATGTAGAGCCTGCCGTAGGCGCGAGGACAGTTCTCGTAGAGGCCCATCTTGGAGTAGCTGAGGCGAATGCGTTTGCGGAACACCTCCGGCGTTTCGCCGGCGACGACGTACGGCTTCACCTTCCACTCGGGGCAGGGGCCGTAGAACTCGCAGTAGTTGCACAACGCGCCTTTCTTGGGCTCGAAGACGCCCTTGCCGATCTCGCTGGCGAGGGCGCGCACGCGGGCAGTGTGGGCGGCGATCTCGGCTTCGGTCGGCGAGATGCTGACGCGCTTGTTCACCGCCATGTAGTGGTAGGAGGCCTTCGCGACGCGGCCGGGCCACCGCTGGTTCGCGGCCATGAACAGGTTCATGACCCCCATGTCGTCGGCCAGCACGCGCTCGTCGAGCATCTTCTTGCCGGTCTTGTAGTCGATGATCTCAAGCTTGCCGTCGGGCAGTTCGTCGATGCGGTCGATCTGGACGACGAGGTCCATGCCGTCGAGCGTCCAGCGGGCGGCGGTCTCGAACATCACCGGGTTCTCGGCCCCCGTCAGCGCCGCGAAATACGCGTCGAGCATCAGCACGGCCCGGGCCCGGAACATCTGCTCCTCATCCCAGTCCGTGAAGCCTTCGCCGGTCCAGTATTTCGCGATCAGGCCGCGGAAGGGGCTGGCGGATGGCTTGGTACCGAGGCTTGTCTCGTGGTATTCGCGGAGCGCGTAATGCACCGTGCGATCGAACGACAGGTGCGGGGTGGGGCGGGGCTCGCGCGGAACGCGGTCGATATAGTTCATGCGATATTTCAGCCCGCAAGAGGTGAAACTGTTGATCTTGCTCGGCGACAGCAGCAGACGTTTCGCGTCCTCGCAGCTCTCGACGTAGTCGCAGGAGGGACAGAGCGGGTTGCGGTTGCCCTCGAAGCTTTCCGATGAAGCCGCTTCGTGGAACTCACCGATTGCGAGCTTGAGTTTTTCGAGGTCCCGGTCGGAAGCGGTGAACGCGACGTTGTCTCCGGTCATCAGATACTGGTGCGTGACCTGGGCGATCTTGCCTGGCCAGTTCCCGTCCGCGACGGCCCAGGCCAGAATGCCGGAAATGTCGGTCGCGGTCTCGTGCGCGGTAGGGGCACGCTTGCCGGTCTTATAGATAACGATATTATACGTGCTGTTCGGCAGGATGTCGACGCGGTCGAAGTTGGCCGAGAGAAGGAACCCGTCGATGTTCGCACGGGCTTGGAAGCCGATGTGCTTCGAACGGGGAGGCGTCCCCCCACATGAGGCATGGAAGGCGGCGAGGGCTTTTCGACTTTGATCGCGGAGCTGGATCCGGGCTGCTGCCGAAAGGTTCTCTGACGAGGCGAGCCGGGTGTCGAACATCGCCTCGAGGTCGGCACGTGCGGCGGGTTTTCCGGAAAGGCAGAACTCGCGGAGAGTCTCGCGAAGCAACTGGCTGAAGGTGAGGGCTGGGCGTTCCCGCTCGGGAACCGGTGCCTTGTCGATGTATCTGAACTTGAATCGCTTCGGGCACTCGCGCATTGTCTGGAGCTTCGCCATCGAGATGGAGATGCGCTCGCCATGACATGTTCCGCTGGCCCGGCAGGAGGCGCAGGATGGACCGCCGAGGGCCTCGAACTGGTGGTTTCTGATGCGGTCGGCAATCTCGTCGATGAGGGAGTTGCCCCGTGCGACGACTGCTTCATCGATGTCGATCGTGACACGCCTGCCGGTCCGTAAATAAAGCAGGGAGAATTTTTTTGCTTTGCCGGGCCATCGTTGAGCGGCGGCAGCGCAGGTGATGGCAATGATCGGGTCCTGGCGCATGTCCGACTCGTCGAGCACGCGCTTTCCCGTCTTGTAATCAATCAATTCGAGGTTGCCTGCCGCGTCGCCGTCGATGCGGTCGATCGTCGCCTGATACTCGTACCGGTCGGTCAGGACGCTGAGGAACTCGTTGATCATGCGGGTATGACTCGCAACGTAGTCCTGGGCGCAGTAGCGGATCAGCATCTCACGGCCGGCTTCTTTCATCGACAGCACGGCGTCTTCGGCGAAAACGGACGGGATTGCTTTGTAGAAGGCGTTCAGGGCGAAGGCGGCCGGCTCGGTCTCGTGGCTGGGCCGGTAGTCGCGGTGCAGCGCCGTCAGCGCATCGTGCAGGGAACGATCGAACGCGAGATCGACGGACGGGGCCTCGTCTGCCTTCGCGGCGGAGCGCGTAACATATATCGATGCATATTTATGCGGACAATCGAGGAAAGCACGGACCTTGGAAGCCGTCAGCGCCGGAATCCTGCCGACGGGGCAGATATCCTGATGCTCGCACCAGGGACAGGCCGATGATCTGACGGGCTCGAACCGGCTCTGGTAGATCCCTTCCCCGACGTCGAGATAGGCCTTCTTCGCGAGCGCCATGCGGTCGTCGCTGCGCCGGACGGTCAGGGACGATCCGTCACGGAGGAAATGGTGGGTGATGGTCTGGACCTTGCCGGGCCAGATGATGTCGGCGACGTGGAACAGCAGGTTCAGAGTGACGTTCGCCTCGAGCTCAGCCTGGCCGCCCAGCGGAGGCTTGCCGGTCTTGTAATCGACGATGCCGTAAGTGTCGTCGGGCAGAATGTCGACGCGGTCGAATTTTCCCGAGTATTCCGAGCCGAACAGATCGACCTTGAAGAACATGTCGACCTCATGAGTGTTCGGAAACGCAACTTCGATTTTCGAAAAAAACAGTCGCAGGGCCGCTTCCGCATTGCGGCGCCATTCCAGCTCTTCTTCGGATGTAACGTAGCCGCGGTTGTCCCAGGCGCCGTCGAGGGCCGCCATGAGAGCGTCGAGCCGGGGCAGCTCGCCCTTCCTGCGGTTCTTGAAAAACATCTTCAGCGCGGTGTGAAGCGAGGTGTCGAAGGAAAGATGCGGCGAAACCGCCTTTCCCGAGGAGCGCTTTTCCAGGTAGGAGAGCTGGAACTTTTTCGGACACTGGCGGTAGGTATCCACTTTGCCGCCCGTCAGGGGAATCTTGATCTTCTTGTCCTGGCCGGGCTGTGCCGGCGGCGGACCAGGGGGACGGGCAGCCGGGGTGGGGGGGCGCGGCGGGGCGGGGGATACTGGAGGGCGGGCGGGCGTCTTCGGCTTTTCGAGGTTTTCCTTCGTCTTGCGGAAGAGGCGCTCGAAGAGATTCGGCTTGTTTTTGTCGTCTGGCACGTCGCTGCCCTCCAGAAGATTTGAGAGACCCGGCATCCGTATTATAACCCATATTCCCTTCCAAGGGCAGGAGATATGAACATCGGGAAAGGGAATGAGGTTCTGAACCGTGAGGGGGCAAGATCGAAGGTGAATCACGGAGGGCACCATGAACACGGAGGTTTCATTGAATTACTACTCGTCGCAAAAGTAACACGACACTCATTCCGTATACTCGCATACTCGATGCCGTTCGTGCTGAGCTTGTCGAAGCACGAAAGCTCTCGCCCTTCGACAAGCTCAGGGCGAACGGCTGTATCATGTCAGGTCGGATACGATATATTTCAATCGCGATAGTTGTCGCCTAACATATGAGACGAGTAATACTACGCATTCTCTGTGAGAACTCTGTGCGCTTTGTGCACTCTTGTGATTCAGCGGTTGTGATACTTGATATGAACGAAACGCCCGCTCTTGCCGAGAAAGGCGGGCGTGGTATAATGCACGGGACATCCGGGTGGTTCATCCGGAGAACAACACAAACCGGAAAGGATATACAGCAGCAATGAAGCCGATTCGTGTGGTGCAGTGGGGCCTGGGGGCCATGGGCAGCGGCATGGTGAAGCTGATGCTCGAGAAGGGCGGCCTGCAGGTGGTCGGAGCGATCGATAAACGCCCCGATGCCGCTGGCAAGGACCTCGGAGATGTGCTTTGTCTTGGAAAACAGCTTGGAATCAAGGTGTCACCGACCGAGAAGGGCATTCTCAAAAAGGCGAGCGTCGACGTCGTTCTGCTTGCCATCGACTCCTTCACACGGAAATGTTTCGACGCAATGAAAGCGATCGTCGAAGCCGGCATTCACTGCATCACCATCGCCGAGGAGATGGCCGAGCCCTACGCGCAGGAGCCCGAACTCGCCAAGGAACTCGACATGCTCGCGAAGCGCTTCGGCGTCGTCGTCATTGGAACCGGCATCAACCCCGGCTACGTGCTCGACAGCCTCGTCATCAGTCTTAGCGGCGTCTGCCATAACGTCGAGCGAATCGAAGCCAGCCGCATCAACGATCTGTCGTGCTTCGGCCCGACCGTCATGAAGACCCAGGGCGTCGGCACCACGCCCGAGGAGTTCACCCAGGGACTCGCCATGGGCACCATCGTCGGCCACATCGGCTTCCGCGAGAGCATTTCCCTGATTTCGAACGCGCTCGGCCTCGGCGTCGACCGGTTCGAGGAAATTCGCGAGCCGATCATCTCGAAGACCGACCGCGAAACCCCGTATGTGAAGGTCAAGGCCGGCATGGTCGCCGGCTGCCGCCACATCGGCATCGGCTACCGCGGCAAGACCGAGGTCGTCAGGCTCATCCATCCGCAGCAGATTCGTCCTGAGGCCGAGAACGTGGATACCGGTGACTATATCACGATCGTCGGAACGCCCGGCATCAATCTCGCGATCAAGCCTGAAATCCCCGGCGGCATCGGCACGATCGGCATAGCTGTCAACATGATCCCGATCGTGAAACGCGCCTCCCCCGGTCTCAAGCGCATGATCGACCTTCCCGCACCGTCGGCCCTTATGGGGCCGAGCGCTTACGAACGTCATCTGTGAGGCAATGGGCGGCCACGGCCGCCTGCTGACGAAACCATGAACAAGATTCCAGCAGAGACCTGGGTCGAGATCGAACAGGTCATCCTGACGCCCGCCCAGCGGGCGCCGAGCGTTCCCGACGACACGCGAGCGACGCCCTACGTACGCCGGATCTCCGGCTTCCTGACGGTGCCGGCCGAGGTCGGCGCGGAAGCGACGATTCGGACGCTGATCGGTCGCACCCTGACGGGAACGCTTCGTACTGTAAATCCGAGTTACAGCCACAGTTTCGGCGAGACCGTGCCGGAACTCCTCAAAATCGGTCTGGGAGGCCAGGCATGAGCCGTGACATGAGTTACGCCGCCGTGATGGCGCGCAAGAACGAGATCATGAAGGCTTCGCTCGGCATCGACTTCTCGGCCTACGAGCAGTCGCCCGTGAGGTTCGACTACGAGAAGATGATGAGCGACACCGGTTTCTCGCTTGAGGACCTCGTCCGCATCCAGCGCGAAACGAAGGTTGGCGACACGCCTTTGTTCGAGCTGCGGAATCTGACCGAGGCCGTCAGGAAGATCAGCGCTCCCGGCAAAGGCGCGACGATCCTCTTGAAAGACGAGGCGGCGAACGCATCGGGCAGCTTCAAGGCACGTCGTGCCGCGATCTCCTGCTACGAGGCGAAGCGCCGCGGATTCGCGGGGGTCGCGACGGCCACGTCGGGTAACTACGGCGCCGCGGTCGCTTCCCAGGCGGCCCAGCGCGGTCTCAAATGCATTGTATTGCAAGAAGTATACGACTCACGCGGTGTCGGCCAGCCCGAGATCGTCGAGAAGGGGCGCAAGTGCGAGGCGTTCGGCGCCGAGGTGCATAAGCTGACGGTCGGCCCCGAGCTGTTCTACGTCATGCTGACGACGCTCGAGGAGACCGGCTTTTTCAACGCATCGCTGTACACGCCGTTCGCCATTCGTGGCATCGAAACGCTCGGAACCGAAATCGCGGCCCAGGTGCGCGCTCGGTACAGCCGCGATCCCGACGCGGTGATCGTCACCCATGCGGGCGGCGGCAACCTGACGGGAACGGCACGCGGGCTGCTGACGGCGGGTGCCACGAACACACGCGTCATCGCCTGCTCGGTTGATCTGAGCGGCCTGCACATGGCGTCGGACCGAGACTTTAACCGCAAGTCGTTCACGACGGGCCACACCGGCTTCGGCGTGCCGTTCGCCACCTGGCCCGACCGAACGGACGTGCCGCGCAATGCGGCCCGGAGTATGCGATACATGGATGAATACCGCCTCGTGATGCAGGGCGAGGTGTTTTACGTCACCGAGCTGCTCGCGAAGCTCGAAGGTATCGAACGCGGGCCGGCCGGCAACACGAGCCTGACCGCCGCCGTCGCGATCGCACGCGAGATGGACCGCGACAAGATCGTCGTCGTCCAGGAGACCGAATACACGGGCGCCGGCAAGCACCACAATTCCCAGCTCGCGTTTGCGCGTTCGATGGGCATCGAGGTGCGGCGGGGAGACCCGCGAGAGAATGTTCCGGGAAAGAACATCGTGATTCCGGAGCGTCTCGATCAGGTTGCCGGCCATGACCAGCCACTCGACAAGCTTCGCATTTCGTATCTGAAGAATGCCGCAAAGATTCTCCCGGCTGAGAAATGGTCGCGGGAGGACAAGGCGTTCCTCGCGGCTGATGTGAAGAAAAATTCGGCATGGCTCGAAAGCGTGCTTTCGCAATTAAAGGTATGATGGCGTATTCCAGGTGAAGAACTGCGAGAGGCGTGCAGGCGTCTCTCGCGGGATCTATCGGCACGAGAAACAAAGAGAAAGGAAACGAGGAATGACGGACAACGACAGAAACGCCCGATTCGAAAAGCGGCGGGCCGAGCTGCACAAGATGAGTGACGAGCAGCTGAAGGCCCGGTTCTGGGAGCTTTGCGGCAAGGCCGTCGAGCCGATGATCGAGCTCTCGAAGACCCACACCTCGCCTTCGATCGAACGCGCGGTCCTGTTGCGCATGGGCATCGACAGCATCTCGACGAAGGGCGTCGTGACGCGCATCAACGAGGCCGGCCTGCTTGGTCACGGGGCAGGGCATGTGGTGCTGAAAGTCGCGGAAACATGCAAGACCGACGTGCGTGGCGCGGCGAAGAAGATCATCGAGGACGCTTCTGTTCTCAGTGGGCTTTTCGGAGGGAAATGACGATGACGACGGAAAAACTCGACCCCAAAGTGAAGCTCGATATCGAGAACATTCTGAACGACCTCGAACACTATCACCCGCGTCGCAAGGGCTGGACGTGGCGTGAGGAGGTTCCGGGCGGTTACAAGGTCCACAAGTTCCATTACAAAGACATGACGAAGCCGCTCAAGAACTCGGTTCCTCTGCCGGCGGCCAAGTATTTCGACCATATCGACCCCCAGCCGAAGCCGGTCATCACGACCGAGATCGCGTCGGGCCGTTTTGAAGACGATTTGCGCCGCATGCGCATGGCCGCCTGGCACGGCGCCGATCACATCATGGTCATCCGCACCACCGGCCAGAGTCATATCGACGGTCTGCTCGAAGGCACGCCGGAAGGCGTCGGCGGCGTGCCGATCACGCGCAAGCAGATTCGGGCCTCGCGCAAGGCCTGCGACATGATCGAGGACGAGGTCGGCAGACCGATCAATTTCCACTCGTATGTCTCGGGTGTCGCCGGCCCAGAGGTCGCCGTGCTGTTCGCCGAGGAAGGCATCAACGGCGCTCACCAGGACCCGCAGTATAACGTCCTGTATAGAAATGTGAACATGTACCGTTCGTTCATCGACGCGGCCGAGGCGAAATGCGTCATGTCCGGGGCCCGCATCTTCCAGATCGACGGTGCCCACAACGCGAACGCCACTGCGAAGGAAGGCTGGTCGGTCATGCCCGAGCTGCTCGTGCAGCACGGCATCAATTGCGCCTTCTCGGCCGCCGTCGGAATGCCGAAGGATCTGATCGGCCTCTCGACCGTGCCTCCCTGCGCGCCGCCGTCACCGAAGCTCTGGTATGACCTGCCGTATGCGGTTGCCCTGCGCGATTTCTTCAGCGAATACAAGATGCGCGCGCAGCAGAATACCCGTTATATAGAGGCTGATATCGAAGAGGCCACCCGCACGCACGTGATCGACACGCTGATCTCGGCCCTGACCCGCGCCGACATCCAGAGCACGATCACGCCCGACGAGGGACGCAACGTGCCGTGGCACTACAACAACATCCGCGGCATCGAGACGGCCAAACAGACGTTGGTCGCGCTCGACGGCATCAAGGACCTGGTGAAGCTCGATCGCGACGGGCCGCTCGGCGAGATGGTGCGCGACCTGAAGGAACGCGCGATCTGTTTCCTCGAGGAGATGCTCGAGATCGGCGGTTACTTCGCCGCCGTCGAGAAGGGCTTCTTCGTCGATTCCGCGAAGTATCCGGAACGCAGCGGCGACGGCATCGCGCGCGATGGCAAGGGCGGCGTCGGGGCCGGCTCGATCGTGAAGCGCGAGGCCGACTACTTCGCCCCCGTCTGCAGCCACTTCGGCAACAACAAGCTTCCGGCCGGAGTGACGAAAGTCTGCGCGCCGATCGATGGCTGCACCCTGTGCAAGCCCGACAAGATCGTCTTCATCGACGAACTCGATCCGTCCGACAGTTGCCACGCGCGGCTCGAGAAGACCCTGCCGTACCGCAAGGGCGGCAAGATCCGCCCCGAGGCCGAGTGGGCCGGCGACGGCGTGATGCTGCTCCAGTTCTTCGTTCCCGAAGAGATCGAGACGGCGCGGGTTGCCGGCGTCGAGATCGCGAAGAAAATGGGCCTGCAGGATCCCGAGGTCATCAACGCCCAGGTCATGCACCCGTGTGAAGGCACCTTCATCGAGGTGAAAGGCAAGGTCGATTTCGCGATCGAAAAGGCGTCGCTGAAGATCCCGCCGAAAGAGATCATCCTGCCCGAGGACGATCTGCGCGTGGCGGTGAAGAAGGTTGGCCTCAAGGTCGTTGCGGGAACGGTCGGCGAGGACGAACACTCGGTCGGTCTGCGCGAGATTCTCGACATCAAGCACGGCGGCATCGAAAAGTATGGTGTGAAATATCATTACCTCGGCACCTCGGTGCCGGTCGGTAAGTTGATCGATGCGGCGATCGAGACGGGCGCACAGGCGATCCTCATCAGCACGATCATCTCGCACAACGACGTGCATCGCGCGAACATGAAGAAGCTCGACGAGTTGTGCCGCGAGAAGGGCATTCGCGACAAACTCATCCTGATTGCCGGCGGAACCCAGGTCAGCCGCGACATGGCGAAGGAATCGGGCATGGATGACGGCTTCGGCCGCGGTACGAAGGGGATTCACGTTGTGAACTCGATGGTGAAGACCCTCAAGGCCCGGGGCCAGATCTGACGTAAGGAAGCCCTGCGGACAGGGTATTCTATCCGGTCTCCTGTAGGGGCGGGTTTTAAACCCGCCCCTACCCACCATCTGGAAATGTGGTTCCTCCATATCAATGGCATACGATATAATAAAAATACTTACGATAGAAGTCGGCAGCACCATCACGAAGGCGAACGGCTTTGCCCTGGCGGACGATGGGGCATTGTTGCACGTTGCCCAGGGATTCGCCCCGACGAGCGTCGTGCAAGGTGACGTGGACGTCGGTGTCCAGGCCGCCCTCGCCGAATTACGCGCGGGCTCCGGCCTTGCAACCGATGGCGCCGAGATCTTCGTGAACAGCTCTGCGGCCGGCGGCCTGCGAATGACGGTCCATGGCCTGACCTACAACATGACGGCCAAGGCGGCGCGCGAAGCCAGCCTGGGGGCCGGTGCGATCATTAAGATGGTCACGGCGGGTCCGATCGCGGCGTGCGATCTCGAAGAGATCAAAGCCATCAGGCCGAATATCGTCCTGCTCGCCGGCGGAGTCGATTTCGGCGCTCGCGACGTGGTCGAGGGAAACGCGAAGCAGCTGGCATCGCTCGACATGCACATTCCCGTGATCTACGCAGGCAACACGGCCCTGCGGAACATCGTGAAAGAGCTGTTCGGCAAGGCCGGCCAGGACGTGCTGATCGCGCCGAACGTCTTTCCCGACGTCGACGTGCTGAACGTCGATCCCGTCAGAAAACTGATCCAGGAAGCGTTTTCGCATCACATCATCCATGCGCCGGGTATGGAAAAGCTCGCGATGATCACCTCGCGGCCGGTCATGCCGACCCCGGGAGCGGTGTTGAGGGCCGCCGAGATGTTCGCAGAGACGCTCGGTGACGTTCTCGTGCTCGACGTAGGCGGCGCCACGACCGATGTCCACTCGGTGAGCGACGGCAGCGCCGAATGGGCCGACAAGCTCGTCGATCCGGAACCGCATGCAAAGCGCACCGTCGAAGGAGACCTTGGCGTATACGTGAACGCCGCCAACATTCTCGAACTCTCGACCGACGAGTGCTGGAAACAGCGGAGCGAGGATGTGCAGGCGATGCCCGCGACGGAGGCTCAGCGCGAGATGACCCGCTGGCTCTGCGCCCGCGCCGTGGAAACGGGCGTCAGACGACATGCCGGCACCATCTTTGACCTGTATACCCCGACGGGGCGCAGACAGATCGTGCGCGGGAAAGACCTTTCAGCCGTGAAATGGGTGGTTGGCACCGGCGGCGCCCTCACACGGGTGCCCGGGGGAAATGAAATATTGCGATCGATATGCACCGGGCCGGCGAAATACCTGTTTCCGAAGCCGGAGGCAAATATCGTTCTCGACAGACAATACCTGTTTTCGGCGATGGGAACCATTGCCGATCGGTATCCCGACGCTGTGCGTCGGACCTTCGAAAACTGGGTGAAGGGAGCGGCCGCATGAGCCACAGAACCCCGCGTCTCGAAATCTACACTGACCGGATCCGCCGGAACGCGAAATCCGTCGTCGATCTCTGCCACAAGAACGGCGTCCAGGTGGCCTGCGTGACGAAGGTCACCGCGGCGCACCCGGCCGTCGCCCAGGCCCTCGTCGAGGGCGGCGCCGACATGCTCGCCGACTCGCGCCTCGAGAACCTGTGGGCGCTGCGCCAATTCGGCTTCGCCGGGCCGTTTCTTCTCTTGCGACTTCCGACCCTGTCCGAAGCGGCTAATATTGTGCGGGCGGCCGACATCAGCCTCAACACGAACATGGCGACCCTGCGAGCCCTTTCCGACGCGGCGCTGACGGCGGGGCTGCGCCACAAGGTCATCGTCATGATCGACGTGGGCGATCTGCGCGAGGGCATCTGGCCCGACCGCGCGCCCGAGTTCGTCGCGAAGGCGAAAGATCTCAAAGGCATCGAAGTCATCGGCCTTGGCTGTAATCTTGCCTGCTACGGCGGTGTCATTCCGTCTGAACAGAACATGAGCCTTCTTCTCAAGACGCGGGAAGAGTGTCGGCGCGCTTCCGGTCTCGAACTGCCGGTTCTCTCCGGCGGCAACAGTTCTGGACTGCCACTGCTGGCGTCGGGGCGTATGCCGCATGGAATCAACCATTTCCGCGTCGGCGAGGCGATCGTGCTTGGCCGGAACGTGATCGACCGTTCCCCCTGGCCCGGAACGCGGCAGGATACGATGATCGCCGTCGGCGAGGTGATCGAGGTCGAGCGCAAGCCATCGGTGCCGATCGGGGACCGCGGCCAGGACGCGTTCGGCGGCTCCCAGGAGTTCGTCGACCGTGGACTCCGGCGCAGGGCCATCCTGAACATGGGCCGGCAGGACGTCGTCGTGGACGGCATCGCGCCGGTCGACCCGAAGATCATTGTCCTGGGCGGTTCGAGCGACCACCTCCTTCTCGATGTCGAAGAGGCCGCGCAGGCCGTAGAGGTCGGAGATACGGTTTCCTTCTATCCCGGATATGGAGCCCTTCTTGCCCTCAGCACATCCTCATACGTCCACAAGGTGGTCATCAAAGGAGCCTGATATGCTGTATCAGACGCACGCACGCATTCATCTCGATAACATTCGCTATAATCTCGATGGCATCAGGCGTGCTGTTGGCCCTGACCGCAAGATCATGATCGCCGTCAAGGCGAACGCTTACGGCCATGGGGCGATCGAAGTCTCGAAGATGGCCCAAAAGAACGGCATCGACTGGCTCGGCGTCGCCACTGTCCCGGAGGGCATCCAACTCAGGCGCGCTGGAATCAGGCTTCCGATTCTCAAACTCAGCCCCTGCTTTCCTGAAGAGATGGACGCGGCCATTGAGAGTGGGCTTGCGATCACGGTCTGCGAAAAATCGAACCTGAAGGCCCTGAATGAAGCCGCCGGCCGCCTTCGCAAACGGGTGAACGTGCACCTGAAGATCGACACGGGAATGGGTCGCATCGGCTGTCAGCCGGAAGAGGCACCCGATCTCGCCGCGTTCATCGCCGGCGACCTGACGAACCTGATACTGGAAGGGGTTTTCACACATCTTCCGGTAAGCGATGACGCGACGCCGACCTTTACGGAGCGGCAGATCGCCGGTTTCAAAAAGGCCGTCGATTCCGTCGAAAAGCGGATACACGGGAGAATTCCGTTCGTGCACTGCGCGAATTCGGGAGCGGTGCTTGGCCACCAGGACGGCTGGTTCAATCTTGTCAGGCCCGGGATCATGATCTACGGATTCTACCCCTCGAAGGAGACTCCCCAGACGATTCCGCTACGTCCCGGCATGTCGCTCCTGACCCGCGTTTCGTTTCTCAAGAAAGTCACGAGGGGTACGTCGGTCGGATACGGCCGCACCTGGATCGCTCCAGAAGACACCTGGATTGCGACGTTCCCGGCCGGATACGCGGATGGCGTGAACCGTCTCTGGTCCAACCAGGGCCGGGTATTGATCGGGGGAAAATCCTGTCCGATCGTCGGCAGGGTCTGCATGGATCAGACCATGGCCAATCTCGGACCGCGCACTCACGTCCAGGTCGGCGACGAAGTCGTTCTGATCGGATCCCAGGGCGACGAAGAGATCACGGCCCAGGAATGGGCAGACAAGCTCGGAACGATCACCTACGAGGTCACCTGCCGCATCGATGCTCGCGTGGAGCGCGTATACGATCCGTTCGAATAACGGTGTTTCACCGGCCAAAAAATCAAAACCCCCGAACGAACCGTTCGGGGGTTTTTAATAAATAAAGCTATTTTACTATTCCGATGACGGCGAGCGCCGCGATGACGACGCCGATCAGGCTTTCGCCGGCGATGAAGCCCGAGCTGACGGGCACGACGGTGCGTTCCGCGATGTCCTTGTCTTTCTTCTCGAGGAACAGGGTGATGCAGGCGCCGATGAACATCGAGATCGTGTTGAAGGCCGGGGTTGTGAAGGCGAGGCCGAGGCCGGTCGCCGACGGGATATACTTGCGGTATTGGGGCCATCTGCGCTCGGCGAGCACGATCAGGATGCCGAGGATGCCGCCGATAAGCAGCGAGAGCTGGGCTGACCAGTGAAGGGTCGAGAAACCCTGCGCGAGCATGGCCGCAACGCCTTTCCATGTCTGGGCGCCCGGGGCGGGCCACTGGTCGGAGCCGAGAACGTCGGGCGTCGGGATCAGAAGATTGTAGGCCGGCACGACGAACAACGAACCCGCGATGACGCCGAAGAACTGCGCCCAGAACTGCTGCTTCGGATCTGCTTTGAGGATGTAGCCGGTTTTGAGATCGGTGAGAAGGTCCGCCGAATGGAGCCCGACGCCGCCTGTGACGTTCGCGGTCATCAGGTTCGTCGTGACGTTCCCCGGGTCGAGGATGCCGAACGTGATTTGCGTGATCTTGCCGAGCGCGCCGGTCGGGGTCGTATCGGTCTCGCCGGTGGCGCGGCAGGCGACGATGGCGATGAAGAAGCCGAGGATGACGGAAAGAAGGCCCATCCAGTATTTGATGCCGAAGAAGAGGTGCTCGAGATACACGATGATGGGGGTGAAAATCAGCATGCCGATGAAGAACCAGAGCATCGGGACTTCCTTCTCGAAGGCTGCGTCGACCTTCTTCCCCGTGAAGGCCGAACCGACGCTCTTGATGGCGCGCAGAACCGACTTCCACTGGAAGGCGAACGCCAGCAGGCCGCTCGTGAGGATCATCGCCGAGCCGAACCAGACGCTCCAGGCGACGATGTTCTTGTACCCGAGTTTCGCGTCGATGATGCCGTTCGTAAAGAGAAGCGGAGCCAGGATGCCGAAGTTGATGATCGCGCCCAGCAGCATGCTCCAGGCGGCCCGGAAGCCCATGATCGCGCCGGCGCCGATCATGATCAGGCTACCTTCGAAGGAAAGCGTGAACTTCTCGAGCGGCTGGCCGGCAAGGGTAACATACGGAATCTTGATCTTCTCGGGGAGATTCCAGGGCATGAACGAGGTCTTGAAATCGCGCAGGAAGGCGACGATCGCGCCGGCGACGCCGCCGATGCCCAAGAGCCTCGCCTTGTCGGAACCCTCGCCGCCTTTGCTGTGAAGCGCCTGAAGCGTTTCGGCGGCCGCGATGCCCGTCGGGAAGCGGAGCTTCTCGACGTTGATCATCTGCTGCTTCATCGGGATGGCCATGATGACGCCCATCATCGCGATCGAGGTGATCCAGAAGAACATCGTCCAGCCTGGCATGGTCTCGCCGGTGAGCATCATCAGCGCCGGAATCGCCGCGACCGTGCCGCCGCCGGTCATGTAACCGGCCGCGCTGGCGACGGATTTGAGGTAGTTGTTTTCCTGCAGGTCGAGCCCCGTCTTGATGATGCCGGCGCGGTGCATGAACGCGAAGAGCGCGAAGCCGAGAATGCCCGCCGTGATCGAGACGCCGATGCTCCAGCCGGTCTTGAGCGCAACGTACAGATTCGACAGGCTCATGATGCCGCCAAGGAGCATGCCGGTGATGACGGCGCGCGGCGTGAGCCTGAACGAGGTGTCGTATTCGATTACCTCGGGATGCTGGACATTCGGATCTATGGCGGCTGACGGCTGGTTCACGATGTTTCTCCGGGTGGGGAATGGGCCCGCCGAAACGGGTGCTACCACTCTACCAGAACTCCGCGTCGCATTCAGCATACTTTTTTTCTTGCATGCGCTCCGGCCTTGCCCTACAATGCACGCCATGGGAGCAAAACCCCTCACAAACGAAGTATTCGATCAGATCCGCGAGGCGCTTTCCCTGAAAGAGTTCGCGCGTCCCTGGGCCGTTCAACTCGACGACGGCGATCTCGGGACGGTCTTCACGTATATCCCGCTGAGCCCGGAAGAGTTCAAGACCCTCGGGCCGACTCTCCAGAGCTATGTATACGTGATCGGGAAAGGTCGCTACGGCCTCGTCGGGCATGTTCCCAAGAGTTTCGATGCCGCCGAGGAAGGCGATATCACGGGCGTCACGGTCGTTTACAATCTGTATCACACGATCGTCGAGATGTCATACATGCTTGAGGGGCATCAGCACCCGTTCCGCGTGTATCACACGATGCGCCGCGACAAACTCCTCGAATATGCGAAAAAGAAGAAGATCCCCGTTAAGACGGTCATCAGATCATAACCATCTGAAAACCTGCGCCCGTGACGGGCGCTTTTTTTTTGCCTTCATGTATAATGGTCGTCGCTGGTCGAATGACATGATCCCGTGATGGCGAAGGAGAGGACGTTATGAAGATCACATTCCATGGTGCCGCCGGCTGCGTGACCGGTTCCTGCTTCGAGGTCGAGACGGGGGACATTCGCTTTCTCGTCGACTGCGGCATGTTCCAGGGCAGCAAAACCCTGCGTGAGCGTAACTACGTGAACTTCCCCTTCGCGCCCGGCGATATCGATTTCGTGTTGGTGACCCACGCGCATATCGATCACACGGGACTTCTGCCGAAACTCGTGAAGCACGGCTTTGCCGGCACCATCTGGGGAACCGGCCCCACCGTCGACCTGATGGGCTACATGCTCCCTGACTCGGCGCGCATCCAGGAGTCCGAAGTCGAGATGAAGAACCGTCGCAATGAACGGAAAGGACTCGAAGAACTCCAGCCGATATATACCGAGGAGGATGCAAAAAAGACCCTCACGCTCATGAAGTCCGCACGGGAAGACGAGCCGATCAAGCCGGCGCAGGGCATTTCCGTGACGTTCAGAAATGCTGGCCACCTGCTCGGCTCGGCGTTTCTCGATATCAGGATCAGGCGCGAAGGCGTCGACAAGCGCATCATTTTTTCGGGAGATCTCGGCTCGAAAGACCATCCGATCATCAAGGACCCGGAATATGCGAGCGATACCGACATCCTGCTCGTCGAATCCACCTACGGGAACCGGGTGCGGCCGCCCGACGACAAGGAAGCCCGCCTGAAGCAGCTTTCGAAGGTCGTCAACGACACGATCAAACGCGGCGGCAACCTCATCATCCCGGCGTTTGCGGTCGAGCGGACCCAGGACCTGATGCACGATTTGACCATCCTGATGGAGCGGCGCGAAATTCCCGAAGTGCAGGTGACCGTCGATTCGCCGCTTGCCAGCGATTCGACAAAGGTATTCGCGAAGTATCCCGAACTGTACGACGAGGATGCGACAAACCTGCTGAAAAAGCGCGGAAAGTTATTCGACGCGAGCCATTTCCGCTTCACGCGCTCGGTCGAGGAGTCGAAGGCGCTCAACAATGCGCGCGGCGCGATCATCATGTCGTCGAGCGGCATGTGCGATGCCGGCCGCATCAAACACCACCTGCGCCACCAACTCTGGAAACCGCAGAACACGGTTCTGTTCGTCGGCTACCAGGCCGAAGGCACGCTCGGAAGACTTCTGCTCGATGGTGAAAAGACCGTTCGTATCCACGGCGCCGAAGTCGCCGTCAAGGCCAGAATTGCCGATATGTCAGGCTACTCCGGCCATGCCGACCAGAACGGCCTGCTGGAATGGGTGTCGAAGATCCCGGCCGTGCGCGACAGGGTGTTCGTCGTTCACGGTGAAGACGATGCCCGGAACGAGCTTGCGGGCAAGATCCGCGAGATGAAAGGATTCGCCGTCGACGTGCCGGCGCTCGGTCAGACGTTCGATCTTGCCGCGCTGCCCGCGGCTCCCGTCGCTGCTCCGAAACCGGTGCCCACCGCCGCACCGGAGATCCCGAAGATCGATTCCTACAACGTCTATGCCGGTCTCATGCTCCAGTTGGCCGATTTCATGCGTTCCCAGACCGATGAAGACAAGCGACGGGCGGTCCTGTTGCGCATATCGGAAACCCTGAAACAAGCCTCCTGAACGCCGTTTTCGATATCCGGCCGGTCGGCCCGGCGGTGGAGGTGAAGGAATGATACCGGCAAGACCCGGCGGCAATGTCCGGTTCCTCGTGATCGTTCTGTTCCTCGCGGTTTGTGCGTTCATGGTGAAATACGCCCCGTTCCTTCGGCGCGGCACGCTGCCTACCGGAGAAGCCGGGACGCCGGTCGGCCCTGTCGTATCCACTGCTTCGGAAACCGCCGACGTTTCACCCCGGGCCAATGGTGCGCCATCGCGCGGCGAGGAACGCACGGCGATGGTCGAGACGATCCGGGGCTATGGCATGACGGATGAGACGGTCCTGCGCGCCATGTCGTCCGTGCCGCGCCACGAGTTCGTTCCGTTTCCCTACGGGACGGCGGCATACGACGACTCACCCCTGCCGATCGGATACGGCCAGACGATCTCGCAGCCGTACATCGTCGCCGAGATGACTCGCCTGCTGCGGCTGGCTTCGGGGGCGAAGGTGCTCGAAATCGGCACAGGCTCGGGATACCAGGCGGCCGTCCTGACCGAGCTGGGACACCGGGTCTGGACGATCGAGATCATACGGGAACTCGCCGAATCGGCGGCGGAGCGCCTCTGCCGACTCGGATACGGCGGCGTGCGCGTGCTTCATGCGGATGGCTATCACGGGTGGCCTGCCGAAGCGCCCTACGACGGCATTATCGTCACCTGCGCGGCAGGCGAGGTGCCGCCGCCGCTGATCGACCAGCTCGCGACGGGCGGGCGCATGGTGATTCCCGTCGGAGCGCCATTCTCGCCCCAGTGGCTCCTGGTCGTTCTCAAGGGCGACGGCGGCGCCGTCACGAGCGAGGCTGTCATGGGCGTGCGCTTCGTCCCCCTCGTCAGGGAAGATGAAACCCAAAGATAGCGAAGAAAACATAACCTCCGGTCGTTGTTCTGGCCGGCGGCTTCATGCCGCGCTGTTTTTTGCGTCGTTCGCTCTCATGCTGCTCGAATTCGGCTTGATGAGACTGCTTGCGGAGAGGTTCTGGAGCCATTTCGCAGGCATGATTATCGGCGTTGCCATGCTCGGCTGCGGCATCAGCGGCGCGCTTCTCGCCGTTCTTCGGGCGTGTTCAGCCTCCGGCCACCCTCCGATGAGCCGTTCAGCCATGGTGGCGTTTGCTCTGACGATTCCGGTGACGATTGCGGGAGCCGGATGGGTGAAATTGAATCCATTATATATAGCATGGGATGTCTATCAGAACGTCCACCTGTTGACGCTCGAGTTCGTCGCTCTTCTGCCGTTTGTCGCCGGCAGCCTTGGAATCGCCGCCTGTTTGATGGAGGCGGGCGAGAGCGTCGGTGCGGCTTATGCCGCAGGATTTTTCGGCTCGGGGGCTGGGGCCGTTTTCGGGATGTTGCTGCTCTTCTGGTTCACACCGGTCGGGCTACTCTGGATCGCCGCATGGCTGGCGTTTGCCGCCGCATGGATGCGTGGTGAACGCGGCGATAACCGCCACGCCGCGATCCTCTCCGTTACGGGAATCGTTCTCACGGGGATGTATGCCGTGGTTCCTGCCGAGCCCGCGATGTCGGAATACAAGGCTCTTCCTGCGTTCAGTCGCATGCCGGGAACCGGTTCCATCCATACGTCCAGAAGTCCGCTCGGGAGACTTGACGTCCTGGAAGGTCCGAACATTCACCTCGCTCCCGGTCTCGAGCTGGGATACCGAGGAACCGTGCCTTCCCTCTCGGTTCTTCTGATCGACGGGGATCAGCCTGCGCCGGTGTATCACTGCCGTGACGACCGGGAGCGCGCCTTTCTCGACCGCCTGACCTCGGCCGCTGCCTACTCGGTTCTCGATCGGCCGGATGTCCTGATCGTCGGCGTCGGCGGTGGGTCTGACATACATCAATCGATATTGAAAAAAGCCGGATCGGTGACCGCTCTCGAGCTGGACGATGCGGTGATCGGGGCGTTACGGGGTCCCCTGCGGGAGCGCAGTGGTAATGTCGCCTCCCTGCTGGGCGTGGTCATTCTGAACCGGGAAGCGCGAAACTATCTTGCGACGACCAGGCGAACCTATGATCTGATCCAGATGTCGCTGATCGATGCACTCGGCATTGCCGGCGCCGGCTTGCGGGCAGGCCAGGAATCGTATCTGTTCACGGTCGAAGCGTTCGAGGAGATGGTGCGGTGTCTGAAGCCGGGCGGGGTCATCTCGGTGACTCGATGGGCCGAGGTGCCTCCGAGGGATGCCCTGAAGATCGTCGACGCCATGGCTCAGGCGCTCGAGAGGACCGGCGCCGATCCCGCTGCAAACATCGTCATGGTTCGCAACTGGGCAACCGTGACCATCCTATGTTTCAGGAATCCGCCCCCTCCGGCGGCGTTGACCGCCATTCGCAGTTTCTGCGCGGAGCGGTCGTTCGATATCTGCCGCATGCCCGGCACGGCCGCTTCCGGGACGAGACTGCATCATCGGCTCGACAGACCCTGGTATGAGGAAGGCACCGAAGCCCTGCTCGGCGCCGGGTGCAAAGAATATATCAGTACATATCCTTTCCGGATTTCCGCGGCGACGGACGACCGGCCGTATTTCTACCATTTTCTGAAATGGAGCAGGCTTCCCGACCTGTTCGCACAGTTCGGCAACAGGGCCCGCCCGTTCGTCGAACTCGGCTCTCTGCTGATGGTCCTGGCGATGATTCAGGCGGTTGTTCTGACCGTCCTCCTCCTGCTGTTTCCGATCGTTGCCGTGCGCGGATGGCGTGGGGTGTCACGGAGGAACATGGTATCGCTTGGCTATTTCTGCGCCATCGGCGCCGGATATATGCTTCTCGAAATGGGGTGCATGCAGAAGCTCGTTCTCTTCCTCGGCCATCCCGTGTATTCCGCGGCCACGGTCATCGCCGGCTTCCTTGTCTTCAGCGGCATCGGAAGCATGGCAAGTGACATCGTCGCGCAACGGCCCGAGAAGGCAGGCATGGCTGGTGCTGCCGTTGTCGCCCTGCTTGCCGCTTCCAGCCCGTGGCTGCTCGATGGGGCGATCCATATTGCCATGCGTCTTCCCGACTGGCAGAAATTTCTTCTCGGAATGCTGTTCATCGCCCCGCTTGCGCTTCCGATGGGAATCTTCTTCCCCCTCGGATTCCGGCACGTCCTGAAAACCGACGAAGAGCTGGCTCCCTGGGCATGGGGCGCCAACGGTTTCGCGTCCGTCCTTGCGACCCTCGGCGCCCCCCTCATCGCGATGCAGATCGGCTTCTCTGGCCTCGCCTTCCTCGCCGCCGCCTGCTACCTGTTTATCACGCTGTACTGGTATCTCCATCGCCCCCCACCGCCGTTGAGTGAGGCAAACATGTTGTATCGCTCACCGGCGGTGGGAGCAAACGGGAAACCAGTCTGTTAGTTCTTCGGCGGGGTGGGGGGCCTGGCGAGGAGAAAGTAGAAGGCAACGCCTTTCTCGAAGCCGTCGGCGAAGTTGCCGAAAGCTTCGTGGGAGGCGTTGGGGTCGGTTGGGTCGAATGAGAAACCGCCGAGGCTCACGGTCGCGCCGCCGTAGGAGAAGCCGGGGTTGGGGCCGATCCGCGTGAGCTGGTCCTTCAGGCTCGCGGCGAAGGATTCGGCCATCGCCAGGACGGTGGCATACTCCTCGCCCGTCAGCGAAAATGCAGCGGTTGAGCCAAGCGCTACGTCGACGCCGATCAGGAAGCCGACGGTCCAGGAGTTGGCGTTCTGGGCATGTTCCAGGATCGCGTCTTCGGCGGCTCCGTGCGAGCCATCGTCGAGCACCGAGGTCATCGCGAACGTCTCGGGATCGATCTCGAACCAGCTCCAGCGGGGAGTGGAACCTTCCAGCTTCGGGGTTTTCGGGAACAGCAGCGTCCCGCGCGATTCTCGGACGAGCCGCACCACGCGAGCGGGGAAGCCGTTCGCCTCGAGGTGATCGGCCAGCGCTTCGGCCTTGCCGGGCGGAATGACGTTCACGCCGGCCTGTGTGCCCCAGCGAGAGACGAGGCCTGAGCCTCCGCAGATACGCTCTTCGAGCGCCGCATCGAAGAGGCCGGTGCCGAACTGGAAGGCGGCGACGGCCGAAGCATCTCCGGATGCCTGAGGCCGCGCACGCCGCAGATCGATGGCCGTCTCGATGCCGCGTGGCGTGGAGAAAGCCGATAGAATGACGATGCGCGGAGCATCAGGGCGGCCGATGCGGGCGCCCGCCTTCGCGGCGAGTTCCCGTTCGTGCTTCGTCTGAAGGGCGATCAGCGATGCCAGCCTGCTGTGCAGAAATTCGCGCGTTCGAAGCCAAACGTTCGGGGAAGCTGCCGCCGAAGTCGCTTTCCATGCTGATTCCAGGGCTGCAGCTTCACTGGCGGGAAGGTCGGGGGCCATGACGGCAAGGGCGAGAATCGTGTTCGCCGCTTCCCGGCCGTTGTCGAACGATATTTCGAGGGGCGAGACAGATACGTCGTCTCCCGGTTGGATCGTGATCTCACAGCCAGTAAGGCGGGTCTGCTGCGTGTCGACCGATTGGTCCTCGGTTCCCGACAGCATGCTGCCGTCAGGAAGCCAGAGAACGGCTTTCAGATTGCCGTCGCCGCGCTTCGTGAAGGCGAGTTCGGCAATGTCCGCCGACAGGGTGCGTGCAGGAATCTCGAGGTCGAGGAGCGTCACCGACTGAACTTCGTCGCCGCTTCCGCCTCCGAGGGCATCACCCATTCCGCCGATCTGTGCGGCTTGGTTGTCGCCGCCCGGCTGTGTGAAAACCCGCACCGTCAGCTTGACCAGGGTGTCCGTGAAACTTCCGGATGGCTCGAAGTCGGCCGGATCGAGATATCGTGGGTCTGCCGCTTCGAAGGGGAAGGCATGCAGCCGGTTCCCAGCCTTGACGACGGGAAGCCGTTCGAGACGGCCGCCGAAGCCGGTTATCGAGGCAATCTCGGTCCTGCCGGCATCGGTGAGGGGAACCGAGCCGATGACGACCGCCTGGTTTCGCTTCGTTGCCCAGGCTGAAGCCATCGCGCACAGATCCGCCGGGGTGCCCCATCCCTGCGTCAGAACGGCCTCGGGGGCGAACAGGACTTTCTGGGAAGCCCCCCTGGGCGGGATGCAGACGATCCGGCGCAGCTCCTCGATGAATCGTTCTTCGCCAAGCTCGAGAAGAGCTTTCCAGCGCACTGAGCCGGTATGCGACAACAGCGTATGGAAGGCTCCGGCTGACGGCAGGGCCGAGCGATCGCCGGCCGGCACGGCGGTGGCAGAAGGGATTGGGGACGTCGCGGAAGCCGTTCCGACACCGACGACGGCGCCTTTTCCCTGGCCGGGCCTGGTCCAGCCGGCCGCCGCACGCTGTTCCTGAAGCTCGAGGGCCTTGCGACGGATGGTTTTGTCGAGTTCTTGCTCTGCATCTCCGGAGCCTTCGAGGGACTGTCGGGGCGCAAGAATCCAGGAAAGGTCTTTTGGAAGCGGTGCGAGCGTGATCGGGAGGTCGAGACCGAATGGTTCGGAAACCAGTCTGGCGTTTTCCGATACCGGATCCAGAGCAATCAGACCACGCCTTTCCTGTCCGTCGGGAACGACCACGGTGGGGCCGAACCCGAATAGGTGCGTCTCGGCGAGATCACCCGCGGCCGGCACCGACTCATTGCCGGTGCGGATGGCGAGCCCGTGCTCGAATGAGGTTCCGGCGCCGTCTTTCACATCCGAGAATGTCACGTCGGCAAACGTTCCCTCATCGGTTTTCCAGAAACCGTTGACTCGAATCGCCACCCCGTCGCCGGTACCGGTCCCGAGGGGCTTCTGGGCGGGTGGTAGTGCCGTGTCGCCGAGCGCGAGATCGAAAGCGGCATCGCCGGCACGGGCTGCGAGCGTTCCGCGCGTGGCTGCGGCCAGCGGTTGGGGAACGGCGAAGGCGAGCATGACGTGGCTCGTTCCACCAGGTGTCAGATACAGCGACTCGCGCCAGCCCCCGGGAATCCGCGTTGTAAGCGGCGAAACGGCTACGGCGACCGGGCCGGCCGGGGTGTGGCCCAGCCAAGTGAACGTGGTGAACGGATCGATCCTGAACAGTGCCGACACCCGCGACGTGAGCTCGACAGTCAGCACTCGCAGAATCTGCGGCGGCTCGGCCGTCTCGAGCTGCGGCTCGGTTCGATCCTCGATCGAGACCACGCGCATCTCGACCCCGTCATACAGCCGACCGGGACCGCTGTTGGAAACCGAGGTGGCCGTCGCCACGTCTGCCGAGGGTCGAGCCTCTCCCGCCAGCGGCAGGGTGATTCGGCCGTTGGTGTCATCGAAGAATCGCAGCATCGCCGCATCCATGCTTTCGGCCGGCACGCGGAACACGACATGCC
This sequence comes from uncultured bacterium, assembly GCA_964389325.1. Classification (GTDB taxonomy): domain Bacteria; phylum Muiribacteriota; class Ozemobacteria; order Ozemobacterales; family Ozemobacteraceae; genus MWAR01. The sequence continues at coordinate 127,965 of CAYMEN010000007.1, read as the reverse complement.
CCCGAACGGGCTCGCCGGGCCGCAGGGCGATCTCCTCGCGGTCGTGTGTGATCAGCGGTTCGGACACGAGCCAGGAGAAATCCGTGACCTGGGCGTCGCTGCCGCCGTTCCACGAAAAAAACAGATGCTGCCGGAGGTTGTCGATTACATAGACCGGCGTTCCGCGCGTTGTTCTGCCCCCCCGCGGGCTGCCCACAATGCCGGCCGGGTGGGCATCCGAGCCTTCGAGAACGATGACGTCCTGCTCGGGAAGGATGTTTTCGAGCTTCACCCCGACCGCAACGAGTCGCTCCTGATCAGGGCAGGGGATGCCCTGGATCGAGCGCAGGAACACCAGTTCCGTGGCCGTGATCTTCATCGCCGCGTTCGAGGCCGTTGCATCGAGGCCGATCCGTCGTTCGACCTCCCAGCCGTCCGACATCGAGCCGTCCGCGGTGTTCGTGCCTGAAACCGCTGCCGGCACCGTGCTCGTTCCGGCTCCAACCGTCACCGCAAGACCGGATTCGCCTTCGAATCGGTATCTCACACCGCTGACGCTTGCCGAGGCCGTTTGCGGCGACGGCGGCAGCCGGAACAGGTCGGCATCGCCTATCTGCGTCACCGCTCCGCCCGGCTCTTTTTTCGTCATCAGCAGGCGCACTTCGAGTCGCGTATCGCCGGACGCGGCGGCGGCGATACGCCTGCCGAGCCGATCGACGGCGTCGCGCATCGCGGTTGGGTCCTCCGAAACGGCAGCGAACCCGCGTGTAAAGCTGGCTGCCTCGTCGAAACAGCCGCGCTGGTCGTTCCGGACCATGCCCACGAAGGTACAGTCGATACCGGCATCGCGGAACGTGCCGAGAATGGCCTGGGCATCCTCGTCCCCTGTGACCGACGGCATGTCGGCATCCGTCACCAGCAGCAGATACCGCCGGCTTGAAGGAATGACTTTCAGACTCCGGAACGCCGCATCAAGTGCGCCGAGCGTATCGGTGCCGCCGTATGCCTTCATGTCGCTGATCCCACGCAGCAGCGCTTCGCGGTTGTCCGTCCAGACCTGATTTATATCTGTATACATACTATACGACATCACCTGCGCGACCGCGCCGGCCGGCAGGTTGCGCACGAAGTCGCGCAGGATCTCCTTGGCTTCCTCCATGCGGTAGCCGGTGTCTCCTTCGGGGCTGGGGGGCATGTTCATCGAGCCGCTGACGTCCTGCACGATACAGACGACGGGCACATCGCTGGGGGCCGTAATGGCCGGCCGTCGGTAGGTCATCTCGAATTCGCGGCCGAGAATCGCATTGAGTTGTCCGAAGACATTGCTGACCGAGTCGGCTTCGGCCCGGTGGAATGAGCCGCCCGACAGCTCGGCAAGGCGGCGCAGGGTGGCCGCATCCGGCTTCTTGCCGTACCCGATCGTGAAAATCGGTATGCCGGCTGCCTGGACGGCCTCGAGCATCTCGGCCGGAGAGGCCTTGCTGCCGGGGCCGGTATCGTTATGATTCGCATCGAAACCGTCGGTCAGCAGCACGATTGCCGGTCGGTCATGCCCCGAAGCGCGGCCGAGGCCCATCAACACCGCGTCGTTGAGGGCCGTCGCCCCGTCCGGCTTGATGTTCCTGAGCGCTTTGAGCAGGGCCGGCCGCCCCTTGGCGGTAACCGGTTTCGGCTTCGTGTCGAAATCGATCAGATCGATGAGGCTGTTTTCGGGAAGCTTCTCGAGAAAGGCAGCCGCGCCTGCGAGCACCTGCTTCATGTCACCCTTCATCGAGCCCGACGAGTCGAGCAGCAGAACGAGCCGCAGTGGCGTGGCGACGGGCCGCACATCCACAACCGTTCCCGGAGAGCCGCCCTCCGTCACGCTCAGATCCGCTGGCGCGATCGTTCCGCTCCAGCCGGGCGTCGAGAATCGCACCGAGACATCTGCACCCGTCGTCGCGACGGACCGGATCTTCAGCCCCGAAACCCCGGCCGTACCCGTGGCCTCAGCGTGTTCGATGATCGGCCAATTCTCGACGACGGTGGTTTTCCCCTCGATCACGGGAACGAATCGCGTCGCCATGTTGACGCCGGAATCCGAAGCGCCGGCCCGGAGCTTCCAAAGTCCCGCGGGAAGCGTGAATACCACGTCGCCCCCGGGCGTCACGTCATACCGCGGCGCGTCACTTCGGAACTCGGGGTGTTCGATCTCGACAAGGTCGTTCGGGGCGTGGTCGATTTCGGGAAGGATGCCGGCGCGTGCCGCCTTCCGAACGATCAAGCTGCCGCCGTGGCCGGTGAAATCGGCGTTCGGAAGCGGTCCCAGGTCGACGATCCCGACGGTTCCGCCGACCGGTTCCGTGGCGTTGTTCGTCAGCACGACCCGCTGCGTTCCCGCGATCTGCGGAAGTGCGTCGAACAGGGTCGAGGGCCCGGCCGTACCTTCGAGCGTGCCTGGATGCCGGATCGAGACGCTGCTTCCGCCGCCTGCCGTTGTCGCCGTTGCTTCCAGCTCGAGAGCCGCTGAAGCCGGCGCTGAAAACCTCAACCCGAGATACCGCTTCCCGGCGTGGTCGAACTCGAGGGTAAGCCTGCTGGAGGCGCCCACGGCGAATGGCTGGGCCTCACCCGCCGCGAGCCGCTGGACGGGCGCTGCCGATGCCCCATCCTCATCCTGCGCTCGCACGATCCGGTTTCCTGCAGCGGCAACAAACACCAATCCCAGGAAAATTGCGAGGCATCGGCGAATAAATATGCGATTATAATACCTAGCATTATAAAATGAGGAAGAGAAATTCGACTGGTGCTGCGGCAGGGTCATGTGCGCCTCCGAGGAATGTGATCGTGTGGTGAAACCGGTCAGTTAGCGACGGATGTGGTCGAACTGGCCGGTGAGTTGCCGGTCACGGCGGCGTTGCTCTTTTCGCGGATGAAGCCGAGAATGCCGAGAATCTCGTCCTTGACGATGGCGGCGAGCAGAGCCATCCAGGCGGGGTAGCCCAAAGGACACCCCTGGCGGTTGGCCACTTTGACCACCCCATCAGTATACAACACGAGCGTGTCCCCGGGAAGAAATTTTATTTCGACCGGTATGACACGATTTTCGCCCGAACACCCAGAGGCAGTCCCGGCGTCCCGATTTCCTCGACTTCGCCGCTTGCCCGTGCGATCATGCTCGCGACATGCCTGGACGATATCAGGGGGAGCCGGTGTGTCTGGTGCTCGAGCCGACAGAAGATGCCTGTCACCATCTTCCGGCCTCCGAAGAGCCGGAACAGCTCCGTGCTCAGCCGATCAATTCCCTCGTCGAGGAAAATCGGCTCCCGGTCTTTCTCTCGTGCATCTGAACGCTGTTGCCGAAAGAAACGTGTTCGGCGTATCCGACGTAGGTGGATCAGGTAATGCTCCAGCGAGGCGACGAAACCAGCGACCAGTCCGAATCACCGATCGAGAGGATCGTTTCGTAGGTGTAAGAGCCGGTGAAAAAGTGGCTGTATTCGGCGACCGCAGCTTTCGGATCGACGGCATATCGCGCCTGGAAGGATGCCGATTCGCGGCCGATCTCGATCAGGCTTTTGGTCGAGGTGATGCCCACGAACAGGTTCCGCAACTCCCCGTTGTCGTTGATGAATGACTCGATCCGCGCCTTGTCGGGATGATCGGCCTGGGTGACGACACGGCCGTCGAAGGCGACGGAAAGCTCGATCGGAGGCGTGGTCGCGATTCCCTCCCGGGACATCCATGAACCGAAATGCCGCCGGAAGATATCGGTGGCCTTTTCAATGTTCGATGTCAAAAGATCTCCGGTGACGGTCTTGCCGGAGGCCCCCGTAAGCATCCAGGGAACCATTGGAAGCTCACTGAGAAGCGTGCCGTCTCCAGAAGATGCTTCCGGAACCTGAAACGTCTTGCGGATATCGGCATACACGGCCCGGTCGACATCGGTCAGACGACGTGTTCCGATAAACTCCGGGCCCTGCTGCTTCCGGGAAACAGTCTCAGCCTTACAGCCTGCTTCAGATGAGCGCTCGGGGCCCGCCCGATCTTCCGAAACGGCATCAAGGACAGCGCCGAAATCCGTCTGCCCCGCAGCGGCTCCGATGGCTTTGGACTGTATCGGGAGAATCTGGTGTGAGCGCCTGAGGGAATCCAGCGAGAAAGACGATGTCATGCCACGCCTCCAGCCCGTCCGTGGAGATCATTGTCGCGACAATCCCTGTCTCTCTCGGTACATCGGCATTCCGGCAGAATTTCCGAAGACCCTTCGATGAACAAAGAATCTTACACGATATACCCGACGTCGCGAACTCCGATTTGCGCGCCGGCGATCCCTGAACGACAGTGTCCTGCGTTCAGCTGCCTTGTTTGAGATGTTCAATGTGCACACGGTGTTTCGCTGTTTTGCCCTTGGCGATTTCCCTTGGTAAACCAACTACTGCCGTACGCAATTCTTCTCGAAGTCGATAATATAGCCATCACCTGCTATTGATTCCTGCAGAATGAAAGCCACCCGTTCGCCCTGAGCCTGTCGAAGGGCGAAATGAGGAATCATCGGCAAGTGGCTGTTCGTGCTTCGACAGGCTCAGCACGAACGGAGACACGAAGCTGGTTTTTGATATGCAGGAATCAATAATGATATATCCATGTTCTCTCAAACAGCCCGTTCAGCGGCAGGAGCGATCAGCGATGAAGTTTTTAATGCTGCGGTCGTAGGTGGCTTCGCCTTCTTTCGTGAAGAGACAGCCGGGGACCTCGCCGTGGGTGCGGTGATAGGCGATACATTCGCAGCAGATGCCCTTGCGGGGGCAGGGTTCGTAGGTGCATGTACACCCTGGAATATTTTTCCTCTTGCAATCACCTGACATGAAATTTCTCCTGGCTCATATATATTTATCGGTATGCAGTGGCGGGTTTCAAGCCCGTCCCTCCGGGTGACGGTTCGGCGTTTGGCGGTTTGTAGCCGGCCCAAACGCAAATATCCGTTATCGTGCCCGCTCGTTCGAGACGAATATGCCGGGGTGGCCGGGGAGTGGGCATTTGTTCTCGCAGATACCGCAGCCGATGCACTTGTCGGCTGCGACGTAGGGGTATTTGATCATGCGTTTCGTTCCGTCGGGAGCGGTCGCCTCGCGCAGCTCGAACCTGATTGCCTTGTCAGGAACGGGGCAGTGTTCCTCGCAGACGAGGCAGTCCTCGTTGCGCCGGTAGGGGATGCAGAAGTTCTTGTCGAACACGGCTCTGCCGATTGGCCGGTCCGCCTTTTCCTCGATCGTCAGCTTCCGGATCGCGCCTGTGGGACAGACCTGGCCGCAGAGGTTGCAATTGTATTCGCAGTAGCCGGTGCGCATCTTCGCGACCGGGGCCCAGAGGCCCGAAAGGCCGTTCTCGAGCCCGTCGGGCTGGAGACAGGCACCGTTCGAGGCACAGACGCGCACGCACTGGAGGCACCGGATGCAGTGGCGCCGGAACGCCTCCTCGTCGATGGCGCCCGGCGGCCGAAGCAGGCCGGTCGTGTTGAGCGGCTTCTGTGGAAGAATGCGTTCCCCGGCCGCCATGGCGAGGCCGCATGCTGCGGAGCCGAGCAGGTGTCGTCTGGTCAGATCGACCGGAGGGGGAACGGGCGAACCGGCCTGGAACTTTCTGACGATGGCCGACGTTCCCGGCGGGCAGACGCTGTCGCAGAGCCGGCACTCGATGCACTCGGCGGGGTTTACCTGACGGGGGCTTGTCCCGATCGCCTCCATCGGGCATTCCCGGCCGCATCTGCCGCAGTTGACGCAGCTTTCATCGATACGGCGCGCGTGAAGGCGATGAGACGCACAGATGCCGAGCAGCGCCCCGGCGGGGCAGATCGATCGGCACCAGAACCGGGGCCGCCAGAATTCCAGAACGAGGATCGCTGCTCCGAGGGCGAACAGCGACCAAAATTGCCACGGAACGAACTGGGCTTCGGGCATCAGCCACTTCGCGACCGAGCGTTTAAATCCGATGAAACCCGGAACTCCTGAAAAAAATGATGAGATATATATGACAATATATGTCACCAGAGGGTAGGCGATATTCGTCAGCAGCCGATTGAACAGGGCGAGAGGATCGAACCAACCCCAGAAGGGGCCCCCCGCAATGGCCGAGATGGAAAGCAGGATGAGCAGTACATATTTGGGCCGGCGCAGCAGACCGGCGGCGGAAGATGCCGAGTCACCCGGCTCGGGGCCGAACAGCTGGCGCCAGCCGTCGAGCATCGCGCCAAGTGGACACAGCCAACCGCAGAAAAAACGGCCGAGAATCGGCGTCAGCAGGAGGATGACGATTCCCGGCCAGTAGTGCAAGGCAGGTTTCAGGCCGGCGAACGAATCGAGAACGGCACCGAACGGGCTGACCCTCAATCCCAGATCGACCGGCGCCCACGGCCTGAACGGAAACCGCGCCGCCAGAAACAAAGAAACGAATCCCAGAAGCGCCACGAACTGCGAAAGCCTCCGGATGGTTTTCATGGGATTCATGACGCCTTACAACGGGAAATACCGCGTGATGCCAACCCAAATCTGTCTCGGAAGTTCCGCGTTCGAGACCGGCAGATGATCGTTGATGGGCACGTAGTAGGAAATACCCCAGTTCCACTCCGGCGTGAGGTTCTGGGAGATGCCGTAAGCGAGCATCTTCGACGGGCCGCCGGCATAATCGATCAACAGACAGACGGGGCGTTTCTTGTGTTTGATGATGACGGCATCGAGGCCGGCAATCACATCGTCATTCGGCTTCTTGTCATCATCGGCCCAGGAATAGCCGAACAGGTTCCACTGATACCCGAGATGGAGACGAACGTCCTTGAACTCATGAGAGAGAACCAGATAGGGCGAGGTCTTGTAATACCCGACGTCGTTTCCGTAGTCATGCGCACCGATATTGAGCACCCCGGCGGCGAGAGACACCTTGTCGTTGCCGACTCCCTGGGTGCAGACACGGTATTTGACGTTGAACGACGTCGGCCCTGCATAAAGCCCGGAATCCGTATTCGCGAACGACTGCCGGCCGACGACGTCGACTCCGAATTCCACTTTTTTCATGCCATACCCCAGCGAATAGATCATTGATCCTGGCGTGCGAACGGCATCCCGGCTGGCGTCTTCGGTGAAGGTGTATTCGTAATAGCTCATCTGCAGCATCAGATTGTCTGCCGGAATCAGATCCGTGCTGGGAATGGAATTCAAGAGCGTCGGCAGCGCCGAAACGGCATTGCCGGAAAGCATGAGCAGGCCGATCAGGACGACGGCAAGGCGCCTAGGGTGAAAGCAAAACATAGTGTTCTCCTGGCTGCAGGCGGGACACGGTGCATCAACGAGCCTCGCATGATTCTTCGCTATGCAGGGCATCATCGAAACCGTTCTGTTCAACGAGTTCGGCAATGCTCACCGGAGTGAACGTGTCGATGACCATCAAGATACAACAAGTGATCCCGATCGCATCGAACATTGCCGATCGACGGCGTCACGAAAACAGGGCGCCGATGCTTTCGCCCGTGTGGATGCGGTCAATGGCTTTGGCGAACAGCTGGGCGACCGACAGCACCTGGAGGTTCCCAAGTTGCTTGACTTTGGGCACATCCACGGTGTTGGACACCATGATGGCTGTGAGGTCCAGGGCTTTCAGCCGCTCCATGGCGGGGCCGCACAGCACGGGGTGTGTGGCACCGGCGTAGAGCTTTCTTGCCCCCGCCTTTCGCAGGGTGTCCGCGGTGGAAACGATGGTGCTGGCCGCGGCGATCTCGTCGTCGAAGATGATCGCATCCTTGCCGCTCACATCACCGATCACCAGACCGTGTTTGACCTTCTCGTCGTTGATCCGGCGCTTGTCGATGATGGCCATGGGGATGCCGAGACGTTCGGCGAATTTCCCGGTACGCTTGCCCCCGCCTGCATCGGTGGCGACCGCAACGGCGTTGCTCAAGTCGATGGTCTTGCGGACATGGTCGGCCAGCGTGGGAATCGCGCTCAGATGGTCGACGGGAATCGAAAAGAACCCGTGAACCTGGTCGGAATGCAGGTCCATGGTCAGGACCCGGTCGGCGCCGGCCGTCTGGAGGAGATCGGCGATCAGTCGGGCGGTGATCGAGATCCTGGGTGCATCCTTCTTGTCGGATCGCGCATAGGAAAAATAGGGGATGACCGCCGTGATGCGCTTGGCCGACGCGCTGCGAAGGGCGTCGAGAATGATGAAGAGTTCCATGATATGGTCGCTCACCGGTTCTGAGAACGATTGGATGACGAAAATGTCCCGCTCCCGCACATTCTCCTGTATCTGGACTGAAATGTTGTCGTTGGAGAACGTTGAAATATCGAGCTTACCCAGTCGAAGCCCCAGATGCTCGGTCACTTCTTCCGCGAACTGCCGGTTCGACCTTCCCGCGAAAACTTTCAGCAAATCGATCATGGCTGCTCTCCCTGGTCAGGATGAAAGCAATCTACCAGATTCCCACCGATTTGCCAGGGATTTTTCCTCGATACCGCTGGCGGAGGGGGGGGGAACCGATTGTGATACCATCTTGCGAATGCATATCCGATTCCTGAACACGTTTCATCACACGAGCGCCGATGTGTGCTTTTCGACCACCAACCGGGACTGCATCCGTTTCGACGGCAGGAAGACGCGGCGCCTGCTCGGAGAAATGTGCGCTATCGACGGGTGCGACTGCCTGACCGACATTCAGGTGACCATCGACGGAATGCCCGCCGCCATCCGCTGGCTCGATCGCGATGCCGAGGATCACCAGCCGGGCATGGAAATTGCCCTTCCTGGAAAAACCTGAGGATCTTCGATGATACAAAGACGCGCTGACAAACAGAGCCGAATTTATAAATATATAACAATATAGAACATTTTGTTTTTTGCGTGAGTCGTCCAAATTCGATGTTCCGGCGTGGAGTCGATGATGAAAAGAGTTCTCTGGTGCGTGTTCCTGCTGTTGGCATGTCTGACCACGGTCCTGGCCGGTGATGATACCGGGGCGCGGTTTCTGAGTGTTTCAGGAACCGTCGAAATATGCCATGCGACGGCCTCCCGGGCCTGGGTTGCGGGAACGGGAAACGGTGTGCTGAACGTCGGCGACCATGTGCGCACGGCGAAGAATTCTAGCGCGATCATCGGATTTTCCACCTTCTCCACGTTCGTCCTGAAGCCCGAGTCTGAAATCGTCATCGATCACCTCTCGCCGGGAAATACGAGGGTGCAGCTGGTCGATGGCCACATCTGGGCCAACGTCAAGCGGATGGCCGCGGATGGAGCGCTGGCGATCTCGATGGATTCCGCGGTTGCCAACATCACGGGGACGAACATCACCTGCGGTTCCAGTCGTAACGGCGGTGTCGAGACCGACACGATCACGACCCTTCGCGGCGAGGCCGATGTGACGGTGCGCAATACGGGGGAGCATTATGCCGTCACCGAAGGCCAGCAGATTGTCGTTCGAGGCGCGCAGGTCCAGCAGCAGAACGTCGATGTTTCCGGACAAGGGCTGCAATGGAACCAGGAGCTCCGGAACATGGGCAGCAGCGTCGACTTCGGTGATATTCCCGGAATATTGCGCAACATCCGCGAAAACGAGGGCAGTCTGATCCGGAATCTGCGTTCGAGCATCGGAGGTGCCAATCGCGAATCCGCACCGGCATTGCTCAAAGCTGTCGATCGCGCGATCGGCGTTCTCGATGAAGACGCCATGACGATGAACAATTTCATGCGGCGCGTCCGCGAAGCGATCGGGCGGGTCGATCAGGGACTGGTCAGCGCCATCGCCGACTGCCTGCGCAGCAACGCATCGTTTCGCACGGATGTGGGCGCGATGCTGCGCCAGTTGCGTCAGATCGAGTCTCTCGAACTCGGCGAAATTCCCGGACGCATCGAATCCATGCGATCGTCGCTCGCCAACGGCATGACCGCCATCCGCGAGGCAAACGCGGCCATCCCAGAGGGGACGGCGGCAAATGCCCCCGTGCTTATAGAACTCCGACAGCGTGTCGCCGAATTCCAGCAGACGCTGGCCGGGGCCGAATCGGAAATCGCCCGGATCCAACGGCAGCTTTCCGATATGATCAATGCCGGGCAGGGCAACATTCAACAGGCGCGTGCCATGGCCCGTCAGACGGCAAGCCTGGCCGATGCCATCGCCGGCTATCGCCAGGAACTGCGACGCATCTCGGGGCGCACAGGAACGTCAGCCTCAACGAATATCGAGGCGGAACAAGCTGCCGTTCAGGAACTGAACGACCGACTGAATGCCATGGCGGAGCGAATCACCAGCCTCGCGGGAGAGGTCGGGCCCATTCAGGAGGCGTTTGACACGGCTCGCAATGCCGTTGCAAATCCAGGCCAGCCTCAAGATGCCTACAAGGAGGCCCGTGACACGTTGAGCAGTGTTGTCCAGGGCGATCTCGCCGATGCCGCCAACGGTCTCGAGGCGCTACGAAGCGAACTCCAGAGCCTGACCGAGCAGAAGACCCAGCTCATCGACCGCATGTCGGAAAAGCTGGCTGCAAGCCTGGTGCTGCGAAATCTCGCCAATGATCTCAACCGCCGGCTCAGCGATCTGGCCAGTATGTTGACCACCATCTCCACCAGCCTGTCCAGGTTCACGACCGAACAGACGACGTTGCTGAAATCGCTGGAAGTCACCATCATCGATCCTTCCGTGATCACCCAGATGATGGACAGCGAAGAGAACCTGTCTTCTCTCGGCAGCGAGCTCCAAAACCAGCTCTCGGTTTTCTACCGCGATCTCGACGGCCTGGGAGATGAGGCCAGGTTGCGGCTCTCGATTCAGGTCTACCGGAATTACAGCAGGGTCCGCCGGTTGTATCAGACAACCCAGCGTCTGTACGAGTCGACGCAACGTGCCGCGGGCCGCGGGATCGCAACGATGGAACTGGAAGAGGTCCAGGCAATCTGGGAACGCGCTTCCGATGAATTCCAGCGTTTCGGAGGGGATCTGGAGACGCGTCTGAACGACCTGGAAAGTCAGCTTGGGAGGTTTCCGCCGCAGTAAGGCCGGAAATGATATAATATGAAAAAGAATATATATCTGTTGCTCTTTCTGGCCGTGATTGCCGGCTGCCTTTGGGGATGCGGTGGCAGCGGCGGAGGCGGCGGCCTCGAAGGACAGGTTGCCAGTGAAGCCGAAGCGGGGCAGATCAAAGCCACCCTGAACGGGTTTTTGGCCGCCGTGCAGAGCCCGAAGCCGCAGACGGCCCTGAAGTATGTTTCGACGCGCTTTCAATCGGCCGGCGCGGCGGGTTTTCTCACCATCACCGATCTCGTTGGCAAACAATACGAATTCACCGTTCCCGACGGTGGGGTGGTGCTTCTCTCCCCTTCCATGGCGATTGTGAAAGCCTACAAGGATCGGATCGAGGATTTTCGAGTCGAGCTGATCTTCACCCTTGTCAAAGAAAACGGTACCTGGCTGATCGATGACATCGAGATGACCAGCACCGCCATCGGAAAAGAACCGTCTCCGTTCTTCATTGAAGCCGTGAAGGCAGGCACGCTTCTCATCGGCAGTGACAGGAATGCCCCGGCCACTCTTGCCACGAGCACTCCGGTCTTCGACGTCATGCTCTGTTCCGACAGCGCGAATATTGCCACGGCGGTCTGGTCGGTCACGATCACCGACCTGAACACGCTTGTCACGCTCACCGCCTCTGATCCCGCGCAGTTCTCCATCGTTCACACAGGCCCCAGAACCGTCACCATCGCGGTCGGGACCACGCCGCACGCTCTCCAGAACGGAAGCCTGTATTCGCTCGCACTTGCCTCACCGGGACTCACAAACGCGTCTGGCACTCCATTGGAAACGCCGGCGGTCCGGTATTTCCAGATCAATGCCCAGCAGATCGTCGAGGCACCGGCCGTTCAGGGAATTTCGAACGGGGTATTCAAGACCGATCAGAGCTTCAGCATCGTGACGCAGACGGGAAAGACCTATTCCTATTCGCTGGACAACGGAGTCACTTGGCTGGCCTATTCCGGACCTGTGACCCTTTCCAGTGACGGCCTCTATGTCATCGTCGCCCGCGAAAACGTTGCGGAACAGGTGGCCGCGCCGCTTTCCCAGGCAATTTCCGTGACCATCGACAAGACGGCCCCGATGGCGCCGACGATTTCCGGGATCACCGCCGGAACCTTCAACATCGCGAAAACGTTCCAGATCACCGGCGCCGAAGAGGGCGGCACACTCCACTACTCGCTGGACAATGGCGCCTCGGTGGCCGTCTATACTGCAGGCGTGACCTTGTCCGCCGGCGGATACCAGGTTCTTGCCTGGCAGGTCGATGCGGCCGGGAACATTGGAGCCAGGTCCGACGCCATCGCGCTGACGATCAACACCACGTCCCTGGCTTGGGCTTCCGAATACCCGCTGACGACGGATCAGGGCCCGTTCACCGCTCGGCTTGCCTTCAAGGCGAATCGCGCGGGAACGGTCGCGTACGTGGTTCTGCCTTCAGGAGCGGCCGCGCCTTCAGCGGTACAGGTCATTGCAGGAATCGATGCGACTGGAGCAACCGCCGTATCCAGCGGCTCTTTGGCGATATCGGCGAACACTGAGGTGCTGACGACCGTTGCCGGGCTTGCCCTGGGAACAACCTATGATGTGTGGGCTGTCGTCACCGATGCCTCTGATTCCACTGTCGGGCCGTCAAAAGTGACGGTTACAATTCCAGCGGCTTTCACGAACATTCAGAGTCAGGCTGACTGGTCGATCAGATCTCGGTTCACCCCTGTGATGTTCAACGAGAGAATATGGGTGATCGGCGGCGGCGACGGAGGCACGAGTCCCATCGCCAGGAATGATGCCTGGAGCAGTTCTGATGGTGTTTCCTGGAGGGAGGAAACGGCCGGCTCGGACTATCCGATTTCGGTAGGTCGGGAGTCCCACGGGGTTGCGATATTCGACTCCAGGCTCTGGGTTCTTGGCGGACTTCTCGATAGTTATAGTTATGGGTATCCATCACAAGAAATCTGGAGCTCCTCGGATGGAAAAAACTGGACTTTGGCCGGAACAGCCGCTGACAGCTGGGGTGGTCCGCAAGACAATGTCGGACGTCTGAATTTTGGGTTGACCGCCTATAAACCTTCTGGCGGAACGGAACAGCTCTATCTTCTCGGTGGTTTTGGAGGAGCGCAGAGCAGCTTGCAGAACGATGTCTGGTCATCGTCGAATGGCACTTTGTGGACATCTCTTGGAAACGCTCCCTGGGTAGTCCGCGAATCGTTTGGCTGCGCGGTGTTCCAGGGGAAGATCTTCGTGATGGGCGGAAGAGGAAACGCTGGCTGTCTCAGCGATGTCTGGAGTTTCGATGGCGCCGCTTGGGTGCAAGTCACCGCGAACGCCCCCTGGGGTGCCAGAAAAGAGATGAAGGCCGTCGCTCGTGGGGATGAGCTCTTTGTGTTCGGCGGGCGCAATGACCAGGGGGAACTGTTCGGCGATCTCTGGTACACCCGGAACGGCACGGACTGGACCAGCGTCGCCGGCGCGTTTTCCGGTTCGCCGCGAACCGAAGCGGGCTTTGTTTCCGACGGCTTCCATTTGTTCATCATGGGAGGAGACAATACCTCCACAATGTTCAATGACGTGTGGAAATTCTGATGACTGTTGAACGAGATGACGGGCTGTTGCCCGATCGCCCCGTCGTTTCATGACCCGTCAGTTCTCGTTCAGGATGAAAATGTAAGTGCCCCCATTTTAGGGCCACGGATTATTAGAGTCTGTGAAGAAATTCGAGGGGGCTGACCCAGAGAGCTAAGGATACATTTCCGGAGGTTACATTACGGCCTTCGGCCGGAGGCGGTGCGGTGGGGGAAGCCGATTTCGGTGATGGGGGCGAGTTTCCTGGCGGTGAGGACGGGGCCGTCGACGCAGAGGCGCAGGCCGGAGCCGTCCATGCAGCATTGGCCGCAGATGCCGATGCCGCACTTCATGTAGCGCTCGAACGACAGTTCGTATGGGATATGGCGTGACTCGGACAGGTCGCGTACGGCCATCAGCATGCGTTCCGGGCCTGCGGCGCTGATATGGCGAATACGGCCTTCAGCGATGACGGAATCCATGAAATGGGTGACAAGCCCTTTGCCTCCGATCGAACCGTCTTCGGAAACAATCGTGCAGCCGGGGAGAGAACGGTAATAATCCTGAAAAGGAAGATCGGCGGCGGTGCGGACTCCGAAGATCGTGCGGAACCGCTTGCCGCTTTCCCCGAGAGACCGCGCCAGGAACCGGAGCGGGGCCATGCCGATGCCACCGCCGACGAGCAGCGTGTCGTCTTTCAACGCAAAGCCTTTGCCGAAGGGACCTCGAAGGCCGACATACTCGCCCTTCCGGCGGTTCATGAGCTCATTCGTGAATGGTCCGACGGCTTTGACCGTAATTTCGAGATGCTCGTCCGTCATGTCCGAGACGGAGAACGGCTTTTCGTCGATGCCGGGAAGCCATAGCGTCACGAATTGGCCCGGTTTGATGGCGAACGGCCGTTCGAAATAGAGACTCTTCAGGCCGGCGTGATGGGTGGCGATATCCGCGATCGGAAAGGTCTGCATGTTATGCGACATGGGCAACTCCGACGAGTGATGATAGTGAATGTATAGCGTTATCTTTTATATATTCCATGATTCCCCCGTTGATTCGGTCGAACGCCGTTAACCCCGGCTTGTACACAGCGGAGCCGATGCCGACGGCCGATGCGCCGGCCATGATCAGCTGCAGGGCGTCCGAAGCCTGCGTCACGCCGCCGCCGCCGATGATCGGTATCTTGACCGACCGATAGATCTCCCAGACGCATCTGACGGCGATGGGCAGAATGCAGGCTCCGGAAACGCCGCCCGTTTTGTTCGAAAGAACCGGCTTCCTGACGTTCAGGTCGATCAGCATGCCCGGCCCGATCGAGTTGATCGCCGTGATCGCATCCGCGCCGTTGTCCTCGCAGGTTTTCGCCATCGTGCCGATCGAGGCGCAGGCCGAGGTCAGCTTGATGGAAACGGGAATCTTGCCGGCTTTCCGCTTCACAAGCGAGGTGATGCGCGCGCATGCCGCCGGGTCGGCGCCGAACGGTTGCCCGAACTCCGACGCGACGTTCGGGCACGAAACGTTCACTTCGATCATGTCGGGATGTGCGGCGGCCATGCGCTCCGCGACATCCCCGAACTCCTCGACGGATGCTCCGAAGATCGAGGCGATGACGGGAACGGTGTCGCCGAACCTCTTCCGATACTCGGAGATTTCCTGCGCCATGACGTCCACTCCGGGGTTCGAGAGGCCAACGGCGTTGAGAATGCCATGCTCAAACGGCAGAACGGTCGGGCATTTGTGGCCAGACCGCTCCGACAGACCGCACGATTTCGCGGTTACGGCGCCGGCGCCGTTCCGCGCCGCAAGGCCGAGCGAAGATGCCGACATGCCGAGAATGCCCGACGACAGCACGAGCGGTGATGCCAGTTCAAGACCTGCCAGTGAAACCTTTAACCTGTTCGAATTCATTCGTGATCCTCATTGTTCATTTATTGAGTCCTGCAAAATGAAAACCAACCGTTCGCCCTGAGCCTGTCGAAGGGCGAAATGAGGAATCATCGGCAAGTGGCTGTTCGTGCTTCGACAGGCTCAGCACGAACGGAGACACGAAGCTGGTTTTTGATATGCAGGACTCAATAGGAAGTGAATGACCGGAAGGCGAAGCAATAAAATCATGCGCAAATAATATGCAAGGCAATGCAAACGAATCGAATGGATCGAAATTATTGTACTGTAGAGGCGGGTTACAAGCCCGCCCCTACGAGACATTGGTGTCATGCAGGATCGCGGGGCTGGAGGGTGGGTTCGAGTTCGTCGACGGCGAACAGCCGCTCGCAGAAGTTACATCGAAAACTCAGGGGAGATTTTTCCATGCAGTGGAAACTCGTCCTGACGTGACGCTCGAAGTTGGTCACGCAGTTCGGGTTCGGGCATTTCAGGATCCCCTCGATGATTTCGGGTGGGTCGAGGACGATTTTGCGGTCCACCTTGAAGTTCTTGATGCGCTTGACGGT
Source organism: uncultured bacterium (assembly GCA_964389325.1). GTDB lineage: Bacteria > Muiribacteriota > Ozemobacteria > Ozemobacterales > Ozemobacteraceae > MWAR01. Next base: position 111,939 of record CAYMEN010000007.1, on the reverse strand, counting down.
AACGCCCGGAGCGATGATGGACAGGTGGCTCAGAAACCTCGGTGGAAGTTCGTCGATCTGGAGTTTGATCAGGTCCTTCCTTCCGAGGCGCCTGCTCAGGTAGTTGAACCCGAAGGTGATGGGCGTTTCAGCGAGTTCCGGATGAAAGGAAAGGATATACATGATTTCGCTTCCCAGGCCGACCGGGATGTGATCTATTACTATTCCATTCTCTATTTTAGGAATGAGGAGGATGTTGGCGCACGTCATTCGTTCGAGCCTCCGATCAAGTGGAACAGAATCGCTTGGCGCATGATGAGGCCGTTCTTCACCTGTTCGAAATATCCGGCGAAAGGTGTGGAGTCGACGTCGGGATGGATCTCGTTCACGCGCGGGAGCGGATGGAGCACCTTGAGATGCGCCTGCGCATGCTTCAGCAGATTCCGGTCCACGCAGAACGAGTCCCTGACCTTCTCGTATTCGAGGGCGTCCGGAAATCTCTCTCGTTGAATGCGGGTCATATAGAGAATATCGCAGTTCCTGACGGATTCGACGAGGTTGCCGTCTTCGTGCCATGAAATGTTCCTCTCATCGATGGTTTGTTTGATATGTTCGGGCAGTTTCAGACTTTCTGGAGATACCAGGTGAACATAGATGTTTCCAAATTTTGCGAGCGCCTGAAAGAGGGAATGAACGGTTCGTGAGTATTTCAAATCACCCGCCATGGCGATCTTCAGCCCGTCGAATTTTCCGCATATTTTTCGAATGGTGTACAGGTCCAGAAGCGTCTGGGTAGGATGCTGATTCGCACCGTCGCCTGCGTTGATGACGGGAACCCTGCTTGATTCGGCGGCCAGACGGGCCGTTCCCTCCTTGTGATGACGGATGACGATGGCATCCGCATAGTTTTCGACCGTGCAGACGGTGTCTCTGACGGTTTCTCCTTTGCTGATCGACGAACCCGCCGATTCGGAAAATCCGATGACGGAGCCGCCCAGCCTCTGCATTGCCGCTTCGAAGCTGAGACGAGTCCTGGTGCTCGGCTCGAAAAACAAAGTAGCGAGTATTTTTCCAGCCAGCATGGCCCGCTTTTCCGAGTTCGGCAGTTTTTCCATCTTTTCAGCGAGATTCAGATAATGAACAAGTTTGTGTTCGCTCAAATCTTCGATTGAGATCAAATCTTTCTTCATACGATCGTGTTCAAATCCCTTTCGAGAGACTGGATCCAGTTCAACGGATCCGGTGCGTTCAACAGACTGCGGCCGACGATGAGATAGTGGCGCTTGATGAAGCCGAACCTGGCCGCGTCGCCTTTCTGATGCCCGAGACCTGGGGAGTAGAACTCGGTGTCAAGGTTGAAGTTGCAGTGGGAGATGAGTTCTTCCGTTTTTTCGGGTTTGGTCAGGGGGACGACGAACGCGTTCACCCCCTCTTGCCTGGCCGTCTCGAAGATCGTTTTCACGGCTGCATCGGGAATGAATCCGCCTTCCGACATCAGATAGGCCTTGTGTGTCATGACGCTTCCGACGATGACCTTGATCGACCGCTCCTTCAGGGCCGAGATCCAGGCCTTCATCGTCTCCGGGCCCGTCAGCGGGAAGAGAATCGCCTCGTCGACACCGCCCGTGCTCATCACGTCAGCGAAGAGGGGCGCGGTGTCGGGAATGTCGGTTCCGCCCTTCTGGTGGTCGTAGATGATCGGCTTGTCCGAAACCGCTTTGATCGCTTTGACCGTTTCGGGAATGCCGCAGGCGAGGCCGAGGCCGAATCCGATCTTGTAGCCGTACACCATGTCGGATGCGGCGACCTGCTCGACGAGCTTGACCGCCCGCTTCAGATCGGTGCAGTCGAGAGAAGGAATGACGCGAAAGATTTTTTTCATGATGCGGTCTCCCAGAATGTTTGTACGACGTCCGCCCGGGCGTCGCCGGTTTCGGTGAGATACTCGCGGATATCGCCGAGGTCGATGAGGGATACGGCCTTGAACGGAACCGAAGACGACTTCGGGGCACGGTTGACCGCGATCATCACGCCGACGGGGTTCACCTTGAAGGCTTGCTGGATAGATTGTATAGCGACGACTTTTGTCGCCCCGTCGCTCAGCACGTCGTCGATGATGACGATCTTGTCGGTGGGCGTGGGAATCGTCCCGATCAGGTTGCCGCCTTCGCCGTGGTCCTTGGCTTCCTTGCGGTCGAAACAGACGGAGAGATCCTTCCCGTAGCGCCGCCAGTAGGCCCCGGCAACGGCCGTGGCGAGCGAAATGCCCTTGTAAGCCGGCCCGAACAGGAGGCTCACGTCGGGAAAATCAGCATGGATGGCCTGCGCCAGGGAGTCACCGAGGAAATCCAGGCGCTTGCCCGAACTGACGCAGCCGATGTTGATGAAGAACGGGGACATTCTGCCGGATTTCAGCCTGAACTCGCCAAACTTCAGGGCGCCGCATTCGATCAGGAACTCAACGAAGGTCCGTTTTGAACTGTTCATACACCTCCCGTGAAATAGAAGAATTTGCACTATATATTCCGTGTTTGTATGCCCAGGTTCCGTTCATCAGCACCGCCTCGACACGACGGGTGAACGTGAGGCCCGCATACGGATTGACCTGCGCCCGGGTGACGATCTTCTGATTGGGAAGATAGGCACCGGCCGCCGAGATGAAGACGATGTCGGCGACATTTCCCGGCTTGATGCCGTTTCGGAGGGGGATGCCGAAGCAGCGGGCCGGGTTTTCGCAGGCGAGCTGGAGAAGCCGTTTCCAGGAGATCGAGCCGCGGTCTGCGAGGGACGCCAGCAGCGGCAGGAACCACTCGATCGAGGCGATACCGGAGGGCGGCCGGCCGGAGGTTTTCTCATCCGGCAGGTGCGGCGCGTGATCGGTCGAGACGTAGTCGATTGTCCCGTCGGCGATCCCTTCCAAGAGAGCGGCCCGGTCTTCCTCGGAGCGGATCGGCGGGTTCGCCTGAAGCAACGGACCTGCCCGCTGCTGGTCGGTTTGCGTGAAGAACAGATAGTGGGGGCAGGTTTCGCCCCAGATGTCCCAGCCGCGACGCTTCACTGTTCTCAGCCATTCCAGCTCTTCGCGGGTCGAAACGTGGCAGAGCGCCAGACGCGGTCTGGCGTGCGACTCGACCATGCCGTATGCCGCCTCGACCTTTTGTAAAGCTGTCACTATAGCAGGGCGGGGTCTCGCGAGATGGTGGGGCAGGTTCGCGCCCTGCGGAAACTCCGAGGCGTCTTCCGCGTGGACCGTCACCCGGGGATATCTGGCGAAGATCGCGGCAAGCTCATCCACGGAGATGACGGCGCGTGCCTGCCCCGAGGGCGACATGAACACTTTCGCCGAGGCGATCGTTTCCGGAACCGGCGCGGTTGCTGAGGCAAGGATGTGGAGACCCCAGTTCGTCGAGGACTTGCGGCGGAACAGGGCTTTCTTCGCTTCGAGCCGTGCGGGTGTCGAGCAGGCCGGCCGGTTGTTGGGCATGTCGAGGACGGTGGTCACGCCCCCGGCGACGGCGGCGCGACTTCCGTTGGCGATGCCTTCCTTGCGGCAGCCGCCTGGTTCGCGAAAATGCGTGTGCGCGTCGATCAGCCCAGGAAGGGCGAGGAGGCCGGAGGCATCGAAGGCCTCCCCGCCGGATTCGGCATACGGCGTCGCGTCACCGGCTGCGCGGATGGTCGAACCGTGGATGCGGATCGACCCGGAGCGGGTTTCCCCATTTTCGTCGAGCCAACGTGCGTTTCGGATCAGCATGCTGGTCATTCCCATTCGATCGTTGCCGGAGGTTTGGGGGTGACGTCATACAGCAGCGTTCCGGCGTCATCGAGACGTTCGATCTGCGACGTGAGTTGCGTCAACTGCCCGGGATCCATTCGGAAGAAGTCGGCGGTCATCGCGTTTTCGGAGGTCACCGGCCTGATGACGAAGAGCGGTTTCCCCGATTCGTCCAGGAGGGGCAGACTCACGACGGGCATCTGCCAGACGTCGGGCATGTCTGCGACGAACCTCGTCGCCAGATGATCGACATGCCGCAATGCGTCGGCGCGGTCGCGGCTCAGTGCGGCTTCGATCAACTTCGTGCGGTGGACGGGCTTTCGGGGCGAGAACACGACGCGGTTGACAGTGCGGAGCGCGTTCACGATGCGGTTCGCGCACTCGGCGATCGCGTCCCAGTCGGGGAACGACGGCCCGTTGTACCAGATCGCGGCTGGGTGGAGGAAGGTGCGGCCGTCGCCCTGGACGCCGACGGACCGGACCGGCAGAATCACGGCGTCGAACCCGCATTCGCCGGCGATTCGGGAAAGCGCGGCGTGTTCCGCGTCGAATCCGGGTTCGGGGGTCGCGGAGTCGGAGGCGAGAAGGCGGATCGCCAGACCCGGGCCGGGGAATGGATGGCGTTGCAGGAGGAAGTCCGGCAGGCCGAGTTCCCTGCCGAGCGCTCTGATCTCGTTTTTATACAGATCTTTTATAGGTTCTAGTATACGACCCTGCTCGATCATGCGCTTGATCTCAGGAACCCTGTTGTGATGCGTCTTGATCTTGGCCGAGGATGTTCCGCTGCCGCTTTCGATGCGGTCGGGGTAGATCGTTCCCTGGACGAACATCAGATCGTCTTCAGCCGAGTATTCCGAGAGTTTCTGCCGCATCACGTCCACAAAGGTGCGGCCGATGATCTCGCGCTTCTGTTCCGGGGCACAGACGCCGGCGAGGCGGCCGAAGAAAAGGTCGCTCGCGTCGATTGCCTCGATGTTCCGAAAGCCCTGGCCCGCCAGGTGGTCGACGATCTCCTGGGATTCGCCCTGACGCATGAAGCCGGTGTCGATGTGGAGCGAATGCACGCGGTCGGGGCCGACGGCTTCGATGCAGAGGGCGAGGGCGACGAGGGAGTCGACGCCGCCCGACAGGAGGAGGAGGAGCCTGCGGTTTCCGGCTTCGAGGCGGATCCGTTCGACGATAGTGCGGCGGGCGTCCGACGGCATCCAGTTCCGCTCGTCGGTGCAGACGGACACGAACTTTTCGAGGATTGCGGTTCCGTAGGTCGTATGGGTCACTTCGGGGTGAAACTGCACGCCGAAGTATTTCCCGTTCGGTGATTCAAACGCTGCGATGGGGAGGTCATCGGAGGAGGCGGTGACGAGGAAGCCCGGAGGCAGGGTCTCGACATGGTCGCCATGGCTCATCCAGACGCGCTGCCGTTCGGGGAGCCCGGCGAAGAGGCGCGACGACGGCTTGCACTCGATCGTGGCGGGGCCGAACTCCCGGGTTTTGCCGGCCGAAACGCGGCCGCCTGAGAGCTGGGCCAGGAGCTGATGCCCGTAGCAGAGGCCCAGAATGGGCAGCCCCGCTTTGGCTGGATCGAAACGGATTGTCGGATGCCCCGGTTCTGTGACGGAGTGTGGCCCGCCCGAAAAGATGAGGCCGACGACGTCGGGGTGTCGCAATGGGTCGAATCCGTCGGGTTTGTATATTTCACAGTATACACCTAGGTTCCTGATGCCGTTCGCGATGAGATGGGTATACTGGCCGCCGAAGTCGATGACCGCGATGTTCTTCATGCTGCTCATTGTGCGCCTTTCTTTGCTGCGATTCGATCCCGCTCGATCTCGGAAAGCATCTGGGGAGAAACGCCGGTGGGATACTCGCCGGAAAAACACGCGTAACAGAGGTCATCGTCGGGGTAGAGCGCCCGGAGGTCGTCGAGGGACTGATAGACGACCGCGTCGGCCCCGATGAACCTTGCGATGTCATCGACTTCGTTGTTGGCCGCGATCAGCTCTGTCTTCAGGGACATGTCGATGCCGTAGATGCACGGGTAGCGAATCGGCGGGGCCGCGGAAACCATGTAGACGTCCTTTGCCCCGGAATTCTTCAGCAGCGAGACGAGGCGCCTGGAGGTCGTGCCGCGCACGATGGAATCGTCCAGGACGGCGATCTTTTTCCCGGCGATGACCGGCCTGATCGGGTTGAGCTTCTGGCGCACGGCGAGGTCGCGCTTGTCCTGGGTTGGTAGGAGGAAGCTGCGCCCGACGTAGGGGTTTTTCGCGAGACCGCGGCGGTAGGGGATGCCCAGCTCCTCGGCCAGGCCTGACGCCGAGAAGTAGGCGGAGGACGGGACGTCGATGACGACATCCGGATCCAGGCCCGCCTCGCGGAACCCACGCGCGAGCGACTTGCCCATCCGCACCCGTTCGCCGGCCACGAGACGGTTCTTGATGACCGAGTCCTCGCGGCCAAAGTAAATATATTCAAAGATACAGAACGATGGTTTCTCGCGTTTCAACACCGACGAGTGGACGCGTCTCTCGGAGTCGATGAAGACCGCTTCCCCTGCTTCGAGTTCGCGGATCGGCTCGTAGCCGAGGCATTCCAGACAGGAGGTTTCTGACGCGAACGCGTAGACGGTGCCGCGGCTGGTGATGCGCTTGCCGAACACGATCGGGCGGAAGCCGTGGGGGTCGGTGAAGGCGAGAAGCCCGTGGCCGGCGATCAGGGTCAGCGTCGAGTAGGCGCCCGACACCATCCCCTGCGTGGCCCGGACCGCCTCGAAGATCGTGTCGGGCGACGGCGTGCGCATGTCGGCGTTTTCGAGGTGGACGGCGAGCGTGTAGAGAATCAGCTCCAGGTCGTTGGTCGTTTCGATGACCTTGCTCTGTTCCTCCTGGAGCTTGCGGGTGAGTTCGCGCGAGTTCACGACGTTGCCGTTGTGAACCATCGCCAGGCCGAACGGGTAGTTCATGTAGATCGGCTGGGCCTCTCTGACGCTCATGCTGCCCTGCGTCGCGTAGCGGACGTGGCCGAGCCCGCAGGGGGCCTGGAGGCGGGAGAGGGCCTCTTCGTCGAACACGTTGTTCACGAGGCCGGTGCCCTTCTTGGTCCGGAAGTGCCGGTCAAACGAGACGATGCCGGCGGCATCCTGGCCGCGGTGCTGCAGCGCGTTGAGCCCGAACACGAGCTCGTGCGAGACGTCGGTGTAGCCGAAGATCCCAAGGATTCCACACATGCGACAGGCTCCTATTCTTTCGAACGCGGCGCTTCCGCCGGGGCTGTGAAATGCGACGCAAGAACGCGGCTGTAGAGGGAGTGCTCGACGTCGAGTCCTCGTCGTTCCACTTCTTCGAGCGTTTTCGCGCCGGCGAGGTCGACCGTGCACCGGCCCAGGACCGTTCCGGTATCGACCCCTTCGTCCACGAGATGGACGGTGACGGCGGTCGTGGGAAGCCGTTGCTCGAACGCGTGTCTGTATCCGTCCAGACCGCGATACACGGCCGGATCGGCCGGATGGATGTTGATGATTCTGTTTCTGAACGCGCCGATGAGCAGCGGCGAGAGGATGCGCCTGAAGCCGGCCAGGACGATGAAATCTATCCGGAGCGGCCTGAGGAGAGCGATGACATCGCGCTCGAACGGGTCGCGGCCTCTGCCCTGCGAGGGAATGCACGCCGTCGGCAGGCCCAGGCTTTCCGCAATGGCGAGGCCGGCTGCGTCGGGGCGGTCCGACAGGACGAGGACGATCTCGCACAGGTCGCGCAGCACGCCGGAGGCGCAGCTCGCGGCGAGCGCGGCCATGTTGCTGCCGCGGCCGGAGATGAAGATCGCGATCCGCCGTTTCCGTCTCATTGTCGGTCCATCTCTGGAATCGGGCGGCTGTGCCGGGTCGGTTTTCCGATATCCCTGCGGAACTGCATGCCCTGGAACCTGACTTTGCGGCATTCGGCATAGAGCGCATCACGGGCTTTCTCCAGGTCGTCATCTCCGCGCACGAGCGTCAGCACTCTTCCGCTGCCGGTGAACAGCCTTCGATCGATATCGCGGACCGCGCCGGGAAACACGAGCGTGTCCTCGCGCAGATCGCCCAGTCCGAAAATCTCGGCCGTCTCCGCGTCACTTCCGGGATAGTTCTGCGAGGCCAGGACGACCCCCACGAACGATCGTTCATGGAACGCGAGGCGCGTTCGGTCGAGCGTGCCGTTCTGGCAGGCGAGAATGACGTCGAGCAGATCAGTCTCGAGTGAGGGCAGGAGGACCTGGGTTTCGGGGTCGCCCAGGCGGACGTTGTATTCGAGGAGTTTCGGCCCCTCGGGGGTGACCATGATTCCGAAGTAGATGGGGCCGCGGTAGTTCAGCCGTTCTGCCTGGATGCCCCGAAGCGTGGGGGCGACGATCTGCCGTTCGATATCGGCCATGAGCGACCCGCCGCCGAGCGAAACCGGGCAGAACGCGCCCATGCCGCCGGTGTTCGGGCCTTCGTCGCGGTCGAGAAGCCGCTTGTGGTCGCGGGCAGGCTGCATGAGCCGGATGTCCCTGCCGTCGGTGAACCCGATCACGGAAACCTCTTCCCCACAGAGGCGCTCTTCTGCCACGATTCTCGCGTTCACGCCGTAGGTGGCCGTGATGTGACCGAGAGCCTGTTTCGCCTCTGCGACCGAGGAACAGACGAACACGCCCTTGCCGGCGGCGAGGCCGTCGAATTTCAGAACGAGGTTGCCCTGACGGGCGGCGATTTCCGCCATTGCTTCGCAGGGCGATGAACAGATGCTGAACGGTGCCGTTGCCACCCCGTGCCTGTGCATGAACTCCTTCGCCCGGATCTTGGAGCTCTCCAGCTGGGCGGCTTCACGATCCGGACCGAGGATCATGATGTCCGAGCCGGCGAAGAAGTCCACGATACCCTCGGCCAACGGCTTTTCCGGACCAACGACGATCAGCTCCACGTGGTGCTTTGCGCAGAAGCTTCGAATGGCCGGGAAATCGAGAGCGGAGACGGGATGGCTGTTGGGAATGCCCGGATTGCCGGGAAGCACGAACACGTCCCCGGGGTCGCGGTTCTGACGGAGTTTCCAGGTCAGAACGGCCTCTCTGGATCCAGAACCGATGACGGCGATCTTCATATCTTCCGAAGTTCCTTTCTCGTTTCGGCGACGACCTGGCGGCAGATGGCCGGCGCAAGGCCGACGTATTCCTCCACCTTCAGGCGCCCCAGCCGCCGTTTGACCGGGGCGGCGACGTCGAGTTCGCCGATGAACGCGGAAAGCGACGCCGGGCTGAGGCGTTTCCCCCGCGTGAACTCCTTGAGCCGCTCGTAGGGCTCCGGCACGCCTTCCGCCCGGAGAACCGTCTGGATGGGCTCGGCGAGAAGCTCCGGATGCTCCCGGAGATCTCTCAGACATGCCCCGGCATCGAGCCGCAGCGTCCCGAGACCGCCGATCGTTTCGCCGATGGCGAGCTGGGAATGGGCGAGCGCCGTTCCGATGCTGCGGGTGACGGTGCTGTCGGAAAGATCGCGTTGCAGCCTCGACCGGCAGAGCTTGTCGGAAAGGGTGGCGAGGAGGCCGTTCGAAAGCTGGAGGTTCCCTTCGCTGTTTTCGAATTTTATAGGGTTTACTTTATGCGGCATGGTCGAGGAACCGACCTCGTTGGGGTTCGACGTCTGGGTCAGGAATCCGAGCATCAGGTAGGTCCAGATGTCCTGATTCATATCAATCACGATATTGTTCAGCCGGCGGGTCATGTCGACATACTCGGCCCACGCATCGTGGCCCTCGATCTGGGTCGTGGCCGGGTTGAACTCCAGCGACAGACTCTCGACGAAACCGCGCGCGAAGCCCGGCCAGTCGATGTCGGGAAAGGCGGCCGCCAGCGCCGAGTAATTGCCCGTGGCGCCGTTGAGCTTTCCGCGGAATCTGAACGCCTTCAGGGCGGTGTATCCCCTGGTCAGCCGGGAGATGAAGACGGCGAGCTCCTTGCCCGCGGTGCTTGGCGAAGCGGGCTGCCCGTGGGTGCGGGTGGGGAAGGGGGCGCGTTCCCACGCCTCGGCCAGATCGCACAGCAGCGTCAGCAGTTCCCTGAGCCGCGGGAGCTGGCACTCCGTGACGAACGCGGCGAACAGGCTGGAATACGCCAGGTTGTTGATGTCCTCGGATGTCAGCCCGAAATGGATGATGTTGGGATCGAGGAACCCGAACCGTTCCCGGAGGTAATACTCGACGGCTTTGACGTCGTGCCTGACGGTGCTTTCGATCTCCTTGACCCGCGCGACGCCGATGGAGGAAAGGTCGGATGCGGCGTCGGCGAGCTGTTTCTGTTCTGCGCGCGAAAGGCGGAATATCCCCGCCTTATGTATAATATACAATATATATCTGATCTCGACGGCGCAGCGTGTTCTGACAAGAGCGTCTTCCGAGAAATATCCCTGCAAGGGGGCGAGCTTCTCTTCGTAGCGTCCGTCCAGGGGGGAAATGGCGGTCAGCATGTCATCGACCTCTCATCTGCGCGTCGTCGTCGAGAAGCTTTTGCTTCATCGCCAGGATTTCGCCGGAGAAGCGCCTCTTGAGTGCCGGCACGTTCAGGCTTCGGAGCGCCGCCAGCGCCGCGGATTCCGGATCGATCACGGTGGCGGCCGGCGTCTTCGACGGCATGATCAGGGAGGAGTTGATGTTCAGCAGGAGGTCGGAGCGGTCCCTGAACGGCGGGCAGTTGAACACCGGGATCGCGAGGTTGGCCGCCAGCGCCCCCCCGAGGCCGTTGGAACGGCCGGCGACGGCGATAGCTGCGCCGGGTTCGATCGCCTCGTTGTATTCCGCCGCGATTTCCGAGATTCGTTCCCCATTCTTGTGAGCGGAAACCACACGGAGATCGCACTTGATACTATATGGTTCGATATGAGAAGCGATCGTCCGGGCGTGGTCGGCGTCTGCCGGCGAGCCCATGAAGATGACGACATAGCCTCGTTTGATGATTCCGCTTCCGCACAGGTTCCGATAGATTCTGGCGCCGATGTCCTCGACACAGGGCGTGAAGGCGCTTCCCGTGATCCGGTGGAAGATGTCCGTATAGATGCGCTCCGTTTCCCGCGTTGCTTCCTCGGAGAGTGCCGGGGGCATTTCGCCCCCGACGGCATGTTCGCGCAGCCAGCTTCTGACGTATTCCTTGTCGAACGAGTCGACGGTTGTCGGATTTGCCTCGTAAGAACTCTTCGACCAGAACCGCGAGGAGTCGGGGGTGTGAATTTCGTCGATCAGGACCAGCTCGACCCCGATCAGGCCAAACTCGTACTTCGTGTCCGCCAGCAGGAGCCCCTGGTCGGCGAGGTGCTCGGTACCTCGCCGGAACAGCTTCAGGGCCGTTTCGGCCATGCGCCGGTAGGTTTCGCGGGTGGCCAGCCCCGTCGAAACGATCTCGTCGGGGGTGATCTCGCGGTCGGATGCTTCCTTCGTCGTGGGCGTCAGGATGGGCTCGGGGAGCTTCTGGTTCTTTGTGAGACCGTCCGGAAGGAGAACGCCGGAGAACGTTCTCTTGCCGGCCTCGTAACCGCGCCACGCCGATCCGCTCAGGTAGCCTCTCACGACCATTTCAACCTTAACCGGCACGGCTTCCCTGACCAGGGATATATTTTGATCAATACAATTCAGGAGATGGTTCGGGCAGATATCGGAGGTCTTGTCGAACCAGAAGTTGGCGATGCCGTTCAGGATCGCCCCCTTGTTTGGGATCGGGGTGTCGAGGACCCGGTCGAAAGCCGACAGCCGGTCCGTGACGACGATCATCCGGGTCGATGCGTCGACCCGGAAGCTTTCCCGCACCTTCCCGCTGTGGAGCTTGACCAGTTGCGGAGTCGAGATCCGCGTCAGACAGTTCATGAGCCTTTCCTTTCCGCGTGCGTCAGTGCTTGAAGTGCCGAATGCCGGAGAACGCCATGGCGATGTCGTGCCGGTCGCACGCCTCGATCACCTCGGCGTCGCGAAGGGAGCCGCCGGGCTGGACGATGGTCCTGATCCCCGCCGACGCGCATTCCTCTGCCACGTCGGGGAAGGGGAAGAACCCGTCCGAAACGAGGATGGCCTTTCCAAGCTCATCCGAAATGTGCTGGTCGATGGAAAACCCGGATTTCACGGCTTCTGCCGAGAGATTTTCGCGGCATTTCCCAATGGCGAGCCGGACGGACGAAATGCGGTTGGGCCGGCCCGATCCCATGCCGAGCAGCTGGAGATACCCGCCGCCGCGACTACGCACGATGGCGATCGCGTTCGATTTCAGGCGTCGGACGGCGTTGATGCCGAACTTGACGAGGCCTTCGACATGCCGGCCGAGAGGGCGTTTCGTCTTCGTTTCGAGAGCAGCCATCGAAGCGGTGTCGCACTCCTGCGCGAGCAGAATACCGTCGAAGAAACGGTATTCCATCGGATGCGGTCGGCGGTCGAAGGGGAACTCCACGGCCCGCAGGTTCTTCGCGGCCTTCAGATACTCGAGTGCGGCTGGCTGAAAAGACGGAGCGACGATGACCTCGACGAATCTGCGCATGCTTCTGTCCTCGTGCTCCAGGTTCAGAAACGCCAGGGTTTCGAGTGTAACCTGTGCGTTGAAGGCGATGATCGAGCCGAACGCCGATACCGGATCGCCATTCCACGCGTATTCGAGAGCCTTTGGCTGGGTGCCGGCTTCGCAGAGGCCGCAGATGTTCGCGTGCTTCACGACCGCGCACCCGAAGTGGCTGAGGTCTCTGACCGCCGCGGCGGCTTCCCGGATGTCGATGTGGTTGTTGAACGACAACTCCTTGCCTTGCAGGCATTCGACGTTCAGCGGCTGCGGGTCCGAGCCGGTCTGCCGATACAGCCAGGCTTTCTGGTGGGCGTTCTCGCCGTATCGCAGGGTTTCGCCGGCGGTGAAGGACATGCGCATGCTGCGGGTGCCGCACGCCTCGTCCATTGCGACGGCGATGACCGAATCGTATTCTGCGACGTGATTGAATGCGCTGCGCATCAGGCGCCGGCGCGTGTCCGGCCCGATCGAACCGCCGTTCGCCGCCAGTTCGCGCAGGACGGCGCCGTAATCGGCGGTGTCGGTGACGACCGTGACGAACTTGAAGTTCTTGGCGGCGGCCCTGATCATGGTCACGCCGCCGATGTCGATGTTCTCGATGAGCGTGTCGAAATCGTTCTTCTGCTTCCAGACCCGCTCGAACGGATACAGGGTGCAGACGACGAGGTCGATCGGAACGATATCCAGGTTCCTGGCTTCGACGGCGTCACGCTCACGATCGAACAGCAGGCTTGCCCCGATGGGAAAGGAAATGGTCTTCATGCGTCCGCCGAACGCTTCGGGATTTCCCGTGACGGCCGCGATGTCCGTGATGGTCAGCCCCGCATCCGTGAGGACCTTGCCCGTGCCGCCTGTGGAGATGATCTCGCAGCCGAACGAAGTCAGTGCTTTGGCAAAAGGAATGATGCCGGTCTTGTCGTGAACGCTGATCACTGCCCGTCGAATCCTGATCATGACATCTTCTCCGATCTCTCCTTGCGTTTTGAGGTATGGATATGCGCCACGATGGTGCGGAAGATCTGCAATCCGTGGCCGTCATCCTGGGAATGGGAATGCCGGTTTTCCCTGGCCAGGCGCGGCCAGTTCGGATGGTTACAGAAGGAAAGGAAGGCCTCCGGGTGGGGCATGATGCCGAGAATGCGGCCGGTCGTGTCGGTGAGGGCGGCGCAGTCGAGATCCGACCCGTTGGGATTGAGCGGATACCGGTTCGTCGGTTGTCCCGCCTCGTCACAGTATCGGAGGCAGTCGAGGCGGAGCCGCCGGATGGCGTCGCGGATGCCGTCATCGCGGGCAATCAGGCGGCCTTCCCCGTGGCGGACCGGAAGCTCGGTGGTGGAAAGATCGCCGAGGAACGGGCTCGCGGAGTCTGGGTTCCTGCCGATGCGGCACCAGCGGTCTTCGAATATGCCCGACTGGTTCGTCGCGAGCGTCACTTCCTGCTCGAAACCGCCCGAGATGTTTGGGAGAAGGCCCGTCTTGACAAGGGCCTGGAAGCCGTTGCAGATGCCAAATATATAATTACCATTATAAATGAACCGGAGCAGCTCGTTCCAGAACGGAGTGCCGTCGCTCATTCGTTTGTATCTGAGCTTGTTGGCCAGCACTTTGCCCGAGCCGAGGTCGTCGCCGAAGGAGAAACCGCCGGGGAGGTGCAGAATGTCGAACTCGTGCAGCGAGACATCGCGCGAAAACAGCCGGTTCAGATGGACGATCTGCGCCTCGGCGCCGGCCATGCGGTAGGCGGCCGCCGTCTCGGCTTCGCAGTTGATGCCGAACCCGGAGGCCACGAGGGCTTTCACCCGACCATTATGTTCGTTCATGGCGTCGGTGTTCATCATTCCAGACTCCCTTTGGCGATCCAGGCTTCCGTCAGCGCCGCCAGCGGAAGGTTCAGCACGGGTTCCGATGCGGCTCGAACGTGCAGATTCCCGCCCGAATTCACGGTTCCCAGGAAAACGGCGTCGGGACCGAGGAGATGTTCGAACGCGTCGCGATTCGCGGGTCTGAGCGTGACGACGAACCTCGAGTGGGATTCCGCGAAGAGAACGGACGTCAGCGGCAGCGGCAGAACCGGAAGCGTGATGTCGGCCCCGAGGCCGCTTCCGATGGCTGATTCGGCGAGCCCGACCGCGAGCCCCCCGTCGGACAGGTCGTGACACGACTCGACCAGGCCGCGGGAGATGGCGTCGCTCAGCGCCAGATACCGCCGCTTGGCGGCCTCTTTCCTGACCTTGGGAACGCGGTCACCGAGCTGCCCGAACAGTTTCAGAAACTCCGAGGCCCCCGTCTCGTCGAATGTTTCGCCGACCTGGTAGATCAGATCGCCGACGGCTTTGAAGTCAGACGTGACGGTCTTACGCACATCCTCGACCTTCGCGGCCATCGAATACAGAACCGTCGGCGGAACAGATATCTTCACCGACCTCCAGCGGAAGTCGTTCTTCATGCTGTCTTTGCCGGATGTCATCGGGATTCCGAAAAAGACCGACATGTCGTAGAGGGCCTGGCACATCTGCACGAGTTTTGCGAGCTTCAGCTTCCCGTCGGGGTTCATCGCCTCGTCGAAAACCGAGTCGGGGACGCAGAAGTTGTCGTTCACGCTCCAGAAGCCGTTTTTCATGCCGGAAGAACCGGGGAGACGGCCGCCGATCGCGATGATCTGCCGGACGGCCTCGTCGAACGAGCCGGCGGACATTGCATAGGGGTCGATATCGCCGTATCGCGGGATGATGCCGTTCGATATCGCGACGCCCTGGAACGAATCGTGATCGAACCGGATGACCGCGGCGTCCTGCGGGGCAATGCCGAAGCGGCCCATCAGCGGCTTGATGACCGTCAGCCCCTTCACCTCGTGGTCGTAGCGTCGGATGATGCTTTCGCGCGAGCGGATGTTGGGGCTGCCCATGAGGGCGAGAAGGATGCGCCCGAAATCGGGATTCTGCGGGACGTCCGGCGCGGAGAGCTTCGGCTGCTTCCATTCGGCGAAGAGGGTCTTTCTCGGCACCCCGTGATGGAGGAACTCCATGTTCAGGCGGGCGATGGGGCAGCCGCCGCATCTGACGTCGAGAAACCCGTCACCGGTGAAACGACCGATGACCGACAGCTCCACGTCGTGCAGCCTGGCGAGGGCGAACAGGGCGGCTTCGCTGCCGGGCTCGATCACGAGGCTCATCCGCTCCTGCGACTCCGAGAGGAAGATCTCCCACGGCTTCAGGCCGGCGTATTTCAGGGGGATGCCCGCCAGATCGACGAAGGCGCCGCCGGAGATGGCCGCAAGTTCGCCGACCGACGAGGAGAGGCCGCCGGCGCCGTTATCGGTACAGCACTTCACGAGGCCTTCGTGGCAGGCGCCCTGCAGGAAATCGGCGAGCCTCTTCTGGATGATGGGGCTGCCGATCTGGACGGCCGAATGCGGGGACTTCTCGTCGATTTCGGCCGACGAGAACGTCGCTCCGTGAATGCCGTCCTTGCCCACGCGGCCGCCTGCCATCACGATCAGGTCGCCGGGCGCGATCTCCTTTTCCCAGGAGGGCCGCCCGTTGTAGAACATGGGCATCACTGCCCCGGTTCCGCAGAAGACGAGCGGTTTGCCGCGGAACCGGTCGTCGAAGACGATCGAGCCGTTCACGGTCGGGATGCCCGACTTGTTGCCGCCATCCTCGATGCCGCGGCAGACGCCGGAGAGGATCTTTCTCGGGTGGAGCTGGCCGGGAAAGAGCTCACCCGCGAAGTCCGGCGGGGCAAAGCAGAGGACGTCCGTGTTGAAGAGGAGCTTCGCGCCCCCGATGCCGGTTCCGAGCGGGTCGCGGTTGTTGCCGAGGATGCCGGTGATGGCGCCGCCGTAAGGATCGAGAGCCGACGGCGAGTTGTGCGTCTCGACTTTCCAGATGAAAAGCCTTTCCTCATCGATTTTCACGGCTCCGGCGTTGTCGGAGAACACCTTCACGAGCCAGTCGTCGCCATTCGCGCGCAGATCCTGCTGAACGCGCCGGGTGGCCGCCCTGATGAACGTGTTGAAGAGAGAATCGATCGTGAGGCTGCGGTCCGTTTCGAGGTCGCGGTAGTGGATGACGGCCGAGAACTCCTTGTGTTTGCAGTGTTCCGACCATGTCTGCGCGAGAATCTCGAGCTCGCACTCCGTCGGATGGACCGGAAGCCCCTGAGCCTGGCGTTCCGCGCGCAGGGTTGGGTTCTCGAAGTGCCGGGCGATCGCGCGCATCTCCGCTGCGTTCAGCGAGAGGAGGCGCTCACGGGAAATCCGCAGCAGCGCTTCGTCATCGCCGGCGAGCTCGACAGCCGGGGAGCGGTCCGGCAGCATTCCGGAATCCGCCCTGATCGAGACGCGGGGGTCGAAAACGATGTCGGGGATCCCGGATCCGTATTCGAAATGATGGATGAGCGGGTTTCCGAGAATCTCGTGGGCGATACGCGAGAGATCGTTCTCGTTCAGGGGATTTTCGAACCAGTAGATCTCCTGCGAAAACACGCGCTGGTCAAGGTGCGGCTCGAGCTCGAGGAGGTCTTCCATGACGGCCTGGGCGGAAAGCCCTTCGTCATCCGTCACGCCGGGATACTTCGCGACCGTGATGAACGCCCTGCCGCACTCCGTTGTGGGGATATCATTAACGACAATATCGTGAAGTATGATATCTCGCAGGCCGTTCGCGGCAAACTCTTCGAGTTGGGATGGGGAGATGGGGATGTAGACGAGAAACTGTTTGGCGCAGCCGACGCGCCCGGTATCCACGTGGAGCGTTTTTTTCGCGTGTTCGGCGATCTTCGATCCGACGGGGTCCGGAATGCCGTCTTTGAGAAGGCGGAAAACACGGTGGGGAAGCCTGTGGAAGGCGGACGACTCACTTCGATGTTTTCGCATAGCGCAGCTCCGTGTGGGATGCCGTTTCGATGACGATCACGGGGGATTCGGTGATCCGGCCGGCCGTTCTGGCCTCGTATCCGTGAGCGGCGGCCAGGGAGATGACGTCATCGGCGCGTTCGGGGAGGGTGACGAGAAGCATGCCGTTTCCCATGTTCCATTGCCGGTAGGCGGTCTCATCGGAGATGGCCCCGAGGGCCTGCAGCCGCACCATGGATTCTGCCGGAGGGAAAAGGCCGTCGAGAATCGCGCCCAGGCCCTTCACGCGCAGGACGCGGCCGAGGTTGTCCGGAACCCCGCCGCCTGTGATGTGGGCGATGCCGCCGACCGGAACGTTCGCTTCCAGGATCTTTGTGATCAGCGGCGAATAGATCACGGAAGGCGTGAGAAGAGTGGTCCCCCAGGTCGATGTGCCGAAGCGTTGCGTGTGCCAGTCTTCGCCGTAGTGTTCCTTCAGAATCTGGCGGGCTCGGGAGAAACCGTTGCTTCGGAACCCCGGACTGCGCAGGGCGATCACGACGTCGTTGGGGGAAATGCCGGTGCCCGTGATCGGTTCTCGGCCCGGCGGGAGAACGCCGATCGCCGTGGCGCACCAGTTGAAATGCATTCCGGTGCCGTATCCGCCGATTCTGCCGCCTAGTTCGGCGATCTCCCCGCCCGTCACAGCGATCCGCGAGAAGGTTGCCGCGTCGTGCAGCCCCTTCATGAGACTGTCGACGATCGAGTGGTCGAGAACGTCGACGTCGAGAATGTTGGAGAGGTTCGTCGGCTCGATGCCGTTTGCGGCCAGATCATCGGCGACCATCGCCACGAGGTCGAACCCGAGCGTTTCGTAGATCCCCGTCCGTTCGGCGATCTCGACTTTCGTGCCGATGCCGTCGGAGGTCATGGCGATGCGAACGGGACCATACGCCATGAGATTCGAAAAAGCTCCGTCGACGGGCATCACGGGGGCGCCGGGACGTCCCATTCGGAGCGGGAACGTAGCCCTCGCCCAGGTGTAGGCGGTTTTCGAACAGCGGTTGCCGAGGTCGAGGTCCGTTCCTGTCGATGGTTCGTTCAGCATATCGGCTCCACGATGATCGTCTGGTTGCGGTCTGGGCCGACGGAAACGAGGCCGACCCGGGTTTCGAGATACTCTTCGATGATGTTCAGATATGCCCGACAGGCCGAAGGAAGTGCGGAATACTCGCGCACCTGCGAGATATCCTCCCGCCAGCCGGAAAGCTCTTTGTAGACAGGCCGGCCGTCTTCGTCGTGATCTACAGCGACCAGTATTGTTTCAAAATCGCTCAGGCAATCGATCTTCGTGATCGCCAGGTAGTTGAAGCCGTTCACGGTCACCGACCGTTTCAGAAGGCTCAGGTCGAGCCAGCCGCACCGTCTCGGCCTGCCCGTCGTCGCGCCGAACTCCCTGCCGATCTCCCGCAGTTTTCGGCCCGTCTCATTGTCCTGCTCCGTCGGGAACGGCCCGTTGCCGACGCGCGTCGAGTAGGCTTTGACGACCCCGATGCGGCGGTCGAAATCGATGTAGACGCCCGTGCCCGTATAGGAGCCGCCGATCGTCGTGCTCGACGAGGTGACGAACGGATAGGTTCCCTGATCGAGATCGAGAAACGAGCCCTGAGCCCCTTCATACAGAATGCTTTTCCCGCTGCGACGGGCTTTGTCGATGATCACCTGCGTGTCGGCGATGAACGGCTTGACCGACTCGGCGGCAGCCCTGAACGCTTCGATGACGGATGCGTTTCCGCAAACCTCGCGAACATGCTCGACGTCCGCCTGGGACTCGTGGGCGGCGAGTTGCGCTATATAACGATCGATATAAGAACCGTCCCGGATATGCTCCAGCCTGATGCCGGTGCGATTGGCCTTTTCGACATAACAGGGGCCGATGCCGCGACCGGTCGTTCCGACTTTCGCGCCGTCTCTGGCATCGAGAGCCTTGTGGAGAGGGGTGACCAGGTGGGCGCGATCCGACAGGAAGAGCCTGTCGGCAGACACCGCCAAGCCATGTCCCGCAAGCTCGTCGATCTCCCCGATGAATCGTTCGGGGTCGATGACGCAGCCGTTCGCGATGACGTTCATGCAGCCGGGGTTGAGGATTCCCGACGGGATCTGGTGAAGCACCGTCTTCTTTCCGCCGACCACGACGGTATGCCCGGCGTTCGCACCTCCCTGGAAGCGGGCCACCAGGTCCATCCGTTCGGCGAGCAGGTCGATGACTTTCCCTTTGCCCTCGTCGCCCCATTGTGAGCCGAGAACCAGCATGTTCGCCATGGCTCAATACCCTCCCCATGCCCGTGCGTGATACGGGCTGTCGAGGCCGGGCAGGAAAATGTCATGCACCTGCCCTTCACGGATCGACAGGCCGGACACCAGTTCGACCGATGCGTTCGCCTGCAACTCGCCGATCGTTGCCGCGCCGCAGGAGGAGAGCGTGGCCTTGATCTTCGCCAGTGTCTCACCGAGGTTGTCTTCAAGCTTTCCGGCGAACTCGACATAGCCCTCGACGCCCTCGAAGAACTTGTCCTGCTGATACCGGATGTTGCGCCACTCACGGGCGCGGGGAGAACCCTCGCCCCAGTATGGCTTCATGACGCGATTATTGATGAGGACCTTCTCGGTGGGCGACTCCTCCGTTCTGGCAAAATAGCGCCCCATCATGATCGAGTCGGCCCCGAGAGCGAGCGCGAGGCTGATGTCCTTCGCGTACGTTATCCCGCCGTCAGCGATGATAGGAATATATCGGCCGGTATCTTTATGGAACCGGTTCCTGGCCGCCACGACCTCGATGATGGCCGATGCGAGTCCGCGGCCGGTGCCTTTCTGCTCCTGTGTGATGCAGATCGATCCCCCGCCCATGCCGACTTTCACGGCCTGGGCACCCGCCTCGACCATGAACAGGAACCCTTCGCCGGTGATGACGTTACCGCCGATGATCGGGATCTCGGGATACCGCTTCGCCGTCCATTCGATGGCCTCGCCCTGAAACTCGGAATGACCGTCCGATGAGTCGACGAGAAGAATGTCTGCCTCTGCCTCGACGAGTTGCGGAACGCGCTCCCGGTAATCCCGGGTGTTGATCGCGGCCGCTGCCAGGAGGCGCTTGTCGCGGTCGACGACTTCGAGCGGGTTGTCCAGGTGGTTGTAGATGTCCTTTCTGAAGACGAGATACAGCAGCCGGTTCTGCCCATCCACGATCGGGAGAACGCCGTGATGGCTTTCGATGAGCAGCTCGTTCGCCTGTTTGAGGCTGCTGATGTCGATGCCGACGACCAGGGCCGATCGCGGGACCATCCGCTCCCAGACCTCGAGGGAGGCATGCCTGGAGGGGTCGTAATCGTTTTTTGAGATCAGGCCGAGAAGGGTGCCGTTTTCGTCGACGACCGGAAACGTGGAGAAATTCGACTTCTCTTTCAAGGCTGCCAGTTCGCGGATTTTCATGTTCGGCAGGATCGTTTGCGGCTTCACGAAGCCGGCTTTGTGGTGCTTGATCTTCGAGATCATCACGGCCTGCTGGTCGGCCGGCTGGGAGGCGTAGATGAATGCGAGACCGCCTTGCCTGGCAAGCCCGATTCCCATCGCCACACCCGAAACCGACTGCATCGCGGCGGAAACCAGCGGGATATTCAGAAATATCGGATCTCCCCCGGCAGGGCGGTTGACCAGGGGCGTTCGGAGCGAAATGCGCTCCATCGAACACGCGGCTGTGGTCAGGCCGGGAAGAAGCCTGAACTCGGCGAGCGTCCGGGATGGTTCCAGAATGAGTTTCCTAGCCATAACCTCTCCATTCATGGGAATGCGGAACTGCCCGGGGCGATGTCGACGGTCCGGGCTGAAATGTGAACATCCGTCAGAGGGAATGAGGACCGGGCGGCGCGGGTGTTGACGTCCGGCAGTGCCGTAAAAAGAGACATCCCCGGTGGTTCATACGCTCCACCGGGGATGTCTTGCGAGACTTGGCTGGTCTTCGAGAGAGAACGCGCAGGTTGCACGCCGCCTACCTTCTTCCGACGATACACGATCCGTATTCGCCGAGGGCAGGCATATACTCTCATGATATATACCTCAAGGCGTTCCTGCCCTTGGAGAAAGCTGCAACCATCGTTCGAGTCCTTCGACCTCAAATTCAGGATGACCGCTTGATATCACGGGGGGGCGGGAATGTCAAGTCGGATGGATTTAAAACAAATAGGAAGATATATAGAATGACGGCGTCTTGCCTGTGATGGCTTCTGGCCGCGCCGGAACTGGACGACTGACGAACATTGCGCGGCGACGCGGAAGACCGCGAGGCCGAACTGCCCCGTTCAAGCCGGGCCGCCTGGTCTCGTGGCCTTCGAAAGAGGGGTTACTGCAATACGATTTTTTTCGGCTGGAGAGTGGCGATGTCGTGTTTCGCCAGGCCGCGGGCCACGGCTTCCTTGAGGTAGGGGATGGCGTCGAGGGTGTGCCCGAAGAGGGGCAGCGCCGTGACGTCGGCCGTCACCGTACAGGGGCTCATGATCAGGGCTTTTGCCAGTTTCACGTCGGCGGGGTTGCCCCCGGACGGCCCATGCGCCATGAGGGTGCGATAGGCGTCGATGATCGTCAGGGTTGGAAGAATGTGCATCGTTATATCGACGATCTTCTGCTGGAAATTCTCGTGCAGGTTGCCGCGAATGCCGCCCATGATGCCCATCAGGTTCTTGAGGCCGAGGGTGACGGTCGCCATGCCGTGGTGTTTGGCGATCGGGACGTTGATGACCTTGTTCGCCTCGAGAAACTCGCGATACAGCGGCCAGCTCTTCAGGACTTTCCCGTTCGGAAGGGCGTGCTCGACGAAGCCGGCGTCGTCGATGTGCGCCACGTCGGCGCCCGCATCGGCCGCTTTTTCCTCGATGAGGCTGCTGGCGTAGCAGCGCAGGGGGTTGGCGCAGGTGCGATCGAACACCTTCACCTTCTTCGCACCGGCTTCGAGGCAGGCCTTGACGACGCCGGCCACGAGATCGGGATTGGTGTTGCCGGCGAGCTCGGGAACGCGGTCCCAGCCAATGTTCGGCTTCACCAGGACGACGTCACCCGGGCTGATGAAGCGGCCCATGCCTCCGTAAGCCTCGAGCGCGGCTTTCAACAACGCGTCAGGTTCGCCCCCCTCGACCCAGACGGAAGGAGGAAGCGTCTCCTCACCAGCGGCGAACAGGGAGGGACCGGCTGGAGCCATCGGTCCCAGGGCAACGGCGGCCGCGGCACCGGCAGCCAATTTCAGGAAATCACGCCTCTTCATTTTGATCATCCTCCTGTCGGGACTCTTCGGTCATTGTATCCGCTCTGCCGCCCGTGAAGCAAACTGGGTATCAAGGCGCATGCTGGGGGGCATCGTGATCGGCCCGCGCACAGGCGTTGGAGGTCGTTCAGATCATGTTGCAGTTCGAAAGAAGCATGTACAGGTCTGCAACGACGAGAGCGGGGATCAGAAAGCGTGATGCGAGCGTCAGAATCGATTCGATCCGTTCGAAGGCGTTCTTGTTCGCCAGGTGGGTGCCGACGGAAAACAGCAGGCAGAGAAAGATGATCGTGTAGTTTGCGATCATCATCCGGTCGATGAACGTGAGGTAGCTGAGTGGCGGAAGCCCCTGCGACAGGTTGATGTGATATGCGACCGAGCTGAACAGGGCCGCAACTGCCAGGCTGATTTTCTGGGAAATCTGCTCGAGCGGCAGCAGCGAGCCGAGCGATGCGATGAGCAGAAAAATGATGGCCGGAGCGGTGGTCTTGGCGAAGATGATCGGGTTGAGTCGCGAAACGTCGATCTCCGCCGCGATCTGCGAGTATCTGTCGCGCTTTTCGCTCTGCAGGCCGAACGAGGTGGCATACTTGTGCAGGCCACTGACGATCCTGAAATTGCGGATATCCCAGCCGACAAGGTGAAATGAAGGATCGAGGGCCGAGTCTTTCTCGTCGGGAATATACTCGCGAAGCTCGAACTCCTGTTCGATATCCTCGAGAAGCACACGGAGGGTGAACGAGTCGAACGGGTAGTTGCGGTAATCGATGTTCTGATCGAACAGACCCGAAACCTTGAACACCATGTAGTTCACGTCGGTTCCCTCGTAGGGCTTGTGTTCTTCCTGCTTCTCGACCGTCGTCATGCGGCAGTTCATGAACTCGAACTTCGGCTCCTCGCTGCCGCGATACATCATCCACATGTAGAAATCGAGCGGAAGACTCGATGTCTGAAAATCGATCTTGCCTGCCGAGTTGAAATAGAACCCGACCTTGACCTTCTGATGGTCGCCGGAAATCTCCTCCGCCGCCTTCTGGATGGAAAGCAAGTCGACCGCCGGAGAAGCGGGGCCGCCGGAGGATGGATGCTGGGCGAACGCTCCTGTGCCAGCCACGGCGAGGAGAAAAAGAGCAAGCGATATAATGCTGAGTAGAATATAAAGACTGCGCCGGTTCGCCGGCGTCGTAAATGCAAGATTCCTCGAAGGAACCTCCCAGACGGTGATGGTCGATTCGCTCATGCTGTAACTCCCGAAAAAAATAGACCCCGCAACAACTGCTTTTGCCCGATCATCTGTCTGTTGCCAAAACGGGCGGGTTTCAAACCCGCCCCAACGGATGTATATCGGTTGGTTATTATCGTACCTTTGTGCCTTTGTGTCTTGGTGGTGAAATTTTCGCTGTGTCTCTGTGACTCTGTGGTTTCTTGTGCGTGATGCTGTCGCGGGAAAAAAAACGCCCGCCGGCATGATAAGCCCGGCGGGCGATTTCCTGCAATCAGATCATTTGACGGTCATCACGAAGCTCTCCGAGTGACTGCCGAACTCGGGGGCATACATGCACTGGATCTCGGCCATGCCGCTCTGATACGTGCCGCGATGCTGCACACGCAGGGTGTATTCGAACACGTAGGTGCCCTTCGGCAGGTAGTCGAAGAAGAAGTGGGTCGCGGTGTCCTTCGTCGACTGGTAGTAGCCGAGGCCGTCCTGGTAGCGATACTGAGACAGCACTTCGGTCGGCTCCATGCCGCTTCCGCGCTGGTCCTTCATGTGGACGTATTCGAGATCGCGGTCGGTGCGAAGCTCGATGCGCACCGTCATCAGGTCGCCGACGGCCAGGGCCTGCCCCGGCTTGATCGGGGTGATGACGGGGCCCTTCGGCGAATCCGTCTTCAGGAAGAGGGTTTTCTTCAGCTTCAGATTCGTCTCGTGCGGCGTCACCTTGCTCATGTCCTCGAGATACTGCCAGTGCAGGCCGCCCCACGCCACGCCCTTGTCTTCCTTGGTGACCGTGATGCTGCCGAACTCGGGCTTCACCTCGGGGCCCGCCCAGCGCTTCTCGTAGAAGCCGGTGCCGGCCTCGACCTTCTCGGGCTTCACTTCCTGGCCGCCAACCTCGACATTCACAAGCTTGTCGGAGGCGAGCAGGTTGGCGCCCTTGAGAAGCAGTGAGTAGACGGCGTCGGCGGTCGCCTTGGTCGTCTTCCAGTCCTGGGTCTGCTTCTGCTTCAGCAGCCAGACCTTGCAGTCCTCGACGGCTTCCTGGTCGTTCATCACTTCGTCGAAGGCCTCGATCATGATCGCCTGCGTCTCGATGGGAGCGCGGAACCAGCTGAACGCGAGCTCGGTGTCACGCCAGAAACGGCCCAGCTCCTCGTCCGTGACGCTCCGCTCCTTCATGCTGGCCATGATCTTCTTCGCGACGGTGGTGTCGCCGATCCGGTGCAGGCCGAGGGCGAGATGCCCCTGCGCCAGCCTCGAGTTGAGATCCAGCCAGTATTTCTCCGCCTGGCCGCGGAAGTAGTCGAACGCCTCGCGCGCCGAGCCGGGAACCGGCATGTCCTTCAGGAAGAAGCTGCGGCCGTAGAAGTAGAACGCGATCAGCGGCGAGAGGTTGTTGTCGTTCTTGTGGCCGTATCGCAGGATGTCGCGGTAGATCTTGTCGATCCAGGCGTCGAGATGGTTCCAGGCTTTCGTGCCCATCGATACGTCGAGGTCGACGCCCAGGTGGCGCAGCCTGCCGAAGCCGGTGGCGATATATAACGTGATGAATGAATCCGGCCGCCCGCCCGGGAACCACGGCCAGGCGCCGTCGTTGAACTGCATTTTCGACAGCGTGTTCGTGATGTTCCCTACTTCGCTCTCGATGCGGGTGGAATCGAACAGCAGGCCGATGCGGTGCTTCGCCTCGGTTTCCGATTTCGCCTCGCGCACCCATGGCGTCTCGATCAGCAGAACGTTCTTGAGCTCCTCGTTCTTCTCGAGGTTCGACAGCAGCGCCTTGCCGCCGTAGGCTTCATCCGCCTTCCAGGTGTCGAACACCTTCTTGATCTTCGGGTCGGAAGCCGCGATGAACCGTGCCAGACTGTTCGCATACAGGCGGTTGAACATCTGTTCGGCGCACTCGTGCGGGAACTCCATGAGGTAGGGAAGCGCCTGCACCGCATACCAAGCGGGATTCGACGTCATCTGCACGGTCAGCGACTCGGTGCGCAGCGTCTTCGAACCGGCCGAATCGATCAGCTTCTGCAGCTTGAACGCCTTCGTGGCGGGCCCGCGGATCGGCAGCGGGAGCGCCTCGCGCACGAGAATCCGGCGCGACAGCACGGGAAGCACGTTCTCCTCGCCGTCCGACACGTTGCCGGCCGCGCCGACAACCTTGTAGGCGATGATCCCGGCGCCGTCGGGCACGGTGAGCGTCCATGCCACGGTGCGCGACTCCTTCGCCGGCACCGAGAAACTCTGTTCCGTTTCCTTCAGCCCGTAATCGACGCTGCGATCGGCCCCGGTCGCGGGGTCGGAGAGGGTCATCCGGGCACGCCCTTCCAGGGGCTTGTCGGTCATGTTTGTGACCTTGGCGGTGAAGGCCAGCACGTCACCCTCGCGAAGGAAGCGCGGGGGATTCGGCTGCACCATCAGGTCTTTCTGGGTGACGGTCTCGGCGGTGAGGCCGCCCGACTGGCAGTTCTTCCCGTGGGCGAAGCCGAGGAACTTCCAGGTCGTCAGCGCCTCGGGAACGGTGAACTTCAACGACACCTCGTTCTTCTCGTTCGTGATCAGCTGGGGGAAGAAAAACGCCGTCTCGTTCAGGTTCGCGCGGGCCGAAACCTTGTCGAGATCGGGAGACGGCTGTGCGGCGGCCTGTGCGGGAGGGGGTGCCGCGGGGCGGGTGCCGCCAGAGGGGGCGCCGTCGTCCATGGCGATCGATTTTTCCATCGCCCTGCT
Source organism: uncultured bacterium (assembly GCA_964389325.1). Classification (GTDB taxonomy): domain Bacteria; phylum Muiribacteriota; class Ozemobacteria; order Ozemobacterales; family Ozemobacteraceae; genus MWAR01. The sequence goes on along the minus strand of CAYMEN010000007.1, from coordinate 85,556 downwards.
CTCCATGGGGGCCATGGCGGAGGGGCAGGGCGGCGCCATGCCTTCGCACATCGCCTGGGGCATCATCTCGTTGTCGGCGAAGGCAAGGCCTTTCGACCGCGACATCATGTAGCCCATGAAGTTGGACACGATATCGCCCTTGAGTTGCGGATACCGGCGATACACGCCCGGAATGCCGACGTTCCAGTCCTCGGTGAGCGAGTTCATGCGTCTCTGCATGTTCGACCCCGTCTGGTTTGCAGTCGAGAAGTCGCTGTAGAAGAACGAGAAGGTGCGCATCCAGTCGAAGGGCAGGAACGCGTCGAGCGAGGCGTCGTACATTGCCGCAACGAGCTCGAGCGCCCCGGCCTCGGCTTCGGGACCCTTGACCGTGATCGTCCAGGTGTCCTCCTGGCCGGGCTGGAGCTTCGAGGAAAAGTGCGCGAAGCTCAGGTCGAGCTTCTTGTTCGACCACGGCACATACACCGTCTGCTGATGCAGATACACACGGTTTTCGCGGAAAAAGGTCACGCGAACCGTGAACCCGCCGCGCAACTCTTCGGTGACGGGCACCTCGATGAGATGCTGCGTCTGGCCTTGAGGAGTCCAGTATTTTTTCTTGATCGCGTGCCGGTGCTCGATCTCGACGAACGCACGGCCCTCGGCATACCCGGTGCTCCAGAGGGCGCGGAACGTGTCGCCGACATCCGGGCCGGCATTCTGGACCGTGAACCGGCTGGGCTCGCGAACGTTCCAGGCGGACGCCGCCGGATCGATCACCACGAGGGTGTGCTTCGTGACGACTTCCTTGTTGAAGCGGTCGCGCGCTGCCGCCGTGACGCGATAGACGCCGGCCGGCAGGGTGACCTGCGCGCCGCCGGTTCCATCGACGGAGGTATTGAAATCGAGGGCTGAAATCTGTTTCCCGTTTTCCCAGGTGTCGATGTTCGTCGGGTCGGCCGTGCCGGCCTCCCAGGGGAAACAGGAACTGCGCGGCATCTTCTCGGGGGATTTCAGCTCGTTGACCGTGATCTTGCCCCCGGTGGGAAGACCTTTTCCGTCGAGCGTCTTCGAGGTGAGGCTGACGTTGAACGCCTTCCCCGCGTGAATCCATGCGGGCGAAGAAACGCCGAGCTCGAGTGCCGTGTAGCCGATGCGGATGGCGATGCCCTGGGAACGGGTTTCACCGGCCGAGTCCGTGACGTCGGCAGAGACGCGATACGTGAAGACCGGCTGGTTCTCTTCGGGGATCGACGTGTCGGGCTTTGCCTGGAACCTGATCGTGAAGCGGCCCTGGGCGTCGGTGACGAGCTTGCCGTGCGCGATTTCCTGGTTGCTGCCGGCCGGGATCACACACCACCAGCACCAAGGCGGAAGCACCGTCTCCCGGACGACCCGGAATTTCACGTCGGCACCGTCGACGGCGGCCAGGGTATAGGACTGGGCGAGGCCGGTGAGGATGACCTCTTCGCCGAGCTTCGCGGCTTCGGCCGGAACGTCGAGCGAGACCTTGAACTTCGGCCGCTTGTACTCCTCGACCTGGATGTTCGCGCTTCCGTTGATCCCACCAGCCTGGAGTGACATGGTGCCGGTCAGTCTGCCGGTGGGGGCGGTGAAGGTCCCCGTGCATGAACCGAAATCATTCGTCGTCAGTTCGGTTTTCGCGACTTCTTCCCCGTTCACGTCCCTGAGACTGACGGTGAACCGGCGGTCGCGCAGGATCTCGTAGCGGTTCTTCTCGTGGTCGATCCTCACGCAGACGGCCTTGAACTGGATCGTCTGGCCGGGCCGGTACAGGCCGCGATCCGTGAAGAAGAACACCCGGTCGTCCGTCGTGTATGCGGAGTGGGACCAGGAGGAATACCGGCCGTGGTGAAGGAGTTGCTCCCCTTCGGCCTTCACGAGCAGGGCGACGCCGTCGAGTTTCTGGTCGAAGCGGAAGACGCCGTCGGCGTCGGTTTCAACCGTGGCCTGGCGCTTCCAGCCTTTATCATAGTGATACGTATAGGCGATGACCTTGCCGCCCTTGACCGGGCTGCCCGTCGCGTTGTCGGCGAGAATACCGTCGCAGACGCCGTTGCGGTTTCTGACGACGAGACCGAGCTTCGTCACCCAGACGGGGGTGTACCGGATGGCGTTGTTGCCTTCGCTGAAATCCGGCTTCCAGCTCGCATAGAGCATGTACAATCCCGGTTTGACCTTCGGAAGCTCGATGGTCTTCGCTTTCGCGTTGAAGTCGGCAGTCGGCTCGAGATCGGTCTTCCATTCGGCAGACGGCTTCTGCGACAGCGGTCCGCGGATTTCATCCCAGGAGAAGCTTTCTGGATCGTATCCGTTCGGCCTGAACAGTTCGCGATCGGAGATGTCGATCAGCCGGAAATGCACCTGGTCGATGTTGCACCAGCTGATGCGCGCCGATGCGGTCGGATCGTTCGAAACGCGCTCGGTGTCGATCTGGAGATGTTTCGCCTCGATCGCATTGATGATGCCCTGGCACATCACACCGCCGTCCGAGGCCGGAAACCGCTGGCAGCCTTCCTTCGCGATCTTCCAGGCTTCCTGCTTCAGGCCGCGTGACTGGAGCTCTTCGGCACACATCGCGAGCGCGAGGGTGGAAAGCGGATTCGTCGAATACTCGGCGGCGATCGCCTTCAGCTGGGCGATGTACCGGTCGCTGCGGCCGGCCGGCTTCGAGACGTTGTTCGCCCATCTGAGCCGCTGGAGGTCGAGATCGACCAACGCGCTGATGTCGGCTTTCTCGAGATGAAAAATCAATAATCTCTGATATAATTTGAGAGCGCGGAATGTGGGGGAGTTCGTGTCGGTGGCGACCACGTTCCAGGAGGCAAACGCCTTCGCGTCGTCGAAAACCGGCGATGTGGCGTCGATCTCGAACGCTTCCTGCGGGGCGGCGCCAGCCTGCTCACCGGACGTGTAGAACTCGAGGGCCTGGTGCCCGTAGAAGTCGAACACCGTCGGCCAGAGATCGGCCGGCTGGTTGCCGATGTCGATGATTTCGTTCAGGTCGGAGAGCGGAAGGGCCTGGAGCGACTTCTCGTCGGCGAGAACGCTTTCATACAGGCCTCCGATCTTGAGGAACAGCTTCGGGAGGTCCCACGTGGTGAAATCCTTTTCGTCGAGGCCTTCCGTCTGCGTGCGCTCGAGGAACCGCCAGTTGTTCTGCTGGAAGTAATGCCAGTACCAGCGGGCGAGCACGATGCGCAGCAGCGGCCGGATCGACGGATCGGCGGTCTCGATCTCTTTTTCGAGGCGCACGATCTTCTCCTCGGCCTTGTTGCCCTGGATGTTGCCTTCGAGAACGATCTTCTTGCAGATCGCGCGGGCGGCCTCCGTCACATCCCCGTCTTCGACGGCGCTTTTGATGATCGGATCGAGCTTTTCGATCGCCGTCTGGGGCAGGCCGTCGTTGACCGCCTTGTCGACGTCGGCCCACATGGGGCCCCGGTCGGCGGCCTCGAGGGGCGAAACGCAGAGCGAAATCAGGAGAATGATCGCCAGGAACAGGTTGGAATGTTGCATGTATGGCCTCCCACCATCGTTTCCGATGAATTGTACCGACAGTCCAGAACGTAATCGCCCGGCGGTGGATTTCATCGCCGATTATGCCAGGGGTTCCCCGTCGAGGTGCACTTCTTCGTCCAGGTTGCCTTCCCAGAGGTATTTTTTCGTGTCGCCAACGATGACGGAGCTGAGCGCGAGCAGCGAAATCAGGTTCGGCACGGCCATCAGCCCATTCGCCGCGTCGGCGAAGTCCCACACGACGTTCAGCTTCAGCACTGAGCCGAGCATGACGGCGACGACCCAGGCATACCGGTAGGGTCTGATGGCGCGGCTTCCGAAGAGATACTCGATGGCCTTTTCCCCGTAATACGACCAGCCGAGGATCGTCGAGAACACGAAGGTCAGCAGGCCGACGGCGAGAACTATCGGCCCGATCGTCGGGATCTCCGCGAACGCCGCTTTGGTCAGGGCAGCCCCCTTCGGTGCATGGGGATGCCATGCGTCAGAGGAGGCGATTTCGAGCTTCAGCGCCTCGGGAAGAGCGTCGAACGATTGCACCGACGATGCTTCGATCTTCGCCTCGCGCAGTTTCCCGATGACACCGGCGGGGAGTTTGTCCTGCGCCAGGGTGATCGAGGAGAAGGCGCCCGCGAGGGCAAGCTCCGTCTTCCGGTCGGCAGGGAGCTTCTCGAAGAGAATCTTGCCAGACGACGACATCACGCCGCTTTTCTCGAGGGCCGACACGGTCTCAGGGGAAAGGCGTTCGAGGCTGCAGACCGGGTTGATCCAGTCGCCGGAATTGACGATGACCAGGCCGGTGATGGCGCAGACGACGACCGTGTCCCAGAAGGTGCCGGTCGAGGAGACGAGCGCCTGGCGGACGGGGTTCTTTGTCTGGGCTGCGGCCGCGACGATGGGCGCGCTTCCCAGGCCTGATTCGTTCGAGAACAGGCCGCGCGCGATGCCATACCGGGCCGCCTCCTTGGCCCCCGCGCCAAGGAACCCGCCCAGTGCCGCATGGCCGGAAAACGCCGAAGAGAGAATCAACAAAAACGATTCGCCGAGCGTCTCCCATTTCAATGCGAGTAATATAATACATCCAATTACATAAAATAGGGCCATGAAGGGAACCAGTTTCTCGCAGACACGCGCGATCGACTTGATACCTCCCAGGATGACGAACGCCGTCAGCACGGCCAACAGGATGCCCGAGACCCAGGCGGGGACGCTGAAGCTTTCGTGCAGCATCACCGAGATCGAGTTCGCCTGGACCATGTTGCCGATACCGAACGCGGCTATCGCCGTGAACAGGGCAAAGATGACGGCGAGAACCGTGGCCAGAGCGCCCCAGCGTGATTTCAACCCGCGTTCGAGGGCATACATCGGGCCGCCCGCCATCTGGCCGTCGGGGGTCTTGACGCGGAACCGCACGGCGAGCAGGGCCTCGGAATACTTGGTCGCGATGCCGAATACGCCGGTCAGCCACATCCAGAGCACGGCGCCGGGACCGCCAGCTGCAACGGCCGTCGCGACGCCGACGATGTTCCCGGTGCCGATCGTCGCCGCAAGCGCCGTCGTCAGGGCGCCAAACTGAGAAACGTCGCCCGTGCCCTCTTTTTCCCGTTTCAGCGAAAGTCTTATCGCGGTGAGTATATAACTTTGAATGAATCGGAGCCTGAATGTGAGATACAGATGCGTGCCGAACAGCAGCACGAGCAGGGGAAGACCCCAGACCCAGCCGCTGAGATCGCTCATGAAGGAGCCCAGGGCATCCAGCCAGCCGTGTATGGTCGATGATTGGTCCATGTCGGTTCGTTGCCTCTTCGTGTCGTCTCGTGGGATCGTCTTTTCTGCCCTGACAGGCGCGACCGATCATGAGTATCACACGCAACGGCCCTCTGGCAAACTTCAAGAGACGAGCGCCTCGGTTTTGACGAACGCTGAATCACAGAACGGCGAAGAGAACGACGGTTCCCAGAGAAATTGATGAAGGTCTGCAGTTCACGTTCGATCCGATTGAACGCGCACGGTCATTCATACGCTCGCCGATGCCGATTTCCGCCTCCGGCGAAAGAATATTCTCGCCACATGCCGGTTCCCGGGAGTAATATCCTGGTTCTGCTGGCCGCCAGAGCGGTCTCCTGCAGCAATTTCCGTTATCGAACACCTGGAGGAAACTTGTGAAAACGATGTCTGAGCTCGTGAAAAGGGCGATTGTCCCCGCGACGGTGGCTCTGCTGATGACGATGCTGCTTCTCGTGGCAAAAACGTATGCGATCGAATCCGTCGCCCTGAAAATATATCAGGGAGTGAAATTTTCTGACGGAACCGTCGTGAAAAGCGACGATGCGGAAGCGGATCTTCGCTTGTACGTGAACCGGGGCCGGCGCGGCGCTCTTTCCTTCGAGCTTGCGGCGTTCGGGGCGAAGGGCATCAAGGAGTTCGGCGAAACGAAGCCGGCGCCTGCCGAGCTTGCCATCGAATCGGCAGGAAAATGGAAGGCCCATCTGAACGCCCCTTCCGCCGGCTATTATGGCGTGCTCGGCGCGGATGGGAAAATCGTCTACCTCGTCGAGGTGCTCGCCTTCGAAAATCAGGGCCAGGCTTCGGCAAACTGGGTCGTGACTCTCAGATGGGAAGCGGTTGTCCCGAAATGACGGAACCGGCGGGCCGTCGTCGTATTCCCGCGCGGTCGTAACGGCCCAGGGAGAGAAAAACGGCGAACAATGGGCATGCGGGCAGAAAATCCGTCAGACGGGCGGACGTAGGCCTTCCATCGCGCGAACGAGGCGTATCTTTCCTTGAGGCCCGGTTGGGAGTATAGTGGGGGAAAGGCGGGACGGGAGAGATCCGGTGAGATCGACGATCGAGCGTTATCATTCCTATCGCAGCTGCCCCAGATGCGAACAGGATGTTCTGCCGAGTCAGCGATTCTGCCGCAAATGTGCCTACTGGCTTGCCCGGCCGAAACAGGACGAGATCAGAACCATCGACACGCAGCCGGGGGGCGGGAAAAGCTGGCTGTACGATAGCTGGCTCGTGCTGAGGAGTTTCCAGGCATCGCTGAGCATGCTGATGGTCGGCGTCATCCTGGGCGTCGGCGCGATGCTGCTGCTGGTCGTCCTCATCCGCGAAGTATCGCCGACCTGGCTTCCGATCGGGCCCATGGCACGGAAACGGGCCTGTTACGCCAACAACAGGCTGATCAGAGACGCGATCGAGGTCTACTGCCAGGAACACAGATTCACCCGGGAGCTTGCGAGCGATCCGGCACATGTGCTCTGGAAGGCCGGGTATCTCAATACCGTTCCCCAGTGCCCCACCAAGGGAAACCGATACGAGTATTTCTTCAAAACGACCGCCGGGTCAGGGCCGTACGGGTTGATGTGCGTCGGCTCCGACCCACACGGTCTGGCGGACTGAATTTTTTCCTGCCGCTAAGCCCGGCGCGTGGGTTGGCCGATGAAGGGTGTGGAACACCATGGTTCGACTTCATCGGAGGGTGATATGCCGCAGCAGGAACATTCGGTTACGGAGATGGCCCGGGAAATCGATTCGCCGGCGTTGTGCTCTTTTCTCGACTCGATCGCGTCGGAAATGCGGGAGCTCCAGGGCGTCCTGGCCGAGATGACTTCAAGATACGCAGAAATGAATCATGAGCTGAACTGCGCGAAGCTCGAAAACGAGCGGTTGTCCAGGGAGAATGAGCACCTGCGCACCAGCCGGCGGGTCCTCGTCACGGGCCTGTGCGCCGACGACGTTCCACCTGCCGCCGAGACGCTGAATTGAAATTGAGGCAACCGGATATGTCTCTGTCGGGTCTGCCAACCCGTTCACCCTGAGCTTGTCGAAGGGTGAGAGCCGTTCGTGCTTCGACAGGCTCAGCGTGAACGGAAGACGAAAATGGCTTCCGTCATGCAATAATAAATAGAGTATAGCATATAAAGTCGCAGCCTCGGGCCGTTCTGACCCGGGGCTGCGTTTGTGAGCGGAAAAGCTGGCGTTACTTCGATGCCTCGTCTGCCGGTGTGTTCGATTTCGGAGCCTGGGCCGCCGGGCGGGCTGCCTTCACCTTTCTGATGATGGTATCAGAAGCTTCGAGGTGGCTCGTCGGGTCGAGTTGCGCGGCCTTTTCGGCGTGTGCCGAGGCCTCGTCGAACTGGTGAAGTTCGAACTTCGCATTGGCGAGGTTCAGGTGGGCGAGGGCGTAGTCGGGATCTTCGGCGAGAGCCTTTTCATACCAGAGCGACGCCTTGCCGAACATGCCGAGCGAGGCGAAGGCGGTGCCGATGTTGTTCATCGTTTCGACATTCGCGGGGTCGATCTGGAGGGCTTTCTTCCACCAGGAAACCGCCCGGCGGAGCATGCCGCGGTCGCGCGCGACCTGGCCAAGGCTGAACAGGATCTCGGAGTCATTCTTGCTCAGGCCCAACGCCCGTTTCCAGTACCGGTAGGCCGTTTCCAGGTCGCCCTGCAGGTAGAAGGCGAGAGCGTAGTTGTACAGCAGGTCGATGTTGTCCGGGAACTTCCGGATGGCTTCCTTCCATATTTTCTTGGCCTTGCCCAGAAAGCCGGTATAGGCGTACGTGTTGCCGTACAGGCGCAGTGCCAGGGGATCATCCGGCTTGTGCTTCAGGTATTCCTGGAGCAGAGGCCGTGCCTCGTCATATTTCCCTTCCTTCATCAAATCCTGGATGGGATTGAGATCTGCGGCGGTCTTCTTCGACATGACACGATCCTTTCGAGTTACTGTGCGACAACCACTCCATGCCACGGGGCGAATTTCTTCACCACCCCGACGGCACCGACACCGTTATACCATACTCCGCCCCTCATCGTCACCCCGGAGATGACCCATGGCAAGCGCATCAGCCTTTTACAACCGCTGAATCACAATGGGCACAACGTTAGGGCGGGTTCATCGTCTCCTCTGGGATTCACATTCGATCACCCGGGATCCGGTCCGGCGGTTGCGGGCGGATACTACAGCATGCCGTATAGATATCCGCTGATGGCGGTGAAGAGAATGACGAGCAGGAGGAAGACGAACGCCTTCGTTCTTCCGACGACGGCCTGGAGCGCCAGAATACTCGGGAGACTGACGGCGGGGCCCGACAGGATGAGGGTCAGGGCCGGGCCGGTGTGCATGCCGAAATGGACGAGGGTCGAAACGACGTTCACGCCGACGATCGTTCCGAAATACATCAGGGAGCCGATCAGGCTCGCCAGGAGGTTCGACTCGATTGAATTGCCGGAGAACATCGACATGTACCGGGTCAGGGGGACGAGGGCGGCGAGCAGGCCCGAAATGAAGATTCCCAGCAGAACCGTTGGAAATATCATCACGAAGAGGCTCCAGGACTTTTTCAGCCACAGCTTCACCTCGTCCATTCGGAACCATTTCCACAGGACCCCGGCCAGGATCGCGATCTCGAAGAAGATCACCAGAAGCTTCGACAGAAGGAAATCGAGGGCCCGGATCATTCCGGAAGTCAGCATGGGGGAGTTGATGGAGACGGGGTCGGGCCGCAGATACCGGTCGAAGATGCCCGTCGAGGTGAGCATGATCAGAAGGAGCAGGAGGAAGAAAATGAGCGTCTGGCCGTCGGTGCGGTCGTTTTCCTCCTCTGCCATCAGGATGACGGGAACCTCCTGTGGGGGCGGCTCTCTGAACAGAAGCCGCATGAGGAGCCCGAGAAGGATGGAAAGGATGATGACGGCGACGATCCGGGCGGCGGTGAACCCAAGGCCCATGTAGGTGGTCGTGTAAGTCAGGGCGATGAGATTGACCGCCGGCGACGAGAACAGGAACGTGAAAGCCGGGCCGATGCCCGCGCCCTGTTGCAATATACCCGTGAATATAGGAATGACGCCGCAGGAGCAGACGGTCAGGATCGCCCCGGCGAACGAGGCGATCGGATAGGCGACCCAGGCGGGGGCTTGCGGCCCCATGAGCCTGGTGATGCGCTGCTTGTCCAAAAAGACGGCGATCGCGCCGGCGATGAAAAAGGCGGGAATCATGCCGGAGATGAGGTGCGTGCCGAGGAAGCGGCCGACCTCTTCGAGGCCGGGCCAGGCCCAGGTCGATCTGAGCCAGCCGAAAAACTCGGTCAGCAGCGGAAAATGGAGATGATACATGATTCGGATGTTCCTGCCATCGACGTGGCTGTCAGACGATCAGTTGTTGAGGGGGGACGACGCTGATCCCGTTTTCCCGGGATCATTCGGGGGCGCCGGCGGGAACCACTCGCGCATGAGGACGCGCGCGCGCAGGTCCATGACGCAGGCTTCGATCACTTTCACATGTGCCTCGAGCTTCCTCGAAAAACTTGCCGGATCCTCGTCTAGCAAGGCATCGAGCCGCCCGACGACATCGATGATACGGTTGTAGGGGGCGAGCGCATCGGATGCGAGCGTCGGCCGGAACTCGGTCAGCCACGCCGTGAACGAGGCGCAGGTCGATTTCATACCCCGGAACCTGTTTCCGATGCGGTCATGTTCGAGGCGGATCAGCAGTTCCGACCCGGTGAGGAACCTGCGTTTGATCGGGCTCATGCCGACGGCCTCGAAAAAGATTCCGAGCCGGCCACTCAGGGCCAGCACCGCATCGTGCGCTTCGGTGTAGCTCTTCTCCTCGACCAGTTTGCGGATCCGGCCGATCCGTTCCGCCGCCTCGTTCATCTTGGCGGACCAGGTGATATCCTCACGCGCCACTTCGGGCGGATTCACGTTGAACTTGTTGGAAAAGGCCAGCCATGCCTCCATGACTTTCACCAGATACCCGGGCACGGCATCGAATTCCTTGTATTTCAGCGACGTCCCGAGGAGGTTGAGAGATCGGTTGAACTCCTTGATTCCCTGGCTGAACGCGCTGTTGGGATCGTTCGACGTCATCAGGGAGATCAGCGTGTCGTCGCAGGCTTCGACGGGCAAGGAGGACGAGCAGAATACAACGAGTGATGCGAAGTAAATAGAAATAATGATATAATATCTGGTCAACTGCACAGCTCCTGCCTCCGCATCGAGACGCCACGCAGAAGCCCGAGCGGCCCGGTCATCATCATGTCGCCCCCGGGCGCCGCCTCGAGAAAGGGCCCGAGACCGCTCTGTTCTGCCAGATGCCGCTGGGGGCCGGTCACGACGATGCCGGCGAGCTCGGAAAACACGATGGGCTCGAACGTCACGCAGCCGTTTCCATCGTCGTCGAACACCTCGTCGGTCGAAAGCGTTCCTTCGGCAAGCCGTTTCATGAAGCCGGCCATGGCGTCGGGCTTCTTCTTGAGAATGCGCGTATGGTGCTCGAAAAACGAGAGAATATGGACGCCATTCATGATGCAGGCCATCGTGTGCCCGTTCCCGTAATTGATGTACAGCACCGGGCCCCGAAGGGCGGCGACTCTCGGGTCGAGGCCGCAGCCGAGAATGGCCGAGAACGAGGTGTCGATCAGCACGATGCGGAGCAGATGGTTGAAGTGCTTCACGCACCGGGCGCCGGAGAAGAGCCGGCCGAAGACGTCGGGGAGGTCCGTGTCGGTGAAGACGAGCGAGCGGGGGGAGCGATTGCCGGCCAGATGATCGAGGAAGTATTTGAACCGGTTCCGCCGCGACGACTCCTCGCTCGTGTTGAAACCGTGGTCCTGGGCCGAGATGCCGATGATCCTGATCTTGCCCGTATCGATGCCGAACCGGCCGAGCAGGTCGTAATAGAGCGGCAGCTCGATCTCGTCGAAGACGTGCGTCGGATCCTCGACACGCTCGACGATCTCGATTCCCGCGGCTTCGATCTCCTCGATGTTGTTTCGGACGGTGAAGGCAGGCATTTCCTCCATGACGACGCGGCTGCCGTTGGCGCGGTGCCGCGTGAGAACCTTCGCGAGATACCCGCCGCCCATCGTGTATCCGGAAACGCGCAGCTCCCCTTCGTGCCGATCGAGCCGGTCGGCCATCACGAGCGCCGGCGTCGGTACGACCATCTTGAGGTTGTTTTCGAGGGTGTGATGGGCCGAAAAGTGCATCACGTCCTTCGTGCCGGTTCCGATGTCCATCGCCAGGGTGTCGGGAATTTCGAACGGTGACAGCATGATGCGCTCCCTCAACCGATGAACCGGCACTCGACGAGCTCACCGGCCCTGATCTGCGGCCTGTCGCCAGGAATCCTGATGAGGAGGTCCGCTCCGAGAAGCGAAGAGAGGAAATGGGAATCCTGCTTTTCGAGCGTTTCGGCGGCCGGTCCAGATGCCGTGCTGAGAAGCCGCCCCCGCTGGAAGTCGTCGCGCCCGGTGCGGTTCGCCGCGTCTTTCGTCAGGGGAAGCAGGACGCGACGGTGGTCCGGAGCCGCGCTTCCCTGCAGTCGTGCCAGGAATGGGCGCAGGAACAGCTCGGCCGTCACGGCGGAAGACGCCTGGTTGCCGGGAAGCCCGAAATACGGGGTTTTGCCGATGCATCCGAAGGTGAGAGGCTTGCCCGGCTTCATCGCGACGCCTCTGACGGAAACGGCGGCCACGATGGTTTCCAGGGCGGAGGCGAAAGGGTCTTTCCGGCCCATCGAGATGCCACCGGAGGAGACGATGATGTCGCCCAGCTCCGCGGCCCGTCGGAGGGCTGCCTCGGCGGCGCCGGGGTTGTCGCGGACGATCCCGAGATCGAGCGGCTCTCCGCCGGCCGATCTGATGAGGGCTTTCAGAATCGGGGTGTTGGTATTGCGGACCTGCCACGGCAGGGGATGGTCGAACGGCATGACGACCTCGTCACCGGAGACGAGCACGCAGACCCGCGGCCGGCGCGCCACGCGGACGACGGTCCGGCCGAGCGATGCGGCGACGCCGACGGCATACGGGGTGAACGGGACACCTGCGGTCAGAACGATATCGCCCGAACGACGGTCGCGCCCGCGACGCCGGATGTAGGTGCCCTCGGGTGGGAGACTGCGGATCAAAAGGAGGGTTCCGGGGGGGGGGAGCTCGGCATCCTCGATCCTGATGATCGTGTCGGCGCCGGCCGGGAGAATGCCGCCGGTCGCAATATATGCAGCGTGCCCTGCGGGGAGTTCGTCGATGGGATGGCCGGCGTCGATCCCGGCCGTGAGCGGAAGGGAAACCGGGGCTCCAGAGGAAGCGGCAACGGCGTCGGAACGCCTGAAACAGTAGCCGTCCATCGCCGAGTTGTCGGCCATGGGCAGGTCTTCCGGCGCCGCGAGGTTCTCGGCGAGAATACGGCCGGGGGCCGCATCGAGAGGGACAGGCTCGCCCTCCGGCACGAAGCCGGCGGCGGCTTCCATGATCGTGGCATAGGCTTCGTCGAAGGTTTTCATCTCTGCATTGTAGCTCAGGCGCCCAGAGAAATCACCTTCAGGGCGTGAAAACCAGTTCGAGAAGGATCGGCATCTCGCGGAGCGCCTCGAGGCGGGTGATCTCGAGCGTTTCGCGAAACGACGTTCCGCGAACGAGGGGCGTCATTTCCAGGCGGATGGGGAAGGAAACCGAGACACCGCTTTCGCTCCCGAGCCTGAGGGCACCACTCGGCCGGAAGGCCGGGGCAACAACAGACGAAATGTCGACCGGTGCCGTCGCGGTCGGATACTCGATCAGCCCCGCGGTCGGATCGACCACTTCGCCGGCCGTCGGGATGGCGGGGAGCGCCTGAAGTGCCTGTCTGAAAGCCGCATCGGTCGAAACCGCTCTGGAAAGATTCGTCAGCATATCGGCCAGAAGGTGGTTTCGGGCCGGAGAATGGGTTTTGCCGCCCTGGAGTTCTCGGGACAGCAACTTGCCGAAGACGGTCAGGCAGGCTTCCAGGCGTTCCTGCTCCCCCCGTCGTTCGGATGGGTCGAGGAGCTGGAACCGCTCGGCTCTGGCGTTGAGCTCCAGGCAGATCGTCCAGAGGGTCGGCCGGAGAGACGCGAGAGCGCGGATCCACCGATCGAGAAACTCCCTGGGCTTCGTGAAGACGTTGATTCTCTGAATTTTCCGGCCGGTCCAGAGTTTCGTGCCCCGCAGAAGGATGAACCGCGATTGGATGGATTGAGAGACGTCGGCCGGGGGGCTCTCGTGCCCATGGGAATCGCCCCCTGTCGCCGGGATTTCCGTCGGAATGAACTGAAGGGCATGCGGACGAAGGGCGTGAGCGTTTTTCTGTCTCCATGCGCGCCGGTGATCCTGACTCCTCATATCCGGGCCCGTTGGATGCAGGAGCGTGTGAAGGCGCAGGATCCCCGCGAAAAGTCCCGCCATGAGGACCGTGAGCAGGAGAGCCGCTTTCCATCCGCCTTTCGCAACGCCGGACGTGACTCGCGACAGAAGGTCGGAAACCGCTCGGAGGAGCGATGGATCGGGGCGGCTCAGGCTCAACGAGCCGGTTCCCAGCGTGCACACGGCCGTCATGAGGCCGGATACGGCGGCAATGATCGCCAGAAGCCGGGCCTGCGATGCCTGAGCTGACAGGCCGCCGGCAAACAGCTTGACGAGGAGGGTGCCGGAGAACAGGAGACCGAGAAACACGAAGGCTTCGATTGCCCCGGGGGGGGCCTGGCGACCGACTTGCGAAATATGTCTGGCTGGCGACCGGACGAGGGATTCGCCCGCCGGAGCCTGTCGGCTGGCGTTCAGGACCAGGCATGCGAGGAGGAAGCCCGCGAACAGCAGGACCGGGCCGGGCGGATCGGAGATGCCGGAGTGGGCGAGAATGAAAAAAAACGTCGCTGTGCCCGTCACCGGAATGAGAAAAGCCGATATATTTAGGCAGCTATATTTCCCGGTGTCTGTGCAGAGGCGTCCGGCGAAGGGGAGGGCCAGGGAGACGAGAAAAAGCCAGGGAAGGGAGAGCCGGAATGCCTCGAACAGGAGCCCGGCCGCGAGAGTGAGCCGATCGGTTCTCTGAAAGCCGCTTCCGACCTGCACGGGAACGGCTGCCGGCGTCAGCAGGCGGGCGAGGGTGCGGCCGTGCGACGGTGCGCAGTCTTCGGCCAGGCGCCGGAACCTGCGGGTTGCTTCGTCGGCCCCCGAAATCACTGGAATGACGTACTCGTCCGCCCAGACACGGCGGCGCTTTTTTTGCCACAGCCGCACCTTGATCGGCGCCGCGAGGGGAAGCTCGTTACGGAAGCTGATTCTGACCGTTCCCGAGGCCTGCGGGCAGAGCGCGGAGTGCAGCAGCCTGTTGCGTTGCCAGAGTTCGATGACGGCAAACCGACGCGTGCCGAGATCGAAATTCGCCCGGACGACCCTGCCGCCCGCCTTTGCCCACCGGATCGACGAATGTGGCTCTTTTCCATGGTGGAGGCTCAAGCGTGCCTGACGCTCCGGTCTGGACTGCGTCCCGGGCAACAGTCCGGAAACGGGGGCCGGAAGATCCGAGGCGGCGCGGGTCAGCAGGTTTTTCAGGAAGACAAGCGGTGGGAGGGCCGGCAGGACCGGAACACGGAACTGTAGAGACCGGTTCCCACATGAGAAGTCGAAGAGATACTCGCCGGTCGGGCTTTCCGGGTGCAGGGAAAAAGTGAAAACGCCGGTTCCCTGACGGGTGGTGAACACGACC
Source organism: uncultured bacterium (assembly GCA_964389325.1). Classification (GTDB taxonomy): domain Bacteria; phylum Muiribacteriota; class Ozemobacteria; order Ozemobacterales; family Ozemobacteraceae; genus MWAR01. The sequence goes on along the minus strand of CAYMEN010000007.1, from coordinate 70,523 downwards.
CTGTTCGTCGTCGTGAAGCCGTCCGGGGTCGTGACTTTGCACCTGACGGGAAGCCGCGGCAGCGGCCGGGAGGTGGCGGGATCCATGGCGGCGAGATCGAAACGGTAGGAACCGCCGGTGCGCAGCGGAAAGGCGGGCGGTGTGGCGGCAAGCGCGTAGTTCGTTCCCGCCTGGATGCTGAACACGGCGAGCGGCTGTCGGAGAGCGTTCGATCGGTAGACGGCAAGCTCGTATGTGCCGTCGTTGAACGATTCGGGAACGGAGATCCTGGCGGTATACAGCCCCGGACGCTTCTCGACGGCCGGGCAGGGAGGAACGTGGGGAACGGGCCGGCCGCCGGTGCGGAGATGCAGTTCGAGTTTCAGTTGTCTGATCGGATGTGGCTTGTCACGACCGAGCGCATACAGCGCGACTTCCGTCGTATCTCCCGGCGCCAGCCTCGCGGATGGGGACAGCACGATATCGATGTCGGGCTGGGTGCCGTTCTCGAGAAGCAGCGATGCCGTCCAGACGGCGAAAAGCACGAAGAGAAAGGCGCCTGCGAGCAAGGCCGGCAGACGTTGTTGCAACGCAGGAAATGGTGAATTCATGCAGGTTCCACCCTATCATTGCCCCGCGCCGCTGTCAATGCGGACATCAGGGCGCACGCATCCGTTTCACGGCCGCCGCACTTTCCCTCGGTCTTCTGGTATCATGATGCCGTGGAAAACGAGTGCCTGACCGTCGTCGTCGAACGCATCACCTACACGAACCCGCAGAACGGCTACTCCGTGCTCCGGACGAGCACCAAAGGCCGGCCTGACGGCGTCACCGTCGTTGGCAGTTTTTCGGCGATCCATCCGGGCGAGGAGCTGCGCGTCTACGGCACCTGGACCTGTCACCCCCAGTTCGGGCCGCAGTTTCACGCGTTCAAATACACGACGATGAAGCCGGCGACGGTGCGCGGCATCGAGAAATATCTCGGCTCGGGCCTGATCAAGGGTATCGGGCCGGTGACGGCGAAACGACTGGTGGCTGCATTCGGCGCCGAAACCCTCGACGTGATCGAAAGCCAGCCCGACCGGCTCGCCGACTGCGACGGCATCGGCCCCGTGCGCAGCGCGCGCATCATCGAGGGGTGGAAGCAGCAGAAGGCGATCCAGGACGTGATGATCTTCCTGCAGGGGCACGGCATTTCGACGGCCTACGCGGTGCGCATCTTCAAAAACCTTGGCCAGGACGCGATCGCGAAGGTGGCGGCCAACCCCTACATGCTCGCCTACGAGATACGGGGCATCGGGTTCAAGACGGCCGACAAGATCGCGGCCGAGTTCAACATCACCGGTGCCGACCCGCGCCGCCTCGAAGCCGGCCTGCTGTTCGTGCTGAACGCCGCCCTCGACGAGGGCCACATGTTCCTGCCGCGGCCCGAGCTGGTGAAGCGCGGCGTCGAGATCCTCCAGGTCGAGGACGTGGCGGCCGTCGAGACGGCGATCGACACCCAGGCCGCCGACCGGCGCATCGTCATCCGTGACCACGCCGACGTTGCCTGTGTGTATCTCTCGTTCGCCTGGCGCGACGAGATCGGCGTTGTCGAGCGCCTCGCGCCCCTCCTGCAAGACGCGCGCGACCCCGACCGGCGGAAACTGCTTGCCGCGCTCGACGGGGCGACGTCGAAGGCGGGCATCACGCTGACCGAGATCCAGGCCGTCGCCGTCGAAAAGTCGCTGCGCGAGCGGTTTCTCGTCATCACCGGCGGCCCGGGCACCGGCAAGACGACGACCCTGAAAACGCTCGTCGAGGCGCATACGTCGATGGGGCGCCGGGTTTTGCTGGCGAGCCCGACCGGCCGCGCCGCGAAGCGCCTCGCCGAAGTGAGCGGCCGCGAGGCGAAGACGATCCACCGCCTGCTCGAATACTCGCCCCAGGAGGGCGGCTTCCGATACAACCAGTCGAAACCGCTTGCCTGCGACACCCTCGTCGTCGACGAGGCCTCGATGATCGACATGAACCTGTTCCACGCCCTGGTCAAAGCCGTCCCGCCAGGCGCCGCCCTCGTGCTCGTCGGCGATGCCGACCAGCTGCCGTCCGTCGGCCCCGGCCTGCTCCTTCGCCAACTGATCGAGTCGGGCGTCGCGCCTGTCGTGCGGCTGAACGTCGTCTTCCGGCAGGCGGAGGAGTCGCTGATCATCCGCAACGCCTACCGCGTCCACGGCGGCGCAATGCCGATTCTCGTCTCGCCCGACGGGAAAACGCGCACTGACTGCTACTTTCTCGAAACAGGCGAGCCGGAAAAGGCACTTCCCCTGCTTCGGAACGTGGTTTCGCTGAGTCTGACGAAGCGGTTCGGGTACCACCCGATCGAGGACATCCAGGTGCTCACCCCGATGAATCGCGGCACGCTCGGCGCCGCGAACCTCAACAGGGAACTGCAGGCGGCACTGAATCCTGCTTCCCCTGAAAAGCCAGAGATGACGCATATGCACAGGGTGTTCCGCGTCGGCGACAAGGTGATCCAGCTCAAGAATAATTACGACCTCGACGTGTTCAACGGCGACATCGGCATCGTCCGGAACGTCGAGACCGAAGACCAGGAGATCGTCGTCGAGTTCCCGCAGGGGGAACGGGTGTACCAGGCCGCCGACCTGCTCGACCTCTCCCACGCGTTCGCGATCACCGTCCACAAGTCCCAGGGAAGCGAATACCCGGCCGTGGTGCTCGTCGCGACCACCCAGCACTACGTGATGCTCCAGCGGAACCTGCTTTACACCGGCATGACGCGGGCCCGCCGCACCCTCGTGCTGATGGGAAACAAGCGCGCCGTCTGGATCGCCGTGAAAAACGACAGGGTCCAGGCGCGCTGGACCCTGCTTGCCGACCTGCTCCGCGAGACATACCCGGAGCGGGCGAAGAACGCGTCACGGAATGAACGGAATGAACAGGATGGTCACGATCCAGAGCAGGGATGAGATCAGCGTCATCGTCTGCCCGTGGTTGTAGATCGAGAACTTGGCGCTCGCGATCTTCGAGACGGTATATATATTCGTAAGAATAGATTCGTTGAACTTTTTCGCCTCGCACGATGAAACCTCGTGAATATACCCCTCGGCCGAGTTGTTCTCGATGATATGGCCATAGAAGGCCAGTGTTTTCGTGCGGTTCTCGACGATGCCGGCGCTGCGCGTCATGATCACCCCGAGAGACATCAGGATCGAGATGATGCTGAAGATGAAAAAACCGACGGCGATCGCCGAGGCGATCGAGTTGTGGCTCAGCCTCTCGATGAACGGCGTCAGCGCGGCGATGAAAATCGAGTTGATCAGGAGAAGGGCGTTCGCCTTGCTGTCGGCGAACTGCACGAGGCCCTGATTATAGGTGAGAATATGGAATGAGATGTCGATCTGCTCGGCGATGTCGACTTCGACCTGGTTCCTCTTGTCAAGATACATGGACGCCTCCGACGTGAAGGGAAGGTTCCCCCTCGAATATGTGTACATCATACGACAGGAGAAACCCTGGAACAAGGGAGACCGCGTCTCTGGAAGAGCAAGGCCATATTCCATATCTATCGGGATCTCCAGAATGAATGTCTCCCGTTCGCCCTGAGCTTGTCGAGGCCTGTCCTGAGCCTGTCGAAGGGGGGGGCGAGATTTTCTCGTGCTTCGACGGGCTCAGCACGAACGGGGACGCGGGCGTGGCTTTAGATTGCCTGTCACGCGGCAAAGGGGCGGATCGTGATCCGTTCACGTTCTCTTTTTTTGATGAAATGAACGAATTTGGGGCAGACACCTTGACGCCCCCCCGTTGCATCATTACACTTGAATTATCTAATCGGTGTACCGTTCGTAACGCGATTATCAGGGGGGTTACGTATGAGAAAGAGTAAATCGTTCAGTTCGGTGATCTGCATCGTCCTGTCTCTGCTTATGGTCGTCGACTTCACCGTCTTCCAGCCCGCGCCTGCCCACGCGCTCGACAAGAAGAGCGTCGTCGTCGGCGTCGCAGCCGGAGCTGCGGTCGGAGCCGGTGTCGTTCTCGCCGCCCCGGCCGTTGCCGGCGCGGTAGGCGCAGCTGGAGGCATCGCCGGTATCGGAACCGCGGTCGTTGGCGGCGTCGCTGCCGTCGGCGGCGGCATCCTCGGTGCTCTCGGCGCAATCGGCGGGGCCATCGCGGCCGGCGTCGGCGCCGTGGCTGGCTGGGTCGCCGGTATCGTCGCGAGCCCGCTGTTCATCCCCGCTCTGATCATCATCGCCGCCGTCGCGGTCGGCATCTACCTGTATCGCCGCCACAAGAAGAAGGCCAGCAGCCAGGAAGTCCTCTCCGGCAGCGATGAAATCATGGTCACCCCATCCGACTACGACATGAGCACGGTCATCCCGTCCATGAACCAGACCGGCCCGGTCACCATCGGCGACCAGGATGCCGTCGTGATCTCCGGCTCCGAAGCCCAGGTGTCCGATACGGCCCCCGTCACCGACGTAACCGTCATCGCCCCGGCGGCCGACACGACGTCCGCAGCGGCCCCGACCACGACCACCACAACGACAACGACCACGACCACGTCGGCGACGAGCGCCTCAGTGACCGATGCCCACGCCCGCTATATCGCGGCGTATAACAAATACACCCAGCTCGTCACAACCGCCGGCGGCTCCGCGGCCGAAGTGAAGGCGGCTCTCACCGAGTATCGCGCGGCCTACCAGGAATACATCCAGCTCAAGCAGACCCAGAACATCAAGTAATCCCCCTTCCGAATACAACAAGCCGGCGCCCCGGATCTCCGGGGCGCCGGTCGCTTTTTCCCTCCTCTGAGGCTGGTCCGGCTCAAGGCAACCGCATCAGTTTTCACAACCGCTGAATCACGGAGATACTCCGTTGAAAAATATCTCGGTTTTCAGGACTTCATCTGCGAAATCTGCTTCATCAGCGCCATCTGCGGATCGGTTCTTGCGCCGAAATCAACATACCAGGACACAAAACCTACGGAGGGTTCACGGGGAAAAATGAAATGCTCTGTGATTCACGTCCGTTCTTGTGAACTCGACAAGAAACTCACGCATTCTCACTCGGTTCGGGAGGGGTGTGGGGGGCAGCCTCAGTTTCGGTCTTATTCAAACGGAAGAAGGTCAGGACGGTGTCGCCGAACAGGCGCTCGTCGGTCTGTTCGAGAGCCGGCTTCTTGTCGAGGCCCAAATCGTCTTTCTTCTGGCGTTCGATGATGAAGATCGTGCGCTCGTGGAACAGCGGGCAGACGGGGAGTTCGTTCAGGATCGGCTCGAGAAGCCCCTTCAGGTAGGGCGGGTCGATGCAGACGATGTCGAACGGCTCGAGCGGGCGACCGCGCAGGAACGAGAGGCAGTCCATCCGGAAGGTTTTTCCCCGGTCGGCGAGCCTGGTCATCTCGAGATTCTCGCGGATCGCCGTGATGCAGTCGTTCGACATGTCGACGAACGCGGCAAAGGCGGCCCCGCGCGAAAGCGCCTCGATGCCGAGGCTTCCCGAGCCCGCGAACAGGTCGAGAAACCGGCAGTCGGGAATGCGGGCGGCAAGAATCGAGAATAGCGAGCTTTTCACTCGGTCCATCGCCGGGCGGGTTTTTCCCCCTTTGGGCATCTTGAGTTGACGGCCTTTGGCCGATCCTGAGATGACGCGCATCTGCGGTCAGCCCCCTTCCATGAATGATTCGAGCCGGTCGCCGAAGCTCTCGCGCATGCGGGCGGCGAACCAGTCGCGCGTATCGCCGGGCTCGACGGTGAGCAGCTCAAGGGCGCGGTTCCGCGCCTTCTCGATCAGCTCCGGGGTCATGCGGTGCGAAAAAGCGGGGTGGGCGATGCCGCTCTGGCGGGTTCCGGCGAGATCGCCCGGCCCGCGCAAACGCAGGTCCTCGGCGGCAAGCTCGAAACCGTCGGTCGTGCCGGCGACCAGGCGGAGCCGCTCGTTCGCCTCGCCGTCTGCGCTGACCAGCAGACAGCTCGACGGGCGTTCGCCGCGCCCGACCCGGCCGCGAAGCTGGTGCAGCTGCGAAAGCCCGAACCGCTCGGCGTTCTCGACCACCATCAGCGTCGCGGCAGGCGCGTCCACGCCGACTTCGATGACCGTCGTGGCCACGAGAATATCGATGTTGCCGGCGTGAAACGCTTCCATCGCGGCCTGGCGGCGATCCGAAGCCAGATCGCCGGTCACCGTGGCAATGGCGGCGTCGGGAAACGCGGAGAGAAGTCGCTCGACCGCTTCCCGAACCGAGGTTGCCGCCAGCTTCTTCGATGTCTCGATGAGCGGGCAGACGTAATACACCTGCTCCCGGCGCGACACCGCCTCCCGGATGTACGCGACGGCTTCCTCCGGCGAGCTGAGAAGGTGTGTCGTGACCGGCTTCCTGCCCGGCGGCATCTCGCGGATGATGCCGACGTCGAGGTCGCCGTAGATCGTCAGCGAGAGGGTGCGGGGAATCGGCGTCGCGGACATGAGCAGCAGGTGCGGCGTCCGGGCGCCCGCCTTGGCCGTGAGCGCGCGGCGGTGGTCGACCCCGAACCGCTGCTGCTCGTCGATGACGCAGAAGGCGAGGTTCGGAACGACGACGGCGTCCTGGAACAGCGCGTGAGTGCCGAACAGGTAGCGGAGTTGGCCGTCTGAGAGCTTTGCGAGCAGGTTCCGCCTATCCTGCGGCCGCAGCGCGCCGACGAGCAGATCGGCATTGGCCGCGGCGTCGGGAAAGAAGGATCGGAACCGTTCCAGGTGCTGTCTCGCCAGGATCTCGGTCGGGGCCATGAACACACAGGTGGAGCCCGGTTCGTGTCGTTCGGCGTGATGCCGCATCGCGAGAAAGGCCACCAGCGTCTTTCCCGAGCCGACGTCGCCCTGGAGCAGCAGATTGAGCGGCGGGGAGCCGGCTTCGCGGCAAAGCCCGGCGAGCATCTTTCCGAGAACCAGGCTCTGGTCGCCCGTCAGCCGGAACGGGATGGGATACCCCGGTTCGGCGGGCAGCGGAATCGCCGCGGAGGCGGGATCGGGGCCGAGGATGCCGGTGACGCGTTTGCGCCTTTCCCAGACGCCCATCTGGAACAGGACCTGGTCGAAAAATGCCGCCGTGTGCCGCGCATGATCGGCGGCCTCCTGCGTGCGGGGCCAGTGAAAATCGAAGAAGGCGCGCCGGAGTCGCGGGAAGGGGCCGGTTTCGAGCAGGTTCGGGAAGCTCGCGGCCCAGTCGATCGCCGCGAGCGCGCGCGCGATCAGCTGCCGAATCTGCCTTCCCGACAGCTTCGCCTCGGCAAGCGCTTTCCCGGCCGAATAGACGGGAGTGAGGGCGCCGGGAACGGGCGCGGTTTCGGCGGGGTCCTCGAGCTCGAGCTCCGGGTTGTCGAGGATCGGGGCCCCCTTCATCTCGACGGCGGTGCCGTAAAGGTAGTAGGCCTTTCCGGCGACGAGCGTCTTGACGAGATACGGCCGGTTGAACCACCGGGCGCGCACGACGGCGGTTCCGTCGTCGAACTCGGCCCACACGATCGAGAGGCCGGCACGCGGCCTGCTTCCGCGGAAGGTTTTCACCACGGCCCGGAAAGGACCCTGCATGCGGCGGTCGGCCTGCAGCTCGCGCAGCTGGCGAACCCGGGTTCGGTCCTCGTAGCGGCGCGGCTGGAGGCGGAGAAGATCGGTCACGGTGTGAAGCCCGGCGTTGTGCAAAGCTTCCCCGCGCTTCGGCCCGATGCCGCGCAGGAGACTGACATCCGTGTCGAGTGTGATATTATACGGTGTGTTATTATTTTTGGAAGGCATCTGCCTGCGGTTCGCGGAAGGGAAAGAAGGCGTCGATCGGTTCCCGCCGGATTACTTCTGCTCGAACAGCTGTTTGAGGATCATGTACTCCTCGCACATGTAGGCCAGTTCCCAGCCGTTGCGGCCGGCCTCGTCGAGAAGCTCGCCGAGCTTCTCGAGGAAATCGTCTCCCCTCATTTTCGTCAGGTCGTAGGTTTTATAGTTCCAGAACCGGTTTGCTTTGACGAGCTGCATGGCATTTCTCCTTGCGTTTGGTCAGGACTCTTTGAGCGTTGATTTCACGAACAGGTAGCTCTGCATGAGCGCCTTGAGCGATTCATCCTGGTTCGGCGACTGGGCGCAGGCTCTGAGCGTCGCGTCGAAAGCCTTGAACGCCTCGGCCGATCGTGACGTCGCCTGCAGGCAGTAGGCGAGCAGGAGGTTCGACTCGATATCGAGGGGGGAAAGCGAGATCGCGCGGGTGAGAACGTCGGTGGCCTTGTCGAAGTTGCGCGCGTGCAGGTGAAGCATCGCGAGCTTCTGGAACAGCACGGGATTGCGGGGCGAGAGTTCGACGGCCTTGGTCAGGAGCTTGATGCTCTCTTCGGTGCGACCGCCGAACTGGAAGATCTGGGCGAGGATCAGGTAGGCGCCGAGCAGTTTCGGGTACAGGGTCAGCGCCTGGACGAGGTGGTCGCGGGCTTTCTGGAAATCTTTCTGGAAATAGGCGATCGTTCCGAGGTTGTAATGCGCCTTGACCAGGTTGGGCTGCTGGGCCAGCGCTTTTTCATAGAGCGGGGCGGCGTCGGCGAAATTTTTCCGGATGTACTGCAGGTTCGCGAGGCCGAGAATCGCCTTGAAGTTGTCTGGCTGGGCCTCGATGATCGAGGTGTAGATCGCAAGCGCTTGTTGGAACTCGCGGGCGTTGACGGCATTCGCGGCCTGCTCCAATTCCTGGTCAAAGGTTTCTGGGGACGGTTCAGGGGTCGGATGCTCTGGCTGGGGCGATGCCGGGGCCGGGGCAGGTTTCGTGGCCGGCGCTGGTTTTGCGGGCGGCTGGGCGGCGGATTGTGCGGCCGGCGGGGATACCGGAGCGGGTTGTTCGGCGGGCTGGGCCGGAGCGGCGGCGGCGGATTCCGCGACACCAGGTTCGAGCAGTTCCGCGATGAGCGTGTTCACCGAGGTGGTGACGGATGGATCGTTGCTGAGGGCCGTTCCGATTTCGCCGAGGACATACATGGCGGACTGGCGGTAGCGAAGTTCCGAATGGCGGAGGAGTTGGTGCAGGTTGTCGAGGACGCTGTACTCGTTCCAACTCCAGAGGGCGCGGATGGCGTTCGTCTTGATGCGGTTGTCCTCGTGCGACAGCAGGCGCTTGAGGAGGCTGATGAGCTTCTGGGGCGGGGCCGTTTGGTTGAGCTTCTGAAGGGCTTCGATCGTGTTGGAGACGACGCGGCTGTCGGGGTCGTCGAGGAATTTGAACAGCAGGTCACAGTACAGCGTGTCGGACGTTTCCGCGATGCAGCTGATGAGGGTCGCCTTGACGATCGGGTTCTCCTCGCTCTCGAGCCTCGGGACGAGCAGGTCGGGGATCGACGCCGGGGAACAGCGGGCGATGGCCTGGACGACCTGGACGCGCACGTCGTAGTTGGGGTCGTCCATGAGTGGCGTGAGCAGCTTGACGGCGTCGGCAGACTGGAGCTTCTTGAGGGCGTTCGCCGCGTTCCGACGGACGTCGGCGTCGTCGTCGCGGAGCGCCATGGCCAGCTTCGGGATGAAGCGGACGTCTCGGATCTCGCCGAGGGCGTAGGCGGCCGAAGCGCGATACAGTTTGTCGGCGTGGGTCAGCATCTGGTTCAGCGTGTCGGAAACATCGAAGTCCCCGAACTTCCAGATGGCTTTGGCCACGTTCGCCCGGACGCGGTTGTTCGGATCGTCGAGATATGGTTGTATAATGCCGACAATAGAACTCGACTTGAGGCCCTCGATGGCCTCGATCGCGTTGGCGCGAACGCGCGAATCCTCGTCTCGGAGGGCCGCCTGGAAAATCGGGAGCATGCGATCGTTCGACATCATGCCGAGGGCCATGATGATCGAGGCCCGGATGCGGGGGCTCTTGTCCTGGGCGAGAATCCGTTTCAATAGCGGGGTCGATAAATTGTTCTTGATTTTACCGAGGGCGTTGATGGCCGAGATGATGGCTTCCTCTTCGAAGAAGATCTTGCCGCCGCCGCCGCTCGCGGTCGCGCCGCCGGAGATGCTGGTGTCGGCATACTCGTTCAGGGACTCCATCAGGACGTTGAAGGCTTCCGGGCTTTTGATCATGCCGAGCGCCTGGGCGGCGTTGAAACGGACTTCCTGTTGGGAGTCGTTGAGCGCCTGCATCAGCAGGGAGATGGCGCGGGAGCTTTCGATGTTGCCGAGCGCGAGCGCCATGAAGTCCTGGATGTTGTCGCTCTCGAAATTCTCGAGCAGGAAGTTCGTCGCGCGCTCGCACTTGAACTTGGAAAGCGCGATCGCCGCTTCCCTGCGAAGCCGGTATTCGCCCACTCTGAAGCCGGTGATCAGGGTGGCGAGAAGGGGGCGGAGCCTGGAGAGGAGGTGTTCGAGCTGAATCTTCGCCATTGGAGTGGTCCTGATGAGGATGGAATGTCGAGCGGAACTGAAGTTTATCACGATCGGTCGATTCCTGCATAGCGGCGGGGATACTCATGCTATACTCCGGGTATGAGTGCCGGAACGAGTCTGTACGAACTGTTGAAACTGACGTTCGAGCGCCGTGGTTCTGACCTGCACCTGAAGGTCGGCCAGGCGCCCGCCATCCGCGTCGACGGGGTCATCGAGCATCTCGACGCGGCGAGGTTCACGAAAAACGAGTTTGCCCGGATTCTCGAGGCGATCCTGACGGAAGCGCAGGCGAACCAGTTCGCCGAGACGAACGAGCTGGATTTCGCGTATTCCCTCGAAGGCGTCTGCCGGTTCCGGGTGAACCTCTACCGCGACATCAACGGTGTCGGCGCGGTGTTCCGCGTGATCCCGTTCAAGGTGATGAGCTTCGACGAGATCGGCCTGCCGCTCGCGGCCCAGAAGCTGATCGAACAGCCCAACGGCCTGATCCTCATCACCGGCCCGACCGGCGCCGGCAAGACCTCGACCCTGGCCAGCTACCTCAGCTATGTGAACGCCCAGGCGCGCCGGCACATCGTCACCATCGAGGACCCGATCGAATACCAGTTCGAAGACGGCCTCTCGATCTTCAACCAGCGCCAGGTCGGCATCGACTGTCTCGGCTTCTACGAGGGCCTTTTGACCGTCCTTCGCCAGGACCCCGACATCGTGGTCGTCGGCGAGATGCGCGAACCGAAAACCATCGCGCTGACGCTGAACGCGGCCGAAACCGGCAAGCTCGTGCTGGCCACGCTTCACACCACGTCGGCGGTGCTGACGGCCGAACGTATCGTCAACGTGTTCCCCGAGAACCAGCAGCGGCAGATCCTGCACCAGCTCGCGACGGTCCTGCGCGGCGTCGTCTCCCAGACGCTCCTGCCGAAGATCGACGGCGGGCGGGTCGCCGCGTTCGAGGTGCTGATCAACACGTCGGCGATCCGGTCACTGATCGGCGAGGGCAAGATCCACCTGCTTCCGTCGTTCCTCGAGACCGGCTCGGAGTTCGGCATGGCGACCCTGGAAATGTCGCTCGCCTCGCTCGTCAGGCAGAACAAGGTCCGTGCCGAGGACGCGCTGGCCGCCGCGCCCAACCCGGCTGCCCTGCGCAAGCTGCTGGGCGGAAAGGAGTAGCGCCGGATGCTGCGGATACACCGATACTTCGATACGGCCCTCGCGCGCAAGGCCTCCGACCTGCATCTCAAGGCCGGCAGCCCGCCCGTTCTGCGCATCGGCGGCCGGCTCGTGACCCTTTCCGAGGAGCCCCTCGCGCACCAGGAGATGCCCAACCTCGTCCTGCCGCTGATGGACACCCGCCAGCAGGAGTTCCTCCGCCAGACGATGGAAGCCAACTTCATGATCGCCTACCGCGACCGCGTCCGGGTGCGCGTCTGCGTCTTCCGGCAGCGCGGCTGTCTCTCGGCGGCGTTCCGGTTCATCCCGACGCGCGTTCCGAGCATCGACAGCCTCAAACTGCCGGTGCGGCTCAAGGAAATCGCCCAGCGGCCGCGCGGTCTGTTCCTCGTCACCGGCCCCGCCAACTCGGGAAAGACTCATACCCTCGCGGCGATCGTGCACGAGATCAACAAGGCCAGCTCCCGGCACATCATCACGATCGAGGACCCGATCGAGTTCGTCCATGCCCCGAAACGCTCGATCTTCACTCAGCGCGAGATCGGCTCGATGACGTCAGGATACCAGGTCGCCCTGATGCATGCGCTCCGCGAAGACCCCGACGTTATCCTCGTCGGCGAGATGCGCGACATCGACACGATCGAGATGGTGCTGACCGCGGCCGAAACCGGCCACCTCGTCCTCTCGACCCTGCACACCGTCGGCGCCGTCCAGACGGTCGACCGCATCATCAACGTCTTCCCTGGCCACCGGCACGAGGAGATCCGCACCCAGCTCTCGATGTCCCTGCTCGGCACCATCTCCCAGATCCTGATCCCGGGCCGGTCGAAGAACGAGCGCATCATGGCCTACGAGCTGATGATCCTCAACCCGGCGATGCGCAACCTGATCCGCGAAAAGAAGACGAACCAGCTCCGCTCGGCCCTGATGCTCGCCCGCAAGGACGGCTGCGTCACGCTTCGAGACAACCTGGCCGAGCTGATGCGCGACGAGCGGGTCGATGGGAAAATCATGAACGCCATCCTCAAGGAGATCGTGGAATGACCGGGGCCGACCTTCACGAGATCGAACCGTTCCGCTTCATCAAGGCCGCACGCCGCCTGTTCCGGCCCGCGACCGAACGGCTCTCGGCGACCGTCCTGAGCCCCGACGCCGCCGATGATGTGAAGACCGAGGCGCTGCTCGCGCTCGGAAAGATCGGCGACCCGGCCGTTCTCGACGTCATGCGCAACGCCCTCGACGGCTGGCCCGATCGGATCGAGCCGATCACCGCCCTCGGCTTCCTGCGCGACAGCACGCCGGTCCAGCGCCTGCTCGAGCTTCTCGACGATCCCGAGCACCCCTTCAAGGAGGAGATCGTCCGCGTGCTCGGCGTGATCGGCGACCCGATGGCCGGCAAGAAGCTCATGGAACTCCTTCGCGACGAAGACCGCATGGTCCGCTACGAGGCCGCATGGGCGCTGTACCGCATCGGCGGCCGCGACGTGGCGCAGAGCCTCTGCAGGCTGCTCGCCGATCCCGACGAGTGGATCGTCATCAACGTCCTCGAGATCCTCTCGCGGCTCAAGGAAGCCGACGCGATCCCCGCCCTGGTCGGCCAGTTCGAGATCGCCCGCGACCCGCGCCTGAAGGCCATCATGATCTCGTCCCTCGCAACATTCGCCGAGCCGCAGCTGCTCCACATCTTCGAGAAAGGCCTCGAGTCGTTCGACCCGCGCATCCAGGCCAATGCGGTCGAAGCCATCGCGATGCTGAAAATCCCGGCGCTCGAAATGCGCCGCAAGCTCAAGAGGTTCTTTTCCCACCCGAACAACCGCGTTCGCGCCAACGTCTGCATCGCCCTCGCGAAGGCCGACGAGTCGAAGGTGGTCGAGGAGGTCGACGCGATGCTCGCGAGCACCGACATCCCGACGAGACGCTCGGCGGCCTACGTGTTGTCGCGTGTCCAGATCAAGGGCCGTGACGCCCTGATCGACCGCCTGCTCGCCGACGAGGCCTACGTCGTCCGCAAGATGGCCCTGAAGGCGGTGCTGGCCCTCGAGACCGAGGTCGGCCAGAGCCGCATCGTCCCCCTGCTCCGTGACCCGAACCAGTGGGTACGGCGCGAGGCCGTCGACTGCGCGCGCAAGGTGCCCGGCTTCCCGGTCCAGCAGGTGCTCGACGCGTTCAAGGATGAAGCCGCGTCCCCGGTCTGGGAAAGCATGCTCGCCTTCTTCGTCGAGCGGCATGCGAACGCGTGCGTTCCGCTGATCATGCAGAAGATCAAGTCCGAGCCGGAAGAGGGCCTGCCGCGCCTGATCTCCGCCCTCGGCCACCTCGACGCGCGCGAGGCCATCGCCGAGGCCAGGCGGTTCGTCGGGGCCGCGAGCGAAGAGAACATGCGCGAATTCTCCATCGCCCTGCTTCTCCACGGCGACCTGTCCGTCTTCACCGAACTGGCGTCTCAGCTGGGCGATAAGACGAGAGATGACGAGCTTCTCCCACTCATCCGCGTCTCGGGAGACGTCGCCGTAAAGAGGAAGGCATCGGTCGTCACA
>CAYMEN010000007.1:23308-56447 GCA_964389325.1 uncultured bacterium | reverse complement strand
ATCAAGACCGTCGACGAATACTCGGCCCGCCTCCGCGAAGCGCTTGCCGTCGAAGTCGCGAAGGATATGGAAGGCGTCGCCGGCCTCGGCATGCCCCCCGGCGCACCTCAGACTATACCGTTAAGTATAGATTCCATATCGCAGGGAATCGCGCTCATGGAGAGCGGGCGGCTCGGCGACGCGCTGGCGTTTTTCGAGCGGTTCGCCGCCGCCTTCCCCCGCCACCCCGACGCCCTCTACAACCTCGCGCAGGTGCATTTCAAACGGAACGAGCCCGACAAGGCGCTTCCATGCCTGACGACGCTCATCGAAACGTCGCCGACGCACATCGCCGGGGCCCTGATGCTCGGACAGCTGTATTTCCGCAAGAAACAGTGGACGGCCCTGCTCGAACTCTACGAGCGTATCCGCAAGCATGTCCCTGCCGATGATCGGAAAACGCTCGGACAGGTTCACGGTGCGCTGGGGTTGGCGTATTTCCACCTGAAGAAATACCAGAAGGCGATCGAGTCGCTGAACCTGGCGATCCGTGAGAACGCCCGCGACCTGTCGTCCTGCTACCATCTCGCCCTCTCGTATTACGCGGTCAGGGAACACGCCTCGGCGCTCAAGTTGCTCAAGGAACTGAAGAAGAGCCTCCCGCCGGACAGCCGGGTGTTCCGAAACGTCGAGGAGCTTCTGCAGAAACTCGAAGATTGACCTGAAGGACCGTGTCGGTTTCGTCGCTTCCTGCCGATAGGGGTGAACGACTGATCCGACATTCGACCGAGAGAGGTCTCTGGAATGGAAACGTTACACAGGATCCTGAACGAGGTCATCGCCCGCAAGGCGTCCGATCTCCATATTTACCCCGGAGAAAATCCGTTCATCCGGGTGAACGGTGTACTGGAGAAGATCGTCGGCACGGAGTTTTCCGAAGATGATGTGAAGAAGATCATCCTCGCGACCAGCTCTCCGCGCGCCCGCGAAATTCTCGGGAAGCAACGCCAGGTGAACTATGCCTGGGAACGGGGTGCCGAGGGCAGATACCGTTTTTCCGTGTTCTTCGACCGCGGCAAGTTCGGACTCGCGATTCGCATCATTCCCCTGACGCCGCCGAAGTTCGCTGAACTCGGCCTGCCCGATCCGATCAAGAAGACCCTGGCGAAGACGTCCGGCCTCGTCATCGTTGGAAGCCCATCGGGCCATGGAAAGACGACGACGATTGCCTCGCTTCTCGATTTCATCAACACGCATTTCGAGAAAAATATCATCACCGTCGAGAACCCCGTTGAGATCAAGTTCAGAGATGATCATTCCACGTTCATTCAGCGGGCGATCCCGCTCGATGTGTCGAACTTCTACAGCGGGCTGTCCGCCGCATACAGGCTCGATCCCGACGTCGTGGTCACCGATTCGCT
This sequence comes from uncultured bacterium, assembly GCA_964389325.1. GTDB lineage: Bacteria > Muiribacteriota > Ozemobacteria > Ozemobacterales > Ozemobacteraceae > MWAR01. Next base: position 55,047 of record CAYMEN010000007.1, on the reverse strand, counting down.
GAACTACAGTGACGCGCTCGACGAGGCACTGTTCTTGTGCGAGTCCGGAAGCATGGTCATCGGCGCGACGGACGGCGGGAGCTGCTCGCAGATCCTCGAACGGATCATCTATTCCCGGCCGGCGGCGGAACGGGACGCGCTCAAGGGGAAGCTGGCGACGCACGTTTCCATGATCATCGGCCAGAAACTGGTGCCGAAGTTCGAAAACCAGGGCCGGACCGCCGCATTTGATATCCTCGTGAACACCCCCCAGGTGAAGACCCTGATCAGAAACGAAAACCTCGTCATGCTCCGGACGATCCAGGAACAGGATAATGCTTCCGGCATGCAGACCTTCGACCGCCACCTGGCCTCGATGGTCCAGAAAAACCTGATAACGCCCCAGACGGCGATCGCCTATGCAGACGATCCGCACGAGATGACGGGCCGGTTTACGCGGAAGTGAGGCTGCCATGGAACTGAAACAGCTGATGACAACGGTCATGGGACAGGGGGGAACCGAGATCCATCTGAAGGTCGGCTCTCCTCCGCTTTTCAGACAGAACAAGTTTCTCCGCAAACTCTCGATGCCTGCCGTTCAGAGTGCGGACATCAACGGCATCGTGAAGGAATGCCTGACGCCCGCCGATCAGACGAAGTTTTCCCAGCAGCGCTCGTTCGAAGGGAACTTCTTCGGCAATCCGCCCTGCAACTACCGCCTGATCCTCTTCCAGGCGCAGTCGGAAACGATGGTGATCGTCAAACTCATCCGGAAAGCCGTTCCGAGCTTCGCCGACATTGGCATTCCGGCTGCTCTCGAACCTTTGACGCAGGCGAAAGCCGGGCTGTTCATCTTCGCCGGGCCATGCCGGTCCGGCATCTCGACCTCGCTCGGGGCGTTCGTCGAGCGGATCAACCAGACCCGGCCCGCGCATATCCTGCTGATCGAGGACCCGATCGAGTTTTCGTTCGAGTCGAAGAAGGCCCGCATCACCCAGCGACAGTTTGGAAAAGATCTTCACTCCATCGAATCCGGACTCACGTTCGCCAAACGGATGGACGTGGATGCCCTCGTCATCGGCGATATCAAGCGCGAACTGCCGTACCGCGGCATTTTCGACTACCTCGCGGGAGGCCACCTGGTCATCCTCTCGATGCAGACGCTCGGCGTCCAGAACACGCTCGAAAAAATCCTGTTCGCTTTCCCGGATAGCGATCGCTCCTACATTGGCAACGTTCTGGCCAACTGCCTGCTCGGCGTCTGTTCCCAGGCACTTCTCCTGCATCCCGGCCAGAGACAGCTCAAACCGATTCACGAACTGCTTGTGGCGAACTCAACCATCAGCGGCATTCTCCAGAAGGGGCGCGTTAACCAGATCGAACCGAACATGCGGAGTGCCGGAGAAGGCAGCGTCACGTTCGAGCAGAGCGCCGGCGGGCTCGTCCGGGAGGGCATGCCCAAGGATGTGATCGAGGCGTTCATGACGATGTACCGGGGGGTGAAAAGCACATGAGATGCAGGCAGACGGGGCGTGCGCGCGGTTTCACGCTCATCGAGATGAGCGTGGTCGTCGCGATCATCGGCATCCTGTATTTCACCGTGGCCCCCATGTACGGCTCGACGATCCTGAAAACCCGTGAAACCGCGCTGAAAGAGGACCTGCACGTCATGCGGAAGGTGCTCGACCAGTATTATCGCGACCGCGCCGCCTGGCCCGACGGCCTTGACGCCCTCGTCCGGGACGGATACCTTCGCGCGATTCCGGCCGATCCCATTACGGGGAAAACCGATACGTGGAAAACGATCCCCTCCGAAGACGGCCTTGCCGACGTGTTCGACATCCGCTCCGGCGCCGCCGGCGCATCGAGCGAGGGGAGCGCCTATGCCGCGTGGTGATCCGCGCGGAACGTGGGGAAGACGGGGCGTCGCCCTGCTGTCGCTGGCCGTCGTCCTTCTCATCCTGGGCTTTTCCCTGTCGGTCATCCTGCCGCGGGCGAACAACGAGGCCCGGCGGGCGAAAGAGGACGAGCTTCGGTTTGCGCTCGGGGAGTTTCGCCGCGCGGCGGCAGCATTCGCGGCGGCAAACGGACGCCAGCCCCTCACCCTGGCAGAACTGTGCCGCGACGGGGAAGGGCGCAGGTTTCTGCGGCGCATCTACAGGGATCCCATGACGGGAAAAGCCGACTGGACGGTGCAGAACCGCGATGACACGTTCGAGGTTCACTCGTCGAGCCGGGGCATGTCGGTGGGGGGGATTCCCTACGAACGATTCAAATAATTCGTAGAATATAAAAACAGGGCACCGGAATGGTGCCCTGTTTTTATAAAGGTGCTTATTTACCCTTGTTGACCTGGTCCTTCAGCTCCTTGCCGGGGACGAACTTGGCAACGCGCTTGGCCGGGATGTTGATGGACTTCTTGGTCTTGGGGTTGACACCCTTGCGAGCCGCGCGCTTCACGGTCACGAAAGAACCGAAGCCGACCAACTGAACCTTGTCACCCTTCTTCAGGGTGTCTTTGACGGAATCAACAAAAGCCTTCAGGACGGCTTCGGATTCGACGTTGGTGATGGCGGCCTTCTTGGCGACGGTCTTCAAGAGATCCTGCTTGTTCACGGGGGAACCTCCTCGATCAGAATGATGTGATGGTGCTATTCTTGTAACATATTTTTAACGGTATGCGCAAGGGGTACGGCGAAAAAAAATGAGGAAAATTCACCTTTTCGCCGCTATGAAGCCCGCGCAACCGCTTTGGGAGCTGGTTCTCGACGCAGGAGGGCTTTCGCGAATGCGAGGCCTTCGGCCCCCGTGCGGCCGAGCATTCGGGCGATCTCGGCCTCGCGATCGGTTTTGCGGACCTCCCCGATCCTGACGACGGTCTCTCCGCCGACCACCTGCTTGGTGACCGTGAAGTGCCGGTCCGCCTCCTTGGCGATCTGGTGCAGATGTGTCACCAGCACGACCTGCTTCTTCCGGGAAAGCCGCTCGAGGCTTTCCGCGACCGCTTCGGCCGTTGTGCCGCCGATGCCGGCGTCGATCTCGTCGAACAGGAGCGTCGGCAGTTCGTCCCCCTCGGCGAGAACCTGTTTGAGCGCGAGCGCGACGCGGGACAGCTCGCCCCCCGAGGCGATCTTGCGGAGCGGTCCGCCGGGAGCGCCGGGGTTGAGCGCGACGAGGAACTCGATGCTCTCCTGGCCGGCCGGCCCGACCTGGACAGGCTTCATATCGATTGTAAAGCGGGCGGCATTGAACCCCAGCTGCTCCATGACCGTGGAAACCTGCTTGTCGAGACGGGCGGCGATCGTTTTCCGAGCCTTCGTCACATCGTCTGCGGCCTTCGCCAGACGGGTCGCAGCCTCTGTGAGGGCCTGCTTCAGCCTGTTCCGGCTCGAGTCTGGTGCGGTCAGTTCGGCGACTTCGCGTTTCATGCTCTCGATCAGGCCGAACAAGCCGGCAAACTCGGTGCGGTGACGCCGGCACGCCTGCTGGAAGGCGGAGAGACGGGACTGAACGTGGGAAAGTCTCTTCGGATCGAACTCGACGTCGGTTTCGTGACGGAATCCGCTTGCTATATCACATGCTTCATAATACAGGGTTTCGAGCCTTTCCGCGAAAGACTTGAGACGAGGGTCGATTCCTCCGGCCTGCAGGGCGGCTTCGCGGGCCCGATGGAGGTGCCTGACCGCGCCGCCCTCGTCGTCGTCACCTTCGATGGCGTGTATAACCTCCGCTATTGATTCGGCAAGCTGCTCGGCGTGCGCGAGCTTGTGGCACTCCTCCTCGAGCCGTTCCTTCTCGCCAGGGTCGGACAAACGGAGGGCTTCGAGGTCCTGGAGGGCGACGTTCACCTGGTCGAGCCGTGCGGCGCCCGATACCAGCCGCTGTTCGAGATCCTCGAGTTCACGGCGGATGCGTTCGTGATCGGCATGGGCCGATGAGAGGGCACACAGGAGGTGCTGATGCCCGTCACCACCCATCCGATCGAGCAGGTGCCGCTGGACCTCGGGGACGAGCAGGGTCTGGTGCTCGTTCTGGCCGTGGATTTCCATCAGCAGACCGCCCAGGTCGCGCAGGACAGCCGACGTCGTCATGATGCCGTTGATCAGGAGCTTGTCGCTGCCCTCCGCCTTGAAGGTGCGTGAGACCAGCAGCGTGTCGGGATCGTCGTCGTTCAGCAGTCCCGCGTCGGCAAGCCGGTTCTTGAGGGCCGGCAGGCCGGACAGGTCGAAGCGGGCCTGAAGGCGGGCGGAAGGTCTGCCGGGAAGGACCAGCCCGCTGCGGGCTTTTTTCCCGAGGATGAGCTTGACGGCTTCGAGCAGGATGCTTTTGCCGGCACCCGTTTCACCGGTGATGACGTTGAGGCCGGGGGTGAACTCGATATGGGCGTCCGGCATGAAGAGAAAGTGTTCGAGCTGGAGTTCGGAGATCATCGGCGTGCGTTCCTGCGTGTGGATTTGCTCGAGCTCCTGCCGCTGCCTTTCGATGGGCGGGCAGAGGAGGAGAGGAGGATTTTCTTCTTCGATTCGCCGGATTTCTTCTTCCGGTCTGCTTTCGGAGCGGGGGTGGATACGATTTTCATGTCGGAGGGCGAGGCATGGGGTGAAAGAGCCGTCCAGAACCACTTGCGGAGGTTCAGGGCGAAGGCATTCGGTTCGGAAGGTGTCGACGTGCCCCGGGTGAGACGCTCTGCGGGAGGCTGCCTGACCGGCGACGATCTGCGGAGCGTGGATACCGTTCTGGTTTTCCCAGAGCCGAACCTGGGTGTGGCGGGAGGTGCGGACGGGGAAGAGGGCGTTTTGGCCATCTGCGCGAGCTGGAGGTTGGACGAGATCGTGCAGAGCCGGGTTCCCGGGTAGTAGAAGTTCAGGATGGCGCCTGCATCGTAACCCCGCTTCGCCATGCCGATCGCGCCGTCCTGGCAGAGACCGACGCGGTGGCCGCGGCTCGGATGGCGTGCAAGTTGGCTCTTCGTGCGGGGTAAAGCGGATTTTGGGACTGCCTTTCCCGGCTTCGCCCGGGGTGCTTTGGTGCCGGGGGCTGATTTCCGTTCATCGGGCGCACAGAAGAAACCCTGGCTGCCAATGCGGTCGGGATGCCCGGTGAGATACGGAACGGGGGCGCCTTTCCAGACGTCCTGGGAGGAGGCGAGATGGCCACCGCAGTTCGCGTGATACACGGTGTTGGCGAGATAGGCCCCATAGGTGAGCACCCAGCCGGCCGTGCGCTGGACGGCCTGGCCCGACGGTACGGATTCGGTGCGAATGCCGCGGTAGACCTGGCAGTGGACCTCGTCGCAGAGGTCGAACCCGTTGTGGGCGTGCCTCCGGTGGTTGCGAAGGGCATACGAACGGGCCGCGACGGCCTGGGCTTCGAGCGCGGCGGTCGGGGCCTTTCCGCCGATCTCGGCCGGCACGACGGAGCGGAGATACTCTTCGAGATCGACGATATTGACGGCGAACAGCCGGTCGCGCCAGGGGGCGATCGCGAGCGAGCCACGGTAGGTTTCGCCGCGATACGGCGGTGTACAGATGTGAAGGGCCGGTTTTCGGCGGCCGAGAGAGGAAAATACGAGGGGATACGGGGCGGCGACGCTGCCGCGCATGGGCATGGACACCTGCATGTGGCCGTTCCGGCAGATGACGGACGCCGCGGATGCGGGGCCCGCGAGAAGCACGGTCTGGCTGAACGGGTCGTAGACCTCGAGCGGGCCGTCGGCCGAGGTCACCCGAAACTGGCGAGGCACCCCCAGGTGATACAGTCCGATCCGCATCTGGCGCTTCCAAGGAGTGGCCGCCTCGACGGAATGGCAGAGGGAGGCGAAGAACAAGAACGCCAGGAGAAAAGACGTAAAACGGAAAACACGCATGAATCCAGTGTACCGCAGCCAATTTCCGCGGTCAAGACGTCCCCGGGAAAAATCCCCGGCTGGACCTTCGCCGAACACGACGTTTTCCGGGACCCATCGCGCTACGGACCCACGCAAATGTGGCGAACCGCCACCATCACCGATACTTCTGTAGAATCTCAACGATAGCTTCCCGGCGTGCGGCAAGGGCCCCTTCGAGATGCCGTCGCTCCTTGCGCAGCCGGAACGGGGCGAGAATCTGGACGGCCGCATAATACCCGGCCGCACCGAGAAGAGCCCACGTGAGCGGGTCCGCGACACGGGAGCCCCCGATGTAGATGCCGGCCAGCGCGGCGGCGAGCGAGGTCCAGATGAGGACGCGCGCGAGCCACCAGCCGAGCGCGGAGAACCAGGTCTCCTGGGCTTTCGCGATCTCGCTCATGAGTCGCTCCTGCCAGGTGGCGAGCAGTAGTTCGGTCACGAACGCGTCGTCGCCGAGGATCTTCCCGGCGTTCTGCAGGAGAAGCTGGGTGTCCCGCCGGCCCTCTTCGCTTTCGAAGAGGGCCAGCAGTTTTTCCCGATCAGCTTTCGAGAAGGGCATGGGATGGTCGTTTCAGAAGATCAGTCCGCGGCCTTGCCGGCGGCGGTGTCGATATCATCCGGGAAGTCGTCGTTGCGTTTCGGCGGAACGGTGCACATCCGGTAGATGGTGTAGATGCTGAGGCTCAGGACGGCGGTCCATGAGACGACGAGCAGCAGCAGGCCGTTCGTGTCGATGCCGAGCAGGCCGGGATACGTGGCGATCAGCACGAGGAGCGGGTAGCCCCAGATCGCCGTCGGCAGCCAGTATGAGTCGTTGTCTTCGTCCTTGAACCGCTTCCAGATCAGGTGGAGGAAGAACGCCGTGACGACGATCATGCCGACCCGGCAGGCCCAGATATACGGCCGGTTCTCGACAGGGACATTCTGCATCACGAGAATGCCCCAGCCGTCCTGGATGCCCCAGGCGAACAGAAGCACGCTGATGTAGAGCGGAGTGACATAACGCATGATATAATAGAAAATCCGTGGGATCTTCATGTCGCAGCCCTTGTGGATTTCCTTCCAGGCGTTCTCGCCGCCGAAGATCCACATGAAGACGATGATCTCGAGCAGCGCGTAGACGACGAGGCCGAGAGTTCCCACCCAGTAGTCGAGTTCATCGACGAGGCCCCTGTCGAAGAAGAAGACGCAGGCGTGCGCGAACGTGACGGTCAGCGCGGTGACCGTGATGACGGCCTTCTGATGCGAGAATTTCATCTCGTCCTTCAGGAAGGTGATCGGCGGCGTCAGCAGGGCGACGGAGGAGGTGATGCCGGCGATGAAGAGCAGGCCGAACCAGAGGGCGCCGAAGAACCAGCCCATCGTGACCTTCGTGAAGATCAGCGGCATGCACTGGAAGCCGAGATCGAACGTGCCGGAACGGGCGATGTCCGTCGTGACGGCGGGGCCGAAGAACGCGACGGCGGCTGGGATCGCGATCGAGCCGCCCAGGACGACCTCGGCGAACTCGTTGAGAGATGCCGTCGAAAGACCGGTCAGGACGACGTCGTCCTTGTTCGACAGGTAGCTGGCGTATGCCTGGATCGCACCCTGGCCGAGCGACAGCGTGAAGAAAATCTGCCCGGCGGCGGCGAGCCAGACGGCTGCCTGGCCAAGCTGGTCGAACTTCGGCACCCAGAGGAAGTTCATTCCGTCCATGACGCTCCAGTTGCATCCCTCCGGCCGACCCATCGTCAGGACGCGGATGGCGAGGATGATCGCGAAGACGAACAAAATCGGCATGCCGATCTTTCCGAGTCGCTCGATGCCCCCCGACAACCCCCGGTACAGAAAATAGAAATTCAGGGTGACCGTGATGAGAAAGAATATATATGCAGTGCTACCATTCGTGAAATACTTGTTCTTGAGAGTCGCCTCGACGTAGGGCCGCTTCGACCGGTCGATGCTCGAATCAAAGACGTTCCACTCGCCGTCGCGCTTGGGATCGTATTTCAGTTCCCGTGTGACCTCGGAGGCGTTCGTGCACTCCGATACCGCGGCGATGTCGCGCGCCGTGGCGGTCGTCGACAGTTTCACCTTTTCAGGGATGCCGAGATACTCCTTGAAAAAACGCCCCATTTCAACGCGCTTTTCCGACATGTCCACGCCGGGGATTTCGCTGTACCGGCCGGCGACGGAGAAGTAACTGTATGAAAGCGTCCACGACTCGATATAACAGTAAAAGACAGCCGTCAGAAGACCGAGAATGATGCTGAGAACGCCCAGATACTTGGCGATCGGCTTTTTCACGATGCGGTGCATGACGCCGGGCATCGTGCCGTGGCCGATCGAGCCGCCGTATCGCCCGATGCCCCACTCGACCCACATGAGGGGAATGCCGAGAATCAGGAACGCGATGAAGTAGGGAATCATGAAGGCGCCGCCGCCGTTCGCCGCCGCCTTGGCGGGGAACCGGAGGAAGTTGCCGAGTCCGACGGCGTTTCCCGCCATCGCGAGAATCAGGCCGACTCTCGACCCCCAGTGTTCGCGATGGGGTTGTTTCTCACCGCCCTCGGTTTTGAGATGGTCGGCAGGCGGCTGTTTCGTTTTTTCTCTCTGCGGCATTGTCCTGAGGCTCCTGTTGTCGGATGAAAGTCACCTGGCTCACACCCCGAATTGATCGGTGTACCGATTCTTTTCGGGAGAGTCCCCGCACGAAGATTGTCCGACAACGAGCCGCGCATGCGCGTCCTCTCAATCCGGAAGCATCCTCTCCTGGTGTGCATGAACTCAGCGCGCTGGAATCCTACACAACTTCGCGCCGATGCGCAACTGTACCACCCATGTTCACCGTTCACCCCGCTCATACGGGATCCCGAGCGCCGCGGGGGCGCTCCGGCCGCGCGTTTTCGATGCAGTTGCGCCCTGGACGAGAGCGGCGAGGGTTGCCAGGTAGGGAAGCATCATCAGGAGGTTCGGCGAGATGCCGTACGGCTGCAGGAAATACTGGCCGACGAAGAGACCGCCGAACAGCAGCGAGCCGGCGAGCGCGCGGATGGGATCCCACAGGGAGAACATCGTCAGGGCGACGACGATCCAGCCGCGGCCGGCCGTCATGCCTTCGATCCAGGCGGGGATGTAGGCGAGCGAGAGATACCCGCCCGCCGCTCCGGCGAACGCGCCGCCGATGACGACGAACACCATTCGCAGCTTCACCACATCGATGCTCATCGTTTCGGCTGCATGCGGATTTTCGCCAGCCGAACGGACGGCGAGGCCGTATGTGGTGCGGGAGAGGAAGCACCAGAGAAGGACGGTCGCGAAAAGGGTTCCATAGACGAGAATATCGTGTCCGAACAGCGCTTTTCCGAACACGGGAAGATCGCCGAGCAGAGGAATGTCGAGAGCGGAAAACTTCGCCTGAAGGGGCTTTCCGATGAGCTTGCGACCGATGAGACCGCTGAGGCCGAGGCCCAGGGTGGTCAGCGCGAGGCCGGAGACGACCTGGTTGGCACGCAGCTTCACCGTCAGGGTCGCGTGGATGAATGCCAGGAGCGCGCCCGCGAGGATGGCGGCGAGCAGGCCGAGCCAGGCGCTTTCCGTGTGAAGTGCGATGGCGAAACCCGTGACGGCGCCGAAGGCCATCATCCCTTCGACGCCGAGATTCATGACGCCGGCGCGCTCGGCGAGGATCTCGCCCAGGGTTCCAAGCAGCAGGGGCGTGCTCGCGGCGATGCTGCGGCTGATGAATGATGCGATGAGTTCCGTCATTGGAGTTCTCCGGTGGGCCGGATGCGGACGAGTCGGTGGCGGATCATGAAATCGCCGGCCAGGATGGCGATAAGGACGAGCCCGTTGAAGATGCTCACGGTTGCGAAGGGAAGGCCGAGGGACGTCTGGATCACGTCGCCACCAACGAGCAGACCGCCGAAAAGAATCGCGGAAAGCCATGTCCAGCCGGGATTCAGACGGGCGAGAAACGCCGTCAGGATCGCCGTGAAGCCGTATCCCGACGAGATCGACCATGGATACGTCAGGTGATGGTGGACGCCGGCGATCTCGGTCGCCCCGGCGATGCCGGCGAGCGCGCCGCTCAGGAACATGATCAGAAACACGGTGCGGCCGAAGGGAATGCCGGCGTATGCCGCCGCTTCCGGATTTTCGCCGACGACGCGAACGTCGTATCCGAAGCGGGTTTTGGCCGAGATCACGGTGAGAATGATGACGGCCGCCCCGGCAAGAACCAGCGGGAACCACGACAGGCGCGATCCGTAAAAGGTCGGCAGCCAGAGCGCGTTTGGAAGATCATCGGAGTAGGGGAAGCCGAACTGGGTCTTCCCTTTCCAGGGGCCGTAGATGAGGAACTGGACGAACTCGGCGGCGACGTAGTTGAGCAGCAGCGAGCTGACCGCCTCGTTCACCCCCCACCTGACGCGCATGAACGCGGGAACCGCCGCCCAGAAACCGCCGGCGAGCGCTCCGGCCGCGAACATGGCCGCGATGCCGAGCCAGCCGGGAAGCTGCTGCCCCAAGCCAAGACCAACCCAGGTGGCCGCGATTGCCCCGAACAAAAGCTGGCCTTCGGCGCCGATGTTCCAGATGCGGGCCCGGAAACAAATCGCGAGACCCGCGCCGATCAGCGTGAGCGGGACGGCCTTCGTCACGGTTTCCTTGAAGCCATACCAGCTTCCGAACGACCCGGCGGCCATTTTCGTGACGGCGGCGATCGGTGAAACGCCCATCACCAGAAAGAGCAGGCAGCCCATCGACAGGCCCGCCAGAATCGAGAGCGCCAGCGTCATCCCGACGCGGACAGATGACGGGTGGGCGACGGGCTCCAGGCGCCATGTCGATGTCATCATGATGCCTCCTCGGCCGTGACCGGCGCCCCGCCCATGAGAAGCCCGATGCGCTCGCGCGTCGCCTCGTCGCGGGGGAACATCGCCCGGATCTCGCCCCGGAACATGACGCCGATCTTGTCGGAAAGGGCCAGAAGCTCGTCGATGTCTTCCGATACGAGAAGAATCGCGGCACCGGCTGATTTTCGCTCGAGCATGACCCGATGAATGACGGCCGCCGCGGCGATATCCACACCATAGGTCGGGTGAGCCGCCAGCAGCAGTTTCGGTGATGCGTCCAGCTCCCGGCCGAGCAGGAACTTCTGGATGTTGCCGCCCGAAAGGGTTCTCAGAGGCGTGTCTGAGCCGGGCGTGGCCACCTCGTATTCTGATATGAGCCGCTCCGAACGCTCGCGGGCTTTCGCGGTGTCGAGGAACCCATGCCGGGAAAACAGCTCCCGGTGCGCGTCCCGGAGGATGGCGTTGTCGACGAGGCTGAACGAGGCGACCGTGCCGGTGTGCAACCGGTCTTCAGGAACGAAGGCGAGGCCCGCAGCCGTTCTGGCGCGCACGTCGTCGCCGGTGATATCGGTGCCGCAGAGCCTGACCGTTCCGGCGGATGCAGGCCGCATGCCGGCGATCGTTTCGAGCAGTTCGCGCTGGCCGTTTCCCGAGATGCCGGCGATGCCGACGATCTCGCCGCTTCGAACGGTCAGGGTCGCGCCGTTCACCGAGAGGGGACCGCGGCTTCCCGCGGCGCTCAGGCCGTTGATTTCCAGAACCGGCTCTCCGGGAACGGTCAGGTTCGTTATCGACGGCTTGTCGATCTGGCGGCCGATCATCAACCGCGCGAGGGAAGCCTGGTCGGCCTCTTTCGTTCGGCACTCGCCCGCAGGCCTTCCATGACGAAGGACGACGACGCGGTCGGTGATCGCGAGAACCTCGTCGAGTTTGTGGCTGATGAAGATGATTCCGTGGCCTTCGCCCGTCATCCGTTTCATCAGCACGAACAGTTCGTCCGTTTCGCTGGGCGTGAGGACGGAGGTCGGCTCGTCGAGAACGAGCCATCTCGCTCCGCTCATCAGCGCCTTGAGCAGTTCGACGCGCTGCTGCTCGCCCGCGGAAAGGTCGCAGACCCTGGCGGTGGGATCGACCTTCAGGCCATACCGGTCGCCGAACTCCCCGATCTTCGCGCAGGCGAAGGGAACGGGGTTCCAGGCAGGGGCGTCGGCGAGGGCGAGCGCGATGTTTTCCGCCACGGTATGGTTCTGGACGAGCATGAAATGCTGATGGACCATGCCGATGCCGAACGCCCGCGCCGCGGCGGGGGAGGAAACGTCGATCTGGGCGCCGTCGAGGAAGATGGCGCCCGCGTCAGGGCGGTGAAGCCCATACAGGATATTCATCAGGGTGCTCTTGCCGGCGCCGTTCTCGCCGAGCAGGCCAACCACCTCGCCCGCCGCAACGGAGAGGTTGACGAGGTAGTTCGCCTGGATCGAGCCGAAACGCTTCGAGATGCCCAGCATCTCGAGGCGCTGGTGGGATGCGCTCACTTCGGCAGGGTCGCGTCGACGCCTTCGACAAACCAGTCGACAGCCCAGAGGGTGTCGTGCGATGCCCGCTCGCCGGCTTTGATCCGGAGCGTGCCGGCCTGGTCCTTGATCGGGCCGGTGAAGGGGTCGAACAGGACCGTCGCCTCGCTCATCTGGGCGATTCTTTTCAATACCAGATCGTATACATTCGTTGCGCCGATGATCGGGTCGGTGATCGCGACGGCCTTGAGCGGTTCGACGAAGACGGGGTTCACCTGTACCCCCTCGGCGGCACCGATCTTGCAGGCACCTTCCTTCAGAAGCCACCAGAGATCGTTCGGTTTCCAGGTGCCGGTGTACATCGAGCTGAGAATCGTCTCGTACATCACGCCCCAGTCGACGAGCTGGCCGGAGACGACCGAGTGCTCGCCGAACTTCTGCATCGGGCTGTAGTGCGAGAAGGTGCAGACGGGCTTCCCCTTCTGGGTGTGCTCTTCGCCGACCTGGATGACCGCCGGCGAGTCTTCGGAAAAGGCGAGCGCGTCGCAGCCTTCGGCCACGAGTGCTTCCGCGGCCTCGCGCGCCTTTGCCGGGTCATACCAGGAGAACAGCCATTTCACCTGGACGCGTGCGTTGGGGTTCGCCTCGCGCGCCCCGAGGGCGAAGGCGTTGATGTGACGGACGACCTCGGGAATGGGATGCGCCGCGACGTAGCCCAGTTTGCCGCTCTTGGTGAGAGCGCCGGCCATGAGGCCGTTCAAATAATATGCCTGATATAATTCTGCAAAATATGTTCCCAGGTTCGGCCCACGCTTGTAGCCCGAACAGTGCATGAACGTGCGGTCCGGATACCGCGCGGCCGCGGCGGCGGTGTCGTTCATGTAGCCGAAACTGGTGGTGAAAATGACGTCGCACTTCTCTTCGTTGACGAGACGGTCGATCACCCGTGCCGAGTCGGCTTCGGCGACCGACTCGACGAACGTCGTCTCGAGCCAGGGAAAGATCTTCACCATCCGCTGCCGGGCGAGATCGTGTGCGTTCGTCCAGCCGAAATCACCGACCGGTCCGACGTAGACGAAGCCGGCCTTGATCTTTTTCCCGGCCGCCTGCGGGACCTGTGAGTCCTGGGCAGGGGCGGCGGGGCCGACGAGACAGAACAAAGCCAGGACTGCAATGAAGCGAAGTAGCGGGCGCATCTGAATATCCTCCGTACAATATCTGTTTGCGCACGTATTCTCACGCACGTAAAGACAAAATGCAACCCCGCATCTGCGAAATGTGAGCCGTGAATTGGTGTATAGGGGGGGGGTATCGCGATGCGCCGGGGGATGGGTGCCATGATTATTGTTGTTCTCTCCATTCCACGAATGGGGTATAATGCACCCCCGACGTTCGACACGATCGTGCATGCGCACCCGGCAGACCGCGTCGGCATGCGGCCCCTGAGGAGTCATCGGCAATGAGAATCGTTCTTTCCGGCGGCGGAGAAATCAGTTTTCTCCTCGCCCGCGAACTCTGTACACAGCACGACCTGTTCGTGATCGAGCCCGACCCCCTCCTGTGTGAAAGGTTCCAGGAACTGGATGTCCAGGTCGTTCGGGGAGTCTCCGCCAACCTCGATATTCTCAAGCAGGCCGAGGTGCCGAAAGCAGATTTCTTCATCGGCTGCGCCCATTCCGACGAGGTCAATCTCATCAGCTGCCTGGCGGCGAAACAGCTCGGGAAAGCCCGCACGATCTGCTTCGTCAATAAGGAACACTATTTCGAGACCTTCAAAGGGGGCCTGGGAACCAACCTCACCATCGACTGCCTCCTCTGGCCGGAAAAGCTTCTCGCAGAGGACATCGCGCGCATCATCACCGTTCCCGGAGCCGTCGATGTCGAGGTCGTCGAAAAGGATATGCTCAAGCTGATCGAATTCAAGCTTGGCGACAACCATCCCGACGTGGGTAAGCCCCTGCGCGACCTCGATCTCCCGAAAGGCACCCTGATGGTGGCTCTCGTTCGTGAGCACGAAGTGCTGATTCCGAGCGGATCGACGACGCTCTCCGCCTGGGATAAAGTGGTCTTCTTCGGAACCGAGGCAGGCATGCGCCAGCTGGTCAGCCGCTATGACCCTCCGCGCCGCGGGAAGCAGGAAGTGATCATCGTTGGCGGCGGCAATGTCGGCATGCTTCTCGCGGAAAACCTCGAGGAGATGGACAACGTAGAGGTGCGGTTGATCGAGATAGCTCCGGAACGTGCACAGAACCTGGCCGCCCGGCTCCCCCGCACCATGGTGCTGAACGCCGATGCGACGGATCTCGACTTCCTTTCGACGCAGCAACTTCATGATTGCGATTGTCTGATCTCCCTGGCCACGGGGGACGAGCGCAATCTCCTGCTTTCCCTGATGGCCAGACAACTCAAGGCCCGGAAGATCATCACCCGGGTTGCCAGCCCGCGGAACCAGCCCCTGTTCGAGCGGGTCGGGGTTGACGTCGCCCTCACGTCGCGGCTCGCGGCGATCCGCATCATCGTGCTGATGATCAACAGCCAGGGAATGAACGTCCTCAACGTGATCGAGGGGGGCAAGGCCGAAGTCCTCGAAATGCAGGTGCCCGCCGAGTTCACGACCTGCCTCCTGAAGGACATGAAGCTGCCGGAGGGCGTCATCATCGGTGCTATCAGGCGTGGTGCGCATGTCGTCGTTCCGCACGGCGACGACGAAGTCAGGGCCGGAGATTTTTTGCGGGCCTTCTGCAAAGCCGGTCATGACGACGAACTTCGGCAACTGCTGAGTGTTGTGCCGGCATCTGCCGCGAAAACCCCGGCCGCATGATCCGCTGGCGCCTCGTCCTTGCCATGATCGGGCTCATCGTCCGAGCGTTCGGCATTCTCATGCTCCTGCCTCTGCTGGTGGCCCTGGCCTATCGGGAATGGGCTTCACTGGTCCATTTCACTCTCACTGCCGGCCTGTCGTGGTGGGCCGGCGACCGGTGCAGCAAGCTGGTCCCCAGCCGAAGCTTCGACGACCTGGAACGTCTCGAGGGGATGGCCGTGGTGGCGCTGGGATGGTTCGCTGTTTCCGTCTGCGGGGCCATTCCCTACCTATGCTGCCGCCTTTCCCTGATCGACAGCCTGTTCGAGTCGATGAGCGGCTTCACGACGACCGGTGCCACGATTTTCACCGATTTTTCCATCTTCAGTCAGTCGCTGTTCTTCTTTCGCGGGTTCACCCACTGGGTCGGGGGCATGGGGATCCTCGTGCTGTTCGTGGCCGTCCTGCCTCACTTCTCTGTTGCAGGTCGCCAGCTGTTCTTCGCCGAAACCTCGGCTGCTTCGAAGGAAAAACTGACCCCCCGCATTCGGGACACCGCGCGGCATCTCTGGGGGTGGTATGTGTTTCTCACCCTTCTGGAAACAGTTCTATTGATATATTATGGAATGTCCGCGAACGATGCTCTCTGCAACTCGATGGCGACACTTGCCGCGGGCGGGTTTTCTCCGCACGGACAAAGTATCATGGGATATAAAAACTCCACGGTCGAGTGGATCATCATCGTGTTCATGTTTCTTGCGGGTGCCAACTTCACCCTGCAGGTGCGTGCCCTGCGCGGAAACGTGCGCGCCCTCTGGGAAGACGTCGAACTGCGTGGATACGTGGCGATCCTGGCGGGCACGACTCTCGTTTTGTTCTTCTTTCTGGGCTACGACAAGGCCGTAGGGGAGTGGTCGCTGGCCTCCCTGCGAACCGCCCTCTTCCAGAATCTCAGCATCATGACCACAACCGGCTTTGCCTCGGCAGACTTCAGCCTCTGGACGGATCGGTCGAAAGTCGTGCTGGTCTTCCTGATGCTCGTTGGCGGCTGTTCCGGTTCAGCCGGAGGCGGGATCAAAGTCATTCGAGCCCTCTTCCTGGGCCGCTTCCTGATGCGGCAATTCACGCGCGCGGTTCATCTCAAAGCGGTGATCCCGATCAGGCTGGGCCGCCGGGTTTTTTCCGATGCCGAGTTCCAGCCGATCATCGGCTTCATCGCGACCTACTTCTCCTTGTTTCTCGTAGGGGGAACCGTTGCGTCGATGCTCGAAAACGATCTGAGCATCGGTTTTCTCGGCGCCATCGCAACACTCGGCAACATCGGTCCCGGTTTCGGCCAGATCGGCCCGATGGGCTCGTTTGCCGGCCTGACGACAGCGACCAAGGCGATCTATTTCTTTCTCATGTGGGCGGGCCGGCTGGAGGTTATCACCCTGCTCGTCCTGTTCGAAAGCCGCCTCTGGCGCAACGCGTTTTCGCCGAGTAAATCCTGATCGGGGAACGACGGCTGGTCAGCGGGCTTCAGGAAACGCATCGGCCAGGAACCCGCGCCACGCGGCCATGTAGTCCTGCCTCTCCCAGACGGGGTCGTTGTGGCCGACTCCCGAGAGTTCGCAGATGCGCTTCTTTTTCGAAGGGCAGACGTCGAACAGCGCCTTGCCGTCTTCGAACGGGATGATGCGGTCGTCGCGCGAATGAATCACGAGCAGCGGGCCGGCATATTTGGACAGGGTGGCCTCGCTGGGCAGATCATCCGAAAGAACCAGCGGCCCGATGATCGGGAACCGGCTGCCCGCACGGATCTTCAAAGACCGAAAGCCGGATTCCACGACGATGCCGCCGATCTCCGCGAGATGATCGCCCGCCAGCCAGGCCGCGACCCCGCCGCCGATCGACTCGCCATACAGGAGCACACGCTCGATGGGAATCTTCCGCACGTCCAGCAGATACGCCAGGGCCGCCTGGACGTCTTTCTTGACGCCGGCGATGCTTGGCCGACCGTCGCTCTGGCCGAAACCCCGATAGTCGTAAAGCAGTACGTCGACCGGCAGAGCCGCGAATGCCTCGAGCCTGGACAGCCGGGAGCCAAGATGTCCCGCATTCCCGTGGGAGAAAAGGAGGACAGGCCTCGTCGACGATGCTGTTCCGGAGGCGGTTCCCGCCTCCATCCAGACCCCGGCCAGGGCGGTGCCGTCTTCGGCGGAAAATGCAACATGAGTGAGGGTTCTTCCGGGAATCGACGGCAGGATCGGGGGTTCTGACAGCTTTACCGGGAAGAACACGAGATGATCCTGGAAGAAAAAGGCGGCGAGAAAGACGATGAGAACTGTCGCTCCCGCCGTGCGCAGAATGGCTTTCATCACATTCAGCCTTGACTGGGTGTGTTTCGCATCTGGGGTTCGGCGCCGGTGCCAGGAGGCAGAGGTGATTCCGTGTCGGCTGCAGCAGGGGGCTGTTCCTGGGGGGCTGGCGGTGAGTCGGGAAGAGGCTGGGGCGGTTGTTCCTCGTGCTGCTCGACAGGCGGCTCTGCGGGGAGGACCGGAGCGGCTTCGGGGGCCGGATGCGGGCGGAGTTCTGACTTCGGCCGGTGCTTACCTTCGGCCTTTTCTCCGGGGCGACGCGCCTTTTTGAGCAGACAGAGAACGGATGCCGTTTCGTTGTTCGATTTTTTCACCGGAAGCAGGGTCAGCTCGAGATCGTAGGAATATGTTTCGCATGATATACCAAGCGGCTCGCTGTTGGGCCATTCCCGGCGCGAGAGGGCGTGATGGATCTTGTCCTTCAGCTTCGGATGAAGGGGGGCCACGGTGAGATCGACTTCATACACGTCGTCCCAGGCGAGTTTGAACATGCCCAGAAACTCGTTGTTGGCGTAGGCGATCTTGTTCTCGGCATTGATCATCAGCAGGGGGATTCCGATATAGTTCGACAGCATCGCGAACCGCCGTTTTTCGAGATCGATTTTTTCCAGCTTGAGCCGGTCGCGGATCGCGATATGCTCAGCCATGTGGGAGAGCGAGGAAAAAACCTGGCTGACCTCGTCGCCGGAACTTCGTGCGCCGACCGTGATCCCGTAGTTTCCATCGCGGATCGTATGGATGATGTCTCGCAGGCGCCGGATAGGCATGGAAATTTGCTGGGAGAAGAAGGCGGACATGAAGATCGCAAGGACGCCCGTCAGGATCGCGATGACCCCCATGCGCGTCTGGAAGGACTTGCTGATGGCGGCGAGGTTGCTCTGCCTCGACGTCAGGACGTCGAGGTTGGCTGAAACGAACGTGTTGAGTTTCTCCAGAAACCGCTGATGCAGGGTGTGAAGCTCAACGATCGAGTCGGGAAGGGGGGACAGCGTGCCCGACGCCGTTTCCAGGATCTTTGCCGCATACTCATCGAGGCCGGCGAGAAGGGCGGTTGCGCTGGCCTGGCGGGCGGGAGACATCAACAACCCCGTTTCGAGATGCCGCCGCGCCTTCTCGAGGGTGGCGGCGATCTCGCCGAGCCGCCGGGAGGAGGAAGCCTGATACGCCGTCGTGATGCGAAACTGGACGTCGTTGCACAGCGAACCGGCTGTTTCGGCAAACCGGATCAGGGCGAGATCGTCGGACAACTGCGTCTGGATCTCCTCGTTCAGGTAATGCAGGTGGTAGATCGAAAAAAGGCCTAAAAATATTACTATAAATATAGAAAATCCGGCGCCCAGTCTGAACCGGGACGCCATCGACATCCGGATCATATCTGCTCCTCCTCTTCGAATGAGCGCGAGAGGGCCGAGATGCGCTCGTCCTGCCCGACGACGACCAGGATGTCGTCGTCGGTGATTTTCTCATCCGGCGAGGGAAGGTCGTTGAGAACCACCTTGATGGTGTTTTCGCCCCGCTCGTTGATCGAGGGGACCTTGCGTTTGATCGCGATGACGTTGATGCCTGCTTTCGCCCGGAGGTTCAGCTCTTTCAGTGTTTTCCCGATGAACGACTTCAGCGGAAGGATTTCGACGAGCGAGTGACCGGAGCTGAGAGTGATGCTTTCGAGGATGTGCGGCGCGATGAGCCGGCTGGCGATCTGTTCACCCATCTGGTCTTCGAGCGAGAAAACCTCGGTGGCGCCCACTTCGGTGAGGATCTGCGCCTGGGACTTGTTGACGGCGCGGGAGAGGATGCGACGGACGCCGAGCCGCTTCAACAGCGCCGTCGCCAGAATGCTCGTCTCGATCATCTCCCCGATGGCCACGACGGCCACGTCCATGTCCTGGAGGCCGAGACTTCGCAACGCGAGCTCATCCGTGACGTCCGCGATGGCGACGTGGGACACATGGTCCTTGATCCGCTCGATCGCGTCTGAATCGCTGTCGACGGCGAGCACTTCACCCCCGCGCGAAAACAGCGATGTGGCGAGTTTCGAACCAAAACGTCCGAGTCCTAAGACGGCATACTGCATGACATCCTCCGGGGAGCTACCCGACCAGAACGCGGGTCGTTGGATACCGCACGTCGCCACGCTTGACGGGGGCTCTCACCGAGAGCGCGAGCGTCAGCGGGCCGATGCGGCCGATGAACATGAGGGAGATGATGAGAAGCTGCCCGAGCGGAGAAAGGCTCGGTGTCAGGTTCGCCGACAAGCCGACCGTTCCGAAGGCGGAGACGGCCTCGAACAGCACCTTGATCAGGTCCTGGTCTTCCGTCAGCGTCAGGATGAACGTGTAAAAGGCGACGAGAGTGGCCGAGATGGCCGTGATGAGAAAGGATTTGAGAACGACGTCGGACGGAATGACCCGCTCGTACACCGTCACCTCGTCTTTCCCCTTCATCTGGGCGTCGAGTGCGAGCAGCATCACGGCAAACGTCGTGGTCTTGATGCCGCCGCCCGTGGATGCGGGTGAGGCGCCGATGAACATCAGGATCGCCATCAGGAACAGGCTCGAGGTTCTCATGACGCCGATGTCGATGGTGTTGAACCCGGCCGTTCTCGTCGTGACGCTCTGGAAAACCGCCGCCATGAGCTTTTCAGGCACGCTCAGCTGCTGCATGGCTGGCGCGTCAAACTCGAGGAACGAGATGAACGCCGCTCCGATGACGATGAGACAGAGCGAGGTCACGATGACGAGCCGGACATGCACGTCGGCGGGGCCTCTCCGGCTTCCGAGAAGCCAGGCGTTCATCACGCCCAGTACGGCGAAGCCGAGACCTCCGGTGACGATCAGGCCCATGACGGTGAAACAGATGATCGGATCCCAGGCAAAGCTCATGAGACTGTCTGAAAAGAGAGCGAATCCGGCATTGCAGAATGCGGAGACGGCATGAAAGACACCGAGATACGCGGCGCGACGGAACGAGCAGGAAAGGACAGAGTGGAACCGGAACGCGAGAATGAGCGCGCCGGCGGCCTCGATGATGAGTGTCCAACGAAAAATATTGACAAGAATAGTTCTGAGTCCCGCGAGGTCCGACTGGTCCAGCACATTCTGCATCAGGGAGCGTTCGCTCATTCTCAGGCGCTTGCCCGCGAGAAGGGAAATCCCTGCCGACAGCGTCATGATGCCGAGACCGCCGATCTGAATCAGGAAGATCAGGACGATCTGGCCGAACAGGGTGAAATACCGCGACGGGTCGATGACGTTCAGCCCGGTGACGCACACGGCTGATGTCGAGGTGAACAGGGCCGTGAGAAACGACGTTTTGAATCCCGCCGATACGGATACCGGAAGAACGAGCAGAAAGGTGCCGATGAGAATAACCCCGGCAAAACTCATCGCGATCAGCCTGGCCGGCCGGTCGGAGATGCTCTGGGCGAGGTTCGTGAGGGTGCTGTGTTCGAGATAGCGGTTGAAATAATAAATGAACTGACGCACGACGATGATATGCGCCGGATGAACGCCGCCGAACGTCAGGGTGAACAGGGGCAGGAAAAAGACGATGTCCAGGGGGAAATCGCGGATGAACGAAACGAATGATTTCGACCGGAAATACCCGATCGCAAGGTGGAGAACGAAGAGGACGTCGATCGGAAGGATCAAAAACGCCTTGAGGATGAGATACCAGTTCTGGGTGCCGAAACTCGGATCGAGCGCAAGAAACAGGAGGCCGAGAACGGCAAAGGCGTTCATCGTCCTTCTGGCGGCCCGATAATACTCGTCGAGACGGGAAACCGGCCTCGCCTGAGGCGGACGCAGATCCAACATACGCATTCGCGATCCGTCCGGCGGAAGACCGGGCGAACCGTACTGCTCCTTCCATCTGCTTGCGAGGTTAGCTGTCGGGTTCGGCGTTGGGAGGTCGCCTACTCCTGTCGTTCAGGAGATTCACCCCGGATGATATGGGTCCCCCGCTCCCGGCTATCGCCGGAACTCAGCGTGAGACGTGTATACACCCGCGGATATTCCCTGTCAAGCCGTTCACGTTTCAGGGGCGGACGAGAAATCCGCGCCTGAAACGTGCCGAGGCATAAGATCGTAAATATTATTTCATGCGCTCGCGGGTTTTGACGAGGAGGCCGCGGGCCCGGTCGTTTCCGGGGAACTTGTCGAGGATGGCGAGGCACTGCTCTTCGCAGAGGGGAAGATCGCCCATCTGGTAATAGGCATCGGCCAGGGCCATCCGGGGGGCGAGGGCGTCGGGTTTGCGGCCGACCATGCCGAAGAGTTTCTCGACGCCGGTTTCCCCTTCGCCGAGATAGTAGCAGGCCTTGAAATGAAGGGCGCCCGCCTCGGCGTCGTCGGGCCGCAGGGAAAGCGCCTTTTCGAGGGCTTCCTTCGCGCGGGCGTATTTCGAGTTCCCGACCGCGTTCTTGCCGAGCAGAAGCCATGCTTCGAAGTAGGCGGGGTCTTTCTCGGTCGCCTGGCGCAGGAAATCGCGCGCCGCCGGCTCCTCCTGGCGGTCGAAGGCTTTCTGTGCCTGCTCGAACAGGCTCTTCACCTCGGGGGACGGCTCATGGCGATCTCGGATGACCGGGGAGGAAAGGCTCGGCGCCGGCGCGGTCGCGCCGGCCTCCGGCGTCGCAGAAGAAACCGGCTGTGCAACAGGGGTCGCGGCAGGCTGAAGGGCTTCGAGTTTCCCGGTGATTTCGGCTCTCAGAAGGGCGATATCCGTCGAATCGAGCTCGGCCGGAAGCGCGGTAAGAGCTTTGCGATACAGCAGCGCCTTTCCAGAGACGGCGGTTGCCGGCATCGCATCGGCACGGGCGACGAGCGTTCTGGCCATGCGAACGACGGTCGCGCCATCACCTGCGGATGCCGGTACCACGCCCGGGACGGCTGCGGTATCCGTTGCAGCCGCAGCGGGAGGCTCGGCGGCCTGTTGAAGTTCCTCGCCGGTCGCGGTGAGAGCGAAACTGAGGGTGAGGGCGGAAATGTTCTTGCCTTTTCCCGTCGATTCGAGGGGAGTGACCTTCAGACCGACGGCTTTCCCCGCCCCGGATGCCAGGACGGAACCTTTCTTCAGCTTCTTCGAATCGATCGGCTGGGCGGGAAGTTCCACGACCTCCGCCTCGGCGCCGCTCGAGAGCAGCCTGAGCCTGAAACCGAGCTTCCGGATGACAGGGACGGCCCGGTCGGAATCCCACGTTTCGAGCAGTTCGATCGAGGCCGTGACCGGCTTGCCCTGGAGAATGAACTGGCCGGGAACGTCGATCGTCGTGGGGTGGGGCTCGAACCCGAGCATGCGTGTCACGGTTGCAAGGGTGGTGCCCTTTTCGGCGTCACCTGCAGCATGCGAGACTGCCAGGAGGGGAAAACTCAGCAGGAAGAGCAGAATGGCGAATGCGAGTGAATGGCCTCTCGACGTACGGATTGACATGAAAATCCTCCTCGAACGTATCTTACCGGCGGGAGATCTTCCCGCCTTCGTCGGCTTTTTCGCCGCCTTTTGCGTTTCCTGAAAGGGCGTTGCTTCCGATCACCGCGGTGCTGCCGTTGCCCGTGACATGGATGCCATACCAGCGGTTGCCGCTGATGCGGTTGTCGGCTATGAGTTCCGCCTTGCCCGCCATGCCGACATACACGCCGGACACGCCGTTGTCGGAAAGAGTGTTTCCCTGGATGGTGCCGGCCCCGCCCTGGTAGACGAGAATGCCGTTTTCTTTATTATTCGATATCGTATTGTTTCGGACGGCGGGAGAAGCTCCGCTCTTGATGCCGAGGCCGGTTTTCCCCGACCGGGTGATCGTGTTGCCTTCAAAGGTGCCGCCGGCCCCGTCGGTGAACCAGGCGCCGTAATACGTGCACCCGGAGCAGGTGTTGCCCGATATCTGCGGCCGTCCGCCACGGGCGAGGATGCCCATGCCCCTGCTGCCGTTCGTGACGTTTCCGATGATCTTCGGCGAGCCGCCGTCGACGGCGATGCATGCCGACCAGGACGGGGCCGCAGCTGCGGCAGTGCTGGTGACGGTGCAGTTCTTCACCGTGGGCGAACCGCCCGTGATCTTGACGGCGTCCGTCTGGGAAGTGCCGGTGAACGCGATCGTGAGGCCGGAGACCGTCGCCGTGCCGCTGAGGGTGAGAACCGTGCCGGAACCGGATTCGAGGATGACGGACGCGCGGCTGCCGTCGCCCAGGATCGTGACGTTCTTGTCGACGACGCAGGAGCCTTTGTATGTGCCTGGCTTGACGCGAATCGTCTGTCCAGGAGTGGCGGCGGCAACAGCCTCAGCAAGGGATTTGAACCCGCCGGGACCGACGAACGGCTCGGCCGGCCGTTCCGGCGGCGTGACGAGCGGGGGCGGCTGGACGGGCGGCTGTACCGCGGCCGTCGCGACGGGAGGCCTGCCCTCGACCGGCGGCGGTTTGATGACGACGGGGGGCTTGGCCGCCTGGCTGGCAAGCTCGGCGGCCTTCGAGAGTCTGGCCTCCTCGGCGATCGCTTCGTCGGCGGCCTTGATGGCCGACCGGAGATCGGGGTCGCCTTTGAGTTGGGGGATACCGTCGGCCGCGGAGAGGAGTTTTTTTGCCTGGGAAGGTTGTTTCAGGCGGGAAGCAGCTTCGAGATACTTATTTTTGAGCGCCTGGGCCGCGGTTTTCACCCGCTCCTGTTCGTCGAACGCCGCCAGCTCGCGAAGAAGCTCGACCACCGGCTTCACGTTCTCGGCCGGCTTCACGTTTCCGAGAGCCGTTACGATCTCCTGCGACCTCTTGTCCCGCCATGCCTTCAGCGATGCTTCTATAACGAAAGATATTTCTTTCTCCTCGTCGCTGCCGGCTTCGACAAGGCCTTTCATGGCGCGTCTGATCTCCTGTGCGTCCTCCTCGGTCCGGGCCTTGCCGGCCTGTTTCCTGACAACTTCGAGGGCGGATGCCCTGAATGATGCGGCTTTTTCGGCTTCGCCGAGCTTCGACAGTTCATCGAGCAGGGCCTGAATTGCCCCTCCGCCCTTTGCCCCTGGGTTCTTCACCAGTATCGAAAGCTCGGCCGACACATCGGTGATCCGCTTCTGTGTTGCCGCCTGGGCCGCACGCTCCGCGACACGTTGAGAGAGGGACGATGCCTTGGAGGCGACGGTATCGGGCTGGATACCGGTTTTCCGGCACTCCGCCAGAATCGCCATGGCGGACTCGGGATCCGAGTCCCGCCGGTTTTGCGCAGCGCTCAGATACCTGTCGAAGATGGCCTGCCGAAGCTCCGCGGCGGCGGAGGCGGCGCCGAACGCCGTTTCCACCTCGCCGATGCGCGTCAACAGAGTGTCGACAGGTGCAGGGGGGGCGAGCGACCGGATCTCGCTCGACAGGACGCCGACCTGCTTTTCGAGCTCGGCGGCGCGCTTGCGCTCCGCATCGGCAGCGTCGCGGGCGGCAATGAGTTGTTTGACGGACGACGTTTCGGAGGCGACGAGATCGGCGCTCACCCCGGTTTTTCCGCATTCCGCGAGAATGGCGAGCGCCGTATCCGGGGCGGTGTCACGGGCGCCTCGCGCGGCGGACAGATACCTGTCGAAGATCATGCGCCTGAGGCCCGCGGCGTCGGAAGCGGCGGCGAACGTCGTTTCGACCTCGCCGATCTCCGTCAGCAGCGCATCGACCGGTGCCGGGGGACGGAGCGATTGTATCTCCGCCGATATATCTGAGAGGCGTTTTCCGAGAGCCGCGGCCCGTTCGGCGGCGGCAATCTCGCTTGCGATGAGATCCTCGGTCTGCCTGAGGCGATCGCCGAGGCCGGGAAGATCGGAAAAGATGCCCGCGGCTCGTTTCATCGCCTGGACAGCCTCGGATTTCTTCCCGGATGCGAGAAAAGCTTCTGCGGCCTCGAACAGCCTGGCGGCCGCCGCGCGGCGGTATCTGTCGGCGGTCGCTCGTTCGCCCATCTGCGCGAGCGCATCGCACAGCGCAAGGAACGCCGTGGGATCGGATTCGGGGGTGAAGGCCCTGGACGCCTGATCGAGCCTGGCGACCAGGTCTGCCGTTTCACGGGACTTGCGAAGACGCGCCTGTTCTTCCTCCTGCCGCTTGCGGGCGGCTGCGATCCGCTCGTCGATGCCCGTCGTCGAGGAAAACCGCTTCCGGATCTCGTCGAAGAACTCCAGGGCCCTGGTCGGATCGCTCGCCAGAGCGGCGTCGCCCGATGAGAGGAACGACTCGGTCCAGGCAGACTCGATCGATGTTGCCTCGGTGGCCAGCCCTTCCTGACGAAGCCCGCCCAGGAGACCGGCCAGTTCCTCCGTTCCCGATCCCGGGAGGATGAGGGGAAGCAGCTCGCGTGACCGTTTCAGGAGCCGCGCACGGTTGGCTTCCGCCGCGATCATCGCGTCGATCGACGCTTTGACACGCGCAAAGCCGCCGGCAGCGGTGGCATTTCCGGGATCGATCTGTCTCGCGAGGTCATACAGGCTCAGAGCGGGCGAGGCGTTGCCGGCAGCGACGCTCGCCCGTGCTTTCTCGGAAAGCAGCTCGGCCAGCCTTCCCCGGAAAGGTGCGACGGCTTCCGTCCCGCCGGGCTCGGACTCGAGATCGGTGAGGGTTCGGACCGCCTCCTGGAGCTGGCCGGCTGCGAGCTGCTGCTCGAGCTGGGCTTTGAGAAGGGACAGCAGTTTCGTGTTGTCGGGCCTGCCGAGGAAAAACGCGTAGGAGAGAGCGGCCGCGACGGCGATGCCGCCAGCCCCGAGCCAGGTGGACCGGCGCTTCAGGAAGGAGCCGCCTTCAGCGTTTTCGGCACCCGAGAGGAGTTCCTGCAGGCCGCTCGTGCGCATGCTGCGCGATTTCCGTCGTGTTGCCGGAAGGGCCTGGCTCGAGTCGAGATTCGCCTCGACATACGCGTCGAGCGCATGGATGAGCTCGTCGAGGCGTGGCCGTGCGGCGGGGGATTTGTCGAGCATCTTCCTGACGAGCGGAAGGAGGGGGGCGAACGACTCGTCGGGAATCAGCACGCCGGCCGGCAGGGTCGCATGAACGTGCTTCATGGCGATCGACAGTTCGGGATTCTCGGCGTTGTCGGGCTTGAAGGGGGTGTCGCCGTAGATGAGTTCCCAGAAGATGACGCCCATCGTGTAGACGTCGGATGCGGGGGTGAGGTCCTTGACGCCCATACATTGTTCGGGAGACATGTATTCGGGCGTTCCCATCGTGATGCCGGTTTTCGTGATGTTCGACGACGTCTTGGCGATGCCGAAATCGAGCACTTTAAGCATGCCGGCCCGCGTGACCATGATGTTCGACGGCTTCAGGTCGCGATGGATGATGCCGCGGGCGTGGCATGCCGCGATTCCCTCGAACAGCTGGAGCATGAGCGCCGGAACGTTCCGCCGCTCCTTGAGCAGGTTCTGCTTCAGCGACGAGAGGGAGACGCCGTCGATATACTCCATCACGAGGAATGGGCGGCCCGATTCGGGGTCGATCGCCGACGCGTAAATGTTCATGATGTTGGGATGGCCCACCGTGGCGAGCAGCTGGCCTTCGCGGATGAACCGCTCGACCAGGGCGGTGTCCCGGGAGTTCGACTCGTTCATCAGCTTGATCGCGACCTGGCGGTTCAGGGACGTGTCGAGGGCGAGGAAAACCGTTCCCATGCCGCCGCTTCCCAGTTCGCGCTGGATCTGGTAGATGTCGCCGATGAGCCTGACCGCGCCTCTCCGCCCGGAGGCGGACGACGGGACGGCGGTGATCGGGCCGGTCGCAGAGGATGGGATCGTGCAGACGAGCTCCTTGCGGAGCGTCTCCATGACCTCGCTCACTTCGGGGCGGTTATCCGGTTTTTTCGCCAGCATGCGGACGAGCAGGTCGGCAAACCTGCTGATGGAGGGATTCGATGTGATGACCTCGATGGGCGGCGGCTCGTTCAGGTGCATCAGGGCTATGGCAAGCGCCGGGTCGGCAGCGGAATCGCCCGCGTCGAAGGGAAGCTTGCCGGTGAGGAACTCCCAGAACATGACGCCGATGGCGTAGATATCGACCTTGTGGGTGACGTCGGCCTTTCCGAGGCACTGCTCGGGAGCCATGTAATGCGGCGTGCCGAGAGCGACGCCGGTCTTCGTCTGCTTTTTCGCCGTCTTGGCGATGCCAAAATCGAGAATCTTCAACTGCCCGTCGCGGTTTGCAAGTATATTAGCAGGTTTGATATCTCTATGAATAATTCCCTTCTGGTGGCAGGCCGAAATGCCGTCGAGAAGTTCGACGAAATGTTCGAAGAGAAGGGTCTGGTTCTCGAGATACTGGTCGCGGAACCGGTCGATCGGCTTTCCGTCGACGAACTCCATGACCAGGAAGGGCACGTTCAGCCCTTCGTCGATATCCGAGGCATATACCGAGATGACGGCACGGTGGTTGATCGTGGCGAGAACGCGGCCTTCGTTGATGAACCGCTGGCGGATCTCCTCGTTCGACTCTGCCTCGAGGAGAAACTTGACGGCGACTTCCCGACCGAGATTGACGTCAAGGGCCTTGTAGACCTGCCCCATGCCGCCGACGCCCAGTTGAGCGATGATTTTGTAGTGTCTTCCGATTATCTGGTCGGGCTTGATCATGCGTTGGTAATGTACCGGCAGAAGAGGGCGGAGTCAAGCCCGGAGAGAAGACAGGGAAAAATCGGGGCGTTTGTGCTAACGTGGAACACCGGGCTCGAGATCGAGATATGATCGAAGCTCCGAGAGGATGAAACGCGGATCCCTTGCATGGAAGACCCGAAAAAAACGCAGTTTGACGACATCGCGCAGGAGCTGGAGCGCCGGCGGGCCGAGCGGCTGGCCGGGCACATTCAGATCAGGCGCCGCCGCGTGATCCTGCGACGGTTGCTGATGGCCTCCGCCTTCGTGCTGGCGACGCTGGCCGGCATTTTCATCTTCAACTTCTTCCGTCTCAACAGCAACGTTATCGAGGGGCACGTCAAGCAGGGCCTGATGGAACTCGCCCGGGACAAGGCGCCGTTCACGGTCAGGAGAATTTCCGGCGACCTTCTTTCCGGCATCGAGATCCAGGATCTCGTCGTTCAGAACCCGCATGTCAAAACCGGCGGCCTGCTTCTCTCGATCCCGCGGATCACCCTGCGATACTCGCTGTGGGACGTCTTCCTCGGGCGCATCGTGCTCGAGAGACTGATCGTAAGCGATCCGTCGGTCGTGCTCGCCCGTGACGGCGAGGGAAGAGGCAACTGGAACTTCGCGGCTCCCCGTCGCGCCGGGGAGTCGACCGCCGGGCCGGCGACGGCTGACCCGTCGACCGGGCCGGAGTCCGAAGAGGAGCTGACGGAGCGGATCGCCGACAGGTATCTCCAGCATATCGAACTGAAAAACGTCAGCCTGCTGATCCCGAAACCGCGCGACCTGTTCCCGGATCAGACGCTGATGAAACTCCTCCGGATTCCGCCGGGGAACGTCCAGATCGCAGGCGTGAACCTTCTGCTGAGGAAGTATCCGCATCCCGACTTCATCTCCCACGTGCTTCGTCTGTCGACGCCCGACGACCCCGCCTGGCTGACGATGCAGGTCAGCCGCACGCGCACGTCGGGTGATGTCACCGCATCCATGGACGTCCTGAAGCAGGGGGTTGACCTCCTGATCAGGAATATCGGGGAGCGCGGCCGCTTCGTGAGCATGTTCGACCGCAGAAACAAAGATCGGATGAACGTGCGCTTCATCGTCTCGAGGAGGGGGGAGACCCCCTTCGCGCGCTTGCGTGATCTTTCCGGCGTCCTCGATTTCGGCGATCTTTCGCCGCTTCAGGCCCTCCTGCCGGAAGGCGCGAAGATCGGCGGCGCGGTGAAGATGACGGCGTCGTCGACGGAAGGCGCACCGCTCGTCGAGTCCCGCATCGAGATCGGCGTCGCGAGTCTCGATGTTCTGCTTCCCGGAATTCTTCCGATCGAGCGGCTGAACGTCGGGGCCCTTCTCCAAAACCGCCAGGCGCTCATCACCCGGTGTGACGGCTTCATCGCGAGTATGCCGACATCGCACGTCGGGGGCATCGATTTTTCATCCCCCGGAAACGCCGTCGCAAGCTTCTCTTCGGATCTCGGGGGCGAGCGGATGACGGTCGAGGGACAATGGAAAACCGAGAGCGAGATGCTGACCACGATCCAGGCCCGGGTGGGCCGGAATGCCGGCCATGCCGGCATCCGCCTCGAACGGCTTCGCGAGCGCGGCATGATCGCCTACGGCAATGTGAGGCTCGATGCCGGCATCAGGGAGGGCGGAAGCCTGTGGGATATCATTCCGCTCAAACTGCTTCCACGTGCCGCCGTCGGGAAGCTTTCGGAATACTTCTCCCGCGTCGACCTGGTGGGACCCCTTCGGATCGAGGCCGAACTGCCTGGCACCGAGCGCATCGACCAGGGTCATGCCGTCGTCGAACTGGGCGGTGCAAGTCTCGTGAGCCGGGAGCATCCCGAGGACAGGCTCCGCCTCGGGGGAGTCCTGAAACTTTCGAGCGGGACGATAGACCTGGCCAGCGTTTCCGCGAGCCTGGCCTCCCTCGTCACCGAGTCGTCCGGACGCATTGCGGTCCGGGCGGGGGAAAATAATATCGATTCGTATACAATAACCGTCGTTTCCAGGCTCGACGGGGGAAAACCGTTCGTCATCACCGGCAACAGGTTCTGGAACAGCCTCGGGCTGAAGGGATCACCCAGGTTCGACTCCATCGACGTCACGGGCGACAGGATCCTCGAGGCCCGCCTCACCTCGGCGACCGAGACGCAGCATATATCAATTCAGATACAGAAGCTCCGCCTCCGGCGCGGGAAGAAGTCGTGGTGGCTCGATGACGTCAAACTCGGTCTCGAGACCGATGAACCGCTCGACCGGTCGCGGGGAAAGCCGTCGCGGCTCGCGGCCGATGCGACGCTGAAGCTGTTCGGCTTTCCCGGAACTGCCCGCGCCGTGATGAATCTTGCAGACCCGAAGATCGACGAACTGGCAATCGTATGGAAAGGCAACGACTTCGGTCCGCTCCTGGCGGCAATGCGGGAGCATCCCGATATCGACGCGGCGGTGAAGAAGCTCGGCATCGAGATCGGGGGCGCGTTCACCCTGAACCTGAAGGGCAACGGCCGTCTCAACCGCCCCTATCTGGCGGGCTCGATCTCCTGCCCACGGCTGGACGTGAAGGCTGGCGGCGTTTCGGCGGCCATGCCGTTCGATCTTTCACTGAACACGGGCGAGGAAGGCGAATACCGTGGCGACGTCTCCACGAAGAATGCGAAGATCTCGACCGGGGGCGTCGATTTCATTTTGGACGGCCTGCACAGCCGTCTGACCTGGGGACGGGTTCGTGGAGCCAAAGCGCAGACGCTGAAAATGAACGGAAACACCCGGGTGTTCGATACGATTCTCGACCTCGAGGCGGCGATCGAGCCGGCAGCACGAAAAATCAGGAATCTCAGGCTGAAGGGCCGGAGCAGGCGTCTTCAGACGCTGATGGGCGAGGTCGCCCGGATCGGCAGGTTCAATCTGCCGTTCACCGTTGACGGTTCCGCCGCCGTCGATTTTCTCGCGTCTGGAACATTCGAGGCGCTCACGGCAAAAGCCGCAGCCGATGTCGACGGCCTCGACCTCCGGCTCCCTCTGCAGATCGGAACCGGAAAACCGCTGCCCGTGGACGTGAGCGGCATTTCCGGCCACGTGGAGTTCGCCCAGACGGCGCCCGGCAGATTCACCGGCGCGATCACGAACGGGAAGGCACGTGCGATAGGCGGAGCAGTCTCCCTCGCCGGAAAGGCAAGACTGGAACGGGAAGGGAAACGGCTGGTTCCGATGATCGACAGCCTGACCGCCTCGCTTGCCGAGATCGATGCCGCGAAGCTCATGGATGTCCTGAACGGCGGTTTCCTGCCGGCCGCCGTCACCGGAAAACTGACGAATGTGACTGGAAAAATGGGTGGCAAGCTGAATCTGAGCGGAGGACGGAACCGGTACAGCGGCGAGGGCGAGGTCAGGATCGCGGGAGGCGGCTTCAGATGGGCCGGGATCCCCGAGGCCGTCAGCTCGCTCGATGCGACAATTCTCCTTTCGCGCAGGCAGGGACGGCCGGAGCCCGTCGTCGAATGGCGTGACGTGAAAGCCGCGTTCGGCCGTTCCCTCGTCTCGATTCCGAAAGGCCAGGTCATCGATCCCCAGAAAAGCGCGAAACTGACGATGGAGGGCCTCGTCGAACGCGCCTATCCGTCCGACCTGCTGGCGCTGCTGTCCGGTCTGCAACTGCCGACGGTGACTTTCCCGAAGGAGGGTGCGTTCAGCGGCACGGTCAATCTCGGAGGCACCCTCGACGCACCGCGGTTCGACGTCGACGTGAAGACCGAATCCGTGGATATTCGCTACAC
>CAYMEN010000007.1:0-23298 GCA_964389325.1 uncultured bacterium | reverse complement strand
GGGCGCTCCTGGACCGTTCCGGTCGGCCCCGGCGCCGTGGCGCTTGCCTATGACCTCGGCACGGGACATGCCAGCGTGTCGAAATGCGACCTTGGCGTGATGAAGGGGCGGGTGCGCCTGACGTCCGCTTCCGGCAGGCTGATGCCAGGCAGAGCATCGGACTTCAAGCTGGCCGGCAGCATCGAGGACGTCGATTTCGGAACCCTCGGCGGCGATATCACCGGCGGAAACGGCTTCGGCCTCGAGGGGATCCTGGGCGGTGAGTTCACGGCCGGGCAAACGCCCGAAGGAGCACGGGACGCGGTGTTCCAGCTGCGCCTGAAGGGCCTCGTCATCGAACGGATGCCCCTCGACCCGGAAATGGTCTCGCATATCGGCCTCGATTTTCTCGAGAAGCCCGAGTTCACCGAGAGCAGGCTGAAT
Organism: uncultured bacterium; assembly: GCA_964389325.1. Taxonomy (GTDB): domain Bacteria; phylum Muiribacteriota; class Ozemobacteria; order Ozemobacterales; family Ozemobacteraceae; genus MWAR01. The sequence continues at coordinate 22,875 of CAYMEN010000007.1, read as the reverse complement.
CTTTACGTCAGCAGCGAGGGCGACATGATGGAGCGCGGCCGGGTGCGCGTTGCCGATGCGCTGTTCGCCGGGCCGGACATGCGCCTCGAGATCAGCGACAGCGCCTTCGACCCATACAAACTCGAACTCGCCGGCAAGATCGTGTTCAATCCGCAGCCTTTGCGGCGCACGAAGCTTGGCCGGAAAATGGGCTCGATGACGCGCGTGCTCCAGGACCGGGCGACCGGCCTGCCATACCTCGACCTGACTGTCAGCGGAACCTGGGACCGGCCGGGGCTCATGGCGAAAGCCGTCGAATCCAAGGCGAAGAAACGCGGAAAGCGGAACTACATCAAGAGCATCTTCGGCGGCCGGCGCAGCCACAAGGCGAGCGTCCAGGAACTGATCGAATGGTTCCCGGGATGGCAGCCGGGAAAATAGCATGAGGCCTGCCGAATCTCAGACTCGAAATCGATGAACCGGGAGATGAACGCTACGATGACACGGCGGATATTGAATATACTGATACCTATAATATGCTTCGCCGCGATGAGCCCGTGTCTCGTGGCTCAGACGCTCTCCGGGCCGGCCGAGTCCGATCCGGGCGCCCTCTTCGTCGTCGACGTTTCGGTTCCCGCCGGGGCCGGCCCCGCCTGGCGGTTGTCGTTCGACCCTGCGACGGTGCAGTTCATGGGGCTCGTCGCCCCGACACCGGAGGTCCAGTTGTCGCGCGAATCGTTGCTCGAAATCACGCCTGACAACGGGAAGGGCGGGGCATACCAGGTCAAATTCCTTCCTTTCCCGAACGCCTCTACTGCGGATTTCATGCTTGGCCGGAACGCGGGGGGAGGGGCGAAACTCCACGTCGCGTTCGTCGCGAAAGGGGAAGAAAAGCAGTATCACCTCCACGTCCTGGTCGGGGGCATCCTCCTGCTGATCGTCGCATGGGCCGTCTGGCGCTACCAGAAGAAGAATCCCGGCCTCATGTCGACTCGCTCGCTGTTTCTGAACTTCGAGGAACTCCAGAAGGCGCGGGAGCAGTTTTTCTCCGATCATCCGGCATCGCCGGCGGCAGAAGCTCCTTCCGTGACCCCAGAACCACAGTCAGGGAGCGACATCACCCCCGCCGCCCCTTCAGCCGCCGATTCGACGCAGGCGATGCCGGTCGTGACGGTTGTTCCCCAGCTGGGCGAACAGCTGCCTCCGGGTTCTCGGGCCGAACGAACACTCGAAATGCCGGTTTCCCTGCCGAAACCCGAACAGAAAGACGTCCCGAAGGAACCAGCCGCGATGCCGGAGGGAGAATCCGATATTCCCTCCGGCGCCTCTGATGCAGTTCAGCATGCCGAGGATCAGCAGAAGCAACCGGCTGCGGAAACATGCGAAACCGCCGAGATGCCTGTTATCGATGGAAAGAACGCAGAGCCGGCTGCTGCCTTCGATACATCCAAAAAGACGGTTGCCCGGAGTGGCATCTCGGGAAAAATCCCGGCCGTCGATTCGACGGTTGCCATGCCTGGCACGCCGCAATCGCCCGAGAAGGTCGATACCTCGGGCCAGACGATTTCCAGAAGCGGGTTCCTGCGGCAGAGCGAGGTGGGGGGCGCACATGCCTCCATCTTCGTGAAACTTACGGATGAGAACGGAAGAATGTTCGAGGGACGTGGCGTGGAAGTGCTGATCGGCCGCGCGAAAGAGTGCAACATCTCGATGACCGCCGCTGAGGTGAGCCGCCGGCATCTCCTCATCAGGCGCGAACGGGACGGGTTCGCTGCCGTGCCGCAGACGACCTCGAACGTCACGGAAATCAACGGCGTATCTGTCAAAGCTGCATCGGAAATCCGTTCAGGCGACAAGTTGTCCCTTGGCGGAACGGTGTTCACGATAGAGATCACCACCTGAGAGCACGGCAGAAAATCGGATCAGCGCCTGTTCCTGACGGAAAACTCGAGGGTGGCGGATGCGGTGTTGCCGGCGATGTCCGATGCTGCGACATCGAGGGCGTAGCGGCCGTCGGCGAGATCCGAGGTGCGAAGCGCGTATTCCGGCTTGTAGCCGAGCGTGGGATTGCCGTTCGTCAGGTTCATGAGAAAAAAGCGTGGGCCGCCGTTCCCGATCGATTCGACGACCCCCGTCGGCGTTTTCAGGCGTTCCTTGAAGATGACGGTTGCAAGCTGGGTTCTGTCGCCCCGGATCGGGAGCCTGTCGAATCTGAACACGTCTGAGGGCGGAATGATGGTTGTTCCGGGGGTGTCGAGACGTCGGACCGCTGCCTGCACCCGATAGGGAGAATACCGGTATCCGCCCCCGGACAGCGAATCGGTGACGGCCAGGACGAAATCGATGTCACCGAACACCTCGGGTATGCCGTTGGGGCCGACGAATGCCGTGGTTTCCTCGTTCGGAACGGCCCAGATGCCGTGGATCGTTGGCGGCTGAGTGTCGGCCACGGGTTCGAGGAACGTCACCGGGTTCAGGTATGAACCGTCCGAAGCGATCAGCTCGAGATGGATATGGTCGTATTTTTCCGGTACCGGCAGAACGGTTTCAGACCAGGGCACGACGTTGCCGATCGAATCTCCGACGGCAATGGGAGTTCCGTTTTTCGCTTTCTCGATGAGATGATATGGGATCGAGCCTGGATCGAGATGCCGGAAACACCAGTTGGTCCCGTCGTTTGTGACAATACTCACCTCTATATATTTCGACGAGAGATCGCTCGATGGAGTGAACGGGCTTCGCACGTAGGCAAACCTGAGAGGGGTGCGTGACGCCTCGATCCGGTAGCTCGAAATCGTCACCCTTCCGGAAACCGGCGTGTAGACGACCGTTCCCGCCGGAGCCCGTACGTCGAGGCCCCCATGCAGATACGGCACCTTTCCGTAGTTCTGAAAATCGTGAAACTGCGCCCCAACCCGCGCCGTCCCGCGAACAGGCCAATCGGTCTGAGATGCCGCCGTGTCCGGGGTCAGCAAGAGCAGAACTAATTGTAGCAAGAAGTATAGATAATTCTTCAAGATTCTTCCCCTCTGGAAGAGTATGGGTTGGATCTGATGTGAAATGATTATAATCCCCTGACAGGCGAAATGGAAAGGGGCATGATCCGTCGATGCCGGCTGAAATCAGGATGGGAACGCAAGTTTGTGGGGAAACGACAAAACGAATCGGATCGTGGTATGATTCGGTCAGTGGGTAAAAAAATAGATTTATTTGGAGGATTTTGTATGAGGAAACTTCTCTGTCTGTTTCTCGTCGTTGGCCTTCTCGGAGCGATGACCCTGACCTCCGGCTGTTTCGGGGATGACGGCATTGGCAGTATCCTGGCCGCCGCGATCCTGATCACGGTCGTCGTATCGACGGCGGGCACTGGCGGTGGCGGAGTTGCGGTGTTTGCAGCCTCGACAAGACAGAGGCCCGGGATTATCGCCCCGGCGAATCGTACGCTCGGCGTGACCGCGGACGGTCTCAGGCTTCGCGTCACTCCCTACAGCAACGGCGCTTCTGCGGGCGATCCGGTCATCACATCCAACATCACCACCAACAATACGATTCAGGCCACCGGAAGCGTTTCGATCACCGCGGGGTATGACTATCTGGTGGAACTCCTCGCGTCCGATACGCCGGTCATGCAGTCCATGGTATACGGTTCCTCTGATATGACCGCGAACATGAATCCCGATACGACCGCACAGTCACTGATTTACGCCGAATGGCTGAAACGCAGTCCCGTCGACAAGAGCGTCGAAAATTTCCAGGCGAATTTTGCCCTCAATCCGAACGCCGACAACGTCCTTGCCACGACGCTGTACAGTCTGGTCAATACCGATACGGCTGTTGCCAGCCTGGCCGATATCAACCTCGCCTCAACCACGCTCACCACCGCGGCGACGACTGCCGCTGCCGCCATTTCCACGGAAACGCTTGTCATTCCTGAGGGAACGGCCAACTATGCCGGCACCTGGCATGTGACTTCCAGCACCAACCAGAGCAGCTATTTCCCCGTCTGGATCGAACAGTCCGGAACGTCCCTCTCCGGCTCCGTGAATGGCATCACGCCCTTCACCGGTACGGTAAGCGGGCAGAACGCCGTTCTGACCGTGACCCCGCAGGATCGCACCGAAACCTGGAACCTGACCATGGCTTCCAATGGGACTTCGTTCAGCGGCTCTTGGAGCAGCACTCCGACCGGCGGCGGGTCGACCACCACCGGAACCCTGACGGGCGAAAAACAGTAATACCGGCAGTGACAGAAAACCGCCGGTCGGGCTTGTCCCGGCCGGCGGCTCTGCAACAGGTCCACCAATGAAGCGGTGTCCTTCGTATCTGAAACCTGATCAGGGTGCCAGAGCCCCTTTGAAACCGGTTCCGACGAGGTAGACTTCGCGGCTTCTCGAGAGGGAGGCTTCGGGATTGACGGACTTGAGGAACTCGAACTTCTTCTTCGCCTCGGAGTGAAGCTCCTTGTATTCGGAGCCTTCGAATACCTTGGCCACGAAGCTGCCGCCGGGCTTGAGCCATCTGGCGCAGAGCTCGATGGCGAGGGCCACCAGGGCGGCGGAGTTCGAGGTGTCGGCGTGGTGGATGCCGGTCGTGTCGGGGGCCATGTCGCTCAGGATGACATCGAACTTGCCTTTGACGGCGTCGGCGATCTTCTTCTGCGACTCTTCGGATCGAATATCGCCCTGTATAATAACAGCACCCTCGATCGGGTCGATCGGAAGGAGATCGATGGCGACGACGAGCCCTTTCCCGTTCAGACAGTGAAGGGCCATCTGCGTCCAGCTGCCGGGCGCGGCGCCGAGATCGAGAACCTTCATGCCGGGCTTCAACAGCTTGTATTTGCGGTGAATCTCTTCGAGCTTGTAGGCTGCGCGCGATCGGAACTGCTCCTGGCGGGCCTTGCGGAGCCACGGATCGTTCAGGCGGTCCTTGAACCAGGCTTTTGCCATGGGCTTACTGGAGCGGCTCGATGGTGAGCGCCGTGTTGTTCATGCGCACGGGCGGGATGGCATGGATTCCACCGGTGGATGCGATATACCGTTCGATGGCGTCGCGCACGAGAATGCCCGTGGGGGTGCGCTTCATCGTTTTCAGATACGTGTATCCGTCGCCGCCCGTACTCATATACGAATTCAGGGCGACCTTGTACAGCCGCTTCGGGTCGAGCTTCGCGCCGCTGTCGTCGGTGATCTCGACGATGCGCTTCAGGGGGGGACGGTGCGGATCGAAGGTGACCTTGAGATTCGAAGGAATCAGGTAGCCGTAGTCTCCCTGGAACTCTCGTTTCATGCCGCTCGCGCGTAACTTGAAATTCTCCTTCGCGAACAGATTGTCCGCGTCGTTGACCGGGGAAAACGGCACCGAGAGTGATTTCGCCATCAGGTCGACGACCTGTTCGCCGGTCATGGTGACGACGTCGACGTAGTTCAGGAAGGGCTGCAGGAGGAACAGGTCGTTCTTGGTGACGGGCCCCTTCCAGACCGGATAGCGCACGCCGCCGATATTGGTGACCGCGAAGTCGGCGCCGGCGACATGCCGCATGGCATCAGCGATAAATGATCCTTCCGGAGAGTCGCCGCCGATGACCCCGCGCACCAGGTCGACGGTGGACGTGCCGACGACGACGCTCATCTTCGCATCGATCTCATCCTGGTATCCGGCGACGAGACGCTTCATCTCGGGGTTTTCTGAATACGATGCGATATACATCGAAATCGGCTCATACCGGATGACCGTGCGCCACCACTCCAGGTCGAGGGTGATTTTCCCCACGACGCGGTTGTCGAAGGCGTTGTGAATGATCGGGACGAGGTGTTGCTCGCTGAACTCCGGCTCGGTCATCGGCGTGTGGCTGTGACTTCCCAGAATGAGGTCGATGTCTGGAACGGCGTCCGCGAGTTTCTTGTCCTCATCGAGGCCGATGTGCGTGAGAAGGATGACGAAATCGACACCCTGCCTGCGAAGTCGCGGGATGAGCTCGGAGAGGATCGGGACCGGATCACGGAACTCGACCCCTTCGACGTTTTCCGCGAGGGAAATGCGCGCCGTGTCAGGCGAAAGAACGCCGATGAAAGCGAACTCGGTTCCCTTGAAGGGAAACCTGATGTAGGGCTTCAGGAAGGGAAGAAGCCGCCCGGTCTTCTCGTCGAAGACGTTGCAGGCGAGCAGGGGATGTCGTGCCCCGGCCGCCGCCGATGCGAGCCCGGCGACCCCGTAATCGAAATCGTGGTTCCCGATCGTCGCGGCGAAGGTTTTGAGATGGTTCATCGCGGCGATCATGCACAGCCCCTTCGTCTCGTCGACGACAGGGGTGCCCTGAAACGTATCCCCGCCGTCCATGTATAGAGCTATACCGCCCGATTTCAGTGCGGCGAGCCGCTCCTGGGCGATGACGTTCGCAAGCGCCGCATACCCGCCGACGAGGGGTTTGGGCTCGCTTGCGGCCGTCGGATCGGGCTGAGGAGACATGTGGCCGTGAATGTCGCCCGTGTGGAGAATGACGAGCCGGACGGGAGCGGCACATGCGGAAAACGGCGACGCCAGGAACCCTGCAAGAAGAAGGATCAGCGCAAATCCGCGGAGCGAAAACAGGTGATTCAAGGAAGAATGACGGGGATTCCGGGGCTCGTGGCGGTGCATGGCGTCAGCTCACAGGGAATTCAGCATTTCGCGGGCGTTCTGGGAGACTTCGGGGTTCGGCTCGAGCTTGAGGCAGGCTTCGAACGCCGCTTTCGCGCCACGGGGATCGCCGGTTTTCGCGAGGCAGAGGCCGAGCAGATACTGGGCTTCGGCATCGCGCGGAATGGCCTTGACAGCACGCTGGGCATACTGGAGGGCTTCCGTGTACCGGCGCCTGGCGATCATGTCGCGGGCCTTGAGAACCGCGATCGCCTCGTCATCCTCGAGCACCATTTCGACCTGACGCCGATTGACCGAGAGAAACGCCACATCGACGACGTTGCCGGTGCGAAGATCGGTCAGTTTCGCGTTGGTGATGGGAAGAAAATCCTTGGTCGCCGTGTCGGCATTGAGAATGTCGGACAGGCGGCTGTTTTCATACAGGTGCACCTCGCCGCGGATCATGTGCTGGGAAGTGTACAGGATGACTCTGAGCTTTTCCTTGTGCGCTTTCATTTCGATACGCTCCTTGAATGAATTGCGAATGATCTATGTACCATGAACCGGGAAAAAATTCGAGGATTGCTTCAGCACTCGACGAACCGGCCATCGGCCTCGGCCAGAACCGTCCCGTCCGGCATCATCACGACGCCCTTCGCCAGATGAACCCGTCCGCGACCGCCGGTGCGGCTTCCCACGACGGTCAGCGGAAAGCCGATCGGGGCCGGGCGCAGGAACTTGATGCGCATTTCCGCCGTCACGGCGAGAATACCCGTGGAGATGATCGCGTGGCCCATCATCTCGTCGAGAAGAGTTGTGAGAATGCCCCCGTGCACGATCCCCGCGTAGCCCTGATGCGCCGGGCCCGACGTCCAGACTGTCGAGCAGGTGCCGGGATCGTTCTTCTGAAGGGTGATCTGGAGCCCCTGGGAGTTCCTGTGACCGCAGACGAAACAGTGATTGTCGTCGATCAGCTTGATTTTCGCCTGGTCGCGGCTCAGGACTCTGTTCCGAACGATGGACAGGACCGATGCCATGGGGCCCCTGTTCTCGGCTGCGGGCGTCGTCAAAGGCAGCCGCTCGCTGAGCAGGATGTTGTATTCGATCAGCCTGTTCTTCAGCGTTTCATATGCGGGAACGGGAAAGCCCGGCATGACTGGATCGCCGCTCAGGAAGGGAAGCGGCCCGAGATCGTTCAGCCCGTGCCCGGTGAGCTCGGCATACCGCGAAAAAAGGTGCGGCGCGATCGCGCGAAAATGAACGGGAAACGCCTCGCGAAGCACGCCCATGGCGGCGGCGGCCTGGTCGAACCCGAGTGGCGGCCTGCCGCTCATGGGGGTTCCGGGGACGGGCTGGAACGGAACGAGTCGGACGTCCTGAAGCCACGGATCAGCCGCGCAGAACGTGCCGACGGTCTTGATGAACTCGTGACGCTCGGCTTCGGTTTCGCCGATGCCGATCAGAAAATCGAGATGGTAAGGAAGCTGCGACCGGTGTGCCTGTTCGATCAGGCCTTTCGCGTGGTCCGGTCCGCGGCCCCGGGCCTCGGCATGCGCTTCGCCCTTCCCGTGCAGGCCGGCGGCAGTCAGGGAAAAGCGGATCGAGGCCGCCGTTTCGGAAAGCGTCTGGATATCGAACGGGGCAAGGGCGCCGGCTTCGACGACGGGAAGCAGACCTGCAGCCACGGCAAGCGCGCACGCCTTCCGGAGATACTCCGCGTATGAGATGCAGGATTCCCGATTGAGGGCGAACTGGATCGAGGGATACTCATGCGGTGATTCACCGGACACGAGAGAAACCTGCACGGCGCCTCCCTTGGCAAACCCGGCAAATTCGGCGGCGAGCGCATCGAGAGATGCCAGGCCGCTTTCGACGTTCCGAAAGGCGCAGTATCCGCATGAGTAGCGGCAGACGCGGCAGACAGACACGGCCGCGCCAAAAACATGCGTGAGCGTTGTTCCCTGGGTCATGACATGCATTGTAGCACAGCATGGGGTGACAGGTGACGTTCGCCTTCATCGAACCCGAAGGAAAGCGTATCAGTTCCTCTGTAGTGTGGCTGTTATTCGTTCGTGCTGAGCCTGTCGAAGCATGAGAGCCGTTCACCCTGCGACAAACTCAGGGTGACCGGATACCCGATTCTGCAATTCCCGAACGCGGCGAGCTGAAACGATGGTTGCGATACCCGATGCGCTTTCCCTGCTTCACAGGATTCGCCAAAAAAGTATCAGAATTTCCTGGAACTTTGAGTATGATACGCAGGTCTAAGGGGTTCGAAAAACGATACTCGAGGTGAGTTCCACGATGTCGAAGACCTGTCACCTGATCCATGAGGCCGGAAAGCGACTCCGGATTTCGCGCGTGCGGCACGTTGCCTTGCTCGTGATGCTGGTGTCTCTTCTCTTCGCCGTTCCGGCCGCCGCGCAGGACGTCTCTCTCGACGCGGAAGTCGACCGGACGACCGTCAGATTCGGCGAGTCCCTGACGCTCACGCTCACCCTGTCGCAGGCGATCTCCGGCGGCGGGGGCCGTCAGATGATCACGCCCAGCGTCGATTCGATTCCCGATTTCGATATCGCCGGCCGGCGGACGGCCCAGAACATGAGCTTCATCAACGGCGTCGGCCAGCTCCAGGTCCAGACGTCGCTGGAACTCGTGCCGCGCGGCCCCGGCGATTTCACCATCCCCGCCATGGGGTTCAAGCTGCCCGATGGCCGCAGCGTGAGCTCGAAGGCAATCAAGGTGAAGGTGCTTCCCCCTGAAGACGAGCATGCGGCGGGGCAGGGAAGCGCGCAGCCGGCCGCCCCGGAGGAAGACGACACTTCTCGCGTTGCAAACGGCGGCGGAATGAGCCTGTTCAAGGCGTTTTCGATGCTTCTCCTCATCACGGCGGCGGTCATCTGCCTGCCGATCCTTCTGTCCTGGTACATGAGCGGTCGCTCCCCATCGTCGCGCTCGCGCGCTTCTTCAACGACGCAGAGCGGGGCCCCCGCCGTTGTGTCGGAACCATCCGCAGTCGAGGACGCGAAAATCGTCGCCGTCGCCAGGCCATCCGTGGAGAACGTCGATTTCGATCGCGAGATCGAACGGCTGAAAGTCGAATACAAGGAGCCGACGCTCGAGTTCTATAGATCCTACTTTGATATCTTCCACAAAGCCCTCGTCGCGGCGAATCCGAGAATGAAGCCGGAGCAGACGCCGGACGAGCTTCGCCGGACTGCCGAAGAACATTTCCCGCCCGCCGTCTCATCGCGCATGAAGCCGGTCGTCGACGAGTGGGAAGGCGTGACCTACGCGCGGATGCTTCCGTCGCGTCCCTTCAGCGCCCTGCATGACGACGCGCGCACGATCGTGCGTTCCCTCACCCACAGACAGGAGACTCACCGATGAACGCTGGAATCGACCCCGCCCTGAAGTCCGGTATCGAGGAGGCCGGCAAGACCATCGCCCAGGTGCGGTCCGAGGTCGGCAAAGTTCTCGTCGGGCAGAAACACCTGCTCGACAGGCTGATTGCCGCCCTCGCCACCAACGGGCACATCCTCCTCGAAGGCGTGCCGGGTCTTGCCAAGACGCTTGCGATCAAGGCGCTCGCCCGCACCATCACCGTCGACTTCTCGCGCATCCAGTTCACGCCCGACCTGCTGCCGGCCGACTTGATCGGAACGCGCATCTACGATCCCCAGAAGACGGCGTTCTTCACGCACAAGGGGCCGATCTTCGCCCAGTTCGTTCTCGCCGACGAGATCAACCGCGCGCCGGCCAAGGTGCAGAGCGCGCTTCTCGAAGGCATGGAGGAGCGCCAGGTGACGATCGAACACGAGACGTTCAAGCTCCCCGAACCGTTCCTCGTGCTCGCGACCCAGAACCCGATCGAGACCGAGGGAACCTACGCGCTGTCCGAAGCGCAGGTCGACCGCTTCCTGTTCAAAGTGAACGTCGGCTACCCCGGCTTCGAGGAGGAGCGTCTCGTCGTCCAGCGCATGGGCCTGGCCGAAGAGGCGCACACGCTCGATGTCATCAAGCCGGTGCTCGACGCGAAGAGCGTGGCCGGCCTGCGCGAGATGGCAAAAAAAGTCTACGTCGACGAGAAGATCGTTGAATACATCCTGCGGCTCGTCGATGCGACACGCAGGCCGCAGGAATACCGCCTCGAGCTGAAGGGGTATATCCGCTACGGGGCCTCGCCGCGCGCCTCGATCTATCTCGCCCGGGCCGCGCGGGCGATCGCGCTGATCGCCGGCAGGCCGTATGTGAAGCCCGACGACGTGAAAGCCATCCTGCCCGACATCCTGCGGCACCGCATCATCCCGACGTACGAGGCGGAAGCCGACGAGATCGATTCCGAAGAGATCGTCCGGCGGCTGTCGGACGGCGTGCCGGTTCCCTGAAAGAGAGGGCGCGAATGCTTCCCCGCGAGCTGCTGGCCGAAATCCGCCATATCGAGATACGGACGCGTCATCTCGTCGACTCGGTCTACGCCGGTGGATATCGGTCGATATTCAAAGGACGCGGCATCGAGTTCGCGGGCATTCGCGAATACTCGCGCGGTGACGAGTATCGGTCGATCGACTGGCGGGTCACGGCCCGCACGGGCGACCTGCACGTGCGGGAGCACATCGAGGAACGCGAGCTGCAGATGGCCGTCGCGCTCGATCTCTCGGCCTCGATGTCGTTCGGCACAGGCTCGCGCGAGAAACGCGAAACCGCCGTCGAGTTCGCCGCCGCGATGGCGATGGCAGCCGACCGCAACAACGATCGCGTCGGCATCTGCCTTTTCACCAGCCGCGTCGAGAAGTTCGTGCCGCCGGCCAAGGGGAGGACGCACGTCCTGAGGCTGATCCGAGACCTGATGTATACCCTGCCCGAGGAAAAGGCGTCCGATGCCCGGCCCGCGCTGGCCTTTCTGAACCACTCCCTGCGCCGCCGCTCGATCGTGTTTCTCGTCACCGACGGTATCAGCCTCCCGGCGATGGAGCGCGAACTCCGGATCACCGCCGCGCGTCACGACCTGATCCTCGTCCTCGTCGAGGACCCCCGGGAGACGATGATGCCCGACGTCGGGCTGATCGAGCTGGAAGACCCCGAAACCGGCGAGGAGACGATCTGGGACACCTCCGACCCGGCATCGGTCGCGACGTTCATGGCTGACGCGCAGCGGAACAGGGCCGAACTGCTCTCGCGCGCGAAACGGCTCGGGATCGACGTCATCCGTCTGAACGCGGGCGAGTCGGTCATCAAGCCGATCTGCAGGTTGTTCGCCGAACGTGAAAAACGCGCCGCTTCGGGCGGATGAAGAACTGAAACTATGGAATACTCCGGAGGAACCACATGAACGGGGCGATTGGCCTGCGATCGAGAATAAACGCGATTCTGCTCCTGCTCGTCGGGGGGCTTGCCCTCGGGCTGTATCTGTACTGGCATGTCGAGGGCCGGTCGGGAACGGTGCGGAGCCGCTTCGAGTCGGGAAGGGCGTATGCGGCCGAACTGCTGGCCCATGGCCTCGTTCGTGAAGCCGTGACCGTGATGGAGACGGCATTGGCCGCCGAGCCGGCCACGGCGCGAGCCCTCGCCCTGCGGCGCTCCGTTGCCGACGTCTGCATGGACAGGCTCGGCGATTACGAAAAGGCCCTTGCCGAACTCGTCTTCCTCAAGACCGCCGATCCCGCGCATGCCGCCGCCGTCGAGGCCCCGATCCGCCGGTGCCTCGAACGCCTGGGCAGGGTCTACGACGTCCAGCGGCGCCTGATGCTCGAAAAAGGCCTCAACCCGACGCAGGTGTACGCGACATCCACGACCGCCGTCAGGTTCGGAAACGAGTCGGCGATATCGCTTGCCGAGATCGAACAGCGGCTGCTCCGCGCGAAACTTCCCGCGAAAGGCGCACCGAAGGAAGCCGTCGACAACGCCGTCCGGGAATTGATGAGCGAGCGGCTCCTGCGACGGGCGGCCGCCCGCGCCGGCATCGATCGGCAGCCTCTCTTCCACGAGCAGGTCAGGCGGTTCGAGGACAACCTCGCGATCATGCGGTATCTCGAAGACCACGCGTTGAAGGATGTCCAGGTCGACGAGCAGGCGGTGACCCTCCATCTCGAGAAAAACAGGGAGCGGTATCAGGGCCCGTTACGCGTCACCTACAGCGTATATGCCTTTCCCGACGAGGCGTCCGCACGGGCATACGTCGCGGGCCAGCCGGCATCCCCCCCGCAAACGATCGGGGACCATCGTATCGGCACGCCTCAGGAACTTCCTCCGGCCCTCAAATCCATCCGGTGGGAAGCGGATCCGCCGACCGGCCTGCTCGGCCCGGTGGAACTCGAGGGGGCATGGGTCGTCTATCTCGTTCACGGCGTCGAGCACGGCGGCAGGACACCCCCCGAACTCGCGCGGCAGCAGGCCCGGCTCGAACTGCTCGAGCAGAAGAAGAGCTTCAGGATCGCGGAGCTCATTGCCGATCTTGCCAGGCAGGAAGACGTGCGCGTGATCGATGAGTCGATCCAGTCCGCATTCCAGCCCGCTTCCGCCCCGGTTCCCCCGGGTCGGGCGGAAAAGTGACGGCGAGGCCGTTCCGATGAAGATCCGCGGATGCCGTCCCGATGCGCTCCTTGCTGGAGTCGCGTCGTCGTCGGCATCTTTGCCGCCTCTGCCGCCCGGGGAGATCATATATGGTCTCAAACCGCCAGCGGCGGTGCCATCCGACGGGTGGTCTCTGTTCGTCGATGCGGTCCTGTTCTTGTTCGCCGTATGGCTTCTTTTCAGGATCGCGGCCTGGTGGCGCCGGCGGAGCGAGGCGCGTGAAGACGCCCCGCAGGAAGAGGTTGCGGTCGATCACCGGCAGGAGGCGCTCGACGCGCTGGCGAGGCTCAAGTCATCACCCGTCTGGCGTGAAGGCCGGAGCAAGGATATCTGCGAATCCCTTGCAGGAATCCTCAAGACGTTTCTGCAAGGCCGGTATTCCATCGGAACGGGCGCTGCCGCCACGACGGATGAGCTGGTGCAGGCGTTTCCCAGATATCGTGTGCCGGTTCCGCTCCACCAGGAAACGATGAGCCTGCTTGCGCACTGCGACGAGGTGAAATACGCGCGCGGCAGTCTCGGGGCCCTGACGCTCGACGAGCTGTGGAGCCGGTTCCATGCGCTCGTCGAGAGGGAGGACTGGCGCCGATGAGATGGCTCGACCCGGAGTTCATCCTGCTTGCGGCCCTCATCGGCCTCGCGATCGGGTATAAGCTGCTCGTCGTCGGGCCACTCAAGCGGGGGGGGCTGAGATTTCCCCTGGCGCATCGGCTGGTCGGGGCCGAGCCCTCCCTGCGCGTGCGGCTCCTCTGGATGCCCGACCTGGTGCGCCTCGCCCTGCTGGTGCTGCTGGTTCTCGGGCTCATGCGGCCGCAGTGGGGCATCGAGCACGAGACCGTGAACCGGCAGGGGATCGACATCATGCTTGCCCTCGACGTTTCCGGCAGCATGGCCGCCGAGGATTTCAAGCCGAACCGGCTGAAGGCCGCCCAGTCGATCACCGAGCGGTTCATCAACGGCATTCGAGACCACCGCCTTGGCCTCGTCGTGTTTGCCGGCCTCGCCCTGACGCAGTGCCCGTTGACGATGGATTACGGTGTCGTCACCGAACTGCTGCGCCGCTCGGACCTCCGAATGATCAGGGCGGACGGCACGGCGATCGGAGACGCGCTGATCAACGCCGTCTACAAGTTCAAGAAGACGCCCGGCGAGAAGCGCGACCAGGTCGTGATTCTGCTGACCGACGGCGAAAACAATTCGGGTGTGGTCGATCCCCTCGAAGCCGCGAAAGTCGCGGCGGAACGGGGAATCCGCGTCTACACGATCGGTGTCGGCAGCGTCGAGGGGGCGCCCATTCCCGTCGAAACGCCGATGGGACGACAGTATGCGCAGAATCCCGACGGCTCGCTGATGATTCCGAAGATCGACGAGCAGTTGCTGAAGGATATCGCCTACGTGACGCAGGGCAGATACTTCCGGGCGACCGACAACACGACGCTCGAATCAATATATGATACGATATCGAAACTCGAAAAGGGCAAGATCGATGTCGGCCGCACCGTCCAGTATGCCGAGCGTGCCGAGTGGTTCCTCCTGCCGGCGTTCGCACTGCTCGCCATCGAGCTGTTCCTGCGCGGCAGAATCTTCGCGAGGGTGTTCTGAATGTTCAGGGAACCGACGAACCTGCTCCTGACGCTTGCCGGCCTGGTCTGGGCCGCTCTGCTTGCGCGCCGCGTCATCACCGATCTCCAGACGCGCCGCGAGCGCTTCGCCACGGGCCTGATGATCGCGAGAATGGCGGCGCACCAGCCGACGCGCCGCCCCGTGAACAAGTGGCTGATGATGCTGCTGGCGCTGGCTCTCATCGGCGTCGGCCTCGCCCGACCGACGGGCGGCAACGTGGAGGAGCAGGTGACGGGCCGCGGGATCGACGTGATCGTCGCGCTCGACGTTTCGACCTCGATGAAGGCGCCGGACATCGACGGAAACTCGCGGCTCGACGTCGCACGAGCGCTCATCGAACGCCTGCTTGGCGCACTGCGGAACGATCGCGTCGGCCTGGTCGCGTTCGCCGGCGATACGATGGTCCAGTGCCCGCTGACGCCCGACAAGGGGGCGTTCCTGACGTTCCTCGAGCGCGTCGACCCGGCGATGCTGACGGTCCAGGGCACCAACCTGGCCGCCGCGATCGAGACGTCGCTCGACCGGTTCGACTATGTCGCTTCGAGAACCCGCGTGATCGTTCTGGTCTCAGACGGCGAAGACCGCGATCAGGCGCGGGTGACGAAAGCCGCTGCCGATGCCGTCAAACGAGGTGTGCCGATCTACACGGTCGGCATCGGAAGCCTCGAAGGCAGTTTCCTGCCCGAGGGGCGCGACATGTGGGGGCGTGTCGTCTACAAGACGTTCAAGGGCGAGCGCGTCGTGACGAAGCTCGACGACGCGACGCTTCGCAGGATCGCGAATGACGCCCGCGGTGCCTATTTCCGAACGAAGGACGTGGCCAGCGCGAAAAAGGTCGCGGACGCTCTCGAATCTCTGCCGAGAACCGCAATACATCAGGGAACGCAGATCGTGACCCGCGAACTGTTCCAGTGGCCGGTCTTGCTGGCGTTCCTGCTCCTGCTGGTCGAATGGATGGTTTCCGAGCGGATCCCCTATGAGCGCGAAAAGGATCATTGGTTGAAACGAATATGATGTATAAAAAATATATCAATATAATATATATCGCCATGCTGATCGCCTTTTTCGCGTGGCCCGAAGTGGCCGAATGCCGGGGAAGCCGGGACGTGGATGAGGGACTTTCGGCCCTGCGCGCCGGCCGTCTCGAAGAGGCTGCGGCGGCGCTTCAGCGTGCCCGGTTCGACGACCCCGTGGAGCCACGAATTGCCTACGATCTCGGAATCGTCGCCTATCACGCGCGACGGTTCGGCGAAGCAGCCGACGGATTCGAGCGAGTTGCCTCGAGTCCGGCCTCTCCGCCGGGACTCGTCGCGGATGCGTTACACAACCTCGGAAACGCCCGGTTCCAGACAGGCGAATATTTCCAGGCAATCGGTGCCTATCAGGCGGCCCTCGCCCGGCGTGACGATCCGGAGACGCGATACAATCTCGAGCAGGCGCAAAAGCGCCTTGCCGAACAGCAAGCATCCCAACGGGCTCAACGGCAGGGCCAGCAGGGGAGTGGGCAGGACCAGCAGCAACCTCAGGACTCGCAAAAACAGGAGCAACGGCAGCAAGGTCAGGAAGGACAGCAGGAAGGTCGGCAGGCGGGAAAAGAGGGCGCCGACAAGCAGGAGGGACAGGAAAATGGCCGAAGCGGCTCGGAACGGCAGAAGCAGCAATCAGCCCAGCCTGGGGCAAATGCCTCGGATACGCGGCAGCAGCCATCGGAGCGTGCCGGACAGGATACGGCCAGCGGAACGCCAAAGGCCGAGGAAGAACCGGGCCTGCAGCGGGCGAACGCAAACGATACCCCGAAGCCGGATGATGCGAACGCTTCTGAATCGACCTCCTGGAGCGAGCAGGAGGCGAAACAGCGCGACGTGAAACTCGAATCAGAAAAACAGTCGGCAAAGGAGATTCCCGACGCTTCGCAACGGGCGAGGGCCCTGAAGAACCAGAAACTCAACGCCTACATGGTCGAACGGCTCCTCCGCCAGATGGAGGAACGTGAAAAGGAGATTCAGCGCAGGTACCGGCGCGACCCCTCGAACCGCGACCGTGACGATATCTTCGATGACCCGTTCTTCATGGACCCCGACAGAATGCGCGAATTCATGGAAGGCCGGCGCGGAAAGCCCCAAAAACCGAAATCGGATGCGCCAGACTGGTGAAGTGTGTCCGATGATTGGCCGCGTTCGGGGGGTGCCAAAATTTCTGTGGCTGGTGCTCTCTCCCAGCGCTGTCTTGTTCTCGTGCTTGACAGGCCTGGAGGGCACTTCTATAATGCACGTGTGAGTGGCGATGCCACTCGATGAGACGGATCTACCATTCTCGCCTTCAGGAGCTGCAGCATGCGATGTCCCATACACCCGGAGGGATTCTTCTTCAGCGGTGCGTTGTCCCTCCTCACCCTGGTGACGTCGCGCTGTTCCAGGTTTCTCGGTGCGGTCTTCGGACTCCTCGCCGCATTCACGATCTATTTCTTCCGCGATCCCGAACGTGAAATCCCCCAGGGGGAAGGCCTGATCGTCTCGGCCGCCGATGGCACCGTCGTCGGAATCGACGACGTCCCGAACGCGCCGTTCATCGACGGGCCGGCCAAACGGGTAAGTATATTTCTGTCGATATTCGATGTGCACATCAATCGCTCGCCGATCGATGGACGGGTTGCCTATCGCCATTACAACCCGGGAAAATTCCTCCCGGCGAACTGCGACAAGGCCTCCCTCGACAACGAGCAGAACGCGATCGGCATCGATGACGGCGGCTATAAGGTCCTCGTCCGCCAGATAGCCGGAATCATCGCCCGCCGGATCCTCTGCTGGGCGAATCCGGGCGACCAGGTCGCGCGCGGCGAGAGGTTCGGACTCATCCGGTTCGGCTCCCGCACGGAAATTCTCATGCCGCCAGGCGCCATCGTGGTCGTGAACGTCGGCGACAAGGTCAAGGGAGGCGAAACTGTCATCGCCCGCCGCTCCTGAAAAAAACTCCGCCCCCGTCGAAGCATGCGGGGAGCCCGTGACGGTTCCGACGCCGCAGAGTGCCGAATCGGCTTATCCCCAGAGCCGAGCGGTGCGGCATCTCTCGATTCTGCCGAGCGTGTTCACCTCGATGAACCTGTTCTGCGGGTATCTGTCCGTGATTTTCACCTCCCGCGAAGAGTATCTTCTCGCCGGCTGGCTGATCATCCTGGCCCTCATCTGCGACATCCTCGACGGCCGCATCGCAAGGCTCACATCGGTCACGTCGCGCTTCGGCGCCGAACTCGACTCGCTCGCCGACCTCGTGAGCTTCGGCGTTGCGCCGGCGTTCCTCGTGTTCAGCAGGTATCTCGCCGACTATCTTATCGTCGGTCTGCTGTCGACGTCGGTGTTCGTTCTCTGCGGCGCGTTGCGCCTCGCCAGATTCAACGTCACGCCGCCCAGCGACCGCGACGTCTTCACCGGCCTTCCAATTCCCGCCGGGGCCGGCATTCTCTGCACGCTGACGATCTTCGAGATGCAGTTTTTCCCCTTTTTCCGCATCCCTGACATCGCGATTCCCTTCGTGCCCATCCTGACGGGCTTCCTCATGGTGAGCACCGTCGAATACCCCGCAATGAAAAAATCGAAGAAGACGTCGGCCATCCGGCAGATGCTGGTCGTCGCCTTCGTTGTCGCGCTCATCACGATGCCCGCCCTGACCCTGTTCCTCTACTCCTGGGGATTCGCATCCTACGGCCTCTTCATGTGGGCCTTCAAGAAACTGTATCTTCTCGTTCGCGGCAGGAATGCCTCCGACGAGTCTCAGCGCCCGCTATCGCCCTCTTCAGGTCATTGAGGCCGAGCCGGTCTCGTTTCCCCGATCGAGAATCTCGCGGAGCTGGCGAAGAAGGTCCCGCGGTGCGAACGGTTTCTGGATGATGTGGCAGCCGCCGCGGAGCACGCCTTCGTGATTCAGGATTTCGCTCGAGTATCCCGACATGAACAGCCCTTTCATCCCAGGATGCTTCTCTGACATCCGTTGATACAGCTCTGGGCCGTTCATTCCCGTCATGATCACGTCACTCAGAAGAAGTTTGATCCCGTGTTTCGCATCGGAAAACAGCTGAAGGGCTTCTTCCCCGCTCGATGCAGCCAGAACGGCGTAGCCGCTCCGCAGGAGGATTTCGCGGACCATCGTTCGGACGATGTCCTGGTCCTCGACCACGAGAATGGTTTCGCCGCCCTTTGTTGAAACGGCTTCGGGCTGGGCCTGGAGGGCTTCGAACGGAAGATCGGTGAGGGGAAAATAGAGCCGGAACGTCGTACCGTGGCCCGGCTCGCTATAGACATGAATATATCCGCTGTGCCGCTTGACGATGCCATACACGGTCGCAAGGCCGAGCCCCGTGCCTTTCCCGGGACCCTTCGTGGTGAAAAACGGATCGTAGATTTTCAGCTGTGTTTCTCGGTCCATGCCGATACCGGTGTCGCTGACGCAGAGAACGGCGTGCGGGCCGGCAATTTCGCCTCCATGAAGCCGGAGAAACGCGTCGTCCAGCTGGACCCGGTTCGTTTCGATGATCAGGCGACCTCCCTGCGGCATCGCGTCCTGTGCGTTCACGGCAAGGTTGATGAGAATCTGCTGAAGCTGCCCGGGATCGCCGAGAATGGCGCCAACCCCCGGGGATAGGTGAAATGACACCTCGATGTTTTCACGCAGCATGCGCCGGAGCATAGGCTCGAAGGCGATGATGGCCTCGTTGAAATCCACGGGTTTGATCTCGATGGCCTGCTTGCGCGCGAAGATCAACAGTTGCCGAACCAGTCTGCTGGACCGCTCGGCCGCGTCGATGATCAATCCGATATCCTGCCCGAGGTCGGTTTCGTTCTGAGACAATCGTTCCCTGATCATGACACCGTAGCCGAGAATCGGAGTGAGCAGGTTGTTCAGATCGTGGGCGATCCCGCCCGCAAGCTGTCCGAGCGCCTCGAGCTTGCTCGCCTGATGGAGCTTCTGTTCGAGGGTGCGCGTGCTCTCCTCGGCGGCCTTGTGCGCGGTGATGTCCGTTTCGATGCCGACCCAGACACGATGGCCGTCGGGAAGCAGGTGCGAACTCGATCTGCTATGCCGCCACCGCCAGGTGCCGTCTGGGCCCCGGGCGCGGAACTCGTTGTCGAACACGCCGTTCGATGTGGTTGCCACGCGCTCCTGGCGATGGAGCTCCTCGATGTCGTCTGGATGGATGGTCCGGTAGATGAATCCGGCATCGGCCATGGCTTCTTCGGGAGTGCAGCCGTGAAGAAGTTTCACGCCTTCGCTGATATACAGAAACTTGGCATTGCCCTCGGGCGTCGCCTCGGCTTCATACAGCATACCGGATGGAATGCTGTTGCCTATCATGCGGAGCCGCTCCTCTTGCTCGCGAAGGCTCTGCTCCGATTTTTCCCTGGCCGAGATGATTCTGCTGAGGCTGATATTTTGATAGGCGATCAGGGAGAGCTGATTGGCGAACGTTGACACCATCCGCGTGAGCTGCTCGAGCTTCTGCAGAGACATGACGGGAACCTCGAGAAAGGCACGGACCACCTCATCTTCGTTTGCCCCGATCTCCCGCGCGTAACGACGCATTCCGTCCTCGGTCTGCGCTTCATTGCGAACCTGGCCGATCAGCCAGGTCGCGATATGACGTCCGGCCACGATGATCTGGCAGCCCGCGTCCCACAGGCCGCCGCTCAGGCACGGCTGGATGATGAAGCCGTCCGGATGGGTTTTTCCGATGGCGGCATCGGATGCGTAGCAGTTGCGGCACCCGGCCTTCGTTTTGCGGATGATATCGCGGCAGAGCCGGCAGAAGTTGCTCGGCTTCGTGATGGGAGTGCCGTCCGGCCTCGTGATGATCGACCCGACGCCGGTTGCTGCGGCGAAAAGATCCTGAAAGGTCTGGACTTCCTCGAGATGGAAGAGCTGCTCGAACGTGATTTCTTCGGTATTCACGCCATACTGGCGTAGATGCGCTTCGATTCTGGCAATCTCCACGGATGGCCTCTCACAACTGATCTCTGCGTCTCTGCAGGCGGCTTCGACATGATCGGGGAAATCGCCGCGGACGCTTCCCACATGGTACAGCATGGGGGCCTGATTTGCAAAAAAAGCCCCGGCCGTTCTTTCGGCCGGGGCTTTCACGATACCTCGAGCGACGATCAGGGTTTTGCCGAGACGATCTCGACGTGGGTGAGAATGGGAAGCCCGTTCTCGTCCTGGTCGACGACGCCTTTCAGCTGAAGGATGGTTCCCTTCGGATACAGTTTGGGAAGTCGGTCGAGCATGATGGCACCGGTCGGATCGGCAAGAAGATAGAACCGCCGGCCCTTCTGGTCGAACCCCTTCGCCAGGACCCCGAGGAGCCCGATGGTGTGCCCTTTGATTCCGAGCGGATCGAAGAGAATCTGGGAAACGGCCATCATCTGCTCCGGTTCTTCCAGAAGAGGGGCCGCTTCCGTGACATCGACGAAGGGGCGGCCGTTCGCATCGAGATGGATCTGGCCGAGGACCGTGATGCAGCGGCCGCGGGCCGAAGGATCATCGGGCCGGAGCTGGTCGGGCATGCGGCCGGTGCAGTAGATGCAGGTGCCGTCGTCGCCGCGGACGATCCAATCGGAGCGGGTGACGGGCGGGGCGCCGATATCCTGGCCCTTGTCAGCTTTCCAGCCGAGAAACGTCGCCTTCAGCGAGACGAACGTGTCCTTGAACGCCTCGGGTTTCTCGATGATCTGCTTCACGGCGGTGAAGACGGTATTGCCGCGGAGGTCGCCTGCCTGTGCCGTCATGGCGGCAGCCGCGACGAACAGGGCAAGGGCCATGCAGAAGCGGAAAACGCGGGTATGACTGTTCATGATTCCATCCTCCCCAGGGTGGCGTATTTTTCCTTGATCCGCGTGCAGACCGCGGCCAGGTCGGTTGTTGTACCGCATCCCATTTTCTGAAGGGCTTTCAGGGACGTTCTTTGCGTGCCGAAGAGCAGCCCCTCATGCTGTTGCACGAAGGCCTCGTCTGCCTCGACCTCCTCGCGGGTGATGACGCCCGGGATGTCCTGGCCCTTCTCGCCGTCGATGAACGACGCGGCTGCCGTCACGAACACCATCAGATCGTCGAGATACCCGATGTGGGGAACGTCGTCGGGAACCAGGTCCTGCTCCTCGAGAAGATACAGGAACGTTCCCATCAGGATGTCGCGGCGTTCCTGAGCCAGATGGGAAAATGCGGCATATCTTGTAAATTTACTGATATATTTCGTAAGCTTGTCTTCAACGGTTTTCTGAAGTTTCGATTTCTGATCCATGAGCTCTCAACAACCCTCCGTTTCGAATGAGATGTGATGCGGCGGGACCGAGATCAGGGCTTGCCGGTGTCGGGCGGGGCCATGCGAGCATACTGGAGCCGCAGGCTCGTCAGCTGGGCTTCGATATCCTGCTCCACGCCTGGCATGCCCCATCGCCCGCGCATCTGCTCGGCTGTGGCCGACAGCAGGTCGATGGCGATGCGGGTCTGTTCGAGATCCCGTTCCCGCCGCCCCGTTTCGGGATTGGGCATCAGGCCCATCGTGATAAACGCCTTCTGAAGCAGGATCTCCATCATGAATCCCGCGGTCTCGACGATGTGCATCGAGGTGAGCGACGGGCCGCGCATGCTGCCGGGCCGACGTCGGCCTTGCCCGGGGCCTGCCTGGCGGGGCGGCTCTTCCATCTCTTCCTCGCCTTCGCCCGGGTCCTCTTCGGGCTGACCGTCGAACGGAGGCTGGTCTTCGACGTCGGACGGGCTCTCGGGAGCGGGGGGACGCCCCGGCTGCGCTCCGGCAGCGACGTGCTTGGGTCCGGCGACTTCTGCCATTTTCGGTGGAGCCTGCACGGGGGCCGGCTTTGTTTCCTCCGTGTCTTCCGTGTGGGCGGCGCGCCTGTCGGCGATCTTGATGACTGATGAATCATCCATGGGGATGTCTCCCTCCAGAGGCTCATGAACGAACTCGGACGTAACAGCCGGAGTCTAGCACATCCCGTGACCGCTCACAACAGGTAAGCCCTTTGACATCGCTGCCGCCGGTTGGTAGAATGAGCCGTCACGAGGCGGGTGACGAGAGGA
>CAYMEN010000006.1:0-177677 GCA_964389325.1 uncultured bacterium | reverse complement strand
AAAAAGGTATTCAAGAAATGCAAAACCGCTTGCATTTCAACGGAGTATCTCCGTGTCTCTGTGGTGCGTTGTAAAATAAAGGACAATACGTATGAGTGATATGTTAACGCATCTCGATGGTGAGGGGCGGGTGAAGATGGTGGATGTCGGTGGCAAGACCATCACGAAGCGACGCGCCGTCGCCTTCGGCACGGTGCGGGTCGGTGAAAAAGCTCTCGCCATGCTTCGCGAAGGCCAGATCGCCAAGGGCGATGCCTGGGCCGCGACGCGGGTGGCGGCCATCATGGCCGCGAAGCGGACGTCCGATCTCATTCCGCTGACGCACCCGATCAGGCTCGATGCCGTGAATATCACCTTGGCGCCGTTCGGGACGGAACGCGTGGCAGTCATTGCTGAAGCGCTGGCGAGCGATCGCACCGGCGTCGAGATGGAAGCCATGACGGCCGTCTCCGTAGCGCAGTTGAACCTGTACGATATGGTGAAAGGTGTGTCGAAGGGTGTCGCGCTTGAAGGAGCCCGGTTGCTGCTGAAAACGGGCGGCAAAAGCGGCGACTGGCTTGCGGATGGCGTCGAACTCGGCAGAATCGAAAAACTTGCGACCAGCCGCGCCAAAGGCACCCCGAAAGACCCGACCGATGGTGTGACGATCAAGCTTGGCTTCGGCGTCGAAGGCGACGCGCACGGCGGCGACTGGCATCGCCAGGTTTCCTTGCTCGGCATCGAAAGCATCCGCAAGATGCAGGAAAAAGGCTTGAAGGTCGACTTCGGCTCGTTCGCCGAGAATATCGCCACCTCCGGCATCTGTCTGTACGAACTTCCCGTCGGTTCGCTCCTGTGGGCGAACACCGGCGTCCTGCTCGAAGTCACCCAGATCGGCAAGGAGTGCCACACGAAATGCGCCATCTACCACAAGGCCGGCGACTGCGTCATGCCCCGCGAAGGCATCTTCGCCCGCGCCCTCACCGCCGGCCCCCTCCACACCAACGACACACTGCTCGCCATCAGAGTGAAATGAAAAAGCTTCACCACAGAGACACAGAGGCACAGAGAAAATAGAATCTTTCAGAACTCCGTGTCTCTGTGCCTCTGTGGTGAAGCGGTTCTTCTGGGTGATTAACATTCTTCTGCTGGAATGACGATAGATATTCCGTGAAGGAGGCGTCGTAATGGTTGTGCCCTGCCGAAATTCCGGGAATCGATGAAGTATCTGCTGTCCCTCGATCCGGGTTCCGACAAATGCGGATACGCAGTTGTCCGATACGACCTATCCATCGTCGATAAAGGCGTCGTCTACCTCGCCGAACTCCACCGCACCCTTCAGCGCCTCTGCGTGAAGCCCCTCCCTGACGTCATCGTCCTCGGCAGCGGCACCGCCGCAAGCGCCGTTTCCGACCTGATCAAAGACCTCGACCTCGGCATCCCGGTCAGAGTCGGCGAAGAACGCAACTCAACCCGCGAAGCCCGCGACCGCTACTTCCAGGACCATCCCCCCACCGGCCTCTGGCGCCTGGTTCCTCTCGGCCTTCAAATCCCGCCGGTCCCCGTCGACGACTACGCCGCCCTCATCATCGCCGAACGGTATATTGTTCAAAATAGGTTGAGGGATGACAACGAACCACAGAGACACAGAGACGCAGAGACAGAAAAGAAGTGATGATGGACTTGAACGACCTGACGAATGAAATCATTGGCGCTGCCATCGAGGTGCATAAAACTCTTGGACCAGGGCTTCTGGAGTCCGTCTATGAACGCTGCCTCTCCCATGAACTGGGTCTGCGGGGAATCGAATACATTCAACAGCTGGAAATTCCGCTGTCGTATAAGGGAATGAACCTGGAGTCATTTTATCGTCTCGACATGATGGTTGCAGACCAAGTCGTGGTCGAAGTGAAGTCCGTGAAAGCCCTGGAGCCCATCCACACCGCTCAGATTCTGACCTACCTCCGCTTAACCGGCAAACGCCTCGGCCTGCTGATCAACTTCAACTCCCCCGTTCTCTCAAAAAGCATCAAAAGGGTCATTCTCTGACCGAATGTCTATGTGTCTTATTCAGGATGTAAGCTCTGTGTCTCCGTGTCTCTGCGGTTCGTTGTAATAAAACATCTCAACCGACCTTAATCTCTGTGCCTCCGTGTCTCTGTGGTTCGTTGTCTAAATCCAAAAAATATTTTCTTGACTTTCATCAAATACGCAAATATACTCTCGGACCAAGGTGTAAGACCTCAAACACCAACCAGGTGCGCGGAAGGAGGTGCAACTGAAGTAGGTAGCCTGATAGGTGTGGTCCCAAGCCTGAGGGCGGAGAAAACAAGTAGGAAAGCGATCTTAAGAGTGCCAACGGGAAAACTGGAAGGGAACGTGGATACTTCAAGGAATACCGGAAACACTCCCAAAAGAAAGCGGAACGAACGGATTCTCCCCCGACAGTAAAAATCCAAAAACCAAAATACCGAAAAGGGGAAAATCAATGAAACGCATTTCCATGCTTCTGGTCCTGGCCATGGTGCTCAGCACCGTCGCCGCCAGCGCCAACCCATTCTCCGATGTTCCGTTCTCTCACTGGGCTTATGATGCAGTCAACAAGCTCGCCGCCAAGGGCATCCTTCAGGGCTATCCTGATGGCACCTACAAGGGCGAAAAGCACGTCACCCGCTACGCTCTCGCCATGGTCACCGCCAAGATGCTCGCCAACGTCGAGCAGATGCTCGAGAAGGGCATTGGCACGAACCTCGTCACCAAGTCCGACCTCCAGACCCTCGAGAAGCTCACCGTCGAGTTCGCTGACGAGCTGGCTCTTCTGGGCGTGAAGGTCACCGCTCTCGAAGACGACATGCAGGTCGTGAAGGAAGATGTCGCGACCCTGAAGAAGGACGTCGAGGGCATCAAGGACTACATGGCCAAGGGCGGCATGGAGAAGGTTAAGCTCTCCGGCGACATGCTCGTTCGCCACATGAGCCTGATCCATGAGAATGATGGTAGCGTCGCTGGTGGCAATGACAACACCCGCGCTTACAGCCAGCTCCGCTTCCAGTTCCGCGCCAACATCGACGAGAACGTGACCGCCGTTGCCCGCTGGCACATGGTCGCCGGTTCTGAGATGATGGTTCCCGGGCAGGGCTTCGCTTCCGTCGCCGGTTTCGGCCGCTTCGGTAACAATGGTCTCATCGGTGGCACCCGCGACAACGCTGATGCCGGCGCCGAGATCGACCTTGCTTACTTGAACATCAAAGACATGTTCCGCTTCGGTGGCGACTTCACCTTCGGCCGCAACTTCTACGCGACCGGTCACAGCCTCCTCCTCAGCGACTACGTCGACGCGATCAAGTATGCCAAGCGCACGGGAGATGTGGATGTTGCCCTGTATTGCATCTATGACCTCCACCAGGGCTTCAACGGCGCCGACAATCTGGCCGTCGACTACCGCAACCTCTGGGGCCTGACCCTCGGCACCAAGTATCGCGATCACGACCTGTATTTGAACTTCTTCGGTCAGGACGAACCGGCTCGCGTGGCTCAGCTGACTGGCGCTCTCAACTTCGCTCGCCCGGCCGTTGCGACGGGCTTCAACACCACTGGCGACAAGATGTTCGACATCGAGTTCGGTGGCAAGGGCCCTCTGGGCAAGAACGGTCACTGGGATTATGACCTTGGCTTCGCTTACACCGACTACCAGCTCGATATGTATAACACCGCCGGCACCACCTTCATCAGCCCCGAAGTCCAGGGTTGGATGGGTCACGCCGCTGTGAAGTGGGATTCCAAGAAAGAGTGGGCTGCGAAACTCGGTTACACCTTCGCTGACGACGAGTCTGTTGGCGCCATCAGCCTCAACAACGATCGCCGCTATGACGACGGCATCGAGACCCCCTACGAAGACATCAGCCGTGGCAATACCTACTTCCGCCGTGGTCTTCTCAACATGAATGACATCAAGCTCCAGGTCGAGTATCGCCCCCGCAACACCAAGCATTACTTCCGCCTGGCTGGCGACATCATGGACGAGATGAAGGACACCGTGTCCAACGATCTGGCTAAGTATGCTGCTGGTCAGATGACTGCTGGCGCTGCTATGCCGGCTGTTAAGACCAACACCGTGTATGATACCTACAACAACTTCCTCACCGCTGATCCGAAGGCGACCGTCCTGACCTTCGAGTATCGCTATCAGCTGGCTGAGAATACCCGCATCCGCGTTGGTTACACCGCCTTCGATATGACTGGCGATGCGACCAAGACGCTGGGTGCTGCTGCCTCTGTCGCCGCCGGCGCTGGCTCGACGGGCCGCGATTGGGATTACAACATGTTCTGGGCTGAGCTCTACAGCCGCTTCTAATCCCATAGGTTAACCAGTCCTCAAAGAGCCCCGCGAAAGCGGGGCTCTTTCCTTATGTGCGCCCGTCGCAATCATGGGTGCAATGCGATGTCCCCCAGAAAGTGATTTGAGAAAAACAAAAAAAGAATTTCCCCGAGGCCATGGTTCATCAGATGTAAGGGTGTGCCAATGGAAAATCATTCCGGACGGCATTGACGATATACCTTGTTGTGGTATATTAATCTTAATTGAGCCTGGGGGAAAACGTGTGGAACGTGTTGATTCCGAAGCGAATCGTGAAAGCCCTGGCGGATCTTCCTGAATCGGTGTCCTGCAACTTTCTGGCCCTTCTTCATTCGATACGCGTTTTAGGCCCTGTTCGAGGCGACTGGCCGAATTACGGCAAGATCAGACCGGAAATTCATCATTGCCATATCCAAAAAGGCCACCCGACGTATGTCATGGTCTGGAAGACGACGGACCGAGAGAAAAAGATCGTAGAGGTGTTGTATGCTGGAACTCATGAAAAGGCAGATTACAAAAGGTTTCGTTGAACTTCATTTTCTCGTGCCGGAACTCCGGGCCGACGAAATCAAAAAGGTCATCGCCTGCCTTGGAGGCGTTTCGACAGATGACGATGCCGAACTCATTCCGTTAGAGAAGGCATTTCCGGCGATTCATCCGGGGATCACCCTCCGCGGATACAGGCAGCGCGACGGGCTCTCCCAGGTCGAGCTGGCCGAAAAAGTCGGCGCGCGCCAGAGCCACATTTCCGAAATCGAAAGCGGCCGCCGCCCCATCGGCAAACAACTCGCCCACAAACTGGCCGCAGTTTTCCACACCAGCTACAAACTCTTCCTTTAACCGAGCAAAACAACGAAAAAACAACGCACCACAGAGTCACAGAGACACAGAGAAAGACCAGTTTTCAAAACTCTGTGTCTCGGTGTCTGTGGTTCGTTGTCTCACCGTGATTCAACGGGATGTTGACAAAAAAATGCTAGGCCTTCTACCATGCAACAAGAATGTCCGATATGACTTTGGAGGAGACGAAACGATGAAGAAGTATGCTCTCGGGTTGGCTGTGGCTTTTGCGATGGCGGTTGCGCCGGCGTTCGCCGGGTTGATCGACCTGGTGCCGGCCGAGGCGCCGTTCGTGCTCAACCTGAACATGAGCAAGATGTTCACGTTCGAGCCGATGAAGAAGATGATCGACGAGTCGTTCGGAACGGGTACCCCCGAAGGGAAGAAGGCCCTCGAAGAGTTCGTCGCCAAGCTGGGTTTCGATCCCTTCAAGCAGCTTGCCAATGTGATGATCTACTCGCCGGAAGCCGGCTTCAAGGCGGAAGACATGAAAGATCACGTCGGCATCCTCGTCGACGGCTCGTTCGAAGCGAAAAAGCTCCTCGAAGGCCTCAAGAATGATGCCGAGTTCCAGAAGCAGGTCGACCTGGTCGAGTTCGAAGGCCTCTCGGCCATCGCCGGCAAGGACAGCGGCCGCAAAGCCGCGTTCCTCGATGACAAGACCGCCGTCATGGGCGCCGATGCCGTCATCAAGACCGCCGCGACCGTGAAGAACGGCAAGGCCAAATCCCTCGCCGCGGCCCCGGCCTTTGCGGCCATGCTGAAGAAGGTCGACGTGAACGCCGGCATGTGGGGCTGCGCCCTCGTCACCGACGACATGAAGGCCCAGGCGAAGGCCAACCCCGTCAGCGCGCCCCTGGCCGCCGCCAACGCGATGTTCCTGAGCGTCAGCTTCGGCGCCGAGATGGGCATCAACGCCGCCGCCGAAGTTGCCAAGGCTGACGAGGCCAAGGCCGTCGCCGAGTGTCTCAAAAACTATGTTGCCATGTTCAAAGCCTGGGCGGTCGACGTCCCCGAGATCGTCGACGTCTTCAAGATGGCGAAGATCGACACCGACGGAACGACCGTGAAGTTCGCCGTGGCCCTTCCCAAGGCGCAATTCGACACCTTCATCGCCAAGATGCAGGAGCGCATGGCCGCCGCCCCCGAAAAGAAATAACACCCAATGCGTGTGGGCGCATCCCGATGCGCCCGTTTCGATCGCCTATCGCATCAAACCGCCCCGGTGCAAGTTGCCGGGGCGGTTGTCATGATGCGCAATCCGTATCCGTCGGGTGGTTCAGCTTTTCACGCAATACGGCCACGACAAACAGGGGAATACGGGTCATACGCCAGAAGCGGCCCGGTTCCTTGTAAAGTCTGAACAGCCATTCCAGCGCAAACTTCTGCATCCATGCCGGCGCCCGCGGCAGGCGGCCGGAGATCACGTCGAAGCTGCCTCCGACGCCGATGGCGATCATGCCCGACGCAACGTGTCGAAGTTTCGAGATGAACTGCTCCTGTCGGGGAACTCCCATCGCGACGAACAACAGGCGCGGTTTGGCTTTGAGAACCGTCTTGATGACGGCTGTTTCCTCTTCGGAGTCGGCGGCGAAGTACCCGTGATGCGTGCCGGCGACGATCATCCCGGGAACGCGCTTCCCGATGAGCTCGACGGCGGAATCGATGATGCCCGGTTTGGCGCCGATGAAATATATTGATTGCTTTGCATCGACGGCGAGCCGGCAGAGGTCCTCGACCATGCCGACGCCGGGTATGCGCTCGACGAGGGGCGTACCGAGAAAATCGGAAGCCCAGAGAAGCCCCGCGCCGTCCGGCATGACGAGCGACGCCTGCCGCACGATTCCCGCGAAGCTCTCGTCGTGGCGGGCCCGGTCGATGGCCAGGGAGTCGGCGGTCACGAGATGACGGAAGCCGTCTCCGGAGCGTATCCAGCCGTCGATGCGCGCGAGGGCATCCCGACGAGAAAGGGAATCGATGGGAAAGCCCAGGAGCGAAATTCTTCCCGGTTTCGGGGATTCTTCGTCCCGAGACGCTTTTTGCGCAAACGTGCGCACAAAGCTGATCATGACGCCGGCGACCAGAATGCCGAGGGCAAGGAACCCCCAGAGCCCCGCCTGGCTGGCGTAGAGCAGAACGGCAAAGTTCAGGCTCATGAACACGAGGCCCGCCAGGATGACGAGGCGCTGTCGGGGAAGATTCCAGGTGAACGCTCTGCCGCGGTTCGATTGATCGGATGCATACAACTCGTTTCCGAGATACGAGCCGAGAATGACGAGGCAGACGAACGCGAGAGGGAGAATGAGAACGGCGGAAGGCATCAGAAGGCCGAGTAGAAGCAGTGTTTTCGACCGGCCGATCATCGAAATGCCTGCCAGCAACCATCCAAGCGCGAAATGCCCCGAGTTGCCGAGGATGAACCGCTGTCCTGCGGCTCCCGCGCCCAGAACCATGAGGGAGGGGAGAATGAGCATCGGTGTGAAGAGAGCGGCGGCGTCGGGGGTCGCGGCCTGGCCGGGAAAAAAGAGCAGGAAGGAAATCCCGGTTCCCATGCAGAGAAGAGCCGGCATGCCGAAGACGAGTTCGGCCAGCTTCAGGCTGAGAATCGTGATGATCGGCCACCCCAGCGTCAGCGCGACTTCGATCGCCCGAACAGGATGACCGATCGTGATGCCGCTCCAGGTGCCGGCGATTGCCGCGAGCACCAGATACGGCATCATGACGGGCCAGGAGGTGCGCATCACATCGCGAATGAATCCCAATGCCGCGAACAGAAGCGTGATGACGGCAAGGTGGCGCGCTTCAGGGATATCGGAGACCGCCGGCATCAGAAGAACGCACAGTGTTCCGAATACGATCGGGAACCCGCCGACATACACCCCGCGGCCGAGATGCCCCGTCGCACGTTGCAGCGCCCAGGGGCCGCCCCCGTGAACCACATCCCAAATGATGGGCAGGAGCCACCCGGCAATCGTCCCGAGCAGGCCCAGCGCCCCCGCAAAGGCCACCGTCATGATATCCATACTCGAATTATCGACCACCCGCCCACATTTTCACATCGCATACTCGCAGTACGCCAAAACGGGCGCAATTCACTGCGCCCGTTCGATGTGTGAAGAAATCCGCTTCACGGCGCTCCGGTCAGTTCCCATTTGACGATGTAGTAGACAAACCCGGCGAGAATCAGAAACTCGGAATACGCCATCACCGGGAAGGCGGTGCGCTTTGCGTCCCACCAGTCCCAGAAAAAATTGAGGGCGTCGAAGACGACGAGCAGCATGCGCACGACCCAGTATGCCGCCACGAAAATCGCCGTCAGATATGCCGGAATGATGTAATACAGCGCCATGCCCGTATCCTAGCATATTTTTCGATCGAAAGAAACAGCTTCACCACAGAGTCACAGAGACACAGAGAATATTGAAAACTCGAAAACAACTGCTCTATCACGCGTAGGGGCGATTCGCGAACCGCCCCGCCGTCGCACCTGCGAGAACCGGATTGAACATCCCAGGCACGGAGGCCTCGTGGAGATTGTCTGGCGGAGAGATACAGCAGAAAACGCCATGAAAAGGGAAAACCAAATATTGTCCTCTGTGCCTCTGTGCCTCTGTGTCTCAGTGGTGCGTCGTTCGTTGTTGTATTTTTGACGTTATTGATTGTGAATGCGATGCGCTTGTTCTGCTGTTTTGACAGGTTGCCGCGGCTTGGCTATACTCCGGGGAACAGGTTGTTGAAAAAGCAGAGATACAGCCGGAAGAGAGCGACGGGAGATCACATCATGATCAGAACAATCGGGATTTGCCGCGAGCAGAAAGACCGCTGGGAACGACGCGTGCCGTTGGTTCCGGAAGATGTTCACCAGTTGGTCGGCGAGCACGGATGCGAAGTGGTCGTTCAGGGGGCGCCGTTGCGGGTTCATTCGAACGCTGAATATGCGGCTGCCGGCGCCCTGGTCGACGATGGCATCGCCGGCTGCGATCTCGTGATGAGCATGAACGAGCCTGCGGCAGAGCTTCTCAGACCCGGCGGAATGTATCTGTGTTTCGGCCGATCCGCTCCCAGACGACCATTCGGAGACGCCTTTCTGCGGCGGCTGAAAGAGCTCGGCTGCACTCTTTTCGATGGGAATGGGATCACGGATGAGCGCGGCCGGAGCATCATATATATTGGAAGGTATAGTGGCCTTGCCGGAATGATCGATACCCTCTGGGCGTTGGGACAACGATTGAAACACGAGGGATACGACACTCCTTTTGCCGCGATCAGACAGGCACATCAGTATGAAAATCTCGCTTCGGCGCGGCGCGCGATCATCGACGTTGCTGAAGAACTCCGTGACAGGCGTCTGCCGAGCGTTCTGCGCCCGCTGGTCTTCGGGTTTGTCGGCAATGACGGAGCCTCAAAGGGTGCCCAGGAGATCTTCGATTTGGTGCCGCATCGCGAAGTCACGCCGTCCGAGCTGCTCGCCGGGGGCGTCTGCGGGGGTGGCAACGAGATCCTGAAGGTCGTTTTTCCCGAAGAACAAACGATTCGGGCGAAAGATGAAACGAATCGGGTGAGCCTGACCGAGTTTTATCGGCACCCCAAGCACTTCGAAAGCGATTTCGGGCGGTATCTGCCTCATCTTTCTGTCCTGGTGAACAGCCTTCCCCGGGCGACCGACGCTGCCCGCCTCGTGGCAAAATCGGATATCGATGAACTGTGGAAAAGGGGCATCAGTCCTCGCCTCCGTGTCATCGGGGACCTGAGTGGAACGGTTGAAGGCGCCGTTGAGATCGCATCCGTCGCCACCCGTCCCGATGCTCCGGCCTACGTCTACGAACCGGAAGCCGATGACATCGCCTACGGCGTCGACGGTCACGGCCCCGTCATCGTGTCGCTCGCCGACCCGGCCTGTGAACTGCCCGAAGAAGTGTCCGCCGGCATCAGTCATGCGTTGATGCCCCTGCTTCAAAACCTGGCGAATGTCGAAACCGAGGCGCCGATCGAGAAGAGCGGGCTGCCGATGCCTCTGCGCCGCGCCGCCATTCTGTGGCGCGGCAAGCTGACGCCGGCCTGCGAACATCTGCGCACTTTTCTGAAAAGGGCGCCATCCGAAGAAGAGGCTGATGAAGAGAGCACGGTTGCACCTCGCCACTTCAAGAACGCGCCGGGCGTCGGGGTTTCCGGAAAGAAGATTCTGATCCTCGGCGGAGGCACGCTGGCTCGGCCTCTCGTTCGCTATCTGCTCGAAAAGACGCGTCACGAGATTGTTTGTGCCGATCAGGCGTCGGGAATGGCCGCCGGCCTGGTCAAGGGCTATCCCCGTGGCAAGGCAGTCGCCATCGAACTCGACAGCCGGCATGAGCTCGAAAGCCTCATCAAAGACGCAGATTTCGTCGTAAGCCTGGTTCCCTACCGATATCACATTCCCATTGCCGAACTGTGCATCACCCACCGGAAGCACATGGTCACGACAAGTTATACCAGCGAGGCGATGCGGGAACTGGACGGGCGCGCACGGGATGCCGGTGTCATGCTGCTGAACGAGATGGGCGTGATTCCCGGCATCGATCACATGATTGCCATGCGAAGCATCCATCGGGTCGCAGCGGGGGGCGGCAAGGTGGCGGCGCTCAAAATGTATGGCGGCGCGCTTCCCGCACCCGAGGCTGGAATGAATCCTCTCGGCTATAGATACAGCTGGAACATGCGTTGCGTCCTCGAAGCCGGACGGACGCACGCCAGATATCGCGAGCGAGGGGACGTTGTCAATGTTTCCGGCCCCGACGTGTTCAAGCGCCATGAGCAGGTGACTGTTCCCGGGATGGGGACGTTCGAAGTCTATCCATGTCGGGATGCGGTTGCCTATGAAGATGTCTACGGCCTTCGCGACGTGAAGACCATGTTTCGCGGAACGCTTCGAAATCCGGGATGGTGCTCGTTCTGGAACAAGATGTTCAGCCTCGGATGGTCCAGCGATATGCCCCGGGTTGATCTCGAAGGCAAGACCTGGGGCCAGATCATGCGCGCCCTGGTGCCGGGAAACGGCGATCTGACCGCCGACCTGTGCTCCTGCTGGAATGTTTCGCGCGGCTCTGTCGAGATCAGGTGCGTCGAGTGGCTGGGTCTGCTTGGCAATGAAAAGGTGCCGGTCGGGGCGAACAGCCTTCTCGACCTTCTGTGCGTGCACCTTCAGAGCAAGCTGGCATACAGGCCCGGCGAACGCGACATGATCCTGATGCATCACGAGCTTGTCGCCGGGTATCCCGACCGGCTCGAGCGCATGACCTCGACGTTGACCGATTACGGTGTTCCAAACGGCGACCTGGCCGTCGCGCGCACCGTCGGCCTTCCAATCGCCATCTTCCTCAGATTATTCTTCGAAGGCAGAATTCGGGCCCTGAGCGGGGTGTTGATTCCGACTCTCGCCGAGGTGTACGGCCCAATTCTCGAAGAACTGGAGTCCATCGGAATCCGGATGACGGAACATGTCGAAGCCGTAAAAACAGCCTGAGATCTGAATGCTCGCAGCCTCGCCTTGTGAAGGGGGGGGAAAGCATGCTAAAATTTGCCCCTGAACGCGCCAGGAATGGGATCGGGGGCAGCGGTTCGATTTCCGGGCGTGCACTACCGCTCGTGAGGAACAGATGGAAGGTATGTACGGGTATCTCCCGTGGTTACAACCCCGGACCGCTTTTTTGGCGAAAACGCCCGGCCGAAGGTGCCTGGACGTCGGTTGTGGCGACGGGGTTGTTATCCGGCAGAATCTGGCCGTCAGACCCGATCTGCAGATAACCGGGATCGATATTTATGACGTCGGGCCGGGCTTTCCGTCTGAAGCCGAATTTGTCCGCTATGACGGATATGATCTTCCGTTTGCGGCCGCCTCATTCGATCTCGTCGTCATGAACCATGTGCTGGAACACGTTCCCGACCCGGTGCGGCTTCTTCGGGAAATCCGGCGCGTCTTGGTTCCTGGCGGTATGTTCTACATTGAGACGCCGGGGCCACGGTCACTTCGTCCCCGTTCCTCGCGCCGTTTTGCCGGCACGGTGGCATTCAGGGATGACCCGACCCATCTGAAACCGTATTCCTGGGATGAGCTTGCAGACATCGGGAAGTCCACAGGCTTCAGGTTCATTGAAGGCGGGAAGGTTCGAAATCTCCTGCACCTGATGTTTTCGCCTGCCCTCGGCCTTTGCGGCATGCTGAGACCGGAAAAGCTCTGGTACATGTATGCCCGCAACGCTCTTCTCGGCTGGGCGGAGTGGGCTGTGCTCGAGCGTCCGCGATGATCTCCCCGTGCCGTGAACGAATTCCGGCAGCCGGGAATCGGCGGCTGGCCGCCCTTCTGCACGAACTCGGCCGCTTCGTTTCCCCGTGCGTGAAATTGCTTCTGCCTCCGCGTTCACGCGAGGCGGCTCTCTCCGATCGCGCATCGATACGGCGCATACTCGTTCTGCGGACGGACGGGCTGGGCGATCTCGTCATGAGTTCGCCGATGTTTCCGGCCCTGAAACGAGCTTTTCCGAACGCCCGGGTGACGGTTCTGGCCGCAAACTGGTCTCGCGACCTTGTGCCGCTCGTGCCCGGTATCGATGACGTGCTTTTCCTCGATGCCCCCTGGGTGACGGGGGGCGGAGCATCCGCCTGGGCCAAGCTGTTCGAAACGATTCGCAGACTTCGGAACGAAGACTTCGACCTGGGAATCGACCCGCGCGGCGATTTTCGCAACAACCTCCTGCTGTACCTGGCCGGCATTCCCCGTCGGGTCGGTTTTGCGATCACCGGCGGCGACTACTGGCTGACGGACGTCATTCCGGCCGGGCCGGACAGGCATCTGCGGCGTTTCGCCAGGGCCGTCGTCGAGCATCTTGCGCCCGATATGCCGTGTGATCCCTTTCTCCCGTTCATCCGCCTTCCCGAGCCCGGGAAAAATGCCGCCTCGGCCTTTCTGGCAGAGCGTTCCGGCGGAAGATCCCCGTCGCGTCCGGTCGTCGTCATCCACCCCGCGGCCCGCTGGCCTGGCCGCCAGTGGTCGATCGAACGATACGCGGAAGTCGCTGACCGCCTTGTCGCTGAATATGGTGCGGCCATCATCCTGACTGGAAGTATGTCCGAACGGCAGGTTGCCTGTTCCGTTGCGGAAAAATGTAAGATAGCAAATGTTATAAACGCATCTGGTGCCGTACCATTCTCCGGATTTCTTGGCCTGCTTGCCTTGGCCGACCTGTTCATTGGTGTTGACTCTGGTCCAATGCACCTGGCCGATGCCCTTGGAACACCCGTAATAGCCCTTGTGGGGCCTGCTCTCTCCCGTACGATCTGCCCGAGTGGGCTGTCTTCATGTGTCATTACGTTTCAAGACCAGTTTTCATGTGTTCCTTGCTCGCAAACCGAGTGTTTGCGAAAGGGAAATTCATGCCTCGATGCTATATCTGTTGAACATGTCCTTTCCGCAGTGTTTCGAGTTCTAGGAAATGTTCCTGATATGCGGATGGGGCTTGAAAGACCGATTGGATAAGAGTAACATCCGGGAACGTGCGCTTCGTTGAACTTCTTTCTATGCTAGGTACACTATGTTTACCAGTCGAGGTTTTTGCCTTTAGATGGATTTAACTATTGTAATTCCGACTTTAAACAGTATGCCGGCCGTACGGATGACTTTGGAATCGTTGCGCCCTTTGAAGGAATACGGAGCAGAGATAATAGTTGTAGATAGTTTTTCAACGGATGGTACACTCGAAGTCTGTCGAGAGTTTACGGATCATATTTTGTCCTATCCGAAGGGAAATATGTATGCCGCAATTAATGCTGGTTTGGAAATAGCTGATACCGAATGGGTTGGATATATAAATTCCGACGACTTGGTATACTCAGATTCGATCATTAAGGCAATAAATACGCTTGGCAATGAATCGGACCTGATTTACGGTAATCTGGATTTTATTGATTCCCATGGGAGATTCCTTCATTCCTTTATCATGCCGCCTCCAGAAGACATTATTCCGCTTGCATGCTTTGCCATCACATCGATACCCCCGCAGGGAACCGTTTTCAGACGAACCCTGTATAAGGCACTCCAAGGCTTTGATACACATTTTCGACTTGCCGGAGATTTTGATTTTTTTATTCGCGCTGTCTTGAAAGACTTTCGCATCACCCAACTGAAGTTTCCAACAATTGCCGCATTTCGACTCCATCAGAACCAACTAAGCCAGAAGCATACGTCTGCCCACTTTCGCGAAGGTGCCGAATCGGTTGCTCGCAATAATCTTCACACTGGGATTTTTAAGCGTTGTTTTGCCTGGGCCGGGTTCAAATATCGCAACTTCTTTTCCTATGTCGAAAGAATTATCCGCACAAGACAACTGAGGGGTAGTTGGAGAATTCTTGGAAGCATGTATGAGAAGTAAGTTAATCAGGCTCTGTCATTGTATCGGATCCTAATATGATGGTGGTTGCTTTCATCCTTCTGGTTCTAAATGCTCTATTGGTTGAATTATCATTTTTTTGCTTCCTTCCCCTCTCTGCAACCATATTGTCTGAGATTACGCTGGTAAGGGGCCTTCCGATCATATGGACTTTGGCCTCATCAGATACCATGGGATTAAATTTGACGAGCGTTTTGGTATGGCAGCTTTTCTTTACCATCGCCATTGCCGGCATTACATGGTTCCATGGGGGCCTTGAATTCTGGCGGAACAATCTCCTGGTTGCCATCATCCGCTCTTCCTTTGATTGGGAGAATACTCGCAGCCGGATTGCCGTTGTGCTTCTATTTGTTGTTGCCCTCCAGAGCCTTGCGTGTTTTGAAACGCTGATGCTGACTGGTGACAAGATTCCAAATCGTCGAGATTATGATGCGATTGTTTATCATTTTCCTATGACGTGTCATTGGATTCAGGAGGGAGCCATTTCCCCTTATGAATCCACCGATCCTCATACATGGTGTTCTCCCATTAATTATGAAGTGCTGCTCACTTGGTATTGCGTGCTTAGTGAAAAAAACTGGAGTTGGGCCCATTTCTCAGGATTCTGGCCCGTATTGTCATTATGTCTCGTTCTCTTTATTTTGCATCACATTCGCAAACCGTCTCAAATGAACCTGGAGCCTCTTACGGGAACGATCGATCGGATAGAAAAGATCTGTGGGCGTTATGGGGAGTTGCCGCAATTTGGACTTTTCCAAAAAAAAATGCAATCCACATCTCGGCCTATCTTGCCTGATGCTACCTTCCCAGTGCCATGATACAACTCCGAAAGATGATATTTATATAGTGTACCATATTCCAAGGAGCGTGTCGATGTTGGATTTTATCCAAGGACTTCAAAGTGAATTTCCGAAAAACGATTACCCATGACTATCAAGATTCTGTATTCCCACATGGGACATTCTGGTTTTGAAAGAGAACTCCGGGAAATTGAAATTCAATCGGCGGGAAAATATTCAATTTACCCGTTGAATCACCGGAAAGAGTTGGGATGGGACCGAGATATCACACCTTGGGCGCTTGATGAACTCTTTCGAAAAAAAGACGGCAACCTGTTGGGGTTTTACAAAAAGGTCCAAGAGATATGCGAAAAAATGGATGTATTCCTTGTGGATCACGAATGTGTCTATCACCCTGACTTAATTATAGAACTGAGTAAAGTAGTTTACACTGTCATATATTCGGGAGACGATCCTGAATCTTCCTACCTCCGATCAAAGCCCTATTTGTATGCTTTTGATCACGCTTTTTGCTATGGGGTCTATCATAATGAAGAGCAGAAGATGACGGAAAAGTTCCTTGAGTGGGGTGCCAAAAGAGCAGATTTCAGGCCTCATGGATGCTGGATGAAGTCGTTCGATCCAAACTTAACTGAAAAGGATATTCTTGAGAAATATCGGCCTATTGACCTCGTTTTTGTTGGCGGAATGGCAAACCAACAGCGGGATGAGTTCCTACTTCGCTTGAAGCGGCACTTTGGTAAGAGATTCGCCCTTTATGGCAATTGGGGTGGTCTGCGAGGTATGTTGAAGCGTTGTCTGAAAGGGTTTGGGATCATGCCGATCAGGACATTGCCGTCCAATGAACTTGTTCGACTTTACCATCGCTCGAAAATAGGGATTAATATCCATCAAAGCTTCGGGCCATGTAATCTGCGCCTCTATGAATTACCCATGAATGGTGTTATGCAGATTTGCGACAATAAAAAGGGTTTAACTGAAATTTACGAATTAGATCATGAAGTAGTGGGATATGAAAATTTTGATGAATGTGTGAAGTTGATCGAATTTTACTTAAATGATGATTACCAGCGAAAAAAGATAGCCCTTTGTGGTTTTCGGAAAGCCCAGAGGAAATACCCCTTCTGGAAGACATTTTGTTCTGCAATGGAAAAGGTGATAACAGCTCTCGGAAGGCGTAACCAAGAAGATGTTGTTAGGAGGAAGCCAGATCTACTATGAAGATGAGAAATGGTCCTGAACATTGATTGAACGGGAAACGGCTAAGAAGGGCTCTATAAGCACCTTTGCTTTTATGGTGATTGGGAAAGCTTTGGGCTTTCTGTCTGTTTTTTTCATTTCTTTTTTCTTCGGTGCAACGAAACAAACGGATGTGTTTTATTTTGGTCAATCATTTGTAGGGCTGGCTGGCGCGCTTTTTACCTCTCAGGTGAATACGATTTTTGTTCCACTCTTCATCAAACTCAAGGAAAAATCTGAATCTGAGGCTTGGGATTTCGCAAGTTCCCTCTTTTCCTACACCACTGTCCTATCTATAGGGACTTCCCTGATCCTTATCTGGAACACAAAAAATGTGTTCTCCAGTATATCAAAATTTGATTCCTCGACGCTTTCCGAAGCGCATTGGATGCTGCCTCTGTTTTTCGTCATTTTTTGCCAGTATGTAATCACGGATTTTTTACGATCCTTAATTCAGGCGAACCAACAGTTCACCTTTCCTGCAAAGATTGTATTGGTTAATAATTTTATTATGCTGATTTCCATCGTCCTCCTGTCGCCTTGGGTGGGTGTGACGGCCCTTGCAATTGGAGTCTTGCTAGGATATTGCATCCAAGCCGTCTTGATGTTTTTGTATCTTGGAAAAAGACAGCCATTATTCAGATTCAGTTTGCAATATGTCAGTGTATTCAACAGATTTTTCAAGTTGAGCATTCCTGTTTTCTTGGCGCAAATTTTCGGATCCTTTTCGATCTTCTTTTATGATTACCTTTCATCTGGATTTAGCGGAGGAATCCTTACAGCTATATCCCTTGCCCAACGTTTAGTATCGCTTCCAGTCGAAATGCTTGTCATGCCGTATTCTACGGTGGTTATGCCGTTCTATTGTGAGTCGTTTGCGAAAAGGGACTTAGACGGCCTTTTTACAATGTTCATGAAAGGAAATAACTTCTTGTGGTTCATTATGGTACCGATGAGTGTTTTTGCGTGTGCCAATAACTATGAAATTGTTGAAATCTTTTTCAAACGGGGAAGCTTTTCGGTGGAGAACACCATTGTAGTAGCACAGATTTTCGAAATTTCTGTCGTGGGATTGATTGGTTCTTCGTTTGTTGCTCTGAATACGCGATTGCTGTATGCCATTCAGAAAAGTACTTTCGTTTCAGCCCTGTCTTTCATTGCTGGAACTTCAAGCATGATACTGACATATCTGATGGTTTCTAAAATCGGTTATTTGGGAATTCCTGGATCAAAAACCATTTCGATCCTGCTTCTATCAATGATGCCACAATTAGTTGTAACCAGATATTTTCATAGAAAATTCGACATCATCGTAACCCTCAAAAAAATGTTTTCTCTTTTGGGAATTTCATTTGTGGCACTGCTCGTTTCGAAGATGGTTGATCGGTCTCACGTCGTTTTGTATCTCTTGCTGGATGTGAAAACCCTTCATTCTCCCTTTGTCCATTTCCTGTTGCTTGCGGGAGCCTTTTCTGTTTGTTATCTCTTTTTGGCAAAGACTTTGGGTGCAGATGATAATTTATTGCGTATGGGGACACTATCTTCTGCTGTAAGGAGTATAAATGGAACAAAATAAGGACATTTGGAATGACCGCTGGGAAAAGGACTTTACTTTTGTTCATAACCTGGCTGAATACCGGGCAAAAATGGGTCCGCTCGTACAAGATTACATCGATGGCTTGAAGGCCCTAATTTCTAAATTGCAGATCCACAACCGGCGGGTTCTTGATATCGGAGGTGGGTATGGTGCTCTTTTAAAATTCCTTCTAGATGATACCAATGAAAAATATCTGATCGATCTTTCATCAACAGCTGTTAAGGTTGCCCGTGAAGAATATGGGTTGGAAAATTCATTTGCTTTGGATTTTTTGCATGATAGATTGCCATTTAACTGTAAATTTGATGTAATTCTGTGCAATGAAGTTCTGGAACATATCCATCCCAACGATAGCTTTAAATTCATCTCAAGAATTTCAGAAAATATCCAAACAGGGGGGATACTGATCCTTTCAACTCCGAACCTGACATCCTTCACGAGTATCATTCATATGATCTTTGGTCGGATGCCAATGATTTTTCTCTTAGACTCGAATCATATTAATCCGTATACGATCAGGAGGTTGCGAAAAGAGGTTGCAATACATGGCTTCGAAGAAATCCAAACATATACTACCCAGATTCGCTTCCATGGCTTTAAATTTCCGGTGAGCCTAAATCTTGGAGAACATCTTTTCAGTGTCTGGAAGAAAACCATATGAACAACAATCGCGGATGCCTATCCGATAAAAAATATTGGGATACCCTGTTAGAGCAGGCAAGACTCCCACGAATTAATACAGATAAAACATATTTATATCGCCTCACAATGGATTATATCCATCAGGAGATCTTGGGCAGCGATGCAAAAACTTTTCTTGAAGTTGGCTGTGGGGCGTCTGGATGGTTGCCGTATTTTGCCAGTAAATACAGGTTACTGGTTTCGGGGCTGGATTATTCGGAAGTTGGATGCCGTCTTGCTGAAGAAAATCTTCGAATGCAGGGTATCCAATTCGGGAATATATTCTATAACGATCTTTTCAGCGAAAACTGCACAAATGGCAAGACGTATGATATTATCTTTACATATGGCGTAATAGAGCATTTTGTGAGACCACAACAGGTAATTCATGCCCTTGCTAGGCTTTTGAATCCTGGCGGCCTCATTATTACGCTGGTTCCAAATCTAAACGGAATGATGGGTTTACTATCCAGGATATTCGTCAAAGACGTTTTCGAAATGCACAAAGTGATTAACAAAG
This sequence comes from uncultured bacterium, assembly GCA_964389325.1. Taxonomy (GTDB): domain Bacteria; phylum Muiribacteriota; class Ozemobacteria; order Ozemobacterales; family Ozemobacteraceae; genus MWAR01. Next base: position 158,245 of record CAYMEN010000006.1, on the reverse strand, counting down.
CAAAGCTGCTTTCCTATCACACATGCAATGGATTAAAGAACCTGAAAACTGGCTATGTAGGGATGATATCGGTGGGAGTCATACCTTGGGAAAAAAGTTCTGTGGCACTTTTTAAACCTGATTCGTGGCTTCGCTGGTTTTCGCTGAAGGTTGTGCGCATGATAGAATTTCTTGCTGAGGCCTTCTGCAAGCGTTTTCCCTTCCAGATTCCAACCCCCTTCTTCTCTCCTTACATCATAACCATTGCCCAAAAATGATTATTTCCTTTTTCGGGCGAATGGAACTGAGGTTCTGGTTTTGGTTTCGGCGCCTCCTGTGGAAAGTCTTTCATTTTGATAAATGGCACCTGAGCCTGCCTGAGGAGAGAAAATACGCACTTGATATTATCGATTACTGTAACCAGCGGCTAGGGCGATACGCCATTGCGGAAATTGGCTGTGGTCTGGGGGATATCATCCGAAACGTTGACTTCTGCGAAAAATGGGCTTTCGACGCGGAAACATCCGTTTTGAAAACGGCTGCCTTTTTGAGCAGGTTTTGGTGCCGTGGCAAAATTCGATTTCGCCGTTTTCTCTTCCCCCAAAACCAGTTGGCCGGACGATTTGATGTGATTCTTCTTGTGAATTGGATCCATAACATCGATCCTCAGATTCTTCGAAATGGAATTCAAAAATATTTCACTGAAAATTTGCGACCTGGTGGGGAGATCATCGTGGATGTCGTCAAAAATAAGACCTATAAGTTCAATCATGATATTTTCCAAATGACTTCAGATATTCCTTGTCATCGGGAAAAAATTGGTGACTACACGATGGGTCGAGAAATTTGGGCGATTAGACGAGTGGGGTAAATACTGGATGTGCGGTTTTGGCGGAATTCTGAACTCAAAAAAAATTCTTGGAGTTGAAAAGCTTCGGGAAGTTGCTTCGAAAGTAGCTTTTCGCGGTCCTGACCACACAGGGCTCAGGATATATGACTCTGAGTTGAAACCAGGAAGTTCTGGGAGAAATGGTTTATTTTTCAACCGACTGGCCATTATTGATTTAGATGCGAGATCCAATCAGCCTTTTGAGGATGAAAGATATACTCTACTGTTCAATGGTGAGATTTACAATTTCCAGGAAATAAAAGAAGTTCTTGAAAGCAAGGGGGTGAGATTTAAAACCGCCTCTGATACAGAAGTCCTTTTTCAGTCTCTGATTGAATGGGGTGTTGAAACTGTTAGAAAAATTAACGGAATGTTTGCCTTTTTTTTCGTAGATAGGAAAACAAAACAATTCATCTTGGCCCGGGATAAAGTTGGCATCAAACCGCTGTATTATAAGCAGGAAGATACATCTCTTGTTTTCGCTTCTGAAGCAGATTCTATTTTACGATTGGCTAATGGGAAGTCGAAAATTTGCACAGATTCGGTGAAAAGATTCCTGATGCTTCAGTATATTCCAACACCTTATTCAATATACGAGGGTGTGAGAAAGCTCCCCCCTGGCCATATGATAACGGGGGGATTTGATCAGCTTGCCAATGCTGAAAAGTTGGATCCTAAAGTTTTTTGGGATGCCTATGATGTTGTTGAGCAGATAAATGATTTGCATGAGGTGGCGTTTGAAGATCTTCTGTTAAAAAGTGTAAAAAGCCAACTGCAATCAGATGTGCCAATTGGTTTTTTTTTAAGTTCAGGTATCGACTCGTCGCTCCTTGCGGCCGTTGTAAATAAACACTTTCGCACGGGTGAAAAATTTCGATTTTTCACGATTTCCTTTCAGGATGCAACCGGCTGGGATGAAAGTTCACATGCGAAAGCCTTTATTGAAGGCTTTCGAAATCCTATGCTGATACATCAGAAATTGCTACTTTCTCATGAATCTATTGTCTCAGAATTGTTTCAAATATACAAATTTACTGATGAACCTTTCGGAGATTCGGCCCATTTATTGAATTATGCAATATCAAGAGAGGCAAAAAAGCATGTAACGGTTGTTCTTTCGGGAGACGGGGCAGACGAGTTATTTTGGGGATATCCAAGATATAACCAATGGATAGAAAAAGTCCGAATGGAAAAAGTGAATAAACTATTCTATCCATTTCACCTTCTATTTCCCCCTTCGAGCCTGAAAAGGCGTTGGCAAAGAAAATTTCTCCCTGACAGGGTAGATATGTACCTGAGTATGGTGTCGATGGGCTCTTTGGAAAGTTTGGAATTGTTGAAGGGAGATGATTTGTGGTGGAGACAAAATGTTTCTCTTTTTCGACAGCGGCAAGATCTCCCGAGCTTAATCGATCTCAAAACATATCTTCCCGATTGCATGCTCTATAAGGTTGATCGGTCGAGTATGGGGGCCAGCCTGGAGGTGCGTGTTCCATATCTCGATGGGAATGTTGTTGAGTATGCTTTGTCGCTTCCGTTGGCGGAGAAGGTAGGAAGTGGTGGGGGCAAACTGCCTTTACGTCAGACTCTCTTGAAATTGGCTCCGCATTATAATTTTACCCTGCCCAAAAGGGGTTTTAATTTCCCACTGGCCCTATGGCTCAGGAAATACTGGAAGAGTTATCTGTGTGATTTGATTACCGGAAGTACCCTCAATTCACTAGGCTTGGAAAACGATGTTGGGGAAAAAATGCTTCATGAATTTTATGCACACGGGAATGATAGGTGTCTTTGTGAATTGTGGTATTTGTTCAACTTAGTGCTATGGTATCAGGAAAAGAAAACCTTACTATGAAGTCGCGAAAGAGATTTCTTCCCGGATTTCATAAGATGAGGAAGAGACTCTTCAGCACTTCCGTGCCATTCGGGAATGGGAACATATGATTTTCCTGGTGGTATCAATCGATGTTGAGCCAGATTGTTCCCCTTCCTGGCGATATTCTGATCCATTATCTTTTTCTGGTGTAAAAACTGGAATTAAGCAGCGACTTCAAATACTTTTCAACAACCTCGGCATTGTTCCTACGTATTTGATAAATAATGTTGTTCTTGAAGATGCAGAATGTGTCAGTGTCTTTCGAAATCTTGAGGGCAAATTTGAGTTGGGGGCGCATCTTCATCCCGAGTTCATCGAGCCTGACAGAAAATTTCAAGATTATTGTGGTAGGCAGGGGTTGGCAAATTGTTGCTCGTATCCACCGGAAATTGAGCACCTGAAAATCCAGAACATCACCCGGTTGTTCTTGGCCGCTTTTGGATATTCTCCAAAGTCGTTTCGAGCGGGAAGGTTCAGCGCAGGGAAAAATACCATCCGGTCATTGGCTGGGCTTGGATATCTGGTCGACTCGAGTGTCACTCCGCATGTTCTGTGGAATGACGCAACGAGGGAAAGACCTGTTGATTATCGCAACCTCCCTACGCAGCCGTACCTCACATCGGGAGCGATTTTCCCGCAACCCGACGTCAATGGAGCCATTCTCGAGGTTCCCGTTTCGATTCATCCCTGGCCAAACATCTCCGTCAGTGAAATCCTTGGAAGCGGATTTGGCCTGCGAAGGAATATTCGCTGGGAAAAACCCCGATGGCTTCGACCTGTCTTTTCAACTCTGAAAGAGATGCAGGAACTTGTGGACTTTTTCATTGGCCGGTATTCCCAACATAAGCACACTATTTTGAACATGATGTTCCACAATGTGGAATTGGTTCCCGGCCTTAGTCCGTATACGAGAACCGAAGATGATTGCCTCGAATATATGAAGAGTCTGGAAAAACTGTTCGAGTATTGCCGGAACATGAACATTCAAAGCTGCAGTCTAAGTGAGCTCTATGACAAGATTCGAAAATAAGCATATTGCCGTTGCCCTGTTTCTCCCCAGTTACACTCCCTTTTCGATGGGAGGAAGCGAGATTCAGGCCAGCAAACTTATAAAGGCGATCCAAAAAAGAGGTGTTTCTGCATTTGTTGTAACCATGGCCACGCCGGATCTGCCGAGGCTCGAAACCATCGATGGAATTTGTGTCCATCGATTTTCAAGTATCGGGAGTCGAGTTATGGGAAGGGATGCCGCGAACTGGAAGAAAACGTATTCCAACCAGGCAGTTGTTTTCGATTATTCTGACAAATCTGGAAATGAACTGATATATTCCGAAAGCGGGATGAGTGCTTACCAAGTTTTGCGAATTTTCGATCAGGTGCTCACCGCTGTTCAGATTCTTCGGAAACTCCGAGAGAGTTTCGATATTCTGCAAATCAATGTGGTGACAAGTTGGGCTGTTATTGGGGCTGTTGCGGGAAAAATTCTCGGGAAAAGGGTCGTCATCAAAGACTCAACGATGGATGGCCTCTTGCAGATGCGGATGACTCCTTTTCCGGGAATGTTTCGAAGATTTCTGTGCAAAACATGCCACTTTGTTGCGATGACGAGCGCCATTGAAAAAAACCTGATGAAGGCTGGGGTTGTGCAAAGCAGGATTTCGAGAATTCCAAATGGTGTCGAAATTGATAAGCTTCCAGAGAGGAAAAGTTCCTTTGACTACCGGTGTCTCTTCGTGGGCAATCTCTATCAACAGCCCGCCAAAGGCATTGATATTTTATTGAAGGCTTGGCCTGGTGTTGTTCGAAAATTTCCAATGGCAAGATTGACCGTCGTTGGAGAAGGAAATCTCCAAGTCTATATGGAGCATGTCCAAGGTTGTGGATTGGGTGACTCGATATCTTTTACGGGAAAAGTTGATCCATTGAGATATTATCGTAGTCACGATATATTTGTCTTGCCCTCTCGGCGAGAAGGACTTAGTAATGCACTTCTTGAAGCATTGATTCATGGAATGTTCCCGGTGGCCACTGCTATCTCCGGAAACGAGGATGTCATTGAAGAGGGGTGCAACGGATTTCTTGTGCCTCCTAATGATCCTGATCTATTGGAGATGCGAATCTGCCAGGCCTTGGCTGAGCAAAGGAGTTTGCCACCGGAACAGCGGAGGACCATGAAAGAAAAATATGGAATGGACAATATTGCCCGGAAATATGCCTCTTTGTATCGATCAATCCTCCCCTGAACTGGTTTGCATATCAATCCCGACCACTGGTGACTTGGTGGCTTGGGCTGAAGTCGATGGGATTCGGACAGCCCAGACTGTGATCCGCAAATGGAGTGCTCGGAGAATCCAAAATTTGGAACAATTGCCCCAATAACAATCATGAAAATCGCTCAATTCAACTTCACAGAACAAGGTGGGGGAGCTTTTATTGCTGGGCGGCGGCTGCATGACGCATTGTTAGAGGCGGGAAATCAAGCTTCTTTGCTTGTTATGCGCAAAAAGACCAGCGATTCCACCGTTTCTATGGCGAAGGACTCTTGGCTCAGTTTTGCTGAACCAGCGATTCATCGAGCACTGGAAAACGTATTTGCTGACCCTGTCGTGCACAGATTCTCTTTTGGATTCACCTTTTCTTCCATGAATGCGAATGCGCGAACCCTCATAAAAGAGAGTGATGCAATAATCCTTTATTGGATTTGCTCCGGGTTGTTATCACCTCGTGAAATAGGTTGGCTTGCGAGGCAGGGAAAGCCGATTCTTTGGAGACTCTCCGACATGTGGCCGATGACAGGGGGGTGTCATCACGCGTCGGATTGCAACCTTTATCAACAGAGTTGTGGAAATTGTCCACAGCTTAGATATTCCGGAAAATATGATTTGTCCAAATGGCTTTGGCGTTGGAAGAGTTCCTGCTGGGAGAATCTGCCACTTGTCATTGTAAGTCCGTCAGTATGGCTTGCTGGGTGCGCAAAAGCGAGTTCTCTCTTCCGAAACAAAAGAATAGAGGTCATTCCGACGGGAGTTGATCTCTCTTTGTATAAACCTCTTGATAAAAAGTTTGCGCGAATGACTCTGGGGCTGCCGGAAGAGGCAACGATTCTCCTCGCCGGGGCAATAGATCTCATGGGACCCTTCAAAGGCGGAGCCCTGCTTATTGAGGCCTTGAAAAAATGGGGAGAAAAGCGACAGAATGGCTTACCTCATATGCTGGTCATGTTTGGGAGTAATCGCGAAGCAAAACAAGATTTATTCCCGATCCCGGTGAAGCAATTTGGCCCGGTTGTCGACGAAAGGCAACTTTCACTCTTATACGCGGCAAGCGATGTCTTCGTAATCCCATCGATGCAGGAAAATCTTCCAAATACCATGCTAGAAAGTATGGCATGTGGAACCCCCTGCGTGGCTTTTCATGTCGGAGGAATTCCTGACGCGATTGAGCATATGAACAATGGGTTTCTGGTAGAGCCGTTTTCAACTGACGAATTTGCGCGGGGAATCGAGTTAATACTGTCTGATGATGAGGTCAGATGTAGATTTGGCCAGGCTGCAAGAAAAACGATGGAAACCAAATTCGATCTTGCTCAATCGGCTAAGAAATACATTCAGCTTATCGAGAAATTGAAAACGGAAGACGGAAGTATTCAAAGCCCTTAATCCAGTCAGAGGTGGTCCGGGGAACCTGAACAGCTCTCCCATAAATAGTAAATGATATGACCACTGCGAGCCATGCCGCTATCCGTTCCAGAGGTCGACCCAGATATGCCGCGTCTGGTGCTCTGCCGCCCACTGATTCTATATTGCATTTCTTGCGAAAATAATCCATTCGGTGACAGTTTTTTGATTGGCTTCCTGCATGCGGGAGGTCTTTTCGCAAGATTCGAGTGTCAACCCACCGAACAGAAGGCTGAAATCAGTTTTTGAGGTGAAGCGTGCCAGGCCTTCGCCAGTGAGGGGGCCTTCGGAGACGATCCAGGCGTTGTGGCCGGCTGGGATACCGGTGCCGTCGCCCCAGCAGCCGGTGGCGAAGGTGCGGACGAAGAGTTTGCCAGCTGGCTTTAGCACGCGGCGGGCTTCGGCGTAGATGTGGCAGGCGTCTTCGAAGGAGTTGCAGGAGACGGCTTCGTTGTCGATGATGGCGTCGAAGAAGTTGTCGGGGAACGGCAGATGGAGAAGTTCGCCCTGGACGATGCCGCCGTGCCAATTGGGAACCTCCTGATTCAGGCGGACGCTAGCCTGGTTAAGCGCTGACGGGGAACCGTCGATGCCGAAGGCGGTGAAGCCTTCGCGGGCGAGGAACCAGAGATTTGGGCCGGGGCCGCAACCGAGTTCGAGAAACCGAACAGCGGCGCGGTCGGGGGCATCGTAGAAGTTGCGGGCGACGAAGCGGACGAGTTCTTCTCCTGGGTAGCGGCCCCAGGTGCGGGAGACGAAGATTTTTTCCCAGACGGGGTCCCAGGCCATGTCAGGGGGCTCCTATCGGTTCGTCGATGTCGTAGTCGTGATGGGCGGGGTGGCCGAGCGAGGACCAGTAGTCCATCGGGGAGATGCCGGTGCCGGGGCGCTTGGCGGTGAGATTTTCGGGGGTGAACGGTTCACCGGCCTTGATGGGAACGGCGGCGACCAGACTCTTTCTCGCGATCGAGATGTTCTTGCGCTCCGATGGGGCGGGTTGTTTGGCTCCGGTGCCCAGGGCGACCTCGATCTGGCGAATACCGGTCACGAGGGCGGCGAGTTCCTGCGGATCGAGGGATGCCTTGTGATCGGGACCCGGAAGAGATTTATCGGTGGTGAAGTGCTTTTCGATGACAGCCGCTCCGCGAGCGGTGGCGGCCAGGGCGATCGTGATGCCGGTCGTGTGGTCTGACAGGCCGACGGGCAGGCCGTATGCCTCTCGCATCGTATCCATGGCCCGGAGGTTCACGTCTTCGAACGGCGCCGGATACTCCGTCGTGCAGTGCATGAGCGTCACTTTCGCTGCGAGATGCGCCTGCCCCGCGCCCGTGGCGAGGGCATCCCTGAACAGGGCGCGTGATGCGGGCTCCCGGCGCTTTGAATAGCCGAAAGCCAGCACGCCGAGAGCTTCTTCGACCTCGGGAAGGGTGGCCATGCCTGTCGAAAGAATCACGGGAAGACCGGTGCGGGCGATTTTTAGCAGCAGCGGGCCGTTCGTGATTTCGCCTGAGGGGATCTTGATCCGCTTCACCCCCAGCTTTACGAGCAGATCGACGCTTTCCTCGTCGAACGGGGTCGAAAGGAATTCGATGCCGAGCTCGCCGCAGCGCTTGAAGAGCTTCTGATGGGTTTCCTCGCCGAGCTCCAATTTGCGCACCATGTCGAGCTGGGATTCGCGGGCGTCGGTCGTGAGGGTCTGGTATTCGGCCTTCGGGGCGTAGCGGCTGATGACGCGTTCGGCTTTGAACGTCTGGAATTTGACGATGTCGGCTTTTGCTTTCGCGGCGATTTCGACCAGTTGCAGCGCCAGATCGGGGGAGCCGTTGTGGTTGACCCCCGCTTCGGCGATGATCAGGGTTTGGTGATGCCGTTCAGACATTGGGCCTTCTCCAATTCATATGTCGAATCACTACTGTCCGGTTTAAGACTCGCATAAATACAACTGTCTCGGAGATTGCTCATCAGAGTCTGGAAATTCAAGGTCCGAAAACAGCGACTGGATGGGCTTTCGTTCAAATAGGGAGATGCTCAAAATCTGTAGAATTGTGTAAATGCTGTGTGTGATTTTCAACTCCTTCTTAATTATAGATACTAGTACATAAGTCGTTATCGCAATCCATATTTGTGTTTTTACCGCATTATCAGACGTTCCGTAGAATGCCTTTATCCGGAGATGCTGTTTGATCCACTTGAAGAATAGTTCGACTTGCCATCTCATCTTGTATAGGAGCGCGATTGAGAGGGCTGGGAGAGTGAAATTGTTTGTCAGGAAGGAAAGTCGTTTCCCCGTCTCTGGGTCTACATACCGAATTCTCCGCATTACTGCAGGGTATTCCTTCGATACGATTGGACCGGTAAGCACGACGACGTGGTCGGATCGTATGCCCGTAGCCCGATCCACGGGGTTGGATTTCCGGCGTCGCAGCTGGGAGTTGCGTTTGGTGCGTGTTACGAAGAAAGCCGAGGCCAGATGGATTCCATAGAGTCTTCGAAAATTCAGGTATCCCCGATCCATGACATAGAAGGCACCTGGCTCGAAGACCAACTGATCCAGGATGTTTACGTCGTGGACCTTGGCGGGTGTCACAATAATAACGCTCGGGATGTTCCCTCTCAGGTCCAACAAGGTGTGCAGCTTGATTCCGCCCTTGGTTCGTCGGAATTTTGCCCATGGAAAAAGCGAAAGACAAAGATCGATGGTCGTGGAGTCCAAGGCATACGCGGTCTGTACCAAATCGACACCAAGTTTTTCTCCGAGATGGATATTCTGAGCTCGGTTGATGAGAATTTGCGCGAAGTCCCCGAAAATTCTCCAATCCCTGGTTTCGTTGGCGTCGGCAAGCGTGCTCTTGGCAATTTCTCCACGGATTCCGGCGTGATACAACTTGCCCTTCATGGCACTCAGGCAGGCAACGATGTCCCTCAGACTCTCGCGATAGGTCAGCTGAGCGAAGACCATGACCACAAACTGACCATAGCAACTGAGGGTTCGTACGCGCCGATTCCCTTGGTATCGATGGATACACCTGTCGAGATCGTATCGAGGCAGAAAGTCCAGCAACTGAGAAAATACAATTCGGCCCTCGTTCATGCTTCCACCCCCCGCCCATTATCGGGGGATATATCTTCAGCCGACGGAAATTTCCCATTTGAAATCGAAAAATCATTCTTGCCTCGGAAACACCTCTAGTGATCATGGCTCCCACAATTTCTCAAATTTTAAACCGGACAGTAGTGATGTCGAATCTCGAGCCAGCGACCGTGCATTATTCGTGACGGACGGGTTTGAAACCCGCCCCGACAACAACGTAGAACGATCGAATTCCTGATGGTTCAGTCATGTGGGGGCCTGGGAAGATCGATGAAATGTTTGTGCAGGAGGGGTTTGAAGTCTGGTATGGAGGCGATGCGGGCGATGATTCGTTCCGTTGCGTGGCCGTCGCCGTAGGGGCTGACCACGCCGGTGCAGTCGAGGTGGAAGGCCTTTCGGATGGCTTGCGCAATAGCGGTGCGATCGGGAGGACAGTCTATCACGGATGAGGCGCGCTCGCGGCCGGCCTGGCGGTCGCCGATGTTCACCGTCGGCTTCCTCAGAGACGGGGCTTCGTAGATGCCGCTCGAGGAGTTGCCGACGACGGCGTCACAGCAGTTCATCATGCTCAGATACAGAAGCTGGCCGAGTGATTCGCGGAAACAGGCGTTGGAACGCGTCGCGAGAAATTCATCAATCTTCGATCGGATTGCGATTTCGCCGGGATCTGCATTTGGTGCCGTGAAAACGAGGCCGACATCGGGGCCAAGCATATCGAGAGCGGCAAGCAGCTCGTCCATTTGGCGTTCGTCGGAAATGTTGCCGAGCGTGACGGGATGGAAGGTGATCAGTAGATTGCGTTCGCGCAGGGAAAAGCCGAGGCGTTGTTCAACGTCCTGCCATTGAAGGAGGGGCATCTGCCTGATGATGTCGAGGCCTGTGCTGCCGGAGATGACGATGCGGCCAGGCTCTTCGCCGAGTTGCCGGATGCGTGCGGCGGCCGACTCCGTCGTCGCAAAATGAAGATGGGCAATCTTTGTCAGGCTGTGTCGTATTGCATCGTCGAAGGCACCTTCCGTGACATCACCGCCGGCGATATGGGCGATGGGAATCCGCATCAACAGCGCTGCCGTTGCCGCCGCAAGAATTTCATAGCGGTCTCCGAGAACGAGAATGAGGTCGGGAGCCAGCCGGGAAAAAACTTCTGCGAAGCCGGAGATGCCCCTGCCTGCCGCTTTGGCGCGTTCCGCCCCGGAGTCTTCGGCCAGCCCCAGGTTCACGCGCTCGCTGATGGTGAACCCGTCCTCCTCGATGGCGCGGATGGTGTTCCCATGGGCAGCGCTTAGATGGGCGCCGGTCACGACAATTTGCAGTTCAAATGCCGGATGCTGCGTCAGCCCGTGCATGACGGGCGACAGCAGTCCATACTCTGCGCGTGAGCCTGTTATGACACAAATTTTCCGCTTGCCCGTCATCGTTTTATAATAGTATTAGATATTGTATTTGTCAATTTTATACCTGACGAGGTTTTCCGGCTTTGCGAACCAAACGGCGGTTTCGGTGATGCCGCGTCTGAGACCCTCACGGCCGGCGAAGGCGGGTTCCCAGCCGAGGAGTTCGCGGGCTTTTCCGTTGCCGGCCCAGAGGCGTTCGACCTCGCTGTTTTCGGGGCGCAGACGCTGTTCGTCGGTTTCGATCTCGATGGACGCGCCCATGACGTCGGCGATGAGGCGGGCCGTATCACCGATGGAAATCTCGTAGTTGCTTCCGATGTTTATCACTTGGCCGACTGCTCTTGTCGACTCCGCGACGGCGATGAATCCTCGGATGGTATCGGAAATATAGTTGAAATCGCGGGTCGGGGAAACGGCGCCGAGCCTGATCTTCCGCTTTCCTGCCGCGATCTGCGTGATGATGGTGGGGATGACGGCGCGGGCTGACTGGCGGGGGCCGTAGGTGTTGAACGGGCGGATGATGCTGACCGGCGTTCCGAACGCGTGATGGAACGACAGCGCGATCTGGTCGGCGCCGATTTTCGAGGCGGAATACGGTGATTGAGGCTGAAGGGGGTGATCTTCGGTGATCGGGACGAACCGGGCCGTGCCGTAGACCTCACTCGTAGATGTGTGGATAACACGCGAGACGCCCAGTTCGCGGGCGGCCTGTACGATGTTGAGGGTGCCCTTCACATTCGTATCGATATAGGTATCGGGCGAATGATATGAATATGGAATGGTGATAAGGGCGGCGAGGTGAAACACGATATCGCAGTCGCGCATCGCCTGCCGCACACCGTGAGGATCGCGGATGTCGCCGGCGAAGATGTCGAGTTCGCGCTTGATTTCGTCAGTGGAGTGATCGAGCCAGCCCCAGCTGTTGAATGAATTGTAGAGCACAAACGCGCGCACGCGGTGACCCTGCCTGACCAGTTCTTCAGCCAGATGCGAGCCGATGAAACCGTCGGCACCGGTGACGAGAACGCGTTTTCCCATGATGGACATGTATTCATACACCTCGCATCGATATGCTATCCCCTTCCCGATCATGCCGCAAGTAGGCGCGCTCTGCCGTGCGCGCATATGACGTGGTATCCAACGGCAAAACCATGTTCATGTTGAACCACGCCATTTGCGCGGCAAGACCGGTTGACGTATGGTGGGGAGGAACATTCCGCGTTGGGAGGGTTTCTCTCTGATGAAGCGACTTGCGTGTGCAGTGATGATTGGCCTTTGTGTGGCCGGCGCCGCCTGGGCGGGTCCGCCTGAACCGCGCCATCCGGGCGCCGGCGGCCCACTTCCCGCATCGTGCGGGTCGGGACCGGCTGTGTATTTCACCGGGGAGATTGGTGCGAATCCCGATCTGTATCGGATCGATCTCGAATCGATGAAGGCTGCGCGCCTGACGACGGCATCCAGTGCCGAGATGCAGCCGGCCGTCACCGCCGATGGAAAGACGATTGCGTTCGTTTCGGATGCCGGCGGTGCCTCTTCGCTCTATGTCATGCAGAGCGAGTCGCCGGAGGCGCCCTGGAAGAATTTCGCGATCGGCATGGGGGCATACGCCCATCCGGCGTTTTCACCCGACGGATTGCACATAGCCGTCAGCTATGCTCCGGATCCCGAGGCGCCGCTGATGAATACGTGCCTCGCGATCGTCAATCTGAACGCCCGGACGCAGAAGATTCTTCTTGAAGGGAAAGATGTTCGGCCGGGCTATGAGGGAAGCGACGGTCCGATTCTCGTGCTCGACTGGCCTCAGTGGCTCGATACAACGAACCTGGTGTTCGCGGCTCTCGAATACGCTGATGCTGAAAGCGGCAGGCTCACGAGCGCGACGCTGTACCGCGTGAATCTTTCCGACAAGACCGTGACGCGACTGGCCGGCGGCGAGTCTTATTTCGACGAGACGGGCGTTCCGCGAGGGTTCAAGGCATCCGTCCCCTGGTGTGCGGCCGATGGAAAGCTCATCACATTTTCGGCGATCCAGGGTCATCTCGACCGCACGCCGATGAGTATGGCTGCCGATGCGAAGAACAAACGCGTTCTTCCCATCAAGGATCAGGATTACTGGGGGCCGGCGATCCAGGTTGGCGGCGAGTATCTGTATGGCTTCCGTGATGACGAAGGCCGGCTCAAGCTTGCCCTGACGACAAACGGCGGAAAGGGGCCGCGGCGTGTGCTTCCCTTCGACGGCACTGCTCTGGATCCGGTTGTAATCCCGTAAGCGCGCGGCCTGTCGCGATATTCAATTTCTGTAGGGACGGGTTTCAAACCCGCCCCTACACCGCACCTGGGGGATGACAATGGATTTTGCGGTGTTGCGGCGGCATGTGGGGGAGACGGCGGCGCTCTGGAAGGGAAGGCCGCCGATCGTTGCGCGTGCTGTCGACCTGGCGCCGTCGGGGTTCGGGCTGGTTTTGAAAACTCCGGCGGGATGGGAATGTCTGCAGATTCACCTGACTCCTGAACAGCAGGGCTTCCGGCTGTCGACTGGCTGGGAGGAGTCGCCGATCGAGTCGCCTCTGGCGCGGGTGATGAGCAAGCATCTCAAAGATGGGCGCATCGAAGGTCTGGAACTTTATGAAACGGCGCCCGGATGTGCGAACGACCGCATTGTGCGGTGGCGGTTGGTGACCCGGGATGCATTCTTTCAGACGGCGAAGCGGTTTTCGCTGGTCGGTGAGTTCACCGGGCGGATCGCGAACCTGCTTCTCTGCGACGCCGACGGGGTCGTCATCGAACAGGCGCGCCAGACGGGCAACAATCGCCCCCGCGAGGGATATCGGTCGCCGGCGGCGCCGTCCGCGAACATGCTCAACCCGGCAACGGCATCGAATGAACTTTTGGGCGAAATTCTCGCAGCGCCTTCGAAGACATGGCCAGACCGGCTGACGGCGTTTTCACCCCTTTCAGCAAAGGAACTCGCTTTCAGACGCACGGCAGCTTTCGAACGGGATGCGGTCGCTCTGCTTCTCGATCTTGCCGTCGAGGCCGCTGCGTTGGAAACCCCCGTCAGAATCTATACCCCTCCGGGCCGTGCCCCGGTTCTCAGCGTATTCGAGGCGAGACATCTCGTCGCGGCCGGCGCCGGTGTGCGTGAAGCGGCAACCGTCAATGCGGCCCTGGCCATGCTTGAAACAGAACTTCTTCGACCGAAGCGGCTCGAATCGCTTCGGGAGCAGGCCAGGGCCGGTTTCGAGCGCGATCTGAAGGTGAAGGAGCGGCTGCTCGAGGCTCAGAAGTCGCTTCAGTGCGACTATGCCGATGCCGAAGCATGGCGCCGCTGCGGAGACCTGCTGCTTACACACAGCCGAGACATCGCTCCACGCTCAACGGAAATTCGGCTGACCGACTGGGAAACCGGCACCGAGGTCGTCATTCCGCTCGATCCTCTTCGCACGCCGGCTCAAAACGCCCAGAGATATTTTCATCGCTATAAAAAAGCTCTGCGGGGGCGCGAAGAGACGGCCCGGCGTATTACCGACCTGCAGGGCGACCTTGCCTGGCTTCGCGAACAGATCTGGTTGTGCGAAAACGCCGATTCGGCCGCAGATCTGGTGGCTCTCCCATCGGCAAAACCGAGCAGGCGCAGAGGTGCTCATGCAGGCCGAAACGATGCCGAACGGGCACGGGTTGCCGCGAAGGCCGTCAAACCGCTTGTCGAGATAGACGGATGCCGGTTTTATGTCGGGCGCAACGGGCGGCAGAACGATCTCGTCACCTTCCAGATCGGAAAGCGTGGTGATATCTGGTTTCACGCCAATGACGTTCCGGGGGCGCATGTTGTTGCCCGTCGGCCGGGCGGGCCGCTGACCGACGAAGATCTGAGACGTGGTGCCGTGCTTGCCGCCTGGTTCAGTTTCGCGCGGCAGAGTTCGAAGGTGCCGGTCGATTATACGGATATCGCGCATATCAAACGCATTCCCGGCGGCGGTGCCGGGCGTGTCAATTATACGCATCAGAAGACCATGTATGTCGATCCCGCAGATGCCAAGGAAATATTGGTTTCAATATAATATAAAATATCGAAATAAGTAATCGTTTGACGCGATTGGGGCGGGTTTCAAACCCACCCCTACGGAAGCATGGGTTTGGTTCAGACGGTTTGGGAATTGAGTGTCGGCGGGCTATCGGATTTTTACCAGGATGCCGGTGAGGTCGTCGGTGAAGGGGGTGTTGCCGCCGAACTCGGAGACTTGCTTGAAAATGGTTTCGAGGAGAGCTTTTGGCGGGATTTCGGGGGATGCGGCGATGAGGGCTTCGAGGCCTTCGATGCCAAACATGAGGCCTTCGGCATTTCGTCGTTCGGTGAAGCCGTCAGAATAGAAAAAGGCAATATCGCCCGGCCTGATCGGGTGCTCGGACTGGTGATACCGCTTGAGTTCCGGGAAGCCGAGCGGCTGAAAATCGCCCTTCAGGCGCGTGAAACGGCGGTTTTTCGCGGAGTATACGAGGCTCGTCGTGTGTCCGGCGTCGACCCAGATGAGTTTGTGGGCCTTCAGGTCGAATCTCGCATACACCAGGGTGGCGAAGCTGTCGAGCATGGCGAGGTTCTCGCCGACGTCCTCGTGCACGCGCCGGACGATCATTTCGGGTGAGGGAATTTCCTGCGAGCCTGCTTCGCAGTTCGCGATGGCGAGGCGGCCGAACGCCCGCGCGAACGCGTGCTTCGTTCCCGCGCCGATGAGCGCCGCGTGAAGGCCCTTTCCCATCACATCGCCGACGATGACGTCGAAACAGCCGGTGCGGTGCTCGATGATGTCGATGAAATCGCCGTCGATTCCCTGGGATGGCTGGGTGAAACAGGCGAAATCCACGCCGCTCACGACCGCCGGCACGTTTCCGAACAGGAGTGTCTGCTGTATCTCGCTTGCGATATGGAGTTCCTGGCTCCTGGCGGCTTTTTCGGCCAGGACGAGTTCGTGCATCCTCAGTCCTTCTGCAAGAGCCGTCTGAAGATGATCCGCCGAGCACGGCTTGGTCAGGAAACGGAAAATATTGCCCTCGTTCACGGCCTGGACGGCGACCCTGAGGTCCAATTCGCCCGTGAGCATGATGCGGGTCGTTTCCGGTGAGATCTCTTTCACCTTCCCGAGAAAAGCCGCGCCGTCCATGCCGGGCATCCGGAAGTTGGAAACGACGACCGCGAACGCGGGGCCGGCCTCGACGGCGCGCAGTCCCATGGTTCCGTCTCCGGCCGAGGATACGTCCCACATGGAGGAGAGATCGCGGCTGTACGACGTCTGAAGGGCCGGATCGTCGTCGACCAGGAGAATGCGGGGCTTTGTCTTCGCCGCAAAGAGGCTCATCCGCGTGCCTTCCCGATGTGTCGATTGCAGAGAGCGATCCAGTCCGGAACGTGCGATGTCATGCCGATGTCTGCAAGATGCTCCTCGTCGAGCGCCGGTTGGGCTGCGTTCTCGAGAATCGCGTTCGCCACATGCACCGCCGTGACCAGCGAAAACTCGCTCTGGTGCAGTTGCGAAGGGCGGTGATGACAGGCGACGGCTTCCACGACCGCATCGGGAAAGCCCCACAGGCCGAGGAGATACGCGCCGATTTCGGCGTGGGACGTGGCGTATTCCGCATACTCCGCCTTCGTGAACTCCTCGCCCTCGCGAAACCGGCGGAGAATCGGGCGTATGTAACTGTCTGCATCCATGATCAACAGCTTCCCGAAATCATGCATCATGCCCGCGAGCATGGCCTCCTCCATCATGTGCTGCGTTCCCCGCTCGGCCCGGACGATTTCACGCGAGAGGACCGATGCCAGCGAACTGTGGGCCCAGATGTCATCGAGCGAAAGGCCGGGAATGGGCGATTCCGGCGCGGCATAAAAAAGTTTAACGTATAATACGAGAGACTTTATCATGTTGATCCCGAGCAGTCCCGCCGCTTCCTTCGGACTCGTGATCCGTCGCGGAAGCCCGAACAGGGCCGAGTTCACCAGATGCAGGAGCCGGGCCGTCATCGAGAGGTCTTTCGAGATGATGTCCCCGATCCGGTCGAGGGAGGCCGTGTCGGACTCGAGTTCGCGGGCAAGCTCGTTGTAAAGGGGTGGCAGGCTCGGCAGGTTCGGAATGCCGCCGATGATCCTGACCAGGCGCGGCTGACGGAGAAGATGCCTCAGGTTGAGCGCTCGCTGTACCGCGGTCTCCAGCTCCTCGATTCTGCAGGGTTTGGTGAGAAACTGCTGGGCGGACTGGGTCGACCGGAGAAACTGCTCGGACTCCCTGTCGGTTTCGGCCGAGAGAACCATCCGGATGATTTCGGGATGGGCCCTTCGGGCGATCTCGAGCAGCGTTTCGCCGTATACCGGCGGCAGGAACAGATCGGCAATGATGACGTCGGGGGGGAAGTTCACGATCGACTCGAGAGCTTCGCGAGGAGTCTTCACGTAATACGTAAGCCAGTCGAGGCGCCGGTCGAGGACCAGACGTCTCATGCCGTCCAGAACGGTCTGGTTGCTGTCGACGAAAAGAACCGATGGTTTGGCCTGTCTCATCGATGACTCCCGGCGATGACGGTCTGCGCTTTGTCAGAGATCTTTTTCAGCTGATTTTTCATCGTTCGTGTTCTCCGGTTCCGGCCGTATTATACCAAAGCTCCCTGCGCCGCACGCGTGGAAAACCTGCGCGGAACATATATCGGGAGAGCCCGCCTTTCCGGGGAGAGATTCCGCGTCTGATGCTGGTCTGATGGGAGGCCGTCTGTTGCGGATTCTCCGGAGGGATGGTAGGATATCCCCACTCTTTCTGATCTATTCTCTCCGGAGGCATGCGTGACAAAAAGCCGTCGACGCGCGACCGAGCAGACGAAACCCGTTCCCGAGCAGGAAACCGGTGGGGCCGTCTCGCTGCCGCCTGCCGTCGGCGAGCATCTGACGGTTCTCGACCAGATGCTTCGCGAGATGGCCGTCGATGAAGAGATCATTCTCGCCAACCTCGCGTTCGATCCGACCATCATCGGAAAACAGCTTCGCGACAAGCGGCTCACCGTTTCAGATTTTCAGGGCGTCGAGGTGAACCGGGCGCTGCTCGGCGTTTTCCTCGACACGATCGAGGCGGAAGAGGCGTTGAATGCCGCGAACGTCACGCTGCGCCTGGAAAACGAGCGCAAAGCCGGCAAACCGCTCATCGAGTGGATCGGCCGCGAGCGCGTGCAACGGCTGTTCACGGCCCCCTTTGGTGCTCCGGGTGTCGCGATGATCGAAGATATCGAGCCCGTCGTCGACCGCATCCGCGACCGCAACGTGCGCACCCAGGCTCGCCGCCTGATGGTCATGTATGCCGAAAAGATCGCCCGCTCGTCTGACGACGCCTACGAAGTTCTCGGCGGCTGCATCCAGGAGCTGCGCACGCTGTTTTTGCAGGGCAGCGCCGGGTATATCCGCAACATGGACGCCCACATCGACGAGATGCGCGAACTGGTGCAGGAGCATCGGCAGCGCCGCAAGGGGTATATCGGCTACGAAACCGAGTTCCCGATTCTGCAGGAACGCCTGAACGGCATCCAGAAACAGTTCTACCTCGTCACGGGTGGCGTCGGCATGGGCAAATCGACCTTCGTCACCCAGCTCGCCTGGGACCTGGCCGCGAACAACCCCGAAGTGACCGTGCTGTTTTTCAGCCTCGACCTCAACCGGCTCGACGTCACGGCCAAACTCGTGGCGCACGCCTCCGACGTGCCGATCGATTACGTGAAGAACCCGTATCTGGCCAACGTCGCCTTCGAGCAGCGCCGCCAGGACGGTCTCGCGAAGGTCGCGGAGATGCGGGAGCGGCTTCTCATCATCGACGAGGGAAACGGCCGCATCTTCCTCGACGACGTGCGCAAGCTGGTCAAGCGCACGAAGCTCGAACGCGGCGGCGACGTGGCCGTGATCATCGACCCGATCTTCAAGATCCACATCAAGAACGACCGGCTGAACTTCAACGAGAGGTGCAACCTGCTCTCGGCCGAACTGAAGACGATCTCCGCCGTCGAGGGCGTGACGCTCATCGCCACGGCCGGCCTTCCGAAGGCCATCAGCAACCGCCGGCCCGTGCGCGAAGACCTCGAGGAGATCATGGGCCTGCTGTACGACCCGTATGTCGTGATGTTCCTGTACTGCGACTACCTCAACGATTTCGAGACGCCTTTCCTCGAATGGGAGTGGGGCAAGGACAATTTCATGATCCCGATCAGCGAGCTGCTGATCGCGAAAAACAAGATGGGGGCGATCAATGCCCGCATCTTCTTCCGCTATTACGAATCCTATTCGCGGTTCCGCGAATGCGCGCCGCAGGAGGTCGAAAACTACAACGCCATGATCGAAAACCTCGAGAAATTCAAGGAAGTGAAGCGCAAGAACCGCGGGCCGGCGCCGTCGTCGCCGCAGGCGGGCGGGGGTGGCAGGCAGAGTGGCGGCCGGGAGGATGAATTCTGACCATGGAAACCTCTGCCGAACTGTTCCAGAAAGGCGTTGAATACCAGGAGCGCGGCCTGATCGACCATGCCATCTCGGAATACAGCCGTGCCCTCGACCTCGAGCCGGGAAACGTCGACGTGCTGATCAACCTCGGCGCCGCCTACTTGCAGAAGGGGATGCCCGAAAAATCGGCCCAGCTGCTGACGAAGGTGCTCGACGACCATCCGAACAATGCACTGGCCTTATTCAACCTCGGGAAAGCGTATCTTTACAAGGAAGAGGCTGCGAAGGCGCTGACGGTCTTCGAGCGCGCCATGGCCGTCATGCCGGAAGATCTCGCCGTCCGCCGCTCGCTCATCCAGTCTCTGCTGCTGCTCGGCCGGAAGGAAGAGGCTGCGTCGCTGATGCTGGGCATGCTCGAGCACCTGGTCGGCGACGCGGGCACCCTGCTCGACCTTGGCCGGATGCTGTACGAGCAGAAGCGGTTCCCCGAGGCTCTCGACGTGTACCGGAAAGCCGTCAGCGCCGCCGTCGACTCGTCGGCCGCGCTCGAGGGCCTGGTGCGGTGCCAGATCGTCCTCGACATGAAGGACAAGGCGATCACCTCGCTCAAGCGAGCCCTGATGCTCGATCCGCGGAACCCCTCGCTGCACCTGCTGATGGTCGATCTGCTGATCGGCCAGAACGAGGTCGAGAACGCCGTCGATCACCTCAAACGCGCCCTGGAAAACGATCCGCAGCAGCCCGACCTGCGCGCCAAACTCGAGGAGTTGATGCGCAAGCTTCCCGCCCTGCGCAAGCGGCTCGAGGCCGAAGAGATCGAGGCGAAAAGCAGCCTGTTCGAAACCGACGTCTATGATATTCTCGACGGTCTCTACGACGGAAAGATCAGCGTCGAGGACGCTCTCGAGGCGTTCGCGAAACTGCGCCGGAAAGACCCCGCCGACATGTTCGTGGCCGGCGAGATGGCGAACCTGCTGTTCCAGGCCCGCCGGTTCAATACCGCCGCTGATATATATAATGAGATATATCACGTCATGCCCCGCGACGTGCGGGCGCGCATCAACCTTGCGAAGTCGGTCGCGATGGGCGGCCGCGTGGCCGACGCCCGCCGGTTCCTCCAGGACTCGCTGCGCGACCAGCCGATGTCGGTCGACCTGGCGCTCGCGCTCGTCGAGCTCGACCTGCTGGAGCGCGACTTCAAGGCCGCCTGGCAGATGCTCGAAAAGCCGCTTTCCGAGAACCCCGACAACACGCACTGCCTGTTCCTGCGCGGGTATCTCGGCGTCCGCCTCAACGCCTACGACGAGGCCGACCGGGTGTTCAAGAAGCTGCTGACCCTGACACCCCGCGACGAGGAGTCGGCGGTCTGGTTCTCGCGGCTCTGCATCCTGCGCGGCCGGCCGATGGACGCGTCGCCGGTCTGGGAAGCCTTCCAGGACGGCATCGAGAGCCTGGTCGAGCTGGTCACCCTCGTCGAACTCGCCATGGCCGCCGGCAAGGCCGCCGAGGTGAAGACGCTCCTGCAGCGCATTGGAGAGATCCGGCCGAACTTTCTCGAAGAGCACATCCTCAACGGGAAAGTCTGCCTGTATTCCGGCGAGTTCAACGAAGCCGTGCATCATTT
Source organism: uncultured bacterium (assembly GCA_964389325.1). Lineage (GTDB taxonomy): Bacteria > Muiribacteriota > Ozemobacteria > Ozemobacterales > Ozemobacteraceae > MWAR01. The sequence continues at coordinate 137,257 of CAYMEN010000006.1, read as the reverse complement.
CGAGGCCGCGCTGGCCGACGACCCGGAAAACGCCGAAGCGCTCGCCGCCGCCGCGATGGCGAACCTCGCCCGCAACAAGGTCCCGAAATTCTGGATGTGCTGGCAGCGGGCCATGGAAAGCGACGCCCTGTACGCGGTGCTTGCCGGCCTGACGGTATGCCGCGCCCTCAATTACACCCAGCGCGAACGGCTGAAGGCCGAAACAAAGCGGATGCTCGAGATATCCGTTGCCGACCAGCTCGACAAACAGCGCGTCTCGGCCCTGCTCGCCGCATTGTGACCCGGGCGGCCCCGGCTGTCCGAAGGAGATGTCCCAACCATGTCGAATCACCGCGTGTCCGATGAATCCGTTCCGCTGAAATATGATCTGCGCCGCATCCGAAGCCGGGTGCGCCGGCTGGGGCGCGTGCCCATGGCGAAGCTCGACGATGCCGTCTGCGACATCATCGACTTGAAGGGGTTCTCGGTGGCGGTTCTCCTGCAGCAGCTGCCGGCGCTGCCGGCCGAGCGCCAGAAGCACGTCTCGATGAAGATCGAAGATTTTCTGTTTTTCCATCCGGGGCGGGGCAGAAAGATTCTCCCGAGAATCCTGCGCGCCGTCGAACTCAGCGACGCCTCATGCCATCCGCACCTCGTTTCGGCGTTTGCCGACGTTGCCAACCGGTCCGGCGTGCGCAGGCGCGTCGAGATGCCGGCCCCTCTCGCCGCGGCGGAGGCGATGCTCAGGGATGAAGGAGACCTGGTGCGCCAGGGAAAGGCCGTCGAAGTTCTCGCCATGGGAAAGGATCCCGCCTGTATTCCGCTCATTCTGAAGGGTGTCAGTCGGGCGTTGAAATATATTGATCAATATGCTGGTTTCCATTTCACGGAAACGGCTCTGTTCGCCCTCCGGGTTCTCGGCGGCGACAGCATGCTGCGGCTCCTGATGAACCCGGCCTCGCCGACCCTGCACACGCAGTTCCGCATCGAGTGGCAGAACAGGTCTCCCGAACTGGCAAAAGAAGTGCTGAACGCCATTCTCGGCCTGGGCGACGACTTCGCCGGCCTGATCCTCAAGGTCGTCGATCTCGCCGAGTTCAACCTGCCGTTTTTGGCGATGATCCAGGAGGGGCTGTCCCACCCGGACAAATGGGTTCGCCAGATGGCCGTCGAGTCGATGGCGAAGATCGCCGATGCCGGCGCGCCGGAACACCTCGAGCGGATGCTGGCCGACCCGGCTCCGGAAGTGCGCCTCATGGCGGTTTCGTCGCTCGGTGGTTGTCCCGCCGACAGGACCGGCGAGATTCTTGCCGGCATCGCCTCCCGCGAAAACGAGACGTATGAGATCCGCATCAACGCCCTCTACGCGCTGTTTTCCCAGAAAAACCGCGCTGAACTGGAGAAACTCACCGCCAGCCCGACCCGTTTCGTCGGTCTGCACGCCCTGGGCCTCGCGTCTCTCCTCCAGCATCGCGACGAGGGTCTCGAGCGGCTTCTCGAAGCGCTCGGAGCACAATCCGCCGAAGACGTGAAAGATATAGCTCATTATATTCTTGAAATCGCGCGGCCCGAGGATGTCGGGAAGCTCCTCGACGCCAGGAAGCGGCTTTCTGATACGGCTCGCACGGATGCGTTCTTCGAGATCATGCGCCTGTTCCTCGAAAAACAGCGCGGCCCCTCGCTCGACAAGGCGCTGGCCGCTCTCCCCGCGACCGAGCGGAACGCCCTCGACGTCCTGAAAACGGGCATTTTCGGGGCCAAGAGGCCGGAAGCGGACGGAGACTGAGCACATGCGACAATCCAGGCTGGTTGCCCTCGTCGTATCGCTCGGAGCGGTCCTGCTTGCCTTCGGATGCGGTGGCGGCGTTGGAGACGATCCGTACGGCCAGACGCTCACCGGCTCGACCGGCGTCGTGTCGGGACGCGTTCTCGACAACGGCCTGATCGCCTCCGGCAGAGTCGCGGCGGCCGCTCCCACGGGCCAGCCGCTTTCCGGAGCCTCCGTCTGGATCGAGGAGTTGCCCGACCGGCGCACCGTTTCGTCACCGGACGGCCGGTTCACGATCGACAACCTGCCGGTCGGAACCACGTATCACCTGGTCGTGCGGCATGATGATACATCGAGAGGGATATTCAGATCGCGTTCCGAAGGCATTGCCTTGAACGACCAGCAGCGCGAACGCCAGCTCGATCTCGGAATCAAGCGGGCAGACCGCGCCGTCACGATGATCGTGCGTGATTCGGAAGGAAACCCGATGACCGGCGGCACCGTCACTTTCTGGGGAGAGACCCAGACCGTCGATTCCCAGGGCCGCGTAACAGTGCAGATGCCGGCTGAAACCTCGCTCGACATCCTGGCCGCAGCCCCCGGAAAAGACCCGGTCACGATTCCGGTCATTTTCGAGGCCAATTCCCAGGAAGAAATCGCGATCGGCTTGCAGACGACGGGAAGCGTCAACAGGCCGCCTCTCGTCCGCCTCGCCGCCGCAAGCTCCGTCCGGATCGCGCGAAACGGCGAACTTTCGCTGACCGCGACCGCATCCGATCCCGACGGCGACACGCTCTCATACCTCTGGGGAGGCACCGCGGGAACGTACGTTTCCTCCGGAACGACGCAGACGACCGCCCGCTGGAGGGCTCCGGACTTCGATACGACGGCATCCGTTTCGGTCGAAGTCGCCGATGGCCGCGGGGGCCGTTCTCATGCCGTTCTCGGCGTGACCGTCGGCGTGGGCGGCACCAACCGGGCGCCCGCGGTTTCGATTCTCGCCTCGGGCACGCGCGTCGAGTATGCGACGGGCGTCCGGCTCACGGCCCAGGTCAGCGATCCCGACGGCGATGCCGTGAACTGCGTCTGGCGGGCGGACCGCGGAACCCTCCAGGTTTCGACCGGCACGACCACCGTCTGGACGTCGCCTTCGACGTCCGGCGCCGCGACGATCACCCTGACGGCCGGCGATTCCCGCGGGGCCTCGGCGACGGCGACGCTCGCAATCACCGTTCTTGCGCCGAACTCGGCTCCGACCGTGGCTATTTCGGCCACCGGAACGAGTTTTCTGCCGAACACGGGAGTGACCCTGACGGCTCAGGGACGCGACGTCGACGGCGATCCGCTTTCCTATGCCTGGTCGACGAGCGGCGGCACACTGTCGGCGACGAGCGGGCCGTCCGTTCTCTGGCGAGTTCCCTCATCGGCGGGCGTCGCCACGATCACGTGCCTCGCGAATGATGGCCGCGGCGGCATGGCGAGCGCCACGAGCGTCTACAGCATCTCGTCGAGCCCGAGCAATGCCCCGGCGGTCTCGGTTTCCGCCTCACGGGTGGTGACGGCTGAAGGCGTCAACGTCTCGATCCTGGCCACGGGGTACGACGCCGACGGCGATGCGTTGACCTATCGCTGGACGGCGACCGGCGGATCGTTTGCAGACGCCTCTTCAGCCCGGACGTCCTGGGTTCCCGGCGCCGGTTCGCAGACCTACATCCTCGCATGCGAAGCCCGAGACGACCGGGGAAGCGCCGCCACGGCGACGGTTCAGATCCGCGTGATGGAAACCGTCCGGCTCGACGTCGGGGACGTGCAGCATGTCGGGCTCGCCGGCGGCGGCCGCGAGATCGCGCTGACGACGCCGTCCGGCCTGGGAACATTCGGCGTGCTGGTCTACTCGCTCGATCGGGCCGGCGCGAGTCATTCCTTCGACGTCAACGGGGGAGGGGCGATCCTTCCATCCGTTTCTGCGGTGCCGTCCTTCTCCGTCATCCAGTCCGGCGTTCCGACGGGCCAGACCGCGATCGACGCCGTGATGCGCCGCAAAGCGGTCGAGAGCCCGCATCGCCGTTCCGGAACAACGGGCGTCAGGCCTTCCATCCGCGCCAACGAGGCGACCGTCGGGGATATCCACACCTTCAAAGTGTATTCGGCGTCGGGATACCAGACGCGATCGGCCAGGCTGGCCGTGATCGGCTCCCGGTGCAAGGTGTTCATCGACCAGAACGAGGCCGGCGGCTATTCCCCCGCCGACGTGACTGACGCAATGATGACCGAGTTCGCGAACGAGTTCGACACGCGGATCTGGTCGTTCATCAACGACAACTACGGCTCTCCCTCGAACCTGACGGGCGATGGCCGGGTGACGATCCTGTTCACGCCGCTCGTGAACGTGTTCGGCGCGGCCGGGTTTTTCGACCCGACCGATCTGATGCCGGCCGACCCCGATTCGAACGCCCGCGACATGTTCAACATGTGGGTTTTCAAGTCCGGTGCCGGCTACACCGTCGACTGGTGGAAGGAAGCGACGACGCAGACCCTGGTGCACGAGTTTCAGCACCTGGTCAACACCTGGGCCCATATCCAGAACAACGTTGGTGAGGAAGCCGTCTGGCTGAACGAGGGCCTGAGCGTCGGGGCCGAAGTGCGGTACGCGAATGCCCCGGATCCCCGCTTCGAACCCTATGCGGAAACCCCCGAACGCCTCCCGCTGACGGTCTGGCCGAACGGTGCCACGGTCGCGAACTACGGCTGCGTGGGCCTGTTCACTCATCATCTCTACGAACGCCTCGGCGGCGCCGCGATTCGCGCCATGATCCATTCTACGTCAAGCGGCACGGCGAACATCGAGGCTCATTCCAGTGGAACGTCGTTCGACCAACTCCTGCGGGAGTGGGGCGCGGCGATGTACCGCAACAACAAAGGCCTGACCGGCATGGCGGCGGATTACCACATGGACGTCGCTCTCGACGGGCTGAAAAAGGCGCAGAAGAATTTCGGAAGCGGGTTCAGCGGAAACGTCTACGGCACGGCCTGGCGGTTCATCGAGTATCTCCCGCCGGCCGGATACGCCGACCAGTTCACGACGATCAGGGTTTCCGATCCCGGAAACGGAAGTATAGCATTTTCTATCGTTCGAATCCAGAACTAGCCTGTTCCGACAACGCCGTCGCACCCGTGAAAGAGTTATTCACGAGGTGTCATGGGAGGCGCATCAATTTTCACAACCGCTGAATCACCGAGTCCACGAAGGACACAGAGACGATCCGACGAAGAAAATTGTCTGTATCCGCAGGCGGTTGGCTTCTGTAACGAATCCTGCAAACCAGAAAAGAAAGAATCTCTGTGAACCTCTGTGAACATCGTGTTCGCTGTGATTCACGTCCGGTTCGCTCATCCTGGCAAGGCAAACGGCTTCGTTGTATGCGGTGTTGTCTTCTGATACAATTTTCTCAGGGCTGAAAAGGCAAGAGCGACTCGCAGAAATGCCCCTGCGAAAATTCCCTTGGGTTTGGCCGGAGAGGCCCATGACCACCAAGGGATGAGAGGCTTCTGACAGGGTGAAGAGCGTCACACAGGAAGTCCGTCTCGAGGCAAGCGTTTTTTCGCGCCTGCTGTATGTCATAGCCGTTCTCCTGTGGATCGCGCTTGTCTTTTCCCTGTTTCGCATTCAGGTCATCGGCCTCCAGCCGGTGATGGTCGTTCATGGAATTCTCGTCGTTCTGTCTACGGCCGCGTATTTGTTTCGCGAGCGGTTGACGCCGGCGACTGCCTTCCAGATCACCTTTCTTTCGGCATTGGTCCTGGTGTGGGCCGCACTGCTCCAATTCGGCCTCGCTTCCGCGACGATTCTGTTTCTTCCGGTGTATCCGATCATCACCCGTATCACCCGCGGATTGCCTGCATCCTACGCGAATGCAGGGTTGATCACCGCGATGTTCGTCATCACCGCCATCCTCTATTGCGGTGGGTTCATCACGCCCGCTGTCGATCTGAACGTGATGATGACCACATGGCAGGCATGGGCGCTGACGTTGTCCGTGACGTTCTCCCTGATCATCATTTTCCTGTATGTCTATGGGCCGGTAGAAGTCATTCTAAGCGAGCAGCAGACATGGTTTACGGCGGTCATCGACGGGGTGAAGGATGCGGTCCTCATTCTCGACGCCGAGTCGGGGACGATCATTGCGTGCAACGGCCGCACCGCCGAAATGCTGCATATCCGGACGAATCTCACGAACACTTCCTTCTCGGATCTCGGGTCGCCCGTTAAACAGGACGAGGTTGCCGGGCTGCTCTCGAGAGTTCGCGAGGGCGAAACCCCGACCCTCGATTGGGATCTGAAAGACCGGGACGGCCAGCTTGTCCCGTGCGAGATCAGCATGCGTCAGACGCGGATTGGTTCCCGAGACTGCATCGTGGCCGTGTTGAGAAACCTGACCGAACGGCGACAGGCTGAAGCGGCACTCCAGGAGAAGGAGCATACCTATCGGCTTCTGTTCGAGAATATGACGTCGGGCCTCTCGTTTTTCGAGATCATGCTCGATGAGAAAGGCGTTCCCTGGAATTTCCGGTATCTCGACGTCAACCCCGCGTTCGAAAAAATCACGGGGTGGAAAGCATCCGACGTCATCGGAAAAACGATTCTCGAGGTCGCGCCCCTGACGACTCAACCCTGGATCGACCTTTGCGGACGGGTGGCCATGACCGGGAAATCCGAAGCCTACCAGGGGCGTTCCGCGGATCTGAATCTTTTTCTCGATATCTGGGTTTACAGCACCGGGGATGGAAGATTCGTCGTCCAGTTTTCCGACATAACCGAAAAAATGAAGATGCATGAAACCCTGCAGCGCACGCAGAAACTCGAGTCTCTCGGTCTGCTGGCCGGCGGTATCGCACATGATTTCAACAACCTCCTCGGAGGTGTCTACGGTGCCATCGAGCTTGCACAGCTCCATCTGGCCGAAAAACACCCTGAGGAAGCGGCCTCGAAGCTTGCCGATTCGCTTGCCACCTGCAAGCGCGCCAAGGCGCTGACGCACCAGTTGCTGACGTTCTCGAAGGGTGGGCAGCCGATCAGAAAGACCTGCCAGTTGGGACCTCTTCTGAAAAACTGCGTCAGGTTCGCGCTGGCGGGGTCGGCGGTCAACTGCGCGTTCGACATCTCCAGCTCGCTCTGGATGAGCGATATCGACGAAAATCAGATCGGCCAGGTCATCGAGAATCTCGTGATCAATGCCCAGCAGGCAATGCCGGAAGGCGGCGCGATCGATATCAGGGCATCGAATGTCGAGCTCGAGCCGGGAAAGCTTGCGGTGCACCCGGAAGGGGGAAAATACATCCGGATCGTCGTGAAGGATTCCGGAACGGGCATTCCGCATGAGATGCTTCCCCGTATTTTCGATCCGTTCTACACGACGAAGCAGAAAGGGCACGGTCTCGGACTGGCGACGGCCCACTCGATCGTCAGCCGCCATCAAGGCTGGATCGAGGTCGAGTCGGAGCCGGGGCGGGGGAGTTGTTTCACGATCTACCTCCCCGCGAGTGGTCACCAGGAGGAGATTGCTGACACGCCGATCGTCCAGAGCGAGGTTGCCGCGCAGGGGAACGTTCTCTTCCTGGATGACGAGGAGTTCCTGCACACCATCGCAGAAGAGATGTTCACGTCGTTTGGCCTTGCGTTCACGGGGGTGAAGGATGGGAAAGGCGCTGTCGCCGCCTTCCGGGAGTCGGTCGAACGTGGCCTGCCGTTCGACCTGGTCGTTCTCGATCTGACGATTTCGGGCGGTGCGGGAGGCCGAGAAGTCATTCAGGAACTGCGTGGAATAAGGTCTGAAACGGTGTTTATCGCATCGAGCGGGTATTCCGTCGATCCGATCATGGCTGACCCGCCGGCCTTCGGATTCGACGGGGGGTTGTCGAAACCCTACTCCCTCGATGACGTGAGGGCGCTGCTCGCGCGGTTTCTGCCGAAGCGGGCCTGATTCCCTCAGGGAGCCGAGGGGGAGCCGGAATACGTCCTGATACCCTCTGCAAACGCTTCGACGAGCAGTCGACGCGAGCCGGTCGCGGTCAGGAAAGCGAGGTCGGCCGGATTGTCGAGATACCCGAGTTCGACGGTCACGACCGGAACACGGCTGAAGATCGAGCCTGTAAGAGCTCCCTGACGTGAACCGATGGCGGTCTGGCGATCGGTTCTCAGGGGATTCACCCTGTACATCCCTTCGAGACGCTTTTCAAGGATGTTCTGCAGATGCGCGGCCAGAAAAGCGCTTGCAGAGCAGTTCTCCTCGGGTGGCCCTTCGACTGCGCCAAGTTTTCCCGGGCCGGAGGGATAATACATGGTGAGTCCGCGGCCTCGCCCGCTGTCGCAATGAATACGGAGCATGAGGGTGGCGGAGGCCTCATTGGCGATCTCCGCCCGGCGGCGGTTGGTGACAAGCTCTTCAACAGATCGCTTGGTGAGAATCGGCTGGAGTGTGGAATCCCGGGACAAGGCGTCATACAAGGCGATGGAATACTCCCAGTTGAGATCCACCTCCCTGATCCCCAGTTTCGTTCGAGCCCCAGGTCCATTTTCAGACGGATGACCGGGATCGATAACAACTCCAACTGGAATGCCCTTGGAAAAGGACTCAGTTGAACAGAATAATGATAATATGATCAGTATAAATGTTATATTAACATTATTATTCATGAAGCCGTGTTTATTCCAATGGTCAGGGAAATGGCGCAGTCCCATGGATCTGGAGATAGAGTGTTCTTGGGGACATGGGTGGCTATTGATTTATTATTGATAATCAATAAATGCGACTGATAATATTATCTATTATTCGCCTAGAGGCAAGGCCGTCGCCATAGGGATTTGGGTTTTTAACCATATTTTGATAATAAGAGATGTCTGTCAGAAGCTTTGTTGCTTCTCCGAAGATCTTTTCCGTATCTGTTCCTACGAGCGTCAGGCAGCCGCTTTCGAGGCCTTCCGGGCGTTCGGTGTGATCGCGCAGGACCAGGACCGGCTTTCTCAGCGTCGGGGCTTCTTCCTGGACGCCGCCTGAATCGGAGAGGATGATTGTGGCGGCCGACATGGCGTGGATGAAATCGAGATACCCGAGCGGCGCGAGCAGGTGAATCCGGGGATGGTTGCCCAGCTGGCGGGCGACTTCCGCCCTGACATTCGGGTTCGGATGGACCGGGAAGATGAATCGGACATCCGGGAACTCGTCTGCAATCTGAAGAAATGCCTGGAAGACGCGGCGATGCGGTTCCCCAAAGCTTTCCCGGCGGTGCGTCGTCGCGAGAACCATGCGGCCTGATGCGTTCAGCAGGGGCTCCAGCTCCGGAGACGGCTTGTAGAACATTTCGAGAGCCCACAGCAGGGCGTCGATGACCGTGTTACCGGTGACGACGATCCTGTCTTCCGGGTAGCCTTCGGCCAGGAGATTGTTTTTTGCGCGGGCGGTGGGTGGAAAGTGGATATCCGTGAGCGCGCCGGCGAGCCGGCGGTTCATTTCCTCGGGATACGGGCTGAGCTTGTCGTGCGTGCGCAGGCCCGCCTCGACGTGAGCGACGCAGGTCTTCGTGTAGTAGCCGGCGAGCGCTCCGAGGAAGGCGGTCGTGGTGTCGCCCTGGACCAGGATGGTGTCGAAGCGGCGTTCGCGCAGGACGGCGTCGAGGCCTTCGAGAATTCTGGCCGAAACCGAGAACAGGGTCTGGTCCGGCTGCATCACGGCAAGGTCGATGTCGGGGGTGATGCCGAAAAGCCCGAACATCTCGGCAGCCATTTCCCGATGCTGGCCGGTATGAAGCACGGTGGCCGTCACGCCGGGGCGCGAACGGGCTTCCCTGATGACCGGGGCGAGTTTCACGACTTCGGGGCGGGTGCCGAGAACGAAAAGCAGATTCTTCGACGTGCTCATGACCGCCTCAGCGGGCCGGTTCGGGGGATTCCGAATCGGTCGTGCCTGGCCATGACGGGGTTTCTGCCGGTTCGGTCGGGGTGGGCGCCGCCGGAGCCTCGGGCTTTGGCGGCTCGGCACGAAGAGGTGGAAGCTCCTTCCCGTCGAGCAGGTCTTTCAGCTCGGCGCCGGAGATCGTTTCCCGTTGCAGAAGCACGAGGGAAATCCGCTCCAGGTCGGCTTTTTTCGAAGTGAGAATGTCGCGGGCCTTCTGATACGAGGTGTCGATCAGGCGTCGGACTTCGCTGTCGATTTTTTTGGACGTTTCCTCGGAGATATCGCGACGGCGGTTGAAGTCGCGGCCCAGGAAGATGGCGTGGTCGTCGTCGCTCAGGCAGAGGGGTCCGATCTCGTCGCTCATGCCGAGCTCGCAGACCATCTTGCGGGCGATCTTCGTGGCACGTTCGATGTCGTTTTTCGCGCCGGAGGTCAACTCACCGAACATCAGCTCCTCGGCGATGCGGCCGCCCAGAAGTACGCAGATCTGGTGGGTGAGCTGGGTCCGCGAGACGGTGAGCTTGTCCTCGAGCGGCAGCTGCATGGTCATGCCGAGGGCCATGCCGCGCGGGATGATCGTGACCTTGTGGACGGGGTCGGTGTCGGGCAGGGAGACGGCGACGAGGGCATGTCCCATCTCGTGGAACGCCGTGTTCTTCTTCTCTTTTTCGGAGATGATGCGGCTTTTGCGTTCCGAGCCGGCGATGACGCGGTCGATCGACTCTTCGAAGTCGTTCATGTGGATGACGCGGCGACCGTACCGGGCCGCGAGAATCGCCGCCTCGTTGGCGAGGTTCGCCAGGTCGGCCCCGACGAAGCCGGGGGTGCGGCGCGCCAGCACTGACAACTCGACGTCGTCGGCGATCGGCTTGTCGCGGGTGTGGATCTTGAGAATTTCTTCGCGGCCCTTCAGGTCGGGCTGGTCGACGACGATGCGGCGGTCGAACCGGCCGGGGCGCAGCAGGGCGGGGTCGAGAACGTCGGGGCGGTTCGTGGCGGCCACGAGGATGATGCCCTTGGTGTTGTCGAAGCCGTCCATCTCGACCAGAAGCTGGTTCAGCGTCTGCTCGCGCTCGTCGTGGCCGCCGCCGAGGCCGGCGCCGCGCTGGCGGCCGACCGCGTCGATTTCATCCATGAAAACGATGCAGGGGGCGTTCTTGCGGGCCTGCTCGAACAGGTCGCGGACGCGGCTGGCGCCGACGCCGACGAACATCTCGACGAACTCGGAGCCGGAGATGTTGAAGAACGGCACGTTCGCCTCGCCGGCGACGGCGCGCGCGAGCAGGGTCTTGCCGGTGCCGGGCGGCCCGTAGAGCAGGACGCCGCGCGGAATCTTCGCGCCGAGCTCGGTGAACTTCTTCGGGTCTTTCAGGAAATCGACGACTTCCTCGAGGTCTTGTTTGGCTTCTTCGGTGCCCGCCACATCTTTGAACATGACACGCTTCTCGGTCGTGTCGACCATCCGGGCCCGGCTTTTGCCGAAGCTGAGGGCCTTGGCGCCGCCGCCCTGCATTTTCTGCAGGATGTAGATCCAGGCGCCGATCAGCAGGATGAAGGGGAACCAGTTGATCAGCAGGTTCAGCCACCATGACATCTGTGCCGGCGGCTCGGCCTCGATCGTGACGCCGCTGTCGCGGATGATCTGCATGATGCCCGGGTCGTCGGGGGCGACGGTCTGGAACTGCATCTGCACGGCCCCCTTCTCGGGCGACAGCAGGTTGGTGCTGACGGCCTGGCCGGTGATCTCGCGGTCGTTGATCTTGACGCTCATGACGCGCGGGTTGGCTTTCTGGCCGAGCATCTTGAGGAACTCGGAATACTTGATCTTCTCGACCTTTTTCGTGTTCGCGATGTTGGTGAACGCTGTCAGAAAGATGATCAGCAGCAGCACATACAGCGCGATCGTCTTCATTTTCGGGGCTTGTTCTTTCATGGGTGAATCCTGTGCAAAGATGCGATGAGTCGCAACGGCGACCGTAGATACTCCATGCTATCACAGAGAAGGGAAAGGGGCAAACGTCGGAACGCGCGTTTTCGCTAGAAAAGTTTGCTGGCGATGCGCTGCTGCTTCAGGGAAAGCCAGGCGAGCCAGCCGTGCCTGCGCCGGCAGAGCTCCTCGAGACGATCGAGAAACTGGACGGCAAACGGCTTGCCCGGGGCGTTCCTGCGGCTCAGTTCGAGGAGTGGCAGATACGCCGACTGGCCGATCGCGTCGATGTGCTCGGCGATCTGAGCGAAGCCTTCCCCATTGTGCCCGGCGAGATGCTCGAGCCAGAGGCCGAGAAGCCCGGGGTCGCGGATGACGAGAATGGCCTTCCAGGCATTGGTCTGCACTTCGGGACACGGGTCGTGGACGAGGTCGTTGAGCAGCGCGATGCGTTCCTGGACGTCGATGTGCTGGAGAACGAACGCCGCGGACGCGCGCATCCAGCGACTCGAGTGGCCGGCCATTTCCCTGAGGGCGGCGGTGAGCGCCTTGCGGTCGTGGGTCGACCAGAGCGCCTTGAGAACGTTCGCCCGGACGCGATTATCCTCGTCACCCATCAACGGAAGCAGCATGCGGGTGGTCGTTGGCAGGCTGAGCTGCTCGACAAGCTCGACGGCATTCGCCCGAACGCGGTTGTCGGAGTCGCCGAGCGCCGTTGCGATCAGGTCTGCGATGGGATCGCCGGTGCGTGCCAGTCTTCCAAGGGCGGAGAGGATCGAGGCTTTCAGCATCGGATGGGCCTGCTGGGTGAAACGGGAGGTCAGGAGCGGCAGGTTCGTCTGGTCTCCGAATTTCCCGAGGATTTCGGCTGCGAGGGCCGCCAGGTCGGGGTTTGGGTGGTCGAGCAGGGGGACCACTTTCGAACCGGCCGCCGCGTCTTCGAGCTCGCCGAGTGCCTTGAGGGTGGCATACACGACGTCCTCGTCGGAGCTGGCGAGGTCGTTGAGCAGGGTGTCGATCGACTGGGGCGTCTGCGGCAGATGCGGCATGATACGCCACACGCGGATGCTCTCGCGTTCGAGGGTTCGTATCCACGAGGCGCTGTTGTAAAGCGTGTAGGCGTGAAACTCCCGCTCGGCCTTCTGCTGGGCGGTATCCCGGTCGTCGGCTTCAACCGTGTACTCGATCTTGAACCGCTTGGCCGGGTTCGCGGATTCGATATACGGCAGCACGACCTTGTACATAAACTTGGTGCCGGTCTGGCTCATATCTTCCGCTTTCGATGCTATCACGAGTGGTGACTCGCTACAAGCGTACACGATACGTTTGACACATTTGCATTTGGCTGGTAATCTTTTATATGTAACCGTTTGCCTGGTTGCAATTCCGACGAGATCAGGCGCCAGGGAGGTGAACGACAGCCAGCCTCCGTTCTGAAGGCTTCCGGCAGCGGTGACGGAATGCACATGTCTCGCCGGCGATCCGAGAGGATCAACGAGAGACGGCTCCAGTCCTTCCCAAGGGCCGGAGTATGGGAATTACCGGTTGATTCTGGTGGAACTCCAAACCCCCAGGTTGACGATCCTCGGACCAACTTTTTAAGGAAGAAAGCCAAATGGAAGACAAGACCATCACCTGCCGCAACTGCGGAAAGCCCTTCACCTTCACCGTTTCCGAGCAGCAGTTCTACAAAGAGAGAGGATTCGAACACGAGCCCGTTCGCTGCAAGGGTTGCCGCGACCAGCGCAAGACCACCCGCAGCGGCCCCCCCGGTTCGGGCCAGAAGCAGATGCACACCGTTCAGTGCTCCGAGTGCGGCCAGGAAACCCAGGTGCCGTTCAAGCCGACGGGTGAAAAGCCGGTCTACTGCCGCGATTGCTTCAACAAGCGCCGCTCCGGCTACTAATTCATAGAGACGATCCATCGGCGCCCGGCTTCGGCCGGGCGCCGATTTGCTCATTTGCGGGATGCCGCCTGTGCCGGCTCGGACGCCGTCGCCGAAACCGTCCCTGTCGCGGCACCGAGCGAGGCGAGGGCTTCCGCCATCAGCTCTTCGTTCAGCCGCAGGGCTTCACCGGAGTCTGGAAGAATGTTTTCGCCCTCGCCCCGGAGCTCCTCCGGCCCGGCGGTCTCGGACTCGATCCGCTCGCAGATGCGGCGAATCGTGCCGTCGTTCCCCTCGAACCGGTAACGCAGAGCGAAACTGCGCCCCGGCGCCTGCCGGCCGGGGTGACGCACGAAGGCGGCGGAATTGCCCGGCCTGGTGACGAGAAACCGCTCCCTTCGCGGCTCCTGCGCGAGAGCGGCGGGTGTTAATATAATCAATAATATAATAATGACGGATTTATTCAAAGCTCGCGTTTCCCCGAGTTGCCGGTTCCGTACCAGACCAGCAGATTGTCCATGATTCTGTAATCGGCTTCCCCGTTGCGTTTCAACGCCGACAGCAGTCCCGAGAGCGTGGCGCGGTGAAGGAAGTGTTCCCAGCCGGATTTCTGCAGGTTGAAGCTTCCGAAAAACTGCTTCGCGAGCCGGTCATACGGCTGGGGACCTGTCAGCAGCCGTTTCACGAGGGCAAACGCATCCCGCACGTGTCTGATGTTCTCGGCCAGCAGAATGTCGATGCGCGGCTCCGGCGGAAAATGGCCGCCGACGAAGGTCGAAGCGGTGACGGTCTGCAGACGCTCGAGGGTGTTCAGATGCTCGAGAGGATCGTAGATGAACAGCAGCCGGTGCTTCTGAATGATATGAAGCGGGAACAGGGCGTCGCCCAGGAACGCGACGCCGTCTGCGACATAACCAAGCTGGCCGATGGAGTGGCCTCCGAGCCTGAGAACCCCGATCGTCAGATCATCGAACTCGAGCGTGTCCGACTCGATAGCCTCGGCTTTGGACGGCTCCGCGACGATCAGTGAATTGATCAGTTCATCAGGAGGGGCGCCGCCATACAGGGCGATTGCCTGCATGAGCGGATTCGCGATGGCGGCCGCCTCGGAGGGGCTTGCCAGAACGCGGCAGCCGGTCGCCTCCTGGATAAAGGCATTCCCGCCGCAGTGATCGGCATGAGCGTGGGTGTTCAGAATCACGGCGGGTTCCAGGCGATACGCCGAGAGCAGCTCCAGAATGCGTCTTGCCATCCGGCGGTCGAGGCCGGAATCGACGAGGGCGACCCGGTCTCCGCCAAGCATGATGACGCCGATATTCACCGGGCCGGGGATGAGTCGGACCCGTCCGGTGAGGCCCTGGAGTTCCATCCTGCGGGTCAGTTCGGGCCGGAGCCGGCACCCGGGGCTTTTCCGAGCTGTCCGTCTCCGACCACCACGACGCCGCTGTGACAGCTGCTCAGCACCTCCACGGTGCAGTCGGGAGTGCCGGTATAGCCGATGTTCGGGGCGATGATTTCGACGTAGAAGGGGTTTTCCCGGTAGGGGGAGAACTGTGCGCGATAAATCCAGGCGTTGACAGGCGCATGCCCGGCCACCGTGAGGCGGACGCGGACGAACTGGAACGTTTCGCCCCCCTTCACGACGCGGAACGCCGGATGCCAGGGAAGAGGCCGTGTGGTGAAGTCGGGAGTGATCACGACCAGGGGTTGTTCGAGAAGGATGTTGATCGTTCCGGGATGACACACGCCAACTTCCGGAAAACACTCCCTGAAAAGCGGCATCTGCTCGCGCAGGGTGTTCTGGCTTTCGCCGAGCCCCTTCTGGATTTTGCCCTTGATAGCCGGGATCATGTCGTTCCTCCCTCGTCCGTCGGGATGCCGGTCGTCTTTCAGACAGCATAATCCAAACCCCCAGGGAAGGGAAGAGGGAAAACCATGGCGATCGCATAAGTTTCCCCTTGTGACCGGCAAAAACGGACATGAATCACGGAGAATCCCATGTTCACAAAGATTCTCTCAGTCCTTCGTGGACTCCTTTACCCCCACCTTGGGCTCTGTGATTCACCGATTGTGAAAAGTCTGCCGTTGGATGGGAAGCCGGAATATGATATCCTGACGATCTTTCCGACACTTCACAGGAGCAGAACGACGTATGGACGAAGAACAGGTTACCGCCCCGACCCCGCCGGAAGCCGGCCGCAAACGCAAGTTGTCGAAGCGCGAACGCGAATTCGAGCGGGAGATGATGAAGACGCGCATGACGCCGGACGATCTCTCCGCGGCGCATCGCAAGTTCATGATGATCATGTTCGGCCTCTTCGCCATCGTTCTCATCCTGATGCTCGTCTTCAATCAGCACGTCGAGTTCGTGTCCAGCGGCGGCATGTAATCGTCGCGACAAGGAGAAATACGATGCCTCGCCATGATCAGCGTCGCCCCGACCAGTTGCGCCCGGTTTCGATCGAGCCCGGCTTTGTCAAATATCCCCACGGGTCAGCTCTCATCACCTGCGGAGACACGAAAGTGATCTGCACCGTCACGGTCGACGAGAAGGTGCCCTCGTTCGTCGAAGCGCGTTCAAAGCCCCAGGGCTGGATCACCGCCGAGTATGCCCTGATGCCCGGCTGTGGTCTCTCTCGCAATGCCCGCGCCGGATACGGCACGACGACGGTCAAGGGCCGGGTGCATGAGATTCAGCGACTGATCGGAAGAGCCCTCCGCGCCGCCCTCGATCTCGAAAAGCTTGGGCCGCGCACCCTCCAGATCGATTGCGACGTGCTTCAGGCAGACGGCGGAACCAGGACGGCGTCCGTGACCGGCGCGATGGTCGCGCTCGAGATGGCCGTGAAGAAACTGATGGCTGAGGGAAAGGTCGCGGAAAATCCAATCGTGAATCGCCTTGCCGCCGTCAGCGTCGGTATTTTCCAGGGTGAAGCCCTTCTTGACCTCGATTATTACGAGGATTCCCGCGCCGAGACCGACCTGAATCTCGTCATGACGAGAGCCGGCGGATATATCGAAGTCCAGGGAACTGCCGAACATGGCGTGTTTGACCGCGCGCAGCTCGACGCCATGCTCAAGCTGGGCGAGTACGGCATCAAAGAGCTGTTTGCCGCGCAGGACAAGGCGATCGCACGTTTCCCATGAAACTCTGGATTGCTACCGGGAACCGACACAAGCTGCAGGAAATCGGCGCGATTCTCGGCTCGACGGTGAATCTCCGATGCCAGCTCGATCTCCCCGACATCGGTGATGTGGCCGAAACGGGCCATACCTACCAGGAAAATGCCGAAATCAAGGCGCGTGCCCTCTGGGAGCTGGTGAAAGAGCCTGTTTTCGCCGATGATTCAGGTCTGGAAGTCGATGCGCTTGGCGGAAGGCCTGGAATTCACTCCCAGCGCTACTCTGCACCCAATCCGACGCATGAGAAAAACATCGATAAGCTCCTGAACGAGCTCGCCGACCTGCCCGAGGAAAAAAGATCCGCCAGGTTCAGGTGTGTTGTCTGTTATATCGATACGAAAGGTGTTTCTGCCTTCTTCGAGGGAACCCTCGAGGGGCGGATCGGCTTCGAGCGGCGTGGAAGGGGCGGCTTCGGGTTCGATCCCGTATTCATGCTCCCTGAGCGCGGCTGCAGCGTCGCCGAGCTCTCCGAAGAGGAAAAAAACCGGATCAGCCACCGCGGGAGAGCCGTCGAAGCGCTGAAACGCCATTTGAACCTGCCCTGACGGGAAATACCGAAAACGGCGGATACCCCCAGTTTCACTGACATAACAAAACAGGCCCGACTCGCCAATGAGTTGGGCCTGTTTTGTTGCGTCCCGAGTTTCCCCATCCCCAATAAATATAACACTATCATGCTAATGTTATTATTAATTTATTGTTAACAACATTAATATATTAATATTACTATAATAAAGGTAGAATGAAACGAGTCGATTCGGGAGCAAGGATGCGTCGCTTTCCTGAAGGATCGGCAGAAAGCGTGGATGGCGCGAGGGGGAGTCTCGTTCAAAAAGCTGCCGGCTGAAAAAAAGCCTGTGCGGGGCTTGGAGAGAGACAGAAGTTCAGGCCAGGCTTCGACAAGCTCAGGGCGAACGGATGGTTTTTCATTCCAGGAGCCAACAAGGCGTGGGGGGATGACCGGAAATTTCGGCGCGGAGGCGGCCGGCGTTGGGCGCTGTTTATGACAGCACTGTTTTCCAGGCGGTTCCCACTTCCGGGGGGAGTTCGGCCGACTCGATCATTTCGGCGCAGATGCCTCGGAGATGCTCGGGAATAGCAGCTTCGCGTTCCAGGATGTCGAGGGGGAGTTCCCAGTCGCGTGGGAAAACGATGCCGCCGGGGCATTTCCAGGAAGCGAGGGCGCCGCGTTCCCAGACGAGGATGTGGTCCATGAAGGCGATCCGGCCTGCCAGCAGGTTTCCGTCGGGATTCACGGCCGAGATGACGTGTGTGTTGTGAAGGCCGACGTGGAGATAGACCCGGGAGTTTCGGAAGGTCTGGGGGAGTTCTTCGAGCGGCGAAGGCATTTCCTCGAGCGACTGGCCGAGGAGGCGGGGGGCGAGGAATCTGGCGATCTCGTCGCTTCCGGCCGTGCCGGCCGGTTCCACCGTGCCGCCGATCATCTGGCTGGTGAGGTAGACGATCCGGACGTGGATCGGCACCACGCTTCCATCGAGCTCGAGACGGCCGGTGAGCAGTTCGCCGCGCTTCCCGAAGGTGCCGAGCCCCTCTTCGGGCGTCAGAAACGCGATGCCGCCGGCACTGAGGTTGGCGACGACGAGGTGGCGGCCGGGATGCCCGTCAGGGGTGAATTGCGGTGCCTGGTCGCCCGCGCGGATGATGTAGCGCTGGTAGAGGCGCTTCTCCTCACGAATCAGGTTCGCGAGCATCTGGTCGCGTGCCTCGAGCGGCAGGGCCGCGCACTCGAGGATCTTCCGCCCCATCCTGATCGCCCGGTGTGAGGGGACCTTGAAAAAAACGACGGTCGACGGATCGACCCTGCCGAAGCCCGATTTTCCCTTGTCGGGATGGAGTTTCCCCGTCTGGAAAACCTGTGTCTCCTGGTTCCAGGTAATAATATAATCTAAAAAATAGTATTCCTCCCGGACGATCTCCCCGTCGAGCGTCTGCCAGAGGAATATCTGCGTTCCCTCCTCGCCCTGGAACCAGCGCATCCGGAGGCCGGGATCGTGGTGCTGGAGGCGCGAGCCGTCGATCTCGGTCATCGACGCCCCGATGATGCGAGGCTTGAGAAAGTCGCTGATGAGTCGCGATGCCGCTGGCTTCAGGCCGACGAAGGAACAGCCGAACACGGCGTCGAACCGGTTGCAGATCTTGAGCTCCGTCGCGAACCGCACGTTTCCCAGCTGGATGTTCGCTTCAAGAACCTGTCCGGGCGCAATGCCGCCGTCCCCGGACGTGCCGGCCGGAACCTCGAACTTGATGCCGCCGTAACTGAGGTTCAGGACGGGAAACGGCTCCAGCTCGCCGAGCCATACGAGGCCGTCCTCGAGGCCGATGCGCTGGAACCGGCGCCTCTCGCTTTGCGGCTGGACCGGCTCCGGCGCCGCTTCTTCCGAGGGCCTGCCGGTGATCCAGTTCAACAGATTTTTGAACACCATGCTTCGTTTATACCAGATTTCCCCTTTCGATACCGGAAGAAATTCTTTGCCGCCCAAAGGGAGCGCATCAGTTATCACAACCGCTGAATCACAGAGGACACAAAGCGCACGGAGGTTTCGCAGAGAACAACAACATTCTCTGTGAAACCTCCGTGTTCATCGTGTTCTCCGTGATTCACGTCCGTCTTGCGAACACACCTGCGCTTGCCCTGATGTGAGGCGTCGGGCCCCCTTGTTCTCCGGGGAGTTTTTGATACAATAGACGTCGGAAAGAGGGGAAACCATGGACTTGATCAAAGAGCTGAGCGACCATATCCGGGCGCGATACCCGATGCTGTATCTCGTGACCAGTGAGGAAGGGCGGGCCATGACGGCCCTGGCCGACGTCGCGAAGGCCACGCAGAAGACGATGTGGGTCTGGTCGGCATCCGACGGGCTTCTCGACCCGAAGGGAACCGAGATCAAAGATGCGAAGGGCGAGCCGATCGTGAGCCCGCTCAAGGCGCTGCGACACGCCCTGCGGTCGCAGGAACGCGCCCTGTTCGTCTTCAAGGACCTCCACCTCTTCTTCGAAGACCCGTTGCCTGCCTACCTGAGCGACCCCCTGCAGGTGCGCCGCGTTCTGCGCGACATCGCCGTGGCGTTCCGGACGAGCTACAAGAGCCTGGTCCTGCTGTCGCCGATCCTGCGCGTGCCGCACGAGCTCGAAAAAGAGATCACGGTGTTCGATTTCCCGATCCCGACCCAGAAGGAGATCGCCGGCCTGCTCGACAATGTGATCGCCGAGGTGAAGCGCATCCACGGCAGCAAGGTGAAGATCAGCCTCAGCGAGGATACCCGCGACCGGATCGTGAAGTCCGTCTCAGGCCTCACCCAGTCCGAGGTCGAGAACGTCTTCAACCGCGCGATTGTGAACGATCTGAAGTTCGATGAAACCGACGTCCCGTTCATCCTTTCGGAAAAGAAGCAGATCATCCGCAAGAGCGGCCTGCTCGAGTATTACGAGGTTCAGGAGGAGCTGACGAACGTCGGCGGCCTGGAGATCCTGAAAGACTGGCTGATCAAGCGCGGCGAGGCGTTCACGGCGCGCGCCCGCGAGTTCGGCCTGCCCGAGCCGAAGGGTATCCTGCTGCTCGGCGTCCAGGGCTGCGGCAAGAGCCTGATCTCGAAATCGATCAGTTCGCTGTGGCGGCTTCCGCTGCTGCGGCTCGACGTCGGCCAGATCTTCGGAAAATACGTCGGCGAGTCCGAAGAGAACCTGCGGCGCGCGATCCGCATGGCCGAGGCGCTTTCCCCGACGATCCTCTGGCTCGACGAGATCGAGAAGGCGTTCGCCGGCGTGTCGGGCGGAAGCGGCGACGGCGGCGTCAGCAGCCGCATCTTCGGCAGCTTCATCACCTGGCTGCAGGAAAAGACGGTGCCGGTGTTCGTCATCGCGACTTCGAACAACATCCGCGACCTGCCTGCCGAGCTGCTGCGCAAGGGGCGGTTCGACGAGATCTTCTTCGTCGACCTGCCCACCGACGAGGAGCGGCGCGCGATCTTCACGATCCATCTCTCCAAGCGGCGCCGCGACCCGGCAACGTTCGACCTGATCGAGCTTGCAGCCGTCAGCGAGGGGTTCTCCGGCGCGGAAATCGAGCAGGCCGTGATCAGCGCCATGTTCGACGCTTTCCATGCCGGCCGCGACCTCGAAACGGGCGACCTGCGCAAAGCCCTCACCGAGACCGTCCCTCTCGCCGTCACGATGCGCGAGCAGATTGCCGGCCTGCGGGACTGGGCCGCGACCCGCGCCAAACGCGCCTCGGTCGGAAAACCGCCTGCCGCCGGCGCTACCGGCCGCGCAAAGGCTTCCGGCCTGAATCTCTTCGCCGATCCTGGAGAAACGCCCCGATGACACCCGTGCTTCCCTTCAGACATGATTCCGACATCCTCGACCGGATCCGAAGACAGGGCGGGAGGACCTCGGAAGAGGCGCAGTATCTGCAGCTCGTGACCGTGACGCTCGGCGGCACGCAGTTCGCCGTCGATGCGGTCGCGGTCGCCGAGGTCATGATGGCTCCCCCGCTGATCGCCGTCGCAGCGAATGTTCCGCTGCTGGTCGGTGTCGTGAATATACGCGGGAATATTATACCGGTGTTCGACCCGCGCTCCCGCCTCGGTGTCGCCGCGTCGCCCGCGAAAGCCCCCGGGGAGGATGAAGAGGAGCGGTTGCTCGTGTTCCGGGCCCCCGAGGGCCTGCTGGCGTTGTGCGTCGACGACGTGACACTGCGGCTTGCCGACGGCCGCGTGCCGATGCGGCCTCCCGAGGGCGTGACCATCACGCCGGGCTGCGCGCGGATCGCCGAGATCGGCGATGGCCTGCTGCCGATGCTGGAAATCGAAGTGGTGTTGAACGCCGATGAGCGCAGGGCGCTCGCCGATGTGAAAAATTCTTTTTGATATATCAAATCTACCGAGGAGCAATTGAAGATGGACAAGTATCGTTGCAATGTCTGCGGTTACGAGTATGACCCGGCCGTCGGCGATCCGGACGGCGGTATCGCCCCCGGGACTCCCTTCGAGAAGATTCCGGATTCCTGGGTCTGCCCGGTCTGCGGCGTGGGCAAGGACCAGTTCGAGAAAATCTGATGCAGGGCTCGTTCATGCGGGGCTTTCCGGCGGCGGAAGGCCCCGCGTGTCCTTTCCCCGGCGCCGGAAGGCGCAGCAGCGACGGAAAACCAGCCGCACGACAGACCTCGAGACAAGGAGCCAGAACCGATGACGCAGTATATATATAAATCAATATGTAAAGTTGCCGCGGCCGCATGCATGCTGTTCGCGTTCGCGACCCCCTTTTCCACGGCAGAAGCTGTCGACCTGGCGGAATACCGGCACCCGATGCCCGGGGTCGAGATCCAGATCTGGCGCGACCCGGCGGGCGTTCCCCACGTCGTGGCGAGCACGACGGAAGGCGTCTACTGGGGATTCGGCTACTGCATCGGCCAGGACCGGATGATGCAGCTCGAGCTCCTGCGCCGCTCCTGCCGCGGCACGCTGTCGGAACTGTTCGGCAAGGCGTTTCTCGACGCCGACACCCTCGCCCGCCGCGACCGGGTGCCGGAAACGGAGCTGCGGGAAGGGTTCGAGCGGGCGCCGGGCGAGTTCCGGGCCGCCGTCGAGGCGTTCACCCGCGGCCTGAACCGATCCGTGGAGCGGATGCGCCTGCGTCGAATTCCCGCTGATCCCGGCCTTGCCGCCGCCGGCGTCGAGGCGACGCCGTTCTCCGTCACCGACGTGCTCGAAATTTTCGCGGGCACGATGGGCGCGAGATACAACGATTTCACCCAGGAGCTCGACAACCTCCACCTGCTCTCGGCGATGGTGCGCAAATACGGCGCCCGCCAGGCTTCGCGCATCTTCGAAGACATCGTGTTCTACCGGGATCCGGCTGCCTATACGACGCTGGGCGACAGGCCCTTCCCCGGTCAGCAGAGCCTGCGCCGTTCGCCGCGCCTGCCATCGTATCTTCCCGGGACGGAGCCATACGAGGCTCCCACCCTGCGCAGCCGGAAACGGAACCAGACGCTGAAAACGATCGGTATTCCCGACAAGTCCGGGAGTTACGCCGCCGTCCTGTCGCGACTGCCAGAGGGAAAGCGGGAAGCGTTTCTGTACGGCGGCCCGCAGATGGGCTATTTTTCACCTTCCGCCGTCTATGAGATTGGCCTGCACACGCCGAAATTCGATCTCGTCGGAACGACGCCGGCCGGGTATCTCGCGCTTTTGTTCGGGGCGAACCGCGACCTGGGCTTCTCCGCGACGGCCGGGGTCGGCAACATCGTCGATGTCGTGACGTTCAGGCGGCTGGCGAGTGATCCGACGATCCTGGTTGGCGGGAAAACCCCCGCGACTTCGGAATCAGGGGAGATCGCGATGCCGGTCGTCACCCGGACCGAAATAATCACGGTGAAAGGCCTGCGCCGCCCGGTCGAGCGAACGTTCGAGGATACCCCGCTCGGACCGGTGATCGCGGCCGAAGGCCCCGTGGTGTACGTGAAGCATCGTGCCTGGAAAGGCCGCCTGATCGACTCCTATGCGGCCTGGTTCGCCTCGAACCATGCGAAAACTCTCGAAGACTGGCTTGATGCGAGCGACGGTATGGCCATTTCCATCAACTGGCTCGGGGCCGACCGGGGCGGCCACATTGCCTTCACGCATACCGGCTGCGGAAAGAGCCGCAGGAGTTTCGGTGACGACCGCCTGCCGACCGCGCAGCCGACGGAGTTTCCGTATCCAGACGTCCGGCTTGCCGGAAGCGATCCGGCTTCAGGCTTCTATGCGAACTGGAACTGCCCCCCCGTGAACGGATACCGCGACGGGGACATGCAGACCGGCTGGGGCGCGGACCAGCGCACGAAGTTCCTGGCGGAGCAGCTCGACGGAAATCGAAGCCGGTGGTCCGTCGAGTATCTCAGGGAGCTCGACCGGGCCATGGCGTTCACCGATCTTCGCGCGTGGTGTTTCCGCAATCTTCTCATGGGACTGATCGACGAGCCCGCCCTGACGGCCGGCGGAATTACGGCTCTCGGCGCCCTGCGCGACTGGAACGGTCTGCGCACCGACGAGAACGGCGACGGCCTGCTCGATCATCCCGGTGCAGGCCTGTTCGATGCCTTCTGGAATCGCCTGTTCGGAGCCGTGTTCGGGAATACCTTGGGCGAATACGCCTGGATGCTCGCTTCCGACCCCACCTGGACGCAGACCTCGCTTCTCGCGAAAGCCCTGAAGGGCACCTCCGGCTTCGACTACCTCGGCGGAAAGCCTGCGAGCCAGGTCGTCACCGAAGTGTTTGGCGAAACGGTCGCCGGCCTCGCCTCTGAGGGAATGCCGCTCCCCCTGCTTCCGTGTCCGGCCATGGAGTTCGCCGGCATGAACCATGTCGGGGCTCCGACCATGGCGCCCACGGCCTCGTGTACGCCGTATATGAACCGCGGAAGCGACGTCCAGATCATGCATCTGAACCCTGACGGCATCAGCATCATCGGCGTCATGCCCCCCGGCAACGCCGCCTGGGGAGCGCACGCGACCGACCAGATGCCCGCCTTCAAAGCCTTCGAGTGGCGCGAGCGCCCCCTCTCGATCGACCACGTTCGCAGCCTCGCCACCCGCCTCCAGACCATCAAGCCCTGACGTTTTAAAAAGAATAAATCGGGGGCGCATGGCGGGAGGGGCAAATTATGAGTACAATTGACAACACGTTCGGAATTCTCATCGATGCAGAAGAGGAGTTGCCATGAAGAAAGCCCTTGTCGGTTTTGCCGTAGCTCTTGCCTTCGGAACCGCAGGATTTGCTGCCGAGCCCGTGAAAACCCTGATCCTTGACTCCGGGTCCGACTTCACGCACCCCCGTCTGGCCCCTCAGGCGCTCGCCAACGTTGCCGAGGCCAAAGGGAACGCCGGGGCTGACGATGATGGCAACGGCTATGTCGATGACCTCTACGGCTGGAACTTTGTCGACAACAACGCCGTGCTGGTCGATCTGACCAGCACGCCTCCCGAGTATGATCGCGTTCTCGAATGTATGCGCCTTCTGGG
Organism: uncultured bacterium; assembly: GCA_964389325.1. Taxonomy (GTDB): domain Bacteria; phylum Muiribacteriota; class Ozemobacteria; order Ozemobacterales; family Ozemobacteraceae; genus MWAR01. The sequence continues at coordinate 112,542 of CAYMEN010000006.1, read as the reverse complement.
CATTTTGCAGGCATACGGGAAGGAAGCCCTGACTCCCGATGAGTTTCAAACGCTCTTGAAAGCCAACAGCGACAAGAAATTCTGGGCCTGGATCGGCTTCACCGGCGGCTGGGCTCATGGAACCCACTGCGCGGGCATCCTTTCCACCGACAACCCCTCGATCACCATGAACGCCATTCGCCATATCAATACCGGTACGGCACCCAAGGCCCTGGCCCAGCAGGCCGTCGCCCAGATACGCGCCATGCTGCTGCATGAGCGGATTCAGCCCAGCCGATCCCGAACCGGTCGGGCCGGCGTCACTCAGCAGGTGTCCCTCGATCAGCTCGAGGCTCTGTTCATGCAACTCGGCGAACAGTATGCCTCGCAGGCAAAAAAAGAGGGCGAGTATCTTGGCAGCTTCAAGGCCCGCATCGTCAACTGCTCGTTTGGCAGTCCCAACGAGAACCTCAAACAGGTTTTCAAGCAAAACATGATCAAGGAATGGGGTTGGTCGAATCCCAGCGATGCCGATGTGCAGAATGTGGTGAATCTCTTCGTCAGCAAGGCCCTGTTGGCGCGCGACAAGGCCGTATTCGAATCTTCTCCCCAGGCGCTGTTCTGCATCGCCGCGGGGAACTCCGCGGAAGATCTCGACCTCTTCACGGCCTCACCGGTCGATGCTCCGATCGACAACAAGCTGGTCGTGGCGGCGACCGAGGACAACAAGAAGCTGGCCGCCTTCTCGTGCCACGGTACCACGAAAGTCGACGTCGCCGTTCCCGGTGTGAACATCTATGCGAGCTATCCCAACGGAAAAATGGGATACATGTCCGGCACGTCGATGGCCTGCCCCATGGCGGCCCGTTTCGCTTCGCTGGTCATGCAGGCCAACGAGGCCCTGACCCCCGTCGAAGTGAAGCAGATCCTGATGGGAACCGTCGACAAGAAAGAGTGGCTGGCAGACAAAGTGCGGTCGGGCGGCGTGATCAATCCCAAACGTGCCGTGTTCGCCGCCGAGCAGGTGAAACAGGGAAAAAGTATAGCTAACGCTATTGAATCTTCCTGCAAGGAAATCGCCGATGCGACCCCGCGTCGCTCCCCCTACCGTGGTCCGAATCTCAACGATCCTCAGGTTCGCAAACTGTATTATTCCGGCGTCTTCTGACACAGGCCTCTCCGAATCGAAATCCCCCGCCTGGACCAGGCGGGGGATTTTTCCGATGGACGCGAAATCGAGGAAATCCAGGGACGTGATACCTGATTTCACGATGAGCCAGGCATGCGACTTCCCCGGACATCGAATGGCAAATCCCTGAGTTTGCTCTTTTTGAGCGGCGTTTCGACAGGATGGAGAATATCGAGATAGACTGGATGAAAAGAGAGGTTGCGATAGATCATGGAACATCACGTGTCAGAGCTGGAAACACTGGTTGAATCGTACCGGAAGACGACCCGTGTCGATGATTTCCCCCTCCTGGGCAGCTTCCTGCTCGATCGCGACGGGAAGGAGCTGGGCGCGCGGCTGTTCGAGGTTCATGCCGGTCTGCTGGCGCCAATCCTGCGCTCCGTTCCCGACCTGAAAGCCCTCCGGGCCATTCTGCTCGATGCGAAGGCGCATGCGGAACTGCTCGGGAAAAAGCTGCCCGACGCGATTCTCATGCGCTATGCCGCGTCTGTGACGGCCCCGGAAAAGGCGGCCGCTGATTTTTTTCCGGCGAAGTCCGTCTTCGCCGAGCAGGTGCAGAGAGAGCCTCACCTGTTGGGCAGGCTCGTTGCCTGCCTCGATAACCCTCTTCTGAAGGCCCTGAGCGCGGCGTTTCCCAAGCTCGAACCGTTCCTGCGAAAGGTGCGTGATATCGAGGCGTTCGCGGCGCTTCTGCCCCTTCTCACCGACAATCCTGACGTCGAGCCGGAGGGCTTCCTTGCGGCAGTATCTGCTATCGCTCCGGCTGCCGGCCTGACGACGGGCGTGCAGGCGTTCCAGCTTGCGCGCGAGCTGGTCGTGGCGAAAAATCGGCTCATCGACCGCGACGACTGGCTCCCGAAATGCCTGGAAGCCGTGGCCGTGGTTCAGCCTTCGCGAACGCCCCGGTTCGCGATCATTGCGGCCATTCTTCCCTTTGCACCGCTCGTGAAGCACTGTCTCCATGTTCGCTACATCTCCTGGGACAGCATGTGCCACACGCTCAAGAACACGTGGGACCGAGTCCGAACGCGGTTTCCAACCGAGAAGGAAGCCATGCGCAGGCTCGAGGAGATCTTCGCGCGCGAGATGCCGACCGTCACCACCATCCCGTTCTGGGGATGCTTCTGCCTCGCGTTTCCCGAGGGGCTGGAGTTTTCACGCGAGGAGTGGACCCGCCTCCTTCACCCGGCGCCGAAGGAGCCGCTCGACCCGGAACGCACCCGCGATGTCGTGCTGGTCCTGTTGGATGTCTGCCAGGGCATGATCGACGCGGTCTCCGTCGTGAAACGGTTCGACACGCTCCGGGAAGCCGAGACATACCTCGCGCAGAACCCGGTCCGCTCTTCGGGCCACGGGTGGACCGGCCGGTCCGAGTATGCCCTCCTGTGCGAAAAGCCCGACGGATATTACGAGCTCGACGGGACGCGCCTCACCTACCCCCGCGACGACACCCTGCGGTTCGGCTGAAACAGTATATATAAATAAATATATAAAAAGGAGACGGTCATGACCGTGGAGGTCGAAACTGTTTTCGACATTCTCACCGACGGAAAGCGAAGCCGGGATGAGCGGACCGATGCCGCGGCTTCCCTGTTCCGGCAAGGTGCCAGTCTCTGGCGAAGCTTTTCCGATGAGCGGAAATTGGCACTGGCGGAGCGCCTGGCCGTTCTCCTCGGCAATCCTGAAGAGGAACCCGATATTCGAACGATGGCCGCGCAGGTGCTGCAGACCGTCGGGGGCGCGCTTCCTCCGGCGGTTCACCTGAGGCTGTTCGATGTGCTGGCGACGACGATCGGAAATGGGGCGGGCCGGAAACTGTTTCCCCTGATGCAGGAAGCCTGCCGGCTCGTTTCCGGCCTGCATATCTCCGTGTGCAACGACGAAGCGTTGATGCAGCGGCTGAACGACGCCATCTTCGAGGCCGTCCTGCTTCGAGGCGCGATCGAAGGCGAGGCGTTCTCCGACTGCGTCGACACCGCATTCGGCCTTACCCGAAACCACCTCAACAAGCTCCAGGGCGACTGGAGCTGATCAGTTCGTTCGGGAATTCTGCCGAATCACGGATACAAAACCGCTTCATCAGGGCCATCTGGGGATTGGTTCTCCTGGTTCTCGAGGGGAAACCCCTGAGCATTTTTCCTGCAGAGGAATAAGAAGGCCCTTCCCCCTATGGTCGAAGGGTATAATGTACAAATCATGTGAATGGAGGAGGATCTATGACCCGAAGATTCTTGCTGGCGGTTTTGACCGTCATGGTCCTGGGATGGTCTCCCTGTCTGGCTCAGGAGTTTGTGCTGTATTCGTTTCCGCCCGCGGCCGAGCTGAACTGGAAAACTCCTTACACGCTCGCCTGGGGGGCCGGGGTCAAGGGGCGTTTAACCTTCCAGCACGGAAAGGCCAAGCATACGATCGGCCACTGCTTCATGGAACTCATCGGCACCGACGGCACCCGTGATATCACGGGAATGACGACCGCTCCCGATGCTCCTCCCGACGTGGATTTCATCACGAAGAAGGGATACGGGCTCGGCCTGCTGTTCGCGCCGATGCAGGGGGCTTTCGACCCTTCGCAGAAGCTTGACGCTGAGCTGAAGGGACGGTATGAAACCGGCAGGGTGGCGTTTTTCCGGTTCCGCATCAGCCAGGCGCAGTACGCCCGCATGAAAAAATATCTGACCGAATATAAAGCCCGCGGCTACGACAAGATCTACAACGGCCTCAACGAGCCCAGGAAGGGCCTGGGCGCCGGCTGTTCCGCCTTCGCGATGAGCTTTCTCGACATCACCAATCTCATCGATCCGGTCATGAACCAGCAGTGGATCCGGCGCGTCAACATCCCTCTCGACCTGATCGGCGGCCCTCTCACGGGGAAAACCGTCTCCCTCGGGAAATTCACGACCTCGGCCCGCTGGGCAAAGCCGGGCGAGCCCGCTCGTGAACTCGCCCTCTACGATCCACAGATGATCTTCGAATGGCTCGGCAAAGAAGCCGAAAAGGCCCGCTTCAACAAGCTTCACGGCTCGAACCCGGAAACGACCCTCCTCGGAAAGCCCTGCCGCTTCGTCCGCCGCGGAAACGCCGTCGGCCTCTACCTCGACGTCAGCGACCGCCCCGTTCCCACCGATTCTCTCTGGCGATAGGTGCGGAAGCGGTTCTTTTAAGGTTCGTTCCCGAAAGCCCCCGGATGTCTCGGGGGCTTTCGGCTTTCTGGAACTGTATTGATGCGAATATTTCCGTGAATGAAATTGATTCTCTCGTTGTGCCTGAAATGCGGGGGCGCCATGCGCGTGTTCGCTGGACTCCTCCCGCAGAAAAGCGGTATGATCGCGCTGTTTCCGACAGAACAAGATGGAACAAGAGAGGAGCCCCGGACATGTGGAAACGACTCCCTGCCCTGATACTCTGCGTTGGCCTCGGAATGAGCGGCCTTCCGGCTTTTTCCCTCGATCTGCGCGCCTCGTATGCCAATGCCGGGGCTTGCCCGGCCGAGTTCCAGGCGCATGTGATCGATCTCGGCGCGAAGCAGATAACGCAGATTTTCAAACATCCGGCTGGAATGACGGCGGTTTCCTTCATCACCGACAACAATGGCTTCCAGGGTTGTACCAATGACGGGCCTTCAATCATTCCGGGAAATTACTGCTTCCTGACGGGCACGATCACGGAGATGCCCGATGAAAAGGAAGCCCACGACTACTACCTGGAAAGTCTGAAGGGCATGACGGAAAAGTATGCCGGCGGGTCTCTCGGGCCATTCGCCTGCGGAGACGAGGGAATGAAGGGAACCGCCACCTATGGGAGCACGAAGGATGCCCAGTTCCTCTGCCGGAAAGGCCGGCGGGTGTTTCAGTACTCATCCAACGGGGGCAGGGTGATTCCCGATGAAACCATCCGCAACGCGGTGGCGGGCGGAGAGGCCGCCCCTTCCGGCAATGCGGCGCTGATCGCGTTTCTCCGGACGGTCAAAGGCGGGATGCTGTCTCCCCTCAACGACGTTTCCGATGCCGCCCTCGATCGAGCGATTCAGGCTCACCCCGGCCAGGCGTTCCGGATCGGCCGTCTGGCAGAGGCCGTCCGCCGCTACGACGAGTTCTGCGCCACCCCGCTTCCCCCGCGCAAGGAAACCGGCTGGGTCGACTGGGAAAAGCTGATGGCCTACCTCGACGACAAGCTCAATCCCCTGGCCGGCGATACGAACGACAAGGCGACGGATGCCGCGCTGGACCTGGTGGGCAAACTCGTTCCCCAGGCCGCATCGTTCGTCAGTTACCGAACCTTCTTCAAGGAAGCCCACGACGCTTTGAAGCTCACTCGAGATGCCCTTCTCATGCCGGCGATCGAGGAAAAGGCCTACGAAGCCTATCGGAACGAGCGCGATCAGGGGCAGGGCGACCTCAACGCCTACGACTTCGCCATCGTCAAGAACTCCTACTCGGTTCGCGTCGATCCCTCACGGATCCCGGCGCTGAAGAAAAACCTCGAAGCCCGATACCAGTATGAAAAACTCGCCGCAAAGCAGCGAGACATGGTCCAGAACCGCAAGGATAACCTGAACAAACTCCTCCCGGAGTATCAGCAGGACATCGACCGCATCGTCTACGACGCCGTCGAAAACAAGTGATCGGGAATCCGGGGAGCATCTTCTTTCGCTCTGATTTTCCGCTTATGATCCACTTGTCTGTGATGTCCAGATGAATCGTTCGCGCGAGGAATACTGGATCTACTCGCCGACCTTTTTGTTTGCTTTTCTTCAGATTTTGGACGAATATCAATAAGATAATATAACTCCCCATCTCTTTCGATCTTGTGACATTGAGTTGTGTAAGATGCTCCTCATGCATTCCGAACTTACAAGTTCAGTGTGCCTTTTCAGCGTAATCCCTTCCGGGACGGGTTTTGAGACGACCCAGGTGCGGAGGCGGCGGGTGTTGTTGGGGAGGTCGCGGTGGAGGGTGGCGTTTGCCGAGACCTCGCAGTCGGCAGGGGTTTCGAGGTTGAGGATCACCTGGTGGGGGTCGGAGGCGTTCTGGCGGGGGTATCAGAAGACGGCGGGGCCGAGGTCGAGCAGGTTCGTCGCGATGGTGCCGCCGCCGGGGGAGTAGCCGTCGTGGCGGACGCGGAAGCGGAACTCGACTTCGCGCTGGCCGGCCGCGAGGTTGTCGAGGTGGATGTAGGGCGGGCGGTAGATCCAGCTCACGTTCTGCTGGTTCCGGCCGATGACTTCGAGGCGGTGGATGTTGCCCTGACAACGAAGAATGACGGGGTCTGAGCCGTTGCAGGTCAGATACAGGATGCTTATCACGTCGGCTATATATTTGTCAGGATAAAAATCGGCGTAGATGTCTACCAGTTCCAGGTCGAACGTCGGCTCGCTCGCAAGCTGGGCCCGGGCGGGCAGCGTGCCTGCGATGACGACAAGCAGGATCAGCAAAGCGCGCAGGAGCGGTTTCGTGGAAAAGAACGTCATCGGGAAACCTCCGGTGGCGGAAATGATCGGGCCGGGGCCTGGGGCCTCATGCGACGGTCGAGCAGGATGCCGGCCATGACGAGAAGCGTGCCGGCCATGGCGGGCGGGGTGAGGGTCTCGCCCAGCAGGAGCCAGGCGAGAAGGATGGCGACGGGCGGCTTGGCGAAGAACAGCAGGCTCGCCCGGCCGGCGGGCAGTTCGCGGAGAACCTGGAAAAACGTGTAGTAGCCGAAGCCCGACACGATGAAGCCGAGCACGAACAGGCGCGGCCAGACGTCGGGCGCAGGCCAGACCGGCACCCTGGCGAGAAGCAGAAGGGGCAGGAAGGCGGCGGAGACGAGAAAGAATCAGCCTGTGGATTAAATCACGATTTCCGTTCGTGGTGAGGTATCGAACCACGAACAAGCCTGTTCATGAGTTTCCGGTCACCCTTCGATACCTCAGGATGACCGGAAACGATATTATCCACAGCCTGATATGGCCCTGGTGAAAATCGCGTTAATCCAAGGCTTTTTCCAGGTGATATCCATATTCTGCTGCCAGTTTTCGCTGGATCTCCCGGAATTTATCCGGAAAGTGCTCGCTTTCATCAGATCCTTCCTTGATCAGCTTTTGTATTTCCTCTCCTTTTGTCATCTTACTCCCATGAGGAGTCTCGATGATTTGAACGATTTTATTCATCCGGCTTACGATGTCTTTCCGCTCAGTTATCAAAAACTCGCGATATGCATTGAGGAGCTCCCTGGGGGTTCGGCCCCTGGGAATTTTGATCTTGGAGCCCTCGTCGATGAGCTTCTGATATTGATTTTCAATTTCTTTGATTTGTTGTCTCAGCGATGTTGATGGTAGCCGGCCTGTCGACAGCTGCTGAAAGCTGCTTGTGAAAAATGTTTCGATCTGAGGAGCGTTGGATTGGATGTTGCGGATCAGGGAATCCTGGTAATGAATGATTTCATCTGCCTTGTTGCTTTGCCAGGCACCATACATTTTGAAACTTAAAAAAATCACGACGAAGATCAACGAGGTAACAGATTTATTCATGATAGTGTCCCCCACAAGGTGACGGTTGATGAAGGCGATTCCATCTCGAATGAGTTAGCGTCAGATGATGAAAAAAACACCTGAGTGACAGGAACAAATTTGGCTCTAATGGGCTCCTTTGCTCTGCAGAAACGTTATCAGGGAAGGATTTTTTGCTTTTTTGGCCAATTCTAGAGCACTGGTTTTCACGTCACCGACACCCATTTTATAAAAGGAAAACTCATGTCTGATATCCCCGCCATTCTCGACCAGAATCTTAACCGCATCGAGATGACCTCCTGCGCAAGCGAAAAACAAAGGAGTCCATTCGTTGCCGTTGCGTGCATTTGGTGAAAGACGACGGTCCAGGAATATTTTGATCAACGGCGCATTCCCGGTTTTTGCCGCCAGATGAAGGCATGATTCTCCAGTTTCGGTCTTTATCGAAACATCAGCACCACCGGCCAGGAGTGATTGAACTGCATCAATGCCGTTGTTTTGGATTGCATGCTGAAGGGGAGTCATTCTCCGGTTATTCGTCTCTTCAATATTTGCCCCCTTTTTCAAAAGATACTCGACAAGATCTTTTTTGTTGTCATTCGCAGCAATATGAAGTGGCGTGTTGCCTGATGAAACGACTTTCGCATTTATGTCGGCCTTTTTCTCGACAAGGAATTTTAGGAAATCCACTTTGTTATTCATGATTGCGCTATGGATTGGGGTGCAACCCTTGTAAAATGCCTCGTTTGAAACTCTGTTCACCCCACCACCGAGGAGGGAAATCCTGAATTTCGCCATTTCGCCCTTTTGAATATACTCGCATGTAAAATCGGGGGCTACGAAGAATACCCAGGCAACCCCGCAAAGAGCAAAAGGCTATTGCAATGAGAAGCGAAGTAATTTTCAGAGCGAATTCCATGAGCGTCAAATCTCCTTTCACTTCAATGGCAGAGAATGATTGAACGTACTGGACTTTGGCTGCAATTTCAAGCGTGGCATGTGGCTTCCATTATTCTCGAGGGACCGTCAGGCCTTTCTGTCCGGTGCCGCATGTCTCAAAACAAGGATTCCTTCCATGACTCCTTTCCCCAACTCCGATGAAATCAGGGCGTTTTCAACGTGATGCCTTCCGCCGTAGGCTTCGAAACGATCCAGGTGCGGAGGCGGCGGGTGTTGTTGGGGAGGTCGCGCTGGAGGGTGCCGTTCGTTGAGACCTCGGAGTCGGCGGGGGTTTCGAGGTTGAGGATCACCTGGTGGGGGTCGGAGGCGTTCTGGCGGGGATACCAGAAGACGGCGGGGTTGAGGTCGAGCAGGTTGGTTGCGATGGTGCCGCCGCCGGGGGAGGAGCCGTCGTGGCGGACTCGGAAGCGAAACTCGACCTCGCGCTGGCCGGTCGCGAGGTTGTCGAGGTGGATGTAGGGCGGGCGGTAAACCCAACTCACGTTCTGCTGGTTCCGGCCGATGACCTCGAGATGGTGGATGTTGCCCTGGCAGCGGAGAATGACGGGATCCGAGCCGTTGCAGGTCAGATACAGAATGCTTATGACGTCGGCTATATATTTGTCGGGATAAAAGTCGGCGTAGATGTCGACCAGTTCGAGGTCGAACGTCGGCTCACTCGCCAGCTGGGCTTGTGCTGGCGTTGCGCAAACCATCAGGAATACCACCAGCGACAAGACTTGGAAGACGGAATTTCGAAAGAACTTCTTCATGGGGGCTTTCTCCAGATCGTTCATTCGCATGCGAAGATGGTCTGCCATCACATGACGGCCAGATAAAAGATGTATGCCACGACAGCGAGGACGAATGCCGCCGCCAGAATCCCCTGAAACCATGTCGTTTTGCATATTGGATAATATATACCCAGCAGCTTGGTCCCCGCATGCAGGGAATACGCGACCCCGCCTGCCAAAAGGCCTTGAAAAACAAAGTAGGTCCCTCCGGGGCTTGCCAGGACATAGGAGCCGCCGGTGAGCACGGCTCCCAGGATCAACGCTCCGAGACCCATGTATAAACGATTCCAATGCTTGCTTTCCAGAAGAGTGATTGCCTCTTCCGATGTTTCCGAGTATTGGAGCAGGGCCGCCGCCAGTTCGCCGTTCAGCCCCCCACGCATCGCCGTCTGCAGCAGCTGGGGCCTGGTCATGGGCTTGTCGCTGAACTGGTTTTCGAGCACCAGCTTCATGAACGTCTCCAGTCCATCTTCCCCGATGACGTTCACAAAATCCTTTCTCCCGACCTTTTTCGACACAGGGGGTGGGGAAGAAGCGAGGGCGGAGGGGACAGGCTTGTTCGGAGAGGCCGCTTTTTTGGGCCCGGCTTCCGGCACCTTTGATTCCGGTGCAGGGGTGCCAGTTGGAATTTTCGAGAAGTTGCCGCAGTTCGGGCATTTCATGAACGGTTGAGAAAACCCGGCCGGCTTCTCGATCGGCTGTTGGCACTTCGAACATGGAAAATTCAAAGTCTCCTTCTTTTTTCCAGCAGGCTCAGGATTCAGTTTCTTTCGTCAGATATCGAACGTTATCCGTGAGAGGAGCGGCGTGGAAAAACGGTCGCTTCGGAACGCGGTTTCCGCCGGTCGAACAGGATGCCGGCCATGACGAGGAGCGTGCCGGCCATGGCTGGCGGGGTGAGGGTCTCGCCCAGCAGGAGCCAGGCGAGAAGAATGGCGACGGGCGGCTTGGCGAAGAACAGCAGGCTTGCCCGGCCGGCGGGCAGTTCGCGGAGAACCTGGAAAAACGTGTAGTAGCCGAAGCCCGAAACGATGAAACCGAGAACGAGCAGACGCGGCCAGACGTTCGGCGCGGGCCAGACCGGGACGCCGGCGAGAAGCAGAAGGGGCAGGAATGCGGCGGAGGCGAGAAAAAACGTCGAGACGGTGACGATCAGGCTGCCGAGCCGCTGGACGAACCGTTTCGAGAGAACGGTGTACAGCGAGAACGTGACCATGCCGACGAGGCCGGCGGCGATGCCGAACGTCGTATCCGCGCCCGCCGAGGGGCGCGCCGCCACCAGGACGACGCCGGTGAAACCGAGAATGAGTGTGAGGCCGCGGCGCATCGAGAGGGCTTCCCCGAGCAGCTGCCAGCCGAGAAAGTTGATGACGATCGGGTTCGCGGCGATGAGGATCGCGGCCGTCGAGGCCTTCGCGTATTTGACCGAGAGCGCGTGGGCGCCCATGGCGACGACGACGTTCAGAACGCCGAGCGCGGCCAGCCAGGCGACGACGCGGGGCGAAAACATGCGGACCTTTTTCCGGAAGAGCGGCACTGCCGGCGGCAGCAGGAAGAGGCCGCCCAGCAGAAACCGCCAGAAGGTCATCAGGAACGGGTCGATGCTGAGCCGGATGGGGTTCGCCACGACCTCGATCGCGGAGAACGAAAGGACAGTAGCCGCTATGAGGACCGGCAACCGGAGTTTTTTCCAGAGCGCCGTCATACACCCCCTTGTTTCGGCAGGTTGCTTTTCATGGTGCATCCGACACCGTTCTGTCGTAAACTTTTTTCGTTCGCCCAGCCAACGGATTCAGGAGTCGACATGGGAAGCCACGCGCCGTTCCGACTTTCGGTCATCATGCCGGTCTACAACGAGCGATTCACGCTTGCGAAGGTCATTGCAAAGGTCCTGGAGCAGGAAGGCAAGCCGGGAATCGCCGCCATCCAGCTCGTGATCGTCGACGACGGCTCGACGGACGGCTCCCGCGAGATCATCACGGACCAGGCGCGGCTGCATCCGCAGATCCTGCCGGTGTTCCACGAAAAGAACCAGGGCAAGGCCGGGGCGATCAGGACGGGCATCGATCGCGCCGACGGCGAGGTGATCGTGATCCAGGACGCCGACCTGGAATACGAGCCGGCCGAGTTCCCGAAGCTGATCCGGCCGATCTTCGAAGGCGATGCCGACGTCGTGTTCGGCTCGCGGTATCTCGCCGCCGACTACCGGCGCGTGCTGTACTTCTGGCACTCGCTGATGAACTGGGGCCTGACGAACCTGTCGAACATGTTCACCGACCTCACGATCACCGACATGGAAACCTGCTACAAGATGTTCCGGGCGCCGCTGCTCAAGAGCATTCCGATCCGGTCGTCGGGGTTCGGCCTCGAGCCGGAGCTCACCGCCAAGGTCGCCAAGCGGAATCTGCGCGTCTACGAGGTGCCCATCTCCTACAAGGGCCGCACCTACGACGAGGGCAAAAAGATCACCTGGAAGGACGGCTTCTGGGCCTTATATTATATTTTTAAGTATTGGCTGATCGACGACTGTTACACTCCGTCCGCCCAGGACGTCCTGCATAACGTGCGACTGGCGCCCCGCTTCAACCGGTGGCTGGCCGACGTCATCAGGCCGTTCCTCGGCCGGAGGGTCATGGAAATCGGAGCCGGCATCGGGAACCTGACCAGCCGCTTCCTACCGCGCGATGAATATATTGCATGTGAAATAAAACCTTTGGCGCTCGAAACGCTCCGGTCGATGTTCAGAAACGACGACCGCGTCGGCATCCGGACACTCGATCTGAACGACGCCGCTCATTTCGAGGGACTGAAGGGAACGCAGGAAACGCTCCTGTGCCTGAACACGCTGGAGTTCATCGAGGACGACGCGGCGGCCCTGCGGCGGGCATACGACACGCTTGGGCCGGGCGGCAGCCTCGTTCTGCTCCTGCCGCAATGTCCGGAATACGCCGGCTCGCTCGACCGGGCGGTTGGCCACCTGCGCAGGTATTCGCGGGAGGATATCGGGCAGAAACTCGCCCAGGCGGGCTTCGGGGTCGAGAAGATGCTCGATTTCAACAAGCCCGGCGTGATCGGTTGGCTGTTCGTGGGAAAACTTCTCGGAAGCGGCTCGATCGGCAAGCTCTCGATGAAGGTCTACGACCACCTCGTCTGGCTGTTCCGGTTCGTCGACCGGCTGATTCCGTGGAAAGGCCTCTCCCTCATCGTGGTGGCCCGGAAATGACGCTTATCACAGAGGACGCAAAGCACACGGAGGCGTCACAGCGAATGTCCTTTTCTTGGTGATGCCCCCGTGCTCTTCGTGTATGTCGTCCTGAGAACCGATCCGCAGAGGATCGATGATGAAGCAGATGGCGCAGATGAAATCCTGAAAACTATTTTTTCCTGCATTCCGGATCATGTCCAAAACAGAAGATCTCGGGGATATTCACTGTCCTTCATCTGGCTTGCATCTGCCCTCAATCTACGGATGCTTTCCTGAAGCCGCCCTGGCGGTCAGTGCCGGTGGTGGTGGTCGCAATCGTGCCGGTCGTGGCGGTCGTGACAACGGTCGCGGTGCGGGTACCGGGGATGGCGCGGGTGTGGCCAGCCGGGCCACCACCAGGTGTGGCCGACGATGACGACTTCTTTTTCGACGCGCTGGACGGGGGCGACCCAGGAGGCGGGGCGCCGGTAGGTCGAACGGCGTTCGAGATCGCCCAGCGAAAGCCAGCCGACGAGCGGTTTGCGGGCGCCGCAGTCGTCGAGGACCAGGACCATGACGCGCTCGTCGACGATATCCATGACCCAGAGGCGTTGTCCCTGCTTCACCCGGTATCCGTCGAGCCGCAGATAGGGAGCGGTGACGCGGTGTTCCCGCACGGCCTCGTCGAGGGACTTCTGCATCTCGTCGACCCTGGCGGGGGCCGCCGGGTCGGAGAGGCGGTCTTTCAGATACGAGATCATCTCGTTCGTGCGGGCGAGCGTGAACAGGAGCTTCTCCTTCTCGGCGTCGGCCTCGATCCGTCCGGGGCCTCTCGCGCTGCGCACACAGGCGCTGTCGTACCGGCCGAGAAGATCATATTTCGATACGTATAAATTGTGCAGCCGCTGCATGGCGGGGGTGAACCGGGGAGCCTCGGAACCGGCCTGCTGGAGCGCCGACGAGATGCGGAACCGATGCTCGGCCGCCGTGCCCGACGACCATGCCTGGCCCGACGAGGTGAGCAGCGACTCGTACCGGTTGATCGTCTCGTAGGGAGCGGCGGGAAGCTCCGTCGGCGCCGCGATCACGACCGGCGCGGCGGGCTTGTCGGGCGCCACGGTCACCGGCGCCGGTGTCGCGGGTTGAGCGGCTGGTTGAGACGACGGCACGGCATGCTGTCTGCCGCATTTCGGGCAGAAACGTGCATCGTCGGCCATCGAATTGCCGCAATACTGGCAGAACAACGCCCAGGCGGGCGACGCCACGAGCATCAGGGTCAGCATGAGCACATATCGTTTCATCGTTCATTCTCCTGGTGAGATCGTACCGCATGGAATCCGGAGCTGTAAACGCATTCCGCCGGCGGCGGATGTAAATGTTTGTAAGGCCCGGATCAATAGATACGATCGTAGCGGTTGTAGCCGTGGGGGTAGTCGGCGGTGTCGGCCTTGAGAATGAGGACGGAGCGGGCGGGCACCTCGACGTCGACGGTTCCGGAGAAGACGGTGAACGTTCTGTCGGAGAGCTGGTCGCGCAGGGGCGTGACGTCCTGGAACTTGCTTTCGCGGAGTTGGATCAGCTCCTTGACGGGGTGGTTCGTCGGGTTGGCGAGGATGACGACGGTCTCGCGCACCGAGGTGGTGCGGCGCAGGAAGGCGAACAGGTTCTCGGAATGGAGTCGCCGGAAATCGCCGTAGCGCAGGGCCGGTTCGGCGCGGCGCAGTTTCAGCAGCCGGCGGTGAAGCGCGAGGATCTCGTTTTCGGGGGAGACCAGGTCCCACCGCATGGGCGCGCGCTGCTCAGGGTCTTCGCCGCCGGCCATGCCGAGCTCGCTGCCGTAATACAGGCAGACCGCGCCGGGGAGGGTGAACTGGAGCATCCGGGCCATCTTCTGCTGCCAGACCTGGGGGAGCAGGTTCGGCAGGCGGGGCGTGTCGTGGTTGTCGAGCACCAGCCAGCTTTTCAGGATGTGGTCCATGCCGGCATCCGCGATCGAGGTTTCCCACATCTCGCTGCACATCGGGCCCGACAGGCGCCCTTCGAGCATGGTCAGCAGAAGCTTCCGGCCGTGCATATTCATGACGCCGTCGACGGCCGGGTACCATTCTTCGGGGTAGTTCCAGATCTCGCCGATGATCAGCGAGCCGGGTTTCGCCGTGTGCGCGGCCTGGGTGAGGTCGGTCAGGTAGCGGAAGCCGAGGTCGAACGCCACGTCGAGCCGCCAGCCGTCGATTTCCTCCTTCAGCAGATACGACTGGACCACCGAGTCCGGAGCCCCGTAGATGTACTTCTGGACGTCGGGGTTCTCGAGGTTCAGCTCGGGAAGGTTCTCGACATCATACCAGCCGATATATCCGCGATCGGATGTTTCGGAGAACTTGAAGAAGGGCCGCCATCGGCTGCGCGGGTTGCGGAGCGCCTCCTCGAACATCGCGCTGCGCCGGCCCATGTGGTTGAAAACGCCGTCCAGCACGAGCCGCAGGCCGCGCCGGTGCAGGTCGGCCGCCAGCGCCGCGAGGTCTGCGCGCGAACCGTAGACGGGGTCGACCTTGTGGTAGTCCCACGCGTCGTACTTGTGGTTCGTCAGCGAGGAAAAGACCGGGTTCAGGTAGACGACGTCGACGCCCAGTTCCTGGATGTAACCGACGCTGCCGAGCAGGCTCTTGAGATCGCCGCCCCAGAAATCGACCTCGTGCGACCAGACGCCTTCTTTTTTCAGGTAGGAACCGGTCTTCGGCGTTTCCTGCCAGTCGCGGAGGCGTCTGGGCGCCGAATACAGGGGCTTCTTCTTCGCGAGGTCGGAGGACGGCGAGAACCGGTCGACGATGACCTGGTAGACGACCGGCCCGTTGCGCCAGTCGGCGGCGCGGGCTGCCAGTTCCTGCTCCCGGGCCTGGTCGTAAACGTTCATGGCCGACCACTTGGACGGCTCGGCGCAGACGCGCATGCCGGTCGCGAGCCAGATTCCTGCGATCAGAACGACGAGAAAGAGCCTCATGAGATTGCCTCCCTGTATGTATTGCGAACCGCTCATCCTATCTCGATACTTATAAAGTATATAAAATATATGAACCGGTCTGAGGATGTTGACGGCGCTCACTTGTGTTTTTCCGCCATCGGTTTATCGGGAACGAAATACCCCCTTTCGCGCAGCCATTCCGGAGGATGAAAATCCTGCCAGCTCGTATTGTGCCAGTGTGAGCCGTTGGGTGTGCGCAGGTTCTTCAGCTCTTCCGGATCGATCCTGGCCTGTTTGAAATCACTGGCTTCGCCAAAAGCCCCTTCAAGACGCGCACCGGTGAGGTCGGTCCTGATGAAGTCCGCGAGCCTGAGATACGAGTCCTTGAAGCTGGTGCGCAGGCATGTCGCATCGTCGAAATAGGCGCTCTGGAGCATGCAGTCTTCGAACACGGTGTCCGTCAGATTGGCGTGATCGAACCTGACAAACGTGAAAAAGAATCCTTTGAAGGTGCGCCTGGAGAGGTCGGCATGGCTGAAGTCTATCCGATGCATGGGGGTGGCGGTGATGAAGGCATTCCACGCCTCCCGACCCTTGTCCAGGTGGGAAAAATAGGTTTTCTGCTCCTCCCGCAACCTGGCCTGCTTCGCCATTTCTCCGGATAACGTCTCGATGGCGAAAAATGCGTATCCCGCCCCGATGAGACTTCCAACGAATCCCATGACCAGCAGAACGACGCGTATGACGGTGGCGTCAGGCCCGCCGTCGGCGGAGCGAATGCCGGTCAGAAACAGATAGAACAGATCAAACGCATTGTTCAGGCTCACCAGGATGACGAACATGGCAGGGAGGGCGAAGAACACGACAAGCGGGCTTCCTTTTGAGACGGAAATGTTGAATTTCGAGCTGATCCAGACAAGCACCATGAACAGGCATGCCGCAACGGCGGCGGCGGCAAGCTGGATCGCGATGCCGATCGGGGCCGTGCGACGTGTATATGCCGTTTTTCCACCCCCGAAAAGTCGTGCGAGCGGACCGAGTTGTGGAAATATACCAGCAAGTACATCAAGGCTCACTTCTTCGTTCGAACGATCGGGTCGATTCATGGCTCCCTCCGAGAGTGGGGCTGGAAACAGCCTGTGTTCCAGAACAGCTCATGCTTTGGAAACGTGTGCCGCGAGCGAATGATTTCATTCGAGATCGCCACGGACAGTATACCAGCCGTCGCTGAGTCCGGAGGTGCGTCATGGAATCAGGGAACGCGTCCCCGGAATTCCTGCCTGGCCGGTTGCAGGAAGGAGGCTGCTTCGCTATGCTCACGGGAGCCGTGCATGATGTGTCTGTCCTGGGCGCACGGGCGGGCGGCGTGTCCGGTAAGAACATGCCGTGAACAGCGTGAAGGAGGGCACATGGACCGACGATTATGGATCGGTGTTCTGGTGACGGCATTTCTTGGAATTTCGCTGATGACATCTGCTATTCCCCTGAACACAGACTTCTTTGGTGTCTCGCAGTCGAAATCACTGGGCAAGTTCTGGCCGTTCGTCTTGAGGATCACCTCCCTGGACGAGTCGACGGGCGAGATCGCGGGGCAGATCACCTGGAAGTCGCTCGATGCCGTTCACACCTTCACGGGAACGCTCCAGGGGGATATTCTCGAGTTCACCGAGACGGCGGCTGTCAAGCAGGGCAAAGGCCGCCTGAACGTTGCCTACCGCCTTCAGAAAAGTGGAAACCGCTGGGAGGGCGACTGGACCGGCCCTGGCGGCGATCTCGGCTCGGCGAGCATGGAGGAAATCATGGAGGACCAGCCGCAACAGGCGGTTGTCCTGCCCCTGAAGAACGATCTTTCCGGCGAGGCGACTTCGCAGAAAAGCGGCAAGGCCTGGCCCTTCGTTCTGCGGATCACCGAGTTGAAGGAAACGACGGGCGTGCTCACCGGCCAGATCACCTGGAAGACGCTCGGGGCCCAGGTGAAAATTCAGGGGACGCTGAAAGGCGGAACGCTGGAATTCACCGAACTGCCCGGCGGCAAAAAAGCGCGTGCCGGCCTGAACGGTTCATACACCGTGACGGTTTTGCAGGGGCGCGCGGAAGGCACCTGGAAGAATACGGGCGGCACGGACAACGGAACCGTTCAGTTTTCCTGGAAATGACCGGTTTCATGCCTGCCGGATTTTGGGCGGAGACGCAGGGGGCTGGAAAACACTGTTCGGATGCGGGTGACACTGTTTTCACGGGAAAAGAAGCGGCCGAAAATTCAGCACTCCGGAATGTACGGACTCGCTTCCATGGCCTGTCTCCGCATCTGTACAGGTGGCATATCCGTTGCTTGCAATAAGAGATTCTCATTCTATGGCCAAGGCGGAGGGAACGATGTCTGGAAGATGGATGGATCGGATCGGTCTGGCGGTTCTCTTTCTCGTCCTCGCGGGCTTTCCGCTGCTTGCCGGCACGATTGCCGGGCCGTCCTGTGCCGATCACGGGCCGACCGGGCGTGCGGTGCTGGTCGCGACGGAAGGCGATCTGCTGACGATCGGCAACATCCGCGGCCGTCTGCTCAACGCCCCCACGGCTCCCCGCGATGAGAGAGTCTTCGCCAGCGGCCAGGCTGTCATCGACCCCCGGCTGACGGACGAGGTGTATTTCATCCTCAAGCCGTTTCCGCCCGAATGGCTGTTCGGGCACGGCTACATCGTCATGACCTTCAAACCGGGCGGCTTCACCGGCCCGCGCGGGGAACAGGCCGAAGGCCTGGTCGTTTCCTTCGAGGCTTACCGGTATCCCAACCAGACGATCGATTTCATCTGGAAGGGCACCCACAAGGTGTACCCGAACATTGCGGTCGTCTCGACCTGGGAAGACTATTCCATGCTCGAGTGCGGCGTCGACGGTCGCAAGCTCCAGGCCTACCGGCTCCGACTGACCCCGGAACAGAAGATCGCGTTCACCCGGACGGCCGTTCTGGAAGGCGCCCGGGAACGGCCCGATGATTACTACAACACCCTTGCGAACAGCTGCGTCACCCACCAGGTCGAGATGATCAACTCGGTTCTGCCCCCCGCACAGCGGCTCCGCCTGAAGCTCCTCGGGAACCATGTGGTGAACCCGAAGGCCTCTTTCCCCACCATTCTCCCGAAATCCTACATCAAGCTCGGCGTGTTCGATCCTTCGTCCGTCACCATCGATCGCAACAACTATATCACCCCTCTCGGAAAGCTCTTCCCGCCGGCGAAAAAATAGCCCCGCCGCACACATTCAGGACCCGGCCCGGGATTTCGGGCCGGGTTCGTTCGTCAATAGGTGAAAAACAGCTGCTGGAGGGCCTGCGGGTCGGTCGTGCGCGTCAGGCCGAGCATGAGAAGGATGCGGGCTTTCTGGGGGTTCAGATCGTCGGAGACGACGAAGCCGTAAGCCGCGTCGTCGACCTCGGCGCCGAGCGTGACGCGGCCGCCGCCGGTCCGGGCGGAGCGGACGACGGCGATGCCGCCGCGGCGCGCCTTGCCGAGGGCCTCGAGAACCGCGGGCGAGGCGTTGCCGTTTCCCACGCCGGCGTTCACGATGCCATCCGGCTTCACGCGGATCACGGCCTCGACGAGTTCGGGGGTGTTGTCGGCGTGGCCGTAGGTGATGAAGACGCGCGGCAAGGTCTCGCGGCCGGCGACGCTGAACGGCGTGGCGAGGGTGTGGCGGCGGGCGGGCAGGCGCTCGAACGCGACCTTCCCGTAATAGACCGTGCCGAGCGGTCCGAAATTCGGCGACTGGAAGGTGTCGACGGCGGTCGTGTGGGTTTTCGTGACCTCGCGGGCCGAGTGGATGCGGTCGTTCAGGACGACGAGCACGCCCTTCCCGTGCGAAAGCGGCGACGCGGCGACGGAGACGGCGTTGAACAGGTTCATCGGGCCGTCGGCGCTCATCGACGTCGAGGCGCGCATCGAGCCGGTGACGACGACCGGCTTGCGGCTCTTCACGGTGAGATGCAGGAAATACGCCGTCTCCTCGAGCGTGTCGGTGCCGTGCGTGACGACGATGCCGTCGACGTCGCGGTCGGCGAGAAGGGCGTTGATGCGGTTGGCCAGCTTCAGCCAGATCGTGGTGGTCATCGCCTGGCTGTCGACCTGGGACACCTGCTCGCCGCTCAGCCGGGCGAACGAGGCGATCTCGGGAAC
The DNA here is from genome assembly GCA_964389325.1 of uncultured bacterium. Classification (GTDB taxonomy): domain Bacteria; phylum Muiribacteriota; class Ozemobacteria; order Ozemobacterales; family Ozemobacteraceae; genus MWAR01. Next base: position 92,842 of record CAYMEN010000006.1, on the reverse strand, counting down.
CGCGCCGACGAGCTTCTCGACGGGCAGGGCGCTCGGCTTGTACCCGGCTTCCCCGGCCGACTTCCCGGCCCCGGCGATTGTCCCGCCGGTGGCGAGAAGCACGATGTGCGGGAGATCAGCCGCAAACACCGCGGTCGAGAAGAATAGGGCGAACAGCGTGATCAGGCAGTATCCGGCGACAATCCTGGATGTTCGAGGCATCGATGTCCTTCCTTGAAAGAAAGAATGTTTTCCCATTTTACCTGATTCACTGTCCGGCGGTATCCTGTATGCAGCGGGAGTGAGACCGCGACGCATTCTGACGGGAGGGTTCATGATGTTTCGACGTGCGTTCGGAAAGGCCGTCGTGGCCTGGGTTGTGTTCGTTGCTCTGATGATCGGCGTTCCGGCGGGCCTGCAGGCTCAGGATCCGGAAGCCTCCGGAGGCGCCGCCGCCCAGCGGTGGTTCGGCATGATCGCCTCCGGCCGGGCGGATGATGTCGCCGCGATGATCGATGACGGGTTCGACATCAATACGACGATGCGCGACATGGGGTGCGGCCTGCATTGTGCCGTCGAAACCGGTCAGGATGCGGTTCTCGAACTGCTGACGTCGCGCGGGGCTGACCTGAACGTGCGCGATGGGCGAAATCTCGCCCCCCTGCATCTCGCCGCGGTGAAGAACCGCGCCGAAGCCTGCCGCATCCTGCTCGATGCGGGCGCCGACGTGAACGTGACGGGATTCGTGAGCGGGGACGGGGCCGCCGAAAGCACGCCCCTGCACCTCGCCGCGGAAAGCGGTGCGCGCGACGTCGTCGAACTGCTGATTTCCCGGGGAGCCAACGTGAACGCCGTTAACAATTTCCAGCGAACCCCGTTGTTCTGGGCAAAAAAAGCCGGGAAGACGGACGTCGCCGAGCTTCTCGCCGCCCACGGAGCCGTTGCCGATCCCTCCGAAATTCCGACGACGCCCAGCGCATCGGATACGGAGGAAGCGCCGGCATCCCGGTGATTGTGCCCCATCGGGGCTGTTTCTTTTGACGTCATGCCGAAGGTTGAGCAGGCTGCCGGCGAATAATCGGCAGCCGGAACCGGCATGAACGCCGCGCATCGGCTTCCCGGGCCGAACATCGGTTTCCTGTACGGCTGGCATGTTTCCTGCTCATTGGCGGATACAAAAAAATCCGGACAGGTGAGGTCAAGAAATGAAAGCGATGCGTTGGCTTCTGATCGTTCTGGCGGTGCTCGTCGCCCCGGCAACCGGCTGGGCGCTCAACGAATGGACGGTGCTCCTGTACATCGTGAACGACGACAAGGACACCACCATGGAAAACGCGAACATGCGCAGCATCCAGGCGATGACCCGCTCGGGCCCCCCGGCCGGCTGTGAAATCGTCGTCATCGACGACCTCGCCCCCAAGGCCGGCTCGCCGTTCGGCGGCATCTTCGGCGGGAATAAGGACAGCGGCGCCTCGATCTACACGGTCCAGAAGGGCAGCGTCAACGTCGAGGACAAGCTCGGCGAAGTGAACATGGGCTCGCCCTACGTGCTGTGGAGCTTCCTGAAGAAAGCGGCCGAGCGGCACCCCGCCCGCAACTACGCGCTCATCATCAACAGCCACGGCAGCGGCATCTTCTCGTGGCGCGGCACGGGCGGCACGTCCAGCATGAAGCCCGGCGCGGTCGATTTCGACCCCGACAGCCGTTTCGTCGCCTATGACCACACCGACAACGACTGCCTGACCGTGTTCGAGCTCGTCGCCGTCCTGGACGCCTTCAAGACCCGCCTGAACGGGAACCGGCCGCTGTCGGTTCTCGCCTTCGACGCCTGCCTGCCCGGCTCGATCGAGGCCGTCTACCAGTTCCGCAGTTCCTGCGAGGTCATGGTCGGCGCCGCCGACACGACCGGCATCAACGGATACCCCTATGCGCGGATCATGAACGCGGTCGATTCCGAGCGGCCGACGAACGCGACCGGCTTCGCGAAAGCCATGGTCAGCGGCGCCGGGATGCGCGACATGGGCTACTGGAACGTCGCCCGCGCCGGCGAGCTGACCTTCGCCTTCAACTCGTTCGTGCTCGAACTGATGAACGCCTCGGCCGACGGGTACCAGTTCAACCCGAACGAAGCCTACGGCGGCAAGAACTACTACTGGGACATCGAAGCCAGCCTCGGCAGCATGGGCGGCCTCTCCAGCGTGAAGAACGGGGCCCTGGTTCGCAAGACCGCCGAGGACGCCCTGGCCGCCGTCACCGCCTGCCGCACGGTCTCCTCGGGAGCCGGCATCTCGGTCGCGATGCCCACGCCGGACGACTACCGCCGCTTCCGCGCCTTCTACAAGGCCCTCGACTTCGCCCGCGACACCCAGTGGGACGAATACCTGGATAAAGTATACGGTGTAAGATAATAGCCTGATATATTGCCGGGCCGGAACAGACCGCTGTTCCGGCCCGTTTTGCCGCTTGTGCTCCTGAAATCGATGGCTTTTTCGGTGGAGGAGCTCTTCAGGACGGTTCGGCGAGGAATGAACGGGTGTGGTACAATCGGCGCATCCTCTATGTACACGTATCTCGTCCACCATCGATTGATCTGTGCCATTCTGGCCTTCATTCTGCTCTGTGTCGATATGGCGGTGAGCGGACGAAGCCGCTCCAGGGCCTTGGTATTCCTGACGCTGGCGGGGCTCTGCAACGCGTTCGTCTTTCACGTTTTCCATTGCGATCCGGTTCCCTCGAACTTCAGCCACTATTATCTGGGCTCGAAGTTCGTCCTGCCGAACGAGGAGCTCTATCGGCTGGTTGCCGCCGGCCGGGATGAACTCCCCTTTTTCGAAAGCGATCGCCGCCGACGCTTTGCCGCCCTCGAACTCCTTGGTGGCCCGTTTCGGCCGGACCTTCGCCCGGACGCGACCACGGCAGAGTTGGAGGAGACCTGTCGGCGGGAAGGCCGGTTCAGGGAGCTCCTCGTAGGATTTTTCGGTGATCGCGAGGAGTCACCCGCGCGGATCGAGGAGTTCCGGCGCGACTGCCAGGCCTCCTTCATCCAGTTCCAGGACGCCGGATTCAATGCATCTCCCTGGTATATCCTCGTCCGGAACCTGGACCCGACCCTTCACCTTCCCCTCTCGAGAGGTGCCTTTTTCTTCAGCCTGCTTGCCCAGGTGATCGGTCTTTGGGTCTGCATCCGGCTTGTGGCCAAAGCCCTCGATTTCGACCATGAGGAGGAAATGCTGGCGGGAGCCCTGTTTCTGTGCTGCTGGGATTATTCGGGATGGACTCTTTCGGGGCTGGTCGGAGCCGGGTGGTTTCTTCCCGTCTGCGCCACCCTCTTCGGGTATCGTCGACGGCTGGCGTTCCTGACCGGACTGGGGGTCGCCTGGGGAACCTGCGTGAAGTTGTTCCCGTTCGTTCTTCTCGTGCCCGCCCTGATGGTCGCGCTCCCGTCCCCTGGGGGGGCGCCCGCCGCGGCCGAATCGCCGGAGCGGCGGTTTGGAGCCAGGACCGTGATCTGGACGTTGTTCCTGACCGCGATCATGGTGGCGGTTTCGGAGCCGATTGGGAACTCCTGGATGGGATTCCTCGGGAAGATCACCGATCTCAGGCCTGGGGTGAATTGCTACGGGCTGACCCAGGTGTTCCTCTCCTTCGGGTATGCCGGCGTCGGAACGACGTTCCAGCTTGCCGTCATGGCGGCGGTGGTCGCCGCCATCGTGTTTTTCGGCCTTCCCCGAGACGGTTCCGGGCAGAACCGGCTGCCCCTGGCGGCCCTCTTTTGCATCACTTCGACGGGGTGGCTGGCGTGGTCCTGGCTTAGCTACTACTGTCTCGTCTTGCTGCCGGCGCTCGTCGTGCTCCGGCGTTCATCTCCCGCCTGCTTTCGGATATTCCTGGGAGGCATGGTTCTGAACCAGGCCCTTCCCGATTATGCGGCGTTAGGGGATGTTTCGTCGGGTATCACCACGATTGTCTTTCTCAAGGGGATTGGGTTCACGGTCCTTCCCTTCGCCCTGTGGGCTGTTTTTCTGAAAGACGTGGAACGGCCGGCTGTCCGCAGGGGCCTGGCCGGCGTCTTCGGGAATCGTCCTGATTCTTGGGGCAAGCGGAATCGACCTTCTGGGGCGGATCCAGGTCGATGCGGCTCTTACGGAGGCGGCGCGGGCGGATGCCCGGGGCGCCCCGGGAGAAGCGGCTGCCGTCCTTGCCCCCTTTCTGGCATGGAATCCCCCGCCTCTCCGGGCGCTTTCCTCGAGCGGGCTCATGCTGGGAAAGATCGGCCGGCTGAAGGAGGCTGAGGACTGCTTCCGCCGGTGCCTTTCCCTCGATCCGGGGAACACCGACGGACTGCTCAACCTGGGGGCCCTGCTTGCGGAGACTGACCGGCTTGAAGAGGCTGAGTCGGTTCTTTTGGCGCTGCTCTCTCTTGCCCCGTCGAATCTCGAGGCGCACCTCAATCTTGCGCAGTTGTACAAGGCGAGGGGAAATACGGTATCGAGCTCACGCCACGCCAGATTCGCCGCGTTTCTCCGGTGACAAGGCGGTAAATCAGACGGGGCAGGCGCGCGTGGCGGCCGATTCGGGGGAGTGCGCGCCGCAGGATTCCGGCGTGGCTGCGTCGGGCGTGTCGGGGTAGAAACCGAATTTTTTCAGCACGGCGAGTTTGGGCAGGATGTTGCCGGCCAGGTCGATGTGGAAAAAGCCGGGAAACAGGTCGGGGTGCGCCTGGATGAACTCGTAGATCGGACGATGCTGGGGCGCGATCTCGAACTTCGACAGGGTGCTGATCTCGTGGCCGGTGATCATGTATTCAGGGAACAATTCGGGGCAGAACTCGAGTTTCGCTCTGCCAGTGTATTCCTGGTACAGTTCGGTCTGGGGCAGCAGACAAAGCATAGAAGGTAATATACGTGCGCCCATCATGCGCAGCGAGACCATCTGAAAGACGGTCTGGTGAAACTCCTCCATCGTCTCGAACGGGAAGCCCCAGATGTAGAAGGCGTCGACGCGTGGGAAGATGCCGACCGCCTCGGAGACGCGCGCGATCGCCTGTTCCGCCGAGAAGCCTTTTTTCACGAGCTGCAGGATGCGGTCGCAGCCACTCTCGATGCCGAACCGCAGCTCGACACAGCCGGTGGCGGCCATCGCCTCCATCATTTCGCGGTCGGTCAGATCGACGCGGCCGAAGGATTTCCACATCACCTGCAGGCCCGACCGGCTCAGCGCTTCGCAGAACTCCATGATGCGGGCTTTTTTCGAGACGAAATATTCGTCTTGGAATAAAAACATCTTCACGCCGGCCTTCTCGTGGAGCATGCGCATCTCGTCGACGATGTTGCCGACCGAGCGGAAGGTCGAGGTGTGGTCCCAGACCGGGGCGACCGAGCAGAAGGTGCACGGGTAAGGGCAGCCGCGCGACGACATCAGGCCGTAGCCGCGGTACTGTTTCAGGTCGATATGCTCGAACGCCGGGAATGGGATCGCGTCGAGGTCGGCGATCCGCTCGCGCAGCGGTGTGCGCACGATGCGGCCGTCGCGGTTGCGCACGACGAGGCCGGCTACGCGGGTCAGGTCGTCGCCGCGTTCGATGGCGCCGAGCAGTTCGGGGCCGGTGCGCTCGCCTTCACCGACCGCAATGACGTCGATCCAGGGAAAACGCTCCAGGATCTGCTCTTCGACGGCTTTCGAACCGACGCCGCCGAGGACCAGTGTCGATTCGGGGTGTTGTTTCTTGTACTCTTTCATTGCCAGAATGGCGAACGGAAGCAGGTTCGCCATGCAGGAGAAGCCGACGACGGGGGCGGCGCCCTCGAGGAAGCGAAGGATCGCGCCCGTGCTGAACGGCTCGGCGGCCTGCGTCAGCTGATAGTCGCGAAAATCGACGGTGTAGCCCGCCTGCTCGAGCGCGCGCGTCAGGTAGAGACAGCCGAGCGGCAGGTGGAGTTCGCGGTCGACGGTGTCGAGGTAGCGCACATACAGCAGGTTCAGGTTGAGAAGCGTGATATCGGCGGTCATCGGGTGTGCGGGTTACTCGTCGAAGCCGGGGACATCGGGCCGGATGCCGCGGGTGATGGCCGAATCGTCGACATCGGCGGGCGGCTGGGTCTGGATGCCGGGCCGGGCCTCGCCGGTGCGGGGCCGGAACCGGACGACGATCTGGGATTCCTCGATGTCGATCACGAACAGGGCGGCGTCTTCGGCGGCCTCGGTGCAGATCTTTCTGAGGGCCTTTCCGAGCGGCAGGCCGGCCGTCGCGGCACTGACCCGCCGGTTGGTATCGATCGCCGTTCCGCCGGCAAGGGAAATCCTGACGCCGGTATCCGCGGCGAGGAGGTCGAGCGCGTCGCTGAAGGGGCGGTCCGTCACGTCGCCTTTGACCAGGATCTCCTGTAACACGCTGAACGTCAGCGGATCGCCCGGCTTCCACGTCGTCGTTGCCTGAACCGGAACGACCGGTTTTTCGGTCTCGTCAGGTGTGACGGGCGGGGCGGGCACCGGCTTTGGCGGCCTCGGGATATCCGGCCGGACGCCGCCGGGCGGCATCGGAAAGTCGGGCCTGATGCCGCGCGTCATGCGGTCGTCGTCATCGGAGGCCGAGACGCCCGCATTCGGAAGCCCAGGCCTGATCTCTTCGTTCGATTCGCCAGCCGGCGGCGTGTCGGCGCGGCCGGCGACGGGCGTGAAGGTCAGCTGTGCGAGCAGGGCCAGCATCGCCGCCGCCGAGGCCCCGGTGAGGGCCTTCCGCTGGGGCTCGGGAACGGCCGTTCCGGAGATGATGATCCCGAGCTGGGCCTCGGGAATGGAGGTCAGCATCGCCCGTTCCGACGGGTCGAGCGGGACCGCCAGTTCGTCCGCGACGGCGGCGCGCCTGGCGAGGAGGTCGGCGCGGAACGACGCATCGACGGCGGCGCGTTTGATCAGCAGCTCCATACCGCGCGGAATGCCGCGGCCCCTGTCGGTCGTGCCCGCGGGGCGGCCGCCGACGATCGTGTGGCCCTGGCCGGTTCCATCAGCCGTTTCGCCGGGCCGGGCCATGGGGACGTTCCGTTTCGCTTCGCTCATCGTGCAGCCTCCACGTCAGGTGTCGGAATGGGACAATGATACCTCGGAATCGGCAATCGAGACCAGTTCGAAGCCCGCCGGCTTTCCGGGAACCCCGGCAAGCGGCTCCGTCACGAGATGTCCGGACGCGGCATCGACGGTCGCGGGGCAGGCGACGATCGGCGTGCGGCGTGTTTCCTTCGACCGCTTTTCCATAGATGCAGATATATTGACGGTCGGGCCGGTCACGGTGAAGTCCTGGCGCCCGTCGGAGCGGCCCAGCACGCCCATCAGGATCTCGCCCGTCGCGATGCCGCTGCCGATCGCGATCTCGAACTCGCCGGCCGCGCGCCGAGACGCGTTGAAGGCGGCGAGCTCGCGGCGCATGGCGAACGCGGCCCGGATGGCGCGCTCGCCCGACGGGGCCATGCCATGGGTGGGGAGGAAGACGGCCATGATGGCATCGCCGATGAACTTGTCGATCGTGCCGCCGTGGGCCTCGATCACCGCTTCCATGCGGGTCAGATACTCGTTGAGCATCGCCGTGATCTTCTCGGGCGGCTGGGTCTCGGACATCGTCGTGAAGCCGCGGATGTCGGTGAACATCACCGTGGCGGTGAGGCGGGTCGCGGTGCGGCGGTGGCGGCCGGCGACGGCCTGCATGGTGAGGTCCGAGATGAACCGGCGCAGGAACTCCTTTTCGGCCAGATCCTTCGCCATGGCGTTGAAACTGAGGCACAGGCTGCCGATCTCGTCGTCGGTCAGCACGGGCAGGCGCTGCCCGTAATCGCCCGCCGCGATCGCTTCGACCGTTTTCCGCATCTCGCCGACCGGCTTCAGGAAGAACGACAGGAACAGGAGCAGGGCGAGAATGACGATCGCGACCGGGTATGCCGCCGCGAACACGGCCGGGGAAAGCGCCATCCCGGCTTCCTGCCCGACCGGCTCGAGCGCCGCGCCGATCATCTCCATGCCCGTGAGGGGGCGGGCCAGGACATGGCAGGGCGTCCCGTTGACCGGCAGGCGGGTGCGGATGTTGCCCCCCTCGCTTCTCAGGCGCTGCAGGAGCAGATACATAGCCGGTTCCATGCTCGGTGCCACGGGGAGAACGATCGGCCATTCCCCCTCCATGTTCTGCTGGAGGATGATCGGCGGGACGGCCTGACCGGGGATGATGCGGTTGTTGACGGCATGGGTCAGCTCCTGCTGGATCATGAACTTGCGGTTCATGACGGTGAACAGGAGCATCGTCGGCTTCATCGACTCGTCGAGCACCTCGTGGAAAATGACCGAGGTCGTCTCGTGGAACATCTGGAACGGCATCAGCCGGTCGAAGGTGATGGCGAGCTGGTAGACGGTTTCCGGACTGACCGCGAGCGCGAAGATATCGTAAATCATGCCGCCTCGGATCTCGCGCTGGAGGTTCTCCCGGTCGGATCCGCCTGACGAGGCCTCGCGAGAGATGAGCGTCGAGAAAATGAACTGGAGAAGCGCCGTCATGAGCGTGTGAGCCTGTTTGATTTCCGGGCGCGCCGGATCGGCAGGACCTGGAGCGAAATTATGCGGATTGCCGTTGGGATCGATGACATACAGGGTATTCAGAAACGAGTATTTCAGGTGAGCGACCGCCGATGCGATCTCGGGAATCGGTCGCATGCCTTTCCGCCATGCCGGATCGTCGAGCAGTTTGCGTATCGGTTTGATCAGCCTGCTCATGAAGGACGCGTGGCTCGCCTCGAGTTGTTCGAGGCGCTCCTCGAGGCGCAGCATCGCATTGGCGCGCCGGGAATCGAAACGGCTCTGGCTCCCGATGAAGCCTGTCCAGACGAGACCGGTGACGGGAATGCAGCTCACGACCACGCAGATCGCCAGGCACTGGCGGAAGAGGCCGGTCGCGATGCTTCCGCGCATGTCGAGGCTGAGCGCCAGCGGGATCGCGGCGAGCAGCAGCAGGAACAGGGCCGGCATGACGGGCGAGCGGGCGAGACGGAACGGCCGGCGCATCTGCTCGGTGTGCAGCGCGATCGTGTGGTGCCAGCCGGCTTCCCGGATGAAGGCGACGCCGCGCATCGAGGCGTCGAGAATGGCGCCCTCGGAGATTCGCTTGGCCTCGACGGCGACGGAGCGGGCGAGTTCCGGCGTCAGCCCCGGAATCTCCTGTTCCGCCGTGCGCAGCCGGCGCCAGGTCGTCAGATGAATGCGGGGGATGTCGAGGCCGGCGGCCGGCAGCGCGAGGGCATGTTTCAGCCACTGCGAGGTACCGATCGTCTTGTGTGGCACGAACAGTGTGACGAAGCCGGCACAGGGAACGCTCCCGACGGAAGTCGTTTCGGAGGCGAGCTCGAGGTCCCTGAGCGCCGCGAAGCTCAGCGTTATGCCCGGAAACAATGGCCCGGTGAGCAGTTGCCCGTATTCGCCGCGAAACCGCAAGGTTCTGAGCGAGACGGGGTTGTGCTCCAGAAACGACGTCGAGCCTCCGAAAAGATGCATGATGGAAGGCCAATACATGGTGCCCGCGAAGGCCGGGAACGGCTCACCCGTCTCCCTGCACCGCCGCTCGGCCATGACCGTCAGGAGCGCGCGCCGATCGTTCTGCGGTAATCCGTGGGTTGCCAGGAGCGCGTAGTCCTTGTTCCATATTGCATACTTTATATGTGGGCCGAACGCCGCGCGCCAGCGGGAGACGATCCTGCGCACCGTCGCCGGGGTCAATGCCGTCACGCCGTGGAGCCCGATGAGAATCTTTTCGTGGGCCAGGCTTTTCGGAATCAGTCGTTCGCGCATGAGGGGAAGGCGGTTCCGGAGCGTGTCGAGATGCTCCAGCCGGATCGAGTCTTCGCGGCTCTCCTCGATGACGTCGAGACAGAGCCACCCGCCCACGAACAGAAGCGCGAGCAGAAGAAGCATGAAGAGCCTTTCCCGGGACGGGGACCGTTCAGCCATGCGCCGCCCTCCGGATGCCGACGACCTGAACGGCTTCCTGCCTTCCGCGGACGCCCTGGATCTCGGTCGGGACAGGCGCGATTTCGGCGGACAGACCGGCGACCGTGGCGGCCGTGGTCAGGGCCGACGGGTGCCGATCTCGCCCCGCGAGCTTCTCGAGACGCGCGGCGAGGTTGACGGTGTCGCCGATCGCGGTGGCATCGAGACGCTTGCGAAGCGAGCCGATATGCCCCACGACCGGCGAGCCCGAGGCGAATCCGACGCCGTGGCGCAGACGCCCGCCGGGGCTGTCGCTCTCGTCGGCCATCCAGCGTTCCATCTCGCGGTCGATCTCGAGAGCGGTTCTCGCCGCGCGGAGACCGGCCGGCGGAAGGTCCGGCCTTTCCCGGAAAATCGCCATCGCGGTATCGCCGATGAACTTGTCGATCTCACCGTCGTGGCGCAGGACGGCGGACTCGCAGAGGCCCAGATACCGGCTCATCACCTGCATCGCCTCTTCCGGCTCGAGGCGGGCCTCGACGTCGCCGAAGCCGCGAAGCCCCGCGAACAGCACCGTCACCGGTCGGCGGCTTCCCGGGTCGGGCGTATGCGTCGAGGCGCTTTCCACGAGGTCGGCCCGCAGGAAGGGCGTCATGCGGGCCTTGTGCCGGAGACCCTGGACCAGCACGCCGAGCCGACGGATCAGGACCCCGAGTTCGTCGTTGGCGGTCGATACGATGCGGGTTTTGTAGTCGCCCCCCTCGACGCGCCTGACCGCGACCAACAGGGCAGACAGGGGCTCGATGAGCAGGCCGCGCAGCCCCTTGACGGCCCAGAGCGAAGCCATCGTGCCGCCGAACGCGAACAGGAAGAGAAGCGCCGCGGTCGCCGACCAGGACGGATCGGTCGCGTCGGCCCGGATGAGGGCGATGCCGGCGGCGTCGATTCCCTTGAGCGGCCGGGCACGGACGAGCCAGGGGCGGTTCCGGAACTCGAGCGTCGTCTGGATGGGCTGGCCGGTGAACCGGACCAGGTCGAGGATCTTGCGCACTGTTCTATTTGATCCAATATAGAGATGCGTCGACGGAACATCGCCGAGCACGGCCATTTTGGCGCCCTGGCGGCGCATCTCCGACAACGCCCGTCCCATCATCTGTGAGTTCAGGTTCGACAGATCGAAGTGGACGCTGAAGAAGCCGAGGGGTTTTTCATCGGCCTTCCCACGGATGAACGTCTGGAAGATCACGGTCTTCTGGTTCGCGAACTGGACCGGCGTGAGCTTGTTGAAGAGCGCCTGGTTGTGGCCGTCGATGCCCTTTTCCGGGATCAGCATCTCGAACTCGGCGGGAAACGGCCGTTCATTCGGCATCTTCGGCACCTTGAACCCGTAATACTGCATGGTCCGCTTGCCGATCGCGTCCAGGATGCCCCAGCTGGCCTTGCTGTCCGCGACGTGGAACTCGAACGATCGCCCGTCGCGAAACACCAGGACGGCCCTGGAAAGCCCGGACTGGAGAAACGGGGTCAGCCGCTTCTCGAACTCCGCCGTCGAGGCGACGGTCGACAGTTCGGTGCTCCCGCTGACGATGCGAAGAAGGTTTTCGAGGCGGCCCAGTTCCGAGGCGACCTTCTGTTCGACGCCGGCAAGCCGGCTTTCGAGCTGTTTCAGCAGGCCTTCGTTCTGGCTCTGCGACAGGCGGTTCAGGTGCTCGAGACCCAGCAGCGCCATGGCGAGCAGCGTCGGCACGGTGAGCGCCGCCGCGGCGATCTTGAATTTCGCTGCGAGATTGAGCCGGGGGTGCCACCACCCGGCCCCCAGGGCGAGAAGGGCGAGCCCGGCCGCGAGCACCGTCGCGGCGAGCAGGCCGCGCGATGCGGTCATGGCGGTGGTTGCCCAGCGCGATTTCGAGGGGGTGCGGATCGCGACGGTCAGCAGCAGGTCGGGGTCCTTGTCATAAATTAAAGAATATATAAACCATTCCGCCGTCGAATACAGCGATTGTCCCCGCTCGAGCATCTGCCCCAGCCCGTGAAGCATGCCCGGAGACAACGGCTCAGCTGCCGGTCCGTCGCCCGCGATCTGCCACAGGCCGCCGATGGCCGTTTCCTCGTTGGAGAGAAGGCGGATGGCCCGTTCGAGCTCCCAGCCCTGCCTGGCCCGGTATACGGGGGCGATGACGATGCAGCTGCCGAGTCGCCGTTTCGCCGGCCGGCCGGCGTTGAAGGCGACGATGGCGAGCGAGTGCGGCTTTCCGCCGATCAGCACTTCGGTCGACTGGGTGCGGCTCCGGCGGAGGTAGTTCAGAGTGGCGATACTGCCGAACGTTTTCTTGAAAAAGCTCTGGGCGAGCGATAGTTCGGTGGCGCTGACGGTCTTCTCGCTTCTGATCGCCCGCAGAAACGCCTGCCAGGCCCGCTGTCCCGGCGGCAGCGGCCGGCCGGCCACCGGGACCATGCGATCGGAGGCGTCGAACCAGTGAAGCTGTGTGGCGGCGGGGAAAAACCGCCTGAGCTTCCCGTCGTGCAGACCGGCGGAAGCCGCGTCGATGGTCCGCCCGCGCCGCTCGGCGAGGACCGAGCGCCGGAACAGGCCGAGCTTCTCGGTGATGACGACGTTCCGGTCGAGGGCGCTTCGCAGGCGCATGACAAGCTCGCGTGCCTTTTCGCGGCAATCGGCCTCGCGCGCGGCTTCGGCCGATGCCTCGAACCGGCTCGTCAGGTGCCAGAGGCCGGCCGCGGGAAGAACGACGACGACGAGAAAAAACACCGCCGCCCAGGCCAACGACTTCCGCCTGCCTTCGGGACGACGACCTCCCGGTTCGGGCGACGCCGCGCCGGCCATCGCCGTGCCGGCCCTTTCCGGCGCCTGGTGAGTGAGTTCGCCCGTCATGGACGGTATGGTAGCACAGGAAAGATTGCCTCGAGCCGCCGAATCTGCGATGATGCCCGTGTATGAACCCGATGAACCTGTTGCGGGGCGCCGGCGGCTGGGCGGTCGTCGCCCTGTGCATTCTCGCCGGGCTGGCCGTGCTTCTCACGGATCTCGGCCGCGTGACGGCCGCACTGGCGGCGTTCCCGCATCGACTCATCCCGGTGATTCTCGTGTTCGTCAGCCTCAACTACCTGCTGCGATTCGCGAAATGGGAGTATTTCCTGCGCCGGCTGGGGGTGAAAATCGCCCTCCGGGACAGCCTCTGGATCTTCTTCTCCTCGTTCGTGATGGTGCTCAGCCCGGGCAAGCTGGGCGAGGTCGTCAAATCCCTGCTGCTGCGAAACCGGTACGGTATCCCCGTTTCCCGCACCGCCCCCATCGTGCTGGCCGAGCGCCTCACCGACCTGCTGGGCCTGATGTGCCTCGCCGCCTTCGGCTTCTCCCGGTTCGCCTGGGGCGGCAAGACGCTGATCGTCTGTGGCATCCTGCTGGTCATCGGGCTGGCAGCCGCGACGAGGCCCGCGTTCTGGCAGGTGCTCGACCGGGCCGCCTGCCGCCTGGCCCCCGGAAAGCCCAGGCTCAGAGCGATGATCCGGGCGCTCGAGGAAAGCACCCGCACCCTGCTGACCCTGCCCGCGCTGCTCGTCACCGTGCCGCTCAGCGCCATTTCCTGGGCTTGGGAAGGGGCCGCGCTGTACCTGATCTTCGGAGGGCTCGGCGTCGCGCGACCCGAGTTGTTCGGCCTCTCGGTGTTCGCTCACGCGTTCGGCTCGATCACCGGCGCCCTCTCGTTTCTGCCCGGGGGCCTGCTCGTGACCGAGGGAACACTCAGCCTCTTCTTCGTCTCGGCCGGCATTGCCGGCGCCGCCGCCGTCACGGCCACGCTGCTGATCCGCGCCGTGACCCTCTGGTTCGCGATCCTGCTCGGCCTCTGCGTCTTCACCGCCGGCGCCCGCGCCGACGACCTCAGGCTCGACCCGGCCGCGACGACTCAGCCATCAGACGGGGACCGCATCCCGGTGTGACGTGTTCGCTTCCCGTGGGGGCGCAGCCCCTTCGCCGGTTTTCTTCCGAGACGCGAACGCCGCTCCAATAGCTAAAGCTACTGCTATAATACCAGGAAAGACATATTTGTTGCCGAAGCTCGATTCCCGCCAATGACAGAAAGAATAGATGTGAAGCGCGTTCACCGCGCCGATCAGGAGGAGCCCCGCGAAAAAACGCCGGTGCGGCGTCTGCCGGAGCAGCCACGGCAGAAAACAGGCCCCGATGAGAACGGGGTTGTAGAGGAGCAGTCCGTAGCGGGAATGGAAAAGTTTTTCCCACCAGTCGGAAAACAGGATGGCCGGATCGAAGCCCATCGGATGCACCGAAATCCGCACGGTTCCGGCGTGATACTCGGGTAACCGGTGATACGCCGTGACGAAGAAGCCGCCCCACAATGCGGTGTTGAGCAGCCCGATGCACAGGCCGGCCGCGGCCATTCCGGTGAAATACCGCAGGCCGGCGTCGCGGGTGAACTGGCCGGGCGGGAGCAGGAGAAAGCCGAACGGACAAATGATGAGCAGCGCGGGATGCGCCAGCACGCTGAGCCCGGCGATGAACCCTCCGGTTGCCGGCCGGAACGCGGCCACCGCGAAACCGCTGAACAGCAGGGTGTTCGCGAACACTTCGTAGGAGAAGGAATACGAGTGGAGGAGAAGCTGCGTTCCGAGGCCGAGTCCCAGGACCGTGGCGAGCGGCGTGAGAACGATTCCCCAGCCTGCGGCGATGCGGCGAAAGCTCAGAAACAGCGTTATGATCAGGAGTTCGTTGAAGATCAGAAACCCCGCTTCCCCGAAGATGCCGAAAAAGAGCGCCGACACGGCCGCGGTGAAGACGCCATGCTTCGGATACAGCTCGCCGCGCGCGCCCAGGGCAAACGCATCCTGCCAGATGGGGCGATCCGACGTCAGGCTCAGCGCGATGGCATCCGAGGCGTAATTCCGATACTCGGGGGGTTCGAGCGAGCCTGTGCGCCAGATCGAGCGCGCCGCTTCCGAGATGCGGATATGAGGCAGCTCGTGCATGACGTGCCAGCCCATCAGGTGAAACGCGACACCGTAGGCCGTCAGAGCGGCCAGCAGCAGGAGAAGAAGCTCCCTGGTGCCCGGGATGCCGGTCAGCCCAGGGATATGGGTTTCGGGTCGTTCCGTCGTTTCCATGAAGAACCGCCTGCTTTCTTGTGCTCGACATGCCTGCCGAAGGAGCGTGCGGGGGCATGTTTCGCAGGCCCGGCCATTATCGGGGATTCCCGCGGGAAAATCAAACGGCTACCACCGGGGCGGAAAGCCCATGGCGTGCCAGAGATTCCAGGCTGCTCGGTTGCGCGTGGCGGCGTCGGGATGGTTCTTCGTTTTTTCCCAGGCGTGGTGGGCCCAGACGACGTCACGGTTGATGCCGTCGCGCAGGTCCGTCCACAGGTCCCGTGCGGCCCCCTGATGGATCGTCAGGATGCGGAGGAGGCGCTTCTTCGAACAGCCTCGCAGCCTGAAATCGCGCAGGATCTCGGCGCCCCAGTCGCCCGCCGAGAAGCCGAACGGCAGACCTTCCTCGTGACGGTCCTCGGACATCTGGTCGAACGTCCCCCTGATCATCTTGACGGCGGCTTTCAACCCCGCCAGGTTCATGCGCACGACCATCAGATCCGGCCGGGCCTGCTGAGCGATGTCCTGGCATCTCGACCAGCCCGGAAATGCCGGCGGCGGCGGCGGTTGCAGCGTTTTTCCCGTTTTCTCCGCTTCCTTCAGGGCATTGTCCATATCCATGCGAACGCGCCGGGCGAGAAGCTTCAGGTCGGATTCCCGCCAGACCGGTTCCGGAAAGCCGTCAAACTTCAGGCGAAAACCCCATGATTCGCCCACAGCTTCCGGCGGTGATGCGAAAAAGAGCACCCCAACGGCAATCAACACCATAACCAGCCAGCGGCGTCGGGCGATGTCCGGTCGCATGGTTTTCCACGTTCCTCTCTCCGATTGGTCCCTCTGAAAAATAAGCCGGTTTTTTTACGTCCCCGGTCGTGCTGAGCCTGCCGAAGCACGAGGGACTTCGCCCCCTTCGGCAGGCTCAGGGCGAACGGGTGGTTTTTTCATTCTGCAGGACTCAATAGAACCTGTAGAAGGCATTCTAGCATGTCCGACCGGCTGGTTGGCGGGAATCGCATCGGGCAAATCGAGGGATCTGCCTTGCAGTGTCGGGTGGGTTCAGGTAAAGTTTTACCCGCCATGAAGTCTACTGAAACCGTGATGAAAACGATTCTCGAAGCCGTCAGGCAGGGGCGAATGGATCCGGGCGAGGCGCTTGCCGAGTTGCGCCGCCGGATGCCCGGCGAGGTGACCGTTCCCGATGCCGTCCTCGATATTCACCGCGAGGCCCGCTCCGGGTTCCCGGAAGCCATTTACGCGGCTGGAAAATCCCCCGAACAGACCGTCTCTATTTTTCGTGCCCTGAAAAAGATGAACGGACGCGCTCTTGCGACCCGCTGTCCGGACGAAACCATCGAGGCACTCAGGAAGCAGATTCGCGGGGTCCGCATCGACGAGCGGTCTCGGACGGCCATGAGCCTTCCCGCCCGAAAACCCGTGACTCGAGGCCGTGTCGCGGTTCTGGCCGCCGGGACGTCCGATCTTTCCGTTGCCGACGAGGCGGCCGTGACGCTCGAGTTTGCCGACGTCGGCGTCGTGCGGTGCAGCGATATCGGCGTCGCTGGCATCCATCGCCTGTTGGGGCGACTCGACACGATTCGCACGGCCGATGCCGTGATCGTCGTGGCGGGCATGGAAGGGGCGCTTCCGAGCGTCGTGGGCGGGCTGGTGTCGGTTCCCGTCATCGCGGTGCCCACCTCGGTCGGGTATGGCGCCAGTTTTGGCGGCATCGCGGCGCTGCTCGGTATGCTCAACTCGTGCGCGGCCGGCGTGACCGTGGTGAATATCGATAACGGGTTCGGCGCCGCCGTGGCGGCCATTCGCATGATCAACGGGAGAACGTCATGACCACGTTGTACTGGGACTGCTTCGCGGGCATCGCCGGAAATATGGCTGTTGCCTCGCTTCTCGATCTGGGCGCCGACCCCGACCGGCTCGAGGCCGAACTGGCGAAACTCCCCTTTCAGGAGGGGAGACTCGGGATTTCCATACGAAACATTATAAAAGACGGCATCCGGGCGACGTATTTCAACACCCACGATGACGAAGCCCATGCGCATGCCGATCCTCAGCACGATCACGCCGTCTCGCATCACGGCGATCACGAGCATACCCATTGCCACGACCATGAAGACGATCATGCTCACGACCATGAACGTGGGCATGAACACACGCATTGTCATGACCAACACCACGATCACGATCACGAGCACGAACACGATCATGGTCACGGTCATCCGCATTCACACGCTCATGATCTTCCGGAGCGCGGACTGCGTGAAATCCGCGATCTCATCGCAGCCGCGAAGTATCCCGCCGGCGTGGCCGACCGGGCCCTCGCCTGTTTTTACGAGCTTGCGAAAGCCGAGGCCGAGGTGCATGGCGCGACCCCCGAAACCGTCCATTTCCACGAAGTCGGCGCCCGCGACAGTATCGCCGACATCGTCGGGGCCGCGATCTGCCTCGAGGAACTCGGCATCACGTCCGTGCACGTGTCTCCGATCCATGTCGGACGCGGCTTCGTCAACTGCCGTCACGGAAAAATGCCGGTTCCGGCGCCTGCCACGGCCCTTTTGCTACGAGGATACGAGATATTTTCCCTCCCGGAAGTCGACGGCGAACTCACGACCCCCACGGGTGCCGCCATTCTCCGGGGGCTTCACGCGAAGCCGGGCCTCCCTTCCGGCTTCGTGCCGAAGAAGATCGGCACCGGGGCAGGAAGCCGGCGGTTTGCCGTGCCGAACGTTCTGCGGGCCTTTCTCGGCGATGCCGGCATGGCGGCCGGGAACGTTGATTCCGATGAGGTCAGCATTCTCGAGACGAACATCGACAATGCATCGGGAGAACTGCTTGGATACGTGGCCGAACGTCTCTGGGACCTGGGTGCCCTCGACGTGACGATGACCCCCCTGATCATGAAGAAGGGGCGCCCCGGCACGGCGCTCAGCGTGATGGTTCCTCCGGCGCTTGCAGCAAGAGCCCAGGAACTCCTGTTCTGCGAGCTCCCCACGCTTGGAATCAGGCGCCAGACGGTTTCCCGTGCCATCCTTCGCCGCGAAAAGCGGGAACTGCAGACCTCCTACGGAACTGTGTCCGCCAAGAAAATCACCGACCCGGACGGAACCGTCCGCATCGTTCCCGAATACGAATCACTGCGGGCCATCGCCATCGATACGGGAACGCCCCTCCGCGATATCCAGGCCCGAATGACGAAAAAAATCTCTGAACTCGAAGAACCTTGATTGCGCTGATGCGAAGAATTCTACGCAGCGGACAATCATTGCTGTGTCACCAGGGCGGGTTTCAAACCCGCCCCTGCGACTCATGGGGTCGGGGCGCATCGCGATGCGCCCGGGAAAAAATCTGCGATTCAGTCGGGGTGACAACGGAGGGCACGGTGCCCTGGGGGCTCTTGACGTGTGTGATATGATGTCCGGTCATTCATTGAAGCTAGAGGAAGCATGATGAACGTTCAGGGAAAAGCCGTCAGCATCATCGGTGCCGCAAAGAGTGGACTGGCAGCTGCCAGAACGCTTGCCGAGCTTGGGGCACGGGTGCTGGTTTCCGATATCCAGCCGGTCGAAAAACTTCGCGACGCCTTTGCAAAAGCCGGTGTGCCGGCATCCGTCGAGATCGAGGGCGGCGGCCATTCCGAACGCGTTCTCAAGGCGGATTTCATCGTTCTGAGCCCCGGCGTCCCCACCGACATCCCCATCCTCCGGGAGGCCTCGAAACGAGGAATTCCCATACACTCGGAGATCGAGATTGCCTTCCGCCTTTCGAAGGGACGGCGGCTCGTTGTCACCGGAAGCAACGGGAAAACGACCACGACGACGCTCCTGGCAAAATTCTGCGAAGCCCGGTTTTCGAGCGTGTTTCTGGGCGGGAATATCGGTATCCCGATGATGGAGTTCGCTGCCAGAACCGGCGACGATGCCGTCCAGGTTCTGGAAGTCAGCAGCTTCCAGCTCGAAACGATCTCCGATTTCACACCCGATATCGCGATCATCACGAACTTCTTCGAAAACCACCTGGACCGGTATCCTTCCTACGACGCCTATCGTGCTGCGAAGGAGCGGATCGCCCTCAACATGACGGGGGACCGGGTCCTGATCCTGAACGCCGACCAGGAGTCGATGCGCGAACTGTCCGGGCGCGTCGAATGCAGGAAGGCCTGGTTCGGCTGGGAACTCGACGGCCGCCGGCCCGGCGTCACCATGCGCGGGGATACATTCGTCCACATTCGTGAGGACGGCTCGGAAACGGAGCTGTTCGGACGGAAATCGGTGAAAATCATCGGCCGGCATAACTGCGAGAACATCATGGCGGCCTCGCTGGCCGCGCTGCTCGCCGGTGTCGAACCATCGCGCCTCGAGCCCGTGGTCGCGGCGTTCGCCGGCGTGGAGCATCGTCTCGAGTGGGTCCGCGACCGCTCGGGGGTGACCTGGATCAACGATTCGAAGGGCACCAACTGCGCGGCGTCGATCATCGCCCTGCGCGCGTGCACCGCGCCGGTCGTGCTGATCGCCGGCGGGCGCGACAAGGGCACCGATCTTTCGGAGTGGGTCGCCACCATGCGCGGCCGTGTGCGCAGCGTCGTGCTGTATGGCGAGGCGCGCGAGCGGTTCCGGTCGGCGATGGAGGGGATCATCCCCCTGATCTCCGTTCCGACGCTCGAGGATGCCGTCGAAAAGGCCGCCGGGCTTGCCGTTCCGGGGGATACGGTCCTGCTCTCGCCCGCGTGCAGCAGTTACGACCTGTTCCCGAACTTCGAGGTGCGCGGCGCGAGGTTCAAGGAGCTGGTGAAGGCCCTGCCGGAGTAGGCGGCCGATCCTTCCGATGAAGCAGAATCCATACGATCACGTCCTGTTTTTCATCGTCATCGCCCTGATGGGAATCGGTTTGACGATGGTGTATTCGGCCAGTTCGATCGCTTCGATGGCCCAGATGTCGGACAGCCTCTTCTATTTCAAACGGCAGCTGATGTGGGTCGTCATCGGGCTCCTGGCCATGTTCGGCTTCGCCCAGATCGATTACCGGAAACTGGATGCGCTGGCCGTCCCGCTGCTGGTCATCGCGTTCGTCGGCCTTGTCGTCGTGCTGATCCCGGGCGTCGCCCGCGAGATCGGCGGCGCGAAACGCTGGATACGGTTTGCCGGCATCGGCATCCAGCCGTCCGAACTCGCGAAGCTGTGTTTCGTCATCTACATGGCCCATTCCATCTCGAGAAAACAGGATTGCATCTGCGACCTGACGAAAGGCATACTGCCCGACCTCGTTATAACGGGTGCTGTATTTCTTTTGATATTGAAAGAACCGAACCTGTCGACGGCGCTCATCATCGGCTTTTCCTATGGCCTGCTTCTCTTCCTCGGAAATGGATCGCTCGCGCATCTCGGCGGGATGCTGGGCGGGGGGATGATCCTGGCCGTCTCGCTGATATTCCAGAAAGAGTATCGCATGAAGCGCCTCCTCGCCTTTCTCGACCCGTGGGAAAACGCGCGGACGTCGGGCTATCACATCATCCAGTCCCTGGTGGCGATCGGATCGGGCGGCGTCTGGGGTCTGGGACTCGGCCAGAGCCGGCAGAAGTTTTTCATCCTGCCCGAGCGCCACACCGATTTTATATTTGCGATTATATGCGAGGAGCTCGGATTCGCGGGCGGCCTGGCCGTTGTCCTGCTCTTCCTCGTGCTGATCTGGCGCGGGTTCTACATCGCGGTGCGGGCTCCCGACATGTTCGGTTTCCTGCTCGCCAGCGGTATCACCGGCATCATCGGATTCCAGGCGATGATCAACCTCGGCGTCGTGCTGAGCGTGCTCCCGACGACGGGGGTGACGCTTCCCTTCGTGAGTTACGGCGGATCGAGCCTCGTCTTCCTCGCGGCCGGCATGGGGATTCTGCTCAGCATCTCGAAATACGGATCGAGCCAGAACGCCCTCATCGACATGCGCCGGATGCCGTTCTCCTCGAGACATCTCGACAACGCCCGCCAGATGGGCGGGGGACGGCGGCGCTGATGAAGAAGGTTCTTTTCAGCGGCGGGGGCACGGGTGGCCACATCTACCCGGCCCTCGCCATCAGAGAGCTCCTGCTCGAGCGTTTTCCAGACCTCGAAACGGCCTATGCCGGCCAGACCGAGGGAATGGAAGGCCGCATCGTGGGCCGGATCGACGGACTTCCGTTTTTCCCCGTGCGTTCGCAGGGGATGCCCCGCTCGCTCTCGGCGAAGTGGCTGACCTTTCCCTTCCGTAATGCCGCCGGATTCTGGGACGCCCTGGCCCGGATGCGGGAGTTCCGCCCCGACCTGGTCGTCACGACGGGGGGATACGTCGCGTTTCCGGTTCTCGCCTGCGCGCGCCTTCTCGGGGTGCCCTTCGTCATTCACGAACAGAACGCGGCAATGGGCGTCGTAAACCGGATCTTTGCCGGAAGCGCCCGCCGTGTCCTGCTGACGTATGCCGAGGCGGTCGAGTCGCTGTCGGAACGGGTCGTTCTGACCGGTAATCCCGTCCGGCGCGCGTTCCTTCGGCAAGCGGGAGGAGTCACCCGGTTCCCGAAAAAGAGCGGCGAGTTCTGGCTCCTCGCCGTCGGGGGCTCGGGGGGGGCGAAGACGATCAACGACGTCTGCATCGGTCTCACCCACCAATGGCTGAAGGAGCGTCCGGACATCCATCTCGTGCATATTGCCGGCGAACGTGACCACGAGCGCGTGAAAGCCGGGGCGGCGGCGTTGCCGAATTACACCCTGCTCCCCTATCTTCATGAGATGAAGGAAGCGTTTGACGTGGCCGATCTGCTGATTTCGCGCGCCGGCGCGACGATTCTCGCCGAGATCGCCGTCTGCGGAAAACCGGCGATCCTCGTGCCCTTTCCCTTCGCCACCGACAATCACCAGGAAAAAAACGCACGTGCCCTCGAACGCCAGCAGGCGGCGAAGGTCATTCTCGACAGAGACCTGAAGCCGGCTTCGCTGGCCGCCGAGATCGAGCGGATGAGCGCGCTGGAGGTGCGGAACGCCATGGCTGCCGCCATGCGCGCAAGCCGCCCCGCGGACGTCGAAAATAGAATTCTCGCAGAGATCGAGCCTCTTCTGCAAAGCTGATACAGGCTTGTTCGTGGTTCGATACCCTCACCATGAACGGAAAATGAGATTTCATTCACAGGCTGTTAAGGATCGGTCCGTATCTGTGCGCTCGGTGATCGAATCATTTCGCTTGTGCAAAAATCGATGGTATGAGGGCACGGTCTTGTAAGAGAATCACGAGGGTGGTAGCATATCCCGTCTCCATCGATGATTCCCATGAACCAGCCGCCATCAGATACGCCCGCTCAGCCGCGACGCCGCAGTTTTTTCCAGGCGCCGCGCAGTTCCATGTCCGATTCCGTCATGGACCGCGTGCGCACCCGGAGCTTCAGGATACGGTTTCAGAGCATGGGGCGCTGGGCCCGGCCGCTCAAGGCCCTCGGCTTCCTGGCGCTCATGGCGTCGCTTTCCTACCTTGCCATCGTCCAGCTGAAATACCTGTTTTTTGGAACATCGTATTTCGAAATCCGCGATATCGTTGTGGAGGGAGTGACACAACTCCCTCGCGAGGAGGTTCTCCGGCTTGCTGGAATAGCCCCCGGAACCAACGTGATCAATCTCGACCGCGAAGCGGTCCGCAGGCAGCTGCTTCTGCATCCCATGGTCAGAGACGCCGGCGTCGAGCTGAAGGGGTTGTGCTCTGTCCGGCTCCGGGTTACCGAGCGCGTTCCGTTACTCTACGTCAAAATGGGAACCTCGTTCCTCGAGATTTCCGATGACGGCGTCATTCTCTCGAACACCGGGATGGGCGAACGGGATCTCCCCATCGTCACGGGGATCGAATTCCATGACAAAGAGGTCGGCGACTCGGTTGCAGACCATGACGGCTTCGTCGAGGCACGGACCTGGATCACCCGGCTCGGTCCGGGCACGCTGTCAGATATTTCGGAACTGAATTTTGCGAGCGTGCAGAATCCGTATCTGTTTCTCGTGAGCGGTGAAAAAGTGCTTCCGAAGAGTCTCGAGGACTTCAAGGAACGGCACGCTTTTTTGCGTGCCCTCCTTGACAACCTCAAAAAGAATAATGTAGAACCTGAGTATCTCGATATGAGGGCACCAAGTGATATCGTCGTCAAACCACGACGTGCCCGGAATTCCATGGAAGGAACCACGAAACCACGTGCTGGCGGATGATCTGATCGTCGGTCTCGACATCGGGACGACCAAAGTGTGCGCCGTCATTGGCGATATGCACGAAACCGGCTCCGTCAATGTCATCGGAGTAGGGCACGCCGTCACGGGTGACGGGGTGAAAAAGGGCACGATCGTCGATATCGAGAAGGTGACCCAGGCGATCATGGACGCCGTCGAGGAAGCGGAAAAAGTTGCGGACGTGGTTATCGAGAGGGTTTACGTCGGGATCGCCGGCTCGCACATCAATTCCCTCAACAGCCAGGGAATCGTGGCGATCAAGGGCACGGGCCATGAAATCACCGCGGAAGATGTCGATCGCGCCGTCGAAAACGCGAAAACGGCCATCTCGATTCCGCACCACCAGGAAATCATCCACATCCTTCCGCGCGAGTTCGTCGTCGACGAGCAGAAGGAGATCAGCAATCCGATCGGCATGGTCGGAAGCCGGCTCGAGGCGCAGGTTCACATCGTGACCGGCGCCGTGACGGCGATGCAGAACATCATCAAGTGCTGTCAGACCGCGAAGCTCAAGGTCGAGGACGTCGTCCTTCAGCCGTATGCCTCGAGCATGTCGGTGCTGACCGAAGACGAGAAGAAGCTTGGCGTCGTGCTGATCGACATCGGCGGCGGAACCACGGACCTCATCATTTTCCAGAACGGCCACGTGGTGCACTCCTACAGCGCGCCGGTCGGCGGCCAGTATGTGACGAACGACATCGCGGTCGGGCTGAAGACCTCGACGGCCGCGGCCGAGAACCTGAAGATCAAATACGGCGTGGCGCACAACCAGTTCATCGACTCGTCGTGTCGGATGCAGGTGCCGGTGGCCGGCAGCGATCGGACCCGCGACTGTTCGCAGAAAGACCTGGCCGAGATCATCGAGCCCAGGATGGAAGAGATCTTCAACGAGATGAAGGAGCAGATCGCGAAACAGGTTTCCCTCGACATGATCCCGGCCGGGGTCGTGCTCACGGGCGGCACCTCGCTGATGATGGGCTGCCCCGAGCTCGCCGAGGAAAGCCTCGGACTGCCGGTCAGACGCGGCTTCCCGATCTCGATCAACGGCCTCAGGGAGCGGGTGGACAGTCCCATCTACGCGACCTCGGTGGGGCTGATACGATATGGTGCGCAACATTACCAGGCCGAGCCGGCGGAGCCGGGCGTGCTTGGCGGTGTCGTAGATAAAGTAAGGGCGGTTTTCAGAAGATTTTTCAGTGATTGAACGGGTGGGCAGTTTCTAAACGTATTGATACAATATCAAAAGATATATATTTGCCGGCGGGGCAAAGCGAAAAAGGAGGCTTTCAGTGTTCGACTTCAATCAGGCGGCTGCGGAAAATGCGGAAATCAAGGTTATCGGCGTAGGCGGAGGCGGCACCAATGCGGTGAACCGGATGATTTCCGCGGGGCTGGCGGGCGTTGAGTTCATCTCGGCGAACACCGACGCGCAGGCTCTGGCGCTTTCTGACGCCAAAGTGAAGATCCAGCTCGGTGACAAGCTCACGAAGGGACTGGGCGCAGGCGCCAACTACGAGGTCGGCAAGAAGGCAGCCGAAGAGGATCGCGATCGCATCGCCGAGGCGCTCGACGGCGCCGACATGGTGTTCATCACCGCCGGCATGGGCGGCGGCACCGGCACCGGCGCGGCTCCCATCGTCGCCCAGGTCGCACGCGAAGTCGGCGCCCTCACGGTCGCCGTCGTCACCAAGCCTTTCCGGTTCGAAGGCAAGCGCCGCACCAGCGCCGCCGATCTCGGCATCAAGAACCTCAAGGAGTCCGTCGACGCCATCATCGTCATCCCGAACGACAAGCTGCTCGAAGTGTCCAAAGAGAACGTCACCATGATCGAAGCCTTCAAGTATGCCGACGAAGTGCTCCGCCAGGGCGTGCAGGGCATCTCCGACATCATCATCAACCCCGGCCAGATCAACACCGACTTCGCCGACGTGAAGGCGATCATGACCCAGGCCGGATCGGCGCTCATGGGCATCGGGATCGCCTCCGGCGAGAACCGCGCCATCACCGCCGCCCAGATGGCGATCAACAGCCCTCTGCTCGAGTCCTCGATCAAGGGCGCCCGCGGCGTGCTCATCAACATCACCGGCAGCGCGGATCTCGGCATTCACGAGATCAACAAGGCCGCCAGCATCATCCAGGAGACCGTCGACGAGGAAGCCAACATCATCCTCGGCACGGCCATCGACGAGAATCTCGATGACCAGATCAAGATCACCGTCATCGCCACCGGCTTCGGCGAAGCGGTCCGCCAGGAGCTCGATCCCAAGAAGCGCATCATCGAGGAGCTGCGCACCGTCAGCCGCACCGTCGAGCAGCCGCTCGCGGCACCGATTCCGTTGGCTGCGACCGGCACCACGGGCCCGATCGCCTCGTCTCTCGACGACCGTGAGATCCCGACCTTCCTCCGCAAGCGCAACCGCTGACCGACCGCGAACATTCCTGACAACGACCCACGAAGGCGCCGTCCGCGGCGTTCTTCGTGGGTTTTCCTTCGACGGGAAGGTGAACTGAGATGGGGCTGAAACACCGGCATCAGGTCGAGTCGGCCACCGACAGGCTGCAGGCGACGGAACGCCACGAGCGCCGGGTGAGCGTGGCGGGGCGGCTCAACATGGCCGTCTGCTTCCCGGGGCCGTATGCCCTGGCGATGAGCAACCTGGGCTTTCTGACCGTGCACCGGCTTGCGGGCGGGCAGCCGGACATCGGCGTCGAGCGGTTCTTTTTCGGTTTCGAGCCAGGCGTGCCCGTGCGGCCGCCCTACTACTCGTTCGAGACGCGGCGCCCGCTCGGGGATTTCGATATCCTGGCGTTTTCCTTCAGCTTCGAAGGCG
The DNA here is from genome assembly GCA_964389325.1 of uncultured bacterium. GTDB lineage: Bacteria > Muiribacteriota > Ozemobacteria > Ozemobacterales > Ozemobacteraceae > MWAR01. The sequence goes on along the minus strand of CAYMEN010000006.1, from coordinate 66,720 downwards.
ATTTCGACCGCATTCCCGCGATGTTCGGCCCACTGGGGCTTCCCGTGGAAGCGGCGCGCCGCCGCCGCGGGCGGTTCCCCCTGCTCGTCGCCGGTGGCGCCGCCGTTGCAGCCAACGCACCCGCCCTGAGCCGCATCTTCGACGTGCTCGTGCCGGGCGAGGCCGAGACGGTTCTGACCCCGATGTTGAGCGGGTTTCTCGAGAACGGTCTTTCGGCAGAATCCGTCGCGGAGCTTCCCGGGGCCTGGGCCCCCGCCCTGCGCGCCGAGCCCGTTCCCATCGCGTGCAGGCACGACGTGGCACGCGAGCCGGCCTGGTCGCACATCGTCACGACCGCCAACGTGTTCGGCGGTGCCTCGCTGTTCGAGGCCATGCGTGGCTGTCCGCGCCGATGCGCGTTCTGTCTTGCCCGGGTCATCTACCATCCGCCCCGGCCGGTTCCGGTCGCACGCCTTGCGGCCTGGCTCGACGAGAGGCCCGCCTGTCGCGATCTCGGCCTCGTGGCCCCCTCGCTGTTCGACCACCCGGAGATCGAGGAGATCCTCGACCTCCTTGCCGCGCGGGGCATCCGTCTCCGCAACTCGTCGGTCAAATGGGAACGCCTGAGCGACCGGATTCTCGAGCGGCTGGCCGCGTGCGGGGTGCGCGGGCTGACGCTGGCCCCCGAGACAGGCAGCCGCGAGCGCCGCGAGGGGATGGGCAAACCGTTGCGGGAAGATGCCTTTTATGATACGCTCGATCGCGTCCGGAAGCATGGTTTCGAGCATCTGAAGCTGTACTTCATGGCCGGTCTGCCGGGCGAGACCGACGACGATCTCGACGCGACCGCGGCGTTCGCCGGCAGTGTGGCGGAGCGGGTGCAGAGCGGCTTCAAGAGCCTTTCCGCGACGGTTTCCGGCTTCGTTCCGAAGCGGGGCACGGCGTGGCAGGACGAGCCGGTGTGCCCGCCAGACGAGCTGAAGCGCCGGTTCGGACGGTTGAAAACGGCGTTGCGGCCACTGGCGGACCGGGTGAAAATGCAGTTCGAGAGCCCGGCCGAGGTTGCGAGACAGGCGTTCCTGGCGCGGGTCGGGCCGGAGCTCGCCGAAGAATACGAGAAGGAGGCAACCGCATGTCGGGAGAGAGGATCGGCGAAAAGCGCCCCCGCATCGGACCTGGACTTTTAACCCTGGCCCTGTGGGCCGTTCTGGCCTCGCTGATTCTCACGACCGGATGCGGGGAACGGAAGCCGGCGACGGCGAAGAAGGCCAGGATCGGACTCATGATCACTCCCCAGGGCCTGAATGACCAGGGGTTCAACGACCAGGCGCACGACGGCATCAAGGCGGCCGAGAAGAAATACGGCATCGAGCCGGTCATCATCGAACCCGCCACGATGAAAGACCCCGAGGCATCGCTGCGCTTCTTCGCGGCCCAGCCGTTCGACGCGATCATCGTCGTCGGGATGGCGTTCCAGAAGGCGATCCGCAAGGTATCCGCCGAGCATCCGCAGCTGAAATTCTTCGCCGTCGATTCCGATGTCGACGAAGGCAGCATCAAGGGCGTCGCCTTCCGTGAGCATGAGGGCTCGTTCCTGTGCGGCTATCTCGCGGCGAAATTCTCGAAAACCCGCAGGATCGGCTTTGTCGGCGGGCACGATATCCCAGTCATCGACCGGTTCAGACGCGGCTTCCATGCCGGCGCGGCCTTCGCGGCGAGCGACACCCGGGTCGTCGACCGGTTCGTGGCGCGCGACTTCTCCGGCTTCAACAAACCGGATGCCGCAAAAAAAATAGCATTAGATATGTATGCTGGCGGGTGCGATGTCATCTACCACGCCGCGGGAGCTTCGGGACTCGGCGTGATCGCCGCCGCCGTCGAGGCGCGCAAGAACGTGATCGGCGTCGACCGGAATCAGGACGGGATGGCGCCGGGACTGGTGCTGACAAGCATGATGAAGCGCGTCGATCTCGTCGTCGAGGATCTGGTGAAGGACATCGTGAGCCCAGACGCAGAAAAGAAAGATGTGAAGCGCAGCTACGGCATGGCCGAAGGCGCAATCTCGCTCACCGACTTCCAGTTCAGCAGCCAGCAGCTCGGCGAAACGCTCGTGAACGAGCTCGGCGAACTTTCCCGCCAGATCGTCACGGGCAAGCTCGAAACGGACCCCGGCCCGGAAGCATACCTGCTCGCCGAAGACGCGCTTCCCGAGATTGCCTCCTCCGTTCCGGAGGCTGGTATCGCGAGCCCGGCGGGAAACTGACATGGATGAACGGCCGATCGGCGTATTCGACTCGGGCGTCGGCGGGCTTACGGTCGTCAAGGAGCTCCGGAGCCTGCTGCCGGCCGAGGATGTCGTGTATTTCGGCGACACGGCCCGCGTGCCGTACGGCAACAAGTCCATCCCCGTCATCCGGAGATTCTCCCTCGAGATAGCGCGGTTTCTCGAGTCGATGCGGGTGAAGATGCTGGTGATCGCCTGCAACACGGCGACGGCGCTGGCCCTCGATTACCTCAAGCGCCAGACGGACCTTCCCATCGTCGGCGTCATCGAACCCGGCGTGAGAGCCGCGTTGAACGCAGGCAAGGGGCGCATCGGCGTCATCGGCACGAGCGCGACGATCCGCTCCGAAGCATACCAGTCGCGGCTGCGCCGGTTCCGCCCGCAGGACGTGATTCTCGCGAAGTCCTGTCCGCTTCTCGTGCCGCTCGTCGAGGAGAATCTTCTCGATGCGCCGATCACGAAGACGGCCCTGGAGATGTATCTTTCGGATTGGCGCGAGGCGGGCATCGACGCCCTGATTCTCGCGTGCACCCATTATCCGCTGCTCAAGCCCTTGATCGAGGAGTTCTTCGAGGGAAAGGTGCGGCTGATCGATTCTGCCAGGGAAACGGCCCGTGAAGTCGCCGAGCTGCTGGCTGCCCGCAGGTTCCAGGCCCCGCCGGACCGTGCCGGAAGCGAGGAGTTCTACGTCTCCGACAGCCCCGAAAACTTCATCGCGATCGGAAGCACGTTTCTCGGCAGGCCCCTGGAGCGGGTTTTTCTCGAGCCCGTGTGGAAACGCGACATCGGACCGTCCGGCTCGGCGGACTGACGCGCAGCCGCGAGACGGCACCATGGCCGATAAACGAATGCTGCATTTGACATTATTGCCGTTCGGCATGATCACGAAGGATCGCGAGATCAGACAGAGCGAACTGATTCTGAAGACCGGAGACAAGCGCTCGTCCTCGGCCCAGGTCATTCCGGAGTATCTCTAAAAGGCTGCAGGAGGCGTGATGGATCAGAGCCCGAAGGTTTGCTCCCGTTGTCAGCAGGCGAATTTCCCGATCGCGGAATACTGCCGGCATTGCGGCGAACCGCTGTTCGAGATCGGTTCGATTTCCCGTGCCTCTCTTCCCGGCCGCCTGTTCGGCCACTGTGCCGACGGCCTGGTGTGGGGCATTGCCGAACTCCGCCGGTGGTGGGAGATCGGGGGCCTCACTGCCAGAATCAAATCCCTGGAACGCCGGCGGGCCGTTCTTTTCACCGGAGCCGGGGGCCAGAAGGAAACCGCCGAAGTCCAGGAACCCGATCGCGAGCGGCTAATGGCAATCGCCGGCGAGATTGCCGAGCTGAAGGCGAGAGACGAGATCCTTCGCCGCCGCAGCTGGGCCCTCACCCCCGAGATCCTGTTCGTGGCGATCGTCATCGCCTTCATCGCGGGAATCCTGCTGCTTCAGCCGCGCACAGACCTCGTTCTCCAGGCAACGCAGGCCGGTGTTCCGGCAGGCGCGACCGGTGGTGTCAGCCGGACCGTCGAGCATCGGCTCGCCGGCTTCGCGAGCGTGACGGCCGCGACCTGGTGGAACGGCAGCCTGTTCGTTGGAGGCGACGGCGGCGTTTCACGGATCGACCCCGCGACCGGCATCGCAACAATGGTGAGCGGCCTGCCGGCCGAGTATTACGTGCGACATCTCCTGGTCGACGGCGGCCGGCTGGTCATCGCCGGATTCGGCGGAGCGTTCGCTCTCGATACGACCGGCGCTGTGGCACCTCTCTACGAAAGAAACACTCTTCCCGTTTCTCTGTTGAACCGGGTTGCTCCGACAAGCGACGGGGGCCATCTCATCGGAACCGTCGGCCACGGCCTTCTGAAGGGCCACAACGGCCTCGTTGTCGTGCTTCTCGGGGCCCAGGGCCTGACCCCGGTTGGGTTCGGATGGCTTGACGGAGAACTCTGGGTCGCTCACGAGCGCGGGCTTCTCAAAGGCGACGGCACCAACTTCGAGCCGGTCCGGCTCCAGCTCCTCGACGGGCGTGCCGTCACCGCTCTCGCCGCCGGTTGCTCGGCGATCTACGTGGGGACCGACAACGGCCTCGCCGCCGGTTTCAAGAACGGCCGGGACTGGGTCTGGACGACGCTTTCGCCGGGCGAGCCGCGGGTCATTCGCGACATGGCGATGGTTGGAGATGCGCTCCTGGTATGCTCCGATGAGGGGCTGTTCCGATACCGCGACGGCCGGTTCGAAAAGCTGAGCGGCGACGTCGGCCAGCGTGCGCTCGCGATCAACGGTGAGTTCGTTGCGACGGTCGGGCCGAAACGCATTCTGCTTCACGCATTCCAGGGAGTCCCGACCGTGACGGCTTCCGCATTGACGCCGGCAAACGTGACACCGGACGCGCCTACCTCAGGGGCACCGTCCGCCGCTCCTGCGGCTGTTCCCGCTCAACCGGTCATTCCCTCGGTGGGAACGTATGCCGCGGATGTCCCCGCACCGATTTCGAGTCCGGCCCCGGCCGCCCAGCTCGTTTCAGACCCCGTGTTCGGAGCAGTTCCCCTTCCCGCCTCGCTGCGCGGTCCATCCGCCTCCTGCGTATTGTGGGATGGAGCGCGGGCGTGGGTCGGCACGACGAACGACGGCCTGTGGTTCTTCGAAAACGGCCGCTGGGAACACCTCAATCGGGCAAACGGTGCGCTGGGCGACGATCAGATCGTTGCTCTCTGGCGGCTGAACGGAACATCCTACCTCTATTCATGGGTGCTCGGAATCATGTCGCTCGAAGGCGGCAGGCCCACCTCCCTCCTCAAACCGGACCAGGCTGCGGAGCTCGTTTCCGCGACCGGCAGGGAAAACGGTCTCCTGCTGCTGAAGAAGGGCGGATGGCTCGTGCGCGTCGACGCCGCCGGAAAGACGGAGCCGGCGGGCCGCATTCCCGAAGAGTTCTTCGAGGAAGCCCGATTCGTTCAGACGCTTGGGGGCAGGGCCCTCGTCGTGACGGATCGCGGCGTTCTCGAACAGGATCAATCCGGACGATGGGTCATCACGTTTTACCCGGGGGAAACCGCACCAGACCTTCGGGCGACCGCATCGGTGACGGGTGAAGGCCGACTGTATATCGGGCTTTCGAACGGTTCCATCTTCACCTATGCCGGCCGCACCGCCTCGAAAATCGCTTCCATCGACGGGCGGGTGCGAAACCTCTCGTGGGACCAGAACCTCTGGATAACCGGTGAAACCATGATCTATCAACTTCCATCAGCGGGGGGAGCCCTTGTCGTTGCCGGCGGACCGCTGCCGTCCGGCATTCTCAGCATGCAGCCCGTCGTTTCGCGTGCGTCGGTCCTCGTCGTGACCAGGGATGGCGTCCGGACGGTCAGCCTGCCGCGCTGAATCGGCTTTTTTCTCCTCAAGAATACGTCCCTGACGGTCGATACTAGTGGGTGTCGTATCTCTGGCCGAATGCCGGAGGCATCGTAAAACGTATGAGTGACGAATATCTGCCTGTTTTTGCCGAAGAGATCTTCATCGTGAACCTGTATGGGAACGATGAGGAGATCGCCGAATTCAATCAATTGATGCAGAATCCCGCCCTCGAACGCAACGTCATCTCGATGGCGCTGATCATCGAGGAGATCAAGCGGCGCAACTTCCTCCGGATCAACTGGCACTGTTGCTGGCGGTGCAAGTATTTTCCGACCTGCAAGATCAACTGGTACCGCGGCGAGCGGTGCATGGACCGCAGGAACTGCTGCACCTACTGCCAGAACTTCTGGGAATGCCACAAGCGGTTTCTCGCGGAAAATCCGGCTGATGGAGGCGACCAGTCTCTGTGATGCGCTCCCGTACGATCGCTGCAATCCTGTTCGCATTTCTGGCAGCCGTTTCTACCGCTTCAGCCGATCTGACGCTCCAGGGCCCTTCGGGCTACATCCAGGCACCGTCAGGAACGACGATCAGGCAGGGCGGGGTCGAACTTGCCGCACATACGCGTCTGTACCAGATTCCCGGCACGAAGACCGAGCGCTCGCTGACGAATCTGGCGTTCGGCTTTTCCCCGTTGCGCGACTTTGAACTCGGCGTTCAGAAAGCGATGGATTCGCGCAGGGGCGTCGACGACATCGATCCCGACGCCACGATCAACCTGAAGTTCCGGCTTCCGGCCTTCGGAACCGGCGAATTCGCCGAGACGGCGGTGGGGATGGTGCTCGACACGAATTCGAACAATTATCACACGATGTTTCTGACATTCGGCGGCTTCGGCGTTGGCTGGAACTTCGGGGGCAACCCCGGTTCGGGCATCGCCAATTACGGCTCCTACGACCGCGGACGTCGAGAGCCGAAAGCCCTGTGCCTGCTCGCCGGAGCCGAGTATCCGCCGGCGAAGCCGGGGGAACGCGGGTATCGCGGCCGTTTCCTTGCCGATTACAACGGTGATGTTTTTTCGTTCGGCTGGCGGTACAAGTCACATCGCGGTTTCTGGGCCGACCTGGGCGTTCAGACCAAGAGCTCCTACACCGATTTCTACGACTGGAAGCCCCTCATTTTCGGCCTCGGCGCCATTTTCTGACGTTCCCGCCAAAACGGAGGGAAACCGCTTTACCTAAGAGAAACAGGCTGCCGGAGACCCTTCACCACGAAGGCACAAAGACACAAAGTGAGCAAGCCTTGCTTGGTGTCTTTGTGCCTTTGTGGTGAAAAAGACTCGGAGCATTCCCTGAACGCTGGATGAGCGTTCCTGCGGGCGTGGGGCATGGTATACTTCAGGCACCTGAGAATCGGGAGGGTGCGTGATGAGGCTTGTGACGGCGAGTGAGATGCGTGAGATCGACCGCCATGCGATCGAGAAGATAGGCATTCCCAGCCTTGTCCTGATGGAAAACGCCGGGCTGAAGATCCTGTTCACGCTCGAAAAGAATCTCACGGGGCTCAGGGGAAAACGGTTCACGATCGTCTGCGGCCGCGGGAACAACGGCGGCGACGGCCTCGTCGTGGCGCGGCATCTGCTGAATGCCGGTGTATCCGTCGAGGTGTTCCTGACCTCGAGAATGGACGAACTGTCTCCGGATGCGACGAAAAATCTCACTGTCTTCATGGCTTCCGGCGGCCAGCCTGTGGTCATGACCGATACCGAGGATCTCGACAGGCTCCGTGTGACGCTCAACTTCTCGGACGTGGTCGTGGACGCCATCTTCGGAACCGGCTTCACCGGGAGTATCAACGGCTACCTGCGCGAAGTCGTGCGGACCATCAACCAGAGCCATGTCTGGTGCGTCGCGATCGACGTTCCGTCTGGGCTCGACGCGACCACCGGCCGCGTGTCCGATCCCTCGATCCGCGCCAGCAGCACGATCACGTTGGGGGCGCCGAAGCTCGGCATGTTCCTGTATCCTGGCCGGGATATCGTCGGAGAGGTCTGGGTGGCCGATATCGGATTGCCGCAGATCTCGTTCGAAACGATTTCCACCTCGCATCTTCTCGTCACCCACGACCTGGCGTCCGCGCTCCTGCCTGCCAGGCGTGAATCCGCTCACAAGAACGCGTTCGGGCATCTGCTGATTCTCGGAGGATCCGACGCCTACCAGGGCGCAGGCGTTCTCGCGGCCCAGAGCGGACTGCGGTCGGGAGCCGGCCTGGTCACCCTCGGGCTGCCCGCCAGTATCGCGCGCCAGGTGACATGCCCCGTTCCGCCCGAAGTCATCGTGCGCCCCTTCGGCGACCGGGACGGCGGCTTCGCCCTCGAGGCGGAAGAGGTCCGTGGATTCGTTGGGAGGTATGCGGCTGTCGTTGCCGGCCCGGGCTGGGGACGGTCAGAATCGGCGAAGACCTCGATGAACGCCCTGATCGACGCATGGGCCGGCGGCATCGTGCTCGACGCTGATGCATTGCCTGATCCAACCGATCTCGCGAAGCTGAAAAAACACGGTCCCGATATGGTGCTGACCCCCCACGTCGGCGAAATGGCGCGGATGACGGGGCGGACGATCGCTTCCATCCAGGAAGACATGATTGGGGTCGCGCGCGAGTTCGCGGGGCTGATGTCGTGTGTTCTCGTCCTTAAGTCGGCGACAACCGTCATTGCGGCCCCGGACGGCCGGGTCTACATCTGCAGCAGGCCGAACTCCGGACTCGCCCGCGGGGGGGCCGGCGACGTGCTGTCGGGGTTGATCGGCGGCTTGATGGCCCAGGGACTTTCCGCGCTCCATGCCGCGATCGTCGGTGTGTATCTGCACTCGGACGCCGCCGACGTCGCCCGGGGCGAGCTCGGGGCCGATGCCATGAGCATCAGCGATCTCGTCGCGGCGCTTCCGAAGAGCTTCAGGCGTCTTCGCGGCGAGGAGACGCACGGCGTTTCCTGACAGGGTTGTGCATTGTGCACGATTTCCTGCCGCGCCGAAACGGAGGAGAAGGGTGGCGTGAAAGAATCGCCCCGGCTTTTCCGGAGCGCGTGCCCTGCTGACGGGCATAAAACCCACTGGAAAAAAAACTCCGCTCGGTGCATACTTGTTCCAGCCATGAATACCTTCGTCGCGAGAATACGGGCCGGTTGGCAGCGTTTCAGGATCACCGGATGATCACCGTCACGTTCCTGGGCTCGGGCAGCCAGGGAAACGCCGCCGTGATCGGGTTCGGGCAGCGCCGTTTCCTGCTGGATGCCGGGTTGAGCTGCAGACGGATCGTCCAGGGACTCGAGGCGCTTGGCATCACGCTCGACGAGTTGAACGGCCTGTTCATCACCCATGACCACGAAGACCACGTGAAGGGGCTTCGCGTTCTCCTCGGAAAACGTGAAGAACTGCCTATTTTCGCGACACGCGGAACTCTGGCGGCAATCGAGCGCAAGGGGCTCGAGGTGAAACACGCCGTCCGGCTTCCGACGGACAGGGAGTTCGAGTTCGCCGGCCTGCGCGTCTGGACGTTTCCGGTCCCTCACGATGCCGTTGAACCTGTCGGATTCAGGTTCGAGGCCGGGGGGCTCTCTCTCGCTGCGGCGACCGATCTCGGCCACCTGACGCCCGTTGCGATGGCGCATCTGACCTGCTCTGACGTGCTCTGCCTCGAGAGCAACTACGACGAGGAGATGCTCGCGACCTGTTCGTATCCCGACTGGCTGAAGCGCCGCATCAGGGGCCGAACCGGCCATCTGCCGAACGCAGGGGTGCGAGGAGTGCTGACGCGCCTTCAGAAGCCGTTGCGGCACCTCGTGCTCGTCCACGTCAGCCAGGAGGCGAACACGCCGCGCCTGGTGCGCGAAAACGTGGAACCGCTGCTTGCGCTTCCGATGATGGCCGGTGCCGGCCTGACGATCGCAACCCAGGATGCGGCGACGGAAACGTGCGCGTGCGCGGCGGCATCTGCCCGGAGGAAGACGGCGCGAAGCCTTTCCCCGGTGACGCCCCCTTCCCAGAAACGATTCGAGTTTTCCGACGCGCCGGCCCACGGGGGATGACGTGCGCGTAGAAATCCTGATGGTCGGCAAATACACGGACAAGCCATACCGCGAGCTCGTCGACGAGTATCTCGGTCGATGCCGGGGCAGGCTTGGAGTCAGCGTCATCCACTGCCGCGACGAAGCCGAAATGCGGCGCCGCATCGAGAATGCGGAACGGATCGTGGCGCTGGACGAGCATGGGAAGATGCTCGATTCGATGAAGTTCGCCGGCTGGATTTCCGAAACCCTGAGATCAGGTCTGAACAAGCTGGTGATCTGTCTTGGGCCGTCGGCAGGCCTGGCGGCCGATATCAAGGCGGCGGCGCACGAGAAGCTGGCACTTTCCTGCTTCACACTGAATCACCAGCTTGCCCTCCTCGTACTGGCCGAACAGTTGTATCGCGGACTGAGCATTCTCGCAGGCGAGCCGTATCACAAGGCATGATCCGCATCACGCCGCAGCACCGGGCCGCTCTTTCCGATTTTATCCGGGATTATGCCGGTATTCTCCTGTCCAGGATTTCCCCGAGCGGCCTGGATGAGAAAATCAGCCGGCACATCAGGGACCTCGGGCTGGAATCGATGGACGAGTATCTGGGGCTTTTGACCAGTGCGATCGGAAGCCATCTCAGAGATGACCTGATGTCTCGCATCACGATCGGAGAAAGTTTTTTCTTTCGGAATCCCGGTCAGTTCAGATATCTCGCACATACGTTCCTGCCGGCGCTGATGGCGGAGAAAAAACGGCAGGGTATCGACACCGTCCGTATCTGGAGCGCGGCGTGCGCGACCGGGGAAGAGGCATACTCGCTTGCCTATATCGCGGACTGGACACGCCGGAAAGACGGCAGACTGCAGATCGAGATCATGGCAACGGACATCAACAGACGCCTTCTCGACCATGCCTGTGTCGGCGAATACGGCGCCCGGTCGTTCCGGCGTCAGACCGGCGAGATACGGAGCGAGTTCGAATTTCCCCTTCCGGGAGGCCTCGAGGAAAACGCTGTGTTTCGTGTCGGAGAGGGCATCAGAAGGCTTGTCAACTTCCAGGTGCGGAATCTGAAGGATATTGGCGGGTTGAAATGCCATGCCGGCTCGGATATCATCATGTGCCGGAATGTGCTGATCTATTTCGACGAAGAGTTCCGTCAGGTGCTGGTGCGCACATTCCACGGGCTTCTGAACGCCGGCGGCATGCTGTTTCTCGGTGAGACCGAGAGCCTGCCGCCGATGCCCGGGGTGTTCGAGCTGGTGCATTGCAATGGGGCATACGGCTACAGGAAAATCTCCACGGGGGAGCAGGAACGACGAGATGAGCGCTGACAGGAAAATCAAGGTGCTGATCGTCGACGATTCGGCATTCATGCGGACCGCCATTGAGCGCATGATCAAGGAAGACCCCCAGATGGAGGTCATCGGCTCCGCGTCGAACGGCCAGGAGGCGATCGAGAAAGTTCAGCGTCTCCGGCCGAACGTCGTGACGATGGACATCGAGATGCCGATCATGGACGGCCTGCATGCCCTCCGGGAGATCATGCGGATCTGCCCGGTTCCGGTGTTGATGGTCAGTTCCATGACACAGGACGGAGCGAAAGTCACGCTCGACGCCCTTGACCTGGGAGCGTTCGATTACGTGGGCAAGCCCGGTTCTGGTATAACGTCGAATATTCTTGTCCTGAAGCAAACGCTGCTGGCGAAGATCAGGGCGGCGGCGGAGAGTCTTCCGCGGCAGCCCCGGTTTATAACCGTCGAAGTGCAACCCAAACGCCCGGTGGTCGCGACCGAAAGCGATACGCGCATCGACTGGGTCGTCGTGATCGGTTCATCGACCGGCGGCCCGCCGGCACTGCAGCAGGTTCTGTCAGGGATCTCTTCAAACCTGCCCGCACCTGTCGTCATTGCCCAGCACATGCCCGGGACCTTCACGGGAGCGTTCGCGCAGCGGCTGAACATGCTGTGCAACATTCGCGTCAAGGAAGCCGCCAACGGCGAGATCCTCCAGCGCTCGGTGGCCTATATCTGCCCGGGCGATGCGCAGACGCGGTTCCGCCGCCATCCTGACGGGCGTTACCAGTTCGTCATCACCCCGAACGAGTCCGAGAAGGAGCGCTATGCGCCGTGTATCGATGTGACCTTCTTTTCGGCTGCCGAAAATTTTGGCAGAAAAGCGCTCGGCATCATCCTCACGGGGATGGGTGAGGACGGCGTTCGCGGGCTCAAGAATCTGAAACTGGTCGGCGGGCTGACGATCGGTCAGGATCGCGCAACGTCGGTCGTCTACGGGATGCCGAGAGCGGCTCTCGAGCAGGGTGCCGTGACGCGGGTTCTGGCCCTGCCCGACATGGCGAATGAGATCGAGCTGGCGCTGAAGCGGTGAAGCGCTGAAGAGCCGATGGAGCGCCTGACATGGTGACTGTCTTCCGTCCCGGAGATCTGTTCGAACTGGCGGACCGGATCGAAAAGCGAGGGCGGGAATTTTACGAGCGGATGAGCCGGAATGCTTTCACGCCGCGCTCCAGGGAGTTGTTCGAGCGCCTGTCGCGCGAAGAGGTCGAGCATGAGAACGAGTTCCGGCGGATCGTCAGCGAGGCGCTCGCCATGCCCTTCGAGATCCCCGACGGCTATGCTTCTCCCGAGATGATGGCGTATCTTGATGCCTTGCGCCGCGGGGGCGCACTTCACATCGCGGCGGGAGATCACCGGCAGCCCCCCGTCAGCGAAAACCAGGCCCTACTGCAGGCCATCGAATACGAGAAGGATGCCATCCTCCTGCTGCACGAGATATACGACCTGCTGCCGCCCTCCCTGCCTGCACGAACGGGTGTCGCGGCGTTGATCAGGGCCGAAAAAAGGCATCTGGCGCACATCTGCGGCCTGCTCGGAGGCGGAGCATCGTGAGCCAGGACAGGCGTTCGCTGCGGCGGTTCGTTTTCCGGCTCTCTCACGGGGGTGAGTGGCTGTTCGGCATCGGGCTGCTCCTGCTCGACGCATTTCTCCTGAACTCGATATTCCGCGGGGTGTTCAAATACTGGCTGCACGAGATCGCAGGCCGGATGCTCTATATCAATGCATATTTTGATGTGCGGTGGTATCTGTTCGTGCTGTTCGCCGCTTTCGGCCTCATGTTCGATGTCTTCCGCGTCAGGGCGCTGACGGCGGCTTCGGATATCTTTTCCCACGTTGGCGCGACCCTGCTCTCCACATTCGTGGCGTTCAACCTCCTGATCTCCATGTACCGACCCATGGCGGCCCTCGCGTATACCTTTCCGCGGCCGATCATCCTTCTTTCGACGATCATCGGAATTCTCGTCCTCTTTTTTGCGCGTATCCTTCTCATGCGGTGGTTCAAGCCGTATCCTCTCCTGAAGCGGGTCGTCATCATCGGAGACGAAAGCGAGGGAAAACGGATCATCCGGCACTTCCATCGCCGTGGCGGCGTGCGCTATCACCTCCTGGCGGTCTTCAAGCCGGCCGAGGTCCGGGAATTGGCATCCGAAGTCGTTTTCCGGCACGCCCAGGAGGTTCTCGTGACGGACCCGCATATCCGGCTCGACGCGTTCTGGGCCGAGATCTTTTATCACCGCAAGGTCGAACCCCACCAGTTCCTCGTCCGGATCGCCTGCGACCCGACGACGGCGGCCGGCATGAGCGGCCTGTCGAGCCTCGAGGATCTGCCGCTGATTACCGTTTCGGCCCTTCCGCTCACCGGCGCTCAACGGCTGGTGAAGCGGACTTTCGACATCTGCTTCAGCATCTTTGCCATCATCGTTTCCTCGCCCCTGATGCTGTTAACGGCCGTCCTGATGCGGCTCGATTCGCCGGGCCCCGTGTTCTACCGGCAGAAACGGGTGGGGAGATACGGCAGGGAATACGATGTCATCAAGTTCCGGTCGATGCGGACCGGCGCCGAGGCGGGAACGGGGCCCCAGATCTCGACCGAGAACGATCCCCGCGTAACGCGGCTCGGCCGCTTTATCCGGCGCGTGGGACTCGATGAGCTGCCCCAGTTCTTCCTGGTGCTCACCGGCGACATGTCGGTCGTGGGCCCCCGCCCCGAGCGGCCCTTCTTCGTTAACCAGCACCTGGAGTTCCAGGGCCGCCGGCTGTCGGTGCGGCCGGGCGTCACGGGGCTGGCAGCCGTCAACTCCCGCTACTACCTGCGCCTGACCGACAAGGTCGGGTACGATTATTATTATCTCGACCAGTATGGAATTATTCTCGACATCAAAATCGTGTTCCAGACCATCTGGGTCCTCCTCTTCGTGCCCGGACAGTCGAAGGCCCTCGAGGACAAACACCATGTCATGGACGGGATGTCCTCTCCGCCAGACGACCTCTGAGCGTCCACGAAACAGATCACATCACGACTCGGGAGAAAACTATGTCGGATAAAATAACATCAGATATGCTCATCGGCGAGATCCTCAGGAAAAAACCGGAGGCCGGGAATATCCTCATGGGTTTCGGCATGCACTGCCTCGGCTGCTCGATCGCCTCGGGAGAAAGCCTTGCCCAGGCCGCCGAAGCGCACGGGATCGATATCGACAAGTTGATCGCAGCCCTGAACGCGTAGCATCCCGCCTCCTCTCATCCCTCTCGTGACCGGCTTCCGGCGCTTTGCTCCGGCCGGTGTTTCTGTGGTATAATCACACTTCGCCCTCATGGAGGGCATACATGTCATCGTCGGCGCGGAGGCAGACATGGATCTCGACCAGATCCGTTCCCCGGAAGACCTGAGAGGGTTGTCCCACGCCCAGCTGCAACGGCTGAGCGGCCAGATCCGGGAGCGGATCATCCAGGTCGTCGCCCGCAACGGCGGCCACCTGGCCAGCAACCTCGGCATCGTCGAACTCACCCTGGCGCTGCACCGGGTGTTCCATTCCCCCCAGGATAAAATCGTCTTCGACGTCGGCCACCAGACCTACATCCACAAGATGGTGACCGGCCGGATCCAGCAGTTCCCGACCTTGCGCACGCTCGGCGGCCTGAGCGGCTTTCCCAAGATCACCGAAAGCGAGCACGACGCGTTCGACACCGGCCACAGTTCGACGTCGATCTCGGCCGCGCTGGGAATGGCCGTCGCCCGAGACCAGAACGCGCAGCGCCACAAGGTCGTCGCGGTCATCGGCGACGGCGCCATGAGCGGGATGGCGTTCGAGGCGCTCAACCATGCGGGGCACCTGCATCCCGACATGGTCGTCGTTCTCAACGACAACGGCATGTCGATTTCGCCCAACGTCGGCGCGCTGTCGCGGTATCTGCATTCCCTCCGGATGGAGCCGTATTTCACCACGCCGAAGGATTACATGGCCCATATCGTGAAGCAGATCCCGGGCATCGGCTCCCGGATTTTCAACATGCTCTCGAGGATCGAGGGCAGTCTCAAGTATCTGCTCACGCCGGGCATGCTGTTCGAAGAATTCGGGTTCAAATATATGGGCCCGATCGATGGGTACAACTTCGAGCTGCTCGAACGGACGCTCACCTTTGCCCGGGACCGCCACGGCCCCGTTCTCGTCCACGTGCTCACCGAAAAGGGGCGCGGCTACAAGCCCGCGGTGGACCAGGCCCCGCTCTTCCACGGGATCGGACCGTTCGAGATCTCGACCGGCGAAGTGAAAAAGGTCAAATCCCCCGCGTCCTACACCGGCGTCTTCGGCCAGACCGCCATCGAGATGGCCTGTGAAGACGAGCGGGTGGTCGCCATCACCGCCGCGATGAAAGAGGGAACGGGCCTCGCCGGGTTCGCGCACGATTTTCCCGAGCGATTTTTTGACGTCGGCATCGCCGAGGAACACGCCGTGACGTTCGCGGCAGGCCTCGCCCGCGGCGGCCGACGACCGATCTTCGCGGTCTACTCGACGTTTTTGCAGCGCGCCGTCGATCAGGTCATCCATGATGTTGCCCTGATGAACCTGCCGGTCATGCTCTGTCTCGACCGCGCGGGCCTGGTCGGCGAAGACGGCCCGACGCACCACGGCGTTTTCGACATCCCCCTTCTCCGGCCCGTTCCGAACATGGTCATCATGGCGCCCAAGGACGAGATCGAGCTGCCCGCGATGTTGCGGTTTGCCGCAACCGTCGAAGGGCCGACGAGCATCCGGTACCCGCGCGGTTCCGGGGTCGGCGAAAAAGGGGAGGTTCCACAGGAACCGATCTCCCTCGGCCGGGCCGAGCAGTGCCGCGACGGGGCTGATCTCGCGATCTGGGCCATCGGAAACATGGTCCATCCGGCGCTCGATGCCGCGGAAACGCTTGCCCGGGCCGGCATCGACGCGACCGTCGTCAACGCCCGGTTCGTGAAACCGCTCGATCGCGACCTGCTCGAGACGCATCTGAACCGGCGGATCCCGATCGTGACAGTCGAGGAAGGAGTCCTCGAAGGCGGCTTCGGAAGCGCGGTCCTGGAAGCGGCGATCGATCTCGGCTATGCGCCTCGCATCCTGCGGATCGGCATCACCGACGGCTTCGTTCCGCAGGGCAAGCAGGTGGAGCTCCGGGCCATGCTGGGCCTCGACGCCACAGGCATCAGCCGGCGCATCCAGGAATGGATGCCGGCGAAACGCACCCTGAAGGCGGTTTCCTGATCATGAAAGAGCTGGCCTGATGCGGCCGTTGTTTCGGTTCCTGGCCTCTCTCCGCACCGCCATCGTTCTCATCGGCCTCCTGAGCCTGATGTCGATGGTGGGAACACTCGTTCCCCAGGGGCGTGAAGCCGCCGAGTATCTCATCGCCTATCCCCGCATCGGCCAGATCATGCTCGACCTCGGGTTCGATGATCTGTACCGTGGCTGGCTGTTCAATCTGCTCCTGGGGCTGCTCGCGGCTTCGTCGATCGTCTGCACGGTCACGCGGCTCAAGCTCACCCGCGCAAAGCTGTTCAGACGACTGGCGCTGGCCCAGCCGGCCGAGATTACGTCGATGCAGACCGGCGTGGCGTGGCCGCCCGAAAAAAACCTCCCCGACACCACCGGGTGGGAACAGAAGCACTTCGAGGATGGAACGACTCTCCAGCTGAACGTTCGCGGAAGGGCATCGCTCGTGGGAGGCCTGCTCATCCACGTGGGGTTCGTCGCGATCCTGGCAGGCGGCATGTGGGGCGCCATGGCTGGTACCGAGATGGCGATCTTCGGCATGGAAGGCGAGACGGCAGCCGTTCCTCCCGTCGCCGTCCTCCGGGCTGCTGCGGCGGCGGACCAGATGAGTCGCCAGGCACGTGCCATCCAGATGCGGAATGCCAACGACCCGCGGCTCGAGAAGATCAGGCGCGATGTCGAGGCAGGTGCCGCCGCCTTCCAGGCGGGAATGCTGAATCCGGCCTGCCGGGTGAAATTCGAGCACCTCTGGGTCGAATACCACGAAGCGACGCCGGACGAACCCCCGAGCGTGAAAAGCTGGAACTCCCGGGTCACCATTTCGGGAGCCGGCCATGAACCGGCAAGTGGCGTCGCACGGGTGAACCAGCCGATCTCCTGGGGCGAATTCACCTTCTACCAGGCCGACTGGAAGAAAAAATACCGGAAGGTGACGTTGGCGGCCATGCGGCCGGGAGCGACAGGCCCAGACGCACGTGTGGCGACCCTCACCCTCGAGATCGGAACGCCGTTCAAACCGGACTGGAGCAGCAGTTCCTTCGTTCTGATCGATTTCCTGCCCGACTTCCGGATCATGGGCGAGCGTTTCGTCACCATGTCGGACGATCTTCGCAACCCGGCCGGCCATATCGTCGCCTACGGGCCGGACGGCAAGGCCGCCGGTCGCGGTTGGGCCTTCGTTCCCGAGATGGCCGAGCTTTCCGGCCATGCCAACACGCTTCCATACCGGTTCGAGGTTCTCTCCGCCGACCCGGTCTTCGAAAGCGGCCTCCGGGTGGCTCATGACCCTGGCGTGCCGGTCGTCTGGGCAGGCTGCCTGCTGATGACGCTCGGCCTGTGCCTGACGTTTTACATCGGATACTATGAAACATGGCTGCTGCGTCGCCCCGACGGTTCGACCTGGCTTGCCGTGGCGGGTAACCGGCCTCCGGTCATGCTGAAGAGACTTCTGGAAGACATCACGGCCATATCCGCGCCGTCGTCAACGCCGGCGGCCGAAGACCGATCACCGGAGGAACGGGCTTGAATCTCGAAACCGGCTGTTTCACGATGGCCATGTGCCTGTACATGATCGCCTTCATCGGCCACGCCGCCGCCGCGACCCTCGATCGCGGTTCCTGGTATTCGAAAGCCCGCACCGCCTCGATCGCCGCCGCCGTCATCGCAACGGCGGCCCTGGGCCTGCGCTGGGCCTCGGCTGGTCATCCGCCGCTTTCCAACATGTACGAGTCGCTGGTGACCCTCTCGACGTGCCTGGCGTGGGTCTCGGTCGCCTTCACCCGCAAAACCCCGCTCGCCCTGGCCGAGGCAGGGGCCGCGGTTCTGGCCGTTCTGATGATCGGCATCGCCTCCGTCTTCGCCCGCGATGCCCGGCCCCTCGTGCCGGCTCTCCAGTCTTACTGGCTGTATCTCCACGTCGCCCTGGCGTTCATTGGGGAAGCCTGCTTCGCTCTCGGCTTCGTGCTCAGCTACCTGTTCTGCCTGCGCCGCCTCATCGAAGGCCGTGCCGGCCGGGCGGCTTCAGACCAGCCGCCGCCAGCCGAAGGCGGCGAGAAGACCGTGTGCGCCCTTGTCGTTACGGGCCTGCCGACCGCGTTTCTCGCCGTCATGACGTGGCTCGCCTGGCGATACATCGAAAAGGGATCGCCGGGCGAGGAGGGCCGCACGCTGATGTTGTGGGTCGTTCTCCCCGTGGTGTTCTGCCTAGGCATCCTGATCTTCATGGCATACCTGTACCGCGGGGCCGTGGGTCGCACGGCCGAGCGCTGGCTTCCCGCCGCCGCGACGCTCGACGATTTGACCTACCGCGCGATCGCCCTCGGCTACCCGCTGTTCACCGTCGGCGCGATCATCTTCGGCATGGTGTGGGCCAACAAGGCCTGGGGCCGGTACTGGGGCTGGGACCCCAAGGAAACCTGGGCCCTCATCACCTTCCTGGTCTACTCGCTCTACCTGCATGTCCGCCTGACGCGCGGCTGGCGCGGCACCTGGACGGCGTTCCTGTCGATCACGGGGTTCCTCGTGACACTGTTCACCCTGTTCGGCGTGAACCTGCTCCTGTCGGGACTGCATTCCTACGCGAGCATGTAGGAAACGCCCGCTCAGCCGAGTCCGGGAAGATCGCCTTCGTCGCTTTCCCCGCTTTCCGGGGCTTCCTCGGCATTTTCCGGCGGCCGTTCTTCCGGTCCAGCTTCACTTCCCTCTTTCCGCCCACATTCGAGGTCGAGCTGGTCCGCGAACTCCTCGCTGACCATACCTATAGCGACATCTATTCTATCAGGGCCGATCGGGCTTGCCCACGGCAGGCGCTCGGGGGCCATCGCCGCGCGCCAGTGTTCGACGGGCGGCAGGTGGGGAATCATATCCGGATCCGCATCCCAGAGCCGTTCCAGGGCGAGCAGGGCCGCGTGCATCGGCTCGACATCCTGGACGACCGCCTCGGGAAGCGGCAGCTCGACCCGCGGATGGAGCCTGGCCGCCGTCGGCAGCACGGCGACCATCAGATGGTCTTCCAGGGCCATCCGGAACAGCTCAGGCCAGGTGTCATACTCGTCGCGGGAAATGCCGGCCCTCAGAGCCGCGAGCCGCTCGTGCAGACCGGCTCCGCGCACGCCCGAAAGGCTCTCGAGACGCTTCCTGACGACCGCAAAGGGAATGTGGACCATGCGGGGCCCGAGCAGGACCTGCAGGCCCGGCTGCTCGCCGTAATCCCAGAATTTGTTCGGCGCGCGCGGCGGAAAAAAAAGCCGGCAGCCGTACAGGCCGGTTTTCTGTGTCGAGCAGACCAGGTCGTAGAGCATCCGGTCGATGTTCGAATCGCCGGAAAGAACCGCCTCGACGAGCTTTTCCCGTTCCGTCCGCTCCAGGTGCGGTTGGAGGTGGTCGTACACGCTCAGCAGGGCATGGTTCAGCCCGCGTCGCCGCTCGTTCCGGTGTCTCGCGAGAAACCCGAGAAACGACAGGAGGTGCGGCACTCTGCCGAGCTTTCCCGCCGCCGTCCGGGAGTGCTTGATCGAAAGGCCGACGATCGAATACCGGTGCTCCGCCCACAGATGCTCGTACGCACCGCGATGCGCGTGACGCGCGCCGTCATCGGGCCCGCCGGGGGAAATTGCGCCTGAAACATCGATGTGAAGCGGCCTTGACATGGGAGGAGCGTAGCAGAAGGCGTGCGGAATGTCAAAAATACGAGATCGGCTTCCCCCCGGGCTTGTTGACGATGCCGGTGGTCCCTTCTAAAATGATGTGAGAGGTATCGGAGGGGCTTTTGAAACTGAGCGCTCGGAAGCGGGGAATGATCCTTCCCCTCGTGATCGTGCTGGTGTCGTTGATGATGACGCTGGGCATCGCGTTCATGCGCTCGACCGTCCAGTCGAAGAATATCTTCCAGGTGTTTTACCGCGACGACGTCGCCCGGCTGATCGCCCAGAGCGTCATCGACGAGTGGCGGGCAGGGTTCCAGTCCCGCCTCAGCACGAACCCGGCACTCCGGGCGATGCTCGCCGATCCGGGAAAGCCTGACAGCCGGCTTCCCATCACCCTCCAGGAACTCCCGGCGACGGCGGCTCTCATCGAACGCCTCGTCGGCGGAAACGGCTCGATCGATGCCCTGGCCCAGGTGCGCGACGTCGACGATGTACTCATCGAGAGTTTCGGTGGGAAATCCAAGCGCAGCGCCTACCAGGGGGAATACCAGGCGACGCTCGCGCTGAGCGTCACCGTGACCCTCCGCTCCGGCGGCCAGAGCCGCTCGTCCGTCTTCGTCGAGGAGTTCGATCTCAAGCGTCTCTGCATGCGGAGCGCCCCGGCCGAACGAGCGGGAAAAGGGTACACGTCGACGGCCGCGAATGATTACGTGCTCTTCGTGCGCGACTGCCTCGGCGAGTTCGACCAGTTCAACGGCAAGTGCATGAACAACAACGACCGGACCCTGCTGATCATGCATGCCGACCCCGGGCGGCGGGGAAAGATCTTCCTCGGCTGCGCGCGACCTTCCGACGCGGCGCGGGCCGACAAGTTCGTCTACCTGAACATCGACGAGCGGATGAAGGATCTGATTCCCGACCCTCCGCCCCTGCTGGAAATTCCCTGGAATGAAGTGAAGCAATCGGGGCTGATGCCCAAATTCACTGCGGAGATCGATAAGATCGTCGATGAAATGAAGAAAGCGGCCGAAGGGAAGCTCGCTGTGTATCCAGAACGCATCAAGGCGACGATAGCGGTCGAATACAAGCCTCTTCCCGGGAAAGGAAACGCTCTCCAGATCCTGTGGGCCAGAATCGTCG
This sequence comes from uncultured bacterium, assembly GCA_964389325.1. Taxonomy (GTDB): domain Bacteria; phylum Muiribacteriota; class Ozemobacteria; order Ozemobacterales; family Ozemobacteraceae; genus MWAR01. The sequence goes on along the minus strand of CAYMEN010000006.1, from coordinate 45,667 downwards.
AACTGTTCAACCATTTTTTCAACAAGAACGCGAATACCCGCGACGGCAACAAGGACGAAGCCCTGGGGCTCCTGGGCGAGCAGAACAGCGACATCGCCATGTGCGACCGTATCGAGGGCAATGTCCGGCAGCGCTTCTGGCAGACCGCCACGTTCAAGCTCGATCTCACCGAGATCTGTGACAATGCCGAGGTGCGCGAGAAAATCCGCCAGATGTGCGCGGAACAGGGCGAAATCGATCTGAAATACTTCACTCCCGAGGAAATCGCCCAGATGCAGACTTCGGCGACGGATGAAAAAGCCCAGGAGGTGTACAGGCTTGTCCAGCGGTACCAGGAGCTGAACGAGACCCTCCTGATGTCGATGCCGAACGGCATGTATCCGCTCAAGCGGAAACCATCCTACGAAGAGCGCAACTCGCCGGGAAAGGACCCCAGCCCACCCTTCGAGGGCCGGACCGGCCCGGTCGATTTCGTCGACTTTTTGCCGTATGTGTCCTTCCTGACCCGTGCCCAGCGGTTCGCCACGAGCGAAAGCCTGTATGCGAGCCCATTCTACGACAAGAAAAGAAACGTGCTCAAGCTGAACGGCGTCTTCATGATCGAGGACAAGGCTGGTGGACTCGTCATCAGAAACGGGCTGAAATACGAAGGGGCGGGCGTGCTCCTTTCCTACGGAAACATCACCGTCGAAGGCGAATTCAGGAAAAACGCTGGCGACGCCGGCCCCTGCGTGCTGTATACCTACGACGGCATCATCAGGGCGAATGCCCTCGAACAGGGCCGTATCGAGGCCTCGCTGATCGCGCTCAACTTCCGATACGATCCCGCCAGCCCGGTGGCGACGCGGAACGGCGTGGATTTCTCGGGCCGCCGCGCCGACGTGCTCGGCAACCTGGTCGTCGATCGCATCAACATCGACACGATGGCGCGCAATGAGACGAACCGCATCGAATACGACAGTGCGGTGCTTTCCGGCGAAACCAGATACGAGGTGACGCTTGGCGGCCGGCTGCGCGCGATGCGGATGGTATACAACAATGCGGCGGAATGAGTCTCGCGGCGGTTTTTCCTTTCTCGAAGTCATTATGGCTGTTATATTTCTTATGGTATGTCTTGTCTTCCTGTATTCGGCGTTCTCGGCATCGACGCGCGGGACGGCCGATTCCTACCGGGAAACGATCGCGTATACGATCGCGTGCGAGGCGATCGAATGGACGGCGGGGCTTGGGTATGAACGGCTCGCCGATGCCGTCGAAACGCCCGGAAGCGAGATCGCGAACCGCCTTGGGATTGGCGCCTTCAAATCTCTCGGAGGGGTGAAATACGACGACGGCGCCCAGGTGGTGTATCCCGAAGACTATGCCCATTTCGAGCGCAAGGTCGAACTGCTGCCTGAGCCGGGAAACAGGCTCGTGCTCGTCCGGGTCACCGTCCGGGCGCGCGAATTCGGTTTCATCAGGCGCCAGGGCATCATTCTCGAACGCGTCGTGGGGGCGGATTACTGATGCGTCGCGCGTTCACGCTGATCGAAATGATGATCGTGACGATCATCGGTGTTCTTCTGCTCATCCCGATCGTCGACTTCATGGTCATGTCGAGAAAGTCAGCCTATCAGGGCCTCGAGCGGCTCGACACCCTTGCGTCGGCGCGAATCGTCATCGAGCAGATCCAGCGCGACATCAAGTCCTTCTGTTTCAACGACTCCTGGGGATACTCGAAAACCGACTCGGGGCAGACGGGCGAGTGGCAGTTTCCCGTGTTTCCGATCATGGATCTCGGGCCCAGGCCGCCGGGAGGGGAAAATTACGCGAACTGGGTGCGATATGTGTACGAGCCGGCAAAGCGCACGATCGTCCGCCAGGAAATCCGTCACCCGCAGTTCAATGCCGCCGAGCCTCGAACGAGCCGGCTCCTCGCCGGAAACGTGACGTATTTTTCCCTGGAACGGAAGCAGATGTTCGGCCTCGACGCGTTCGATGTCGAGATCGAGTGCTCGCCGGAACACCCCGGACGGCAGAAGGCCCGCACCAGGCTGAGAATGGCCGTCCGGTCCGAGTTCCTTTCCCGGCTGGAGCGGAATCCGAACCTCATTTCCAACCGGCGCTCCCTGGTCGATATCTCCCCGCCCTGAGCCATGTAACAAATGCCGTCTTTCACGCGTTATGGTATAGTGAATGATCCGAAAAATTTTCATTCAAGGAGGATTCTTCATGAAGCTGCGCAATCTGTTCCGGGGATCTCTGTTCATCGCTCTCGCGCTGATCGTTTCGATCACCCTCACCGGCTGTGACATGGGCCAGATCGCCGATTTCATCGGCAAGATCGGCGAGATTTTCACCAAGGTCGGCGGCGCCCTCCAGTCCTTCAGCAGCAATCTCAAGTCGCAGAGCGCCACGACCGCGAGCGGGACGGCCGCGGTGAATACCGGAACGACGACACCTACGACGACGACCACAACGACAACGCCTGCGCCGACGACCACGACGGCAACAAGCACCGAGGCCAGTGTCGGCTCAGCCGAAGCGACCTCCGCCGCAGACAGTCCAGATAAATAGAATGTAGTATTAAAACAGCCCCGGAGCTGGAACGGCTCCGGGGCTGTTTTTTTCGTTCGCGAGTCGGCGTCAGTTGCGCATGAACACCTTCCACTCGCCGTCCTTGAAACGACTGACGCTGCCGCCGACCGTTGCGACCCAGACGGTGTCGCCGGTGACGGTCATCGAGTGGATGCTGTTTTCGTGGAGGCCGGACGTGCTGTCATGCTTCTTCCAGCCTTCACCGTCGAAACTGGCGACGCCCGACGGGGTGCCGACCCAGACAACGCCCTTGCCGTCGACGGCGACGTCGCGGATGACGTCGTTGGGAAGCCCGTCTTTCGAGGTGTATCGCTTCCAGTCGCCGCATTCGAGGTTGCATGAGGCAAGGCCTTCATTCGTCCCGATCCAGACCCGGCCGGCCCGGTCATCGACGGTGAGGGTCGTGACGCAATCCGAGAGCAGGCCGTCGCTCTGCTCCGGCGAGGTGCGGGTGTTCTTGGAGTTGAAATTCTTCGTGCCGGCCCCGTCGTAAACCACGATGCCGTCGCCCCAGGTGCCGACCCACAGCCGGTCGCCCTGCACCGCATACGCCCGCATGTACGTGTTCAGCAGGGTGTCCTTGCGGAAATACTTCATCCAGTTCGTCGCGGCATATCCCGTGTCGGGGAAGAAGAACAGGCCGAGCAGGCCGAGAACGACGAAGATCAGCATACAGCGCTTGTTTCCAGCCATTTTGAATGTCTCCCGTTCACATCTGATTCTCTGAGAGTCCCATACATTCATCGGCCTGGAGGGGAAGAAACCTGAGTGCTATTCGAAGAACGGCACCTCGATGCCCATGGTGCCCGTTCCCGGGGAGATCTTCAGGATTTCGTTCAGCGAAGGGAGGCCGGGAAGTCCCGGAAGCAGCTGCAGCGGCGCGGGGGCGGAAGCATTGGCTTTGAGCTGGAAACTGCTTCCGCGGCTGAACGAGTGCGTCAGCGCCGTCTTTTCTCCTGACCTGAGCGCGACATAGGGAAAGCAGACTTTGCGGAAACTGCGAGCGAAGCCGAACAGCCGTTTGAATTTCATCTCGACCTCGACCCGGACGACCCCGACGTCGAGATCGCGCAGGTCGGCGTGATACTTCGCCGTGTAATCGTGTCCCAGCCCGCGGTTGTAGCCGAGGTCGATCTCTCTCTGCCGCGACTCGCGCTCGATGAGGGGGATATTCCCTTTGTAGGCGCCGTTGATGAATATCTTGCCATATTCAGGCAGACGGTCGGGCCGGTCGCCCGTGTAGATGAGATCGATCGACAGGACGGCCGTCGCCCGCACCGTGCGCTGTATCTGAGGCGTGTGAAGCGACTGCCGGCATTTCGGGCAGAACATCGCGAGCGCGGACAGCCCCTTCGCCCCGCAGGAGCCGCACTCGAGGGCCGAGACGGCGTCCGCCGCGGCCAGGAATCCCGCGATGATGAACGCGATGAAGGCAAGCCGCAGCCACGCCCCTGAAAGTCGGGCGGGGAGGCAGTTGGATTTGGAACGCGCTGATCGCATGCTGCGCAGTATACCTTCCACCGCACTGTTTCGCCACTGCCGCCGCCACGTCCGCAGGGTAGGCGCACATCCGCGGATTGGTTCCCAAGCGATCGAATGCAATGAACGTTAAGGGATTTCCGAATCGTGCCGATGAGGGGAGAGACCGGGATTCCAACCACCTTGTGAAAGGAGAAATGACGGCGTGAAACGAAAATCCGTCCTGACCCCGATGATTCGCGCCTATTCGCTTTCATTGCTGGGTTTCATCCGGTTCCTGCAGGATCGCTTTCCGCTCGTGAACGCGAACGGAGGGATCTCGCCGCTCGAAGACTTCGAAAAACTGCCGCATCGATGATCGTGTCATACCACTGTTGACGCAGCCGCCTTTTCGGGTATCCTTGAAAAGGCGGTTCTCTTCTTTCGCAAAAATCACAATCGTTCTGGTTGCATTCTGCCGATAACTCGGCTACGATAAATAAAAATTTATTTTTTCGGATAACATCGATATCTTATGTCATTCGATACGAAATTCGAATTCATTCTGCAGTTCGAGAAGATTCTCGGGGACATGAAGCGGAAGAACCCCGAGACGTATCAGCGCAATATCCAGTTCCTCAGCGCTGAAACGATGCAGACAATCGTTCCGATTCTGCAGAAGTTCTTCCCGTCCGACAAGGCGCTGATCGATACCCTGAACCGCAAGGATATCGATCTGATGCTGATGCGCATCATGCGTTCCGAGATCGTCACCCTGCAGGGTGAAGGCGAGCGGCTGGTGGGAAAGGCGCGCAACGTCGTCACCCAGTTCGGGTTTCTTCCTCCCGTCGCCTTTTTCTTCGCATTCAACGGCGCCGAGCTGTTCGAGGCGATGGTCGAACGTATCTACGTCGACATGAAGCGCCGCGGGAAGCCCCAGACCCTCTCGGAACTGTGGAAACATTTTTCGGCCCCCCTCGTGGCGAGTTTCGAGCTCAAGAACGTCTTCACGAAGGATCTCATGTTCAAGATCCGCCAGAGACTGAAAAACTTCCTCGAGAAAGACCGCCGGTTCGTCATCGATGCCCCGACACCGAAGAAACTCGTTCTCCGACTGGCCGAGTGGGGGGGCGACTCCGGAACGCCGGAACAGTGAGCGGGGAACCCGACGACAGGTGCCCGCCGTCGTTTCGGCAGGGGCGCCGCCGCGGTCGGCAGGCCCGGGCTGTCCTTCCGCTTTCGGCACGTTGCCGTGAAACCTGGAGGGGGCCGGCATGACACCCCGATCCGATATGCGAACGCCGGGCTTTCCCTTCCTGGGCATGCCCCGCGAAGCCGAGGTGACCCGCACGGTCCTGTTCGGTCTCGGCTGGGCCGTCTCCCTGGGAATCCTTCTTGCCCGCCCCCAGAGCTCCACCCTGTGGGCCGGGGCCATCCTCTATCTCGTCCTCGCCATGGCGCTGACGGTGCGTTCCTGGCTGCAATACAGGCGGGAAATTCGCTTTCTGCGCGAGTTTCAGCACCTTTCCCAGACGCTCGACGATATCCGCGAGCTCGATACCGAGCGGCCGTTCGACCATATCCTCGAGTCGGTTCAGCGCATCGTGGGCTTCGACCGGGCCGTCATCTTCCTCGAGGATGAGCGGACGCAGACCTTGCGGGCCGTTCAGGCGATCGATCTCGATGAGGAACGTCGCTCGGCCATGGTGATTCCGAAATCGGAAGGCTCGCTGATCTGGAAACTGCTGAAATATACTGAAGCGTGTATTATATCCCGCTCGCCCTGGACGGATCCCGATATGGCTCGCTGGCTGGACCTGCTTCGTACCGACGCCGTCGCCCTCGCGCCCATCGCCCGCGGTGGTAAATGCTGGGGGATGCTGCTGGTCGACCGGCATGTCGACAGGGAACCCATCACCGACGACGATCTGCTGCAGCTGCAGGTGCTTGCCGACCAGGTCGGCATCACGTTCCAGAACCACTCGCTGAACGAGGAACTGAGCCGGCGTGCCACTCTCGTGACGGCCCAGAACGAGCGATACAAGCGCGAAGTCCAGCTCGCCAAGCTGGTCCAGGATGGTGTGCTGCCCCGCACGGCGCCCAACTGGCCGGGGCTCGTGCCGGCCGTCTGTCTCCGGTCAGCCCGGGTCATCGGGGGAGATTTCTTCACCTACCTCGAAACGTGCGGGCGCGCGCGCGGCAGTTGCGACCGCCCGTCCTGCGACGCGTCGTGCCCCGATAAGCTGTTCGGGATGCTGATCGGCGACGTCTGCGGCAAGGGCATTCCTGCGGCTCTCGTCATGGCGGTCGTCAACTGCCTGTTCAGGGAAAAGGTCGCGGGCTGCGCGGATCCCGCCTGCCTGCTGGGCGAAGTCAACGTATCTCTCAAGGATTTCCTTGGGGCCGAGTCGAGACTCCACTCGAGCGCGTTCGTCGGCTTCTTCAGCAAGGCCACGAACCGCTTCGTCTACGCGAACGCCGGCCATGACTTTCCGCTTCTCTGGCGTGCGGCAACGGGCAAACTGGAGCCGCTCGAATCGACGGGGACCCTCATCGGTATTTTCCGGGAAAGCAGTTTCACCACCAGGACCGTCGAACTGGCCCCCGGCGATGCGGTGTTCCTCTACACCGACGGCCTCACCGACTTTTTCGAGCAGGAACGGGGCGCCGAAGATGGGTACGAAATGCTGCAGGCCTGGCTGCTCGAGCGGCTTCCGAGGCCCCCCGCCGAGGTCATCTCCGAGATCGAGAAAATGATCGATGCCTCCACGGCGGAGTCGCACGATGACATTTCCGCCGCGATGCTCACCTACGAGGGCTGACGGACGATGCCGCTCACCGGGTTCCCAAGGCGGCATGTCGTGCCGGTGCTGTTCGCTCTCCTGTCGCTCTTCCTACAACACGCCGTCTGGGCTCTTGGCCGCCCGCCGGGGCCCGTTGTCCGCGACGGAACCTTCAGGGTCAGATCTTCGCGGCCTGCCGCCGAAGCCGATTTGCTGTACCGGATGTCCGCCGATCCGGTGCTGGGCGCACGAATGCTTGCCCGTTCGGCTTCGCTGAGAGCCGGAAAACGCGGTGCCGGGCGCACGGAGGAGTTCCTGGTCTTCGATTTCAATCTTGGTCGCTATGAATCCCGCTCGGCGGTTCTTGCCGTCAGTGGAAAACATTGCCATGTCTATGTTGCCAGGGATTCCGCCCCCCTGCTTGGAAGTTCTTCGGAACGGCTTGTGGCCGAGATTCGTGACACGTATGACGATGTCATCCATCCGCTGCTCGCGGACTGGTTCGGAGAGGTCGTTCTCTCTCCAGGGCTGGGTCTGGCGGATGACCGGGTTATCATCAACCTGTGCGATATCCGCGACGGCATGTCGAACGGCTTCATCGCCGGGTATTTCGATTCGCGGGACCTCGACCCGGACGCCTTCCCGGTGGGAAATCTCAAGCCGGTGCTCCACCTGGATATCGATCCCGGCACGCCGGGAAGACCGGGCGATAAATATAACATGTTTTATAGAACGCTCGCCCACGAGTGCCAGCACATGATCAACTTCGCGCGCCATCTCGCCCAGGGGGCTCCTCCCGAAGAGCGATGGCTCGAAGAAGGACTTTCCTGTTTTGCCGAGTATGCCTACACGGCGGCGATGGACGCGGACGGGAACGGCCTGCCTCCAGATCCTCACCTTTCCAGCTTTCTCGAGAATCCCGACATCGTCCTGACGATGAACGGCGAGAACGAATGGTTCGATGACGCGACGTTGTACAGGCACTACGGGGCTTCGTTCCTCTTTGTCTATTATCTGCAGGAAAAGTTCGGCAGGACGCCGGACGAGGCGCGCGGCTTCATCCGTTCGATCGTCGACAGCGGAAGCACCGGGGCCGGTGGAATCAGCGCCGCCCTCGATCGCCGGAACGCGGCGATGACATTCGAGGATGTCGTCCGTCACTGGCTGATCGCGAATCACCTCGACCGGGCCGACCTGCAGAACGGCTTCTGGGGCTACGCCGACAAGGACCGCCGGTTGGGGGACGAGGCCCGCGGCCTGCCGATTCCTGGAACATTGCACAGATACATTCCCGGTGGCGACTCGTTCGTCGGCGGCGAAGGCCGCGTCAGGCCCAATTCGGCGCATTACGACATCCTCACCGGCTCAGGTCGTGTGATGATGTGTTTCAGAGGCGATACGCCCGGTGTGACACCGCTTCTTGTCACCCCGGCCGAACCCGGATACGAGCGCTGGATGAGCCTGACGCCCGACGCATCGGGGGCAGCGGAGATCGAACTCGACTTCGATGCGAATCCGCGGTATGTGCTGGTCAGCGCGATCGCGACCGCATCGGCCCTCGCCGGTTCCGAGCCGGCCGGCTATCGGTTCAGCCTGTCGCCGGCCCGGGTCATGCTGTATCCCATTCCGCACCCGGCTTTTCCCGGCGAATTCATCGTCGTTGTCGCCTCACGCGACGGCGCTCCCCTCGCGACTCCGACGGTGACGGTGAAGTTCAGCAACCTCGAGAACTCGCTGGTGATGAGCCCAACCGACCCCGCTTCGAGGACCGTTTTCGTTGGGAACTACACGGTACCGGGAATCGGCGAAGGCCAGGTGATGGCGACCCTTCCGGGCGGCAACAACAGCAGTTTCTCGTTCTTCAACGCGATCACCCGCGCCGGTGCGGCCTCGAGCCTCTCCCTGCGCGGAGCCGCGCTGACGATTACCGCGCGGTCGGACGGCCTTGGCGCTTCCCTGCTCGAATCGGTCGTCACCGACCTGCCAGGCGGTCTGAATTCTCTTTCGAGGCCCTACCTCGTTGTTCTCCCCGAAGCCGGCATCTCGGAAGCGCGGCTGTCGATCGACATTCCCGCGATGCTGGCCGGCGACGGCAGCAGGGTCGGTCTCTGGGCCGCCGACGGCGCCTCGGAGCGATGGGTCCCCGTCAGGCGGAACGGGAAGGGGTTCTTCAGCGACATCCGGAGCGGCGGACGGTATCTGCTGACGACGGATGCCATGCCTCCCCGCATTCATGACGCGCATATCGACGAGACGCCGGGGCGCTCTTCGCTCCTGGCCAGGATTTCCGATGACGGTTCCGGCATCGACGCCGGATCGATACGGGTCGAAGCGGCCGGTGCGGCCGTGCCGTACGACTACGACGTCGAAACCGGCATCGTGCGGGCCGACCTGGCGCGCGTGGGCGGCGGGCGGCAGGAGATCACCCTCGAGGCGTCCGATCATGCCGGAAATGTTGTTCAGACAGCGCTTGCCGCGGTCCTCGCGGGCCCCCTGCGGATCACGCAGGCCGTCGCCTGGCCGAATCCGGCCCGCGGTCCCGTGACGATCGCCGTGATGCTTGACGGTGACGGGGCCGCCGACCCCTTTCTCGAAGGCGAAGCCGTCATCCGCGACGTATCGGGCCATTCGGTGACCGTGCTCCCGCTTTCCCCGGCAGGAAACCGCACCCTGACGGCGCGATGGGACGGCCGCAACGCCGCCGGAACCGCCGTCGCGAACGGCGTCTACCTGTTCCGTGCACGTATCGCCCACGGGAACGAGCGCCTCACCGCAAACGGCCGTATCGCCATTCTCCGGTAATGTCAAGGAAGCGGGTCCCGATGCCGGGCGTCTGGTTCGACGTGGTAGAATGACGCGGGTTCCCGTGTGAATTCGTGCGATTCGATACCCGTGCATGAGGGAGAGCAAACGTGAACGGTGGAATGATTTTGCCCCTGATCCACAACGCATCTCTTCTGCTGACGCTTGTTCTGCTCCATGATGCCGTCGTCTCGAGCCGGCGCGGCGCGCCCTCTCTCGGCGGTCTTATATTTAGTGGTATAATACTTGGAAGCATAGGCGTTGCGATCTCTCTCACGCCCCTCAACTTCTCGCCCGGCATCATTTACGATACGAGATCCGTCCTGATCAGTGTCAGCGGACTGTTCCTCGGAACGGTTCCCACGCTTCTCGCGATGCTCATCACGGCGTTCAACCGGTTGTTCATCGTCGGCGGCGTCGGTGCCTGGACCGGAACCTCGGTGGTCTTCGCCTCCGGCGGAATTGCCCTGCTCTGGCGCAGGTTCCGCAGGGGTTCGCTCGAAACCATGTCGAGGGCCGAACTGTTCCTGTTCGGCGTGATCGTTCACATGTGCATGCTGCTTCTGATGCTCACCCTTCCGGGCGACCTGGGATGGAAGGTGCTTTCAGGCGTTGCCGTGCCTGTGATCGTCATTTATCCGACGATCACGATGCTGCTGGGGGCGCTGCTGGTGAACCGCCTGTGCCAGAAGGATGCCCGGATCGCCCTCCAGGCCAGCGAGGAACGCCTTCGCGCGACCCTGTACAGCATCGGCGATGCCGTCATCACGACCGATTGCGACTGCAGGGTTCTGCGAATGAACCCTGTTGCGGAAACCCTGACGGGTTGGGGAGAGGATGAGGCGCGGGGAACGCTGCTTCCCGACATTTTCCGGATCGTCCACGAAAGGACCCGGCAGCCGGCTGAAAGCCCTGTCGATGCCGCGCTCCGCCAGGGTGCAGGTATCGGTCTGACCGGCCAGGCCCTGCTGCTCTCGCGCGACGGGCGCGAGACGCCGATTGCCGACAGCGCCGCGCCGATCAGGGACGAGGAGGGGGTGACGATCGGCGTTGTTCTCGTGTTCCGCAGCCAGGCGGCCGAGCGGGCGATGGAAAAAGAGCGCGTGATGCTGACCGAGACGATCCGGGCAAGCATGAACGAAATCTACATTTTTGACGTGAAAAGCGGGGAGTTCAGATTCGCGAACCAGGGGGCCCTGGCGAATCTCGGATACACCTTCGAGCAGATGAGCCGGCTGGGCGCTGCCGCCTTGAATCCGAAGTTCACCCGCGAAGAGTTCGAGCGATTCATCGCCCCGCTGCTCAACAGGGAAAAGCAGCAGCTGGTCATCGAATCGACCCATCACCGGGCTGACGGGAGCTGGTATCCGGTCGAGGTGCATCTCCAGCTGATCGATCACGAGGGTGACCGGGTCCTTCTTGCCATTGCGGAGGACATCACCGCGAAAAAACAGGCCGAGGAAAAAGCCCGCCTGGCAACGGAAGAGGCGTCCAAACTCCAGGAACAGCTGCTCCATGCCCAGAAAATGGAATCGGTGGGGCGCTTGGCCGGCGGCGTGGCCCATGATTTCAACAACATGCTGGGCGTGATCATCGGCCATGCCGATCTGGCCCTGTGCGATCTCGACGCTGAGTCGCGGGTCGCCAACAGCCTTCGGGAGATCCAGCGGGCAGCCGAGCATTCGGCAGGGCTGACGCGCCAGCTCCTTGCCTTCGCCCGCAAGCAGACGATCAAGCCCCGGACAATCGATCTGAACGAGGCGGTGACGAACTCGCTGAAGATGCTCCGCCGGCTGATCGGCGAAAGCATCCAGCTCGTCTTCAGCCCGGGAAACAACTTGTGGATGGCGAAAATGGACCCGGCTCAGCTCGACCAGGTTCTCGCGAATCTCACCGTCAACGCTCGGGATGCAATCTCGAGCAGCGGGGTGATCACGATTCGGACCACGAACGAGCTCGTCGACGAGACCCGCGCCGCCTCGCGCCCCGATGCCCGGGTCGGCGAATACGTGGTTCTCTACATCACCGACACCGGATGCGGGATGGATGAAAACACCCTGGGACACCTCTTCGAACCCTTTTTCACGACGAAAAAAATGGGTGAGGGCACGGGGCTCGGCCTTGCAACCCTGTACGGCATCGTCAGGCAGAACGACGGATTCGTCACTGTCGAGAGCAAGCCGGGAGCAGGGAGCGTTTTCAGTGTCTATCTGCCGCGCGACCGGTCGGAGCCCTCCCAGGGAGCCGCCGAGGGTGTCGGGGGGACTGCGACTGGGTCCGAGACGATCCTGCTGGTCGAGGACGAGACCGAGCTCCTCAAACTCATGAAAGCGGCCCTCGAAGGAAGAGGATACACCGTTCTCGCGACTGGCTCGCCGCGGCAGGCCATTTCCCTGGCCGAAGAACGTGGCTGTCGCATCGATCTGCTGATCACCGACGTCGTCATGCCCGAAATGAACGGCAGGGAACTGAAAGACCGGATTCTGACCCTGCGTGGGGAAATTAGGGTGCTCTATATTTCAGGCTATACAGCAGACGTCATCGCCCGTCACGGCATTCTCGACGGAGGCGTCACGCTTCTCGAAAAGCCGTTCACGATCGGTACTCTTGCCGCAAAAGTCCGGTCGGTGCTGGACGCTCGATCAGATCACTTGGTGTAGGCACCCAGGGCCCGGCGGTAGCGCTCGCGCTGCTGGACGAAGGCGTTGAGCATGGCCTGCGCCTGCGCCTGGTTGCCCGACGCGGCGGCCTGGACGTATTTCTTGTATGCCGCCTCGTACTCGTCCTTCACGACGCGCAGGTTCTTGTGCATGTTCGCATAGGGAATGCAGTCGACCGAGGCGTCGAGGCGGACCGGGTCATACGATTCGCGCGCTTTCGGCGCGGTTTTCACGACCGGCTCGGATTCGGTGTCCTGGAGCATCATCTGCGGTGCGGGTGCCGTCGTGGCGGCGGTCTCGCTCTTCTTCGCTTTTTTGTCGCGGCCGAACAGCTTCGCGATGCCGGTGAACAGTTTTTCACCGAGGAATCCGCCCAGCATGCCGCCGATCATCGGCCCGATGACCGGGATCGGGATCATCGCGCCGAGCATCGAGCCCACGGTCGAGCCGACGGCCTGGCCGGCGATCGCGACGGGATCGAGGTTCTTGAGGGCTTCCTTGAAGCTCATGCCCGCGCCGAGGTTCCCACCGAACTGGCCGCCCGCGATCGAGGTCAGGGTCGGAAGCAGGGAACCGGCGATGGCCCCCACGACCGGGATCGGGACGAACGTCTGGATCAGCGGGGCGATGGCATGGCCCGCCGCAGCGCCCATCGAGCTGCCGACGACGTTGCCGACGAACTGCATCGAGGCGATGGCCGACAGGGCCTGCTTAAGACTCGGCTTTTCGCCCGAGGCGATCTGGCTGACCAGGTTGACCGCGATCGACGTTCCCGCCGTTATCGCGACGTTCTTGACGCTGAACGACTGCTTGATCGAGTCGGCGGCCCGTTCAAGGCCGACGCCGAGCGCTTTCTTGCCCCGCAGCAGGGTTTCGCTGAGCTTGAGTTGCCGGAACTGCTTCGACGTGTCGTCGGAATAGGCATACGCCGTGCCGCCTTCGACCGCCCGGTCGATTTTCCCGTCGACGACCGTCTGCTGGTAGGCCTGTTCCTTCCACTGGTTGTATGAGGCCTGCTGCTGCCTGTAGGCCGCTTCGAGCGAAGCGTCGTTCGGGGAGCTCTTCCAGGCCTGCTCGGCATCGAAAAGGGCTTTGTATCTGGATGTGGCGGTCGAATCGACCGTCGAGTATTTCGTGTTTTCGAGGAACTGCTTGATGACGTAGCTGCGGTCTTCCGGGTATTTCTGGATGTACGACTGGAGGAAGTCGCGGTAGGTCTGCGGCTTGGTCGACTCGAACACGTCGAGCACTTTCTGATACGGCGCCTGGATGCGGTTGTCGGTGAGCATCTTGTAGAACAGCGACGCGTTGACGCCTTCGGTCGAAAGCTGCTCGCTGCCGTTTTTCAGCAGGCCGTCATTCGCCCCGCTGACAACGCCCTGGTTCTTGAAGATGAACTTGTTTTCGGCGATGTTCTTCTGGCTCTGGACGCGCCAGGAGCTCGAGTTGTCGAGGCGGTCCTTGTTCGCCAGCGTCTCGACCGCTTCGGCCCACCCCTCGGAATACGCGAACCCCTCGTCGGTGACCGAGTTCTTCGCGTGAGGGCCGGCATATCCCGTCTTGGGATAATTCGGCGACTCGTAGGTCTGATCCATGATCATGTGGCCGACTTCGTGCGCGATGACCGAAGCTGCCGACGAGTCGTTCATGCCACCTTGGAACGCTTCGCTGTCGCCCGGGATGACGAGCCGGTTCGCGCTGCTGTTGTCGCGGTAGGTGACCTGGCCGTTCGTGTCGGTCTCGGCGAGGACGAACCCCTTCGAATCGTGGTAGATCGAGCCGGAATCGCCCACTTCGAGATACACCGGCTTCTTCAGGTCGCTGACCAGCCACTCGGCCAGTTTCGGGTCGCGGACGCCCGTGTTCACTTCCTGCTGGAGCCGCTCGATCTTCGTGTTGCGCGCCTCGACCTGCATCGCGACGATGTTCCGGAGGCCGGCGTCGTTTTCGATGTAGCTCTTCAGCTGCTGATACCGGCCGTCGCTGGCGGAAAGCTCGCGAAGGACGGGAACGGTGTTCCCCAGGAAATCTCTGGTCTTGACGCTGTGCGTATTGCCCTCGACCGGCGCCACGATCTTGATCTGCGACATCGCCGCTTCCGTCGAGAGATTCTGCGCGACGACGCGGTTCGCCCCGTCGCGGACATAGTATTTACCGGAAGTGGTGTCATATTCGGGCTTCACCGTCTGGACGATCTGGCCGGAGTCGTCCCGGACGACGTAGCGCACGCCCGCCGTGGTCAGCTCGAACGCCCCACCCGCAAAGACGGGCAGAGCCAGCAACAGAGCCAGCACCACCAGGAAGAATGGGCGATACCGCGACAAGCGCTCCATATCGAAAGCCTCCGGCCAATCAGGGTTCAAAACGCCAATTTTACTGATTATACCAACCGCTCCCCGGGGGCCACAAGGGTACGGCAGGAGAAGTTTGAATTTCGAAGTTTGAAACCAGAAAATGGGGGGTGTTTGAAACGTGCCCGGGCCGTCACACAAGTGAAAAACACTGCCGCAGAAACGGAAAAGTTGACATTTTCAGGGGGGGGATAGTATGTTCATTCAAATGAAATAAAATTTCATATATAAATCATATCATATACATTCGGAGGATTGTGAAATGACCGTAAGATCTCTTTCCCATGTACTCCTCGCGACGTTGATTGTCGCCGTTTGTTTCGCCTGCGTCGGATGCGGCGGCGGTGGAGGCGGTGGCGGCAGCGCCGTGACTCCGTCGTATCTGAAGGTGCCGACCCTTAAGGCGACCGTGCCTGCGAGCGGCGGCGGTTCCGTCAGAACGGGAGTGAGGGCTTTGCCGGCGCCGGTGGCAAGTGAATTTTCCGTCGCTTTGTTCAATCCCGAGACAAACGAGACGCTCACGACGATCACCGCCGTTAACGCTTCCATTTCGGGCGCCAATTATGTGATCGATTTCGGCAACGATATAACCGTCGCCGCTCCCTCAAAAGGCGTCCTCAAAATGGTGATCACGCGGCTGAACGTCGCGATCATGAGAGGTTATATCTCGAGCGCCGTGCCTTCGGCCGGCGAAACGAAGACCATGGACAACGTCGACATCGGCTCGGACGATCTGGCGAAGGCTCTTGCCTTCGAAGAGTGGCAGGCCCGGTATGTAGCCGGAACGTTCGACAATTTCGTCAATCAGGTCATGAATGAAACCACGTTCTCGGATAAACTCAATACTCTGATCGAGAAAGTCGAAACGACCCTTATTACTCTAGTCACCAGTCAACCTGACGCGACATTCACCTGGAACGGCGTTGAGGAAGTGAAGTCGATTGCCGATGACTTCAAAGATGTTGCAGAGCCCCCGGCAAACGGCGGTGTCGGAATTCCCGCGAACATCCAGGTAGACGGCTTCGTCGCCAGTCCGGCCACCCAGGTGCGCTGCGCCATCGAAAGCATCCTCAACCTTGCAAACGTTGGCATGCCGAGCCGCTTCAACGCGAGCGTCGCCCCGACCAGCCCGGTCGTCCCTGCGCTGACCCCGATTCTCGGAACCAATCAGGCGATCGACATCAAGGGACTCAGGAACCTCCTCATGGCTTCTCTGCAGGGTGGAACCTCCGCAACCGAGGGGCCGATTGCCGATCTGAGTTCACCAACCTCCAGCATCTCTTTCACCTCGAACAGTGTGGAAATCATCGATAAAAGGGTCAGTTATATTCAGGGCACTGGATTCGTCACGCAAAACATTAACCGGCAATTGATAGAGGGTGTTGAAGTCACCGCTTCGAATGGCATCATTACCCAGATCAAATTCACTGCAAATTCGAAATTCACCACTGAAAAGCTCAATCCCGCCAATGGTGAAGTTAAAAATCGTGTGATTTTCCAGATTATCTCGGGCCTTTCCGGAAGTGCTTCCTATCAGAAAGAAGCATCGGAAGGATTCTATCCCGTTTATAACGCAACGATGGGTGTCGCTTACACTGCTACTGGCTCGCAAAAGATGGAAGCCACGATCAGTGGCACCCTCGTTGCCGATGTTACAGTGAATGACATTGTCAACAACGTTACAGCTGGTGGACGGTTGACGCTTGGCGGGGTTTCCGGAACCATATCTGAGACTCGCCCCTTCTATTACGGGAAATTTGGTGTGATAAATGGTGAGACCTTTACGCCATATAGCCAGAATGATTTCTTCTTCAGTGGCGAGTATTCCTCTGCTGAAAATAGAATGACCGACACGCTAGTATTTTCGGGAAATGCTCTTTCGATCAGTGTGACTGCTGAATCGACCGCTAACGATGTCTATTTGAAAGAACTCAGTTTGAATCTGAGCGGCATTTCGAAGATTACCAGCGGCGAATATGAGGGTGAATACAAGGTCAGCGGCATTTCCGGCAAGGTGGTGGCTGCTTACAACGGAACAAGTTACAAGGATTATGGGTATATCAAGCAGCTCGAGATCACCATCGCAAATGCTTCCTTCGACCCGTCTGCTGCACAGCAGATTCCGGATGGCGCAACCGTTACCCTGAAGAAAACAAACTCTGATAACACCACCGATACGCTCACCTATACCATGTCGAATGGAAAGCCTGTTCTGAACGGTTCCACAAACTTCCAGGGTGGTAATACGGCTGTTTCGACCACCAACGGGAATGTTAAGTATGAAGGAACCATCACGTTCCAGGATCCGACGGCGAAAAAGATGACCATGACCTACGAAGCTTTGCGGTTGTATGATTCTCCCGTCATGATGGCAACTGCAACCCTGACCTTCGACCCAGCACTGACACCTGCGACCCGAGTGATTACGTACTCCTATATTTCGACTCCCACGCATTTGTCGTCCGGAATCACCGACGGTCTTTACAAATATGGGAATGAGATCGGTCATTTCGCCTGGAAGCTCTACGATCCGATCCATTATCAAATTGTAAATAAGGTTATTTCCACAGATATTCCTGATTGGCAGGATTTCTTCCTCACGAGATAAGATCCTTCAAGAACAAAAACGCGTGGGCCTCGTGCCCATGCGTTTTTGTTCTGAGGGGAATCAACGATAATCACATGGTTTCTTCGCTTCAGTTCATTCGTTCTCTTGCCCTTGTTGCAATCGCATCTCTTGCGATTGTCGCGCCTTGCCGAGCTGTTGATCTGTTTGAATCGCTTTCTCTAGGTGAAATTCCGCATGCCTTGAAAGTGCCGGAATGGGCTGGATCGGCGACTCGTCGGGTTGGTATGGCCTGGACGGCCGAGGAGATGTACCGCGAGTGGCGTGGCGATCGCGAGATATCGCGATTCGATGGGTCGCGCACGAAACTGTGGGCCGAAGAGGCGATCGCCGGGCGGTGGGGGGTGCGGTATGAAACGCTGGCGCGCGGGCGTCAGATCTGGATGACCGACGACGTGGACCGGGCGGACCGGTTCGATCTGGGGGCGAGGGAAAAGCACGATGCCTTGTCGCTTCGTCATGTCGGCAAAGGTTGGGCGCTCGAAGCCGGCGGCTGGTCCTCGCAGAGCACGTTCCGAGGGGCGTACGAACTGCACCCGGATATCGTCGCCGCTCTTGGATCCAGCCCGGGAATCAGTTTCGACAACCCGTCGTCGGGCCGCTGGTACCGGATGTATTCCCGCGGAAACGACGTGAGCATGTCACTCTCCCTGCGGGATGCGGGAATCGAACACGATCTTCGCACCACCGGCATCCGCATGGCGCTCGATGTTCCGTTGCACCGTACATCTCGGGAATTCACGGCCCAGGTGGCGTTTGCGGGCGATCGGGAGTGGCGGCCGTATCTCCAGTGGTCGCAGGTGAAAGATCACGGGAACGGCATAAGCATGAAAGATGGTCGCTTCGAGTTCGGTGAGACGGCCCATGCGATGCGGCTGACTGGCCGCGTCCTCGGCGTGGCGCACGAGGGGCGGAAAAGTTGGTTCGCCGAAGCCGGCCGGTATCGGCTGGATTCAATGATCTATATCAAAAACAATCTTATTACGCTCGATCCGTTGTTCCTATTTTCCACGAATGAAATCCAGACACGGGATGTGATTCCCGACGTTGCCTTCTGGGGCGGCCGGATGGGCCACACGTTTCGCATGTTTCGCCATATCGTCGGCGATGCGCAGTATGGCCTGATGCGCATCCCGTTGCAGGTTGCCCATCACCAGACGAAAATTTCGAACTTGAGAACCGAGCGGGAGGAAACCGACGAAACCCGCGATTCCCGGTATGACCTTCACCGGTTCGAACTCAATCTACGTAAACCCGACAGGCGAGGGGCTTGGAAAACAAAACTCAGGCTCCTCGTTCCCGTCGAACGAAAGAAACCCGAAATAGAAGAAGCCGCCGGTGCGGCAGCCCCCGGCCCTTCCGGTCCACCAACCCCCGAACCCGAAAAGTATATCCGCGGGGGATGGCAGGTGACCTTTGAACGTGAATTTTTTCTGTAGAAGCCAATTTTGACAGTCTGCAATTATTGCAGTATTCTTTTCTTGTGCCTGTTATCAAACGCTTTGCACATTGCACGTTGCGGTTGAATCCGCGAGATCATCATCCACCGCACTTTCACCTGATCCTGCGGGATGGGCGAATGGCCTCCGTCGATCTCAGGTCGTTTGAAATCATTGGAGCGGTCGATCGCAGAGAGATATCGGAAGCTCTGAACTGGGCACAGGAAAACCGTGAAGCTCTTCTGAAAGCATTCGAGGAATTGAAGGGATGAAGCAAGAACAGTTCAAGATAGCGGCTGTCGAGGTTTGCGATGGATGTTGCCTTCGTCTTACATTTTGTGACGGGGCAACGGCCATTGTCGATCTGCACGACTGGGTTGATGCCACTCCCGTCCTTGCGCCGCTGAAAAACCGTGCCTTTTTTGCACGGGCCAGAGTCGGCGAGCACGGATGGTGCGTCACATGGGATGAAGACGAAACCGTCGCCCTGGCCGGGGACAACCTGCGCAATCTCGGTGTCGAACAGGCAGGCGGCATTGGTCATGAGCGCATCTGGGAATGGATGCATCGGCACGGGTTCACCGTTG
Source organism: uncultured bacterium (assembly GCA_964389325.1). Taxonomy (GTDB): domain Bacteria; phylum Muiribacteriota; class Ozemobacteria; order Ozemobacterales; family Ozemobacteraceae; genus MWAR01. Next base: position 26,384 of record CAYMEN010000006.1, on the reverse strand, counting down.
ACGCCGCAAGTGCGGCGCTTGGGCTTAGCCCGCGCATGATTGCGTATTACCGGAGCGGGCAAAAACCGATTCCGCTCCATGTCTGGCTTGCCTGCCTCGGCTGGGAAACCCTCCAGAAACCGCACCGCAAGGCGGCTTGAGAGCATCTCGTATCTCACTGCGAAGAGCCTTTTTGCTTCCGTGGTGAAGTCGTTACAAAGAAGCACCCCGATTACGTATTTGGGCGCATCGATGGCCAATACCTTCGTCGTCAGGACGGATCATGGTCCGTTCTGCCCGGCAGGGTGACGGCTATCGGGTTTCAGAATTTCATCTGCGAAATCTCCTTCATCAGCGACATCTGCGGATTGGTTCTCAAGAAAAACCAACCCTCTGTGCCTCTGAGCCTCTGTGGTTCGTTGTCTGGTTTTCTGGGTTGAAATGAGGAGGAATGGTCGGACGTTTCATGGGAAACCTGGGAGGGGCTCACGAAATTGGAGAGGCATGCCGATAACATAGCGGGGTTCTCTCTCTTTTCGGCCAAAACCTGATCAGGTGCTGATATGAAACGAATGAAAAGCAAACTCACTGAAGGCGCGGTTCTGATCGCGCTGCTGGGGTTCCTCTCAGCGGCCGTGACGACGCACGCGGCGACCTCGCCCGTCACCCCTTCGATCCGCTCGGTTGCGCAGACGCAGGCCGTGGCGGCGAAAAAAGGCGGCGAGGCGTGCCTGAGCATGCTGCTGAACCGGGATCTGTCCGTTCAGATCCAGGGCATGCGTGCGAATGGCTTCGAAGGCGTCAAGGGCAACATCAGCCGCATCGTGGGTGGCCGAAACTTCACCGCGGCTGATCTCGACTACGCCGAGGTCCCCTTTTATACCGTCAACGGTCTCGGCTTATCCGCTCTGCTGCACGACGGCGGCGAATGGCCCGGCACCGGCGGCGACACCGGAAAAGACGACGGTCGCGCCAGCTTTGGCTCCGAGTGGGCGGGCGAGTTCTACGATCTCGACAGGAACGGCCACTACCCCAAGGCCGTGCTTCGTTATATCGGCAGCCACTGCTATATCTTCGTGCCGCCGATGTTCTTCCCGACCCTTCCGCGGGGCATCTCCTCGACTGAAGACACGACGCCGGCCCCCGATTCCGCATGGGGCCTGTACTGGCCCGACACTGCCGGGTGGGGAAGCGACAAGCTGTACTTCGCCCCTGCGACCGGCGCCAAGACGCTCGATCCGCGTTTCGTCTTCGGCATGGACAAAAACTCGGCCCGCGCCAGTCTCAAGGCGTTCGCCGACGAGTTCGACAGCGTCATCTATCCGAAGATGCGCGAGTTTTTCGGCAGCGAGCCGGATGTCGACCAGGATTCGAAGATCTTCATTCTTCTCGACGACATCCGCGACGGTGTCGGCTCGTTCCGCGGCTACTTCTGGGCCGTGAACCAGTTCCCGCAGACGCAGATTCCCTACAGCAACGAGAAAGAACTGCTTCACATCGACCTGTTCCCGACCTTCCTGACCGAGTCCAAACAGGCATACCGCACCACGGCCCATGAGTTCACCCACATGATCCACTTCAACGAGGGCACCCAGATCGTCGACGGCACCCTCCAGGAAGAGGAGCGGTGGGTCGAGGAAGGCTTCACGCAGTATGCCCAGTATGTGTACGACAAGTCGCAGACGTCGAACGTCGACGAGTTCATCAAGGAGCCCGATACGATCCTCGTCGAGCCGCGAACGAGCGTATGGCTCGGCTCGAGTCCCTTCAAAAACTACGGGGCGAGCTTCCTCTTCATGTATTACCTCGCCGAAAAATATGGCGGGTCGAATGTATCGACCTTCATGAAGAACCTCGTCCGCGACAAGACGACGGGCGTCGATTCGATCAACAAGGCCCTGCTCGGCTTCAACACGACGATGGAAAGCGTGTTTGCCGACTTCGCCATCGCCAACTTCCTCGACAAGACACGCAAGAACGACATGAGCAGCCTCAACGACGGCAAGTGGGGCTACAACGCCGACAACGACTACGACACGACCAACAACATCGGCGTGAACCAGAGCCTGCCCGTGAAGTTCTCGGAGCGGGTGATCCTGAGCCCTGGCGGCGCGGTGCGCTCGGCGAACGTCAATCCGTGGGCCTCCGATTACATCGAGATCTCCGGCAGTTCTGGAAACCTGAACCTGGGCTTCGATGGGGATGACACACTTCTGTTCAAAGCCGCCGTCATCAAGCGCGGCGAAGATATCGACCCGTCGGTCGAATACATCTATCTCAACGAGAAACAGGCCGGAAATCTCATCGTGCAGAATTACGGTTCCGGCAACGCCTACGAGAACCTCGTGCTGCTGCCCATGATCACGACGAAGGGGAACTACGAGAAGGCGAACTACGTCTACTCGACCACGTTCGCCGACCTGAAGGTCGCGGTCTTCCCGAACCCGGTCTACGAGAACAACCTGCATATCGTCGTGCGGACGAACGACAAATTCGCTTCGACGCCGCGGCTCCAGATGACCTTCAACTCCCAGCAGGGATACCTGACGATGACCCCGATCAACGACAGCACCTATATCACGAACTATGCGCTGAGCGAGTCCGGGGAAGGCGTCGTCGAGGCATACGGAACGAACAGCAACGGAACGATCCTCACCAACAACCTGAAATTCAGCGCGGTCTATTACCCGCCGAAGAGCCAGGGTTCTCTCTCCGCCTCCTACGGGCGCATCACCTTCCCGGCCGGATCGATCCGGAAGGGCGGATACGTGGTGCTCGCGGCTTCGACCGAACAGCATTCGTACGCCGGCCTGCGGCGCATCACGCCGATGCTCGACGTGGCCCTGCCCGGTGATACGACGGACGCGCCCGTCAGCGTGGCCCTGCCCCTGAGCGGTCCCTGGACGGCGAGCCTGCCGGTCGGCCTGTTCGCCGCCTCTGAAAACGGGCCGCAGTGGCTTGGCCGCGCGGACAAGGTCGGGAACGAAATCCTCGGCGCCATGAGCCGGTCCGGCACCGTGTTCGCCGCGATCGATCAGGTCGCGCCCGTCATCGGCGGCGAGACCGAAACGGACAAAAACGGCATGGTCTCGATCGTCGTCACCGAGAACGGTTCCGGGATCGATGCCGGAAGCATCGTCGTGAAGATCGGAAACGAGCGCGTTCCCGCCCGCTGGGATACCGCTTCCGGAAAGATTCTCGCGAATCTCGCCGGGCGGCTCGACGGCCGGTATGATCTCGAGGTCGAGGTTTCCGACAGACTCGGAAACAAGGTGCGTTCGAATATAACGGCAAATATGGCGAGCGCGTTCGGCCTCTCGCAGGCGATTGTGTATCCGAGCCCGGCCCGCACGTTCGCCAACCTGCGCATGACCTTCAGGGGCGGCGCCGCCGTGGGGGCGCAGATCGAGGCGCGCATCTACGACGTCGCCGGCGAGGATGTCTGGAAAGCCATGATGACGCACGTGGGCGGCGGGATCTACCAGACCCGCTGGGACCTGAGGAACCGGCACGGAAATGCCGTCGCGAACGGCGCCTACATCGTCGAGTTCGAAGCGTCGGCGAACGGCGAATCCTGGACGGAACGCCGCAAGATGGCCGTGCTGCGGTGAGCGAGGACAGACACATGACGATGCCGGTGAACGGGGGACAGGTGATGAACAAGGGCAAGCTGGCGATTCTTCTGCTGGTGCTGCTGACGTTCCCGATGATCCAGAACTGCGGCGGCAGCAACGGCGGCGGGACCTCCGATGCGGTCGTGGCGCAGCAGCTGATCAACGACGGGTGGGCCAACCTGGAGACGGGCGCCTACAAGACGGCCGAGTCCAGCTTCATGCAGGCGCTCGCCGAGCCGCTGACGGATACCCAGCGAATCGACGCCAACAACGGCCTCGGCTGGGCGATCTCGAAGAACGGCAAGATCCTCGAATCGATTCCCTATTTCGAGATTGCCGCCGGAAGCAGCATGGAAGCCAAGGTCGGCCTGGCCGCGGCGCTGATCTTCAGGCACCAGACCACCGACGATTATCTTCGGGCCGCCGAACTTCTCGGAAACATGCCGCCCGACAAGTTCGTCGGCCAGCACAGCGGCCTCGCGCTGAGCACGGCGAAAGTGTATGCCCTGACGGCGCTTGCCTACGCATTCGCAGGCGACAAGGACCAGGCGAAAGCGAATATGAACAAGGCCGCCGCGCTCGACTCGATGATGGTCGGCACGACCGTCGACCGCATCGACGAGGCGTTCAGGCTCCTCGGATGGTCCGACTGACGCGTATACCTGATGTTCCTGTAGGGGCGGGTTTCAAACCCGCCCCTACGTGCACTATCGGGGTGGTCTCGCACCCGCGATATCTGCTATCATCCCCCTGTCATGCGCTTCTTCGATAACGTATCCGTGAACTGCCGCCGCCTGGTGCTCGGCTGCTGCATCGCCCTGGCATGTTCCGCGCAGGCGGATGCCCGGCCGCGCGATCGGATCGCGAGCGCGCCCGCGTTTGCGGCCCGCGAACAGGACGAGGCGATCAAGCGCAACGTCCTGACCTTCCTGCGCGAGCATCCGTCGCGGAAGCCCGGCGAGGGCTGGTTGTTCCTCTCCCGGCAATACAAGGAGTTGTCCCGGCCCGAACCGGCGCTCGAGCTGATCCGGACGCTCGTGAGATCCGACCCTGTTCCGGTCGACATCAAATGCGAAGCGCAACTGCTGCTTTCCGAGATTCTCGTCGACCAGAAAGAGTTCGACAAGGCCCAGCGCGAACTCGAGCGGATGCTCGAGTGGAACCCGCCTCGGGAGTATCTGGTCAAGGGCAAGATCGCCCGTGCCCGCATCGTCGGAAGAGGCCTGACGCGGATCGATGACCTGTACAAGGCGTTCCGCCGCTATTACACGCCGTTCCCCGAACTCAGCGAGATGGAGGAAATGCCGTATCTGATGGGCTTCGCCCGCGGGTACGACCTCGAAATCGGAATGCGCGCGCTCGAAGCCTGGGAGGAAATCTCCCGTTTTCCCGAGCGCGACTCTGCCGATCTCGCGAGACTCCATATCGGCCTGTTGTATGCCTACGACCTGTCGAAGCCGGAACGGGCATCACCTTATCTGCAGGCCATCAAACCGCCATACGAGTCCGAGGCGGCCGTGCAGTCGCTGTTCGTACGGGGCGCGCTGCGGCAGTTCCATCTGCCCCTCGAAGAGCCGAAGGACGCGCTCGAGGATTACCGTGCCTTCCGGAAGGCGACGAAAGAGCCTCTCGAATACCGGATCTGCGGCGTGCTCCTGGGAAATCTGCTCGTGGAGAAGCTGAACGACCCGGCCGCGGCGATCGAGGTGTTCGAGGAGCTCGCGAGCCTGCCGCCGCATCTCGCTCCCGCGACTCCGTCGATTTCGCTTCAGAAGCGGGAGGAAGCCGAAGACGAGGACCGGTGGTGGGGCGTGCTCGGGTTGAAAATGGCAGGATATACCGCTGAATATAAAATGAACGATCCGGACCGCTCGAAGTCATGCTACGAACGCGCCCTCGACATCCACCGGAAGCGGCGGGGCGTCGCGGTGGATCCGTGGCTCGTGCACGCGCTCGCCCGCACCGAGCCGAAAGTCTCGAAAGCCCAGCTTCTGTTCGACATGGCGTATGAGAAATACCGCGGCCGCGATGTGCGGGCCGCCCTCAAGCTGTACGAGACGTTCCTCGCCGAGAACCCGGACCACGAACTGGTCCGCGAAGCGCTGTTCCGGACCGCGCTGATCACCGACAACGACCTCCGCGACTACGACACGGCGCTCGACCTCTACAACCGGTATCTCGTCAAGGCCGTTCCCCGGCAGTCGACCTGGAAGCTGGACGTGCTCTACGACTGGGGCCGCCTCGACGAGGTGCGGTACAAGATCGGAAACCTGCTCGCGCTCCACAGGAAGGACCCCGTCGGCGCCCTGAAGGCCTGGGGCGACCTTTCCGCCGCCTATCCCGATAGTTACTGGGCGATGCAGGGCATGAAGGACAGCATCCGCGTATACCGCGAATCGCTGGGCGACGAGAACACCGCCCAGAAGAAGATGCGCGACTTCATCTTGAAGTATCCCGATTCCAAGGATGCCCAGACCTTCAGAAAAGACCTGGCCGAGCGGCTGCTCGGAGGCCAGGATTACGTCGGCGCCCTGGAAATGCTGCGGGCGTTTCTCGACCACAGCCTGCCGTCCGACGAAGGATATCTCGAAACGAAGGCGCAGTGGCGCGATCTGCTGTTCCGGCGCCGCGAAGCCGAGTTGCGCGACCGCATGGCCGCCGCCGGCCTGCGCGATCGTTTCGATCTCTACGGCCAGCTTATCGATGTTCTCACGCTCGCCAGTTCGAGCGCTCCGCTCGAAATCCTTGCCGGCGAAATCTCCGAAGCCGAGATGCCCGACGAGATCCGGTGGGGGCTCACCTACGACATCGGCGGCGCCCTCTACCGGAACTATCCGGCCCAGTCGCGCGCCCTGTTCGAACGACTCGCCGAAACGAGCTCTGGAACCACGAAACTCGCCTGCCTGCTGACGCTTGGAAATATAGCGTATCGAATTGACAAGTCGATCCCGAAGGCGATCCAGCTTTACGAGGCCGCCGCATCGCTGACCGAACCGCTCGATCCGAACATGGAGACCCCGCTGTACCGGCTGGGACGCCTGTATCTGTCCTCGGGCGATGCCGTGCGCGGCCTGCCGGCACTCCAGGCGTTCCTGCGGCGATACCCGCAGAGCAGGCATGTCGCGAAAGCCTCGCTGGCCATGGGACAGGCGTACCTTGTGCTGCACCACCCGGTCCAGGCAATCAGGTTCTTCCGGCGCGTCGTGCGCCTGTCGCCGGCCCTGGCCGAGGAGGCGAAGAAAGGGATCGAACAGGCCGAGCTCGAAGCCGGGCCGGATGCGTGGCTTGCCGCCCAGGCGGAGGAGCGGAGGAAAAACCGCGAGGCCGCCGAACTCGCCGCCGCCTCGGATACGCAGGAGCTTGGGGAACGCCCCGGACCCCGCGCGACCGCTTCCGAGACCGAAGCGCTCGAGGACCTCGAGCCCGCAGACCTGTATGAGCGGTATCTGAGCCTGATGGACGACCGGAAGCCTGACGGCAAGAAGGCCGTCGAGATTCTGACGGAACTTCTGCAACGCGGAAAAGTGCCGGCCGACCTGTATGGCAAGGCCATGCGGCATTATATATCCTGGATGATGTTCAGAGCGCCCGATGCCGAGGCGTTCGCCACGCAGGCGCAGAAGCTTCTCTCCGAGCGAAATTATCCCGAAGCGCTTTCCGAGCTTCTGTACCGGATGGCGATGGCTCTCGAACGGATGCTCAGGAAATACGAGCCCGCCAACAAGGCATATTTCGAGTATCTCTCGTTCTTCCCGAACGGCGCACGGGCCGTCGAGATCCGTCAGCGGCTGCCGCAGGTCTACGAGGCCGCCGACGACGGGAAAAACGCTCTGCGGTTCTACGAAAAGCTGATCGAAGACTCGTCCCTGCCGGCGGAAGTGCGTGTCGACGCCTCGGTCCGCAAGGCGGGGCTCCTGGAGAAGGACGAAAAGAAGAAAGAGGCGGTCAAGACCCTCGAGGCTGCCCTCGCGTTTGAGACGCCCCGGCGCGGCGAGATATGCCTGCGCCTCGAGAAGCTGACCGACAACTTCGATTACGTGAAAAACGCCCTCGAATCGCAGGGCGAGGAGAAATTCCGGTTTGCGGCGCTCAAACGGCTCGTCGAGAAGGCCCGCAAAGACAAGGACGAAGCGGCCGTTCGCGCGCTGCTCGACGGGTACGGCGACATCTGGACGATGCCGGAGGCCCAGCTGTGGGTCGAGAAGAAGCGCGACGAGCTTTCGAAACTCGGCGCTATCGAGGAGATCGAACGCCAGATCGAACTCTTCCCCGAAGAGCCCGAAACGCCCGCGCGCCTGTTCCGGCTTGCCGGCCTGGTCGAGGGCCGCGAGGATGCGAAATACCGCGCGCAGGACCTGTTCTACGAGATCACGCTCGTCTATCCCGGCTCCGAATTCTTCCGCGAGAGCAAGATCCGGGCGGAGAACACCCGGGCCGTGAAAGCCGTCACCGAGCTCGGCGACATGCTCCGGAAGGGCGTGAAGGGAACCGACGGCGAGGAGATCCTCCTCGAACGCGCCCGCATCTACGGCGATGCGCTGAAAGACCCGTCGAAGGCCCGCGAAGACTACGAAGCGTTGCTGAAGCTGTATCCCGATTCGCCCCGGCGCGACGAGGCCTGGCTGGGACTGGGCGAGATCGCCCTGGCGCAGGACCGCGACGCCTCCGCCGCCCTCCGCCTCTGGGAAGCCGGTCTCGCGGCCTGCACGGATCCCGCCGCCCGCCAGGAACTGACCCGGAAAATCAATGGCCTGGGGCGGTTCCGCGAGCGTGTCCTGTATTCCGAAAAACGTGCCGATCATGATGCGGCCGAGCAGCAGATCTGGCGCATCTGGCGCCTCGAGAGAGACCCTGACTACGCCCTCAGCCTTCTCCAGGAAGCGCTGTCCCGCATCGAGAACCGGCCGCATGCCGCGAGACTCCGATATCTGGCCGGCCGTCTCCTCGAGGAGACGGGAAACGACGTCGGCGCGCTCGATATGTATACGAAGGCCTGGGAGAGCCTGTATCATCCCGGCTGCCGAAAAGATATGGTATTGTATAGAATGGCCCGGATCCAGGCTCGGCGCCAGCAGACCACCGAAGCGTATCGACTTTACTCGGCCCTCGTGAACCGGTATCCCCGAAGCCGGCTCAGCCGGTCGGGATTCTACTGGCTCTACAAGCAGGATTATGCGGCTGGCAGGCTTGCCCAGGCGCACGGGCGGCTGACGGGGCTTCTCGACTTCCGCCGGCTTGCCCCGAGCCATCGGACAGCCATCCAGGCGCTCGAGAAAAACGTGGCGGCCCAGCTTGACATCGCGCAGATGGAGCGGCTTCGCGGGCTTTCCAGGCAGGGCGGCTCGGAGTTCCCATACTACATCGGGAAGGTGCTCGAAAATGACCTGCGCGATCTCGACCGGGCTATCGCGCAGTATGAGGCGTATCTGAAGACCCATCCGAACCTGTCGCGGTCCCGCGATCTCATGCTGAAGATCGCCTCGCTGTACGAGCGCAAGGGAAACGCCGTGAAGGCGGTCACCGTGCTCGACGAGTATCTCAAGACCGTCGAGCCGGCTTCGCGCAACCTCGATCTGCTGATCCGCATCGGTGCGCTCGTCGAGGACAAGCTCGCGAACCCCGAACTGGCGCGCGTGTTCTGGGAGTCGGTCAAGGACGACTACCGCGATATCGCCGATGTGCGCGAGTTCGCCGTTTCCAAGCTCAAGCGGCTCGTCGAAAAGAAGATGGCCGTCGCGAAGAAGCCGGCCCGCAAGGCCGTGAAGCGCGTGTATTCCGACGACGACAAGGAAATTCTCGAGATCCTGAAGGACATCAAGGAGCGGTTCATCGACGATCTTGGCGATTTCACCCGGGCGGAGCGCGAGCTGGTCGACCTGTGGGACGAGAGTCTCGACTCGCCCGCGACCCTCGATATCATGAAGGAGCTGGTCGCGCTCTGCGAGAACCAGCTCATGGACCCGGAAAAGGCCGGCGAATACTACGAGCGCTGGCTGTCCGAGAACAAGGGCGACCCGCTTTACGGCGAACTCGTCATGAAACTGTACGATCTGTACATGGAAAAACTGCGCGACGGCCAGAAGGCGCTTCGACTGCTCGAGGCGTTCACCCGCGAGGTGCCGAACTCGCCGTATGTCGACGAGGCCAACCTCAAGCTCGGCCTGGCGAACGAGCAGCTCGTCATGAACTGGGACGAGGCGCGGCGCATCTACCAGCGCATCATCGACACGAAGAAGAACGACCCGATCGTGCACGAAGCGTATTACCGCATGGGAAACGTATTGAGAGACGGCTTCGCCGGATACGAAGAGGCGATAAAATACTGGGAAGAATTGAATTCGCAGTATTACAACAACCAGTTTGCCGCCGACGCCCAGTTCGCGATCGCCTACACGTACGAAGTCTACCAGCGCGACTACACGAAGGCGCGCGCCGCCTACGAGAAGATTCTCAACCTGTATCCGAACTCGCCGCTGCAGAACCAGGTGCGCGACGCCCTTCTGCGGATCAGCGGCAAATGATGCTGTCATGAGGTGCCCGGTATGTTGAAGATGAGTGAACTCCTGGACCTGGTCGAGCGGTACGAGCGGTTTCTCACGTGGTTCGCCGTCTCCGTTCTCCGCACGCTCGGAGAGGGCCGGCCCGAAGTCGAGCGCAAGCTTCTCGGCGTGATCAAGGGGACCGTGATGCCGGTCCCGTTCAGCCTGCTCAGCCGTCATCTCGAGCGAATGAACGATCCGGAGATGGCCCGCGTCAAGACGTTCGAGGCGCTGATGGAGCGGCACCGCCTGCTGACCGACGTCGCCGAGTTCATCGGCAACGAGGTCGGGAAGGAGTTCGCGAACAAGCCCCTGCTCGATTTCATGGCTCGGGGCGACGATACCGAGCGTGCCTTCGCCATGGCGGCCCTCGCGACGTTCGGCCACGCGAAGGCCGGCGAGCAGCTTCAGGAGACGTTCTCGAAGCTGCCCCGGCTGCTCCGGTGGGGCGTGCTCGTCATCCTCGAACAGGGCGGCGACCGGCGCTGGATGCCTCTGTTCCTGTCGGCGATCGACGACCCCGAGGGGGACGTCGTCTGCATCGCCGTGAGCGCCCTCGGAAAGAGCGGCCTGCCGAACGCTTCCGGCAGGCTTCACAAGCTGTTGAAGAACAGGTCCGAGATCGTGGCCATCGCGGCCGTCCAGGCCGTGGCGTCCCTGCGCGACCCCGGCTCGGTCGAGCCCCTGCTCGAACTGGCCAAAACGACGGACAACGACCGCGTGCGCGCGACGGCCGTTTCCGCGCTGGGCGGCTTCCCGGGCGCGGCGACGCAAAAGTTTCTCGGCGATATGCTGAGACACGAAGACACCCGCACGCGCGCGAACGCGGCGGTGGCCCTGAAACGCCAGTTCCTCGCCGGCGGCCGGAAAGACGAGGCGATCATCGAGCGGATCAAGGGGCTGCTGCAGGACGAGGACCACCGGGTCAAGGCCGATGCCGTCCAGACCCTCTGGGAACTCGGCTGCGTCGAGAGCATGGGCGAGATCGAGCGGCTTCTCGAAAGCCCGGATGAGAAACGCCGGGCGTCGGGGGCATACCTCGCCGGCAAACTGCGGCTTCTCCAGTTCAAGGACAACCTCGTGAGCCTGACCGACGATTCCTCGTGGAACGTCCGGAAAACCGCCGCCATCGCCCTGCTCGGACTGGGCGCGACGGGGTGCGAGATCCTCCGGTATCTGCTGGTCCACGGCTCGCCGGAACAGCAGATCTGCGCGGCCTACGTGATCGGCCTGACGGACGACCCGCAGGGGGTCGACACGCTTCTCGCCGTCAGCACCTCCGAAACCGAGCTCGGCGAGATGGCGACCGACCTGCTGATGCGACTTTCCAAGCCTGTCGATATGTGATATCGTTGGCCGCGCCGAGACCGGCTCGAACCGGCTTCGGCGCGGTGTATTTTTTTAGCGGAGGATCCGATGAGCCACTCAGGTGAGGCCGTCGTTCAGTCGGCGGAACAGCACAAACCCTATATTCCCGCGGAAACGGTCATCCCCGAGTTTTCCCTGCTGCCGGTGCTGGTGGGGGCGCTGCTCGGCATCGTGTTCGGCGCGTCTTCCGTCTACCTGGTGCTCAAGGTCGGCATGACGATCAGCGCGTCGATTCCCGTCGCGGTCATCTCGATCACCCTGTTCCGGCTGTTCGCGAAGATGTTCAAGATCAGACCCGCCACGATCCTGGAGAACAACATCGTCCAGACGACCGGGTCGGCCGGCGAGTCGATCGCGTTCGGCGTCGGCGTGACGATGCCCGCCCTCATGATCCTCGGCTACGATATGGAAGTCACGCGCGTCATGACCGTCTCCTGCCTCGGCGGCCTGCTCGGCATCCTGATGATGATCCCGCTGCGCCGCGGACTCATCGTCGCCCAGCACGGCAAGCTGACGTATCCCGAGGGAACGGCCTGCGCCGAGGTCCTCATCGTCGGCGAGCAGGGCGGCACCAACGCGAAAACCGTCTTCACCGGCTTCGGTATCGGCTTCCTCTACAAACTGATGATGGCCGGACTCAAACTGTGGAAAGATATACCATCGTATATCATTCGCTGGTACAAGGGCGTCGAGGTCGCGGGCGAGTTTTCCCCGGAGCTGATGGGCGTCGGCTACATCATCGGCCCGGCGACCGGCTGCATCATGCTCGCCGGCGGCATCCTGGCCACCCTCGTCCTGACGCCGCTCATCAAGATGTTCGGCGAGCAGCTCAACGACCCGATCTTCCCCGGCACCCTGCCGATCTCGGCGATGACCACTTCAGATATCCGCAGCGCCTACGTGCTGTATATCGGCGCCGGCGCGGTGGCGACGGGCGGCATCATCAGCATGATCTCCTCGCTTCCCCTCATCTTCAGCGCGTTCAAGTCGGGCGTGACGGATATCTTCTCCGGCTCGAAGAACGGCGCGGGTGCCGAAGCCCGGAAGCGGACCGACCGCGACATGCCCATGAGCGCCGTCGTGATCGGCTCGCTTGCCCTTGTTGCGGCGATCTGGGCCTCGCCGTCCCTCCAGGTGAATCTCCTCGGCGCACTTCTCATCATCATGTTCGGCTTCCTGTTCGTGACCGTCAGCTCGCGGCTCGTCGGCGAGATCGGTTCCTCGTCGAACCCGATCTCGGGCATGACCGTCTCGACGCTGCTGCTCACCTGCCTCATCTTCCTTGCCATGGGCTGGACGGGCGCGGGATACCGGCTCACGGCCCTCTCGATCGCCGCCGTCGTCTGCATCGCGGCCTCGAACGGCGGCACGACCTCCCAGGACCTGAAAACCGGCTGGCTCGTCGGCGCGACGCCCTACTACCAGCAGATCGCCATCCTCGTCGGCGCCCTCTCGTCGGCCGTCGTCATCGGCGTCATCCTGCTCGCGCTCGACTCGGCCTCGACCGTCTACGCGAGACCGCCGGTGCCCTTCAAACACCGCATCACCGCGGAACAGGCCGCGAAGCTCGAGCCGGCGGCCCTCCCCGAAAACGAGCGACGCGCCGACCCCGGCGAATACCGGATGCTGCGCGTTCACGAGGCCGTCGAGGACGTCCTTCCCGGCCGCTACCTCGTCGACGCGAAAGGCGAAATAGCGTACATTATAGATCCAGGCATCAACGGCACGATCGCGCACCGCGACTCGGACATCGTCTATGAGGACGTTGCCGCGAAAGGCATGAAGGTCGACGCCTCGCGCCTGACCGCGCGCGAACGCCGCCGCGGGCCGACGGCCGGAAACGATCCGGCCTCGTATCTCGTTCTCCAGCTCGATCAGGAGGTCGAGGGAGTGCCCGAAGGCCGATACCTGGTTCTCGACGACGGAACGGTGAAATATAAAGTGAACTATACCGGTTCGGTGCCCAAATACGGCGCCCCGCAGGCGAAGCTGATGTCCGTCATCATCGACGGCATCCTGACCCAGAAACTGCCGTGGATCCTCGTGTTCATCGGCGCGTTCATCGCCCTCATCATGGAGCTGTGCCAGGTGTCGGCCCTGCCCTTCGCCGTCGGCGTCTACCTGCCCCTCTCCTCCTCGCTCCCGATCTTTATCGGCGGCGCGATCCGGTGGCTCGTCGACCGCACGGCGAAGAACCAGTCGATCGCCGAGACCGAGTCGAGCCCCGGCATGCTCCTCTCGTCCGGCCTGATCGCCGGCGGTGCGATCGCCGGCATCTTCATCGCCTTCCTGGGCGCGAGCGAGAACGTCTCGAAGACGCTCGACATGCACGAAAAGGTCGGTGCCCTGGCCACATCCGATCTGTATCCCACCCTGATCTTCCTCGGCCTCGGGGTGTTCCTCTTCTCCGTCGGCCGCCAATGGCTCCTCAGGCCTTCCTCCGGTTCGAAACCGTAACGTCCTTCCGTCTGACCCCCTTTCGGGCCGGGAGGCAGCCTCGCCTTCCGGCCCGATTCCGTTGGAAAAAATGTATTGCCACCCCTTTCCGGACGTGTCATGCTATGAAAAAGATATGGATATGGGGCTGAGAGACGCGAGGAGAGGCTTCGTCCTTGGGGTGGTCATTCTTTCCGCGATGGTGCTGGCGATCTTCCTGTTCAGCTACAACGTCATGGTGCGGCGGCAGAATGTCCGGGCCCACCATGAAAAAATCGGCGAAGTGGCCGGCATGCTGGCATTGGCCGGCGCAAATCTCCTCGCAGAACAGATTCAGACGGTCGGGGACACGTTCATCGACGACGCGGCCGCTTCCCTCAAAACGTCCGCCGACACGTCTCCCTTCGTCGCCCCCGATCCGACCGGCCTGCTGGCAAAAGTGGCTGCCGATTATCACGCGTATCTCCAGTCGATCGACGAACTCGAGCCGCAGCCGATCTGCAGGCGCATGGAAGTCTCCTTCGACGACATGGTGCAGATCAATCCCGACACGACACCCCAGCAGATGCAGGACGGTCGCGATCCGGTCGAGAAGATGGGATATCTCAACATCACCTGCGCCGTCGAGTATCAGGGACTGGCGAGAAGGGCCAGAGTCAGGCGCCAGTTCCGCATCGTCAGCATGGTGCCCGGCCCCTTCGCCCGCTTCACCCTGTTCGTGCCGTATACGCCATCGTATACTTCATACAACGGCCTCGGCGTCGTCTATAACGGCAAGATCGATCCGTCCTACACCCATCCCTTCCCGCCCTCCGGCCTGCATCTGAACGCACCCCTGAAGATCATCAACGGGACCGACTCGATCTCGGCTGGCTCGCCGGTGACGACCGCCGACCTCGGAAACCGCGGCTGGGTCTTCCTCGGCCCGAGCCATGATACCTCCCCGCCCGGCCAGGTGCTTCTGCGCATTCCTTCCGGATACAACAACGCCGCGGGCGGCAACTTCATGTTCTCGAAGGCGATCGTCAACGCTGCGGGAAAACTCGTCCTGCCGCCCGAGAATATCGTCGATCCCGCCGCCTTCGCGATCCCGACGGCACTCGGAATGCCCGTCGCCATACACGGCATCTACCAGGGCTTTTTCACGGCCGAGGAGAACACCACCGGGGTGATCACGCCCGCCCCGGTGGCGACGAAGGGGTTCTGGTCCCTGTCGGACCCAGGCGGCTCCGCTGCCTCGTGGCTGATGCCGTTCGGCGAGAATGACGAGCCTTCCCGCACCCTCATGGTCGGCCCCGTGCTGGCGGGTTTTCTCAAGTTCTTCATGCTGAAAGAACCTTCGCTGCCGTCGTCCGATCCGGCATACTGGTCGGTATGCATCAAGCGAAAACTCGAATCGAGCCCTGACGCCTCTCTCATTTACGACAAGACCGCCCAGGTGAACGCGCCCGACGCCGTGGCCCCGGCCGTGCCTGCCTATCAGGACGTGTTCAGGGCCTCGCCTGGCGACCCGGCCGGCAAGGAAGGTCTCGCGAGCCTGGCCCGCGTTTCGCCGGCCGCATTCCTTCCGGGGGCGACATCCGCGGGAGTCGCGTTCAATGCCCTGTTCGATTTCATGAGCTATACAACGAGCTATCCGAGCTTCCTCTCCGGAACCGCGGCCCTCGCCGGCGTCGTCCAGCGAAGCCTCGTGCCCGCCGCGGCGGACATGGGCGGCACGCTCCCGCCGGGGCTCCATCCCTGGGATGCATCGTTCGAGATCCGGTTCCGCGAAGGCAATGCGCCCGACGATCTGTTCTTTCAGGGGAATCTGATCGACCTGGCGATGACGAAGGACAACCTCCCGGGGCGCGTTTCCCACATCGTCGATCTTTCGGGATGCGCGAACCAGGCCGAGGAAAACAAGTTGTTCGCAAACACCCTGTTTGCCAAAATCACCGCCTCCGAGGATGCCGCCCATGCCGGGTGGTGGAAGCCACGGCGAAAGGGGGTATTCTATATTCGCCGTCGCATCTCCCCCGGTCAGCCGCTTGCCGTGCCGACAGCCGGCGTGCCCGGAATCTGGCTGAACCAGAACCTGATGATCATCACCGAGCGCGGCGATCTGTCGATCGGCAATACCATCGTTGCCCCGTTGGCCGGAGGCGCTCCCGAAAAACTGCTGACCCTCGCCGCGCTCGGCGGGAACATCATCCTCGACACCGACAAGCCGGTCCATGCCTATCTGCTCGCACAAAGAAAGGGGCCGGGAGGAGGCCGGGGAGGGGGAAAACTGCTGTGCGGAAGCTCGAACGGCCAGCGCCGAATGGACGTTTTCGGGGGACTTGCGGTCTGGGAAATGGGTCTGTATCCCGATGACGGCTCGACGAGGACGACGATGACCGATTTCACCGGGGGGGGGAGGATCAGATACAACCCCCGGTTCAATCCGTGTGGGCCTGGATATGCCGCATCGCGCGAGTTCCTGCCCGAAGACAAACCCAGTTCGCTCGAAATCTCGGGGGACGACTGACATGCGTCGTGCTGCCTTTTCCCTTGTCGAAGTGCTTGTCGCCTGCGTCATCGTCGGGCTCGCGGCGGCGCCCATGCTTGGCATGCTTTCCTCGTCAAATCGAACGAGCAGGGCATCGGTGTTCGAGATCATGGCCGTCCAGTATGCTGAAGAGCTTGGAGAACAGCTGCTGCGGCTTTCGCAGCGGCTGAAATCGATGCGCGAGGTGACGGGCGAAAGTATCAAAACCCTTCTCGAAGACCCACTGGTTGTTGCGGCTCTCAGTCCGCAGACGCCTCCGGCGGTCGGGCCAGGCATCATCCGGATCCCCGGCACCGAGATCGTTCTGCTGTGCTCCCCTCTGAATCCGAACTTCTTGGCCCGTGTCGTGAAGATCGAGCAGCTCGACACCGCGGGGAAACAGATTCTGAAGAACGGCATATTCTGGAGCGTGACGATCGGCCTCGCGTGGCGGATGACCAAAAACGATCCCGTCGTCCACAACGCGTCGTTCTCGCTTGTCCTGAGGGAGGACCCATGACCGGGGTGCGCTCCTCCATCGATTCCGCACGGGGTTTCACGTATGTCGAAGCCCTGGTGGTGATGCTGCTCTGCAGTTTGATTCTCGGAGCGGCGCATATGATCTTCTCCCAAGGGGTCCGAAGCTCCGTCAAGGGAATGGATCTTCTCGAGTCCATCCGGGCCGCCAATGAGATCTTTTCCAACATCCGCAAGGACCTCCGCGGTTCCGTCCAGGTGGATGCCTCCAGCCCGAAGATCACGATTCCGGCAGGCGCGGCGGCGTTTCCCGATCTTACCTCGGCCATGTCGGACGCCCTGATTTTCGTTCAGCCTGTCGCCACCGTCACCTACAGGCTCCTTTCCGGCGCCGGCGGAGACTATGTCGAGCGCGAGGAGAACGCCGGCGGAACGGTTTCGAAGAGGAACTTTGCGGTGCCCCGCATCAGGAGCTTCGAGGCGGCGAAGATCGGCCAGATGCAACGCGTCGCCGCCGGATACGACGTGTTCGTCCAGGACCAGCTGTTCGTGCGGATATCGGTCGAATCGTCCGATCCGCGGTTTCCGGGCGGAAAGGTCGATCTTTCCACCTTTTTCGTGACGGGCCAGTTGATGCAGACGGCCTGGTGGAATTATTTCTACGACTCCCTCTGATGAAGGGCGTATGCTAGAATGATGTCGTGAGATATATCTGGCGTGGAAGTCATGCCGGTGGGTCCGCGGTGAAAATATATCAAATATAATATATTTAATCGGAGGTTTCGAACGTATGAGGAAAACAGTTCTGACCGGTGGCCTGATCGTGGCGACACTGCTGAGCATGTCGACGGCCTCGTTTTGTGAGGAAACGGCGGGCGCCGAAGCCTCTCTCGTTCCTGCCGCCCAGGAAGAGGGGGACATCAGGGAGGACGAGGGCAAGCCCGACGCGGACGAGGTGGAGAAGAAAATGGCCGCCGAGTTCGTTCGCCTGACCCCCAAGGAGCAGGCCGGGCGATGGGCGGAGCGTCTCGCCGGCATGGAACGCCAGAAGGATTATGCCGGTCTCCGCAGTTCGGCGGTCGCGTTCACCCGGTGGCTCGAATCGATCAAGGGCAAGGAACCCGAGGTCTACAAAAACCACATCGTCCAGGCCTACACGTCCAACGCGGCTGGTCTGAACGGCCAGGGCTATTACATGATCGCCGCGAACAAGATCAGAGCCGGATACGAGGCCGGCAAGGGGGCGGGCGCGAACGTCGGCGACCTCGTCGAACTCGCTTCCCGGTATGACGTCCGGAAAGAGACGCGGAACGAGTATTACAAGGCGATTCGCAACCACCAGAATGCCGTTGCGAAGATCGAGAAGATCGTTCTCGACCTGACGATCCAGAAGCAGAAGATGGTTGACGAACTCCTCCAGAGCAGCAAGAAGATCACCCCCGATGCCCTCAAGGAGCTCCAGGGACGGATCAAGGCGCTGAACGAAAAGATCGTCGCCGCCCGCAAGGAGATCGAGAAAGAGACCGCCGCCCACAAGAAGCTCCTCGACGACAAGAAATACGACGGCATCATCCTGAACCCCCAGCTGACGGCGAACGTCGAGGCCGCCGACAAGGCGCAGCAGACGATCCGGGCTCAGATCAAAGACGGCGAGGCTGCCGTCCGGAAGGGCCTGCTTGTCCTGGCCGAAAAGGCCGAGCACTCCTGGCAGGGGCTGAACGACCGCATGAACAGGCTCACCGCCCAGCAGAAGGAAATCTCCGCCCTGCAGAAAGAGCTCCTGGACATGCTCGCGAAGAAACCGTATTCGGAAGACGCGAAGAAGCGCATCCGCGCTCTCAACGAAAAGCTCGACAAGCTGAGCGCCGATATGGCGAAGAACCTCGACGGCGTTGAAGAAGACTTCATGAACGCCGGCACGTTCAACGCTCTCGATCCCAAGCAGATGATCGCTTTCAGGGAGCAGCTCGCCGCCCTGACGAAAGCCGAAACCGCGATCGGGCAGGAAAACGCCCGCATCGACACCCTGATCGCCGCCATGGAAAAAGAGACGGCGAAACTCGGCGATGTGAACGGCGACGGCAAGATCGACCGGAAAGACCTGGCGAAGCTGGTTCTCCACCTCGGCCGCAAGGCGTCGACCCTTGCCAATGCCGATCTCGACGGCGACGGCAGGATCACGATCAGCGACTTCCAGTTCCTGCGTGATGCCGTGTTCGGCGGTCGCACCGTGTTCCCGGCCGATCCGACCTACATCCCCGGCGACCTGAACGGGAATGGGAAGCTCGGCTGGGCCGACCTCCTCAAGCTGGCCCACGTCGTCCAGCGGGCCGGCAAGAACGGGATCAAGGTCAGCTCGCCCTGGCTCGCCCAGTTCGACATCAATGGCGACAAGGTGATCAACACGGAGGACTTCCAGGCGCTGGTGAAGAATATCACCCAGACCCCTGTCGTCATCAGGACCGTTGTGGAAACGGCCTCGGCTACGGAAACCGACGTTGCGACCGGCGCGTCGTCGGTGCCCGCTGATACGGCCACGGGAACGACGGTCGAAACGGGCGCCAGCACGCAGGAAAACGCCCAGCCGGCCGGCTCGATGGGCGACAACTGAGAACACGCGACAAAAGGGGGGCGGTGGCCGATGCCGCCGCCCCCGCTTCCCGGAACCGGAGGGAACGATGTCCGGAAAATATAATGCCGTAAAATATATTATAAGAGGTATTGCTGCTTGCGCCCTGTGCGCGGCAGGCGGGGTCGCTGCGGCCGCCGACGTTCCGGGAACTTTCGACGAGGCCTCGCGAGTGTCGGCCGACATCAAGCCCGATCAGGTGAAAACCGGACTAATGGCGAGCTTTACCCCTGTCGTCAAAATGCGGGCCGTCGAAACCAGACTCCTCATCAACGGCGAGTGGCGGACGATCATTCGGTATATTCCCTGCGAACCCGAGCGCGGCGCCATGAAGGGAGGGCAAAGTTCCCCGAACTCCCCCGCGAGCATGAAGACGCAGAGCAAAACCGCGAACGACAGGCTTCTCCCCCCCAAGGGCCCGGAACCCGCTTCGAAGCCGGGGATGAAAAAGAAGCGGAAAACGGCGCTGCACAAGATTGTCCAGGAGACGCCCGCCACGACCGACTGGAACAGGCAGAAAGAATGAGGGGTGCGACTCCCGTTACCCCGGGAAGCCTTGCAGCAGTTTCTTCACCCGCGCCGCACGGGCTTTCGAAATATCGCCGACGAGCGTCACGCCCAGATGCGTCCGGCGCAGAAGCCGCGCCGCCATCGCGTGAATGTCCGCCGGCCGGAGCTTCTGCGTCGCCGCAAACTCCTCGGCGAAACTGATCGGCGAGGGATACAGGGCCCTGAACGCGTATCGGCCGGAGAAATCCCAGACGTCGGTCGAGGCGAACCGTTTCGCCTTCACATACTGGTACAGCATGTGGTCCACGACGTCCTTGCCGAGCGGGGCTTTCGCGATGGAAGCCATCACCCGGAGACACTCTCCGACGGCGTCTTCGAGAACGTCCGGTTGAACGGAAAAATCGATGTGGATCGCGCCGGCGTTCTCGTAGGAGTCGGTGCCGACGCTCAGCGAGTAGCAGAACCCCTTCGAATCCTGCATCGCCTGCCGCAGGGGCGATCCCGAGCCCGCATCCAGGATGCGAACGAGCGATTTCTGCACGTGAAAATCCGGATCATTGAACGCGAGCGCCCGGAAGGAAACCCGCGCCTGAACCTGGCTTCGGGGTGAGTCGACGGACAGGATCCTCGGGCCGTTCAACGCGTCGACGGGGCCAGGACGCTTCGGACTGCGCGGGAGCGGCGCCGGCAGCCACTTCCCGAAAACCTTTCCGGCTGCCGCCCGGGCTTTGCGGGAATCGAAGCCTCCCGCCATCGCAACGACGACGGATTCCGGCCTGTAATGCTCATGCAGATGTGTCTCGAGGTGATGCCGCCTGATGCGCTTCACCGATTCGGGCGTTCCCAGGATCGGGAGGGCATACGGATGGTCGCCGTACATGAGTTGCGAGGAGAGCTGATCGATCGCCGTCACCTGGCCCTCTTCGTCCTCGTCCTCGAGGCACTCCTCGAGGATGATCCGCCGCTCCGCCGCCAACCCGTTGAACGTTGGCGCCGTCAGCATACGATGAATCAGGCGCATGGCCTCTTCCAGCGATTCGGGAAGCACCTTGCAGGAGACGATCGTCATGTCGGAAAACGTCGCCGCGTTCGACTCCGAGCCAACCCGGTCGAGCGCGCAGCTCAGCTCGGACGACGTCGGATACTCGGGGGTTCCGCGGAACAGCATGTGCTCGAGAAAATGCGACACGCCGCTGTTCGTCACGGTTTCGAAGATCGGGCCGCACCGGACCAGGCAGGCAAAACCCACGGCGGGTGACGAAAACTGGTGAAGAACCAGCTGCAGGCCGTTCGGGAACGCGATGGTTTCGATGGGGGCCGAGAGACGGCTGAAGGGAAAGGTCATTCAGAAACCGGAGCCGGAGCTGCCTCCTCGTCGGGGTCGTCGATCTCGGCGGTCGAGTGCGGAAGGGCGATCTCTTTCTTGTCGCCGTACGGCGGGTAATACTTCGGCCGGGCATCGGTCTTCGGATTGATCTTGCCGCCGGCGCGGGCCCAGATGGTATACCACATCAGCACGATGTTGTTCACGGCCCGCGAGTAGCAGGAGGCGACGATGGCTCTTCCCTGCTTCAGGTTGAGGTTGCCCGGCGTGTAATACTCGATCATCGCATCGTAATACTTGTTTGCCCATAACGACCAGTATACAATCAGGGCGCTGAGGCGCTCGATCTTCCGGCAACCCTCGAACGAAACGCCATACAGGTGGACACTCTTGTCAGCATCCCTCTCGGAGGCGACATGATATGGCTTTTCCTCGATGCCGTCGATGACGACGATACCGGTGTGAAGGGGTTGGACGAGATCGGCGATATAGTGGCTCAGCCAGCCGAGCTTCTGGATGATCGTCGCCCGGGACTTCTTGTTTTTGATGTCGTCGACGATCTCGTTCGCCAGCTGTTCGACCTTGAACGGGCCGTTGCCCATGTCGCTGCCGTGAATATGGAAAACGTGATTTCTGAAATCCTTCAGGACGGTGTCGGGCTCGACGGATGCCTGCAGGATCGGCTTGAGCGCGGGATTTTTCGCGCTCGACCCCGTGCCCGTCGCGCCGAGAAAGGCGCGGAATGCCGCCGGCATGATGAAATAGGCGTCGGATGTGATCTTGCGGTGCGTGCGGCCGCCCCAGGCATCGGCCGGGGCTGCGGCAAACAGCACGGCTGTGAGAATGCCGAGTGAGACTATGATGTGTCGTAAGCGCATGATGCCGTCCTTCGCCCCGAATGCGGGGCTTATATCGTAACTATACGGACGATGGCGGGGGGTGTCAAGAAAACGGCTGTACCGTGTGCGGCACAAAAAGCGAGAATCCCCGGTGCGGTGACCGGGGATTCTTGGTGGAAAACGGGTGGTGTCAGGCGTCTTTTTTTTCGGTGTCTTTCTCGTCAGCTTCGGCGAAATCGACAGACTGGTCTGCCTGAGCCTCGCCGCCGGCCTCTTCGCTGGCTTCCGTCCGTTTACCGGACTTCTTTTTCTTGTTGCCTGCGGGCGGCCGCTGCTCCTTTTCGGGAGGCGGGTTGCTCTTGGCAAACTCGGCAAAGTCGACGACGACCTTCTTCTCGAACTGGTTGGCGAGATCTTTCTGCTTGTCGGAAAGGACGGTGAAGCGGTCCATGACGAACTTTCGCTGGTGCTTCGATTCTTCCTGGAGAGCGGAAATCTCGTCTTTCATCTCCATGAGAACGATCAGGATGGGGAGAATGATGAGGGCCACGACCATATAGGTGTCGATCTTCCACTTCAGGAGCATCGACAGAAACATGGCTCCCCATAATGCCCAGAGCCAATACTGGATTTTCATGCCCTCTCCTTGTTATCCGGCGCAACTCCGCCAACCGCCCGCCGAAGAATGATTTCAACCGATTCCGGGGTGATGCCGGCGAGAACGAACGTCTTCTGCTTGCCGTGAGCCCCGTGTTCCAGAGATACCTGACGCTTGGTGATGCCAAACGTCTTGGCGATGAACACCGTGAGAGCCTCGTTGGCTTCCCCCTCGACAGGGGCTGCCTTGACTCTCATTTTACAACGATCCCCGCTGATGTCAACAATTTCCGACCGTGACGCCCTCGGCGCCGCCTGAACGCTGAGCGATGTTCCACGAGCGTGTGGGCGCAGGCAGGCGAGTGTCATCGGCAGGGAGACCCGTCAGGCGGCTTCAGCCACTGGCTTTGAAACGGAGGGGACAGCCCTGATCGGCGTGGGGCCATCCTCGTTCATCATCGCCATATACGACTCGAGAACCGTCTTCAGCTCGACTTTGAGCATGCGCTTCTGGCGCTTGAGTTCGCGGATCTCCTTGCCGACCATCTCGGATTCGGACCGCGCCTCGTCGAGAATGCGCTCGGCCTGGATCTCGGCTTCCTTCACGATCAGTTCGGCTTCCTTCTCGGCGTTGTTCTTGAGGTCGCCCGAGGCCTTCTGGGCCGAAATGAGCGTCTGCTTGAGCGTCTTCTCGAGCTCGAGGTAATCCTTCATCTGGGCCGTCAGGCGCTCGACCTGGTCCTTCAGCTCCTTGCTTTCGGCGTAGACGGCTTCGTATTCTCGGCCGACCTTCTTCAGGAAGTCGTAGACCTCGTTCTCATCGAGACCGCCGATTTTCTTGCGCGAGAACTCGCGTTGGTAGATATCGAGGGGGGTGATTCTCATGTCGTTTGCCTCCTAGAGGTTCTCCATCAGGACGATACGGTTCGTGTTCGTTCCCAGAAGATTGTTGGTGACCCTGAAACAGTTGGCCAGCTTCGTGAACTCCTGGCTCTGGACGTATACTTCGACGACCTTGAACTGGCCGGCGTTGTATTTCTTGCTGCACGTCAGGTTGACGACCGCTTCGTCGAGGTTGATCAGCTCGCCCTGATACCGCACCTCGCCGACTTCCATCGCCACGAGGCCGCCCTTTCTCACGACGCGGTGAAGCTCGGCGAGCGTGTCCGAGATGAACTGCATCCACTCCCCGAGATCGGGTGTCTGCACGACGGCCTTCTCGAGCTTCTGCGAGTCGATGCCGCAAAACCAGGTTTCGAGCCAGGTATCCTGCACGTAGTCGACCGTGTTCAGAAACGGGGGCGAGGTGACGATCAGGTCGACGCTCTGATCGGCCCAGCCCTTCAGGTTCCGGGAATCGCCCGTCGTGATGACGGTGCTTTTCCCATGCTGCCTGATCTCGTCGATCTGCCCGTCTTTCAGCGCGGTCTTCGCCTTCTTGACGATGCGGGAAGCGATGTCGCGATACTCGGGGTCCGCTCCGCGCGTGCGGTTGATCTTGACCTGGTTCGCCTTCGGAATCGAGATCTGCGGGAACGAGTAAGCCGAGAAGAAGCCCGGCGAATGGCCGTGAAGGCGGGAGAGCGCGAGCATCTCGATGAACCGGTCGGTCGCGTCCCGGTGCGTTTTCAGATAGTCCCGCAGATTCAGAAGCTCCATATAGGTCTGCGGATGATAGAACATGCTGAGGTCTTCTTCCCGGGAAAGATCGCGGGGGGCTTCGAGCGGGATTTCCTGCAGACGGCGCTCGACCGCTTCGATCGTCACGGGATTGACCTTGGGCCGCGCGATGCGCTCTGACAGCGGGTTCACATCGTTGCTGTGACCGCGCCGGCCGAGGAGGTTCGCCTGAAGCAGGGTTGTGCCGCGGCCGCCGAACGGATCGCCGACGGCGTCGCCGGGGCGCGTGAACTTCCGGATGAAGTAGTCGGGAAGCTCTGGCTTGAACGAGGCCCGATACGAAAGGGCATAATGCAGCGAGTGCATCTGGCGCTGTTTCGCGGTCCAGAATTCGTCGTAGATGCGGGGAACCGCTCCGAGCGGAGTTTCAATGAAACCGGCACTGCCGGGAACGGAGCGGACGGTCTCCGGTGACGCGAACAGGGGTTGGGCGCTCATGATGCCTCCGAATACGATTTCTACCGATCAGGGAAGTTATCGGCGTATCGAAGGGTTTTCTTGACGCTTCTGTTCCTTTTCCCGTGGAAAGGCTTTCAACAGCAATGTTTGCGGGAAAAACCACTGATTCAATCGGTGCCCAGGGAGTGAAACAATCCGCTTGCCCTGAGCCTGCCGAAGACTGACTTGCGCTTGCCGAAAGGGGCGAGAGTCTCTCGTGCTTCGACAGGCTCAGCCCGAACGGATACGCAACATTGGCTTTCGCCATGCAGGAATCAAGAAGAAAAGGAATGCTGGATTCCGGGAAACCAACCATTTACAATTCGTGACTGGTACGCCTGCGCCTGAATCACGTGGATCGGGCGGAACCGACACCGAAAGGAATGTTCGCATGGCCACGGAATTGTTCAGGGAACTCCAGGAGGCATTCAACAGCCGCAAGCCCTTCGTGCTCTGCACCGTCGTCGAGGTCGACGGCAGCAGCCCCGGAAAATCGGGACAACGTATGATCGTCTTCGAGGACGGCCGCATGGCTGGAACGATCGGCGGCGGCATCAACGAGGAACGGACGCGAAAAGCCGCGCTGGCCCTGTTTCCCGAACGCGGCGGAACGCAGCTGCTTTCCTACGATCTCGCCAACGAGATCGAAAGTGGTGAGCCTGTCTGCGGTGGCAACGTGAAGGTGTTCATCGAATACATGGCTGACCGAAGCCGGATCGTCATTTTCGGAGGCGGCCACATCGGCTTCGCGCTTGCCCGCCTCGCTTCGCAGATGCGGTTCCATGTATCGCTCGTCGATGACCGTCCGGAATACGCCGATCCGGCACGATTTCCCGATATCGAGAACGTGATCTGCTGCCCGTATAAGGGAAGCGTCACTGCGGTCGGGGTTGAAGCGTCTGATGCCGTTGTCATCGTCACGCCGGGCCACCAGCACGACCTCGAGGTGCTCGAGCAGGCCGTCGCTTCGCCGGCCGAGTATGTCGGCATGATTGGCTCGGCCAGAAAGGTCGCCGAAATGAAGAAAAGCGTTCTGGCTTCCGGAGCCGATCCGAAGCGTGTTGAAAGCGTTTTCGCCCCCATCGGCATTCATCTCGGGAGTACGACCCCCGAGGAGATTGCTCTCGAGATTCTTGCCCAGATCGTCGCGTTCAGGAACGGTATCGCCCTCCGGTATGTAAGAATGCCTGTCGCAAAATGACGGGAATCCGGAAAGAAGTTCGGTCGCTGATGAAAACCAAAGGGGAGATAGATGTGGCCGCAAGTACTGGGGAATTTGCGAGAGCAGCATGGGGTGGCCTTCTCACTCCTCACAGACGTTTCCTGTCTCCTGTATGATACGTATACTGGTACACCGCAAACCTCGGTCGCAGGCCGAAAAAAATAAAAAAAGATAGTTGACTCGGGAAACCGAACCTGTTAATATAAACCCTACCAACGGG